>NZ_VOQS01000003.1:0-1200000 GCF_007995085.1 Paraburkholderia azotifigens
TCTGGCAAGGCGTCGGGCGAGCCTTTTGCCGCGCCCTTGGGCGAGCCTTTTGGCGAGCCTTTCGGCGAGCCGATTCTACACCGCACGGCGCGCGCTCCTGGTTGCGGAATCAATGATGCGGACGCGCAGATTGCTCTGCGCGCCCGCGGTTTTCATCGTGCGGATCGAGGTGTTCCGCAAGCCCTCAATGTCCGACATAGATCGACTTCATCCCGACGTCGTATTGCGGATGAAAACCCGCGCCCGCTTGCGACGAGCCGTCCGCGACGCCGCCGTATCCGTCCGTGTGCTGCGCATCGATGCGCGCCTGGGCGGCTTCGATGCCCGCCGGATAATGCACCTTGTCGGCCGCCGGGTTGTAGCCCGCGCTTTCAAGTTGCTCGAGTTGCGCCTGCACATCGGCACGCGTGACGGGTGCATTCGATTGCGCGAACGCAGCGACGGGCAATGCGAGTGCCATAGCGACGGCAGCGGTTTGAATCAGCGTTTTCATGATGTTTCCCTCCAGAAGTTCATCAGGTGAGCCCTTGCGATGAAGCACATCGTAGAGCCCGACAATTAGCCATGAATTAGCGGCCGTTTCGGCGCGCTCCTGCTGTACATCAATGCGCTGCTCCGGCAGCGGCCTGCATTTCCTGGCGCGCGTCCTGCAGCAACTGGATCGCGCGTCCCGCATGGCCGCCCATGTCGTCGCTGTTGGCGCGCTGCGCGGCACGCATCTGTTCGATTGCCTGCTGCGAGTCGAAATCGGCCGCGGCGATGATGGGATGGCGGCTCAGGAAATAACCCTCGTGAGCGACCGCGCATCCGCAAACGAAAGACAGCACGCAGGCTGCGGCGGCGATCGTAGCGATGTGTTTCGAGTGCATGATGTGTGCTCCTGTCGACGATGTTCGTGGTGAATCCAGGGCGTGGCGCATGTCGTGCCGCTCAGCGCCAATAGCCGTAGTAGCCGCGATAGCCCCAATGCGGACGGCCCCAGTAGCCGACCACGACGGGTGGCGCATAGACGGGCGGAGGCGGCGCGTACACCACAGGCGGCGGTGGCGCATACACGGGCACGACAGGCGCCATCGGAACCACGGGCACCACGGGTGCGACGACCGGCGCGATGCCGACGCCGACGAACACATGCGCCTGCGCGGCGCTCACGAGCCCTAAGCCGGGCACAGCGGCGACGGCAACGTGGCGAATCCCTTTCATGTTGTTCTCCTTGACATCCGATGCCGTGTCATTGACGCATCGGTTGATTCGCATTCTGTGCGTCGAGAGTGAGCGAAGAATTAGCGCGTCCCACGCGTTGCATCACGTCTTGATACAGCGGGTCATCGCACGAAGAACAGCGCCTCGCATCGCTCTCATTTCCCGCTAATTCAGCCCGCCTACGATGCATTCCGTCGATGCAGCGTCCCGATCTCAGGCGACTCAAGGCACTTGAAACCCAGCCCGCGCATCGCAAGCACGCCGCCGCGCCGACCCGCAAACACGGTTGACCGGCGAGCTCATCTCTCATGGCACTACTGAAGGAGAACACCATGTTTAGCGAAATCGCACGCCGTTTCGGCACGCTGCTCACCCACTCACGCGAAAGCGAACGCGAAGCCTGGCTCGCGTCGTCGCCGGATCTTGCCGAGCTCGAACGCCGCATGCGCATGACCGACGACGCCGACTATCCGTTCCACGTGCACTCGAGCGTCATGCCGCGCGACTGGATTGCATAACACACGCCGTCGAACGTCATCGATCGAATCGAAGCAAAGGAAAGGAGATCTGCAATGCGTCACTATCGAAGCGACAGTCCCGAGGCGGCAGCCCGCCTCGTGGCCGCCTGCCTGCTGTCGGACGGACACGTGGGTATCGACGAACTGGAAGCGCTGGACCGTTACGGCATGGAAGAGCGTCTGAACATCAGCCGCGCGCAATTCCTCGCGGTCATGCAGCAGATGTGCGAAGACCTGACGACAACCGCCTATCTGAACTGGGGCGACACGTGCCGCCTCGACCCTGCCGTGATCTTTGGTCTCGCGCAGGACATCAAGGACTGGCGTCTGCGCCGCGAGATCATCGCGCTGTGCGAGGAAGGCGCGCAGGCCGACGGCCACATCGCCGACGCCGAAGCGATGTTCATCCGGATGCTGCACTCGGCGTGGTACATGCCGGGAGCGCGCACCATCTACGAAAGCCCGCGTACGCGCGAGCGTCTCAAGCTCGCGGAGATGGCGCCACAGTAATGCGTCGGCGCGCTTTTCAAACCATGCGCTTTCCCGTCGAAGGCTCGATTGCCGGGACGGGAAAGCGCTGTCGCATGCGCGCGCCCGTCAGGCCCGCCATGCATCGTCCATAGCACGAATCGCACTATCGATAGCGCAGTCTGCGTGGACACGTTCGCATGAATCGTCAGTTCCCTTTGTGCGGGCGGGCTGCTTGAATGAACGCTCCCCTATACATGGAGACGTCAGATGTCGAATACGCAAACGGCCCTTGCCTCGTCGAACGCGGGCGCCATCGCCGCGCATGCGGCGCCCGAAACGCTCGACGTGCGCCGCGTAGCCGGGCGCATCGGCGCCGAGATCCGGGGCATCAAGCTGTCCGGCGCGATCGATGCACAGACCTTCGATGCCATCCACGCCGCGCTCCTCAGGCACAAGGTGCTGTTCTTCCGCGGCCAGCAGCATCTCGACGACGCCGGCCAGGAAGCCTTTGCGCGGCGCTTCGGCGAGACTGTCGCACATCCGACCGTGCCGTCCGTCGACGGCAGCCGGCATCTGCTCGAACTCGACTCGCAGCACGGCGCGCGGGCGAACTCGTGGCATACGGACGTCACCTTCGTCGACGCGTATCCGAAGATTTCGATCCTGCGCGCGGTCGTGATTCCGCCCTATGGCGGCGACACGGTGTGGGCCAACACGGCTGCCGCGTACGAGCATCTGCCCGAGCCCCTGCGCCGGCTGGCCGACACGCTGTGGGCGCTGCACACGAATGCGTACGACTACGCGTCGTCGCACGCGAATGCCGACGGCGAGCAGCTGAAGCGCTATCGCGAAGTGTTCACGTCGACGGTCTACGAAACGGAGCATCCCGTCGTGCGCGTGCATCCCGAAACGGGCGAGCGCTCGCTCGTGCTCGGTCATTTCGTGCAGCGTCTGAAGGGTCTCCCGGCGAGCGAATCGGCGCATCTGCTGCAGGTCTTCCATGACCACGTCACGCGGCTCGAAAACACGGTGCGCTGGAACTGGACGCAAGGCGACGTGGCGATCTGGGACAACCGCGCGACCCAGCATTACGCGATCAACGACTACGGCGACGCGCATCGCGTCGTGCGGCGCGCGACGGTGCACGGCGACGTGCCCGTCAGCATCGACGGCAAGCAGAGCGTGGTGGTGCGAGGCGGCGAAACACTGCAGTGAAACGCGGTGCGGCCGCCGATGACGGGCGTGACTAGAAGTCGCCGCGGCCGATCGTCGTCGGCTGCACGGCGCCCGGCACCGCGTACAGCGTGATGCTGACGTTCGTCGCGTCGACGCCGTTGCCGCTGTCCTGTTCGGTAACGGCGAAATTCTGTGACTTGTACAGGCCGCCGTCGTCGAGGTTCTGATAGCGGACGTCGTAGCTGCCCGGCGCCACGCCCGCCAGCGTGAAGCTCTTGCCCGCCGGAATGAAGAAGTGCCGCACCGGCTGGTCGAACACCGACGCGTTGAAGACGAGCTTCGCGAACACGTCGAAACGGTTCGACGTATTGTCGATCGTGACGGACGAATGGCCGCCGTCCGCGCCGACAGGCATGCCGTCGAGATACGACGCCGTCGACGGCCAGGGCAGTCCGTTCGGCCCGAGCGCCGGCCTTGCGAAGGTCGGCCGGGCAGACGAAGCATCGCTGCTGGCGACGGAGACGTCGTTGGTCCACGGTGAGGTCGCCGCCTGTGCCGACGACATCGCCGCCAGCGCGCGCCGCTTGCCGTCAGCATCCGCGTGATCGCGGGCATAGGGCGAGCCATACGGCGATCCATACGACGTGGACGTGTTGCGCGTGAACGGCCACGGCGTCATCGACTCCGAAATCGCGACATAACCGAAGAATGCGCAGACGCCGATCGCGATCCAGCTGCGCAGCGAAATCCTGCGCAGTGAAAAGCCCGCTGCCGCGCGCGGCCTGGTCTGCGCGGCACGCGGATCGACGCGCGCCTGCGAGGTCCACGCGCTCGAACGGGGCTGCGGGCGCGGCGCGGACTCGCGCTTCGTCTGCGCGGCCGCCTGCCAGCTGGTCTGCCGCGCAGTTTGCTGACCCTTTTGCTGACCTTTTTGCTGACTCTTTGGCTGTGACGACGCTGCGGAACGCAGCGGCGGAGGCGGTGCAGCCGCTGCCGCCGCTTCACGTTCCTTGCGCGCGAGCCACTCGTCGTGCTCCTTGCGCTGCACGGGATCGCTTAGCACCGCATAGGACGCGTTGATGATCTTCATCACCCGCTCGGCATCGGGATCGTCGATCCGCCGGTCAGGATGATATTTCTGACTCAAGGTCTTGTAGGCCGCGCGGATCACCTCTTGAGGAGCATCCCGCGAGACCTTCAGATTGTCGTAATGACTGTGAATCTTCACGCCCTTCCCGATTGCCGTGCTGGTATTTTGTGATGATTCTACGCGAGCGCGAGCGCGCCGGCCGGTTGCGTACGCAGCCAAAGGCCAGCTTTTAAGCGCCGTTGTGGGCCAGGCCGCATAACGCGCCCGGCCGTGCGGTTCAGCGAGCGGCGTGCGCCGCGAAGTTCAGGCGGTTTTCTGGTCGGGCACCCGCACGCCCGGTTCGACTGCATCGTGACGACGCAGTTGCTGCTCGGTCCAGATCTGGCTGTCCGGAAACCAGAACGCGCCTTCGCGCGGCGGCACGGCCAGTTTGACGGGCAGCGAAGGATTGAAGATTTTCGACCATGCCGACAGGTACGACGGCGTCTTCAGCAGATATCCGCAGCTCGCCAGCAGCAAACTCGCAACGAGCGCCTCGCGGCCGATCGCGAGCCCCGGATGTCCGCTGAAATGCACGGGTGTGCCGCCCGTCGCGAGCAGCCTGGCGGGCGCGACGCTGACGGGCACCGGGAAGTCCCGCTTGACGAAGTAGTCGAGGAAGGCCTGTTCGTCGCTCGACACGAAGATGTTCGTCAGTTGCCGTTCTTCGGCGAGCGTGCGCTCGATCAGCCGGCAGAAGTCTTCCCAACCGATGGTGTGCGCTTCGAGCTTCTTGTCGGTGCCGCGAAAATGCACGCCGAGCGTCGCCGCGCCGATGCCGAGGCGCCTGCGAATCGTCTCGACTTCCGCGCGCATGGGCGCGGTCGGCTGATAATGCGCGCGGAACAGTGCGCTCGCGTGGCGCAGTTCGAGCTTCGGTTCGTAGCGGCGGCGAAATCCGAGTCCGCCCAGATCGTGCACGACCGACGTCCGAAGCCGCCGGTTCGATGCCGGCGACGCCGGCACACCGACGGTATCGAAGTATTCACCGAACCAGTCGACCTGGCCTTCGGAATCGCCGTAAATGCCGCCGCGTGCGGAGATGAGCGGCGTGAGGCATTTCTCGTCGCAGTACATCAGGATGAACAGCACCATCTGCATGACCGAGAAGAAACCCGAATGCGCGCGAATCTCGATCGCGAAGTAGCCGCGATTCAGACGTTGCTGCGCGTGCAGCGTGATGCGGCCCGGTGTGCTGATCGAATGTTTGAAGCGCTCGCTGCGTCGAATGTGTCTCGCGATGTCGATCAACTTGTTCAACATGCCACGTCCCTCTCATGCGCCGGGCAGCCCTTCCCGGCAAGCCGTCTGTGTTCGAAGGAATCAGGCGCGTGGCGGCGCGGTACGCGACGGCGGCGAGGCGTCCATCGTGCAGGTAGGGCCTGCACCTCGTTCGTCATACGAATCGGACCGCCGGCCCGATGCAAAATCGGCCAGCAAATAGACGTGTTGCGTCACGCGCCATCTTATAGGGCATAAACGCATGGGTCGAGCGTCGCAAAATTGACAGTGTGCGCAGGCATACACTCGGCAATTTTGGGGTGCTTCGCGCTGCTAATCGTATGAATTTATCGCGCGTGCCAAGCGTCTGCGTCGGGCGTCGTGAACACGGCGACGGCTTCGCGCAGCGCGCGCGCCTGTTCCGCCATCGACTGCGCGGCGGCCGACGCTTCTTCGGCGAGCCGCGTCGGGCGCGAGGTGCTCCGGGCCACGCCGCGGGTCAGCCCTTCATGTCGACCCAGATGCGGCCCCAGGCAGTCGCGTACTTGAGCGCCTGTTCGCCGTCGTAGAAGAAGTCGAGTGCATTGAAGATGCGAGGCGGCAGACCCGGCTTTTCGATGGTCAGGTCGGCTGCGTGCATACCGTCGTCGCCAACAGCAGCGCTGGCTTGCAGGCGATAGCCTCGGTGTGTGGTCAGCATGGGAATGGTCATTGGTACGTCTCTGGCTTCAAACGGAATGGCTGGCGGTAGCGCTTCGCCGCAGCTAGCCGACGCCGCGCTTCACGCCCGTTCCGATTGCTCTCAGGCCAGGATTCGCATTATCGCGATGCCCCGTTACTGTTCAATGACGGCCGGCGTGATTGCGCGCCGGCCCGTTTTTGTATCGTTTGATCCGATCAATCGGCGATCGGCTTGCCCGATGCGTCCTTGACCTTCGCCTTCCATTGCGTGCGAATCTCCGACACGACGGCATCCGGCAGCGTGATGTAGTCGAGTTCCTGCGCCGTCTGGTTGCCGTTCCTGAACGCCCAGTCGAAAAACTTGAGGGTTTCCTTGGCGCGGTCCGGCTTGTCCTGCGCCGAATGCACCAGCACGAATGTCGCGCCGACGACGGGCCACGCATCCTTGCCCGGCTCGTCGGTGAGGATCTGATAGAACGACTTCGACCATTCGGCGCCCGCTGCTGCCGCCTTGAAGCTCTCCGTCTTCGGCTCGACGACGGCGCCCGCCGAGTTCTTCAGCGACGTGTAGGTCATCTTGTTCTGCTTCGCGTACGCCCACTCCACATAACCGATCGCGCCCGGCAGCCGCTGCACGAACGCCGCGACGCCGTCATTGCCCTTGCCGCCCGTGCCCGTCGGCCAGTTGACGGTCGTGCCTTCGCCCACCTTGCTCTTCCAGTCTGGGTTCACCTGCGCGAGATAGTGCGTCCAGATGAAGCTCGTGCCGGAGCCGTCGGCGCGGCGCACGACGGCGATGTCGGTGTCGGGCAGCTTCGTGCCCGAATTGAGCGCGGCGATGGCCGGGTCGTTCCACTTCTTGATCTTGCCCAGGTAGATATCGCCGAGCACGGGGCCCGACAGCACCAGCGACCCTGGCTTCATGCCGGGCAGATTGACCACGGGCACCACGCCGCCGACCACGGTCGGAAACTGGAACAGGCCGTCTTTCGCGAGTTCGTCGTCTTTCAGCGGCGCGTCGGAACCGGCGAAGTCGACGGTCTTCGCCAGCACCTGCTTGATGCCGCCCGACGAGCCGATGCCCTGGTAATTGATGCGGCCGCCGCCCGTCTTCTGATAGGCATCGGCCCATTTCGTGTAGATCGGCGCGGCGAAGGTGCTGCCTGCGCCCGTGACGTCGGCTGCGTGCGCGAAGGAAAACGACAGCGCGCCGATCAGGCCTGCCGCCGCGAGCCATGCGAGTTTCATGATTCACCTCCTTTTGCCGGACGGAGCGGCGCGGTTGGAGCCTGGCTCTGATCCGATGCGAGACCGCTCGCTGAAAGTTTTGTATGGGATTCGTTTCGAAAGTAGACGCGCATCGTGACAACGCGGTGACGGATGAAGCGACGCGCCCCGCTCATGCGAGGCGCGTCATGTTCAGCCGAGGTCGGCAGCCAGACGGCCGAGTTGACGAAACGCGGCGTCCATCCGCTCATCGAACGGCGCGGGGCAGCTGAGGCGGATGAACGAGCGAAACCGCTCCGAATTCGAGAAGATCGAGCCCGGCGCAATGCGGATGCCGTGCGGCAAGGCTGCTTCGAACAGCGCATCCGACGATTTGCCGTCCGGCAGCGCGACCCACAGCAGCAACCCGCCCGGCGGCAGATTCAGCCGTGTGCCAGTGGGGAAATAACGGCCGATGGCGTCCGCACTCGCCTCGCGCTGCACGCGCAGCTTCTCGCGCAAGCGGTGCAGATGCCGGTCGTAGGCGCCCGAGCCGATGAATTCCGCGGCCACGAACTGCGCCAGCGATTCGTTATGACGCGTCTGCGCGAACTTCAGCAGCCGCACGCGCGCGTGCCAGCGCCCCGACGACATCCAGCCGAGCCGCATGCCCGGCGCGAGCACCTTGTTCAGCGACGCGCAGTAGATCACGCCGCCATCGCGATCCCACGACTTCAGCGGCCGCGCCGGTTGCGCCCGCAGCGCCCGTTGCGCCGGTTCGATCAGCTCGCGATACGGCTCATCCTCGATCAGCGCGATGCCGCGGCGCGCGCACAACTCGACGAGTTCGGCCTTGCGTGCATCCGGCATCACGCAGCCGAGCGGATTCTGCAGGTTCGGCACGACGACGAGCGCCTTGAGATCCGGGCACGCGGTCAGCGCGATGTCCAGCGCTTCGAGCGACAGGCCCGTGGTCGGGCTGGTCGGAATTTCGAGCGCGCGCAGCCCGAGGCTTTCGAGTATCTGCAACAGACCGAAAAATGCCGGCGATTCGACGGCGATCGTGTCGCCCGGTTGCGCGACGGCGCGCAACGCGAGGTTCACGGCTTCGACGCCGCCGCTCGTCACGAGCACGTCGTCGGGCGAGACGGTCACGCCCGACGACAACGCGCGCTTCGCGACGGCCTGCCTGAGTTCCGCCGCGCCGCCATCTTCGCCGACTTCCGTCAGCAGCGTCGGCTTGTGGCGCAGGATGCGCGATGCCAGCGCCTGCAGCCGCCCGGTCGGATAGAGCGCGGCGTCCGCCGTCGCGCCGCCGAGATTGAGCGCCTCCGGAAACGCCTGCGCACGCTCGATCACGCGCGAGATGCGCTCGTGCAAACCGACATAGCGCGCAGGCTCGGGGAGTGCCGGGATGTCGGGCTCGGCGACGGTAGCCAGTTTCGACGCGCCCGGACGTCGTACGAAGTAGCCGGCGCGCGGCCGCGCCTGCAGCCAGCCGCCGTCTTCGAGACGCCGGAACACCTGAATCGCCGTCGACAGACTCACGCGATGCTGGCTCATCAGCGCGCGCACCGATGGCATCCGGTCGCCGGGCGCGAGCGTCCCCGACGCGATCACGCGGCGATAGTGCTCGGCGAGCCGTTCATAGAGCGGCGCGCCGGATCGAGGATCCGCGAGGCATTCCGTTTCGTCGTGCGTAAGAAGAGGTTCGTCGTTCAACAGAGTCATCCGATGGATCGTGCGTGCTGCAAGGACAGATCGCCAGATACAGACCGCGGCAATTCAGACCGGAACAGAGCGGAAAAACAGGTTCCTGTATCGGTACAGATTCTAAAGCCGTGAGTCTGTTGTGTTGCGCAAGCGATCTTTACGCTGTCGACGTGGCCCTCGATTCTTTTGGGCCGCTCCGTTGACCCGCGTTTGAACGTTTGAACTGTGAGCTTGCGATGAAACCCTTCGACCAACCATACGCCCCCGGACAGATCCACGCGAACTGGTTCAAACGCGGCAGCGCAATCATCGTGCTGAACGGCACGCTGCGGCTGAGCTATCGCGACGGCTCGCTCGACTGGCTGCTCGGCGATGCGCCCAAGGTGTCGGTCGTTCTTCACGAAGGCGGCTGTCATGTGTTGCCGTATGAGGCGTATGTCGAAATCATCGCGACGGGTGAATGCGCGGCGACCGCGCGAATCGATGCGGGCCCGCTCAGCGGCACGATTGCGGCGCGTATCGTGCGGTGGTGTGTGTCGATGGGTCGGCTGAACGGTATGCGGGTCCGACGCAGTTGACGACGCGGCGCGCGCGCCCGTCTCACGCCGTGAACGGCAACTCTGCCTGGACGGGCAGCGGCGGCGCCTGTTCGCTTGCCAGCGACAAGCCGCTCACACGCACGCCGAGCAGCCGCAGCTTGCGGCTTAGCGCAACGCGTTTCAGACATTCGGTGGCTGCTCGCCGGATCGCGGCGGCATCCGATGTCGCGACGGGCAGCGTCAGGTCTCGCGTGACGGTGGAGAAATCGTCAAAGCGCAGCTTGATGCCGATCGTGTGTCCGACATAGCCCTTGCGCTGCAAATCTTCCGCGACGCGCACGCACAGCCGCGTGAACGACTCCGATAGCGCAGGCCGGTCATGGCGCGGATGCAGGTCGCGTTCGAAGGTCGTCTCGCGGCTCATCGACTTCGGCTCCGATTCGACCACCACGGGACGCTCATCGATGCCCTGCGCGACGTGCGTGAGCCACGTCGCATACTTCAGCCCGAAGTTGGACTGCAGCAGGTCCGGCGCCGCATGCGCCAGATCGCCGACCGTATTGATGCCGAGCGTGGCGAGCCGTTCGCTGGCCTTTGGCCCGATGCCGTTGATCTTGCGTGCGGCCAGCGGCCAGATGCGCAACGGAATGTCGTTGGGCGTCAGGATGGTCAGGCCGTCGGGCTTGTCCAGCTCGGAACCGATTTTGGCCAGCAGCTTGTTCGGCGCGACGCAGATCGAACACGTCAGGCCCGTCGCGGCACGCACCGCGTGTTTGATGCGCGAGCCGATGTCGGCGGCATCGCCGGGCACGTCAGTGAGATCGATATAGATTTCGTCGATGCCGCGGTCTTCGATGCGCGTCGTGAACTTCGCCACTTCGGCCTTGAAAAGACGCGAGTAATGGCGATACGAATCGAAGTCGGTAGGCAGCAGGATGGCGTCCGGCGCGAGTTGCGCGGCCTTCATCATGCCCATCGCCGAGAAGACGCCGAACGCGCGCGCCTCGTAGGTCGAAGTGGTGACGACGCCTCGCCCCGCATAGTCCTTCAGCCGGGCAAAGCGGCGTGTGCCGTCGGCCAGCGTTTCGGGCGCCGCATTGCGTCCCCCGCCGATCACCACCGGCTTGCCACGCAGTTCCGGATAGCGCAGCAGTTCGACGGATGCGTAGAACGCGTCCATGTCGAGATGCGCGATACGGCGGACGGTGGCACTCATGATGCGTGATGCGATGTGCGATGGTGGTTGCGCTGCAAGCGTGCCGGAGAGGAAAACGTACGCCCCGGCGGACAGGGACAAGCAGTTTAGCAAGTTGTCCGCATAACCCGGATTAACCGGATTAACCGGATTAACCGGATCAAGCCGGATCAACCCGGATTGAAGCGATCGCCGCCGGCCTGCTTCCCCTGCTTCCGTCAGACGCGAAACACGTTGCCATCTGGACCGATCTTGCGCGGAATGATCCGGTTGCCAGGCCGCTTGTTCGACACCACCGACGACGCGCCATGCACGGCAGTCGCATTGCCAGGTTCAGTCACTTTCCTCGCGAGCCGTGGTGTCGAAGGCTTTTGCGCATGCGGCCGCAAGGGCTTTTGAGCCTGCGAGCCCCCCACGTGTCCTCGTGCTTCCGGCGGATTCCAGATTTCGACGTACTTTTCCGCGTGCGCCGCAGCAGTCAGAGTCAGCGCAACAAGCCCAATCCACAGACGACCTGCTTTCATTGCTCACTCTCCCGCGCGTCGACCGCGCCCGCCACGGATGCACCCGCGGTACCCACGGACCGTCCATTCTCACACGCATAGAACGTCGGCTCACCCGCCTTGCCGCGACGGATGGCCTCGTCGATTTCCCGTTCGCCGAACGCCGACTTCAGATTCGCGACGAACGCCGCGATCTCCGGCATCGGATGACCCACGGGTTGATGCACACGCATATCCATGACGCATGTTCCTCTGTAATCGCACATCGGCACTGTATATTCATACAGGTTTTTGCGCAATTCCTGTTGATGATCATTGGCCGTTTGGCCAGGCCGTCACTCGCCCGCGCCGTCGTTCAAGCGGCTGGCGAGGTAATCGATCAACGCCCGCACCCTCGAAGGAAGAAAGCGGTTTGGCGGATACAGCAGCCAGACGGGGCCCATGTACGAACGCGCCTCGAACTCCCAGTCCGCGAGAACCTGCACCAGATCGCCTCGCTCCAGTGCCGGGGCCACGGCGAAGTCGGGCAAGCTCGCAATCCCGAAGTCCTGCAGCGCGCCATCGAGTCGGGCGCCCACATCGTTGGCGATATAACGGCCGCTCACTTCGAGTGACTGCGTTTGCGTGCCGCGCCGGAAATGCCATCGATTGTCGTCGACCGTTTCGCCGAGATACAGGCATTCGTGGCGGGCGAGATCGCCCGGTTCGACGGGTGTGCCGCGCGCGTCGAGATAGGCGCGAGATGCGCAGAGCAGCCACTTCACCGTGCCGAGCCGCCGCGCGGCCAGGCCCAACGGCGGCGAGCGCGTCAGCCGGATCACGATATCGACATCGTCGCGCAATGGATCGATTTCGCGGTCGGCGAACACCAGTTGCACGTCCACGTCGGGCCAGTCGCGCAGAAACCCGGGGATCAGCGGATGGATCACGGATCGGGCGAAAGCGATCGGCGCACTCACGCTGACCTTGCCGCGCGGCTCGCCGACCACTTGCCCGGCGACGTCGACGGCGCCTGACGCCGCGCCGACGATGTCGCGGCAGTACCCGTAGACCTGCGCGCCCGAATCCGTTACGCGGATGCTGCGGGTCGACCGTTCGAGCAGGCGCGTGCCGAGCGCTTCTTCGAGGCGCTTGATCTGCCGGCTTACCGTCGACGGCGTGCTGCCCAGCTGGCGCGCGGCCTCGGAGAAATTGCCGGAGTCGACGACACGCGCAAAGGTTGCCATGTCCGGCAGCAGCGCAAAAAGCTCAGTGGGATTCATCGTCGTCCTCTGATCAACGCATGCATTTGTGCATTCGCGACATAAAAGATGTTCCGCGAGACCGGATTATAGTTTTGCATGCAACGCTCGACAATCAGGACCGTTCAACAAGAAACAGAGGTCTGCCGTGTCGAAACAAGGAAACCTGATCTGGATATCCGATCTGATGCTGCTCGCGGTCGCGATGGTCTGGGGCACGAGTTATGGGGTCGTGAAAGTCGCGCTCGCGTTCTATCCGGTGCTGGGGCTGCTCGCGCTGCGCTTCGGGCTGACGTTCGTCGTGCTGTCGCCGGCCTTGCGATCGCTGCGGCATGTCAAGGCATCGTCGTTAGTCGGCGCGCTGGGCGCGAGCGTCTTGCTGCCAGGCATCTTTCTGGCCGAGACGTTCGGGATATCGCTGACGCGTGCGTCGAATGCCGCGTTTCTGATCAGCTTGTGTGTCGTGCTGACGCCGCTCGTCGAGTGGGCGCTGTTGCGCAGAAAGCCGTTGCCCGTCGAGTGGATCGCCGTCGGCTTGTCGTTGGCCGGTGCCGCATTGGTGAGCGGCGGCGTGTCGGTTCCGACAGCCGGCGACGCGCTGATTCTGCTGGCAGCGCTGCTTCGCGCGTTGATGGTGTGCGTGACCAAACGTGTGATGCGCGACCCGGCGCTCGCGCCGTTGTCGGTGACGGCGCTTCAGGCGGGCGCGGTCGCGCTCGGCAGCGTCATCGTTGCGCTCATTGCCGCGCCCGATCAATGGCGCGCGCTGCCGACACTGGCGGGACATCGCGTTTTCTGGATGAGCATTGCCTATCTCGTGATCGCCTGCACGCTGTTCGCGTTCTTCGCGCAAAACTTCGCCGTCAAGCGCAGCAGCCCGACACGTGTGTCGCTGCTGATGGGAAGCGAACCGGCGTTCGGCGCGTTGTTCGCGTATGCATGGCTTGGGGAGCATCTGGCGCTGTCCGCCTGGATGGGCGGCGGCCTGATGGTGCTCGCCTCCGTGCTCGCGGTAGCGCCGTGGCAGAAGAACACGGGCGCTTCGCTCGAAGTGCATGCGGCTGTCACGAACGAGGCCTGATGGAACGCAGTGGCGACAAGAGGCGACTATCCCGTTTATGCTTGTCGCCCGCGCCTGCGAGCCTCAGCGTCGCGGACGCACGATCTGGTTATCGAAGGAAGAAGCACGCAATGTTCAATCACGTAGTAGTCGGTTCCAACGACCTCGAGAAAGCGAAGCAGTTCTATGACGCCGTGCTTGGCATACTCGGCGCGGGCGAAGGTCGCAGCGACGACAACGCGCGCCGCCGTCGCTATGTCTATCGGACGGGCACCGGGGCATTTTTCGTTACGCAGCCAATCGACGGTCAGACGGCGTCGATCGCCAATGGCGGGACGATCGGATTTTCCTGCCAGTCGGCCGAGCAGGTCGATCGCTGGCACGCAGCGGGCGTCGCGAATGGCGGGCAATCGGTTGAAGATCCGCCCGGCGCGCGTGGCCCACAACCCGGCGGCGTATACCTCGCCTACCTGAGAGATCCAGACGGCAACAAGCTTTGCGCCGTGTATCGGATGCCGGGCTGATCTCGCTCTTTCTACCGCATGCGTTAAAACGCCGGGCGTCGCCCTCTCGCGACGCCCGGCGTCAGATCGCCAAAGATCGAGCCGCGTTCAGAACGCGTGACGAATCCCCACCATCCCGACGAACTGCGACGGCCCCGAAGACGGGGTCGTATTCTGCGAATCGCCGACGACAGCCACCGCATCCGCGATCGTCGTGCCCGAACCCGACGCAATCAGCGACTTGCCGCGCGCCAGTTGATACGCCTCGAGCGCGTAGAGCGTCGTGCGCTTCGACAGGCTGTAGGTTTGCTCGAGCGAAATCTGGTGATACTGCGCCGGATCGTCGATACCGTTCGCCTTGCTCGCGCGCGTATAGCTATAGCCGATGCCCGCGATCACCGACGGCGTGAAGCGATAGGTGGCGATCGCGCCATACGTGTTGAACACCGCCTCGCTCGCGAACAGCGAATGCGAACCCGGCGCGTACTGCACATTGGAGTAGTTCACGCCGACCATCAGATCGGGGGTGAAGTTGTAGCGGGCGGCGGCCGCGATCATCTGCGTGCTGCTCGCGCTCGCGTAGCCGTTGTTCACGGGCGAATTGACCGCGAAGCTGCCGAGCGACTGGCTCGTCGTGATGTCCTTCAGCTTCACGTAGCCCGCCGCCACCGAAAACGCCTGGTAATCGTAGCGAAGCGCCGCGCTGAAATTGCTGCCGTTCGTCACGCTGCCCGGCACGCCGCCGAGTCCGTACTGCGCGCCGAACGACAGGCCCGCGATGGTCGGCGACGCATAGGCAATCGAATTGTTGAACCGCAGCGTCGTATCCAGTGCATCGAGATCGCCGGGGTGCGCGCCCGTTGCGCCCGTCAGCACGCCCGTCGGCCCGAGCGCGCCGACCATGTTGAAGTACGGCGTGTACTGCCGGCCGAGCGTCACCGTGCCGTACCGGTCGTTGCTCAAGCCGACGTACGCCTGCCGGTTGAAGATGACCCCTGCGCTGCTCTGCGCGCCCGTCAGCGAGTTGAAGCCGCTTTCCAGCCGGAAGATCGCCTTGGTGCCGCCGCCCAGTTCCTCCGCGCCCAGCAGACCGAACTTGCTCGCCTGCAGGTTGCCCTGGCTCATGTAGAAGTTCGAGTGACCGCGCTGGTTGCTCGAGTAGGCGAACGCGTTATCGACGACGCCGTACAGCGTGACGCTGTTTTGCGCCATCGCGCCCGTCGACAGAACTGCGCCTGCAAACGGCAGGCATGAGAGGGCCACTGCACGCATGCGCGTGCATCTCGAAGTCTTCATTCTTGTGAGTCTCCTGCTTGTGATGCGGCCTGCCGGCCGCCCTTGTGGTGTGTGTCGATGTCGTGGCTCAGTTCGCGAGACGCAGCGTGAGACGGCGCCAGCCGTTCACGACCGTATCGCCCGTGACTGCGCCGTTCGTGCATGTCGCCGCGCGCGTGTCGGACGCGGGCACGCTGAGCTGCACTTCGCTTTGGTCGAACGGCATCTGCCCTTCGCGTTCGATCGAAATGCGCAGCGTGTTCGCGTCGCTGGCGATCGCGACGTTCCAGCGCCCTTGCGCGCCGTCGCGCCAGGCTTCCGTTTCGCCGTCGTCTTCGACGCAGCCGCCTTGCGCGGTCCCCGTGCCCTCGAACGGCACGGCCATGAACGCGCGTTCGTCGGCTGGTTGCGCGAAGTGCTGCTCGGCGATGTTCAGCGGAATCACGCTGCCCTCGCGCAGCAGCATGACGGGCTGTTCGAACGGCACGGGTTGCGTGATGCCCTGTCCGCCGTCGAACACTTCGCCGCTCCAGTACGACGCCCAGCGCGCGCCAGCCGGCAGCCAGACCTCGCGCTCGCGCTGCCCCTTCTCGACGACGGGCGCCACGAGCAGCGACGAACCGAGCATCATGTCGTCGCCGTCGACGAGGCAACGCGGATCGTTCGGAAACTCCGCGAACATGGGGCGCAGCACCGGCTCGTACGAGCGATGCGATTGCCATAGCAGTTCATACAGATACGGAATCAGCCGGTAACGCAGCTTGATGAGGCCCGCGATCGTGCTGGTCGCTTCGGGATACATCCACGGTTCGTTGACAGTGCCGTCGTCGTTCCACGAATGGATGCTGAAACGCGGCAGGAAAATGCCGAACGCGACCCAGCGCAACAGCAGTTCCGGCTCGGGCGCCGGACCCGAAAATCCGCCGATGTCGTGGCCGCTGTTCGACACACCCGACATCGCGAGCCCGAGGCCCATTTTCAGGTTGTAGCGCAGCGTTTCCCACGACGTGTAATTGTCGCCCGACCACGTCTGCACATAGCGATGCATGCCGACGCCGCCCGAACGCGACACGAGGAACGGCCTCGTCTGCGGCGCATGCTCGCGTTGCGCGTCGCGTGAGGCGCGCATCATCAGCTGCGTTTGCAGCACCTTCGCCTGCTGCGCGGGGAACGGTTCGCCGAAGCCTTGCGCGATCGCGTCGGGTGTCCAGATTTCGAACTCGTTGTTGTCGTTCCACGTCGACGCCATGCCATAGCGCAGCAGGCTGTCCTTTACACGTGCTTTCCACCAGTCGATGGTCTTTGGATTCGTGAAGTCCAGATACGCGCCGACTTCGTCCCAGAACTGCACCCACGTCGGCTCGCCGTCGCGCGACTGGATCAGCAGCCCCGCTTTCGCAGCTTCGTCGAACGCGGGGTGATCCTGCAGCAGACATGGCTTGATGTTCGGGCACAGGCGCACGCCCTCGCGCAGATAGCCGTGCACGAACCCTTCGATGTCCGGGAATTTTTCGTGATTCCAGTTGAACACGTAACGCTTCGGTCCGATCGACGTATAGCCCGACGACAGATGGAACGAATCGCACAACACGTCATGCTCGCGGCAACGCTCGATGAATTCGCCCATGCGGCGCTGCGCGTCGGGCGCGTCGGTGTAGCTCATCGTCGAGCCGGAATAGCCGAGGCCCCACTTCGGCATCAGCGCGGGCCGGCCCGTGAGCCACGTGAAGCGGCGCACGGCGTGCAGCGGCGTATCCGCCGACGCGATGAAGTAGTAGTCGAGATCGCCATGCCCGGCGACGAAATGCCGGTAGTGGCCGTGATAGTTGTCCAGCTCGCGGCCCATGTCGAAACGGCAATCGGCGAGCGTGTCGTAGAAGAGACCAAAGCCCATCGAGGTCTGCGGCTGCCACGTCACGTAGAACGGGATGTGCTTGTAGAGCGGGTCCGTGTTACGCGCGCTGTAGCCCATCGCGTCGATGTTGCGCATTTCGTAGCTATGGTTCGCGCGATCCAGCGCGCCCGCGCGCTCGCCGAGACCTACGTACATTTCGCCGCGCTGCCGCTCGACATAGTGATAGACGCGCTCGTCCCACCAGCCGAAGTTGTACGCCTGCGTCTTGCGGTCGTTCATCACGTGATGCCACGCGCCGTCGCGCGCGATCTCCCACGAACAGAAGCCGCCGTCGAGCGCGACCGTCAGGCGCACCTTCGCCGTTTCGACGACGAGCCGCTCCGCGTCGCTGGTTGCGCTGAACGCGGCCGCTTCGAACCCGGTCAGGTCGCGCCGGTCACGGCCTTCGAGCGGCACGTCGTCCAGACCGGGCGCGATTGCCCACGTGCGCGGCCCGCGCACTTCGCCCTTCGGCAGCACGAGCACGCGGATGATGTCGTCGGCAAGCACGAACAGTTCGATCCGGGCGCCGTCGGCGGCGCACAGCACGACCGGTTTGCCCGCTTGTCCTGCGCCCGCTTGTCCTGCGCCCGCTTGCACGGCGCCAGGTTCGGAGACCGAAAAACGCGGTCGATTCTTCAGCGTAGCCATGATGTATTTCCAGTTCAGTCAGTTCAGTCAGTTCAGGCCGCGCTGCCCGCGCCTCTTCCGGCGCGTTGCAGACGGGCATCGCGCGTCACGCCGCGCATGAGGATGACGAGCAGCGTCGCGCCGATCAGGTCGAACGCGCCGAGCGCGCCGAACAGCGGCGTGTAGCCGATCTTGTCGGCGAGCGCGCCCACCATCAGCGAAAAGCCGAGTCCGCCGATCCACGCCGCCATGCCCGCAAAACCGGCTGCCGTGCCGACCTCGCCTGGCTCGAAGACGTCGGCGGCGAGCGTATTGACGAGCGCGGAGATCATCTGGTGCGCAAAACCGCCGACGCAGAAGAGCGCGATGGCTTCGTACGGCGACGCGACCAGGCCGATGCACGCCGGTCCGATCATCATGAATGCGCCCAGCACGACGCCCGCGATGCGCGACCAGATCAGCGGCACGCGCAGCCGCTTCATCAAAAACGGCGACAGATAACCGCCGAACAGGCCGCCGAGGTCCGCGGCAAGGAACGGCAGCCATGCGAACAGCGCGATCTGCTTCAGATCCATATGACGCTCGGTGGCGAGATAGAGAGGAATCCAGAAGCTGAAGGTCTGCCAGGCCGGCTCGGCGAAAAAGCGCGCCTGCGCGATCGCCCAGAAACGGCGCGTGCCGAGCACTTCGCGGATGCGGCGCTTGTCCTGCGTAGAGGCGACGGTCGGCGTCTGCCCTTCCATGATGGTCGTGCGCTCTTTCTCGCCGATGCGTTTGTGATCGGCGGGTGAGCGATAGAACACGTACCAGAGCGCCGCCCACACGAAACCCATCGCGCCCGTCACTGCGAACGCGCTCTGCCAGCCGTAGCGCAACGACAGAAACACGACTAGCGGCGGCGCGAACAGCGAACCGAGCGACGTGCCCGCGTTGAAATAGCCGACGGCGACCGACTTCTCACGGTTCGGAAACCATTCGGCGACCACTTTCATGCCGGCGGGAATCGCGACCGCCTCCGACAAGCCCATCAGCCCCCGCAGCGCCGCGAGCGACAGCCAGCCGCTTGCCAGACCGTGCAGCATGCCCGTCGCCGACCACAGGCACGCGAACAGCGCGAAGCCGAGACGCAGACCGATCAGGTCGATCACCAGCCCGCAGATGGGCTGCATGATCGTGTAGCCGATCTGAAACGCGCCGACGACATACGAATACTGCTGCGTATTCATGTGCAGCAGCGTCTTCAGCTCCGGCGCCATGACGCCGAGCGCGTTGCGCGACAGGTAGTTCACGATCGTCCCGAGGCACACGAGCGCGATGATCCACCAGCGCAGGCCAATGATTGTTTTCAACTCTGTCTCCATTCCTTTTACGGGCCGGGTCTGAGGCCGCCCGGCGTCGAAACCGATCAATGCGCGAATTCGAACATCGAAACGGCATTTATCATCGGTCATCGTATCACTTGAACGTGCTTCGGATACCAGGGAAAACCATATCTCGCATCCGACAAACTGCCTGAAGAGCGAGTCGTAGCGCGGTCTTACGCGGCTCCCAGGCAGTTGTAGCGATGAATGACAAAGGCTCGAACGACCGATTCGCCATGTTCATTCGAACATCTATTTGTTCTCTTGCGCGCCGAATCGAATATCGGCGTGCGGCTGAGCGCGCTTTCGATGCACTCTCCATCATGGCCCTCCGATTCGCGCGACGTCGAGCGTCCGCTATCGGGAGGAAACGCGGTGTGCATCGTGGCGAAGAGTTCGCGTAAGCCGGCGGCATACGCACGTTCGCAGCGGGCGCGGGCGAGATGCCCTGCGCCAGCGAAGTTGGCATAAAAGCGGCGCAGTGGGCCGAAAAGCCGAGTGACACGAGAAGACGCGTCTGACGGAGAGCGCAGAGCAGCCGGAGGGCGCCCCAGTTCCCTACGTCCTCCGCTATGACCCGATTGAAGTACGTCGTCGTACAAGTGAAAAACAAGAAAACCGAACCAAAACACGGCGAATACTTTCTTTTACCTTTCTTATTTCTTTCGAATTAGACTAGCGCCACCACCCAGAATACAACGGAGCGCTATATGGGGAACTTAGGAGGTTTCATGCAAGGCGCAGTCGCATTGGGCGGCTGCATCGGACTGTTCACGACAATCGTCTGTCTCGTCGAACTGTTCAGCGGCTGATCTCAGATCGGGCGCGGGAGACCACGTAGCAAGAAGAGCCGTCGCGAGCCGACGGCTCTTCGGTTTTCACTCCTGCTCGACAGCGTGCGCTTCTTCCATCGTCGATGCCCGCACCCGCTCGGCGAAGCTCTCCAGCGCCGCCAGCGATCCATGCACGCTGTGATACTCCTGCCGCCCTATCCGGGCTTCGAGCACGACTGTCATACCTGCTTGCCGCGCTACATCGAGGATGTCCATCTCAACCTCCACAATCCGTCTGATTCCTGAATCGCCTGGGGCCACGCAATCGGGCTCCCCTTGATGACTATTCTATGAATCTCTCGTCCAGCATCAATGGCATGCGCGGGGAATCTATGTTCACGTGGATACAACAATCGGCAGGCGGTGCTGGCACGAAAGTTACGCGCGCGACCGCGTGCCTGCAGGATTCCCGATGCCGCGCCCGCACAACGGGCCATCAAGGCCAGCGCGACCATCAGGTACGAGGAGACGCCATGATCGTGTACAAGTTCGGAGACGCCTCGGGCGCGATGCCGCCCGATCTCAGTCCGTTCGTCGTCAAGCTCGAAACGTGGCTAAGACTGTCGAACATTCCGTACGAAGGACGCATCGGCAATCTCAACGCGATGCCGAAAAAGAAGCTGCCTGTCGCAGAGATCGACGGCGTGACCGTGTGCGAATCGTCCGCGATCATCGGCTATCTGCAAGCGCGCTACCCGCAGGCGCTGAACGACGCGCGGCTCGACCCGAAGCAACGCGCGCAAGCCGCCGCGATCAAGGCATTGCTGGAAACGCACCTCTATTTCGTGACCGTGTACTTCCGCTGGGCCGTCGACGCCAACATGGCGATCTACAAGCCGATCCTGACCGACTACGCGCAGCGCACCGCGCCTGCGCCCGCGCGGCCGCTGGTCGGCGCGCTCGCGCCGCTGCTGCTGCCCCTGATCCGCCGCAAGGTGCTGCGGCAGGTGTGGGAGCAAGGCACGGGACGGCATAGCTACGACGAAGTCGCGCGCATGGGCATCGACGGATGGCAGGCCGTCGCCGATCTGCTCGGCGACCAGCCCTTTCTGCTCGGCGACGAACCGGGCACGATCGACGCAACCGGCTTCGCGTGGATCCACACGACGGCCGTGCATCCGTTCGACAGCCCGGTGCGCGATTTCGTCTTGCAGCATCCGGCGCTGATGGCGTATCACGCGCGCATCGCCGCGCGTTGCTGGCCGGACCTGACGCGAGCCGCACGGCACTGAATCCACGGCGCAGCGCTCACGCACTGTCCGACAGGTTCCTTACGGCTGGCCTGATCGGCAAACGGCCAATTGTCCATTTCGCCCGACGCGTCCAGCGGCGACAATCGTTAGCTCACTTCGTCAACGGGACGCGCCCACTCCATGACCAGCCTGCCGATCCTTTCCGCCAACGTCCTGATCGCCTACTCGGCGTATTTCCTCGGCACGGCGAGCCCCGGTCCGAGCAATCTCGCCATCATGTCGATCGCGAGCACGGACGGACGCAAGGCCGCGTTCTCCTTTGCGGCGGGCGTCGTGTGCGGCTCGTTCTTCTGGGCGATGCTGGCGGCGCTCGGTCTGTCGGCGGCGCTGCTGGCGTTTTCGGGGCTGATGGTCGGCCTGAAGATTTTCGGCGGATGTTATCTGCTGTGGCTCGCGTTCAAGTCGGGCCGCTCGGCGCTGCAAGCGCGCGCCGCGCAGACGCGGGAAGCGGGCGCGCCGCTGTCGTTGCGGCGCATCTACACGCGCGGCCTGCTGATGCATCTGACGAACCCGAAGGCGATTCTCGTGTGGATTTCGGTCGTGGCGCTCGCGTCGCCGGCGAATGGCGGCGCGCCGCATATGCTGACCACCGTCGCCGGCTGCCTCGCGATCGGCATGCTGGTGTTCGGCAGCTACGCCGCGCTTTTCTCGACCCCCGTCGCGCGCCGCGTGTATCTGTCGATTCGCCGCTGGCTCGACGGCGGTCTGGCCGTCGTGTTCGGACTCGCGGGTCTCAAACTGCTGACGTCGCGCGCCTGATCGTCGGGCCTGCACGGGCACCTACTTCTCCCAGTAACACACGACGCCCTGCCGCGCGCTCGCATCCGACGCATACGGCACGAAGCCTTTCGCGCGGCTGCGCGCGAACGCGCGGCGCGCTTTCGCCGCCGCCTCGCAACCGCCGACGTAATCGAGCGTCGCGATCCAGAACGCGTGCCCATTCGGCCTGAGCGCCAGCGCCTGCCACGCTGCCAGTTCCGCTTCGACCGACGCGTCGTACTTCGGCGCATACACCTCCTCGTGCGCGATGCCGTCGAGCAGCGACGCAAACGCGACGCCGCCCGTCGAGCCTTCGCGCGTCGTGCGGCCGGTCGCGTTCTGCATCACGAAAACGAGCGTTGGATATTTCTCGCGCAGCTTGCGCACGAGATCGAGACCGCCTTGCACGCACGCCGCGTCGCACGGACCGTTGCGGGTCGACGTGCCATGCTCGACGATTTCGAGGTTGTCGAGATAGAAACCGTCCGCGCCTTGCGCGACAAGCCGCGGCGCGACGTAATCGACAATGAGCCGCTGGTAATCCGCGTTCGACAGGTTCATCCACGTCTCCTGCCGGTAGCCGCGATACGTGCCCGCATGGGCCGCCGTGTTCGCCTCGCAAGATACGAAGCCGTCCGGCACATCGCGCCAGTACGAGCGATACGTCTCACATGATCCGAGATTCAGGTAGCTCAGCACGACGTTGCGGCCGCCGTTCTTGAGCGCGGCGACTTCAGCGGGCGTGAAGTTGTCCGAGTCGGGATCGAGATCGACGTCGATCACGCGAAACGTCGACGCGGCGCGCGCCAGGCCGCCGATTCCCGCCGCGTCGCCGTAGTACGACATCCACGGTGACGCTTCGAAGACACGCGTCGCGACGGCGGCCGTCTGATCTGCAGCGTGCGCGCCCGTCAGCGTAAGCGACAACATGCATGTCGCGAGCACACGCGCGCCTTCGAATACGTGCTTCAGCATGCTGTCCACTCGTCGTACGCAGGAAAAAACGAGCGCCAGTGTACCTGCGCCGCGTGACCGGACAGTAATCGGCTCAACGCGCCGAGAATCAGATACCCGCCTGCAGCCGCTGCACTTCGCGTGCGAATTCGCCCGGCACGACGGGCCGGCCGAACAGATAGCCCTGCTGCCGCTCGCAGCCGATCGAACGCAGAAAGTCCGACTGCTCGCTCGTTTCGACGCCTTCGGCCGTCACGTTCATGCCGAGCGAGTGCGCCATCGCGACGACGGCATGCGTGATCGCGACGGCATCGCGATGCTCCGGCAAGCCCGCGACGAACGAACGGTCCACCTTCAGGCTATGCAGCGGAAAGCGCTTCAGATACGACAGCGACGAATAGCCGGTGCCGAAATCGTCGACGGAAATGCGCACGCCCATCCGCGCAAGCGTCGTCAGAAGCGGCATGACAGAATCGCTGTCGCTCATCAGCACGCCTTCCGTGATCTCCAGCTCGAGCGCCGACGGCTCCAGCCCCGCCCGCTCCAGACTCGACGCGACATGCCCGATCAGCTCGCCGTTGATCTGCCGCGGCGACAGGTTCACGGCGATCATCAGATGCGGCGTGATCGTCCGTCGCCATTCGACGGCCTGACGGCACGCGTTCTCCAGCACCCAGCGGCCGATCTCGATGATGAGCCCCGTGTCCTCGGCGACGGGAATGAATTCGACGGGCGACACGTGGCCCAGTTCGCCGTTGTACCAGCGCAGCAGCGCCTCCGCGCCGACGATGCGTCCCGTCTCGCCCTCGACGATCGGCTGATACACCAGACTCAGTTCGCTGGCGACGAGCGCGCGCCGCAACGACTGCTCGATCGCGAAGCGCCGTTGCAGCCGCTGGCTCAATTCGGCCGTGAAGAACTGGAAGTTGTTGCGGCCGCGCTGCTTGGCGTCGTACATCGCGGAATCGGCGTTGCGCATCAGCGTCTGCGCATCGCGTCCGTCGTCGGGATAGAGACTGATGCCGATCGACGCGCCCAGGTAGTACTCGTTGCCGCCGACCGCGAACGGCAGCGCGATCGTGTCGAGCACCCGCTGCGCGAGCGAAGTCAGGAACGACGCGTCGCCGTAATCGCCCGTCGCGATCACGAACTCGTCGCCGCCGACGCGCGCGAGCGTATCCTCGCCGCGCACGCAGCTCGCGAGCCGCGCGGCGACGCTGCACAGCAGCGCGTCGCCCGCCTCGTGGCCGGCGATGTCGTTGACCTTCTTGAAGCCGTCCAGATCGACGAACAGCACGGCGAGCCGCCGCACGGCGGGTGGCGGCTCGCCGCGTTCATGTGCGTGCGGCGCGAGCAGCTCGCCCATCCGGTCGGCGAGATACGCGCGGTTGTATAGCCCCGTCAGCGAATCGCGTGTGGCGAGATGCTGCAACTGGGCGCGCGCGGCCTGCACCGCGCTGATGTCGTTGAACGAGACGAGCACGGCGCCCGGCTCGATTTCGCCCGGCTTGAAAATGGGCACGACGTTCTCGGTGATCCAGATCGAGCCGCCGCCCATCAGTTCGAGCCGCAGCGTCATGCCGACCACGGGGCGGCCCGTGCGCAGCACGCGCCGCGTCGGCTGCTCGCCGGCTTCGACGCGCGAACCGTCGTCCCAGTAAGCGGCGCGAATCACCTTGTAGATATCCTGGCCGATCACCTCGCCCGTCGCGCGCAGCATACGCCGCGCGCTCGGATTGCAGGCAAGCACTATCCCTTCGCGCGACTGCACGACGATGCCTTCGTTCAGATGATCGACGACGAGCCGGTGATGCTCCTCGCTCTCCGCGAGCCGCTTGCGCATCAGATCCTGATGAACGGCCAGCCCGACGCTCTGGCCGATTTCGCGCAAGAGCGCCTGTTCGTCGTCGTTGGGGCGGCGCTGCCGGTCGTAGTAAACGCCGAACGCGCCGAGCACCTGGCCCGCCTCGTCTTCGAACGGCACCGACCAGCAGGCGCGCAGCCCGAGCGGCAGCGCGAGATGCCGGTAATCCGCCCATAGCGGATCGCTGCCGATGTCATCGACGATCACGAGGCGCCGGTCGTGCATCGCCGTGCCGCACGAGCCGGCGCAAGGGCCGATGTGCATGCCGTCGATAGCCGCGCTGTACGCCGGCGGCAGCGATGGCCCCGCGCCGACGCGCACGGTGACGCCGTCGGTGTCGAGCACGAGTATCGAGCATTGCGCGCCTTCGCCGAGCAGCGTTTCGGCGCGGCGGCACACCTCCGCCAGCAGTTCGGGCAGCGGGGTGCTGCGCGTGAGCAGACGCAGCACGCTCTGTTCGGACGCGAGCACCTCGCCGGCCAGATCGCTCGCGTGGCGAGTGCGCCCGGCTGGCTTGTCAGTCGCGATGTCTGCAGTCACTTGACGACTCATGGTTGCACTCCCTTCATGCAACAACGGCAGACGGGCGCGCGCTGCGTATCAGGGTTTACGCGAATCGCGCGAGCCTGGCCAGGCACGCGGGTCAGGTTTCATGCGGATCGAATGGCCGCGATTCGATTCCGCCGCGCCGCGCGACGATCGCCGTCGACTCCGGGATCTCTTCCCACCAGCCTTCCAGGTCGACGAGCGGCTCCGACAGAACGAGAAACGCATCTTCGCCGACAGCGGCAAGACGCGGATCCTCAGGATACAACTCCATCAGATGACGGATCGACGTGCTGTGAAAGAGCGAGCGCGACTGCCGCTCGCTCGAATAGCGCGCCGACACGATCTGCTCGCCGTCCGTGGCGCAGACGGTCATGTTCAGCGGCGCCTCGATGCCATGCCGCCGCCCCGTTTCCTCGACGAAACCCGCCATGCGTTCGAGCGCCGGCACGGGATCGATTTCCAGCCCGAACGTCAGCGCGAGATAGAACATGACCTCGGAATCCGTCGAGCCTTCGATCGATGAGAACAGGTCCGGGTCGATGCCGAGCATCAGGTCGCGCCGCACTTTCGGATAGTCGCGCACGAGGCCGTTGTGCACGAACAGCCAGCGACCGTAGCGAAACGGATGGCAGTTGGTTTCCTGCGACGGCGTATCCGTCGCCGCGCGAATGTGCGCGACGAACAGCGGCGCGCGCACGGCCCGCGCGGCATCGCGCAGATTGCGGTCGCTCCACGCGGGATGCGCGCAGCGGTAGCGAAACGGAATGTCGGTCGGATGGCTGTACCAGCCGACGCCGAAGCCGTCGCCATTCGTGGTGGTGTGGCCAAGCCGCGAATGCAGGCTCTGGTCGATCAGCGAATGCTTCGCCCTGAACAGCACGGCTTCGAGCTGAATCGGGTTCCCTGTGTAAGCCAGCCAGCGGCACATGATCGCTCTCCTCGATGAAAAACGTCTTCGTGCGCTCCCGTTTGAAACGCGGCGCAGGCGCATCCGCCGTGTCCGGCGCTCAGCCGCCCGTGCGTGCGCTGGCGATCGGCGCGAGAAACTCGGCCAGTCCCGTCAGGATAATCTGCACGCCGATGCACAGCAGCAGGAACGCGGACACCCGCAACGCCACCTTCGTCCCTTCCTTGCCGAGATAGCGCGCGAACGTTGCAGCATGGGTATACGTGAACCAGATCGCGAGCATGACAAGAAACGAAATCGTCACGGACGCGATGGACGACATCAGGAACTCCGACAGCTTGTGACTGCGGTTCGCGTTCAGCGCGATTGCGGTGGCCATCGTGCCGGGGCCCGTCGTGAGCGGGACCGTCAACGGGAAGAACGCTTTCGACATCGCGTTGTCGGGATCGACGTGCTTCACGGCGGCTTCGTTCGGCTGCCGTTCCGGCGCGTTGAGCATGTTCCAGGCGCTTACGGCCACGGCGAGCCCGCCGCCGATCCGCAGCGCTTCCATCGAGATGCCGAAGAAATGCAGGATCGGCGTGCCGACGAAGAATACGACCAGCAGCACGAAGAACGCATTGAGGGAGACGCGCTTGGCGAGCGCGGCGCGCTCGGCGTCCGTCAGCGAGTCGGTGCGGTCGACAAACACGAAGGCGATCGCGATCGGATTGATGATGCTGATCAATCCCGTGAAGCCAAACAGAATCTCCGAAATCAGGCTCGCAATCATCGATGGAATCGCTCTTTTGATGGATTTGTTTTTGCGCCGCGCAACGGAGCATGAGGGCCGATCAGTGTAAATGCAACGAAATTTGCGCGCCATGCGCGGGCACTTTCTTCATGCATTGCAGCACGCACTCGATGCATGCCGAAGCGCGCAGGCACTGCGTTTGCGCATTGCCTTTCAATATACCTGCATATTTTTGGCGACCTTTACCGGAATGTGGCAAGAGGCATACAGTCGGTGCGCGGCACCCAGTCATTGCTTCATGAATTGACGTTCATCGAGACGGACTCATTCACATTCGAGGAGTTGTCCCATGTCATTTCGTCTGCTCGCCGTGCTGCCGTTCATCGGCATTCTGCTCGGCGTTCCGTTCGTCAACCGCGTCGAGCCGCTCGTGCTCGGCATGCCGTTCGTGCTTGCCTGGATCGTCATGTGGGTCGTGCTGAGTTCCGTGATCATGGGCCTCATCTACCGGTTCGATCCCACTAACCGGCACGATGGATCCGGCGAGGAGGTGCGTTCATGAGCAGCGCCCTCGCAATCATCGCCGCCGTCACGCTGTTCGCGCTGTATCTCGGCGTGCGCGCCCGCCACGGGCACGACATGAGCCTCGAGCAATGGACGGTGGGCGGCCGCAGTTTCGGCACGGCCTTCGTGTTCCTGCTGATGGCAGGCGAGATCTACACGACGTTCACGTTCCTCGGCGGCAGCGGCTTTGCCTATGGCAAGGGCGCACCCGTCTACTACATCCTTGCATACGGCACGCTTGCCTACATCCTGTCGTACTGGATGCTGCCGCCCGTGTGGCGCTTCGCGAAGACGCATCGCGTGGTCTCGCAGCCGCACTTCTTCACACGCAAGTACGACAGTTCGGGGCTTGGCGTGCTGGTCGCGGTCGTCGACGTGGCCGCGCTGATTCCCTATCTCGTGCTGCAGCTGAAGGGGCTCGGCATCATCGTGTCGACGGCTTCGTACGGCGCGATTTCGTCGACGGCGGCCATCTGGATCGGCGCCGCCGTGGTCACGATCTACGTGACGATGTCGGGCGTGCGCGGCTCGGCGTGGAACTCCGTCGTGAAGGACCTGCTGATCCTCGGCATCGTGCTGTTTCTCGGGATCTATCTGCCGATTCATTACTACGGCGGCCTCGGACAGATGTTCCATGCGATCGATGCCGCGCGTCCCGGCTTTTTGACCTTCCCGGAAAAGGGAGCGAGTGTGACGTGGTTCCAGTCGACGGTGCTGCTCACCGCGCTGGGCTTTTTCATGTGGCCGCATACGTTCGGCTCGGTGTTCACCGCGAAGGACGAACGCATCTTCCGCCGCAATGCGATCGTCTTGCCGCTCTATCAATTGATCCTGCTGTTCGTATTCTTTGTCGGGTTTGCCGCGGCTTTGAAGGTGCCTGGACTCAAGGGCGGCGATATCGACCTGTCGCTGTTCAAGCTGTCGCTGGCGACATTCGATCCGTGGTTCGTCGGGGTGATCGGCGCCGCCGGCGTGCTCACTGCCTTGGTGCCTGGCTCCATGATTCTCACCACCGCGTCGACGTTGCTCGCCAATGATATCTATCGTGGCTTCTTGCAGCGCAATGCTTCCGATGAAGCTGTTGCCAGGTTGGCGCGGTTCTTTGTTCCCGTTGTCGCTGTCGTTGCCGTGCTGTTTACGCTGCATGGCGGGGAGACCATCGTTGCTCTGCTTTTAATGGGTTATAGCTTTGTTACGCAGTTGTTCCCCGCTGTCATTTGCAGTCTCGCGCCGCGAAATCGGGCGACCAAACAAGGGGCTTTCTGCGGGATTCTGGTTGGGGTTGCGGTTGTCGCTGTCACCACGTTGTTCAAGGTGAGCATCGGACAGCTCATGCCGTTTTTGCCCGATGCTCTCAAGGATGTGAATATCGGGTTCGTTGCGCTGGCTTTGAATGTGGTCGTGTTTGTTGTCGTCAGTGCGTTGACGCAGCCGCATGCTCGGGCTGATGAGCAGTCGCGGGTGCAAACGCATTGAGGTTTTTGTTCGGCGACGCGCTTTGTCTTTTGTTTGCCCGGCGCGTCGCTGGCGTCCGCGTTTTCACGTCTCGATTCTTGCGTCGCCCCTGTGCGGGGCGGCACCTACTTTTCTTTGCCGCGGCAAAGAAAAGTAGGCAAAAGAAAGCCGCTCACACCGCCAGCCCTTGTTCTTTCCCACGGGCTCCCGACGTCCCCATACTTCCCGCGGCAACGTGCTGGCGTGCGCTCGTTGCTATCCGTTCTTACTCCCCTTCCTTCGCATACAACGTCGAATCCGCAAAGTGCTCGGCGTCGAGTACTCGTCCAACCAGGATCAGCGCCGTTCTCTCGATGTCCGTCGCCCGCACTTTCTCGACGATATCCGCGAGCGTGCCCGTCACCCTCTCCTCATCGGGCCAGCTCGCGCGGTAAATCACCGCGACCGGACAGTCGCCGCCATAGTGCGGCGTCAATTCCTCGACAATGCGCGCGATGTGGCGCACGCCCAGATGAATCGCCATCGTCGCCCGATGCCGCGCAAGATCGCCAAGCAGCTCTCCCTCCGGCATCGACGTCTTGCGCGCATAGCGCGTCAGAATCAGCGTCTGCGATACGTCGGGCAGTGTCAGTTCCACTCCCAGCGCCGCCGCGCATGCGGCCGTCGCGGTCACGCCCGGTACGATTTCGTACGGAATGCCCAGCATTTTCAGGCGGCGAATCTGTTCGCCTATCGCGCCATACAACGACGGATCGCCCGAATGCACGCGGGCCACGTCTTGTCCTTTTCCGTGTGCTTCAGCCAGCAGCCCGACGATCGCGTCCAGATCGAGTTCCGCCGTGTTCACCACCTGCTCGGCGACGTTGCCGCTCAGGACGGCCTGCGGTACCAGCGAGCCTGCATACAGAATCACAGGACACGTGCGCACCAGTCGCTGTCCCTTCACCGTGATCAGTTCAGGATCGCCCGGTCCCGCGCCGATAAAAAACACCGTCATTTCACACCACTCCCATTTCTTCGTTCAATGCACGCAGCAACTGCGCCGGACTGTCGAATTCGCGGTCGACGGCAGGCAACGCCGGTCGCCGCATCATCACGACGGGCATCCTCAATTCACGCGCGACATCGAGTTTCGCCTCCGTTGCCGATCCGCCGCTGTTCTTCGTCACCAGCACGTCGATGCCGCTCAGCGCGAACAGCGCCCGCTCGCCGTCGATCTCGAACGGGCCGCGCGCGTCGATGATGCGCGCCCGCTCGTTGCCCGGTTGCGCGTCGAGACATCGGACGATCCAGTACTGATGCGCAGGAATCTCGTCGAGATGTGCAAGCGGCTCGCGGCCCGATGTGAAGAGCACGCGCCTGAACGGACGGATCGCATCGACCAGCGCCTCCCAGCCGTCGACCATGCGCCAGTCGTCGCCCGCTTGCGGCGTCCAGCCCGCACGGCGCAATGCCCAGCACGGAATGTTGGTCGCGCGGCACGCCGTGGCCGCGTTCGCGCTCATTTGCGCGGCATACGGATGCGTCGCGTCGATCACAAGCGTGATGCCCTCGCTTTCGATGTAGCGCGCAAGCCCCTCGCTCCCGCCGAATCCGCCGACGCGCACATCGCAAGCCAGCCCTTCCGGCACGCGCCCCAGGCCCGCGAGGCTGTACACATGCGGCTGTCCCAGTTGCCGCGCAATCTGCAACGCGTCGCCCGTGCCGCCGAGCAAAAGCACACGCTTCATCGCGCTTCTCCGACGATATTGCCCTGCCGGTCGATTGCAAACATCTCTACGTCGACCGATGCGGGCACGATCGCGCGCGCCACGTCGCGCGCCCGCGCGCAGACGATATCGCCGAGCGGCACGCCACGCTTTAACGCCATCGCGAGCGCCTCCTGGCTCGTGTTCGCGCCGACGATCGCGGTCTGCAACGCGGCATCGCAAGCGGGATGGCCGGCGCACCATTGCGCGAGCAGCGGCAAGTCGATGCTCGAGTTGCGGCTATGCAGATCGAGATGCCCGGCTGCCAGCTTGCTCAGCTTGCCGAAGCCGCCGCACATGCTGAGCCTGTCGACGGGCGCGCGCTTCAGATGCTTGAGCACGGCACCCGCGAAGTCGCCCATTTCGATCAGCGCGATATCCGGCAACTGGTAGTACGCGCGCATCGCGTCTTCGCTCGCATTGCCCGTGCATGCCGCGATATGCCGATAGCCGTTCGCGCGCGCGACGTCGATGCCCTGGTGGATAGACGCTATGTACGCCGAGCACGAAAACGGCCGCACGATGCCCGTCGTGCCGAGTATCGACAATCCGCCGACAATGCCGAGGCGCGGGTTCATCGTCTTCTGCGCAAGCGCCTCGCCGTTTTCCACGCCGATCGTGACTTCGAAGCCGCCCGCGTAGCCGTATTCGGCGGCAAGATCGGTGAGATGCGCGGTCATCATCTGACGCGGTACCGGGTTAATGGCGGGCTCGCCGACGGGCAGCGTCAGGCCCGCGCGCGTCACCGTGCCGACGCCCGGTCCTGCATGAAAACGCACGCCGGGTGGGTCGGCGAGCCGCACGCGCGCGAACACGACCGCGCCATGCGTGACGTCGGGATCGTCGCCGGCATCCTTGACGGTGCCCGCTTCCGCGCCGTCCTTGCCGTCGTTCAGCAGGCGGCAGAAGACGAGTTGCATCGGCACATGCTGGCCTTTCGGCAACACGATTTCAGCGATGTCGCTGGCGATGCCCGACAGCAGCAGCCGCGCCGCCGCCAGCGACGTCGCCGTCGCGCAGCTTCCCGTCGTGTAGCCGCTGCGCAGCGGCGCGGGTTGTTCGGACGTTTCGTCGCGCATCACGGTTTGCGGGTGTCGAACAGCGTGACCGGCAGCGCGGAACGCCACGTTTCGAAGCCGCCGAGCGCCTGTGCTTCGGCAAGCGCGATGCGCGTCAGCGTGCCGCCGTGCTGCGCCCGCCAGGCGATCAGCGCCGCTTCGCCTTCGAGCGTCACCGCATTTGCGACCAGCCGGCCGCCGCTCTTGAGCGCTTGCCAGCAGGCATCGAGCACGCCGTCCGCCGTCACGCCGCCGCCGATGAAGATTGCATCGGGCGCGGGCAAGTCCTGCAATGCGCGGGGTGCCTTGCCCGCCACGAGTTGCAGCGAAGGCACGCCGAGCGCGTCGCGATTGTGTTCGATGAAACCCTGGCGCTCGCCGTTTGCTTCGATCGCGATCGCGCGGCAGGTGCCATGCGCGCGCATCCATTCGATGCCGACCGATCCGCAGCCCGCGCCCACGTCCCACAGCAATTCGCCCGGCGCGGGCGCGAGACGGCCGAGCGTCAGCGCGCGCACGTCGCGCTTCGTCAACTGGCCGTCGTGGCGGAATGCGTCGTCAGGCAGGCCGGGCGTCAACGCGAGTCGCGGCGTGTCCGCTGCCGCGCGACGGCATTCGAGCGCAATCAGATTCAGCGCCGCCGTCGCTCCCGTCGACCAGTCCTGCGCGCGCGCGTCGATCACGCGTTCGGCCTCGCTGCCGAGATGCTCCATCACGATCATCCGCGTCGCGCCGAAGCCGCGTTCGCCGAGCCATCCGGCGACGGCGGCGGGCGTCGTGCCGTCGGCGCTCAGCACGAACACGCGCGCGCCGTCGTGGAGATGCGTCTGCAAGGCCGCGAGCGGCCGTCCGACGACCGACACGGTCGGCACGTCCTGCAGCGCCCAGCCGAGCCGCGCCGCAGCCAGCGATACCGACGACGGCGCGGGCAACACGCGCAGTTCGTCGGCGGATAGATGACGCGCGAGCGTCGCACCGACGCCATAGAACATGGGGTCGCCGCTCGCCAGCACGCACACGGGCGTGTTGCGCCGCGCGAGCACGGGCCCGATGTCGAAGGGTTGCGGCCACGGCTCGCGCGCGGCGTTCAGGCACACGGGCAGCATCGACAGATGCCGCTCGCCGCCATAGATCACCGACGCGTCGATCAGCGCGCGCCGCGCCGCTTTTCCCAGTCCGGCAAACCCGTCGTCGCCCATTCCCACCACGGTCAGCCAGGCCGGCATGCCTCGATCCTCATCTGCTTGATGTACTGAAAACGCTGCGGCGGCCCGTGTTCAAAGGCCGCAGCATCGTTGTGCTGTTCGAAAAAAGGCATAATACCCGTTCGCCGGTGCCTTTCGGGGCCTAAGAGGGAACACACATCACGGCGATGACCGTGACTGCCCCCGCAACTGTATGCAGCGAGTTCATGCCGATTTGTGCCACTGGTGTTACCGGGAAGGCCCGGCGTGGATGATGACCTGATAGAGCTTTGAGAGCTTTGCATGGGACCAGAGTCAGACCTGCCGGCAACCAGTTCGTGCCAGCCAACATCGGGCGGGGTGTACCGATTCCGAGCCGCTCTCCTTCGAGATGCCCGGGCCCTCGCGCGACGTTAACCCGGTAATGTCTTGAGCCACGCTTTCCATCCGTCCGACGCTTCCGCCATGCGCCCTTCGGCCTGCCCAGGGCTGTTGCGCATCGTGCCCGCGCTCGACGGCGGCATCTGCCGCGTGAAACTGGCGGCCGGCGCTTTAAATTCGGCACAGGCGCTCGCCATCGCCGACGCCATCGACGAGCACGCATCCGGCATCGTCGATATAACGAACCGCGCGAACCTGCAACTGCGCGGCGTCAAGCGCGGACAGGAAGATGCACTGATCGCCGCACTGCTCGACGCGGGACTCGGTCCGCAAAACGCCACCCACGCATTTGCCGACGATGTGCGCAACGTGATGGTCAGCCCGGCAGCAGGCCGCGACGCACACGCGCTATTCGACACGACCGCTCTCGCCTCCGATCTTCTGAGCCTGCTGCAAGGCGACGCGCGTTGCGCGGCGCTGTCGCCGAAATTCGCGCTGCTGCTCGATGGCGGCGAGCGTCTGATGATGCTCGATCATCCGCACGACATCTGGTTTTCGGCAATGCCGTCAGGCGATCGCGCCGAGCCGCTGTTCGCGTTCGGTCTCGCAGGCTGTCCGCCTGTGGCGGCGGAGCATGCAAACGCGCTCGCAGCCGTCGCGGCTTCGGACGTTATTGCATTGACGCGAGCGCTGCTGCACACGTTCCTCGACCTTGCCACGCCTGAGCACGCGCGCATGCGCGACGTCGGTGCCGTGCATTCGCCCGACGACGTGCTCGCGCATGCCGTACGTAAAAGCGGTGTGAGTCTGCTGCGCGGCGAGCCGGTCGAACGCTGGCGCCGCGAGCCCGCCGATGCATTGCGACGACTCGGCGCCTTCCAGCAGCGCGACGGCCAGCGCTGGCACGTCGGCGGCCAGCCCGCGCTGGGCCGCATGAATAGCGCGATGCTGCGCGGACTCGCCGCTCTCTCGCAAAGCAACGAAGGCGCGACGCTACACATGACACCGTGGCAAAACGTGCTGCTCACCGACATCGGCACTGCGAACGTCACTGCAACGTTGCAAACGTTCGAAACACTCGGCCTCGCGACGAGCACGCAGAACCCGTTGACCCGCGTGATCGCCTGCGCCGGTTCGACGGGCTGCGCGAAAAGTCTCGCCGACACGAAAGGCGACGCGCTGACACTCGCCGCACGCGGCGTACCCGTGCAGACGCAAGTCCACCTCAGCGGCTGCCCGCGTTCATGTGCAGCCGCGCATTGCACGCCCTTCACGCTGCTGGCGACGTCGCCAGGCCGCTACGACCTGTACACCACACACGACCCGCGCGAACGGGCAGGCTTTGGCCGCCTGCTCGCGCGCGGCGTCACGATCGACGAAGCGGCGGACCTCCTGAACGCGTCCGCAGCGCCCCCTTTTGATGAGCCATTCGATGCCTGACTACATTCGCGACGGACAAGAAATCTATCGCCAGTCGTTCGCGACCATACGCGCGGAAGCGGACCTCTCGCGCATTCCCGCCGACCTCGAAAAGCTCGCCGTGCGCGTGATTCACGCGTGCGGAATGGTCGACATCGTCGGCGATCTGCGCTTTTCGGACGGCGCGGGCCACGCGGGGCGGAACGCGCTTGCGAACGGCGCGCCGATTCTCTGCGACGCGCGCATGGTCGCCGAAGGCATCACGCGCGCGCGGCTGCCCGCCGACAACGCCGTGATCTGCACGCTCGCCGATCCGTCCGTGCCCGCGCTCGCGCGCGAACTCGGCAACACGCGCTCGGCCGCCGCACTCGAACTGTGGCGTCCGCACCTGGAAGGCAGCGTCGTCGTGATCGGCAATGCGCCGACCTCGCTGTTCTATCTGCTCGACATGCTCGACGGCGGCGCGCCGCGCCCCGCGCTGATTCTCGGCTTTCCCGTCGGCTTCATCGGCGCGGCGGAATCGAAGGCGATGCTCGCGGCCGACAGCCGCGGCGTGCCCTTCGTCGCCGTGCAGGGACGGCGCGGCGGCAGCGCGATGGCGGCAGCCGCAGTGAACGCGCTCGCCTCGGAGGTCGAATGATGGCCGGACAGAACCTCGCGCGCGGACGGCTTTACGGACTCGGCGTCGGTCCCGGCGACCCCGAGCTGATCACCATGAAGGCGCTGCGGCTGCTGAAGTCGGCGCACGTGGTGGCGTACTTCGTCGCAAAGGGCAAGAAAGGCAACGCGTTCTCGATCATCGAGTCGCATCTGTCCGCCGGACAGGAACAGTTGCCGCTCGTCTATCCCGTCACGACGGAAGCGCTCGAGCCGCCGCTCTCGTACGAAGCGATCATCGCCGACTTCTACGACACAGCCGCCGAAGTGGTCGCGCAGCATCTCGACGCGGGCCGCGACGTCGCCGTGATCTGCGAAGGCGATCCGTTCTTCTACGGCTCGTACATGTATCTGCACGACCGGCTCGCGAACCGGCTCGCGCCGCGTTTCGACGCGGAAGTCGTGCCCGGTGTGTGCTCGATGCTCGGCGGCGTGGCCGTGCTCGGCCAGCCGCTCGTGTATCGGAACCAGACCTTGTCGGTGCTGTCGGGCGTGCTCCCCGAAGACGAACTCAAGCGGCGTCTCGCCGCTGCCGACGCCGCCGTCGTGATGAAGCTCGGCCGCAACTTCGACAAGGTGCGCCGCGTCCTCGACGAACTCGGGCTCGCGGAACGCGCGTTGTATGTCGAACGCGCGACGATGGCGAACCAGCGCATCGTGCCGCTCGCCGACGTCGATCCCATGGCGTCGCCCTACTTCTCGCTGCTCGTCGTGCCGGGGGAAAAATGGCAAGGATGACGGCGCCGCCCGCGATCGTGATACTCGGCGTCGGCGCGGTCGCGACCGCCCGGCGCGTGCAGAAGGTTTTCGAAGGCGCGACGATTCACGGGCTGCAAGGGCGCATCCCCGCCGCCGACGCAGACGTCGCGTACACCGAACTGAGCGCGCATCTGCGCGGGTTGTACGCGAGCGGCACGCCTGTCGTCGCGTTGTGCGCGGCGGGCATCGTGATCCGCTGCGTCGCGCCGCTGCTGTCGAACAAGGGCGTCGAGCCGCCCGTGCTCGCCGTCGCGGAGGACGGCAGCGCCGTCGTGCCGCTGCTCGGCGGGCTGTCCGGCGCAAACGCGATGGCGCGCGAAATCGGCGCCGCGCTCGACGTGCCGCCCGCGATCACGACGAGCGGGGAACTGCGCTTCGGCGCGTGCGTGCTGAATCCGCCCGACGGCTATGCGCTCGCGAGCATCGATCAGGGCAAGCGCTTCGTGTCCGATCTGCTCGCGGGCGAGGCGACGCGCATCGAAGGCGACGCGCCGTGGCTCGACGGCGTGCAGTTGCCGCGTGCCAACGACGCCCGTCGCACGATCCGCGTGACACCGCTTGCATGGAGCGGCGCAACGGACGAACTGGTGATTCATCCGCGCAGCGTGGTTGCCGCGATCGACGAGACGGCCACGGGAGACGGGTTGCCCGAACGCCTGCTCGACGCGATGCGCGCGCGAGGGCTGGCGGAGCAATCGCTGGCGGTCCTGCTCGCGCCTGCCTCGCGGACCGGCGATCCCGTTCTTCACGACGCCGCCCAGGCGCTTCAGGTCGCGCTGCGCTTCACAGCAGACAGCGACGCCGGGAACAACGCCGCACAGATGCTTCGCGCAAGCTTGCACGTGCCGCACACGCCGTTCGATGCGCACGCCAATGCATCCGTCGCGTTCGCCGCCGCCCATGCGCCGCTCGATCCCGCCACCGTGGGTCGTGCGCGCGGCAAGCTGAGTGTGATCGGACTCGGTCCCGGCGCTGCGTCGCTGATGGCGCCCGCCGCGCGTGCCGCGCTGACGCAGGCCACCGACATCCTCGGTTACGAAACCTACGTGAACATGGCGGGCCCATTCCGGGCGGATCAGCGCGTGCATGGCACCGACAATCGCGAGGAAATGCAGCGCGCCCGCCATGCATTCGAACTGGCGAGCGCGGGGCGTCACGTCGCGATGGTGTCGTCGGGCGATCCGGGCGTGTTCGCGATGGCGGCCGCCGTGCTCGAAGCACTCGACGAGGCCCAGGCGCAGACGCACTACGCGGCGTGGTCCGCCGTCGAACTGGAGATCGTGCCGGGCGTGTCGGCTGCATTCGCGACGGCGGCGCAGGCGGGCGCGCCGCTCGGCCATGATTTCTGCGTGCTGTCGCTGTCGGACAACCTGAAGCCGTGGTCCGTCATCGAAACGCGGCTGCGGCACGCGGCCGAAGCCGATCTGGTGATGGCCTTCTATAACCCGATTTCGCGCGCCCGCCCCTGGCAACTCGACAAGGCGCTCGATATCGTGCGCGATTTTCGTGCACCGTCGACCGTGGTCGTACTGGGCCGCGATATCGGCCGCCCCGGCGCGACATTAAAAACGACGACGCTCGCCGACCTGAAATCCGCCGACGTCGATATGCGCACGATGGTGATAATCGGCTCGTCGGCCACGCGCGCGTTCTGCGCCGCCGGGGGCCGCGAGTGGGTTTATACGCCGCGCTGGTACGGATAAACCGGTTTAAACGTTTGCCAACGGTTTTTTAAATGCACCCGATTATCGGTTTTGCAAAAAGAGAAATCGGCGAATTCGAGTCGTGCAAAAGAAATGTTAAAGTTTTCCGATGCCGCGACGTATACAGTAAATATTGCCTGCCAACTTTTTCCCGCCCATCATGCAAACGAGTGAAGCCGCCGTCGACACCGGCGCGGGCGCGCCCACCGAGTCGCGTCAGCTCTCGCCCGACGCCGTGCCCGTCGGCGCGCCGTTGGCGTTCCCGATCGTCGACAGCGACGGCACGCTGCTGTTCGAACGCGGTGCGGTCGTGATCGGCGCGGAAGAGCACCGCTTCCTGTTCCAGCACTTCAGGCCGCAGCGCGGCGACCTGAGCCCGGCCAGCGAAGACGGCTCGGCTGATGCGCTGTCCACGGTAAAACCGGCCGAACCCGATTCGCTCACGCTCAAGGAAATGCACCTGACGATCGGCGCGCTGATCGGCGTGCGCTCGCAGGTCGGCATGGGCGCGCCGATGCATCCGTCGCGCATCATCGGTTTCGCGCCGAACGAGTCGCTGTTCGTCACGCCGCCGCTCGTCGACGGCAAGCCGATGCAGCTGGGCGTCGGCGAAAACGTGGAAATCGTCGCGATCGCGAGCCAGGCAGTGTTCCGCTTCGTTTGCACGGTCGATTCCGTGTGTCAGATGCCGTTCCACTATCTCGTGCTGTCGAAGCCGGGCGTGGTCCGCCGTCTGCGCGAGCGCAAGTCGGTGCGCGTGCGCGCGAGCCTGCCGCTGCGCTTCGGCATCGACGCGGACGGCACCGGCTACGAGAGCCTCGGCCTCGTGCAGAGCGTGAGCGCGATGGGCATGTCGTTCGCGGCGCCGTGGACGGTCGGCGAAGTCGGCAAGCATATCCGTGTGGCGTTCACGCTGCGCTCGAAGGATCTGGAGACGTTGATCGAAACGACGGCGATCATCCGCAACGTGCAGCCCGGCTCGACACCCGGCGATCTGGCGACGCACGGCATCGAGTTCGAGAAGCTCAATCAGGTCGAGCAGATGGCGCTGAAGGTCTACGTGTTCGACCGGATCGACGATGTGATCTTCTGGACGAGCGGACCGAAGTAAAGCTCCCCGCTGTCGAGTGTTTCTGTCGAATAAAAAACGGCCCGGTCACTGCACATGACCGGGCCGTTCTGCTTGCAAGCCGTCTGGACGACAACGGCTCAAGCGGTTTCGTTACGGCTGCTTCGGCGCCGTCTGCTGCATCTGCCCCTGCATTTGCCCCTGCATTTGCCCCTGCATTTGCCATTGCTTGCGCAACTGCAGTTGCTGCTGCGCGAGCGGCAACGGCGGCTGTTGCGGTTGCAATTGCGCACGCGGCGCTTGCAACGGCTGCGCCGGCTGGGACGCTCGCTGCATGCCTGCATCAGGCACGGAGGCGGCCGCCTGCGCGCTCACGCGGATCTCCACACGCCGGTTCGGTGCGAGACAGGCGATCACGGCAGCCTTCTTCGGGCCCGGGCACATCACGACGGGCGCTGTCGAACCCGCGCCGCGCACGTCGAAGTGCACGGGGTCGACACCGCGTTGCTTCAACGCATCGGCGACGGCCTGCGCACGGCGCCGCGACAGGTCGCGGTTGTGCGCGACGGAGCCGAAGCGGTCCGTGTAGCCGATCACGGTGATGACGTCGATGGCCTTCGCGCGCTTCAGATTCGAAGCGAGTTCGTCGACGGCGGCAATGCCTTCAGGCTTCAGCTTCGCGCTGTCGAAATCGAACAGCGCATCCGCGGACAGCGAGATCGGCTTGTCGGGCAGCGGGATGTCGGCGGGCGGAGGCGGCGGCGGCGGTGCGCAATGGTCGAGCTCGTCGTTGACCTGCACGCTCAGCTTCTTCGCGCGCTCGATCGCCTCCCAGCCGTGCACCCAGTGCGTGCCGTGCGTTTCGTCCTGTTCCTTCCAGACTTCGTCCGTCAGCGCAAGCAGACGCCCTGCCGATTCGCCTTTGCACGACGATGCCGTAGCACGCGCATTGGTCGCCTCGATCGCACGGATGGCCTGCACCCACTTGTCGCGCGTCGGCCAGTTTTTGGCCGCGTACAACGGCTGCCACTGCGCGCTGTTGTCGATCAGGAAGCGCGCGTCGCCGAGCGCACGGTTCGCCGCGTCGTTGTAGACGCGGGAAACGAGCACGTGACTGTCCTGCCGCTCCGCGATTTCGAGGAAGCCTTCGGCCACCCCGCGCCGATACGGATCGGCGATGCGCTGCGCCAGCGGCGTCAGCGCCTGGACCTGACTCGCGATGCTGTCCGCGAACGCCGGCGTGGCAAAAGCCGCCGCCAGCGTCGCGGCGAGCGTCACGAGGACGGGACCGCGTAGTTTGAGTGTTTTCATCGTTTTTCTCCCCGCCCGCCGCGCTCGTCGCGCGGCGGGCTGGTCACGCCTTTAGAACCCGATCGTCGCGCCGACCGATGCGCCCGTGCTTGCGCCGTAGCCCGTCGAGCGCGTTACGTGCGCGTTCACCAGCACGCGGTCGTTGACCCAGTAGTTCGCACCGACAGCGATGGCAGCCGCGCCGCCATACGTACCTGCCGCCGCCGACATCTGGAAGTTGCCCTCGGCCCGAGCATTCGGGATCAGCGACGTTGCCGCCATCGCCGCCGCGCCGAGCGAGTTCATCTTCTTGTCGAGCTTGTTGACCTGCTGGTTCGTGTACGCGTTCGCCGACTGGACACCCTGGTTGACCTTGTCGTCGACCGATGCGTTTGCCTGCGCAATCGCGTCGTTCAACTGGCCGACGTTGACGGCGTCCGTCGTCGCGGTACCCGCGGCGACGTTCGTGATCCGGCGCTGCTGCGTAGCCGAACCGACCGACACCGTGTTGTCCTGATCCGCGACGGAACCCGCGCCGAGGGCCACCGAGTTGTTGCCGCTGGCGTTGGCGTTCGCACCCGTCGCGACGGCGTTCTGGCCCGACGCATTCGCTGCGTAGCCCGTCGCAACCGACTGCGAGCCGCTCGCGACCGACAGCGCGCCCATTGCCGTAGCGTGGGAGCCGCCTGCCTGCGCAGCCTCGGTGTTGCGGTCGCCGTCGCCGACGAACAGCGTGTCGACACCCGTGCCCGCGTTGCTGATGTTGTTGACCTTCGCCACCAGATCCGCGTACTGCGAGTAGTTGACGGCATCCGTCGACTGCGAGCCCGCTGCGACGTTGTGGATCGTCACAGGCGTTGCGTTCGACGTACCGTCACCCAGCGTGACGCTGCTGTAGTCGGTCTTGCCGCTGGCGTCCGTGTCGTACGTCACGGCAGCCTTCACCTTGCCATCCGGGTTGATGATGCCCGCTGCCTGCAACTGGCCGACGTTGACGGCATCGTTTGCCCCCACGCCTGCTGCGATACCCGACAGAATGCGCGCACCTGCCGAGCCCGAGAAGTCGACGACCGAACCGGTCTTCTGCTTGGCGACGAGGATGTTGCCGGTCGTCGCGTCCTGCGTCACGAGACCGATGCCGCCTTCGTTGATCTGCGTCTGCAGGTTCGTGATGGCCGTGGTATTTGCCAGGACACGCGCATCGAGGTTGGTGATCGCGCCGCCGACAGTCGTCACGGTCGCACCGCCCACGTTGTACATCGGGTTGCTGATCGTGCCGTCGCTCTTCACCGTCGAACCGCCGCCAATCGCGTTGGCCGTCGATGCCGCCACGTTGTACAGCTGCGTGCCGTTCACCGCGTCGAGGCTCGATGCGTTCACCCTGCCTGCCGCGACACCCGTCAGAACGCGTGCGCCCGCCATGCCCGAGAAGTCGACCGTCGAACCGCCCGTCTTCGAGGCAACAAGGATATTGCCCGTCGTCGCGTCCTGCGTCACGAGACCGATGCCGCCTTCGTTGATCTGCGTTTGCAGGTTCGTGATGTCGGTGCTGTTCGCCAGCACGCGCGCATCGATGTTGGTGATCGCGCCGGCGACGTTGGTCACCGTCGAGCCGCCCACCACATACGTCGGGTTGGTGATCGTGCCGTCGTTGTTCACCGTCGAACCGCCGCCGATCGCGTCCGCCACCGATGCCGCCACGTTGTACAGCTGCGTACCGTTCACGGCATCCGTGCTGGATGCGTTCACGCTGCCTGCCGCCAGCTTGGTGATCTTCGTGCCGTTGGCGCCTGCCAGCGTGATCTGGCTCTTGTCCTGGCCGTCGTAGACGACGCCCAGTGCATTGCCCGAACCCGCTGCGTTGTTCAGCGCCGTCAGCGCATCGCCGACGTTGGTGTACGTGCTGCCGCCAAACGTGTACTGCGGACCCGTGATCGCGCCCGTCGCCGGGTTGACCGACGCGCCACCGCCGAGTGCCTGGGCCGTCGATGCGCCCTGTGCGTACAGTTGCGAACCGTTGACGGCATCCGTGCTCGATGCGCTCAGCGCACCCGCCGTGAGGCCCGTGATCTTCGTGCCGCTCGCGCCCTTCAGCGTGATCTGATCCTTCGTCGCGCTGTCGTAGTCGACCGCAAGCGGGTCGCCGCCCGATGCGATACGCGTATCCAGCGAGCTCAATGCCGCACCGACGTTGACGTAGGTGGTGCCTGCCAGTGCGTAGGCGGGCGCCACGACACCGCCCGTCGCCGGGTTGATCGTCGCGCCGCCGCCCAGCGCGCTGACTGCGCCCGTGAGCTGCGAGACGTTGACCGCGTCGGTCTTCTGCGTGCCCGCAGCGACGTTGACGATCTGGCGTTGCAGCGTGCTGTTGCCCACCGCGAGCACATTGGCGCGGCCGCCGTCGGCACTGGCGTAACCGAGCACGATGCTATTCGATCCCGACGCAACGATGTTCGAACCGATGCCCAGCGTATTCGGGCCGCCGACCTTCACGTTGTTGCCGATCGCCATGCCGTTGTCGGCCAGGACCGTCGTACTGTTGTTGCCGATGGCGATCGCATTGTTGGCCATCGCCGTCACGTTCGTACCGATCGCAACAGAGTTCACGCCATCCACTGCGACCTGCTGCCCGATGCCGACGGAAGACGTGCCGAGCACCTGCGCATTGCCACCGATCGCGACTGCATAGTCGGCCGTCGCCTGCGAATTCAGACCGATCGCCAGCGAATCCGTGCCGGACGCCGTCATCATATTCACCTTGTCCGTCGGACCTGCGACCAGCATCTGGTCAGGCGTCAGACTCGAATTGATGGGATCGCCCAGCAGGGCCGTCGACCGGACTGCCGCCGACGACAGCAGCTTCGGCTGAGAAACCGTCGAACTCAGATTGAGTTTGGAGATGGCCGCCTGGATATCCGACGTCACCTGGCCAACCGTCGCTGCATCGCTGGTGTTGACACCGTCCGCCACGTTGACAATGCGGCGCTGCGTGAAAGCGTTGCCCACCGCGAAGGTGTTGATTTCCGTAGCCTGCGAGCCGTAACCCAGTGCGACCGTGTTCGACGCGCTGGCAACCGCGCCGCGTCCGATCGCAAGTGCGCCGTTCGCGCTTGCGATAGCGTTGCCGCCGATTGCGATCGAATCCGAACCCGATGCCTGCGACTTGGCCGCCGTGCTGGGGCCGAAGTTGATGTACTTCAGGTTCGTCTGCAGGTTGCTCGATGCGCTCAGGAAGGCATCGAGTGCAGAACCGACGTTCGAGTACGTCGCGCCGAGCACGTTGTACGCCGGTGCCACGATCGCGCCGGTCGTCGGATTGACGGATGCGCCCGCTCCCAGCGCTGCCGTAACGCCCGCAAGTTGAGACACGTTGACGGCATCCGTCTGATTCGTGCCTGCCGCCACGTTGACGATCTGGCGTTGTGCGCCCGACGAACCGACGGACACCGTGTTCGCACGATCGGCCACCGAGTTCGCGCCCAACGCTACTGCACCGCTTGCCGTCGCAATCGCGTTCGGACCTGCCGCGACGCTATCCGTACCTGTGGCCGACGCCGCTGCCAGCGACGAGGACACATTGAAGTACTTCATGTTCGCGCCGCCGTTGGCGATGTTGTTGACGACGTTGGTCAGGTTCGACAGGTTGTTGCCGACGTTGTTGACCTTCGCGTCTTCTGCCATCAGCTGGCTGACGTTCACGGCATCCGTTGCCGCCGCGCCTGCCGCGAGGTTCGTGATGCGGCGATTGACGGTTGCGCTGCCCACGGACACTTCGCCCGCAGCCGTTGCGCCCGACAGTGTTCCGCCCGGGTTGAACGCGGCTGCCGACAGATTGGACGTCGTCGTCGAGCTTGCACCCAGCGCTACCGAGTTCGACGCAGTTGCGATTGCCGCGCCGCCGATTGCCACCGAGTTCGCGCCCGAAGCCGTCGAGTCCGCCAGCGTCGAGTTCGCATGGAAGTACTTGATGCCGCCGCCGACCGCGATGTTGTTGATGCGTGCATCGATGCTGGTCAGCGCGCCCGCGACGTTGTTCGACGTCGAGCCAGCGACGTTGTACGTCGGGTTCGTGATCGCGCCCGTCGACGGGTTATACGACGAACCGCCGCCCAGTGCCGCCGCCGTGCCTGCGCCTTCGGCGTTGACCTTCGCGTCTTCGGCCGTCAACTGGCTGACGTTCACGGCATCCGTTGCCGCCGAGCCTGCTGCGAGGTTCGTCAGACGACGCTCCGCGCCTGCATAGCCGATCGACACCTCGCCTGCTGCCGTGGTGCCCGACAGCGTGGCGCTGCCCGGGTTATACGCGGCGGCCGACAGGTTGGCCGTCGTCGTCGAATTCGAGCCGAGCGCCACCGAGTTGGCCGCCGTCGCGCTGGCGTTGTAGCCGATCGCGATGGCGTTCGTACCGGCCGCCGTCGCTTGCGGACCGACGCCGATTGCGTTCGTGCCCGATGCCGTCGAATCGACCAGCGACGAGTTGGCATGGAAGTACTTCATGCTTCCGCCGCCAGCCGCCATGTTGTTGACGGTGTTGCTCAGGTTGCTCAGGTTGTTGCTGACACCATTTACCTTCTGGTCTTCCGCCATCAGCTGGCTGACGTTCACGGCATCCGTTGCGGCGTAGCCTGCCGCGACGTTGGTGATGCGGCGTTCGGCACCTTGCGCGCCGATCGACACTTCGCCCGCAGCCGTGGGAGCCGAAATCGAGAAGCCGCCCGGTGCGAAGCCTGCCGAGGACAGCGTCGCCGCGCTCGCCACCGAGTTCGCGCCCAGCGCCACCGAGTTCGACGTGTTCGCAACCGCATTGCCGCCGATCGCAACGGAATCCATGCCCTTCGCCGACGAATCGGCCAGCGTCGAGTTCGCGTGGAAGTACTTGATGCCGCCGCCGTTCGTGATGTTGTTCACCACGTTCGTGACGTTCATCACGTTGTTGTTGATGGCCTTTTCGCCTGCGTCGAGCGCAGTCAGCGCCGCGCCTACGTTGTTGAACGTGTTGCCCGCGACGTTGTACGCGGGTGCGACGATCGCGCCCGTCGTCGGGCTGACCGTCGCGCCGCCGCCGAGCGCCGTCGTCACGCCCGTCAACTGCGATACGTTGACAGCGTCGGTTGCTGCATAGCCCGGTGCGACGTTGATAATCTGGCGTTGCTTCGTGGTGCTGCCGACCGACAGGACATTGGCACGGCCGCCGTCCGCGCTTCCATAGCCAAGCGTGACGCTGTTGGAGCCCGACGCCAAGATGTTCGTGCCGATAGCGAGCGTATTCGGGCCGCCCACCTTGACGTTGTTACCGATGGCAATACCGCCGTCGGCGAGCACCGTCGTGGCGCCGTTACCGATTGCGATTGCGTTGTCGGCCATCGCCGTCACGTTCGTACCGATCGCGACGGAGTTCACCCCGTCCACGGCGACCAGTTGCCCGATACCGACGGAAGACGTGCCGAGCACCTGTGCGTTACCGCCGATCGCGACTGCGTAGTCGGCTGTCGACTGCGAATTCAGGCCGATCGCAAGCGAGTCGGTACCCGACGCCGTCATCATGCCGCCCTTGTCGGTCGGACCCGCCACGAGCATCTGGTCCGGCGTCAGGCTGGAAGTCGTACTGGCGCCCAGCAACTGTGCCGACCGAACCGACGACGTGAGCATCGTCGACTTCGGTTGCGACGACAGTTGTGACGAGTTCAGATTGAGGTTGGCAATGGCTGTCTGGATATCCGAGGTCACCTGGCCGACCGTTGCTGCGTCGGTGGCACTGGTGCCGTCGGCCACATTGACGATCCGGCGCGTCGTGAAGGCGTTGCCGACCGCGAAGGTGTTGGGGTCCGTGGCCTGCGAACCGTAACCGATCGCCACCGAGTTCACGGCGCTGGCGAGCGCGGCGCGCCCAATGGCGACGGCGCCGTTCGCACTTGCGATAGCATTGCCGCCGATGGCCACCGCGTCGTTACCCGACGCCTGCGCCTGGGCTGCCGTGCTGGTGCCGAACTTGATGTACTTCAGGTTCTGAACAATGTTCGACGTGTTGTTATTGATGCTGGCAAGCGCATCGCCGACATTCGCAAACGTCTGGCCATACACGTTGAAGGTCGGCGGTGCAATGGTGCCGTCTGCCTTCACGGAAGCGCCGCCGCCGATTGCCGACGTCACGCCGCCCAGCTGCGCCACGTCGACGGCATCCGTTGCGGCCGTGCCGGCAGCGAGGTTCGTGATCTGGCGTTGCGCCGTCGACGAGCCGACGGAGATGCTGTTGGCGCGATCGGCAACCGAGTTCGAGCCGAGCGCCACGGCGTTGCTTGCGCTCGCGTTTGCGGCGCCGCCGATTGCGACCGATTCCGAGCCTGTTGCCGTCGAGTCAGCCAGCGCCGAAGTGGCGTGGAAGTACTTGAGGCTGGTGGCGCCGCCGCCGCTATTGCCCAGGTTGTTCACGCGCGCGTCGAGGTTCGTCAACGCGCCAGCGACGTTGTTATAGGTTGCGCCGCCGATGTTGTACGCCGGATTCGTGAACGCACCCGTCGCCGGGTTGTACGACGCGCCGCCGCCGAACGCTGCTGCCGTCGATGCGCCTTCCGCGTTGACCTTCCCATCTTCCGACATCAGCTGGCTGACGTTCACGGCGTCCGTTGCCGAGTAGCCTGCTGCGACGTTCGTGATGCGGCGCTCGGCGCCTGCCTTGCCGATGGACAGTTCGCCCGCTGCCGTCGCTGCGGAGAGTGCCGTGCTGCCGGGGTTGTAGCCGCTCGTGCTCAGCGTCGCGGAATTCGCGATGGAGTTGGTGCCCAGCGCGACGGAATTCGGCGTGGATGCCGTGGCTGCGCCACCGATGGCGACGGAGTCCGTACCCGCGGCCGTCGAATCGGCCAGTGCGCTATTCGCGTGGAAGTACTTGAGGCTGGCTGTCGTGCCGAGGTTATTGACAACGTTGCTCAGGTTGTTGACGCGCACGTCTTCGGCCATCAGCTGGCTGACGTTGACGGCGTCTGTGCCGTTCAGGCCGGCGGCCATGTTGGTAACGCGACGTTCGCTGCCGACATTGCCAAGGGAGACTTCCCCGCCTGCAGCCGTTGCGGCGGAAATAGCAGCACCGGCCGGCTGGAAGCCGGTGGACGACAGCGTCGTAGAGTTCGCAACGGAGAATGCGCCAAGTGCTACCGATCTAGACGTAGTTGCCGACGCCGACTCACCCAAGGCGATGGAATAAATGCCGGACGAGCCTGCCAGTTGCCCTACCGCGCTTGATCCGGTCGCGGATGCGCGCGCCCCCTGCCCCACCGCGGTTGCATAGTCAGCGCTCGCGACAGCTGAATCACCGAACGCTGCCGCAGAGAAACCCGACGCCCAACTCTGATTCCCAATCGCGGTTGACCAGTTACCATTCGCCTGGGAAAATGCCCCGAGCGCCGTCGACCAGGAGCCCGTAGCGCTTGAGGCGTAACCCAATGACGATGCAACGTATCCCGGCGCATATCCCCCGTCGACCGCACCGGCGTGCGCAAACGAAGACGCCAGACCCGCACCCGCCGCCAACAGAACTACCGCTCCCTTGGCGCTCCTTTTTCCCTTTCCCTTCGCATTCTCCTGCACAGCGACCCAACATCCGGTCGACTCATTCCAAACTGATCGATATGTCTTATTCATTCGTTATCCTATTTACTCTGACGACAACACTACACAACACGAATCAAGTGACTTCGCAGTGTTATGCCTTGAAAACCTGCCAAGGCGCGTGTGCGCACGTGCTCAACATCCCGGCTGGTGCCACCCCGTCCGTTAGCCGCTGACGCAATGAAAGTCCGCGCGCGTTAAGCCTGCGCGCGGAGAACGATATGAGAACGTGTAATACCGAGTAATCGGACAAATCCTAAGACCATTGATACCTTCAGTGCTTTCGAAATTCCCCTACAATCTCCGACGATATTTTAATTAGCATTTCTACATTAAATGGATAAAAGAACAGCGATTCAACACATTGTGGATTTCCCGAGAAAAGAAAAACAGTTCACCTGCTACGAAGCGACGATACCAAACACCTCTCGTGCGTCGAGCCACCGCGCATCCCATTCGCGCGCGAGCGCAGCACACCGCCCAATGCTGAGACGCTCCTGCTCGAAGTCGACGAACATCACCTGGTCCGCTGCTGCGGGCCGCGACGGCGCGTCGGAACTGCGTCCATCCGACAACACCCATAACCAACGCTGCTGAGCCCGCTTACCTTGCGCAGCCTTCACAAGCAAATCGCCGGCCGTATCGATACCCGATTGAAAAGGCGTCCCGCCCCCACCGCCCACAGGCGCAATCCACCGCTCATTCCACCAGCGCGGCACAGCAGGACCGAACCGTACATCCGCGCGATTGCCGCCGAAGCAGACCAGCGCCACTTCACAGCGCGCCGCGCGCGCCCGGTCAAACAGCGCGAGCAGAATCCCTTTGGCCAGCGCGAGGCGCTCGCCAACCATCATCGACGCCGAGCAATCGAGCAAGAAACAATGCAGCACTCCGCCGCGCGCCTCTTCGTGAATGAAGCGCAAATGTTCGTCGCGCAAAGGCTCGCTTTGCTTGGCAGCAAGCGTGCGCGGCCACGCAATGCGCGTTGCCTGGATGCCTTGAACGGAAGCGAGACCCGCGCCTTGCCGCCATCGAAAACCGCTGCGCATTGCACGCGCGGCTGCGCCCTTTCGATGGCTCAGTGTTTTTTGCGGGCAGCGGAATGACCTGCTTGACGCGCGTGATGCCCGCCGGTTCGGGCGGGAGATAGCCGTAGTCGCTATCCATTGAACTACCGGCCTGATCGGCCGAAGGTTGCTGCGCATCACCTGGCCTCGAGGCCTCTTGCGGCCGCTCAGCATCCTCGTGCAAACGCCGCCGATGCAGCAACACCGATTCCGCGACACGATCGACATGCCCGAGCGTCACCGCATCGGCCCGTTCGAACGCGGCCAGCGCGCGCGCCGCGCGCAGCATCACGAGATCCGCACGCAATCCGTCGACGCCCGCCGCGATGCACAGCGCGCTGACATGCGCATGCACCGTGTCGTCGAACGATAGACGCGTCAACGCGACACGCGCCTCACGAATGCGTTCGACATAAGTCGCCTGCTGCACCGCATGCAACGTTCGAAATGCAGCAGCATCGAGATCGAACGCGAGCCGCGCCTTGACGATCGCTTGCCGAGTCTGCGGCTCGAAGCAATTCTCCAGTTCTACCATCAAGCCGAAGCGATCCGTCAACTGAGGCCGCAGTTCCCCCTCTTCGGGATTCATCGTGCCGATCAGCACGAAGCGCGCATCGTGCGAGTGCGAGACCCCATCGCGTTCAACGGTGTTCACGCCGCTTGCCGCAGCATCGAGCAGCACATCGACGAGCCCATCGGGCAACAGGTTGACTTCGTCGACGTACAGCACGCCGCCATGCGCCTTCGCCAGAAGCCCCGGCGCAAAGCGCACCGACGCATCGCGCAGTGCCGACTCGATATCGAGCGTGCCGATCAGCCGGTCTTCGCTCGCGCCGAGCGGCAGCGTCACGAACCGGCCTTCAGGCAAAAGCTCGGCGAGCGCGCGCGCCGCCGTCGATTTCGCCGTGCCGCGCGGCCCGCTCACGAGCACGCCGCCGATACCGGGATCGACAGCCGCCAGCAACAGCGCCTGCTGCAACGGCGCCTGGCCGATCAAGGCTGAAAAGGGAAACACCGCACGCGGCGCATGGGTTTCGCTCATGAGCGTGATCCTTCGATGTGCTGTTCGCTATCCAGCAGATGCTGTTCGACTTGCGCGCGATAGTCGCCGGGTTGTTGCCATAGCCCGCGCTGCATCGCTTCTAGCAGCCGCTCGCAGACGCCGTGCAACGCATGCGGATTGTGCCGCTGCATGAACTCGCGCGTGTCGGCATCGTTCAGATAGGCATCGGCGACGAGCGCATATTGATGATCGGACACGACGCGCGCCGTCGCGTCATAGCCGTAAAGGTAATCGACCGTCGCGGCGATTTCCGCCGCACCTTTATAGCCATGACGCTTCACGCCATCCAGCCACTTCGGATTCACGACGCGCGAACGGATCACGCGCGCAATCTCTTCATGCAGCGCACGCACGCGCGGCGCGTCGGGATTGCTGTGATCCGCGTGATACACATGCGGCTGATTGCCCGCGAGATGCCGCACGGCCGCCGTCATGCCGCCTTGAAACTGGTAGTAATCGTTCGAATCGAGAATGTCGTGCTCGCGGTTGTCCTGATTCTGCAGCACGACATCCATCGCGGCGAGCCGCGTGCCGAACGCGTGGCGCGCTTCTTCGCCCGCGCTTTTCTGCGTGTACGCATAACCGCCCCACGACAGATACGCGTTCGCGAGATCGGCATCCGTCTGCCATTGCCGCGTGTCGATCATCTGTTGCAGTCCCGCGCCATACGCGCCCGGCCGCGCGCTGAATACGCGGAAGCCCGCGCGTCGACGCGCTTCGTCGGGTGCGACGCCACGTGCGATCCACGCGTCGCGCTCGCGCATCACGCGCGCGCGAACGGGATTCACGTCTTCGGGCTCGTCGAGTTCGGCGACGGCCTGCACGGCGGCATCGAACAGATGCATCACGTTCGCAAACGCGTCGCGGAAGAAACCGGACACGCGCAACGTGACGTCGATGCGCGGACGATCGAACGCCGCGATCGGCATGATCTCGAAGTCGGTCACGCGATGACTGCCCGGCGCCCATTTCGGCCGCACGCCGAGCAGCGCGAGCGCCTGCGCGATATCGTCGCCGCCCGTGCGCATCGTCGCCGTGCCCCACACCGACAGCCCGATCGCGCGCGGATAGTCGCCATGCTCCTGCAAGTGACGCTCGATCAAGGTCTGCGCGGATTTGAGTCCGAGCGACCATGCCGCTTGCGTCGGGATGGCGCGCGTGTCGACAGAATAGAAGTTGCGCCCGGTAGGCAGCACATCGGGACGTCCGCGCGACGGCGAACCGCTCGGACCCGGCGGCACGAAACGTCCTTCGAGCCCGCGCTTCAAATGCATGAGTTCGTGCGGGCCGCATGCGTCGAGACGCGGCAGGATATCGCCGCGCACACGTTCCAGTACGCGCGATGTTTGCGGCAGTTCGTCGGCGACCGCGATCTCGCACATGTCGCCGAGCAAAGACGCGGCAAGCAGTTCGAGCCTTTCGCGCGTGTCGCCGTTATGACGCCACGGCGCGTCGCTGACCTGCTGCAACATCAACGGACGCGGACCGTTCCACTCCGCAGCCCAATCCGCCGACAGCGGATCGAACAGACGATCGACGTCGAGATCGCGCGCCAATGCGTCAATCAGTCCCGCCTTCGCACCTTGACCATCGCCCACGGGAAAACGCGCCAGCGCGAGCAGCGTATCGCGCCGCTGCACACCTGCAGGCGACTGTCCGAATGTATGCAGGCCGTCGCGGATCTGCGCTTCCTTCAACTCGCACAGCCACGCATCCACGCGCGTCAGCAGCGCGTCTTCCGTGTCTGCATCGTTGGGTGCCGCAAGGCTCAGCTCTTCGTGCAAACGATGTTCGACTATCGTGTCGAGGATCGTTTTGCGCAGCAGTTTCGCGCGGCGCGGATCGACCATCAGCGCGTCGTAGTATTCGTCGACCTGCCGTTCGAGATCCTGCAACGGCCCGTAGTTTTCCGCGCGCGTGAGCGGCGGCATCAGGTGATCGACGATCACGGCCTGCGTACGCCGCTTCGCCTGACTGCCCTCGCCGGGATCGTTGACGATGAACGGATACAGATGCGGCAGCGGGCCGAGAATCGCATCGGGCCAGCATGCATCGCTCAATGCGACGCTTTTGCCCGGCAGCCATTCGAGATTACCGTGCTTGCCCACATGCACGACAGCATCGATATGAAACTGATGGCGCAGCCAGAAATAGAACGCGAGATACGCGTGCGGCGGCACGAGTTCGGCATCGTGATAGCTCGCATAGTCGTTCTGTTCGCGCGAGCGCGGCGGCTGGATGCCGACGAACACATGCCCGCAGCGCCAGCCCGCGATCATGAAGCGCCCGCGCCGCAGCGTGGGATCCTGCTGCGGTGCGCCCCACTTCGCATTCAACGCATCGCGCAGCGCTTGCGGCAGACGCGCGAAATACGTCATGTAATCGCTCAATGCGAGGCTCTGCAATGCAGGCCGCAAGTCGCGCACGACGGGATCGTTCGTCACGCCTTGTGTCAACGCGGCCATCAACGCGTCGCCGTTCGTGGGCACGTCTTCGACGCGATACCCTTCGTCGCGCAGCATTCGGAGAATATTCACGACGGACGCAGGCGTATCCAATCCGACGCCATTGCCGATGCGTCCTTCGCTCATCGGATAGTTCGCGAGGATAAGCGCGAGCTTTTTATCCACATTCGACGTGCGGCGTAGCTTGCACCAGCGCTCGCTCAACTCCGCGATAAACGCGACGCGCTCGTGATCCGGCTGATAGCGGACCACGTCCACTTCCGTATGCGGGCACCGATATGCGAGCCCCTTGAAGCTGATCGCACGCGTGATGATGCGGCCGTCCACTTCGGGCAGCGCGACGTGCATGGCGATATCGCGCGAATTGAGGCCGTGATTGTCGTTGACCCAGTCTTCACGGTTGCCGCCGCTCAGGATCACCTGCATGACGGGCGCGTCGCCCGCCAGTTCGAGCGGCTCGGGATCGTCAATAGCGGAAGCCGCGAAGGCCGTCGTGTTCAGCACGAGTGAAATCCCGTGCTGCGCGGCGAGCTGCTGCACGACATCGCGGCTGATCGCATCCTTCAGCGACGTGATCGCGACGGGCAGCGGGTTCATGCCGCGCGCTTCGAGCGCGTCGATCAGCGCGTCGAACACGGCCGTGTTGGCCGCCTGCAGATGCGCTTTGTAGAACAGAATCGCGACGACGGGCGCGGCGGGCTTCCAGCGCGCCTGCCAGGCTTCGATGGTCGCGACATCGTGCGCAGGGTGATAAAGCGCGGCTGCGGGCAACGGACCCGGCGGCGCAGGCTCCTTGCCCCAGCCGAGCGCGCGCCACGCGATACAGCGCATGAACGATTCGGCGTTGTGCGGACCGCCTTCGCGCAGATAGCGCCATAACTGATGACACAGGTCCGCATCGGCCGTGCTGCGCGCGAGCAGATTCGGGTCTTCCTGCAAGTCGCCGGAAAACATCGCGAGCGTCTGCTGCTTGCGCTGCGCGAGCGCGACGACCTGTTCGATGCCGTACGGCCAGTACGCTTCGCCGCCCAGATGATCGACGACGACGACGCGCGCATGCTGCAACACGTCGTCGATGTAGAAGTCGACGGAAGCAGGCTGCCGCAGATATGTGACGTTCGCGAGCCGCACGCTCGGGAAGCCGTCGCCCAGACGCGTCACGACGCTCGCGAGCAGCGACAGCGTCGTGTCGGCGGAACTCAGGATCACAATATCTGCGGGCTTCTGATCGATACGGATCACGCCTTTCGTATCGTCGACGAAACCGCCCGGGACGGTGCGCAGCAGATGCATCGCGGTGCCTTAAACCTGCTGCGGCTGCGTGCTCAGCGCTTCGTCGAGCGCGCGCTGCAGCGTCGGCTGATCGAGGTCCTCACCGATCAGCACGAAGCGGCTCAACGACGACGCATCGATTTCACCCGCCTGCCAGCGCCGGTCGAAATAGCTGTCGAAGCGGCGTCCCACGCCTTGAATCACGAGCCGCATCGCGGCATCCGGCAGCGCGGCAAAGCCTTTCACGCGATAGATCGTGTAGTCTTCGACCACGCGTTGCAGCGCCGCGATCATCGTTTCGCGCGACGTCGCGCTGGCCGTGACGACGACGGAATCGAACTCGTCGTGATGATGATCGGCGTGATCGGGATCGTCGGCGGAACCGTGATGATCGTGACGCAGATGAATCGTTTCTTCCGATGCCGATTCGAGTCCGAGCAACGCGTGCAGATCGAGCTGCCCCATGTGTGCGCGCACCACCTTCACCTGCGGCGGAATCTCTTCGCGAATCACCGCTTCGACGCTCGCCTGTTGTGCGACATCGAGCAGGTCGGTCTTGTTCAGAATGACGAGATCGGCGGCCGACAGCTGATCTTCGAACAGCTCGTGCAGCGGCGATTCGTGATCGAGATTCGGATCGGCCTTGCGCAACTGATCGACGGCAACAGGGTCTTCCGCGAACTGGCCGCTCGCGACGGCAGGACCATCGACCACCGTCACGACGGCATCGACGGTGAAGCTGTTCTTGATGGACGGCCAGTTGAACGCCTGCACGAGCGGCTTCGGCAGCGCGAGGCCCGACGTTTCGATCAGCACGTGATCGATCTGCTCGCGCCGCTCGACCAGTTGCTCCATCACGGGAAAGAATTCTTCCTGCACCGTGCAGCACAGACAGCCGTTGGCCAGTTCATACAACTGGCCTTCCGTCTCGTTGCCGTTCTCGTCGCAACCGATGCCGCAGCCCTTGAGAATCTCGCCGTCGATGCCCAGTTCGCCGAACTCGTTGACGATCACGGCGATGCGCAGCCCGCCCGCGTGTTGAAGGATATGACGCATCAACGTCGTTTTGCCGCTGCCGAGAAAGCCCGTGACGATCGTCACGGGAATCTTGCGCATCTGTGTCTGCATGTTGGCTCCGTTGCTCGAAGGTCGTTCGAGTGACCCTGATGGCGCGCCATGAAAGGCGCGCGCTGTCATAAGTGATGCACGGGGACGAAAACGGCGCCGCACCGGTATACGACCGCTGCAGCGCATGAGGAAACGTGAACGCTGTGCCGCATCCCCGCAGCATCGCGTCGTTGACTCGGGCCGGTATCCGGGCTGGTGAAAGCGCCGCCTCTCCTTCCCGCGCGAGCGTTTTCGCGCAGTGGATGTATCTGCATGGGCCGCTATTGGACGCACATGCAGCGAGGCCGGCTCTGCATCGTCTGCGCGATGCCTTCACCTACCGTTGCGGGGAGCAGCATAGTTTGACCCGCCGCCGTGAACGATGGCGAAGCCTGCTATTTCCCGTTTAACTGCGCGCGCAGAGAGCGCGCGCGAGCACCAGAGTGCGTGCGAGTTTAGGCCCGGCGGCAGGCAGCGTCAAGGAAGCATCGGCGAAACTCCGCAGCGACTCGCAGAGCCCCGTGTGCTATCGTATGCGCGCATCTGGTGCCGCGCGGACGGGTTCGAACGTCTGTGCGGTTAAACGGGAAACAGGGAAGCGCCCGCTCGTCGCAACACGTAAGCGATGAAGCTGCGCTCAGCCTGTGCTGTCCCCGCAACGGTCACGCGGCGAGCGGAAAGAACATTTTCCGCGCAGTGCGTTCAGAGCCACTGTCTGCCACTCGCAGATGGGAAGGCGAACGCGATGAGCCGTCAGCCCGGATACCGGCCAGACGCAAGGGGGCGAACGAAGATTCGCCATTCGCCGGCGCCGCGGGAAACGGAAGCCGGCGCCCACGCACGATGCACGTCACCCGCAGCCATCGCGCGTCACACGCAACATCGCATGACCTGTCACACACAAGCGCCCGCGCATATCGCGGCGCTCTCCTCGCCATGAGCCGCGCGTGGCTGATCGGCGCCGGTCCCGGCGACGTCGAACTGCTGACGCTCAAGGCCGCGCGCACGCTCGCGCTGGCCGACGTCGTGCTCGTCGACGATCTCGTCAATCCCGAAGTGCTGCAGTTCGCGCGCGACGATGCGCAGATCGTCTACGTCGGCAAGCGCGGCGGCCACGCGTCGACGCCGCAACACGAGATCATCGCGGCGATGCTCGATCATCTGCGCGCGGGCCGCAGCGTCGCGCGCCTCAAAGGCGGCGATCCGTTCGTGTTCGGACGCGGCGGAGAAGAACAGCAAGCGCTGCAAGCCGCGGGCGTACACGTCGAAATCATCAGCGGAATCACGGCAGGCATCGCCGCGCCCGCTTCGATCGGCATTCCCGTCACGCATCGCGACCACGCGCAGGGCGTGATCTTCGTCACCGGGCACGGTGCGGGCGAGCATGAAGCCGACTGGCGCGCGCTGGCCGCCACGCGCATGACGCTCGTGATCTACATGGGCATGCGGCGGCTCGGCGATATCGTCGACGCGCTGCTGAGCGCCGGCATGCCGCCCGATACGCCGTGCGCCGCGATCGAATCGGCGACGCGTCCCGAGCAGCGCCATGTCGCCGCGACGTTGCGTGAATTCGTAGAGCGCGTGGCCGATGCGGGACTCGGCTCGCCGTCGATCGTCGTGATCGGCGGCGTCGCGTCGCTGGCCGCACCCGCCGAAACGCCGCTCAGGCTCACGCCATGACGACGCTGATCGCGGGCATCGGATGCCGGCGCGGCGTGTCGGCGGAACAGATCGAGGCGGCCGTGCGCGAGGCGCTCGGCGATACGCTTGCGTTCGCCGCGCTGGGCGCCGTCGCATCGATCGAAACGAAAGCCGATGAAGCGGGGCTCGTCGAATTCTGCGTGCGGCACGCGCTGCCGCTCCGTACGTTCACGCGCGAGCAGATCGCCTCGCTCGACGCACCCGTCAACGCATCGGACGTGGTACGCGAACATCTCGGCGTCGACGGCGTCTGCGAGCCCTGCGCGCGGCTCGCCGCGCACGGCGGCGAACTGCTCGTCCCGAAACGCGCACGCGACGGCGTGACCGTCGCCATCGCGTGCGCTGCCGCACACCCTCATTCCAACGACACATCCAGAATCAAGGAACATCGATGAAGACCGATCCCGAATCGCATGCACGCATGACGCAGCGCCGCCGCGAAGGCCACGAGAAGAAGCAGGCTCAGGCGACCGTCGAGAAAGGGCTCCTGATCGTCAACACGGGCACGGGCAAGGGCAAGTCGACGGCGGCATTCGGCATGGCCGTGCGCGTGCTCGGCCACGGCATGAAGCTCGGCGTCGTGCAGTTCATCAAGGGCGCGCTGCACACGTCGGAACGCGATTTTCTCGGTGCGCAGGGCAATTGCGAGTTCATCACGATGGGCGACGGCTACACCTGGAACACGCAGGACCGCGAGGCCGACATCGCGACGGCACGCAAGGGCTGGAACGAAGCACGCCGCATGATCGAAAGCGGTGAGTATCAGATGGTGATTCTCGACGAGTTGAATACCGTGCTGAAGTACGAATATCTTCCCCTCGATGAAGTGCTCGAAGTCGTGAACGCGCGACCCGCGATGGTCCATGTCGTCATCACCGGACGTCACGCGCCCGATGCGCTCGTCGAAGCCGCCGACCTCGTCACCGAAATGCGCCTCGTCAAGCATCCGTACCGCGAGCAGCACGTGAAGGCGCAACGCGGCGTGGAGTTCTGAACGATGCCCGCGTGCCCCGCTCTCTTCATCAGCGCACCGGCATCGGGCCAGGGCAAGACGACGGTCACGGCCGCGCTCGCGCGGCATCATCGGCGGATGGGGCGAGACGTGCGCGTGTTCAAGACGGGCCCGGATTTTCTCGACCCGATGATTCTCGCGCGCGCGAGCGGCGCGCCCGTGTTCTCGCTCGACCTGTGGATGGTCGGCGAACGTGCATGCCGCGCGCTGCTCGCGCAGGCCGCGCGCGAAGCGGATCTGATTCTGATTGAAGGCGTGATGGGCCTGTTCGACGGCACGCCGAGCAGCGCCGATCTCGCCGCGACGTTCAACGTGCCCGTCGCCGCCGTGATCTCGGCGAAGGCGATGGCGCAGACCTTCGGCGCCGTCGCGTTCGGCCTTGCGCGCTTTCGCGCGGACGTGCCGTTTCATGGCGTGTTCGCCAATCGCGTCGGCTCGGCGCGCCATGCGCAGATGCTCGAAGAAGCGTTGCCGCGCGATCTGACAATGCTCGGCTATCTGTCGGGCAACGATGCGATCGAATTGCCCGACCGTCATCTGGGCCTGCTGCAGGCGGCGGAAATCGACGATCTCGATGCGCGGCTCGATCGTGCCGCCGATGCACTCGCGTCGACGGCGCTCGCGCAGCTGCCGCCCGCCGTCACGTTCGACGACGCGGCCGGCGACGAGCCTCTCCCACGCCTGCTCGACGGCATGCACGTCGCGATTGCGCGCGACGCCGCGTTTTCATTCATCTATCCGGCAAACGTGCAGTTGCTCGACATGCTCGGCGCGCGTCTCACGTATTTCTCGCCGCTCGCGGATGAACCCGTTCCCGGCGACGCCGACGCACTCTATCTGCCCGGCGGCTATCCCGAACTGCATGCGCCCGCGCTCGCGGCCAACACGCACAGCGCGGCATCGATCCGCGCGCATGCCGGCGCGAACCGCACCATCGTCGCCGAATGCGGCGGCATGCTGTATCTGCTCGACAGCGTCACCGACACACATGGCGTCACGACCCCGATGCTCGGCTTGTTGCCTGGCAACGCAGCCATGCAGACGCGCTTCACCGCGCTCGGCATGCAGCAGATGACCGACAGTGCACACGGCACGTTGACGGGCCACACGTTCCACTACTCGCGCGTGAGCACGCCGCTTACACCCGTGCGCCACGCGACGCGCGCCCAGTCCGACGCGCCCGGCGAAGCCATCTATCGCCAGGGGCCCGTCGTCGCCACTTACATGCACGGCTACTGGCCGTCGAACCCAGCCTTCGCGGCTGCCCTCTTCCATGGCCGAGCCTTTTAACGACGTCGAGCGCGCCGCGGTCTATCGCGCGATCTACGAACGGCGCGACATGCGTCACTTCGTGTCCACGCCCGTCGATCCCGCCGTGCTCGCGCGCCTGATCGATGCCGCGCATCACGCGCCAAGCGTCGGCTACATGCAGCCGTGGCGGATCGGACGCATCACCGACCCCGCGCTGCGGCAACGGCTGCACGCGGCCGTCGAACGCGAGCGCGTGTTGACGGCCGACGCGCTCGGCAAGCGGCGCGACGAGTTCATGAAGCTCAAGGTGGAAGGCATGCTCGAATGCGGCGAGCTGCTGGTGATGGCGCTGATGGATGGCCGCGAGAAGCACGTGTTCGGACGGCGCACGTTGCCCGAAATGGACCTCGCGTCGGTGGCCTGCGCGATTCAGAACATGTGGCTCGCGGCGCGCGCGGAAGGTCTGGGCATGGGTTGGGTGTCGCTGTTCGATGCCGGCGAAGTGCGCACGATGCTCGGCATGCCGGAAGGCGCGCGGCCCGTCGCGCTGCTGTGCCTCGGGCACGTGGAGCACTTCTATCGCGAGCCGATGCTCGAATCGGAAGGCTGGGCCGCGCGCATGCCGCTCGCGGCGTGTCTGTTCGAAAACACGTGGCCCGAAGCGCCACCCGGGCACGAAGGCGACGTTGGTCCGACCACGGTCCAGACCGCTTTAAACGGGCGTTAGAACCGCTCGCGCGATACCTCTCAGGCGTCGCCCTTCTCGATCCGTTCGAGCCGGTATCCGTAGCCGTAAATCGGCATCAGGCGGTAGCCGTTCTCGGGCCGAAGGCCAAGCTTCGTGCGCAGCATCGATACGTGCGTGTCCATCGTGCGCGACGGAATGGCCGCCGCCTGCTTCCAGATCGCGTCGAGAATGTGCGAGCGCGACAGCGGCCGGCTCAGGTGCTTGAACAGCAGCAGCGCCAGCTCGAACTCCTTGTGCGTCAGCGTGACGGCGCTGCCGCGCACGTGCACGCGCTTCGAACCCGGCTCGAACTCGTACTCGCCGAACACTTCCTTCCCGGCCACGGGCTCCCGCGCAAACGCGCCGCGCAGCAGCACGCCCACGCGCGCGAGCAGCGCCGCCGCGCTCACCGGCTTGACGAGATAGTCGTCGGCGTCGACGTCCTGATGCGCGACATCGCTCACGCGGGTCATGAACAGCACGGGCAGCCGCTCGGCGAGATTCTGACGGACCCAGCGCAGCACCTCGTCGCCCGCCAGGCCAGGCGTATGGCGATCCAGCACGAGCAGATCGAACGGCTGGCTGCGCAACTGTCTGACGAGAGCCGGGCCGTCGTCGAATGCATGACACGTGTGTCCCGCCGCCGACAAGGTCCTGCACACGAAGTCGGCTTGCGCCTGAGTCTCCTCCAGAACTGCAATTCTCATAAAACCCCGCAACGCTAATTCATTGTTTCCGTCCGACCGGGAAATGCCCGATGAAGGATGACGACTCACGAATATGAAATTTCAAATCCACATTCGCTGGGTTCTTCAAGCCTTGCATCGAATGTCGGCAAATTGCTCCACATTGCCAGACAATGCCTCGATAGCCCGATATTGCTTTAGGGTCTGTGCGTCTGAGCCGTCAATGCAACAACGGGAATTAAACAGGCGCACAACCCACTTCTTTTGACCGCGCAGTACAAGCGGAATCTTTTTCTTGCGTTTTCCTGCCCGCGCGTTTGCCCGCATCGAACGCCTGAGTGGCCGGGCGTCACGCCAGAAAGGCATGACGCTACGCGCTTTCCGGCCAGGCGTAGTCCTTCTTGTGCGGCTCGAGATGACGTGTGTACTACCGAAAGCCAGTCGACAGACAAATCCGCCGATGCATGGCGGCACTGCATCACGAACATCTCTTTTGCGTGTTCTATTCCACGCATTGGAATAAAAGTTCGTGCCAGTTACCCGGGAGATTTAACAATTCGAACGTCGCCGCAGACGCATTCGATTTAAATCGGGGTGAAGATTATTAGAACGAATTGAATCAGTCAATTAATCTCGCCATTTTTATGTGGCAAGGCGGCCAATTCGTTAAATCGGTCCGATGATACCGATAACTGCCTTATCGGTGCCATATGATCCATTCACGTCAAACGAAACGGCCGCTCAACCTGGTTAGCGGCTTTTGCCGCGCTGCACTTTAGGGCCGTGCATCAACGCGTGCCGCTCGGCGCGTGCGCGCAGCGTTGCGATATCGCGCTGCGTCTTGCGCAGCGGGCAACGCAAGTCCTTTAGCGACGATTAGACGACTTCTTCATTTGTATCGTCGGCAGCGGGCGACGCGCAGATGACTTCGACGCCGGCCTGCGCCAGTACTTTCGACAGTCCCGCCGCCGGCTCGACGTCCGTGACCAGCGTGTCGAGACCTTCCGCGCCAAACACATGCACGAGCGCGCTATGGTCGAACTTCGTGTGATCGGCGGCAATGATGCGGCGCTCGGCTTGCGCAAACGCCGCATGCGCCAGCGCGGCGTCGGCGGGCTGCGCGTCCATGAAGCGCCCTTTCGCGTCGATGGCCGTCACCGACACGATTGCGTGCCTCACATGAAACTGCCGGAAAAACGCGAGCGCGCTTTCGCCGACGGCGGAAGCATCGTCCGCGCGCAGCTCGCCGCCCGCCATCAGCACGCGGTTGTCGTTGCGCGGCGCCAGCAGTCGCGCGACTTCGGCTGAATTGGTCACGACCGTGAGGCGCGCGTGCGATTCGAGCGCCTGCGCGATATGCACGCAGGTCGTGCCGCCGTCGAGCATCAGCGAATCGCCGTCGTCGATCAACTGGGCGACGCGTGCCGCGATTGCGCGTTTCGCCTCGCGCTGTTCGACCATGCGGCGCCGGAACGGCGGCTCGTCGAGCTGCGCGGGCAGCATGATGCCGCCATGCACTTTCACCAGCAGCCCTTCCGCGACGAGCGGCTTGAGATCGCGGCGAATCGTCTCGTCGGACACCTCGAACGTGGCGGCCAGATCCGTGATCGTGCAGGTCTGCCGAGCGCGGACAAGCCGCAGGATCTCGTTCTGTCTGTGAGTGGCGAACATGGCGGCGGGGTCGGGAAATTGGCGCCAGTCTAGCAAACGTGCTTGCGCGGCTTCAATATAAATCCAACCAATTCCACATTCATCATCTCCGAATTCACCTGTGCGGCTTCTCAAACCCATTGCATCTGCCGGATTTTTGCGGCAAAGTACACCACAACACACTTCCACATATTTCCACGCAAATCCACGCACATCCACGGAACAACGCCACATTTCTCGCGAGACGCCAGACATGTCAACTCCACTTCCGACTCAGGCACGCGTCGTCATCGTCGGCGGCGGCATCATCGGATGCTCGGTTGCCTATCACCTCACGAAGCTCGGCTGGACGGACGTCGTGCTGCTCGAACAGGGCCAGCTTTCATGCGGGACCACCTGGCATGCAGCCGGTCTCGTCGGCCAGTTGCGCGCGCAGGAAAGCATGACGAAGCTGATCCGCTACTCGACGGCGCTCTATGCTGAACTCGAGGCCGACACGGGGCTCGCGACGGGGTGGAAGCAATGCGGCTCGCTGTCCGTCGCGAGGACGGCGGAACGCATGACGCAACTGCGGCGCACGGCCGCCGTCGCGCGCGCCTATGGCGTGACTTGCGATGTGATCGGACGGAAGGAAGCGGGCGAGCTGTGGCCGCCGATGCGCACCGACGACCTGCTCGGCGCCGTCTGGCTGCCCGGCGACGGCAAGGCGAATCCGACCGACCTGACCCAGGCCCTCGCGCGCGGCGCACGCCGGCGTGGCGCGCGCATCGTCGAAAATACGCGCGTCGCCGCGATTCACACGCGGCCCGAGGTGAAGGGCCGCGCAGCGAGCGGCGTCGCGTGGCGCGACAAGCAAGGCGATGAAGGCACGATCGCGGCGGAGATCGTCGTCAACTGCGCGGGGCAATGGGCGAAGAGCGTCGGGCGCCTGTGCGGCGTCACGGTGCCGCTGCATTCGGCCGAGCACTACTACATCGTCACGGAACGCATTGCGGGCGTGCATCCCGACCTGCCCGTGATGCGCGACCCCGACGGCTACATCTACTTCAAGGAAGAAGTGGGCGGACTCGTGATGGGCGGCTTCGAACCCGACGCGAAACCGTGGGGCATGAACGGCATTCCTGAGAATTTCGAATTCCAGCTGCTGCCCGACGACTGGGATCAATTCCAGATCCTGATGGAGAACGCGCTGCGACGCGTGCCCGCATTGGAAACGGCACAGGTGCGCCAGTTCTACAACGGCCCTGAGTCGTTCACGCCCGACAACAACTTCATGCTGGGCGAAGCGCCCGAGTTGCGCAATTTCTATGTCGGCGCGGGCTTCAACTCAATGGGCATTGCGTCAGCGGGCGGAGCGGGCATGGCGCTCGCCGAGTGGATCGTCGCGGGCGAGCCGACGATGGACCTGTGGCCCGTCGACATCCGCCGCTTCGCGCGCTTCAACGGCAACGACGCGTGGCTGCACGACCGCGTGAAAGAGACGCTCGGCCTGCACTACGCGATGCCCTGGCCGAATCGCGAACTCGATAGCGCGCGGCCCTTCCGCCGCTCGCCGCTGTATGCGCAGCTGCGAGACGACGGCGCCTGCTTCGGCAGCAAGATGGGCTGGGAGCGCGCGAACTTCTTTGCGCCGAGTCCCGAACAGGCGCGCATCGACTATTCGTTCGGCCAGCAGAACTGGCTGCCGTGGAGCGGCGACGAACATCGCGCGTGCCGCGACGGTGTCGCACTGTTCGATCTGACGTCGTTCTCCAAGTTTCTCGTCAAGGGACGCGATGCCGAAGCCGTGCTGCAACGAATCGTCGCGAACGATGTCGCCGTTCCGCCGGGCACGGCTGTCTACACGGGCATGTTCAACGAGCGCGGCGGCTACGAATCGGACTTCACGCTCACGCGTCTGAGCGACGATCAATATCTGCTCGTCACGGGCTCCGCGCAAACCACGCGCGACTTCGACACGATCGACAAATGCATTCCGCCCGACAGCCATTGCGTGCTGGTCGACGTGACGAGCCAATACGCGGTGCTCGCCTTGATGGGTCCGCGTGCGCGCGATCTGCTTGCGAGCGTGTCGAAGGCCGACTGGAGCAACGGGGCATTCGCTTTCGGACAGAGCCGGGAAGTGGATATTGGCTATGCAACGGTGCGCGCGACGCGCATCACGTATGTTGGCGAACTCGGCTGGGAACTGTACGTGCCCGTCGAATTCGCGGCCGGTGTTTATGAAGCGCTGCAGGCGGCCGGACAGCAGTTCGGCCTGAAAAACGCGGGCTATTACGCGCTCGACTCGTTGCGGATCGAGAAAGGCTACCGTGCATGGGGACGCGAGCTGTCGCCGGATACGAATCCCTTCGAAGCGGGCCTCGCGTTCGCCTGCAAGCTCGACAAGGACATGCCTTTCATCGGACGCGATGCGCTCGTCAGGCTGCGCGACGAGCCGCTGCGTCGACGCCTCGTCGTATTCACCGCTGACGGCGCGAGCGATCGCATGTTGTGGGGCGGCGAAGCGATCATGCGCGACGGCATCGCCGTTGGCTTCGTTTCGTCGGCGGCGTTCGGGCATACGCTTGGCTGCCCGGTCGCGATGGGCTACGTCAAGCGCAACGACAACGCCGCGCTCGACGATGCGTGGCTCACGGGCGGCCGCTATCAGATCGATGTGGCGGGCGAACTGCTCGACGCCACGCTGCATCTGAAAGCACCCTACGATCCCGCTTCGACGCGCATCAAAAGCTGATTTACACGCTAGCGCGCAACGATGAGCCGCACGGCATCATTGCGCGCGATCTCGCGCGGCGTCACGCCGAGCAGGCGTTTCATCCAGTGCGCCATGTGGCTCTGATGCGCAAAACCCACGTCGAGCGCGACCTGGCTCGCGCTCAGGCGGCCTTGCTGCAGCAGCGCCCTGGCCCGCTCGACGCGCCGCTGCACCACATGCCGATGCACGGGCACGCCCATCGTCTCGCGAAACAGAACCTTGAAATGCGGCACGCTCAATTCGACGAGCGCGGCCAGTTCGGTCAGCGTCAGACGTTCGTCGAGATGCGCCTCGATATAGTCGATCACGCGCGCGGCCGCGCGTGGCGACAACGTGCGCCGCTTGCCGCCGTCAGGTGTCGCGGCGCCGGCGAGCCGCACGATCAGCGCCGTGCACACGCTCTCGGCGTAGAGCGGATCGGAGGCGTCGTCGGCTTCGAGTTCCGCACGCATCGCCCACGCCAGATGCTGCACGCGCGCGTCGCGTAGCTGGAACTGCGGGCGGATCTGCGCATGCGCGGCGCGCAGACCGAGTTGATCCAGCGTGGTGAGCACGAAGTCGTTCGCGAACCAGATACGCAGCACCGTGCAGTTGGCGTCGTCGGACCATTCGCCGTCAAGGCCTGCGGGAACCACGTCGGCGTCGCCGTGCGCCTGAATGCGCGCGGACCGTTTGCCGTTGCAACGGCAAACGGCACGAACGGGCGCGCCGACATGCACGCCGACGCGATGCTGCGCGATCGCCGGAAGACGATGCATGCCCGCCGAAATGCCGATCATTTCCGCGCCGAAGCCCGACCAGCCGAGCGACGCGCTCGACAGCAGGCTTTGCCGCGTGCCCGTGTGCGGCGCCAACGCGGGGAGAACTGCATTCATCGCTTGTTCCTCGTTCCGTCATCCGATTGCCGCATTGTGCTGCGTTTTGCGCGCGCGTGCTGGCTGATGTTTCCGTGGTGCGAATGCGGCGCGCAGATCGTCATCCGGATCTGTCGCGGATCATCTTTTCATGCGCGTTTGCCGCCTTGCCTCCACGTACGCTCTATCCGCATGCAACTCAAGGAGACGGACGATGTACGTGATATTCGGCGCATCAGGCAACGTGGGACGCGCGGCGGCAACCGCGTTGAGACATGCGGGACATGACGTGCGCGCCGTCGTGCGCGATCCGGCGCAGCGCGAGACATTCACGCGCATCGGCTGCGAAACGGTGCATGGCGATCTCGACGACGAATCGTCGCTGCATCGCGCGCTCGACGGTGCGCACGCGGTACAGATGCTCTGCCCGCTTCCGCATCGCGACCCCGACCCGGCCAGCGCGATGCATCGCATGATCGGGACGGCCGCGCGTGCGCTGCGCGCGCATCCGCATCTGCATGTCGTCGCACTGTCCGACTATGGCGCCGAACGGGACGAAGGCACGGGCATCACGATGCTGTTCCACGAGCTCGAAGCGGTATTCAAGGAAAGCGTGCCGCGCCTCACGCTGCTGCGTTCGGCGGAACACATGCACAACTGGGCACGCGTGCTGCCCGTCGCGCTCGCGACGGGGCGGCTGCCGAGTCTGCATCATCCTGTCGACAGGCGGTTTCCGACTGTGGCCGCGCAGGACGTCGGTGTGCTTGCCGCGCAATTGCTCAGCGAAGCGCGCGATGACGACGGCGTTCGCATCGTGAGTATCGAAGGTCCGAGCCGTTACGATGCGAACGATGTCGCACGCGCTTTCAGCGAAGCAACGGGCCGCGACATCGCTGCGCTCGCCTTGCCTCGCAGTGAATGGACGGCGACACTGTTGCGCTCGGGACTCGGCACGAATCACGCGAAGCTCATCACGGATCTCTACGATGCGCAGAATGCCGGGCGTATCGACGTCGATCCACGTACCGAGCGGCGCTTCGGAACGACGTCGCTGAATGACGCGTTGGCCGCATCGACGCGCACCGTCGACGCGTGACACGTTCACAGGAGCTTGCACATGCCGTGCTGTCCTTTGACACATACCGTTCATGCGCGGCCTGCTCAACGCGACGACGCGCGGCCGTTCGATCTGCGCAGGACGTTATATACATTCGCGATGGGAATCGCCGCGGGGCTGGGCTGGCATCGGCTGGAGCAACTGCTGAGCGCGATACCCGACAGCAATGACGATTTCATGATCTTCTGACGCCATTAAAAGCGACTATGCTTTTATTGACCTCACAGTCGAGGCGAATTGGGCGAACCGTCGGGAACTCAGATCATGAAGTACGCAATCTCGCTGCTGGCAATCGCTGCTGCCTGTGTACCCGCGTCAGCTTTGGCTCAAGCCAATGCGGGCGGCTACTACATGCCGATTCCTCCTCCTCCGCCGCCGGCGACCTACCAATCCCGCTTCGCACCGCCGGGCGCTTATGGAGCGCCGGGCACCTACGTCTACCAGACCAGTCCGCCGCCAGCCGTTTATTCCGCGCCGCCCGTCAACCATGGCTATGGCAATAGACAGAGCGGCAATTGGCACGGAAGTTACCGTCGCTGGTAATCAACGGCAGGTCGCATCGAGGGCCAGGCATCACTTGTCGTCCACCGCATCGTGGACGCAACTCTTCTCGTTACCAGAAGGCTGTTTTCGCGCAGGCGCGCATTCTTCGCATTCGATTCCTCCCTCGTCACGTTCCCGTTTGCATCGAACGAACGTGACGCGTTTCTGACTTAAGGTGGGAGCTTCATGACGAACCAGGCAGTTATCGCAGTCGATATTCAGAACGACTATTTCGCTGGAGGCAAGTAGACATTGGCGGAAGTCGATGCCGCTTTAGATAATGCGAGTGCTGTCATCGAGGCCGCGAGAAAGAACGGCGACCTCGTCGTTCATATCCAGCATGGCGGCACCAGGCTTCGGCTACGCGAAACTGGTGTCTGCGGCGGAGTTCACGGGTTGATTCGCCCGGCGCGGGTATCGCGAAGGCTTCGCGTTGCCGGGGAATGTTTTGATGCGTGAGAGCCTTTGCTGAAGCCGCTCTCACGTCGATACGATTTTCTACTACTCGTTTTCTTCGAAGTAGTGCCCAAACTTCACCTGCTTGGTGCGGATATAGCGCTCGTTCTCCTCGCGCATCGGAATCGCGAGTGCCACACGTTCGCAAACGGGAATGCCGTGCTTCGACAGCGAGTCGAACTTCTTCGGGTTGTTGCTCATCAGCCGCACCGACGTCACCTTCAGCAGACGCAGAATGGCGGCCGCCGAATCGTATTCGCGTGAATCGTCGGGCAGGCCGAGGTCGAGATTGGCTTCGACGGTATCGCGGCCCTGCTCCTGCAGCGCATACGCGCGGATCTTGTTCGACAGGCCGATGCCGCGCCCTTCATGACCGCGCAGATACAGCAGCACGCCACAGCCTTCCGCCGCGATATAGCGCAGCGCGAGATCGAGTTGCTCGCCGCAGTCGCAACGGTACGAGCCGAGCACGTCGCCCGTCAGACACTCGGAGTGCAGGCGCGTGAGCACCGACTGCTTGCTCTCGACATCGCCCATGACGAGCGCGAAATGCTCGGCGCCCGAGTCGTTCACGCGAAACACGTAGGATGTGAAGGTGCCGTAGCGGGTGGGAAGCATGGCGGTCGCGTCGAGCGTGACGCATTCGCCGGTGATTGCGCCGTCAGCTAGCGACGGATCGTGAGACATGGGCATGGCATTAGCGGAATTGCGGACATGAACCCGTGAACGACCGGGGATAAAGTACAGAAGCGGAGTTTACCGCTAAACGGCGAATTGTACCTGGCAGCCGCTTCGCGTTGGTGCGCATGGGGCAATACGGTGCATCCGCCGATGCATCGCGCCTTCGCCGTGCAGCTGGACCGTCGATTTGCATGACATGCGTGCCAGTCCACACGAAACCAGGCGAAGCGAGCGTCGCCGCAGCCGTCGTCCACGCCTATACTTGACTTGCGCTTGATCTGCGCTTGACGTGCCTCTCCTTCACCCCAGCGCGCCGCGGCCGGGCGTGCTGCACCGCAAACGGAGCCGCTCCATGACTAGCGTTGCACAAGTCCTCAAATCGAAGCCGAATCAAGACGTCTACACGATCGAAGCAGCCGATTCCGTCTACGAGGCCGTCAAGCTGATGGCCGAGAAGCAGATCGGCGCACTGATCGTCAAGGAAAACGGGGCGATCGCGGGGATCGTCACCGAACGCGACTATGCGCGCAAGATCGTGCTGATGGACCGTTCGTCGAAGACAACGCCCGTACGCGACATCATGAGCAGCGCCGTGCGCTTCGTGCGCCCGGAGCAGACCACGGACGAATGCATGGCGCTGATGACGGAACGCCGCATGCGTCACCTTCCCGTGCTGGAGAACGACCAGCTGATCGGCATGGTGTCGATCGGCGACCTCGTGAAGAACATCATCGCCGAGCAGCAGTTCACGATTCAGCAACTCGAGCATTACATACACGGCGCATGATTCTCTGAGCGCGGATCGTGGCGGCAACCGTATGCCGCTGCAACGTCCCCTCCGCAAGCCAGCAAAAAAAGCCCAATCCGCGAGGTTGGGCTAAGCCACCTTGCGGCGGCGGAGGTTCATGCTTTCGTGAACGGCGGCGCGGGGAACGTTTTTCCGTCCTCTTTCCGTCCTGGTGCCGCCGTCTGGATGTCTGTCATACGGGCTTCATGCCTGCGCCGAAGCCGCGCAGGCCGGGCCGTGAACACCGAGGCCCGGTTGCCGTCATCGATTAATGACCGAAGTACACGCCTTGCGCCGGGTTCAGCGTCTTCGCACCCGCTTGCGACGAACCGTTGGTCGACGCACCGTAACCCGTGTCGGCAACGGTGGCTTGCGCCACTGCACCGTTTTGCGCCGAGACGCGCGATTCGGCAGCCTGGATGTCGGCCGGATAGGTCGAGTCAACCGCCGTCGCCGGGTTGTAGCCGGCCTTTTCCAGCTGGACCAGTTGTGCGCGGACTTCAGCGCGGGTCACGGGCTGGTTCGACTGGGCGAACGACACAGCGGGAACGGCGAGAACGGCAGCGAGGGCAACAGCCTTGAGCAGGGATTTCATGGTAACTACCTCCAGAAGTTGTTTTGTCAGGCGCTTCACTCATCTGTTTGTGAAGCAAGTGACGCCAGTTTAGCCACCAGCCGACCAAGGGAAAACCCCTATCCCGGAGATACTTAATTGCGCTGATTGCAAAAGTCGAGTCGTGCTGCAAGCCTCTGTCAATGCTCGCGATAGCGCGGCGTAATAATGTCGGGACATATCGGCGCAACGAGTCGATATGGCACCCATACCCGCCGCCACACGCGAAAACCGGCCGATATGCCCGTTACGAGGACGCCGGCGTCACGCCCGACAGCAGCTTGCGCGGTCCGCTGACGAACGGGCTGCCGGGCACATAGAAGCGCAGGAGCCGGTGCGTCTCGCGTGCGATGCCGATACGCGTCGTGACGGCAAACGGCGTGGGCGCATGGCCCGCCGTGCCGAGCCACAAGCCGTGGCCCGTGCACAGATCGGCGCCGTCGAAGCCGGGCCCGATACCCAGTGCAAGCGCGAGCCGCCCCGGCCCGCGCGTCAGATCGCGCGGCTTCGTGCCAGGCCGGCGCGCCCGCATCCATTCGATGCCCTCGACGGGCTCCAGCGCCCGGATCAGCGCGGCTGCGCCCGTCCCTTCGCCTTCACTGACCACGTTGATCACGTTGTAGACGCCGTATGTGAGCCGCACGTAGGCGTGCCCGCGCTCGAGGAACATCGAGCCGTTGAAGGCACGCCGCCCAGGATACGCATGATTGGTCGAATCGCCGACGGGATACGCCTCCGTCTCGACGATCCGTCCCGCAACGCGCCCTTCAGGCAGGTCGTGGACCAGGTATTTACCCAGTAAGAAGCGTGCAAGGTCAACCGTATCGACGGGAAGATCGTTGCGATGTAGAGGAACGAGGGAAAGCGCCGTTTTCGCCATGCGAGGATGTGCCGGATGTGCAGTGCCGGGACCGTGTGCAGCATGATGGCGCGCCGCGCGGATTCATGCACGGCGCACGTCGAATGCGTGCACACGGGTGCGAACGGGTACAAACGGGTGCAAACGGGTACAAGCAGCATCGATCCGTTGTAGCAATGCCGCATCCCGGCGACCCTTTGTCTTCATTGTGGAACCAATTGAGGTATCGTTACTGTCCTGTCAGCCGCATCGGTGATTCGGGCGTGCCAGTTCTCACGGCAAGCCGCGCGGTGCGTAGACAGCTTGCAGCCGTTTTCATCCCAGAAGTAAAGAAGTGGTAGTGCAGTGGTATCGCGCGTGAAGAACCCGCTCGCCGGGCGAGTTTCAGGCGCGACACCGTCGCAAATCATGACAACAGGAGAAAGTGAATGAAGGCGATCCAGGCAATCAAGATGGTAGGTGCAGCACTCGTGGTTCTCGCATCGGTCAATGCTTACGCTCAGGCCAGCGATGCCGACATGACGGCTCAGCCGAGCGCCAAGCAGACCGCGAAGGCAGCCAAGTCGGCTGACCGCGCACTCGCGAAGAAGGTGCGCGGCGCGCTGGCGAAAGCCAAGGACATCAGCGTCGCCAACATCACGGTTCGTGCGAAGAGCGGTGCTGTGACGCTGCAAGGCTCGGTGCCGGAGCAGCCGCAAGTCGACAAGGCAACGCAGGTTGCGCAAGGCGTCGAGGGCGTGACGTCCGTGAAGAACGCGCTGACGATCCGCCCGGTCGGCCAGTAAGTTCGCCGCAGCGCCTGCTCGCGTCCGCATGCGGACGCAATAGCCGGACAACGCACCGCTCCTCGTCACGAGGAGCGGTGTTTTTCTTTGTGGCGCGCATTTTTTGCGCTCCCGTCACACCGCCCGCCTCTCCGGCTGGTTTAATCTCCCTGCTATGCGTGCCGCCCGTCGATGGTGCACAGGCGCTCCCGCGCGAACGGCCACACGAACAACAACAAACGGACTGAACCCATGGCATCGACATCGCCCGTATTGCCCCGCTGGACGATTGCAGCGCCCATCATCGCGTGGCTCGTGCTCGGCGCCGCTTATGCGCTGCCCGAAAACGGCCTGCTGACGGCGCTCGCCGCCGTTGCGCTGGCGGGCTCGGTGTTCGCAGGCGTGCATCACGCGGAAGTGGTCGCGCACCGGGTCGGCGAGCCGTTCGGCACGCTCGTGCTGGCCATCGCCGTGACGGTGATCGAAGTGGCGCTGATCGTCTCCGTGATGCTGTCGGCGGGGCCGGAGAAAGCGGGTCTCGCGCGCGACACGGTGTTCGCCGCCGTGATGATCGTGTGCAACGGCATCGTCGGGATCTGCCTTTTAGTGGGCGGCTTGCAGCATCGCGAGCAGGGCTTTCAGATCCGCGGCGCCAGCGCGGCGCTGGCCGTGCTCGCGTCGCTTTCCGTGTTGACGATGGTGATGCCCAACTACACCAGCGTCGCGCTCGGCCCCGCGCTCAGCGACTCGCAGCTCGCGTTTGCGGGCGTCTCGTCGCTGGTGCTGTACGGCGTGTTCGTGTTCGTGCAGACCGTGCGCCACCGCGATTATTTTCTCGCCGACGCCCGTGCAGGCGATGAAAACGTGCACGCCGAACCACCCGGCACGCGCGTCGCCATGGTGAGCGCCGGCTTGCTCGTGGTGAGTCTCGTCGCCGTCGTGCTGCTGGCGAAGGTGCTGTCGCCCGTCGTCGAGCGCGCTGTGCTCGAAGCAGGCGCGCCTGCCGCCGTGGTCGGCATCGTGATCGCCGCGCTCGTGCTGCTGCCCGAAGGACTCGCTGCCGTGCGCGCTGCGCGCGCCGACCGCCTGCAGACCAGCCTGAATCTCGCACTTGGCTCGGCGCTCGCGAGCATCGGCCTGACGATACCGACCGTCGCGCTGGTGTTCATCTGGACGGGCCGCCCGCTCGTGCTCGGCATCGACGGCAAGGACACCGTGCTGCTCACGCTGACGCTGCTGATCAGCACGCTCACGCTGGGCACGGGCCGCACGACGATCCTGCAAGGCGCCGTGCATCTGTCGCTGTTCGCCGCGTATCTGTTTCTGTCTTTCGCACCCTGAGGCAAGGCACGCGCGCTCACGCGGCCCAGTTGCCGTCGATCCAGTCGCGAAACAGATTGACCTTCTGCTGATGCGCGACGCTGTCGGGATACACGAAGTAGTAGCGGGCGCCCGTCGTCAGAACGGTATCGAACGGACGCACGAGCCGTTGCGCCGCGACGTCCTCTTCGATCAGCGCGAGATCGCTGATCGCCACGCCGAACCCCTGCAACGCTGCGTTCGTCGCGAGATCGAGCGTGTCGAAGCTCGGGCCGAGATTCGCATCGACGTCGCGCGCGTCGACGTAATCGAGCCACATTTTCCAGTCGCGATGATCGCGCGTCGGATGCAGCAGCGTGTGGCGTGCGAGATCGGCGGGCTTCGCAAGCGGCTTGTCCTGCACCAGCTGCGGCGCGCACACTGGCGTGAGGCGCTCCTCGAAGAGCGGCACCGCCTGCACGTCCGCGCCCGCCGACGTGCCATAGACGATCGCGGCATCGAACGGCTCGACCTGGAAGTCGACGTCGTGCTGCCACGTGGTCGTGATCTGCACGTGCAGGTCCGGATAGTCGGCCTGGAACTGCATGATTTTGGGCAGCATCCAGCGCATCACGCAGGTCGGCACCTTTAGCGCGAGATCGGTGCGCTGGCGCGTGAGACGCAGCGAAATTTCTTCGATACGCGCGAAGCTCTCCTTGACGGCGGGCAGCAGCAGCTCGCCCTCCGCCGTCAACGTCAGGCCCTTTGCGTGCCGCTTGAAGAGCGGGAATTGATAGTAGTCTTCGAGCGCGAGAATCTGCCGGCTCACGGCGCCTTGCGTGAGACACAGGTGCTCGGCCGCGCGCGTGAAGCTGCGATGGCGCGCAACGGTCTCGAAGATCTGCAAGGCATTCAATGGCGGGAGTCGTCGCATGGGGTTCGCATGAACATTACATCAGGAAAATTCATCGCACGCGCATGCCATGCATTCAGGCGTGCGCGCGACACCACCCGAGCATACGCGATCCAAAATTCTCCGTACCGGTCTGGCATGCATAAAGCTCATACATGATTCGACCCGGGAGAACCCCTACAGCATGAGCGCCATGCATGGCTTCCATGCGCAGATTTCGATTGTTCGAGGTTTTTGGCAAACCTAGAGTGGCTGCACCGCAGTCCCAACATTGATAAAGGATGCACCGATGACCACCGCCGCTTTTTCTCGCCGCCGCTTCTCGCGTGCATTCGCCGCGCTCGCTTTTGCGGGTGCCGCGCTGTCCGCTTTCGCCCCGCTCGCACATGCGGATGCGCTCGATACGATCACGAAGACGGGCGTCGTGCGCGTCGGCGTGTTCATGGACTATCCGCCGTTCGGCTCGATCGGTCCGGATATGAAGCCCCAAGGCTATGACATCGACGTCGCGAACCTGATCGGCAAGTCGCTCGGCGTCAAGGTCGAACTCGTGGCCGTGACGGGCGACAACCGCATGGCCTATCTCGCCGACCACAAGGCGGACATGCTGCTGTCGGTGGGCCAGACGCCCGAGCGCGAGAAGGTGATTGACTTCTCGCAGCCTTACGCGCCTTACTACCTCGCCGTGTTCGGTCCGAAGTCGCTGAAAGTGAAGGACGCGAACGATCTGGCGGGCAAGAGCATTTCGGTCGCGCGCGGCACGCTGGAGGACCTGAGCGTGACGAAGATCGCGCCGCCGTCGGCGAACATCAAACGTTTCGACGATCCGAACGGCGCTATTTCGGCGTTTCTTTCTGGTCAGGTACAGTTGATGGTAGTCGGCAACGATGTGGGTGCGACGATCCTCGCGCGCCATCCTGCCAACGATCCCGAGCAGAAGTTCTCGCTGTTCAGTTCGCCCGATCATGTCGGCCTGAACAAGAACGAGCCGCGTCTCCTGAAGAAAGTCGACGACACCATCGCGCGCGCCCGCAAGGACGGCACGATGAACTCGATTTCGCAGAAGTGGCTGCGCGCACCGCTGCCGGAAAACCTTTAAGCCCTTTCTTCGATCACCCGATGTCACGATGAGCCGCATACGATGAGTTACACGTTCGATTTCAGCAGTTTCGACATGTATGCGGGGATGCTCGTGCGTGGCGTCGGCGTGACGCTCGGGCTGACAGCCGTATCGACCTTGCTCGGCGGGCTGGTGGGCATTGCGGGCGCGGTGGTGGCCGCGTCCGGGCCGAAATGGGCGCGCTGGCTGATCGCCTCTTATGTCGAAGTGATCCGCAACACGCCTTTCCTCGTGCAGCTGTTCTTCGTGTTCTTCGGGCTGCCGAGCCTCGGCATTCGCATCGACGAAATCCAGGCGGCGATTCTCGCGATGACGGTCAACCTCGGCGCGTACGCCATCGAGATCGTGCGGGCGGGTATCGATTCGATTCCGCGCGGTCAGGTCCAGGCGGCGCAGGCGCTGGGCTTGCAGGGACGTCAGGTGTTCCGGCATGTCGTGTTGCCGCAGGCGATTGCCAATGTATTCCCTGCGCTGTTGAGCCAGGTGTTGATCGTAATGCTCGGCTCCGCCGTCGTGTCGCAGATCTCCGTGCCCGACCTGACTTACGCGGCGAACTATATCCAGTCGCGCAACTTCCGCTCGTTCGAGGCGTACGTGATCATTACGGCGACGTATCTGGTGTTGTCGATCGTCTTGCGGCAGGTGTTGAACCGGCTTGGCAAAGGACTCTTCGCGGGACGCGCGGCGCGTTCCGCCGGCACGTCCAGGCGTTCGGTTTTCTCATTGCGTAGCGCGCGCGCTGCATCGACGACGGAGCGCTCGTCATGATCGAATTCACGCTCTGGGACATTGCGCGCAATCTGTTGCTTGCGGCGCGCTGGACTGTGTTGCTGTCGGTGATTGCGTTTGTCGGCGGTGGCGTGGTGGGCTTGCTGTTGCTCGCGATGCGAGTGTCGCCTTTGCCCTGGCTGCGGCGCGTAGTCGTGCTGTACGTCGAGTTGTTTCAGGGCACGCCTTTGCTGATGCAGCTGTTTCTTGCGTTCTTTGGCTTGCCGTTGATGGGCATCGATGTGTCGCCCTGGGTTGCGGCGACTGTCACGCTGACGCTTTACACGAGTGCGTATCTCGCCGATATCTGGCGAGGGTGTGTAGAAGCGGTTCCGCGCGGGCAGTGGGCTGCGGGCGCGAGTCTTGGGATGACGTTTGGGCAGCAATTGCGGTTTATTGTCTGGCCGCAGGCCTTGAAGATTGCTGTTGCTCCTACTGTTGGTTTCCTTGTGCAGGTTGTGAAGAGTACTGCTCTCACTTCAATCATTGGGTTCACCGAGCTTACCAAGACCGGGACCATGATTACTAATGCTGCCTTTCGGCCGTTTCCTATCTATGGAATGGTCGCGGTTTTGTACTTTGCGATGTGTTTTCCGCTTACCTGGTGGGCTCGGGTTTTGGAGCGTAAGCATAAGGTAACGCAGCATCGTTGAGATTTCTTTTGTCTGCGACGCTATTTTTTTTTCGCTGGCGTCCGCGTTTTGCTTTCTGTACTTCAGGCGTTGCCCCTGTGCGGGGCGGCACCTACTTTTCTTTGCAGCGGCAAAGAAAAGTAGGCAAAAGAAAGCCGCTCACACCGCTAATCCTTCTTCCTGCCTGCGGGCCCCCGGCGGGTCCCGCACTCCACACGGCAACGCATTTTTCCACGCGTGTTGCCAGTGCCTTTAACCGGCGCATCACCCTCTCCAGTCACCCGTAGCGCAGCCAGCGGCAGCGAATGGTCTGCGCCGCCCAGGTGGCAAACTGTGTGTAGCTTGTCGCACCTTACGCGTTCTCGCTTCTACGACACCGATCCCGCTTTTCAGTCCGGAGTGGTGCACGTCGATCGCGACGGCCTACACACCGTTTGCCACCTGGGCGGCTGTGGACTTTCTGGTAAAGCGAAACGTGACGCGGGAAGGTGAAGTGGGTGAGGCGTGAGTTAGTACGTTGGCAACGGGCAAAGGACAGTGCGATGCCGCCTGGAGTGCGGGACCCGTGGGGGCCCGCAGGCAACAACTAGCACTGGCGGTGTTAGCCCGCTTTCTTTGCTTAGGAAGGTCTGAACAACCCGTTTTCTGCCTGGGATCTCTAACTGGCACGCGCGGAGTGGAATTCGCGTCCCCATTCACGCTGTGTTGAACCGATGCCGGTCGCATCTTGCGCATGGACGCTGCGCCTTTGGGGGCGTCTTCGCCCTTCATTTCGCTTTACCGAGCACCCCGCGAGCCAACCAGAGATTGATCAGCGCGAACTGCGTTTCGATCTGCGCCGTGTTCTTCGCCATGCCTCGATACCGCGCCTTCAGATAGCCGAACTGACATTTGAGCACCCGAAACGGGTGCTCAACCTTCGCCCGCACGCCCGCCTTGAGCCGCTCGACTTTCTCGTAGATTCTGTCGAGCCGCTTGCTTTTGTCCAGCTTTCTTCGCTTGCTCGGCCTCATCGCCACGTGCCACTGGACCGCCCCCGTTTCGCCTCGCTTCTCGATGCCCACGTAGCCCGCATCGGCAAACGCAACCTCCTCGTCGCCGTGCAACAGTTCATGCGCCACCGTGATGTCGTGAACATTTGCCGGCGTGCACTTGACGGTATGCACCAGCCCCGACTCCACATCGACTCCGATGTGCGCCTTCATACCGAAGTACCAGCTGCCGCCCTTTTGCGTCTGGCTCATCTCCGGGTCTCGCGTGCCAGCCTTCTTCGTCGAACTGGGTGCCGAAATCAGCGTTGCGTCGACCGCCGAGCCCGCCTTGAGCATCAGGCCCTTCGCCTGCAGGATCTCGTTGACCGTCGCCAGCATTCTGGCCGACAGCTCATGGGCCTCAAGCAGGTGCCGGAATCGCAGGATCGTGCTCTCGTCAGGCAGGCGCGTCATGCCCGTGCCCAGCAGCGCGAACTCCCGGTACAGCGGGATGTCGTGCAGCGCCTCCTCCATCGCCGGGTCCGAGAGGCTGAACCATTGTTGCATGAAGTGAATGCGAAGCATCGTCTGGATCGGAAAAGGCGGGCGGCCAGTCTTGCCTTTCGGATAGTGCGGTTCGATGAGCGCAATCAGCTTCTGCCACGGCACCACGCGCGTCATCTCATCGAGAAACTCGCGCTTGCGGGTGCGCTTCGTCGACAGATCCAGACCAAGACCAAGTTGTGTCATCACGCCACTCCATGAAGTCTCCTGATCCCAGGATAGTCCAAGCTCACGTCAATGCCAGGACTTTTGCAGAGATTCCCTTACTTTCTTTGCGGCGGCAAAGAAAGTAAGTGCCGCCCCGCACAGGGGCAACGCAAGAAGTACAGAAAGCAAAACGCGGACGCCAGCGAAAAAAAAAATCGCATGGCGTCGCAGACAAAAAACACTACTTAACGGCAACCTTCCTGATCTTGCCCACCTCACCAGCGCCGACAGCAGGCGCCCCATTCCCCCATCCAGAACGGATAAACGAAACCACATCAGCGACCTGCTGATCACTCAGCACAGAAGCATACTTAGGCATAGGATAAGCCGCCGGAATCCCCCCAATCACGAGATCTTCAGTGCCATTCAACGTCACGTTGATCAAAGAACTCGGATCCTTCTCCAAAACGTTAGGATTACCAGCAAGCGGCGCAAGCATAGGCGCGAACCCGCGCCCATCGACCCCATGGCAATGCATGCAATACGCCGTATAAACCCGTGCCCCGGCATCGTTGGCAGGCCGCGTCAACGACACCTTCGTCGCCTTCGCGTCATACGCATAAGCCGCGCCGCCAGACCCGCCCGCCGACGGCAGTGACTTCAGATAACGCGACATCGCCGCAACGTCGGCATCCGTCATCGCCTGCGTGCTGTTGTTGATCACGCTCGCCATCGCACCGAATGCCGACGCATGCTGGTTCGCACCCGTCTTCAGAAACTGCGCGACGTCGGCTTCCGACCAGCGGCCCAGGCCGACGTTGTGCTCGCCCGTCAAATTCGACGCGAACCAGTTGTCGAGCAAACCGCCCGTCAAGAACGCACTGCCGCTTTCGTCGAGCGCCTTCTCCTGGAACGCGACGCCGCGCGGCGTATGACACGAGCCGCAGTGCCCAAGCCCCTGAATCAGGTATGCGCCGCGATTCCATGCGACGTCCTTGCCCGGCTTGTCCCGGTACACGCCCTTGTCGAGAAAGACCATGTTCCAGAACTTCACCGGCCACCGCATGTTCAGCGGCCATTTGATGTCCGACTCGCGGTTCGCCTGCTTCACAGGCGTCACGCCGTTCATGAAGTACGCGTAAAGCGCATGCATGTCGTCGTCGTTGACCTTCGCGTACGACGGATACGGCATCGCCGGATACAGGTTGTGGCCGTCCTTCGCGACGCCTTCGCGCATCGCGCGTTTGAAGTCGTCCTCGCTGTACTCGCCGATGCCCGTCTGCGCATCCGGCGTGATGTTGGTCGAGTAGATCGCGCCCATCGGCGTCGTCATCGGCAGGCCGCCCGCGAACGGCTTGCCATGCGGCGCGGTATGGCACGCGATGCAGTCGCCCGCCTTCGCCAGATATTCGCCGCGCTTGACGAGCGCATCGTCGGCGGCGTGCGCGTATAGCGGCAGCGCAAGCGCGGCGCACAGAGCCCAAGCCTTCCATGTCGTGTTCATCGCCGGCCTCCCCTTATGCGCTCATCAATTGATTGCCGACGGGCAACTGCCGCAGGCGCTTGCCCGTCGCCGCGTAGATCGCGTTGGCGACGGCGGGAATGGCAGCCGCCGTACCCGGCTCGCCGATGCCGCCCGGCGCCTCGCTGCTCTTGACGATATGCACGTCGATCGGCGGCGTCTCGTGGATGCGCAATATCCGGTAGTCGGTGAAATTGGTCTGCTGCACGCGGCCGCGATCGATCGTGATCTCGCCGTACAGCGCCGCCGTGATCGCGAAGATGATGCCGCCCGAGATTTGCGCCTCGACGGTATTCGGATTGACGACCATGCCGCAATCGACGGCGCACACCACGCGCGTCACGCGCACCTCGCCCTGATCGACGGCGACGTCGGCGACCATCGAAAAAAAGCTGCCGAACGCATGCATCACCGACACGCCGCGCCCCTGGCCCTTCGGCACCGCGTTGCCCCAGCCCGCCGCCTGCGTCGCAACGTTCAGCACGTTCAGCGCGCGCGGCGACTTGCCGAGCAGATCGCGCCGATACTTGACGGGATCGACCTTGGCCTGCACCGCGAGTTCGTCGATGAAGCTCTCGACAACCCACGTGCCGCGCGTCGGCCCGACGCCGCGCCAGAATGCCGTCGGGATGTCGCGCGGCTCCTGACGCACGTAATCGATCAACTGGTTCGGCAGGTCGTACGGCAGATCGGCGGCCACTTCGACGGCATCGGGATCGACGCCGTTCTTGACGGCGGGCGGCGCGAACCGCGCGAGAATCGACGAGCCGACGATCCTGTGCTGCCACGCAACCGGCTTGCCGTTCGCGTCGAGCCCGGCGGAAATCCTGTCGTAATAGGCGGGGCGAAACATGTCGTGCTGGATGTCTTCCTCGCGCGTCCACACCACCTTCACGGGCGCGTTCAGCTGTTTGGCCACCTTCGTCGCCTGCGTGACCATGTCGAATTCGAGCCGCCGCCCAAAGCCGCCGCCGAGCAGGAAGTTGTGCACGATGATCTTGTCGGCGGGCAGACCCGTGACCTTCGCGCCTGCATCGCGCGCGCGCGTCGGCACCTGCGTGCCGACCCAGATCTCGCAGCTGTCGGGCTTCACATGCACGGTGCAGTTGATCGGCTCCATCGTCGCGTGCGCGAGGAACGGCTGCTGATACACGGCATCGATACGCGTCTTCGCCTGCGAAAACGCGTTGTTCACGTCGCCTTCCTTGCGCGCGACGGCACCATTGCCTTGCGACGCCTTCGCCAGATCGTCGAAGATCGTCTTCGTCGACACCGTTGCGCCCGCACCTTCGTTCCACGTGATCTTCAACGCCGCCGCACCGCGTTTCGCGGCCCACGTGTGATCGCCGATCACGGCCACGCCGTTGTCGAACTTCACGATCTGCCGCACGCCGGGAATCTTCTTCGCGGCCGTGTCATCGACGCTCGCAAGTGTCCCGCCGAACACCGGGCAATTGACGATGGCCGCATAGACCATGTCGGGCAGACGCACATCGAGCCCGAAGATCGCGCTGCCATCCACCTTCTCCGGCGAATCGAGGCGCTTCGCCTGCGTGCCGATCAGCTTGAAGTCCTTCGGATCCTTGAGCGGCACGTTCTCGGGAACAGGCAGCTTCGCAGCCGCTTCGACGAGTTGTCCATACGCGATGCTGCGCTTCGTGCCGGCATGAATCACCTGGCCGTTTTCCGCGTGGCACGACGCGGGTTCGACCTGCCACTGCTGTGCAGCCGCGTTGATCAGCAGCACGCGCGTGGTCGCGCCTGCGCGGCGCATCGGTTCCCACGCATAGCGGATCGACGTCGAGCCGCCCGTCAGCTGGCCGCCGAGCAGCGGATCCGTGAAGCGCTTTTCGTCGGGTGGCGCGTGATCGACCGTCACGCTGTCGAGCGGGACTTCGAGTTCTTCCGCGATCAGCATCGGGATCGACGTGTACACGCCCTGCCCCATCTCGACCTTCGGGATGATCAGCGTGACCTTGCCTGCCGTGTCGATCTGCACGAACGCGTTGGGCGCGAACACGCCGTTCTGCGGCGTCTCCACGCCGTCCCCGCCGATCACCGTCTTGCGTACGTCGCCCTGGCTGCGCGCGGGAAAGCTGAAGCCGAGCATGAGCCCGCCGCCTGCTACCGCCGCGACGCTTGCACTGAACTTCAGAAATGTGCGGCGCGAGAGAGCGGCATGAGCGGGCTGACCGTCATCGCGCGGCTTGCCGTTTTGTGCATCGAGCAATCCTTGCGACATGTCACGCCTCCTTCGCCGCCTGCTTCACGGCAGCGCGGATGCGGTTGTACGTGCCGCAGCGGCAGATGTTGCCCGCCATGGCTGCGTCGATGTCGGCGTCGCTCGGATTCGGGTTCTGCGACAGCAGCGACGCCGCCTGCATCACCTGACCGGACTGGCAGTAGCCGCATTGCACGACGTCGATGTGCCGCCACGCGGCCTGTACTTTCTTCCCGGCAGGCGTATCGCCGACAGCCTCGATCGTCGTGATCTTCTTGTCGCCGACGGCCGCGATGGGCAGCACGCAAGAGCGCACGGCGACACCGTCCAGATGCACGGTGCATGCGCCGCACTGCGCGATGCCGCAGCCGAACTTCGTTCCCGTGAGACCGACGATATCGCGCAGCACCCAGAGCACGGGCATGTCGGGCGGCGCGTCGACCGTGTGAGACTGACCGTTGATGTTCAGCGTTGTCATGAGCGATTCCGTAAGTGGAGTTTTTTATCCGCCGACGTCGAATAAAAGCCGGTCGACAACCGTTCTTTGTTAGACGTGACGCGCTAATCGTGCGAGCCCGACAAGTGCATACGCACCGCATGCACAGGTTGCGCATGCATCGGGAAATCGGTCAGCCGATTGTAGAGGCACGTTAAAAAACGTGCGTGCGAAGTGTCGGAAGCGGGCCGGAAGCAGGCCGGAAGCGGGTCGGAAGCGGACCGGAAGCGGGGACGCCCATATGCGCGGACGCACAGGCAGGAAGGCGGAACGGCAAAGGAAGAAGCAACGCGGCGACGCATTGCTTCTTCGAGGGCTAACGCACTACTCGTTCACGGGCAGATACTGCGAACGCAGCGACGTAGGCGGGAAAATCGCGAGACCCGTCTGCTTCGTGAACGCGTAACGCACATACACCGCCGCGACGAACTCGCGGTATTCGTACGCGTTGCCGAACGACGCCGCGGCGCCCACGGCCAGTTGTGGCGCCAGTTGATATTCGCCGACGGCATCGATCGAATAGGACACGCCCGTCTTGCTCTGGCCGGGATAGACAGCATTGGTGTCGGGCACGGGCTGTTTGGCGCTGGCGAAGCGCGAGGCGGCGCTGCTCTGCAAGCTCGGATCGAGTGGGAAATAAGGCGAATCGTCCTGCCGGTAATGCTGCACGCCAATCGATGCCTTCAGGTCGTAGGTGAACGGACCATTGCGCCCCGTCCATTCGATCGGCAGATTCAGGATCGCGTACTGCTGCGGACTGAAGTAGCCGCCCTGCCCGTACGTAAAGTACGAGAGGTTCCTGTTGTAGTGCATCAGCGTCGTGTTCACGCCGACCGTGAAGGTCTGGTCGGCGTCCTTGTACAGCCGCGTGTACACGCCGCCGCCGCCCTTGACCGAGTTGTTCGACGCGACGTGATGGCCGTCGTAGTAGTCCCACGCCGCATTCGCGTACAGGCCGTTGGTGCCGTCGTCCCAGCCGACATCGGCGCGCAAGCCGTTCGACGTCACGCCGCCCCATTCGAGGTTCGCCAGCTGGTCCCGCGCGCCTGCATAGGACAGCAGGCTGTCCGTCACGGCCCGGCGCCCCGCCGTCAGCCTGTAGGACACCTTGTCGGTCAACCCGCCCTTGTACTGCACGCCGCCGACGAGATTCTGCTCGCGAAAGCCGAACGGCGTCGCGCCAACATCCGTTTTCAGGCCTCGATATTCATAACCGACGCCCACGCCGACACCCGTCGCCGTCTGCGAGCCGTATGGGTTGCTCGTCTGGTCGGTTTGCGCCGAGCCAAAGCGGGCGATCGTGTTCGAACTGTTGCTCGCCGTACCCGCATCGAGCGTGACGGGCGTGACCTCGACGCTCACGTGGCCATCGCCCGCACGAATGCGGCCTTGCAGCGGCGCTTCGATGTCGGTCAGATTCGACAGTCCGTTCTCGCCGTCGCGGTTACGAAACTGGATGCCGCCGCTCACCGTGCTCGACTGCTCGCGGTTGATCTGCGCGAGTTCTTCTTCGACGGTCAAAGGCTGCTGCTGCGCCGGCTGCGGATATTGCCGGCTCTGTTCGTCCTGCAGTTGCGCGTTGCGCGTCGGATACGGCGCGGGCGGCTGCGGAACGTACGGTACGAGGCCGTAGCCCTGGTTCGTGTAGTTCTGCGGATACGGCTGTTGGGGATACGGCTGTTGCTGATACGGCTGTTGCTGATACGGCTGTTGCTGATACGGCTGTTGCTGATACGGCTGTTGCTGATACGGCTGCGGCTGATAACCCTGCTGCGGATATGCCTGCTGCGCATATGCGCGCTGCGGCTGCGGATACTGTTGCGGATAAGCCTGCTGCTGCGGATAAGGATAAGGATAAGCACCCTGCGCATAACCGCCTTGCTGCTGCGGATACGCGGCCGCGTTGTTAGTCGTCGTCTTCGCGTTCTTCGACGTGCGCTTCCTCGATGACGGCTGCACGTTCATCTGCTGCTGCGTCGCCTGCGCCTGTGCGGCGGCCTGCGCCTGCGGCGACATCGGCCAGGGCGTGCTCACGTAGGCATCGTCCCGTTGTGCGTACGCCGGTTGCTGATACGGCTGCGCGGGCGCCTGCTGCGGATATGGCTGTGGATACTGGGGCCGATAAGACTGCGCATCACCCTGCGCCGGATACGCCTGCCCTGGGGCAAGCCCGCCGCCCGACTGCGAAGACCCATATTGATCGGGGCCGTAGCCGTCCGCATCGGATGCCGTCTCGCGTTGACCCGATGCCGCTTGCGGCGCGAGCACGCCGAGCGAATTGATCTGCATGGCCGGTTGCATTGGCGGCTGCGGCGCGACGTAAGGCGCATAAGGCGCGGTTGCCGGCTGCGTCGGCGGAGTATAGGCAGGCATGGCTGGCATCGGATACGGTTGGGCGTTCTGCGCCGGGAAAGACACACTGTTCGAAGCATCCGCCGACGTCCGGTTAGCAAACGGGTTCGTGCCCGGCAGCGGAATCGGACCTCTCGAACGCAGCGGTACGTCCCAGCCGCTCGGCACGGGCTGTCCGTTCGCGCCCGCCGTCTGCGCGCCGGGACGCGCGAGCGGCGCGTTCTGCGCAATCAGCGCCCGCTGAAAGTACTGCGCGGCCAGACTGTTGCGCCCCTGCGCACGATACATGCGGCCCATCGCGGCGAGTCCGTCGGCATTGTTCGGCGCGATGCGCAACGCCTGCTTCAGCGTCGACTCGGCGAAATCGAACTTGCGGATCTGCGTCGCCGCGCCTGCCGCGTTCAGCAGCAGGCCAGGATCAGTCGGATTCTGCGCAAGCGCGAGGCGATACGTTGCCAGCGCGTTCGCGTTGTCGTTGTTCGCGGTGTACAGACGCGCGAGCGCCGCGAGAATGTCGGGATCGTTTGGCCGCGCGGCAAGCCACGGCGACAGCACGTCGAAGGCGCTTGCCAGATCGTTTGCCTGACGCAGCGCGTCCGTACGGCGCACGACGATCGCTACATTGATCTTCTCGAAGTCGCTGCGCTGCTGGCCCGCCAGTTGCATCGACGCAAGCCGCCGCATCACTTCGCCCAGTTCGGCGTCCTGCCCTGCGTTCAGCAGAATGCCAGCATCGGTGAGCAGCAGCCCCGCGTCGTTCGGCGCGCGCGCGACGGCGCTGCGCACCATCATCAACGCCCGCGCCGTGTCGCCCGTATTCACATACGCCGACGCAATCGCGCCGATCAGTTCCGCATTCGTGCCCGCGACCGGTTCCGCGTTCTGCAGCACGCCCCGTGCCTGCGCGACGCGCCCGCTCTTCGCGAGCGCCACGGCCTCGTCGCATTGCTGATGCACCCACAGCCGGTGCTGCAGCATCGCCATCTGGTCGGTGCGCTTATTAGCGGGAATATGCTCGAGTTGCGACAGGCCGTAGCGCCAGTCCTGCATGTCCGCGGCAAGCAAGGCGCTCGCGTAGTACGCGTCGGGCATGTCCGGATGCAGCGCGATCAGACCATCCATGATGCTCTTCGCATTCGCATACGCACCCTGCTTCGCGTAGATGCGCGCAAGGTCGAGGCGCAGCCACGGATCGTCGGGATTGCTCAGCAACGCGTCTTCGAACAGGCTGCGCGCATTGCCGAGATCGCCGCGCGCTTCGGCCGCGCGCGCCTGCGCCGCCTGTGCCTCGCCGCGCAGACGATCCGCGCCGCCCACTTTCTTGCGCTGCTCGTCCGTCAACTGGTTCGCGAAGCTGAGCGCCTCGTCGCCGCGCCCTTGCGCGGCGAGCGCGCCAACCAGCCCGCGGATCGCATCGGGATTGTCGGCCTGACGGCGCAGCGCCATGCGGAACGCCGCTTCCGCTCCTCGCGGGTCGCCGCTTTGCATCAGCAGATCGCCGAGCGCGGTTTGCGCCGTCACGTCGCCGGGACTGACAGCGATCGCTTTTTCGAACGATGCCTTCGCCTGCGTCAGATTGCCGTTGCTCTGCTCGCCGAGGCCTTCGCTCGTGTACATCCAGTAGGTCGCGCTGTTGAGCGCCTCGCGCCAGCGCGCCGCGCCGCCCTGCTGCGACGCGCGCAGCAGATACTCGCGCGCCTGCGCGAACTGCTCCTGCTTGAGCAGCGCGACGCCCATGCCGCCGAGCGCATCGCCGTCGTTCGGCGCACTGGAGAGCACCGACGAGAAGCGCGCTTTCGCCGTCACGAGATCGCCGCGATCGAGCGCCGCAAAGCCTTCCGCGACGGTGCGTCCGCGCGCGTCGGCACCCGCGTTCTGCTGCGCGCGCTCGCTGGCGCGGCGGTCCTGTTCCGCGATCGAATCGGCGCGCGCCTTGACAGCGGCATCGTCGGGCGCGACGGTCAGATAGGCCTGAAACAGCGGCGCATCCGATGCGCGCACGCCGAGCCACAGCAGCGCCTGACGCCACGCCGCTTTTGCCTGCGCGCCGACGACGGAATCCTTCGACAGCCGCGCCAGCTGCTCGATGCCCTCGCGCCGGTTTGCTTCGCGATAGGTCAGATGCTGCGCCCAGGCGAGCGCGAAGTGCGGATCGTCGCGATGCTCGCGCGCGAGCTGTTCGAGCCCGCGGCGTGCCTCTTCCCAGCCCTGCGGCGACGAACCGAGCGCCTGGTAATACTCGAGCGCGAGTTGCGGATTGTTCGGCGTCGGACCGAGCGCCTGCCGGTAAGCCTGTGCCGCCGACGCCTGCTGACCCGACTGCGCGAGCCGCCGCGCGTCGTTGACGGCCTGATCGGTCGGACTCGACTGGCCGAGACGGCGCGCGAGTTCATCGATGTTCGGATAGTTCGGCGCGGCCTGGCGCAGCCGCGCGAGGTATTGCTGCGCACCCGCGCCGTCCTTGCGGTCGGACATCACGATGCCCATCCCGTACAGCGCGTCGGGCTGCTTCGGATCGATGCGCAGCACCTTCAGCCACGCCTGCTCGGCGAGATCGCCACGCTTGTGAGACTGCCAGTACTTGCCCTGATCGATCAGGACGCTCATGGGATCGTTCGGCTGCGCCTGCGCGAATGCCGACGCCGCCGCGCCCGCGCCGAGCGTGAGCGCGACGCCGATTACGAGCGCGCGTTGGCGGATTGACATGTGTTCTCCCAACGCGGCACGAGACGGCCGTTTTCATCGAAGCGGTAGCGGCCGTCTGCGGACCCTGTACCGAAGAGCATCAACACCTCGTCGTAATAGACAGGCTGGTTTTGAGTGGATGGCGCGGCGCCTGGCGCGGGCGTCGCGAGCGAAGCCAGATGCGTTTGCGCGAGGCCTGCCGCGCGCGTGTCGCCGGACGCGCGGAAGTACGGCAGCAGCGCGCCCCAGAAGCCGATCGGACCTTCGCCCGTCGCATTGCCCGTGGTGGTCGCCACTTTCTCGGGCGGCACGCCTGTCTGCGCGATCCGGTCGCGCATGCCGTGCAGCGCGGCGAGCCAGGGCTTCGCAAGGGGATCGGCGGGTGCCGTGAGGCCCGCCCACAGATAGACGCGAATCGCGTCGTAGCTGCCGACATCGCCCTTTTGCGGATCGACCACGAACTGGCCGTCGCGATACGCGGCCCAGTCCGGCGCGAAGCCGAGCGGCGCGGTCGTCTTAACGAGCTTGTACGCATTGTCCGCGACGCGCGACCACGGCCCGTTCGGCGACTGCGCGGCGAGCGCGCGGATCAGCGGCAACGGCAGATAGCTCGGATTCAGTCGCGTCGTAGGGCCGTTGCGGAATCCTTGCGGACCGGGCAGCAGCATCGGACCGAGGCCAGGCAGATCGGCGACTTCCTGCTTCTCGATCTGCGTGACGAGCGCATACGCGAGCTTCGTGTAGGCGGGCTCATGCCACAGACGCCCTGCTTCGAACAGGTCATAGGCGATCCACACATCGGAATCGCCGGCCGAATTCGGGTCGATCACGCCATACGAGCCGTCCGGCTTCCTGCCCCATTGCCACGACGGCAGCTTCACGTCGTCGCCATCGAAACGCCCCGCCGACAGGTTCGAGCGCGTCCAGCGCAACAGGCGCTCGAAGGTCGCGCGGTCGTTGGCGACGAGCGCGAAGAACATGCCGTACGACTGGCCTTCGGACGTGGTCTGCTGCGTGGGCGTCGAGAAATCGACGACGCGTCCGTCCTGCTGCACGAAGCGCGAAACGAACGCACGATACGCGGGCCAGTCGTCGCAGGTCGCGGCCTGCGCACGCTCCGTCATGCCCACGACGAAACCCGCGCACGCCAGCGCCGCCGCGAGCGGCACGCGCAATGAACGAAGAGAAAGCGCCGCCCGCATGTCAATTCTTCAGCCGGAACGCGGCGACGGCGCGCAACAGCCGGTAGAACACGGCCGCGATGATCAGCGCGGCCAGCAGCCCGCCGAACATCAGCAGCAGCGGATGCACCGACAGCGCCCAGCGCATGTATTCGATGGGCGACAGATGGCCGACGTAATACACGTCGCCGTTCGACACCACTTCGAGCGTCCGCCCGCGCACGACCGTCAAGCCACCCTGGATCCCCTGCACCAGATCGGGATCGAGCATCGCGTTGGTCAGATCCGTTTCCGACTGGCCGGGCGCCGAAATCAGCGCGACCACGCTGCGCCCTTTTTCGACCGGCGACTGGAAGCCGGTGATGATCGCATCGCCCGATGCATTCACCAGCGACAGGTCCGCGCGTCCCGCCGTGCGCACGCCGCCGCGATTGCCATGCCACCAGTTGGCGATGCGGAACGACACCTTCGAGAACTGCATGCGCCGCGCGTCGTCCTCGGCGGCGAACGGCATGTCTTTTTCCCACGTCGCCAGCAGCGGCTGCTGGCCGGGCGCACCGATCACGAGCAGATCCTTGCCGGTGAGACGCTGCACATCGGCGGCCGTCGCGACCGTGACGCCCGTCACGGGATACGCCGTCGACGCGCCCATGCGGCCCATCACCGTCAGATACAGGCTGTAGTCGCTCGGGTTCGCGTTGACGGGCAGGATCACGGCTGTCTGCGACAGATCGGCGAGCTTCGTGAACGGCCAGCCGCTGTTCGCGAACGCGGCCAGATCGGGCAGCGCCATGTAATGCGGGAACGACGACAGATCGATCGTCGAATCGGGATCGATCTCGCCGCGCACGTTGTCGAGCACCTGCCCCTGGCATTCGCCCGTCTTCGGCATGTCGTAATAGAAGTGGAAACGCAGCTGCGCCTGCGACGCGAGCAGATGCGGCGGAATGTAGATCTCTTTCGATGCGGGAGCCGTGTGATCCGGCAGCATCCCGTTCAGATAGCGGCCGAGATCGAGCATCGACGACGACTCCGCCGGAATGCGCAGCGCCTGCACGAAGTTGTTGTTGACGCTGATGTTCAGCGTGGAACGATCGGGCGCGGGACGCACCGTATAGCGGTAGCGCAGGTCGACGGGCACGCCCTTCGTGCGCCACGTGAAGAGGTCGGGCGCGATGCGCAGATCGACGCGCACCACATCCGGGTTGTAGCCGCGCACGGACAGGTCTTTCGGCACGGTCAGTTCGCCGAAACGCACGGCGCGGTCAGTCGGCAGCCAGCCCGGCGCGTCGTACGGCTGACGCGCGCGCGGCGCGTCGACGTGCGTGATCGTCTGCACGGTGCCCGAGAGCGCCGCCTCGCCGAGCGACAGCGCATTCGCCGCAGTCTTCAGCTCACGCGCGTCGCGGCCCATCACGAGCAACAGCTTGCCGCGCGCGGGTGCTTCGCGATCGACGATCGCGAGCATCGGGCCGTTGATGGTCGGCAGCGCGACGCCTGCGGGACGCTCGTCGTTGGTCGCGAACACGACGGCATTGCCCGACAGCGGCGCGTTGTCGAGCTGCGCGGGGAACAGCGCGCCGCGATAGCCGGCGAGCGAGCCGAACCACGACGCGACGGCACCCGCCGCTTCGAGCGATTGCGACGACGGCTTCGCGGCAAACACGAACGGCAACTCGAGTCGGCGGATGTCGCGCCGGTCGAAGAACGGCAGCGGCAGCGCGCCGAGATCCGGCTTCGTCGCCAGCGACGCGAACGTCAGATCCAGCGTGCTCGCGTTGCTGACGGTCGCCCACAACGCGCTGCTCGCGGGATCTTCACAGCCTTGCGTGTAATGGCCGATCAGCTGGACGTTCAGGTGATTGAACTCGGTGACGAGGCGCGGATCGAGCGGAATGTCGCGCGCGAGCAGCGTGCCCGCCTGCTCACGCGGCAGCGGCAGCGTCGCGGCCACTTCGCCGTTCACCAGCACTTTTAGATGCGACAGGTTCGACAGCAGCGACGGCGAGTAGCTGTAGATCAGATGCAGGTTCGCGCCCGTCACGACTTCGTCGGCGCGCACCGAAAACGGCACGCCGTTCTGTCCGTCGACGCCATGCAGTTGCAGCGGATCGAGCGCACCGAGTTGCGCGAACGTGAAGGTTTGACGGCGTCCGCCGGAGACGGCCGTGCCGTTGTCGGCCGTGGTCGGCATCGTGTCGCGGCCGCTGCGCACCACGGCGAACGTCTGCGGCGCCGGCTCGGCGAACGACGGCTGCTGCGCGGCGCGCGGATCGACGGGCTTCGCGGACGGCAGCGGCGGCAAGCCGTTATCGGCGGAGGCGGGCGGCGTGGATTGGGCGACGAGCGGCTGGTTCGCCCGCGTCGTGCCGGGCGCTGCGGCAAGCTGCGCCTTCGTCGCGGGAATCGCGCCGGGCGATGCGGCCGGCGCGGCATCGGACGCAGCGTGCACGACGGGCAGCGTAGCCGCGAACAGCAGCGCGGCCACGCTCGCGCGCAACGGCAGCCGGCGTGCGGCGCGCGCCAGTGTATGCACCCCAAAGCGCACCCCAAAGCGCACTCCAAAGCGCACACCCGAGCGCACACCCAGGCCCACACCCGAACGCAAACCAGCCCTCACCGCCGCTATCACAGCGGCGTCGTTTCGCAAGATCCCCATCGTTTATTTTCCGTTCTTCGTGTCGTTTGCTGCGGCCTCGCGCCGGCTGCGCAGCGTGCGCAGGTCGGCATACAGATGTTCGAATAGTCCGCCGATGCCGCCCACACCGACGCGCATCACATGCGAGAGACTCTTGAGCGGCGTGTCGACTTCGCGCCCTTCCGCCCAGCCCGTCCAGGCATCGGCGCGCGCGAACGTGCTCTGCACGAAGTCGAGTTCCTGCTCGCGCGTCATTGCCGCGAACTTCAGGCCGACGCGGCCCGGCACCGCGTACGTGACATCAGCGGGAAACACGAACTCGTCGTGGCCGCGAAACAGCGACACGACCACCTTCTCATGAAGCGGCACCTGGATCGCGGCAGGCAGTTGCAGCGCGAGGCCGCCCTCCGCGTAGTCGACCGTTTCGCAGGTCAGCGTGCGCCCCGTCGAAAAGCGCAGCGATGCCGGAATGCGCATCGCGACGCGATGCGTCGCGCGCACCTGGCGCTGCTCGCGCGCAGCCGCGACGCTCGCGCCGAGGATCAGCATGTTGTAGCCCGTCCACGCGAGGTTCAGCACCGTCGTCTGCACTTCGCTGTGCGAGGTGTAATGCAGCGCGATATGCACGCACCCGACGACGAAGCCGATCAGGTTCAGCGCCAGCAAAATCAGATACGGACGCGAAATGGCCCAGTCGAAGTACTGCTCTTCGATCCGCCCGCCCTTCGCCGTCACGTTGAACTTGCCGAGCTTCGGGTTGATCAGCGCGAGCAGCGTCGGCGCCGTGATGTACGACGCGAGCACCGACTCGTACACCTCGGACCAGAACGAATGGCGAAACTTCTGCTGCATCCGCGAGTTCGTGATGTTCGCGTGGAACATATGCGGCAGCGCGAAGATCGCGATCGTGCCCGCCGCCGCCTGGATGATGTGCGCGTTGAAGAACAGGAACGACAGCGGCGCCGTCAGGAACACGAGACGCGGGATGCCGTAGAAGAAGTGCATCATCGCGTTCAGATAGCAGAGCCGCTGGCCGAACGACAGCCCGCGCCCCGTGAGCGGATTGTCGATGCGGAAGATCTGCGTCATGCCGCGCGCCCATCGAATGCGCTGGCCGATGTGGCCGCCGAGACTTTCCGTCGCGAGACCCGCGGCTTGCGGTATCGCCAGATACGCGGTCGTGTAGCCTTTGCGATGCAGCTTGAGCGCGGTGTGCGCGTCTTCCGTCACGGTTTCGACGGCGATGCCGCCGATCTCTTCGACCATCGTCCGGCGCAAGAGCGCACATGAGCCGCAGAAGAACGTCGCGTTCCACAAGTCGTTGCCGTCCTGCACGAGACCATAGAACAGCTCGCCCTCGTTCGGCACCTTGCGGAAGGTGCCGAGATTCTTTTCGAACGGATCGGCGGAGAAGAAATGGTGCGGCGTCTGCAGCATCGACAGCTTCCTGTCGCGCAGGAACCAGCCGAGGCCCACTTGCAGGAACGAGCGCGTCGGGATGTGATCGCAGTCGAAGATCGCGAAATATTCGCCGTCGGTGATCTTCAGCGCTTCGTTGATGTTGCCCGCCTTCGCGTGACGGTTGTGCGAGCGGATCGTCCACGCGACGCCCACTTCCTCGCAGAACGCCTTGAACTCGGGACGGCGTCCGTCGTCGAGCACGTGAATGGACAGCTTGTCCTTCGGATAGTCGAGCGCGATCGCGGCATACACGGTCGGCTTCACGACCGAGAGCGGCTCGTTGTAGGTCGGAATGAAGATGTCGACGGTCGGCCATTCGCTGCGGTCGGCGGGCAGCGGCAACGGCTTGCGCCGCAGCGGCCAGGCCGTCTGGAAGTAGCCGAGCATCAGCACCAGCGCCGCGTACACTTCCGCCGACACCAGCAGCAGGCCCCACGCGGCATCGAGCGGGCGTTCCCAGTAAGTGGTCTCCGTCAGACGCCAGTACATATAGCGGCCCGTCGCGATCACCGACAGCATGATCATCACGAGCGTCGCGTAATGGCCTTTGGCGCGCCGGAACAGCAGCGCACAGACGAAGCAGCAGACGGCGAACGTGAGCTGCTCGCCGAACTCGAGCGGCACCGTGAACACGAAGAACAGCGCCGCCAGCGCGAACAGTACCAGCAGGATCGTGACGGGCTTGCTGCCCATAATGCGCCCGTCGATCAGATGCGAAGCGAGCCGGTCGAAGCGCGAGCGGCCTGGAGGCTCGGCGTCGACGGCTTCGAGAATGTCTTCCGGCGCGGTGCTCATGCGACGTTCCTCGGCAGCCGCGCCTGGCCGTTCAGGCGTGCGCCCAGCCAATCGCCGCACGCGCGCAGATCGGCGGCCGCCTGGCTATGAGGGTCGTAGTGAATCACGGTCGTGTCGTACGCAAGCGATTCGCTCACGCCCTGGTCGAGATGGATGACGCCCGGAAACAGATGACCGGCGAGCGCATCGCGCAGCACCTTGACGACGTCTTTCGTGAGACTGCGGCTCTGGTCGACCTGATTGATCACGTAGCCATAGCCGATGAAATCCTGGCGCGGCAACGCATACGTCTGGATCAGCCGCTCCATTTGCGGAATCGCCGCATACGACGCGGCGTCCGCGATCACGACGTTCAGTGCGAAGTCCGCGGCCAGCAACGCGGCGCGCGTGTAGACGGTCGCGCCCGGCGGCGTGTCGATCAGCACGATGTCGTCGGCGTCGAGCGCCAGCGTTTCGAGCGATTCGCGGATCAGATACGGATCGCTGTCGAGCCGCGCTTCGAACACGCGCCGGTCGTCTTCGTTCAGCGCGCCGTGCGGCAAGGCCGTGATGCCGTCGATGCCGTCGAACATCACCGTGCGCCACGATGCGCCCGACAGCGTCGCGCGCGCGACGCCGTGGTAATTGTCGATGGGAACGCCGAAGTGCAAACGCAGCGCGTTCTGCGGATCGAAGTCGACGGCGATCACGCGGCGTCCGTTCGCGCCGAGCACCGACGCGAGATTCGCGGCGAGCGTCGTCTTACCGACGCCGCCCTTGGCGGAGACAACTGAGACAACTCTCATGCTTCACCATCCACCTTGAAGCGCGTCCGGAACGTGTCGCGCAGTGAACGGCCAGGCGCCGCCGGAGCGCCCGAGAGGCGCGCGAACAACGAGGACAGATCTTTTGAGGGCACGGCTGCCGATGACCCGGAAGGTGCCGCGAGTTTGCCTCCGAACAGACCCGACAGGATCGAGCCGCCCTCCTGCTGCGCGGGCGCCGAAGACGCCGCGCGCGCACCTTCCGAAACCGGATTGCCAAATGGGGGCGGAGCAAACGTTTGACGTTTACCTAAAAAAGGGGCGGCCGGAATGCCACGGGCTTCACGTTGCGGCTGAGATGCCAAAACACGGGAAACAGGCGGCGCGGCTGACGTCGGCGCAACGGACGGTGCTGCCGCAGTCGCGGCAGCGGCCGTCGCAGCCGACATGCCCGGCGCGTTCGCGGCCGCACTGCTGCGATCCGTGGAAGGCGCGACGGCCGGCGGCGGGGCAAAGCGGTTCGCGCCCGTTTGCAGGGGAGCGACGGGCGGCGGCATCGTCGCATGGCGATGGGCGCGGGCGAACAACGGCAAACGCACGGGTGCGGCTGACTCCCGACTCGCGGACGCTGCTGTCTGTGCGGGCGGCTCGTCAAATGCCGCCGCCGATGAAGCGGCTGCCTCCACGCGATGTGTCAACGCTGCCGGCGATGCCGAAGGCGCCGACGGACGCCCCGCATCCGGCACGGGTCCGGCATGCGCGATATCGAGCGCGTTCAGCAAGGGCCAGCGCAATGCGGCGTGCTTCGCCTCGTCATCGCGCGCTACTTCCTGATATTGCCCGGCGTCGCCACCGAAGCGCCGGAAGAGATTACCGACGTCGTCTGAAACGCTCATGATGTTTCCTCTGCTTGTCCTGCGCATCCCTGCACTACGACAGCGGGTGCCTTCAGAGCCCGCTGTTTCACCATATGGTTAACGTCGCCGCCGACGCCAAATTTAGTCAGCGTCAGTCAGGCTGCCTTCAACAGTCTGAACTCGCAGGCATGTGCATTCGCGGATCGATATTCCTGCAACGCCAGCGAGCCCGCGCCCAGTTCATGCAGCCAGTGCTGATACGCGCCTTCGAGAAAAGCCGAAGCCCACGGCGCCGCCCGCTCGCCGAATGCGGCAAGCGGCGCACAGGCATGCTCGAGGGAAAGATAATCGTCCCGTTCGACAAGACGCACGAAGCCCCAGTCGAGTTCCGACCAGATGGCGTTCAGAAAGGAAGCGAGGTCGTCGAGCGTCGCGCATTCAGAGGCGGGATACTTTGCGGCAAAGCGCGCACCGATGCGCGCCATCAGCATGCGCAGTTGCGACGTATCAAGCTGTGTCTCGAACTCTTCGGCGAGCGCGCTGAGGAAGCCGCGCCATTGCACGGAAGTCTGATGTCGCGTGTAATAGTCGAGCAGGGTTGCCGTGTGTTCGTCTTGCATGTACGAGAGGTTGATTACGTATGCGGATGATTGACCGGCATGGCACTGGTAAACCAGTATCGAACGCCGTTAAGTCGACAGACTGATTTGTTGAGCGAACCGTCACAATGGGCGCGCCAGCATAGCATCGTTCAGATGCCGATAAAAAGGCAACCGGCATTGTGCCGATGTGGAAAGCGGACGACGAGCGAATATTTTGCGCTTGCTCTTTTGCAAGGGCTCTGGGCGGTCAGTCGAATGTTTCACCCCGTCCGCGCTTTCTTCCATTGCCTTACGTAAATGTTGTTTTCTGCATGCTTCTATTCGAACTGCTTCGGGAGTCAAACGATGAAGATCAACGACGAAAGCGCTATGCAGTTTCTCGGCGCCATTCGCAAGCCGCTGCTCGTGCTGCATAAGGCAATACTCGATCATGAGCGCGCACTGTATGAGAAGGAGTTCGGCCCCGTCACGCCTGCAGCCTTCCTGCAGGTATTGATTAACGGCACGGGGTTTCGCTGGCTGAATCCGTTGTCGACCATAATCGCGAATGTCGACGAGATTCTCGACGATGAAGAGGCGACGAGTGCCGATCGCGTTGCGGCCGTTGAATCGGTTGCCGGTCTTTTTTCCGAGGATTTGCCAGGCAATAATTTCCTGCCGCATTACCGGCAAATCTTGCAGCACAGTCCCGAGATATTGCATGCGCACGGACAAGTCGCGCCGATTTTGAAGTCGCTCGAATCAGGCGATTAATCGACTCGTTTGTTTCGCATTTGAATCGCTATTCGAGGTGCAAATCTGCATCGCGAGTCCTGCATGAATGAATGAATGACTGACGGAGTTGAACACGCATGACGCACTGGATGCTCGACCAGCAGTTCACGTATCGCGATCAGGCCGTTCGTTACGGGACCTTCGGCGATGGGCCGCCTGTCGTGCTGATTCACGGTACGCCGTTTTCGTCGTGGGTCTGGCATCGCATCGCGCCGCATCTTGCGCGGGATCGCAAGGTGCACGTTTATGACCTTCTCGGCTATGGCCAGTCGGAACGGCGCGAAGGCCAGGACGTTTCGCTCGGCGTGCAGAACGGCCTGCTCGCCGCGCTGTTCGATCACTGGAAACTGGATACGCCTGCGAATGTGCCCGATGTCGTGGCGCATGACTTCGGCGGCGCGACGGCGTTGCGCGCGCATCTGATCGACGGTTGCGACTATGCGAGCCTCACGCTGATCGACCCCGTCGCCGTCGCCCCGTGGGGATCGCCGTTCGTGCGGCACGTGCACGAGCATGCGGCGGCCTTCGAGGGCCTGCCTGCCTATATTCATGAGGCCGTCGTCGACGCGTACATCCGCGGTTCGATCGCGAGGACGATCGCGGACGACGAACTCGCGCCCTACGTGACGCCGTGGCTCGGCGAAGTCGGCCAGCCTGCGTTCTACCGGCAGATCGCGCAGATGGACCAGCGCTATACGGATGAAGTCGAAGCGCGTTATGCGCAGATACGCTGCCGCACGCAGATCCTGTGGGGCGAGGACGATCAGTGGATTCCCATCGAACGCGGCTGGCAGTTGGCGAGCGTCATCCCCGATGCGCGTTTTCAGCCGGTGCCGAACGCAGGACATCTGGTGCAGGAAGACGCGCCAGAAGCCATCGTCGCCGCCGTGTTGCGCTGGATTGGCTGAGCGCCGTGCGGCCCGGCACCGCTGACCGGTTTTTGCAGGCGTGAACAAACAGAAAGGCTCCGGCGAAAGTATTTCGCCGGAGCCTTTCTGTTTCGCGCGACGTCGAAGCAGCGCGTCCGTTAGCTGCGCTGATGCGGCAGATACGGCATCGGATCGATCGGCTTGCCATCGTGGCGCAGCTCGAACAGCACCGACACGCGCGAGTTGTTTTCGTTACCCATCTCGGCGATCTGTTGCCCCTTGCGCACGATGTCGCCCGTCTTCACGAGCAGCCTGCGGTTGTGCGCGTAAGCCGTCAGAAAGTCCTTGTTGTGCTGGACGATGATCAGGCTGCCGTACTCGTTCAGCCCCGTGCCGGCGTACATGACCTTGCCGTCGGCGGCGGCGCGGATCGGATCGCCCGCCTTGCCGCCGATTTCGATGCCGCGCGTCTCGCCAGGCTGGAACCCTCCGACGACATTGCCCTGCGCCGGCCAGATCAGCGCCACGCCTTTCGCATGACGCGCCACTTCGGCCTTCACTTCGCGCGCTTCGGCGGCGCTCGGCGCGGGCGCGCCTGTCGCGGGTGCAGCGGAGGCCGTCGTGGCGGGCGCGGCATTCGGGGCATTCGTAGCCGTGGCCGTCCCACCGCTCGCCGTCGCGTTCGACGCGCCGCTCGCGGCCGCCGCGACACCATTCGACGCCGCGCCCGGAGCCTGGCCCGCGGAGGGAGCAGCCGGCACGGCGACCATCTTCACTGCATCCGGTGACGATACCTTCAGCGGCTGCCCGAGATGCAGCCGCGCGGACGGCTTCAGATGATTCCACGCGACGATCTGCTTGACCGTCACGTTATGGCTGCGTGCGATGCGAACCAGCGAATCGCCGCGGCGCACCTTGTAGATCACGGGCGGCACCGGCTGCGCGACCATCTGCGGCGCGGTCGCGGCGGACGCCGGATCCGTTGCCGTTTGCGCGGTCGACGCCGCGTCGTTGTTCTTTGCTTCCTGCTCGCCGACGTGCGCGCAGGCACCCAACATCAGGGCGAGCGTAAAGCTCGCGAAACTGGCCCAGGTTCTGTCGAAACCATTCTTCGACATATGCTCTCCCGCATGTATTCGTTCAAGGAGCGGATGCGCGCCTCGCCCGATCAGCCGATGTCGCAGCACACGCAGGACACCCGCTGACGGCGCGCAGCATGCCGCCTCGTTGCGGCCTCAACCGTCCGGCCGCACGCCGGAGTTTTCCTTCAGACAGAGCCGCGTCAAACGTGATGCGATCTTCCGCCAAAAGGGTCGGATTAGCCTTTTAAATCCAAGCCGCATTGTAAAGTGCCGGAACCGGAAAACCCGGCGCGCAAACACTTCGATACAAATGTTTATTGGCGGTGTTGTTCGTCCCGTCGCGCGCAGGCCAGCGGCCCTTTCGCCGCGCGTCGCAGATACCGCCCTATTCCATATCGGCACCGCGCGCGCGAAACTTGAGCAGCGTGCCGATGAGCACTTGCATGGAGACAACGATGACCCTCGTAGCGGAATCGAAAACGATAGGCGTGGCGATCGCGCGCGACTGGCGCGAGGTCTACGCGTTCATGGAACATCCGCTGTCGTTCGCGCAGTGGGCGTCGGGGCTGGGCAAACCGTTGCGCGGCCAGGGCGTCGAGTGGATCTTCGAAAGTGCGGACGGCCGTCCCGTCACCGTGCACTTCACGCCGCGCAATCCCTATGGCGTACTCGATCATCGCGTGATTACCGAACAGGGCGAAGAGATCGCGATACCCATGCGCGTGATCCCGAACGGCAGCGGCGCCGAAGTGCTGCTCACGCTGTTCCGGACGGCCGGCATGAGCGACGCGCAGTTTGCCGCCGACGCACAATGGGTCGAACGCGACCTCGCCGAACTGAAGCGCTTTCTGGAGAAACGATGAGCCGCAGGCGCGCTCCGTTCAGGCGCGCACGATCGTCACGCCGAGCGCCTCGAACGGCGCAGTCGTCGGCCCGGGCGTGCCTTTCTCGACGATGATCGCGCTCGCCGCGTCGATGCCCGCGATCATGTACGCCGACGCCGCATTCAGTTTTTCCGACGATGCCAGCACGACCGTCTCGGCGGCCCGCGCCATGAGCGCGCGCTTGACGTAGGCCTCTTCGAGATCGCCCGTGCTCAGCCCCGCCTCCGGGTGGACGCCCGTCACGCCCATGAAGTAGAGATCGGCGCGAATGTGCGCGAGCGCTTCGATGGCGGCCGCGCCGACCGTCACCATCGAATGACGGAACAGCCGCCCGCCGATCACCACGACTTCCAGCGCCTCGTGCTCCGCGAGTTCGACGGCGACGCTCGGACTATGCGTGACGATCGTCGCGCGCAGATCGAGCGGAAGATGACGCGCCAGCTGGATAGCCGTCGTCCCGCCATCGACGAACGCGATCTGGCCCGGCGCGATCATCTGCGCGGCTGCCCGGCCGATCGCCGCCTTCGCCTCCGAGCCGATCTGCCGGCGCCCCGCGAGATTCGCCACGGCCGGCGACGCGGCCAGTGCGCCGCCATGCACGCGCTGCAGTTTGCCTTCCGCGGCAAGCTCGCGCAGATCGCGGCGCACCGTGTCTTCCGACACACCGAATGTCTCGCTCATGGACCTGGCGAGCACCTGCCCGTCGCGCTGGAGGGCCTCCAGAATCAGCTTTTTGCGTTGGGAAGTCAGCATGCTATTCGTCTGATGATGAGGTTTACGCGAGTTTGCATGAGTTTTCTTGATTTTGCACGAATCTGCACGATACCATGATCCGACGATGCGGCCAATCGGCTGCGTCATTCCCGATCGTCATTCGCGCGATCGGTCTGTGAATTCGAAACAGGGAACGCTCATGAGCGAAACGGCTGACCGGGTGCGTATCGTCGATGTGCAGGTGCTGTCCGACGACTGGTACGTGCTGAAGAAGACCACCTTCGATTACCGGCGCGCCGATGGCAGCTGGCAGCGGCAAAGCCGCGAAACGTACGATCGCGGCAATGGCGCGACGCTGCTGCTCTACGACCCGCGCCGGCGAACCGTCGTGCTGACGCGGCAGTTCCGCTTGCCCGCGTTCGTCAACGGGCACGAAGGGATGTTGATCGAAGCGCCCGCCGGCCTGCTCGAAGCGGCATCGCCGGAGGCACGCATTCGCGCGGAAGTAGAAGAGGAAACGGGCTATCGCGTGGAGTCGGTGCGCAAGGTTTTCGAGGCGTTCATGAGTCCGGGCTCGGTGACGGAGAAGCTGTATTTCTTCGTCGCCGAATATGACGCGGCGACACGCGTGAGCCGTGGCGGCGGCGTCGCCGATGAAGGCGAAGATATCGAAGTACTGGAGCTGCCCATCAACGACGCTCTGGCGATGATCGCGCGCGGCGAGATCATGGATGGCAAGACCATCATGCTGCTTCAATACGCGGCGCTTCATCTGTTCCTGCAGTGATCGGGAGCGAGCCACGGCGCTTGTCGCCTGATTCAACCCGCTGCGTTTCACCTTGAGCCGGAAGGTGGCCGCGAGTGACGGCCACCACTCAGGAACTCTACGGAATATTGGCTTTCATTTTTCCGGCAAGCCCCAGTTCGCTGGGACTTCGATTCACTCGCCCCCTCACGCCATGCAACCTACTCCGCATGTCTGCAGCCGCGCAATCGCTTCGGCATCGAACCCCCAGTCGACGAGTGCAGCATGGCCGCCTTCGCCGCGTTTCGGAGCCGGTCCGCGGATCGCGGACGGCGTCGCCGAGAAGCGCGGCGCGGGCGCCGGCTGGACCGCGCCCGCCACTTCCACGAAGCTGCCGCGCGCCACATGATGCGGGTGCGACGGCGCCTCGGAAAAGCCCAGCACAGGCGCCACACACGCGTCACTGCCTTCGAACACAGCGCACCATTCGTCGCGCGTGCGCGTAAGGAACGCCGCCTCGAAGCGCTCGCGCAACATCGGCCAGCCCGCCCGGTCGTGCTGTTTCGGTAGATCCTCGCCTGCGAGGCCAAGCTTTTCGATCAGTTCTGCGTAGAAACGCCCTTCCACCGCGCCGACCGACATATATCGTCCGTCGAGCGTGCGATAGCTGTCGTACCAGGGCGTGCCGCCGTCGAGCAGGTTGCTCGCGCGTTCTTCGCGCCAATTACCCGACGCAATGAGCCCCCACACGGTAGCCGCCAGTTGCGCCGCACCTTCGATCATCGCCGCGTCCACCACCTGGCCCGCGCCGCCACGCTGGACGTTGAGCATCGCCGCGACGACGCCGAGCGCGAGCAGCATGCCGCCGCCGCCGTAGTCGCCCACGAGGTTCAGCGGCGGCACCGGGGCCTCACCGCCGCGGCCGATGCCCGACAGCACGCCGGAGAGCGCGATGTAGTTCAGGTCATGGCCCGCGCGCGCCGCGAGCGGGCCCGTCTGGCCCCAGCCCGTCATGCGGCCGTAGACGAGCTTCGGATTGCGAACGAGCGCCGTGTCCGGGCCGAGCCCCAGACGCTCCATCGTGCCGGGGCGATAGCCTTCGATCACGATGTCGGCGTGCGCCATCAGTTCCAGCACAGCCTCGACGGCTTCCGGGCGCTTCAGGTCGAGTGTGATGGAGCGACGGCCGCGAGCCGTCACGCTCACGTGACTGCCGGTGACCTTCGGCCCCAGGTCGTCCGGCGCGTCGGGCCGCTCGATGCGCAGCACGTCGGCGCCCATATCGGCCAGCAACATCGCTCCGAACGGACCGGGCCCGATCGCTTCGAATTCCAGCACGCGAATACCGCTCAATACGCCCATCCTGCATCCTCCTGAAAGTGTTCCTCTCTCTGGGGCGCGCCGTTCAGCCCACGGTCACCGTCGCCCGGAGCAGCGCCGCGCGCGTGCGTTCGGGATCCAGCCAGCGCAACGCCACCAGCGCGGCGAGCGCCAGCAGCACCGCACCCATGGCGAAACCCATTTCGTAGCCGGTCACGTCATGAATTCCGCGCGTCTGGACGAAACGCCCCACCACAGCCGGCGCGATGGCGCCGGCAAGATTACCCGCCGCGGTCAGTATCGCGATCATGCTCGCGCGCTGCCGCTCCGGGACCATTTCAGTCAGAATGGCGGGCGCAAGCGCAATCGCAATGGGCGGCAGCGCAGCGGCCACCGCGAATATCAGCACCTTCTGCACGGGCGTGAGCGGCACGAATGCGAGCGCAGCGAACAACGCACCGGCGGCGAGCAGGCATACGCTCACGAGTTGCACACGCCCGTGACCGCCGCTCGCGCCGTGCCGAACCAGACGCTGCGAGAGCACGCTCAGGCCGATCGTGGCAGGCATGCCGACAACGATCACGAATGCGAACCAGCGGCCCGCCGAACCGGGGCTAAAGCCCAGCGCATTCTGGAGGTAAGCCGGCAGCCAGGTAATGGTCAGCCCGAGCGTCCAGAAACCGCTAAAGGTGATGAGAAAGACCGCGAGCACCGAAGGGGCGAGCAGCATGCGCCGATAAGACATGCGGGCAGGCGCTACCGTACCGGCAGGGGCAACATGTCCGGCGTGCTGTGCACCGGCAAGACCGGTCGGATTCGCCTCGCCGATCGGCCCTTCCCGGCCGCAGCACAGCCACAGCACACTCCACAGCGCGCCCGCCGCGCCGAGTATCACGAAGTTCACGCGCCATCCCCAATGCTGGGTCACGAACGGAATGACGAGTCCCGCCAGCAACAGGCCCGCGCCCGCGCCCTGGGCGATGACGGCAACGGGCAGGCTGCGCTTCGAGTCGGGAAACCACTTGTAGAGCGAGTGAACCGCAACGGGAAAGGCCGGCCCCTCGGCGGCGCCCAGCAGCACCCTGCAGACCAGAATCGCGGTAGCGCCGCCTGCCAGTGCGATCGGCAACTGCAGGACGGCCCAACTCACGCTCATCGCCAGCAGGAGTACGCGCCCTGGCATCCGGTTGGCGACGAACCCCACGAGCACCGTCGAGATCGAGAAGAGCCAGTAAAAGCTGCCTGCAATCAGCCCGAACGCCGACGGTGAAAGATGAAACTCCGCCATCAGGGGCACCGCGACCATCCCCAACGCGATCTTGTCGAGAAAATTGAGCAGCATGAAGCACGTCAGCATCGCTGTCGTGCCCCAGGCCGCGCGGCTCCGATAGGCAATCGATTCGCTCATAACAGTTCCTGTTTAGCCGACCATGGGCCTCATGGTCCTCATCCGCCCGTATTGGCGCCATCGCCCCACGGACGGGGATCGTGCGAAATGACACGCGCGTGCGCTCGCCCGTCCGGGCGCTGCAAAGCGTGCGCCCGGGGCAAGGGTGGATCGCCGTGCGCCGTTATGCGCCTTCTTGCGCCGCCGTGCGCGCGAACACGTCGACGTGATGGTCCGCATCGCCGAAAAGTTGCGCGGCGCCCATGAGGAACTTGAAGTAGTCGCCCACCACCAGTTCCGCTGTCACACCGATACCGCCATGCAACTGGATTGCATGCTGGCCGACGAAGCGGCCCGCCTTCGTCACCATCGCCTTCGCGGCGCTGACCGCGCGCCGGCGTTCCTCGGCGGAATCCGACTCCAGCGCCGCCGTCGCGAAGTGTGTCATCGACAGCGCCAACTCCTTCTGCACGAGCATGTCGGCAAGCCGGTGGCGCAGCGCCTGGAATGCGGCGAGCGGCTGGCCGAACTGATGGCGCGTGCGCAGGTATTCCGCCGTCATCTCGATCAACCGCTCCATCGCGCCCACCGAGGCTGCGCACAACGCTGCGATGCCGCGCTCGATTCCCGCCTCGAGGATGGTGGCGCCCCGGCGCGGATCGCCCAGCACCTGAGCGGACTCCACGAACACGGATTCGAACGTGACTTCGGCGGCCTGCTGGCCGTCGACGGTCGGATAAGCTCGCACGATCACGCCCTGCGCGCTCGCCGGCACCACGAACAGCGTGACCGCGTCGACGGCGGCATTCCAGGCCGACACGATGAATGCATCCGCTGCGCCGCCATGCCAGACGTGCAGCTTGCAGCCATCGAGGCGAAAGCCCTCGCCCGCCGCGCGAGCCGTGGTGCGCGGCGCGTGGAAGTCGTAGCGCGCATTGCGCTCCTGCCACGCCGGCGTAACGATCCTGCTGCCGTCGGCGAGAGCGGGCAGCCAGGCCTCTTTCAGGCGCTCGCCGCCGTGCTCCGCGAGCATGCTCACGCTCATCACACTGCTCGCGATGAGCGGCTCCAGCAACAGCGCGCGCCCAGCTTCGTACTGGACGACGAACGTATCCGTCGCGCGCCCCGCGAAGCCGCTGTACGCCTCCGGCACGCCCAGCGCCAGCACGCCAAATTCGGCGTATGCACGCCATGCGTTGCGGCACAGGCCCTGATGATCACGCGTCACCTTGCGGCGATGCTCGACCGTGTATTCGTTCTCGGCAAAGCGGCGCAGCGTGTCGGCCAGCTGGCGCTGCTCTTCGGTCCAGGAGAAGTCCATCTTCATGCCTCACTGTTCGAGGATCGCCTTCGCGATGATCTCTCGTTGCACTTCGTTCGTTCCGCCAAAAATGGTGGGCTTGCGCTGCTCCAGATAGTTGCAGGTCGCGGCGGCTGCATGCACAGCCGCCGGCGTCCAGCCGTCGAAGCCGCCTTCGAGCCAGGACGCGGCATACGGCCACGCGTCCGGGCCCATCACGTCGATCTGGAGTGCTGCGATTTCCTGCTGCAGCTCGGAGCCGCGGATCTTGAGGATCGACGCTTCGACTCCCGCGCCACGACTGCGCGCTTGCGTCGCCACGCGCAGCAGCAGCATTTCGAGCGCCATGATCTCCATGTCGAGGCGCGCGATCTTCTCGCGCACGCGAAAGTCGTCGATCAGCGGCTTGCCGCCCGCCTGAACACAGCCGGCCCATGTCTTGAGCAACCGCATTTCGCGCTGACAGATGCCAACCCCAGCGATGCCGGTGCGCTCGTGGCCCAGCAGATACTTCGCATACGTCCAGCCGGCGTTTTCCTCACCCACGAGATTCTCGAGCGGCACTTTCACGTCGTCGAGCCACACTTCGTTGACGTCGCACGCGCCTTCGATTGTCTCGATCGGCCGCACCGTCACACCTGGCAGGCTCATGTCGATGAGCAGAAGCGAGATGCCCGCCTGCGGCTTCACCTGCGCATCCGTACGCACGAGGCAGAACATCCAGTTCGCGTGCTGTGCGTACGAGGTCCACGTCTTCTGGCCGTTCACGACATAGTGATCGCCCGCGCGCACCGCCCGCGTCTTGAGCGATGCCAGGTCGGAGCCGGCACAGGGCTCCGAGTAACCTTGGCACCACCAGTCCTCCGACGCCACGATGCGCCGCAAAAAGCGCCGATGCTGCGCCTCGTTGCCGAACTTCATCAGCACCGGGCCAATCATGGAAAGGCCGAAGGGCATCTGCCGCGGCGCGCCCGCCACCGCGCACTCCACCTCGAAGAGATGACGCTGCAGCGTGGTCCAGCCCGTGCCGCCGAACGCGACGGGCCAGCCTGGCGCGCCCCAGCCGCGTGCATGCAGGATTCGCTGCCACTGCACGTAATCGTCCCGGCCGAGATGGCGGTGACCCAGCACCTTGTCGCGCAGCGACTCAGGCAGGTTCTCGCGTACGAAGCCCCTCACCTCGTTGCGGAAAGCGAGGTCTTGCCCGGAATAACTCAGATCCATTTCCTGTCCTTGTTTGCTCATGGCCCGCCCGCGGCGGGGTCCCGCCAGCCGGAGAACCCTGACGTCCTCACTTTTGCTTCGGCGTACGAACCGGGATTTCGTTGCGCGGATCCTGGGTCAGCACGAGATCCCACAGTGCCTGGCCGACGGGCTCCTGCCGCTCCTCATAGAGGTGGCCGACGAGGCCGGCCGCACGGCCTACCAGCATGAAGCCGCGCGCGAGCAGCGGGTCGAGACCCATGTCGCCGATGATCGCGCCGATCGCGCCCACCGCGTTGATGGGCAGCGCCTTGCCGAGTTCCTCGCGGAACACGTGCTCGATTGCGACCATCAGGCGCCAGTGTTTGCCGTAATAGCCGTTCTCGCGCGAAACCCGGGCGAGCGTCGCCACGCGCGGGTCGCCGTTCACATGAATCGGGTGGCCCACGCCGTAAATCGGCTGCTTCTTTTCCTTTGCGCGCTGAACGGCCGCACGCGCGCAGGCGAGCAACGCCGATTCGCTCGCGTCGTCGCCCAATTCCTTCGCCGCCTCGATCAGCATCTCCGCCGAGTTCTGCGTGGTGCCGAGAAACACGCTGCCCGCTCCCAGCAGGCCAGCCGCAACAGCCGCCTGCATGGCCTCCGGCGCGCCCAGATAGGTCAGGCGCGCGCTCATGGCGCTCGGCGTGAGGCCGTGGTCGCAGGCGGTCACGAGAATGAGGTTGACCATCCGCTTTTCGCGCTCATCAGGCACGCGGTTCAGGATGGTCAACATCATCGTGTCGACGAAGTCCATCTTGCCGAGGATTTCCTTCGACAGATCCTTGCCGCGTACGGTGATCGTATCGATGGTGGTGTAGCCAATTTCAGTCTTGATCATGATGCTTTCCGTGTTCGATGTACTGTTTGCTACGCGCCGGGGCGCCGGCTCACCATCATCTTCACGAGGCATTCGCAGACGGCCTCGTCCTTCTGGTTCAGCGCGACGCGCCGGAATCCCACGATGCCGCGCGTCGGGTTCGAGGTTTCACGACGGTCCACGACTTCGATGCGTGCCTTGATGGTGTCGCCGATCAACGTGGGCTTCGGAAACCGGTAGTTCACTTCCAGCATGCCAATGAGCGAGGGCTCGAGCAGCTGGTTGACCACCGTGCGGGTATTGAGCCCCGATACGATCGAGGCGACCAGCATGCCGTGCGCGATGCGCTTGCCCCAGGCGGTGCCGGCGGCGTATTCGGCGTCCACGTGCACACGGTTGTAGTCGGCGGAGAGCGCGGCGAAGCTGACGACGTCGGCTTCAGTTACGGTGCGGCTCGCCGTATCGAACCGCAGACCGGGTGTCATGTCTTCCCAGAAGTAGCGCAGAGCCGAAACGGCCTCGGGCAAGAGTTCCAGTGCGGTCGTCATAGCCCTCCCCTTAGACGATGGCCGACATGCCGAGCACTTCGCGACCCACAATGAGCGTTTGCACTTCCGCCGTGCCTTCCGGAATGACGCCGCCGCTCGTGTCACGGAAGATGCGCTCGAGCGGATACTCCGTGGAATAGCCGAGCCCGCCGTGCACGGCGATGGCGATCTTGGCCACTTCGTGCGCGGCCTCAGCGGCGTACAGCTTCGCGATCGAGCATTCGATGCGCGAAGGCAGCCCCTTTTGAAGTGAAACAGCCGCCTTGTAGCCGAGCGCGCGCGCTGCCTCCACGCGCACCATCATGTCGACGATATGCTTCTGGACGAGCTGAAACTGGCCAATAGGCTTGCCAAACTGCTTTCGCGTCTTCGCATATTCGACCGACATATCCAGCGCCGCCTGCGCGGCCCCGACGGCGCCCATCGCGATGTTCATGCGACCGTAGTTCAGGCCGATAGCCATCAACCTGAGCGCGGCGCCTTCCTCGCCAAGCAGGTTTTCCTTTGGTATGCGCACGTTATCGAGGAACAGTTCCGAGGTACCCGACGCCTTGAGCACCATCTTATCGACGAGGCGGGCTTCGATGGGCGTGTCGGACCTGTCGATCAGGAATAGCGATGGCGCGCCGTCCGAGGTCGGGCTGTAAGTACGCGCCAGCACGATCAAATAGTCCGCGGCCACGCCATTAGTTATCCAGAGCTTCGTGCCGTTGAGAAGGTAGTGGTCGCCCTTGTCATCGGCGCGCGTTTCGACGCCGGCTGGATTCGAACCGTGGTTGGGCTCGCTGAACGCCACGCAGACGGCCTTTTCCGACGCGAGCGCCGCCGCCAGGAAGTGCGCCTTCTGCTGCTCGGTGCCGTAGTGGCCTACGAGACGCAGGAACACGTTGGTGATGTTGACGATGGTGCGCAGCGATCCCCAGAAGTAGCCGCATTCCTCCAGCATCATCGCCCACGTGACGAAGTCGAGACCCAGGCCGCCCGACGCCTCGGGCAGCAGGCCGCCGATATAGCCGAACTGGCTCATGCCCGCCAGCAGGTCGAGCGGAATGTTGCGTGCCTTCTCGCATTCGTCGATGCGGGGCATCACTTCCTTGCGCATGTAGCGGCGGATGCTGTCGCGCAAGGCGATCTGATCCGCGTCGAATTCAAAATCCATCATTTGACCTCTTCAGTTGCTTTCCTGCACCATTCGCATTACGAAGAAAAACGCCCGCCCGTCACGTAGAGCGTGACGCCCGTTATATAGCGCGCGCGCTCGGACGCCATGAACGCGACGGCCGAGGCGATGTCGTCGGGCGTTCCGAGAAAGCCGACAGGATTGCGTTCGATAGCGTTGTCGCGCAGCGTTACGTAGGTGGGGTTGGCGCGCATGAGTTCCGTTTCCACGAAGCCCGGCGCGATCGCGTTCACGGTGATGCCGAACCTGGCCTGCTCCAGCGAAAGCGCGCGCGTGAAACCCACGAGGCCGAGCTTGGCCGTGCTGTAGTTGGTCTGCCCCGGGTTGCCGAACACCGAGCGCGACGAGATGTTCACGATGCGCCCCCACTTGCGTTCCATCATGCCGGGCAGCACCGCGCGGCTGCAGTGAAATGCGCCTTTGAGGATCGTGTCGACCACGGCGTCCCACTCCGTCTCGTCCATCTTCGTCAGGTACCGGTCCTTGTTGAAGCCGGCGTTGTTGACGAGGATGTCGACGCTGCCGAAGGCTTCCGTGGCCTGCGCGACCATGCGCGTTACGGCGTCGCGGTCGCAGACATCGCAGCGCACGGCGATCGCTTTCGCGCCGCCCGCGTCGAGTTCGGCCGCAACCTGTTCCGCGGCGGCAAGATCGATGTCCGAGATGACCACACGCGCGCCTTCGCGCGCCAGCGAGCGTGCGACTTGCGCGCCAATGCCGCGACCGCTTCCCGTCACGAGTGCGACTTTCCCGGCGATTCCGAGATCCATGTTGTGCTCCTCCATTGGTGTCGGCACAGACTAAAGGTTCGCCACAAGGCCTTCAACGCAGAAAACGGGGGGGGCGCTGCTGCGATTCGGGTGGCTGGTTCGACGGCCCCGCTCAAGGCGCGAAGACCCTCGATCAAGGCGCTGTCACGGGACACACAACAGGAAGCAGCGTGAGCCCGGTGTGGTTGCAGCCCGCTCCTTTGGCGCGCGTCAGAACGTCGAGAGCGTGAGCGAGTTCGTCACCGCGGTGACGCCTGGCACCCCCTGCGCCGCGCGTGTGGCAAGATCCACCTGCGCCTCCTCGGGCACCGTCCCCTGCAGCGCGACCACGCCGCCCTTCACGCGAACCGTGATGGCGCGGCTTTGCAGACCCTTCGTCCGGCTCAAGGCACGCACCACCTGCTTTCTGAGCACGCGATCGGCGTCCTTCGCAGTCGCGCCGGATGCCGCCACGGCCTGCGGCGCAGAGCCGGAATCGGCGGGTTGAGCCCGCGCCTCCAAGATGCCGGACAAAGCCAGCACCCCTACTGCGATCAGGTTCGATACGGTCGATTTCATCGTTATCCTCATGTTCATTTCATCTGTCGGGACGGGTCCCGGGTCCCGTGTGCCCCTCCCTGCCCGCGCGGCAAATGCGGCGCGCGGGCGTCGAGAGGAACCGCTCAGAAACGGTGCGTCATGCCGAGTACGGCCAGCACCTGCTTCGAACCGGGCGGCACCGCCGCGATCCCCGGCCAGCTCGTGCTTGAGCTGCCGTTGTTCTTCAGGTAACCCACACGCGCATAGAGCGCCGTGCGCTTGGACAGACTGTGATCCGCGCCCAGCTCGACGCCGACCGCGTTGTCGTGCACACCGCGCACGTTTCGCTCGACGCCGGCGATCTCGATCGTATCCGCCGCGCTCACCTGAATCGTCGCGCCTGCTTCCGCGATGCTGTATGAGTGAGCCGCGCCCAGTATCGCTGCCAGCGAATGCGCGGCGGGATCCTTGGACCGGTTGTACGAATAGTTCGCCTGCAGATTCACGATGCCGATGCGATACGCGAGGGCGGCCGTGAAGTGTTCCGCTCCGAGCAGGCCGAGCGGTACGGGCAATCCCGGCACGACTTCCGTTCCGGAATGCTGGTTCGAATACCCGATCCCTGCGTAGAAGCCGTATCCGGTATAGGTCGCGGCGACGTCGAGGAAGTTGCCGGTGGTGGCCACCACCGGCTGCGTGGAGCTCGCAGCGAAGCCGTACATGCCGTAGAACTTGAATCCGCCGACGCTCGGCGACGTGTAGACCATCGAGTTGCTCACCCGGCCTGGCTGATACTGGCTCGCAATCGTGTTGCGATCGGTTCCCTGTGCCAGAGCCATCGCCGCCAGCGGCGAGAGCACTTCGTCGGCACGGAACGGATCCGACGGATAAAGCGCCCAGAAAGTGGGCTGATACTGCCTGCCGAACGTGAGCGATCCATATCGATCGTGCGACAGCCCCACCCACGCCTGGCGGTAAAACAGCGCCGAGCTGTCCACGAAGAACGAACCGTTGTTGACGTTGAAGCCGTTCTCGACATCGAAGATCGCCTTCAGGCCGTTGCCCAGATCCTCGCGCCCTCTCAAACCGAACATCGATCCTGTATTGCCGCCACTTCGTTCGGAAAACGAATGTTTTCCGCCGTTGTCAAGATACTGCACGAACACGTCGACTACCCCGTAGAGCGTCACACTCGACTGCGCCGTCGCACAGCCCGTGGCGAGTACCATCGTTGCTCCACACATCCCCTGCCAAATCAAACGCATGCACGTCTCCTCGTGGTGTTTGCCGCGCTTTCCGGACGCGGATTGATGCGAATCCCGTCGGATGCCTCACACCCGGCAGATGAAAGGCGTGCCACCATGTTGACGAAACAATTTCGCGCCTCCCCCACCCCGAATGGGGTAGGGAGGGGAATACCCGAAGACGTCGGCGTGCCCGCCCACCCGATCCGGGTAGGCGCGCTGCCACCCGCGCGCAGCGGACCACGCGGCGGGCACGCGGCGGGCACCGCGTCAGGCCGGAACGCCACGGCGTTACAATGCCCAACGTCGTTTCGTCGTCCGACGGCCCGCCGCACGCGGCTGCCATGATCGCAAGGTGAAAGTCGCTATGCCGCAACATCGGCCACCCACTGAAACACCACCGTCCCGCACCGCGCCCGGCGAATTCAACCCCAAGCCGAGGCTTTCCCCACCTCGCAGCACGTCGCGCCTCGTCGTGCGCGAACGCCTCCTGAATCAGCTGCTCGAGGCGCGGCGCAAGCGCTGTATCGTCGTGCAGGGACCAGCCGGTTGTGGCAAGACGACGACGCTCACGATCTGGCGCGAGGAATTGCTGCTGCTGGGTTTTGACGTGCCGTGGCTCACACTCACTGCTGAGGACAACGACATGTCGGCCTGCCTCGGCTACCTCGTGGCGAGCCTGACCCAGGTCGATCCGGCTCTGACCTGCGAGGCTGCCTTGCTGGGTGGTCGCGGCAGCGACGCCGAAGCGGTCGAGCGCACGCTGATCGCCCTCGTCAGCGCGATCGCGAGTTATCCGAACGATCTCATGCTGATACTCGACGATTTCCACCTGGTCGCCGACAACCGCGTTCACGAGGCGTTCCAGTGGCTGCTCGACTACGCGCCGCCGAACCTCCACCTGGCACTGGCCACACGTACGACTCCGTCGCTGTCGCTGGGCCGGCTGCGCGACCAGGGGCTGTTGCTGGAACTCGACATGCGCGATCTGCGCTTCACGCTAGCCGAGTCCGAGGCCTTCCTGAAAACGCAGATCGCGAACGTTGGCCAGCGCGAGGCCCGGCGCCTGCACGAACTCACCGACGGCTGGATTGCAGGCCTGCAACTGCTCGCCATCGGCCTCAAGAAGAACAAGCAGGTGATCTCAGAACTGGCGGCGGAAGACGAATTCCTGCACCCCGCCCTGAGAGATGCGCCGGCGTTCGCCGACTATTTCCAGCGCCAGATTCTCTCGCGCCTCCTGCCGCTCGAAGTCGAGCTGCTCGTCAGGATGTCGGCCTGCACGCGGATGTGCCCTTCGCTGTGCGAGGCGTTGATCGCCGACGCGCAGCACGCTACCGGGATCGTGCCGCTGCTTTCGAAGCTCGCGGCCGACAACTTCTTCATTGCGCCGCTCGAGCAGCCGGCGGGCGTCGTCTGGTATCGCCTGAACCCGCTCTTCCGCGAAACGCTGCTCGCCCGTTTGCGCTCGCGCAGCGAGGCGCAGCAACGCGACATTCATCGCGCGGCCTGGCTGTGGTTCCGCGACCACGGGCATCCCGACGAAGCAGTGCGCCACGCACTGCTGGCTGGCGAACCGGGCGCCGCGGCCGATCTCGTCCAGCAGGTCGCCCGCGACATGCAGCGCGCCGGCAGCCTGCGCAAGCTCGTGCGGCTCATGCGCCTGTTGCCGGCGGCCGAAATCCAGGCCCGCCCCGGACTCCAGTTGTGGACCTTGCAGCTTGATGTGTACGCGCGCGACTTCGACGCCTGCGCGGCCACCATTGCCCGGCTCAAGTCCGGCATGCCGACCGGCGACGCCCGCTCGCGCTACCGCCTCGTCCTGCTGGAGGGCGCCGCCGCGGTCCAGCGCGACGACATCCAGTCCGCCATCAACGTGATGCCCGAACTGCTCGTTCCACCCGCCAATGCCGACGGCTGGCACATCACGCCGCGCAACGGCATCCTCGCCTGGATCTACCTGCGCGCCGGCAAGTACGAGGAAGCGCGCCGTATTCAGGAAGAGTCCGCGCAGATCCTCGTGGACGGCGCCCCGCTGCTCGGCACCTCGGGGGCGTGCTCAGCGGGCGCTGCATCGCGGGGTTCAGCCATGCGATGGAGGGCAACTTCGCGAAGGCGGAGCGAATCGGGCGCGACGTGCTGTTCGAAGCGGAAAAGCTCGGCGCGGCGGCGATCGACGCCGCCTGTATTGCCGCCGGCCTGCTCGGCGAAGTGCATTACGAAGCCAACCAGCTCCGGGCGGCGAGAAAGCTGCTGGAGGACCGCGTGGACGTGCTCGAGCGCATCTCCATTCCTGAATCGGTCTTGCGCGTCCTGCTCGTGCTTTCGGCCGCCCACTGGGTGGCCGGGCATCAGCTCGATGCGTTCGCCTACATCGAGCGTCTCGAAGAGTATGCGTCGCGCTACGGTGTCGATCGCCTGCTTGTCTACAGCCTCGCGGAGCAGGTTCGCCGGCATCTGCAGTCGGGGCAGTTCGATACGGCTCACGCCATCCTCGACAGGCTCGATGCAGTGGCTCTCCGCTATGCCTCGTCCAACGAGATCACCTCGGCCGAGATCCGCGTCATGTCCGAACGCGCGCGTATCGACTGGTGTATCGCAAAACGGGAGACCGACAACGCGCTCGAACGGCTCGCTGCGCTGATTGCACAGTGCGAAGCGTACGGATGGCAACGTCACGTCGCGCAGTTCCAGATGCTGACGGCCCTTGTCGAGTTTCAGCGCGGCGGGGCAAAAGCCGCGCGGCAAAACGCGATTGCCGCGCTGCGCAACGGACACCGCCTGGGGTTGATCCGCAGCATCCTCGACGTCGACGCCGACGTCTTCAAGCTGATTGACACGGTCATGTCGGCAGAGCCAGTCGATCCCGTGCTGAACTTCTACGTGCAGCGGCTGCGCGCGACCGGGGACGCGGCGAAACCTGATCCGCTCCCGTCCGATCAGGCGGGCAAGCGCACTGCGGGGTCAACGAGCCTCGCCATCCTGAGCGAACGGGAATCGAAAGTGGTGCGGCTGCTCGGCCAGGCGCTGCCCAACAAGAAAATTGCGCGCACGCTGGGCATCTCGCCTGAAACCGTCAAGTGGCACCTGAAGAACATCTACAGCAAACTGGGTGTCTCCTGCCGCGACGAAGCCGTCAAGCGCATGCGCGATGTCGAACTTGGCGAGGGCGGTGGCAGCGCGGCCTGAAGTCCCGCTCGCCGACACTCGCACCGTGGCACTGGGCGCCCTCCGCCCTCGTGCCCCCGCCCCGCCCGGCGCCCCCCTGTCCGGGTGGTTATTCCGCCACAGCAAACACCCTATTCTGGTTCTCGCGGGAAAGACGCGGTTGCCGCGCTTGCTGTCGTTGCAACTCCCGGCTCTGGGCCGAGGCTCGTCGGGATTGCGCACGCAACTCCCCCAGGCCGCCCGTTTCGGGTCCGGTGCATCGGCACTCCGCCAATCCATTCATATTCCGGGTTAGCTGGAGCCCACGCGGTTGCGCGCCGCAAGCATGCGCGCAAGCGTCACGCAAGGCGCCGCCCCGTTCGAAGAGACACCATTCACGTTCAGGACCCAGCACATGCATATCAACCGCACCGTCCTTCGCGACGATCACGAAATGCTCCGCACGACGGCACGCCGCTTCTTCGAGCGCGAGTGCCTGCCGAAACAGGCCGAGTGGGACAAGGCCGGCCAGGTCGATCGCGAAACATGGCTGAAAGCTGGCCGCGAGGGCCTCCTGTGCGTCACGCTGCCAACCGGATACGGCGGCGGCGGCGGCGACTTCGGCCATGCCGCCGTGCTCAATGAGGAAGTGAACCGGGCCGGCCTGAGCGGGCTCGGCTTCGGCGTGCACTCGGACATCATCGCTCCGTACATCGCCCGCCTCGGCAACGAGGAGCAGAAGCGCAAGTGGCTGCCGACGGTCTGCTCCGGCGCAAGCATTCTCGCCATCGCCATGACGGAGCCCGGCACGGGCAGCGACCTCAAGGCCGTGCGCACGACGGCCGTGCGCGACGGCGACGAATACATCATCAATGGCAGCAAGACCTTCATCAGCAACGGCCTGTCCGCAGACCTCATCATCGTGATCTGCAAGACCGACCCAGCCGCAGGCTCCAAGGGCGTGAGCCTGATCGTCGTCGAGGCGTCCCGCGCGGGCGTTCGCCGCGGCCGTAAGCTCGACAAGGTCGGCATGCATGCCCAGGACACGGCCGAACTCTTTTTCGAGGACGTGCGCGTGCCCGTCAGCAACCGTCTGGGCGAGGAAGGCAAAGGCTTCATCTATCTGATGGGCGAGCTGCCCCAGGAACGCCTCTCGATCGCTATCGGCGCGGCCGCGCGCCTCGAAGCATGCCTCGAGCACACGCTGAACTACGTGAAGGAGCGCAAGGCCTTCAACCAGACCGTGTGGGACTTCCAGAACACAAAGTTCAAGCTCGCCGACATCAAGGCGCAGGCCACCGCCGTGCGGCTCACGATCGACCACTATCTGGCCGAGCACATGCGCCGCCGCCTCACGCTCGAGGAAGCGGCCATCGCCAAACTCTTCGCCACCGAGTCGCTCGGCAAGGCGCTCGACGAGATGGTCCAGTTGCACGGCGGCTATGGCTACATGCTCGAGTACCCCGTCGCACGCGCCTTTGCCGATTCGCGCGTCAACCGGATCTATGGCGGCACCAGCGAAGTCATGCGCGAGCTCATCGCCCGCAAGCTGTAACTCCCGATTTTCTCAACCAAGGATCCACAACATGAGCCATAAAGTCTATATCGCCGGTGTCGGCATGATCCCGTTCAGGAAGCCCGGTGCGAGTGAAACGTACGACGCGATGGGCGCAGGCGCCGTGCGCCAGGCGCTCGAAGACGCCGGCCTCGCATACAACGACGTGCAGCAGGCCTATGCCGGCTACGTCTACGGCGATTCGACCTGCGGGCAAAAGGCCCTCTATCACGTCGGCATGACGGGCATCCCTGTCATCAACGTCAACAACAACTGCGCGACGGGCTCGTCGGCGCTGTTCCTCGCGCGTCAGGCCGTGCAGAGCGGCGCAGTCGAGTGCGCGCTTGCCGTCGGCTTCGAATTCATGAAGCCGGGCCCGCTCATGTCGAACTGGACGGACCGCGCGCCTGCGCTCGAACGCGCCCACAAGCTGGTGAGCGAACTCGTCGGCCGCGAGGACATCCCCTCAGCAATCCGCCAGTTCGCCGGAGCAGGCAAGGCCCACATGGACAAATACGGCACGAAGCTCGAGACCTTCGCGAAGATCCGCGCCAAGGCCAGCGAGCACGCCGCGCGCAACCCGCTCGCTGTGTTCCGCAATGTCGTCAGCACCGAAGACGTAATGAACGCGCCCATGCTGTGGGAAGGCGTCATCACGCGCCTGATGGCCTGCCCTCCGACCTGCGGCGGCGCAGCAGCCATTGTCGTGTCGGAAGCGTTCGCGAAGAAGCGCGGCCTGCGCACCGACGTCCTCATCGCGGCCCAGTCGGTCACCACCGACCTCCCGAGCACCTATGACGCGCGCGACATGATCCGCGTGGTCGGCTTTGACATGTCGCGCCTCGCCGCACAGCAGGTCTATGAAGAGGCCGGAATCGGCCCGAAGGACATCGACGTGATCGAGCTGCACGACTGCTTCGCGCAGAACGAGCTGATCACCTATGAAGCACTGGGCCTGTGCCCCGAAGGCGGCGCCGAAAAGCTCGTCAACGACGGCGACAACACCTACGGCGGACAGTGGGTCGTGAACCCGTCGGGCGGCCTGCTCTCGAAGGGCCACCCGCTCGGCGCAACGGGCCTCGCGCAGTGCTACGAACTCACGCACCAGCTGCGCGGCACGGCCGGCGACCGGCAGGTACCAGGCGCGAAAGTCGCGCTCGCGCACAACGTCGGTCTGGGCGGCGCATGCGTCGTGACGGCCTACCAATCCGCCTGATGCGGCGCGAGCGCAAGGAGCCCATGACATGATCGACAGGAAACATATCGGCATGACGCTGCCGGTGTTCAAGGCGACGGCAGACGCATGGCGTCTGCGCTTCTTCGCCAAGGCTATCGGCGAGACTAACGCGGTCTACTTCGACGAAGCGGCGGCGCACGATGCAGGCCATCCTGCGCCGCCGCTGCCACCCACGTTCCTGTTCTCACTCGAATTCGAGCAGCCTTCGACGAACTGGCGGGCAGACCTCGGCATCGTGCCAGAGCGCATCCTGCACGGCGAGCAGTCGTTCACCTACCATCGCATGGCCCATGCCGGCGACGTGCTGCAGTTCGAGAGCCGCATCAGCGGCATCTACGAGAAAAAGGGCGGCGCGCTCACATTCATCGTGCGCGACACGCGCGTCACCAACCAGCACGGTCAGCACGTTGCCGACCTGCGCAGCGTCATCGTCCAGCGCTAACGGGAACATACGCATGAGCACCCTTACTTTCGACACCGTCAACGTCGGCGACACCCTGCCCGCGCTGACGCTGCCCGCCGTGAACCGTACCACCCTCGCCCTCTTCGCGGGCGCCTCGGGCGACCACAACGCCGTCCACATCGACATCGACTATGCGCGCCGCGCCGGCATGCCCGACGTGTTCGCTCACGGCATGCTCTCGATGGCCTGGCTCGGCCGCCTGCTCACGCAGTGGGTCGATCAGCGCCAGGTGCGCCAGTTCGGCGTGCGCTTCGTGGGCATCACGCAGCTTGGCCACCAGATCAGCTGCACCGGCAAGGTGGTCGAGAAGTTCGAAGCGGATGGTGAAAAGCGCGTGCGGCTCGAAATCCAGACAGCCAACCAGTATGGCGAGCCGCGCATCGTCGGCGACGCCGTGGTAGCGCTTTGACCAATACGCGTCGATTGACGTACTACTCGATTCCAGGAGACAGCAGGATGGGAAAACTTGATGGCAAGGTGGCGCTCGTCACCGGCTCGGGCCGCGGCATCGGGCGCGCAATCGCGGAAAAGCTCGCGAGCGAAGGCGCGCGCATTGTCGTGAACGATCTGGACGCCGCACCGGCGCACGAGACGGTCGAAGCGCTGAAGCAGACGGGCGCCGAGGCCGTGGCCTGCGTGGGCAACGTCACGGCACCCGACTTCGCGGACCGCTTCATCGGCACTGCAATGAGTGCGTTCAAAAGCATCGACATCATCGTCAACAACGCCGGCTTCACGTGGGACGACGTCGTCCAGCGCATGACGGACGAGCAGTGGTACGCGATCCTCGACTGCCACATGACCGCGCCGTTCCGCATCCTGCGCGCGGCCTACCCGCATATCAAGGCGCTGCACGCCGCCGACAGGGAAGCCGGCCGCGAGGTGTATCGCAAGGTCGTGAACATCTCATCCACATCGGCGCTGAACGGCAACGCCGGCCAGATGAACTACTCGTCGGCGAAGGCCGGCGTGATCGGCATGACACGCGCACTGGCACGCGAATGGGGACGCTTCAACGTCAACGTCAACGCGGTGGCGTTCGGCCTGATTCATACGCGCATGACGGTCAGCACAGAAGAAGCCGCGTCGGTGAAGATCGAGGGCCGCGACATCCGCGTCGGCGTGAATGCCGAGATGCTCAAGGCGCACGCCATGCGCAACCCGTTGGGCCGCGGCGGCACGACCGGGGAAGCTGCCGGCGGCGTTTATCTGTTCTGCTCGCCCTAGTCGAATTACATCACCGGTCAAACGATCGCGGTTGCAGGCAACCTGCAGTAATACGGACATCGCGGTCGCGGGTAGTATGCGGTAATCGACCCATATGTCCGTTACCCCGCGCGCCGGCCTTGTTCGCGGTACAACGAAAAAGCAGCGCGGCCCGCCGAAACGGGATGCCGCGGCTCGCGACGCGACCGTCACACGGTATCCGGCGTGCGCAAGGACGTACTTGCCACGCAACAACGACCGTCCGCAACCATCTTGCATGGAGCCGGAGTAAGACGCTCGAGCGCCAACTCCGGCCGAAAAAGGAGACAGGCTTGTATCTCACCCATTGCCTTCATCGCGCATTGCAGCAGACGCCCGACCAGATCGCGACGATCTTCCGCGGCCGCAAGCGCACCTGGCGCGAATTCAGCGACCGCGTCGCCCGCCTGGCCCACGGACTGCAGAAGGCAGGCATGGCGCCGGGCGACCGCGTGGGCATGCTCGCGCTCAATTCCGACCGCTACTGTGAGTACATGATGGCGGTCTGGTGGGGCGGCGGCGTGCTGAATCCCGTCAATATCCGCTGGAGCGTGCCCGAAATCGTCTACTCGCTCAACGATTGCGACACGCACATCCTCATCGTCGACGACAACTTCGCACACCTTGCCGACGGCATCTGCGAGACGGCCGCGCACGCTCCCACGCTCATCCATGCCGGGGATGGCGACGCGCCCGCCGGCATGCTGTCCTACGAACGCCTGATCGCGGAGCACGCCCCCGTCGAAGACGCGCGCCGCGGCTACGAAGATCTGGCGGCGATCATGTACACGGGTGGCACGACGGGATTCCCAAAGGGCGTCATGCAAAGCCACCGGGCGCTGTGGACAGGCTCCGTCCACCGGCTCGCCGACATCCCGGCCCTCGCCGGCACGCGGGTGCTCATCAGCGCGCCGCTGTTCCATATCGCGTCGATGGCGGGCTCGCTCATGCGCTTCATTCGCGGCGAAGTTCAGGTGATCATTCCGGCGTTCAACGCTGCCGAAGTACTTGAGACCATCGAGCGCGAACGCATTACCGAGGCCTCTCTGGTGCCCGTCATGATCCAGGCCATGATTGCGCATCCAGACTTCGCGCACCGCGATCTGCGCAGCCTGAAACGTCTATCCTATGGCGCCTCGCCGATGACGGCGGCCGTGCTCGAAAAGACGCTTGCCATGCTGCCCGGCGTGGAATTCACCCATTCGTACGGCCTGACCGAGGCGATGATTTTGTCCTCGAACCCGCCCGAGAATCATGGCGAAGCGGCGCGCAAGACGGGGTTGCATGCATCGGCAGGACGCCCGGTCCTCGGCGTAGAACTCCGGATCGTGGATAGCGAAGACCACGAGGTGCCGCGCGGCACTGTGGGCGAAATCGTCGTTCGCGGCCCCACCGTGATGCAGGCGTACTGGAACAAGCCCGAGGAATCCGCCAGAGCCATGCGCAACGACTGGTTCCATACCGGCGACGGCGGGTACATGAACGACGAGGGATACATCTTCATCGTCGACCGCATGAAGGACATGATCGTCAGCGGCGGCGAGAACGTCTATTCGGCGGAGGTGGAGAACACGATCTCGCGCCATCCGCAGGTCGCGATCTGCGCGGTCATCGGCGTACCCCACGAAATCTGGGGCGAAGCCGTACATGCGATCGTCGTCCTGAAAGCCGGCGCAACGGTGACCGAAGACGGGATCCGCGCGCACTGCCGCGAATTTATCGCGGGCTACAAGTGTCCCAAGACCGTCGAGTTCCGCACGGAGCTGCCCATGTCCGCCGCCGGCAAGATACTCAAGCGTGACCTGCGCGTACCGTACTGGGAAGGCAAGAAACGCAGCGTCAACTGAAAGGCGCGGTACAACGCACGCACGTCCAACGCACCAAGGCATTCCATGACTGAACCCGTCCTATACACCGTCGAAGCAGGCGTCGCGATGCTGGTCCTGAACCGGCCCGACGTTCTCAATGCACTGAACAGCGAACTCGTGAGCGCACTAGGCGAAGCCGTCAAGCGCGCCGCCACCGACCCGGCAGTACGCGCCGTCGTGCTCACGGGAGCCGGCCGCGGTTTTTCTGCGGGCGCCGACCTGAAGCGCCCCCACAGCGGCGGCAATACGGCAGCGGAGTTGCTGCGTACGCTACTGAATCCACTGATTCTGTCGCTGCGCGCGCTGCCCAAGCCGCTGATCACCGTCGTCAACGGCGTGGCGGCGGGAGCGGGCATGAGTCTCGCGCTCGCCGGGGACGTCGTGCTGGCCGCGCAGTCGGCCACCTTCGTGCCGGCCTTCACGAAGATCGGCCTCGTTCCGGACGCAGGCAGTACATACTTCCTGCCCCGCTATGCCGGTGAGATGCGCGCGCGCGCCATCGCGATCCTCGGCGAAAAGATCGATGCCGCCGAGGCGCAACGCCTGGGTCTTGTCTGGAAGGTCCATGCCGACGACGAACTTGCCAGCGCGAGCGCCGCGCTCGCCCGTCATCTCGCGGAGATGCCGACGCGCGCCTACGCGCTGACCAAAGCGGCGCTCAACGCCAGCCTGGACCACGACCTCGCGACCCAACTCGATCGCGAGGCAACCTTGCAGGCAGAGGCTGTTCAGACGCACGACGTGCGCGAGGCCCTGGCGGCGTTTGTCGAAAAACGCACGGCCAGGTTCCTGGGACGATAAGTCATCCTCTCCATATAAAAAAAGTGGTCTGGGCGGATTTTCCGCCCAGACCGCCTGCGCATGAGTGCCGCAAAGGCTTCTGAGTCGCTCAGGTTGCCGACACCAGCTCGGGCACCGCCGTGAACAGATCGCCGACGAGGCCATAGTCGGCCACGCTGAAGATCGGCGCTTCTTCGTCCTTGTTGATCGCCACGATCACCTTCGAGTCCTTCATGCCGGCGAGATGCTGGATCGCACCCGAGATGCCCACTGCAATGTAAAGCTCCGGCGCGACGATCTTTCCGGTCTGGCCGACCTGGTAGTCGTTCGGCACGAAGCCGGCATCCACGGCCGCGCGCGAGGCGCCCAGTGCCGCGTTGAGCTTGTCGGCCAGCGGCTCCAGCACCTTGACGTAGTTCTCGCCGCTGCCAAGGCCGCGCCCCCCCGAAACGATGATTTTCGCGCTCGTGAGCTCCGGACGGTCAAGCTTCGTGACCTCACGACCCACAAACCGCGAGAGGCCGCTGTCTGCCGCCGCCTCGATCTTCTCGAGAACCGCGCCGCCACCGCCAGTTGAGACTGCATCGAATGCCGTAGTACGGACCGTGATCACCTTGATGGGATCGTGTGACTGAACCGTAGCGATCGCGCTGCCCGCATAAATCGGACGTTCGAATGTGTCCGGCGATTCGACTGCCGTGATGTCGCTGATCTGTGCGACGTCCAGCTTCGCGGCTATACGCGGTGCAACGTTCTTGCCCGCAGCCGTTGACGGCGCGAGGATGTGCGAGTAATTCATGGCAATACTGATGACCGTCGCTTCGACGTTCTCCGCGAGACCCGCTTCGAGTTGCGGCGCGTCGGCCAGCAGCACCTTCGCAACGCCTGCGATCTTCAGGGCTGCGTCGGCGACAGCCTGCGCGTTGTGTCCCGCGATCAGCACGTGCACGTCGCCGCCGACCTTCTGCGCGGCAGCTACGGTGTTCAGCGTTGCAGCCTTCAAGGTCAAGTTGTCGTGTTCGGCAATTACAAGAATCGTCATTTTTGTCTCGCTCCCTTACAGCACCTTGGCTTCGTTCTTCAGCTTCTCGACCAGCGCCCGCACGTCGGCCATTTTCACGCCTGCGCTACGCCTGGGCGGCTCCGCAACCTTGAGGGTCTTCAGACGCGGCGTGATATCGACACCGAGGTCTTCCGGTTTGATCGTCTCCAGCGGCTTCTTCTTCGCCTTCATGATGTTCGGCAGCGTGACATAGCGCGGCTCGTTCAAACGGAGGTCCGTCGTCACCACGGCAGGCAATTGCAGGGAAAGCGTTTCGGCGCCTCCGTCGACCTCACGCGCGACCGTGGCCTTGCCATCGGCGATCGCGAGCTTCGAAGCGAACGTCGCTTGCGGCAGACCCGCCAAGGCGGCAAGCATCTGGCCAGTCTGGTTCGAATCGTCGTCGATGGCCTGCTTGCCGAGAATGACAAGCTGCGGCAGCTCTCTGTCCACAAGCGCCTTCAGTATCTTCGCGACGCCCAGTGGCTCGACGCCGTCACTTGCCTCGACGAGGATCGCGCGGTCCGCGCCGATCGCCAGCGCCGTACGCAGCGTCTCCTGTGCCTGCGCGACACCCACGGACACCGCCACGACTTCCGTCGCCGCACCCGCTTCCTTCAGGCGCACCGCCTCTTCCACGGCGATTTCATCGAACGGGTTCATCGACATCTTCATGTTGGCGAGGTCGACACCCGTACCGTCCGATTTCACGCCGATCTTCACGTTGGCGTCGACCACGCGCTTCACTCCGACCAGAATCTTCAATTTCACTCTCCTTTGATCATCCATTGACAACCGGTTCGCCTGTCGGGACCTTTGCCCCGCTCCGTTCCGTCAGCTCGCGCGCACGCTACCTGCTGCTTCCATCGCCAGATGAACGAACCGGCGCGTCTCGCCGCGCGCTTCAGGATATGAGACTGCCTGTGCCCAGTCCTGCGTGCCCGAGAACTGCTGCGCGATCGCTTCGGGCGAGAGCACGTCGTCCCCGAAGTAGACGGGCTGCGTCTCTACCACTGTCGCCGTCGCGAACAGGCCGCCGCCCGCCGAAAGAATCATGCGGGACGGCGCTTCGTCGCTGCACAGGTACAACACACCGGGCGTCACGCGCTCCGGGCGAATCGCGTCGAGCGCTTCGGGCGGGAGCAGATCCTCGGTCATGCGCGTCGCGGCAAGTGGCGCGATTGCGTTGACCTTGATGTTGTTCTTCGCGCCCTCGACGTGCAGCACATTCATGAGGCCGATCATCCCCATCTTCGCCGAGCCGTAGTTCGCCTGGCCAAAATTCCCATAGAGTCCCGCCGCCGAAGTCGTCATCACGATACGGCCGTACTCCTGCTCGCGCATGACCGCCCACACTGCTTTCGAGCAATTGAATGCGCCCATCAGATGCACGTCGAGCACGGCCTTGAAGTCTGCCGCTTCCATCTTTGCGAAGCTCTTGTCGCGCAGGATGCCCGCGTTGTTCACGAGGATGTCCACGCGTCCGAACTCGGCCAGCGCCTCGCCGACCATCGCTTCCACGTGGGCGAAGTCCGCCACGTTCGCGCCGTTGACCACCGCCGTGCCCCCGGCCGCGCGGATTTCGTCGACCACCGCCTGGGCCGCCGATGCCCCCTCATCCGAGCCGTCGCGGCTACCGCCGAAATCGTTGACCACTACCTTCGCACCGCGCGCCGCCAATGCCAGCGCGTGCCGACGCCCAAGGCCTGCGCCCGCGCCGGTGACGATCGCCACCTTGCCTTCGAATCGAATGCTCATCTTCTCTATCTCCACCGTTTATCTGGGAATCCGCCAGTCATGCTTGCGGCCGTCGCGGCGGCAAGGGAAATGCCACGCGGCCGCCGATGCCAGACCGCCTGCGGCAACGGCCCGCCACGCAAGTAAGCCAGATTCGGCGGCCCAGCAGAGCCCCCCGCGGGGGGTGGCGGCACGCGTCCTCAGGGGGCGCCCGACACAGGCCTCCGGAGCGGTTTCATACGGGGCTCCCCCCCGGTTCAGGGTGGCGGCGGCACTGCTCGACGCGTTTACATTGTCATGCGGGCCCCGCCCCCGGGCGAAAGGACTGCGCCGTTCTTGCCGATCTGTCGATTGCCTGTGCGCGGATGCACCGCCTGGGCCGAGCCCGGCGCGCGAAGCGGACACTCGACGGGCCCGGCGGTCCCGTCGCGAGCCAGGCCGCCGCGCCACCATTTCCCTTCGACGAGGACATCGAGATGAAAACATTGGACCGCTTTTATATCGGCGGCGCGTGGGTCGCGCCTTCGGCGGCAGCAACCCGGATGGACCTGATCGACCCTGCTTCCGAGTGCGTGCAAGGCACACTCGCCATGGGCGCGGCCGAGGACGCGGACCGTGCGGTCGCCGCCGCGCGCGCCGCCTTCCCCGAGTGGGCGGCGAGCAGCCGCGAAACGCGCATTGCCCTGCTCGAACGCATCGCCGGACTCTACCAGGCTCGTCTTGAAGAGATTGCGCAAGCGGTGTGCGCCGAAATCGGCGCCCCCATCACACTGTGCCGGGCGCTTCAGGCGCCCGTCGGCCTCGCGCAGCTGAAGAGCACGCTCGACGCGCTCCGCGAGTTCGATTTCGAAACCGTGAACGGCAACAGCCGTATCCTGCGCGAGCCGGTCGGCGTCGCAGCGCTGATCACCCCCTGGAACTGGCCGCTGAACCAGATCATCGCCAAGGTCGCGCCCGCCCTCGCAGCCGGCTGCACAATCGTCCTCAAGCCTTCCGAAATCGCGCCGTTCGACGCGATGATCCTTGCCGGGATCGTGCACGAGGCCGGCACGCCGCCGGGCGTCTTCAACATGATCTTCGGCGAAGGCGGCGTAGTCGGCGCACGGCTTTCGGCGCATTCGCAAGTCGACATGGTGTCGATCACCGGCTCGACCCGCGCTGGGATCGATGTTGCGATCAATGCCGCGCCGACGGTTAAGCGCGTCGCGCAGGAACTCGGCGGAAAGTCGCCGCTCCTGATCCTCGACGACGCGGATTTCACGGCCACGGTAACGAGCGGCGTCGCGCAATGCATGGTGAACTCGGGCCAGACGTGCGTGGCGCCGACGCGCATGCTCGTGCCGCGCGAACGCCACGATGAAGCGGCCGCGATTGCCGCCGCTGTCGCCAACGCGATCCGCCCCGGCAATCCCGCGCACGCCGAAACGAAAATGGGCCCGATCGCGAACGCCAGGCAATACGAAACAGTCCAGCGGATGATACGCATCGGCATCGAGGAAGGCGCGCGCCTCGTCGCTGGCGGCCCGGGACGCCCCGACGGCATCGACCGCGGCTTCTATACGAAGCCCACGGTCTTCGCTGACGTGCATAACGACATGGCCATCGCGCGCACAGAGATTTTCGGGCCGGTACTGGCGATCATTGCCTGCGACAGCGAGGCCCACGCGATCGAGATCGCCAACGACACGCCCTACGGACTCGCCGCCTACGTCGCCTCGGCCGACGTCGCTCGCGCGCAGCGCGTCGCGTCGAAGCTGCGGGCCGGCTCCGTACGGATCAATGGCGCGACGATGGACTTCAACCTCCCGTTCGGCGGCTACAAGGCTTCGGGAAACGGCCGCGAATGCGGCGCTCAGGGGATCAGCGAATTTCTCGAGTACAAGTCGATCACCAGCCACTGACGACGGGCGGCAGCGAGTCCGGCGCGACGGCCCGCCGCGCGGGGCTGCGCCGAAATCACTGTGCTAGACTCGCCCGCGTCAGGATGTATTGCGTCGCGCACAGCGACATTCTCCACGCATGCCAGATACTCCAGATGCGACGGGAGCCGCTTTGACGGGATTCCCGGCAGAAGGCGGCGTGCTCAAATCCGCGATCGACACCAAGCTGTTGCCGCCTCCCGCCGGCCGTGGTCTCGTGCCGCGCGACGCGCTCCTCACTCGCCTGACCGAAGCGCGCCGCCTGCGTTGTTTCGTGATTCAAGGGCCGGCCGGTTATGGCAAGACCACTACGCTTGCTGGCTGGTGCCGGGCGCTCATCCCGCTCGGATACGATACCGCGTGGCTGTCGCTCGACCCTGAAGACGACCACGTGGCCGCGTGGCTCGGCTATGTGACGAAGAGCATCGCGACGATTGCGCCGGGCCTGACCCGCGAGGCCGAGGAGCTGGGCGAAGCCGGGGCGGACGAGGACGCCGTGGAGCGGCAGGTCGTGGCGCTGGTACGCGGTATTGCGCGGCACCGGCGCGAGATCATCCTCGTGCTCGACGATCTTCACAACCTCAAGGACCCCGCCGTTCATGGCGCGCTGCAGTGGCTGATCGAGTACGCGCCCGACAATCTCCACATTGCTCTGGCCTCCCGATCGCCGCCGCCTGTTTCGCTGGAGCGGCTGCGCGCCGAATCGGCGATCGTGGAATGCGGCCCAACCGATCTGCGCTTTTCGCTACAGGAATCGAAACAGTTTCTCGCTTCGCAGCTCGGCTCGATCGACGACACGGGCGCCCGGCGCCTCCATGCGCTGACCGACGGCTGGGCCGCCGGGCTCCAGCTGTTCTCCGCCGCCTGGAAACGGCGTCGCCGCGGCGCGCCGAAGCCCGGTGCGGCCAGCGCCTTCTTCCACAAACAGCTGCGCGACTCGAGGGCGTTCGCGAGGTATTTCGACGAGGAAGTATTGTGCCGCCTCGCACCCGACGAACTCGATTTGCTGATTCGCGTGTCGGCCCGTGACCGGTTTTGCGCTTCGCTGTGCGCCGCGCTGATCGATCATTCGGATACCCAGGCGACGATGAACGCGACGGTGGGTGAACTGCTGGCCCGCCTCGAAAGCGACAATCTGTTCGTTTCCACCGTCAATCGCGATGAGCGGGAGATCTGGTATGGACTTCACCCGCTGTTGAGAGATTCGCTCACCGAACGGTTGGCCGCATGGGACGAAGCCGCGCGGCACAATGTCCACGCCGCCGCATCACGCTGGTTCGAGGCGCATGGCCACCTGGACGAAGCGATCCGCCATGCGTTGAAAGCGGGCGAGGCGACACGCGCTGCCGTCATGCTCGAAAACTGCGCGCAGTTGCTGTTCGTGCAAGGAGATCGCGCCATGCTGATGCGCCTCTTGCGCGAACTGCCTGCAAAGGAGGTCGAATCGAGCATCGAATTGCGCATATGGACGGCTCGCGTGCAGATCTACCGCCGGGAATTCGACGCGAGCGCCCGCACGCTGGACGCCCTCGACGCCGAACTGCCCGGCAACGACGTACGCCACCGCTTCGTCATCGCGGCGGTGCGCGCACTGCTCGGCGTGCAACGCGACGATGCGACGGCCGTGCAGGCGGTCGAGCCGCAACTGGCAGCCCCGCCCGCGGACGCCGACAAGCTGATCACGGCCGGCTGCCGCCACGTGCTGACCTGGCTGTACATGCGCCGCGGCGAATACCAGCGTGCGCGCGATGTCCAGCTCGACGCCGCCATCACGACGGTCGACGGCACACGCCTCGTCGGTTCAATCGTGGGCTCGCTGTACGGGCAGTGCCTCGCCGGACTGAGCCACGCGCTCGAAGGCAACATGGGCCGGGCCGAACAGGTCTACCGTTCGGTTCTGCGCGCCGCCGACCTCGGCGGCAAGGCCTGCTACGAGACAGCGAACTTCGCGACGGCTTTGCTCAGCGAAGTGCTCGTCGAGCGCCTGGAAGACCGCACCGCGCTCGCGATACTCGAAAACCGCGTGGACACGCTCGAACAGGCCTCGTTGCCGGACTGCTTCCTGCGCGCCATGCTCTCCCTCGCCTCGGCGCACGCCGGCATGGGCAACCCCCTGGAGGCCGAGGCGCATCTCGAACGGCTCGAAGAATATGCGCTCCATCTCGGGCTCGACCGGCTGCTCGCCCACAGTCTCGCGGCCCAGGTCGCGCAGCACGTCGCGCGCGGCGCGCTGGATGCCGCCAGCCTCTGCCTCGATCGCCTCGACGTGCTCGACGCGCGCCATCCCCACGAGGCGTCGTCCGCTTACAGCGAAATTCGCATCGCCGCGCGCAGTGCGCGCGTGCGGTGGCAGCTCGCGACGGATGACACCGAGCGGGCCTTGCACGCTATCGCACCGCTGCTCGCGTACTGCGCGGCGCACGGCCGGCAACGCGAGCAGGTGGGCCTGCTCATGCAGCGCGCGGCCGTGCTGATGCGCCACGGGCGCGCCAGTGCGTGTTTCGCCGATGTCGCCGACGCACTGCGGCGCGCCCACCGGCTAGGCCTCGCGCGAACTCTGCTCGAAGCTGCGCCTGAATCCTTAGCCCTCGTGAGCCAGGTGTTGCACAACGGCGCACTGGACCCCGTCCTCGCGTTCTACACCGAAAGGCTGCAGTCCCGGGCCGCGCTGGCGTCTGCGCGCACGCAGCCTGCCGGCGATCAGCGGCCGGACGCGAGTGAACCGCCGCGTGCCATTCCGACGTTGAGCCAGCGCGAAACGGACGTGGTGCGCCTGCTCGCGGAGGCATTCACGGCCAAGAAGATCGCGCGCACGCTGGGCCTCTCGCCCGAGACGGTCAAGTGGCACCTCACGAATATCTACAGCAAGCTCGGCGTCTCGGGCCGGGACGAAGCACTAGACCGTATTCGCGACATTCATTGGGGATCAGGTCCGGGCATCGTTCGCCCTCCGTCCGGAGACTGACGCCGCCTGCGCCCGTTCACCGGGCAAACCCGTTGTCAGGGTATTCCCCGCCCCGATTTTAAGGGGGGGTCAGCGCGCGAGCGCGAGTGTTCTACTTGTTCGAAGCCCGGCCAGCCTTGACGGTGCTGGCCCATTCAACCTGCAGCGCGGCGACGTGCTGCCCGTTCCCGAACGACACATGGACACTCGTTACGACTACATCGTGATAGGCGGCGGCTCGGCAGGCTGTGCGGTCGCGTCCCGCCTCGCACAAGGAGGGCGCGGCAGGATCGCCCTGATCGAAGCCGGTCCGCACGACCACAACCCGAAGGTCACCACTCCGCTTGGCGTCGCGACGACCGCGAGAAAGCCGAACGCGTACAACTACGGGTACCGCACGCCGCCTCAGGCGCACATGAGCGACAGGAAGGTGCGAATTCCCCGTGGCCGGGGGTTGGGTGGCAGTTCGTCGATCAATGCAATGATCTATATCCGCGGCAATGCCTCGGACTACGACGGATGGGCGGCACAAGGATGCAACGGCTGGAGCTGGCGCGACGTGCTGCCGTACTTCAAGCGCGCCGAAGGCAACGAGCGCCTCGCCGGCCACGAAGAAGACACGCTGCACGGCGGCAAGGGACCGCTTTCGGTCGTGGATCTGCGCACGACCAGCCCGTTTTCGCGCTATTTCATCGAGGCAGCGCAAGCCGCGGGGCACCCATATAACTCCGACTTCAACGGGCCGACTCAAAACGGCGCCGGCTACTATCAGGTCACGCAGCGCAACGGCGAACGCTGGAACGCCGCGCGCGCCTATCTTCACGGCGGCGAGCCCGTCGAGGGAAACAGCCGGTGGCCGAATCTCGACGTTTTGACCGACACGCAGGTCGTGCGCATCACGTTCGAGGACGGCCACGCCACGGGCGTGGTGGTGCGCCGCGACGGCGAGGAAACGCAGATGCAAGCCGACCGCGAAATCATCCTCGCTGCCGGCTCGATCGGCACTGCGCAGATCCTGATGGTGTCGGGTGTGGGGCCGGCCGATCATCTGCGGGAGCACGGAATTCCTGTCGTGCACGACGCCCCCGGCGTCGGCCAGAACCTTCAGGAGCATCCCGACGTGCTGCTGGCTCACCACGGGGTCTCCAGCCGGGACCTGCTGGGTCTTTCCCTCCGGGGCGGCTTGCGCATGCTGCTAGAACTGAGGCGCTACCGGCGCCTGCGCACCGGCATGCTGACGAGCAACGTCGCCGAGGCCGGCTGCTTTTTCAAAAGCAGCCCCGATCTGTCGGAGCCGGATCTGCAGGTCCATTTCCTTATCGCTGCCGTCACGTCTCCGATGCGTTACGGTCACGGCTACTCCGCACACGTGTGCCTGCTGCGGCCGCATAGCCGCGGGCAAGTCCGGCTCGCGAGCGCCGACACGCGCGACGCCCCCCTGATCGACCTGAACATGCTCACGGACGAGCGCGACATGGACGCGCTCACGCGGGGCGTTCGCGGGCTCAAGCGCATCCTCGACCAGCCTGCGTTGCGACGCTTCGGCGGGCGTCCCGTGGACGCATTGCTGGAAGCCGAAATGACCAGCGATGAAGCGATTCGCCAGTTGATCCGCGATCGCGCCGAAACCGCCTTCCATCCTGTTGGCACCTGCCGGATGGGCAGCGACGCGCGGTCGGTCGTCGACCCGCAATTGCGCGTGCGCGGGGTGACGGGACTGCGCGTGGTCGACGCATCGGTGATGCCGACTCTCGTTAGCGGCAACACCAACGCACCCTCGATCATGATCGCGGAAAAAGCCGCGGATCTCATACTCGGCCGGCCAACGCCAAGCGACATCGCACCCGGCACGCCGATCGCAGATACGGTTGCGTAAGACTCTCTGGTCATGCGAGCGATGTCTACTCCCGCCCTTTCCCCCTCTGCGGCCTTAAACTGCGACGAGACAGAGTTCGAACCACTGGTGACCGGCCCGGGCTTCGTGCAGACCTGCGGCGGCTTCCTCCTGCATCGTCACCTCCCCGTGCTGGGCGTTCGGGTCCTGCCCGCGCACCTCAACGCGATCGGCATTGCGCACGGCGGCTTTCTCGCCACGTTCGCCGACACCGCGTTCGGCGCTGTCCTCCGACGCGATTGCGGCTATACCGCATCACCCACGGTGAACCTGAGCACCAACTACCTCGCCCCGGTTTATGCCGGCGAATGGGCGCAAGCGCACGTGGAAATCGTCAAGGCCGGCCGCAGCCTCGCTCATGCAACCTGCACCGTTACCGCGGGCGGGCGCGCCGTGCTGCAAGCAAGCGGTGTCTTCTATCTGCGCAGCCGGCCCCGCGCGCCGTCGCCCCTCGCGTGCGCAACCCGCCATGCTGAGCCGGCTCAGGCAACCCGCTCAAATGAGACTCTCGGAAGAGCCTGAACATACTCCTCCCCGATGGTTCGGAAAACGGAACAACACACCATGTCTGAATATCTTCAAACCTTCTCCATCGACACACCGGCATCACAGCGCCACGCAACGGGGGCAACCATCGATGCGCACAGGCAAGCGTTGCGCAGCCTGCCAGCGCAAGATCTCATCGACGAAGCCGAAGCCGTGCGCGGCTTTATCGGGTCGATCAAGGATGCCGAAATACGCGATGCCTACGACCGGATCGTCTGGAGCATGGCCCCCTATGACTTCCTCGATGCGGAGGACGCCCCCGCCACCGCCCACCCCGCGCTATGGCGTCAGGCGCGCCTGAACCGGCATCACGGCCTTTTCGAAGTCACCGGGCGCATCTATCAGGTGCGAGGCTTCGATCTGTCGAACATGACGATCGTCGAAGGCGACACGGGCCTCATCATTATCGACCCGCTGACATGCAAGGAAACGGCCAAGGCTGCACTGGAACTCTATCTCGCGCACCGTCCCGCGAAGCCCGTGCTCACGGTTATTTACAGTCACAGTCACGCGGACCACTTCGGCGGTGTCAAGGGCGTCATCGACGAAGCGGACGTGCGCGCCGGCAAGGTAAGCGTCATCGCGCCGGCCGGATTCATGGAAGAGGCCGTCTCGGAGCAGGTGCTGGCTGGCACCGCCATGGCGCGGCGCGCGCAATTTCAGTTCGGCCACACGCTCGCCATCAATGCCTGCTGCCAGATCGATTCGGGGCTCGGCAAGAACGGAGTCAAAGGCACGATCACGCTCATCGAGCCCACCCAACTGATCAGCGAAGAAAGCGAGACGCATGTCATCGACGGCGTGGAAATCGTGTTTCAGCTGACGCCCGAAACGGAGGCGCCCGCGGAGATGCACTTCTTCTTCCCGCAGTTCCGTGCGCTGAACCTCGCGGAAAACGGCACGCGCACGCTGCACAACCTGTGCCCGCTCCGCGGAGCGCAGGTTCGCAACGCCAAAAAGTGGTCGTATTACCTCAATCAGGCTCTCGAACGCTACGCGCCGTACGCCGACGTCGTGTTCGCGCAGCACCACTGGCCCACCTGGGGCAATGCACGCCTCAGCGCGTTCATGACGCAGCAGCGCGATTTGTACAAATATCTCCACGACCAGACCTTGCGTCTTGCGAATCACGGCTTCACCGCGTCCGAGATCGCGGAGACGCTGCGCCTGCCCGACAGCCTCGCCGCGCAGTGGCACACCCACGGCTACTATGGGACGGTGTCGCATAACGCGAAGGCGATCTATCAGCATTACCTGAGCTGGTACGACGGCAATCCCAGCAATCTGAACGCCTTGCCGCCGGAGCCCGCTGCGCAAAAGTACGTCGAGTACATGGGCGGCGCCGACGCAATGCTGGAGCGTGCACGTCGTGATTTCGAACGCGGCGAGTATCGCTGGGTGGCGCAGGTGATGAATCATCTGGTGTTCGCGCAACCGGGCTTGCGCGAAGCACGCGAACTCGGCGCTGCAGCGCTGGAACAGTTGGGGTTCCAGGCGGAATCGGCAACGTGGCGCAATGCTTTCTTGCTGGGCGCCCGCGAACTGCGCGAAGGATATACCGTCGGCGCGGGGTATGGAAAGCGCAGCGCCGACATGGTCCGCGGCATGACCGACGAACTGTTCTTCGACTATCTGGCGATTCGTCTCGACGGTCTGAAGGTGCAGTTGCTGAACGCCCGCATTGCATGGCATTTTGCCGACACGGACCGGCGCTATACGCTGCATCTGAGCAACGGCGCGCTGACCGTCTCTCCTGGTTCGCCCACGCGTGGACATGAGGTCGCGGTAACGCTCTCGCGACAAACGCTCGACCAGATCCTGCTCGGCGAAACGAGTTTCCGTGAAGCCATGGAGAAGCGGACGATAAAGCTCGATGGCAATTCGAGTATTTTTCTCGCGCTGCTCGCCGCGCTCGACACCTTCGATGGGCGGTTTAACGTTGTAGAACCGTGACATTGGAGCCGCGCCCCCAAACGAAAGCCGGATTCGAAGAGGCTCTTGATGGCGGCATCCAGAATCCAGTTCACAGGGATGCGGGTGATCCTTATCGCCATCGCACCCAACGCATCGCGCTGACCGCGTCCGGGCGGGAGCCGGCCTTGGGTCTCCGCCCCCGCGGCCGCCCGCTTCGCCGCCGGCTTATCGGCCTTGTTTGCAAGCTTCGACGCGACGACGGCGAGCCCTGACTACTCCCGCCTGTCCGTCATCATCCTCCGTGGCAAACCCGCACCGCCTGCGCCTTGCTGCTTCCCGGCGCCTCAAAACTTGTGGCGAATTGCGGCGCGGAACGCGAGCTGGTTCGACGTCGACGACGGCGCCTGCGTGCCGAGAATGAACGCGTTGTCCATGATCGAGTTCGTCTTGTCACCTGCCACCTTCTGATACATGCCCTGCACGTAGACGTCGGTGCGCTTCGAGATGTTGTAGTCCGCCATCAGACCGACGGAATGCACTTTCGGCTTCACGCCGCCTGTCGATGCGTCGTAGTTCTCGAGCGTGTACACGTATTCGCCGCCGACATAGAACGCGGGCGTGAACTGGTATTTCGCGTTCACTTCGAAGTTCTGGAAACGCAGGCGGTTCAGCGTCGAGCCATTTGCGACGATGGCACCCGGATTGCCGAGGTAGCCGTTACCCGTCGGATTGTGATAGTCCGAGTTCGTATACACGAAGCCGGCCGTTGCCGAGCCGAACGTGTAGTTGATGCCCGCGCCGAACACGCGCATGCGCTGTGCGAAAAAGCTGGCGTCGTTGGTCGCGATCGCGCCCGCAGCCGTCGCGCCCGTGTTGTTCGCCTGCAGGTAGGCCGCTGCGAGCAGCAGGCCGCCCGTCGCGTACTGCGCGCCGAAGCTGTACTGGCGATTGTTGGCGAAGTTCGTGTCGTTGCTGAAGCTATACGTGCCGCCGAACTGGAAGCCTGCGATATCCGGGCTCGCGTACTTGACCGTGTTGTTGACGCGGAACGAGTTGTCCGTATTGTCGTTATCGAACGGGTGCGAGAACAGATAGCCCGACCAGTTGCCGTTCGACGTGGTCTGCGCGAGGTAGTCGACGACGGAATCGTATTGACGGCCCAACGTGACGGTACCGAAGCGGTCGTTCGACACGCCGACGTAGGCCTGGCGGCCGAACATGCGGCCGCCCTGCCCCGCACGGCCGCTATTCAGGTCGAAGCCGCTTTCGAGCGTGAAGATCGCCTTGTTGCCGCCGCCCAGATCTTCCGCGCCCTTCAAGCCCCAACGGCTGCCTTGTGCATAACCGCTTTGCAGTTCGACGACACTGTGGCCGCCGACGCTATTCGTGTAGTTGACGCCTTCGTCTATCACGCCATACAGCGTGACGCTGCTTTGTGCGAACACGGGAGCGGCAAACGCGGCCGAAGCGGCCAGCGCGATGACCTGTTTCTTCATTGGATGATCTCCGATCTTGGTAGAGGTGTTGATTCGCGTGTCGAATGAATTTGATTTTTAATTCGGCATGCTTACTATCTGTTCAGATTCTTGACGCTTTTGTTTGCGTGCAGTTCCGGCTCAGTTCCGATTCCGGGTGCATGCAACGGACGAGATGCTGCCCGAGCGTCATCGCCCAGTCCAGTTCAAGCAGAAAGAGTCGCAGGAATCGTTGTGAAATGCCCACGAATGGTGCATCAATTCGTGGGATTGAATGCGCCTGACAGATCAATTCGAAGAAATGTCACCGTGTTGTCGATGCAGAGAAGTCCACGTGACGAATCGGAATTATCCGATTGGTCGTGTTGAAACGTCTTCGTATCCTCTGCGCCTCTATGCGGTGCGTGCTTAAAAATAACTACAGAGCTTCGAGCGGGATCGCCCGTCGCCAATGCTCCACTGCGCGCACCAGGTACGCCGATATCGGCAGGGAGGCATTGATGACAACGACTCATCGCACGATTTCTCGCGATACGCGCAGCGCTATTCCAGCTCACGATGCGCACGGTGCGCACTTCATCGGAATCGCCGTGTTCGACGGGTTCTCGATGCTGCCTGTGGCCGAAGTCGTCGACGTATTCGACAAGGCGAATCAGGTACTGGCCGCAGGGCCTGGCGGACTGCCTTGCTATCGGACAGCATTCGTCTCCGCTCATGGGGGCGCGTATCGAGTTCCGCCGGGATCGATGTGCTGACGCAGGCGGTTGGGCAGTTTTCTTCTATCAGGGCGCTCTTTGTTGCGAGCGGAGAACGACTTGCTAACTTCGAAACGGATGGGCGATTCCGGGAATGGTTTCGCGAGACGACACGTCACACCGATGATGTTTTCGCGATCGGGAATGGTGATGCGCTTCTGTCGGCGATTGGCAAGCCGGGCAGGCGTTTCGATATTCAAAGACAGACGGGTGTGTCTGGTGGATTGTCGGTCGCCGGGTCTTTCAGCAGTGCTAACGCGCGGTCAGCCGTGAGACAAGCGCTCGAGTTGGTGCGGCAGGATTTTGGTGTGGCTGTGTTGCGCGGCGTGCTCGAGTTGATTCCTGATACGGGATTGCCTGAATTTGCGGCCATTGCCGGACAACACGCGATGTCGATCAAGGACAAGATTCACGAGAGCGCACAGTGGATCGCGCGCAATTGCCATAAGGCCATTTCCGTTACGGTTGCCGCGCAGACAGCGGGGATGAGCGAGCGTTCGTACTTGAGACACTTTCGCGCTGAAATGGGTATCAAGCCTTCTGAACACCTGCGACGCTCGCGCGTGAAACTGGCCGCCGCAATGCTTGAATCGAGCGATTTGCCTGTCGATAAGATCGCCCGGCGGTGCGGACTCACGAGCGGGGAATGTCTGGCGAGGCTGTTTCGGCAGGTTTGGGGGATAGCGCCGACGGAGTATCGGGGGCGAGTGCGCTCTATCTCGACCAACGCATAGAGAAGCGCGCAATTCGAACGTCATCGGCCTACTTAAACGATGCTGACACCTATTCCAAAGCCGCGGACTTTCTGTGTATTTCGGGGGCCGCCTATATTTCGCAATGCATCGTCTTTCACAACGGCAATGCGTTTTCGCATATCGACGGTCTGCTTGGACTTCTTGGACTTGCGCTGCCGTTCATCACGTTTCGGATCACGAGGGTATATCAGCCGTTTCGCTACGAATCCGCAATTAACAACGCGATTCGTGTGCTGGTCGCATGGCTCATTGCCCAACTGGTTCTAGCCGCGATATCGCATGCCTATCCCGGCAGCAGCCTGCGTAGCCACTGGCTGCTTTGGTGGACGGTTATTGCCGCATGCGCGCTCATCGCCGGAAGAAGCGTCATTCACGTGTTGCCGTCACTGAATCGTTCGTGGCCTTTTGCACCGACACGGGTCGCTATCGTGGCGCCGTCTTCTGCAAACGATGGCTTGCTCGCATGGATCGCGCCGCAGGTTAGAAACGCGTTCATTCCCGAGGTCATTTACGATCCCTCTCTCCCCCTTGATACTACCATCGGCGTTATTCCGGCGGTGAGAACGCTGGAACGGCTGAAAGACATCGTGCGAGCGGAAAATCTCAGAGAGATCTGGATTGTCAACTCACTGTTCGAGCCCATTTCCGTCGAACATCTTTTCGAATCGTTTTGCGACGATTTCGTCAACATACGTGTGTTGCCGATACTGGAGCGATCTGCATCTACCGCGTCCTCTGTTGAGGACTTTCGTGGCATACCAATACTGAACGTCATGGCCACACCGGATCGCAATTGGGAAACCGTGCCGAAAGAAATCTTTGACCGCGTGTTCGCATTCGCTGTTTTGGTCGCAATTTCTCCAATACTTCTGGCGATTGCACTTGCAGTCAAATTGTCGTCACCGGGTTCCATCTTCTTCCGGCAGCACCGCAAAGGCATGAACGGCGATGTCTTCTCAATATATAAATTTCGCACGATGTACCAGGGCGCGGACAAGCCTGGAACCGTTGTACAAGCGCGAAAGGGAGACGCTCGTGTTACCAGAGTTGGCCGATTTTTGCGCAGCACCAGTCTTGATGAGTTGCCGCAATTTCTCAACGTTCTCAAAGGTGAAATGTCCGTTGTTGGGCCGCGTCCGCATGCGGTGGAGCATGACGAGTACTACAAGAATGTCGTGCAGCACTATATGTTCCGGTATCGGATCAAGCCTGGAATTACAGGCTGGGCGCAGGTTAATGGATATCGCGGGGAGACAGCAGAAATCGAAAAGATGGAAGCGCGGGTCAAGTCCGACCTGTATTACATTCAGCATTGGTCTTTCTGGATGGATATGAAGATCATTTTCCTCACCCTCGCGAAGGGGTTTATTGGTCGAAGTGCCTACTAGCGCAACCTCGCGTTCGATGATCGCAGACAAACTGCGATACGGTTCGCGCCTTACCACAACACCGATAACGTGTTTCGTCAGTGACCGCCTATGGCCTTTACGGCAAACATCAAGGACAGTTGACGCGAATTGACTTGGTGGATTTTCTTTAACAATGGCACGCGGGGCGGCCCCATACGAGCAACAGGATCAAAATGTAACTATGAGTAATACGGATCGTCTTGAGCAACTCGACGCCTTGCGCGGCATAGCCGCACTAACGGTCGTAGCATCACATTTCATGAATCTTCAACCCCTAAGTTGGTTACGACACACGCCGGTGCGTCTGTTGGCAGGTGGACACGAGGCCGTAATACTTTTTTTGTTTTGAGTGGGTTTGCACTCACCCTTCAGCTGACCTCCGTAAATTCACCGACGTTGCTTCAATACCTAGTTCGACGCGTGTTTCGGATTTACCTCCCCTACATAGTCACCGTGTGTCTCGCCTCCGTTTGCTACCGCGAGTTCAACGCCGAGCCAGTGCCGTGGGCGGGTGATTGGTTCAACACCTCTTGGAACGGAACTCTAACGAACAAAGCTATGGAATCTCTGCAAAAGTCCTGGCATTGACGTGGGCTTGGACTATCCTGGGATCAGGAGAATTCATGGAGTGGCGTGATGACACAACTTGGTCTTGGTCTGGATCTGTCGACGAAGCGCACTCGCAAGCGCGAGTTTCTCGATGAGATGACGCGCGTGGTGCCGTGGCAGAAGCTGATTGCGCTCATCGAACCGCACTATCCGAAAGGCAAGACCGGCCGCCCACCGTTCCCAGTCGCAACGATGTTGCGCATTCACTTCATGCAGCAATGGTTCAGCCTCTCGGACCCGGCGATGGAGGAGGCGCTGCACGACATCCCGCTGTACCGGGAGTTCGCGCTGCTGGGCACGGGTATGACGCGGCTGCCTGACGAGAGCACGATCCTGCGATTCCGGCACCTGCTTGAGGCCCATGAGCTGTCGGCCAGAATGCTGGCGACGGTCAACGAGATCCTGCAGGCGAAGGGCCTGATGCTCAAGGTGGGCTCGGCGGTCGACGCAACGCTGATTTCGGCACCCAGTTCGACGAAGAAGGCTGGCACGCGAGACCCCGAGATGAGCCAGACGCAAAAGGGCGGCAGCTGGTACTTCGGTATGAAGGCGCACATCGGAGTCGATGTGGAGTCGGGGCTCGTGCATACCGTCAAGTGCACGCCGGCAAATGTTCACGACATCACGGTGGCGCATGAACTGTTGCACGGCGACGAGCAGGTTGCGTTTGCCGATGCGGGCTACGTGGGCATCGAGAAGCGAGGCGAAACGGGTGCCGTCCAGTGGCACGTGGCGATGAGGCCGAGCAAGCGAAGAAAGCTGGACAAAAGCAAGCGGCTGGACAGAATCTACGAGAAAGTCGAGCGGCTCAAGGCGGGCGTGCGGGCGAAGGTTGAGCACCCGTTTCGGGTGCTCAAATGTCAGTTCGGCTATCTGAAGGCGCGGTATCGGGGACTGGCGAAAAACACGGCGCAGATCGAAACGCAGTTCGCGCTGATCAATCTCTGGCTGGCTCGCGGGGTGCTCGGTAAAGCGAAATGAAGGGTGAAGACGCCCCCCAAAGGCGCAGCGTCCATGCGCAAGATGCGACCGGCATCGGTTCAACACAGCGTGAATGAGGACGCGAATTCCACTCCGCGCGTGCCAGTTAGAGATCCCAGGCAGAAAACGGGTTGTTCAGACCTTCCCTATCTTGGGTCATACTCTTTTACTTTTTCCTTTCGACGTAGTCCAACTCGACCCTGTGATCTGGTCGCTTGTTTATGAAATGCGGATCTCCTTAATCTTCCCGATTGTCATTTTCTTGCTGCATCAACTTCCGGGGTTCCTATTCCTGTCCCTCGTTACCGCGGCCTCGTTGTTCACTGCCGCATATGAAATGCATTGCGGCACGAATATGATTGGACCAAGTCTGCTCGCCGAGTGGGCACCTACCGCATATTATGTTTTGATGTTCGCATTAGGCGGTGTAGTTGCGATGCAACGTCAGCGAATTGCTACAGCTATCCGCTCTACCAGTTTCTCGTGGCTGCTTCTTCTCGTTTCAATCTTTGTGTACTGGTTCGCACGTCCCCTTGCGATATATAGTCTCGGCAGACTGGGTGACGTATCAGCCGATTGGTTGATCATGCTTGCCTCTGCAGGGATCCTCATCTGCGCGATATCGAACTGCCGGTTCTCGAACGCACTGAAGGCGCGCACGCTGCTTTTCCTTGGCAGGATTTCTTACAGTCTGTACCTGATTCATCTCGTGATCCTGTTTACCTGCGTGCACGGTCTGAGTGTGCACGGGCCGAAGGTGATCCTGCTCGCCGCCGTTCTGACCGTACCAATCAGCTATCTGATGTATCAACTCGTTGAAAGGCCTTCAATCCGCGGTGGGACGTTGCTCGCAAGGACGCTAGTATTCGGCCGAAAAACCTCCGAGTTGTAAGGATCCCGGCTCCCTGGTCAGATTGTCGCCGCATTACTCACCCCGAGACTCGTGATCATCAGGGCGATCCCGTCGCCCGTTGCAGTCGTAGTCACAATAGTCCCGCTTTAAAGCGTTCTGCGACGTTTCCTCGAACGACCATCAAGCTACATAGGTAGTTATCCTATTTATATTCTCAATCTTTATCGGATTGGAGATGATCAATTGAAATTTAACGATGATAGGTACGCAACCCTTGACGGCATGAGGGGTGTAGCCGCGCTCTGCGTAGTGGCACTTCACGTACGGATGTTGTTCTCGTGGCACGAATTTACCCATGCATATCTCGCCGTCGACCTGTTTTTTGCTATCAGTGGCTTCGTTCTTGCGCGCACATACGAGAAACGAATACTGGCGGGCGAGCTTAGTGCCATCGAATTTATGCGGCTACGTGCCATACGGCTGTATCCTCTCTACCTGCTCGGGCTGGTCGCTGGTGCAATTGCCGCATACACGCTTTGGCGATACGGCATGCAACCCACCAATCATCCTATACTGAAGATTGGTGGGGAAACGCTTGTGGCGTTGCTGCTGCTGCCCGCACCTTTTGCGCATCATCTATATCCAACGAACGGACCTTGTTGGTCCCTATTCGCCGAACTCCTTGCCAACGCCGCTTATGCCTGTTTTCTTCCTCGATTGACGAATCGCATTCTGGGCGTCGTTATTGTCATGACGTGGTGCGCGGTTCTGGCGATCGTGATGCTCGGAAACTTCAGTAACGGTTACGCTTGGAAAGGCGCGTACGTTGGTATGGTGCGTGTGATTTTTTCGTTTTCAATTGGCGTTTTGATCCACAGACTCGCGCCAACGACACGCTTCAGAAGCAACGCTGGCTCGCTACTCATTGTTGCGCTCGCGCTCCTGACGATATCTATTAACGTACCGGAACGATTCGAACATCTCTATATTTTGGCTTCCGTGACTGCAATAATTCCCCTAATCACATGGTTTGCGGTGCACGTCGAGCCGGCGGTGGCAGTTCGCAAGGTTTGGATTTTCACAGGGGCCGTTTCGTATGGGGTATATGTACTGCATGAACCAATAGGCGCTCTCCTCGAAATAGTCCTTAGCCGCGACTTCCACGTTTCTCGATCAGTGATGATCTTCATGAGCATCCCGTTCTTGTCCGGACTGATTGTTCTGGTCGCAGTCCTGAATCGCTCGTACGACACCGCGTTCCGTCGCATTTTATTGCAGTATGCCGTGCCACACGATCGGCGACATAGCAGCATGAACTTGCCTGGAGCCGACTAGAAAATTAGTGACCAGATGCAGGTCGATCAGGCCAAACAGCCGCGACACGACCGGCCCGTCCGCGAAGTTGTCAAATGCAGCCGCTGGCTGCTGCTGTGCGACCCTAACAACCTCGAGCCAGCCCAGTCCGTGCATCTGAAAGAACTGCTGGTTGCCAGCCAGCCGATGTTGTGCGAAGGCGACTACTCGGCACGAAAGCGTGAAGCTAGTATGGAGGTGCCGGACTTCAGTCGATCACGGCAACGGTAACGGATGTGCCAGTGCACGCTATCGACAGCGTCACAGCAGGAACCCAAAGAATCAAAGAGAGAGTTCATCAATGTTGGGCGTTCTTTCTACTTCGCCATTCATTCTCTGGAGCACCCTTCCCTTCCTTTGTTGCATATGCAGCGTCAGATCCGTAGCTACGCCTTGCTGACACACCGGGCCAGTTCCCGCTTACTACATTGGATCGCCGTTTCCAAGATCATAGACATCTGCTGGCGCTTCGCGTAACGCCGGCCAACGAACAGAACTGCTTGCCGGTAGAAAACACGCGCGCCAAGTGCCGGAATTCACGAGATTAGTGAGCAGGCGGCACTTCAAACTAATAGTCAGTTACGCATGCTGCTGTGCTCGCCAAGGCACCTGATCGCACGCCGATAAACTGTGAGATATTGTTCGCAAACGTATTCGACGGAAAATTCGCTTAACCCGATGCGACTCCGTTGACGATACGATTCCCGCAGATCATGGTCATCCAACATCCTACATATTGCATCCGCAAGCGTTTCCGGGCGTCTTACTGGGATCAATACGCCCGCACGCCCAAAATCGAGCATTTCCGGGTTTCCGTCCACATCCGTAGCAATGATCGCGCAACCGGCCTCCCGCGCCTCTACCAAAGCCAACGCACCTGACTCGTTGTGAGAGGCTAGTACAAACACATCCGAGCTTTGAAGATAAGCATGCGGATCAGCGACAAATCCAGTGAAGCGAACACGTTTTTCCAGCTTCAAATCTCGTACGAGTGCTTCCATAGCGGGTCTATCTGGTCCATCGCCAATCAAATATAGTCTGCTTTCCGGGAAGCGACCATTAACTATCGAAAATGCCAAGATAAGATCACGGATACCTTTACGCTCATACATTCCGGCAACGGTTACGATGCATGGGCGCTTCAGCGTCTCCGCGGGCAGCAATTCCACCGGCGAGCGTCGGGGTGAACCGATCGTTCCATTTCTCACGACCTCGATCTTAGATTTTGATATCCCTCGATTCCCCATGGACTTCGCAACGTCTTTTGTGACACAAACTACACGATCACCTAACCTCATTAAAGATGCGCTTCTTTGAAAAACATTGTGCACGGTCGCTAACAATACATAGTTACGCTTCATCGAAGCAAACCGGCCGATCAGAACCCCCGTAACCATATGTGCATGCACAACATCGGGCTGGCACTCATGCGTCAATTTTCGAAACGCACGTATCATGGAAAAAATCCGCCAAACGCTAGATGACTGTGTCAACTGAAACGTCTTCACCCCATGACTGTTTAACAATTCGTCGAATTCCCCGCCCGACGTTGCAACAACGACGTCATTCCCGGCTTTGGCTTGAGTACAAGCCAAGTCAACCATCATGTTGACAATTCCATTGCCGGTATTTCTGATGTGATTCGCGAGATGCACAATACGCATTACTAATTATCCAGTGAAATCAAGCCTGCTGTTTTGGTGCGATGTTGCGGATTGGTGATCGACGGCTCAGTAGATTTTTATGCCGCTTGGCACTCACCGTCTCCCATATGAATCCTCGAGCCTCACTATGTCATCTTCACCAAGATAGGAACCTGATTGAACCTCGATCATCTCAAGTGGAATCCGACCCGGATTTTCAAGGCGATGAACCACACCCAGCGGAATATAGGTTGACTGATTCTCCGAAACCGTGAAACGTTCTTCTCCACGGGTGACATATGCCGTGCCACGTACCACGATCCAATGCTCCGCGCGATGATGGTGCATTTGCAGTGACAACGCTTCGCCCGGATTCACGACGATGCGCTTCACCTGAAAGCGCTCACCCTTGTCGATCGAGTCGTAATATCCCCAAGGCCGATGAACTTTCCGGTGGTTGACCGTCAATTCAACGTGGCTATCGCATATCCGCTCGACGAGTTTTTTCACATCTTGCACGGCGGACCTATTCGCAACAAGGATTGCATCCGGTGTCTCGACTACGACAATATCACTGGTACCCACACATGCCACAAGGCGATCGCCGGAGTGCACAAGTGTTGACGACGCGCCTTCAAATATGACCATGCCATTGCCTCCGCTTGCGTTACCCTGCGGATCCTTGTTCATAATTTTCCAGATTGCGTCCCAGGTTCCGAGATCGGACCATCCCGCATCGATTGGAACAACGACGCCTGCACATATCGAATCGCGACATCCAAGCTTTTCCATTACGGCATAATCTATCGAGTCCGACGGCGACGATTCAAATGCCTCACGTTCCAATCGGAAGAAATCTCGGTCGGAGCTTCCGTTTTTGTACGCCGAATCACATGCCGACGATATTTCCGGATGGTAGTGATGGATCGCTCTCAACCAAACAGATGCACACATGATGAAGATGCCACTATTCCAACAGTAATTTCCTGAATCCAGGTATTCCTGCGCAACTTCGAATGACGGCTTTTCTACGAATCCGTCTAACTGTCGGATCCCGCCATTGTTAAGGCTGCCGATTGTCAAGCCAAGACGAATATAGCCATAGCCTGTTTCGGGCCTATCGGGCACGACTCCCAGCGTCACTACGTTCCCCTTCTCCGCATATGCAACGCCTGCCTCGACAGCTGACTGAAATGAGCGAATGTCGTCGAACGAGTGGTCTGCCGGCATCACGACCATAATGCCATCGCCGTGTCGTGCAACAATCGACAGAGCCGCAACTGTCAAAGCCGGCGCAGTATTTCTGGAGGACGGTTCCAGAATTATCCTGTGCGGCTTTCCGCAGACGCGCAACTGCTCTGCAGTTTCAAAGCGATGTTCCTCATTGCATACGACAGTCAAAACTTGATTAACCTGGATACCTGATGAGAGGTTATCCACACGTTTCACGGTCGACTGTAGTAAAGAATCTTCGCCGACTAGTGGAATCAGTTGCTTCGGACGCCGCTGCCGGGACACTGGCCAAAGACGTGTCCCGGATCCGCCCGCGAGAACCACCGAATGAACCATTAGTGGCATACCCACACTCTCACTCTCCCGCGATTCGTCATCAGCTTCTAGAAGTTCGACGGTTTCTTTCATTTTGATACTCATTGTTTGTTACTTCTTGATAGTTGAAGTAGCCGGACTCAGGTCAATCTAGACTAAGACTCTTGTTAAATGGCCAGCGCCCGCCACATTCGCCAGAATCCGCTCGACACCTTCGACATACGCCTGCGTGCCGAACTTGCGCACGGCCGTCTGATAGCCGCGCGCGACGAGCCGGTCGCGCAAGGCCTGATCCGAGCGCAGCTCCGCAAGCGTATCGGCGAGCGCATGCGCATCGCCCGGCGTACACATCACGCCGTTCACGCCGTCGTCGATGATCTCCGTCACGCCGCCTGCGCGCGAGGCCACCACGGGCCGCTGCGCGAGCATCCCTTCGACGATCACGCGGCCGAACGGCTCGGGCGTGATCGACGTATGCGCGACCACGTCGACGGCGCACATGCACGCGGCGACGTCGTCCTGGAAGCCCAGGAAATGCACGCGCTCTTCGAGTCCGTGCGCCGCGACGAACGCGTGCAGCTTCGCCTCGTACGCGTCTTCGCCGAACAGCGGCGCGCCCACCAGCACGGCATGCATGTGCGGATTGAGCACCATCGCCTCGAGCAGCACATGCTGCCCCTTCCATTGCGCGAGCCGGCTGAACGAGCCGACGAGGAAGGCATCCTGCGGCAGATTCAGCCGCGCGCGCAGCACGCTTTGCGGCACATCGCGCAGCGCATTGAACGGCGCGCTGGAAATGCCGTTGAACACGACGTCGATGCGCTGGTCGCCGAACTGCGTCAGCTCGGCAAACGCGCGCGCCGAAGCGGCCGAATTGGCGATCACGTGCGCGAGGCCGAACTTCGCGCACCACTTGATGATCGCGAGCTGCTTGCTGCCGAAATGCTCGGGGCTCACGATATCGCGCAGATGCCAGACCACCGGGCGTCGCGCAAAGCGTCCCGCGAGCGCGCCGATCACCATCGCGCGCTGCGTGTTCGCGTAGATCACGTCGCTCTGCCGGGCGCGTGCGACGGTCGCCCGCACCAGCGACGCAACGCCCTTCACCGCTTTCGCCAGCGGCGGCGTGCCACCCTGCTTGCGGACTTCGCGTATCGCGCCGGGATCGAGCACGTCGACGGCCACGCCTTCGCGACGCAGCGCCACGCGGAACGGACCGTCGTCGAACAGCACGACCTGCACGCGCGCCTTGAGCGCCTTCACGATCTCCAGCAGCGACAGTTCGGCGCCGCCCATCACGCCGCTCTGATCGATCGCGAGCACGCGCAATGCGCTCGATGCCTGCTGCTGTTCTTTGCCGATCACGGGCGGATCGTCGGACGGCAGCGTCGCGCCGCGCAACGCCGGCACCGACTCGCGCACGAAGCCGAAGAAGCGCTCGCGGAAATGGCGAATCGAAAAGCGCTCCGCATTCGCGCGGCAATCTGCGGGCCGAAAGCGCGTGGGATCGCTGGCGAAATGCTCGACCGCGTCGATGATCGACCCGGTTGTCTGCTCGTTGAAGAAGATGCCCGTGGGATGCGGTTCATACTGGTCGCGCACGGTCTCGAGCGCCCCGCCCTTGCCGTACGCGATGACGGGCGTGCCGCAGGCCTGCGCCTCCACCACGGAAATGCCGAAGTCCTCTTCCGCCGCGAACACGAACGCCTTCGCGCGGCGCATGTGATCGCGCAGCACATCGAAAGGCTGATAGCCCATGATCTGCACGTTGGGGGTCGCCTTCTCGCGCACCTTCTGCATGTCGGGGCCGTCGCCGATCACGACGAGCTTGCGTTCGGGCATCTGTGCGAACGCCTCGACGATCAGATCGATCTTCTTGTACGGCACCATGCGCGATGCCGTCAGATAGAAGTCTTCCCTGGTTTCGCAGAGCGAGAACGCATCCACGTCCACGGGCGGAAAGATCACCTCGGACTCGCGCTGATAGACCTTGCGGATGCGGCGCGAAATGAACGCCGAGTTGGCGACGAATGCGTCGACGGAATTGGACGTGCGGATATCCCAGTTGCGCATGTAGTGCAGGATGAGCCGTGCGAACGCCGACTTCGGTCCGCTCGTCAGCTTCGACTGTTGAAGGTATTGATGCTGCAAGTCCCACGCGTAGCGAATGGGCGAATGCACGTAGCTGATATGCACCTGGTCCGGTCCCGTCAGCACGCCCTTCGCCACGGCATGGCTGCTGGAGATCACGACGTCGTACGCGGACACGTCGAGCTGCTCGATCGCGAGCGGCATCAGCGGCAGATACGCGCGGTACTTCGTGCGCGCCATCGGCAGCTTCTGGATGAACGACGTCGTTACGGACTTGCCGCGCAGGAACGTGCGGTCGTCGAGAAAGTCGACGAGGCTGAACAGATCGGCGTCCGGAAAGCACGCGACGATCTGTTCGAGCACGCGCTCGGCGCCCGCGTAGGTGACGAGCCAGTCGTGAATGATCGCGACGCGCACGGGGCCGACGCTGCGTGCGCCGCGCCGTTGTGCGGGCGTCGCGGGCGGCCTGGCACCGGGCGTGGCGGGGATGAGATCGTGGCCTGCATCGCGCGTCACGGGCGTGGGACGCAGCAGGTCTTCTTCAACGAGATCGTGGTTCATGCGCTATTCCTCGGATTGAGTCGCAACTTCAGACGCGCAAGCAGCGAACGCGCAAGATCGCGCAATGCAGGGGTCATCGTGAGCGACCACGCGACGTTCGCGCTCACGACGAGCACGCCCGCGGCAATGGCCATCGGCAGGCTGGACAGCAAGGTGGCGAGCCACAACGTGCCCGCCAGGAAAGCGAGGTGTGCGCACATGTCGAGCACGATCGGGCGCGCGTGAATCGCAGAGAGGCGCAACAGCACGACGTAGTCGAACAGTCCGCGCGCGGCGACGACGACGGCCGCGCCCGTCAGACCGAAATGCGCGATGCCGTACCACAGCGCGGCCGCGAAGAACGGCAGTTCGAACAGGCCGAGACGCGCGGCCGATGCGGGATGCACCTGCGACTGAATGAGGATGCGTGCGAGGTTCGCCTGACCGACGAGCCACACGGAGATGATCAGGATGCGTCCGACGGGCCCTGCCGCGTCGGCGACTTCGCTGCCGACCCACGCATGCAGGAACGGTTCGAGCACGATGATCGCGACGAGCGCGACGGGCGTGAACACGCCGTTCAGGAACTCGAGCGACTGGCGCATGATGACGTCGGCATCGTCGCGGCCCACGGCGGACAGCCGCGGAAACAGCGTGCGCAGCATCGCGGTGGGCACGATGTTCAGACGCGTGACGAGGTTCTGCGGCACCGTGTAATACGTGACGAAACGCGCGCCGAGACTCGTGCCGAGCATCACGCGGTCGAGCGATTCGGCGACCATGCCCGTGATGCTCGCAATCAGCATCCAGCCGCCGAAATTGAACAGGCCCTTCGCCACCGCGAATTGCGGCGCCCGCAACCGGCGGATGCCGAGCACGCTGATTGCGGAGCGTCCCAGCAGGATCGCCGCAAGCAGACGTGCGAGGACGGCGGCCGCGAGCACGTTCTGCAACGTCGGCCCCATCATCCATGCGGCGGCGAGCGGCAAGAGCTGGAACAGGAAGGTGCCGAGCGTCTGGTTCGTGTTGTAGATGCCGAAGCGTTCCGCGCCGTTGATTGCGCCCGCGAACACCCACGACACGTTGGCAAGCGGTATCGCCACCGCGAGCCACGGCAGCGCCATATAAACCTCGTGCTGCAGCTCGGGCGACACCTTCGAGAAGTACGCCGTATACAGCGCCGCCCCGAAGTAAATGACGAGCCCGCCGACGATGCCCGTCGCCAGATTGAGCCACGTCGCGCTCCAGAACACCTGCTCGCAGGCATCGGCGTCGTTCGACGCGCGCGCCTTCGAGATGTGGTTCTGCGCGGCCATGCTCATGCCGAGATCGAGGATGCTGAAGTAGCCGATCAGCGTCCAGACGAGACTGATTACGCCGTAGCGCTCGACGCCCAGCAGCTTGATGTACGACGGCACCGTGACGAGCGACACAAACGTCGGCAACACCAGTCCGATCAGGTTGATCACTACGTTTCTGAGGATGCCTTTGTCCATCGGAGTCCTTTTGAGTCAGTCATGCGTTGCCGCCTCGTACGTTCGGCATTTCGGTGACCATGCGTTGTTCCGAATTTCATCGGGATCTTGCAACGCACGGCATACTTTTCAAGTGGGGGTTTTTCCGTCTTACCGAACTTTCTTCATTTGAATATCTAAGTACTTCGAATCAATACGTTCTCCATGATTTCCTGATGCTAAGTAGACGACTATCGTTTGTCCCGCCATGCAGTCCTAATCGATTGACAAGCACAGGTCTGCAAGTACCAGTAGGATCAGGAAACGCGAACAACCTCTTGATACACATTGGCGATCTTCTTCGCGATCACCGTGTTGTCGAAGTGAACTCGCGCATATCCGCTGCACGCCTCGGAATCCGGCAGCTTCAGCGATCCGTCCAGTGCCTGACCGAGACCATCGGCAATTGCATGGGCACCCGTCGACGGCAGCACCAGATCTTGCGACAGCCCTGCCACCGCTTCCGGCAGCCCGCCCACGGGCGTCACCAGCACGGGCGTGCCCGAGGCCAGCGATTCGACGGTAATCAGGCCGAAGCCTTCGAGCGCCACCGTCGGCACGACGCTGATATCCGCCGCGCGATACAGCGATGCGAGATGTTCGTCGGGCACGAAGCCCAGCAGCTTCACGTTGTCGCCGAGGCCCGCATCGTCGATGCGCTGCTGCAACTCTTCCTGCAAGCGGCCCTTGCCCGCGATCAGCAGCAGCACCTCCGGCTGACGGCGCTTGACGATCTTCACGGCGTCGATCAGATCTTCGAGGCCCATACGCCGCACGAGACGCCGCACGGCCAGCACGATCGGCCGGCCAAGCGGCAGTTGCAGGCGCAGCCGCGCTTCGTTTTGCGTGAGGGGCAGATTGAACTGGTCGACGTTCACGCAGCCGGGCACGACGCGCACGCGGTCGGCGGGAATGCCGTAGCGCGACGTGAGAATGCGGCCGAACGCATCGGACAGCACGATCAGCCGCGAGGAGCGCGCATAGACGGTCTGCTCCAGGTAACTTTTCATGCGTCGACCCAGCGAACCGGGGCCCTCGACATGACTCTCTTCCGCCCAAGGTCCGTGAAAATGCGAGATCTGCGGGATGCCGCGCGTCACGTCGAGCCCGGGAAACGTGTACAGCGCGAAGTGCGACGAGATCACGTCGGGCCGCTGCTCGCGAATCTCACGGCGCAGTGCGCGGCGCGCGGCCATCAGGCGCATCGGCAGCGATTGCGACGCCGAACCGAAGCCGTTGATCGCGCCGTTCGTGTCGTGCGCGACACGCTCCGAGCCCGCGACCACGCCCCGCACTTCGACGCCCGCGCCGGGCAGCGCGCCGATCAGCGAGTAGTACATGCGGTCGAGACCGCCCGCGCGCTCGGGAAACCAGTGCATGCCGATTTGCAGCGATTTGATAGCACGAGAGCAAGCCTTGTTGTGTTCCATGTGTGAAATATGTCGAGAGGATCGTGAATTTCTACAGCACTACAACGGCCCTAGCCGGTCTTGTTCGATCCAGCCAACGCAGCTCGATTCGCACCTACTGCAACCGGCATTAAGCTATCGTGCTGCTCGTTGATCTTTCGATACAGCGCGATGTACTGCCGCGCCATGCGCGCCCAGCCGAAGCGCGTCGCGAGTTCGTTGGCCGCGCGGCCCATCGCGAGGCGCTCGTCATCGTTCGATGCGAGACGCCCGACGGCCTGCGCCAGCGCCTTTGGATCGTCGGGATCGTCGAGCACGATGCCGCACTCGGGCGTGATGATCTCCGCCCCGCCCGCCGTATGTGCCGTCACGACGGGCAGGCCGGCTGCCATCGCTTCGAGCAGCGACAGGCTCATCGCCTCGTAGCGCGACGGAAACACAAACGCATCGACGGAATGCATCAGCACGGGCATCTCTTTCACGAGCCCCAGAAAATGCACGCGGTCCGCGATGCCGAGGGCCTTCGCTTCTTCGGGATACGGACTGCCGGGCAGATACCCCGCCACGGCGATATGCACGCGTTCGGGCAGATGCGTCAGCGCCTTCAGCACCGTGCCGAGGTTCTTGCGCGGCGTGCGCAGATCGCCGACGAACAGCAGCAGGAACTTGTCCTCGGGCAGCTTGAAGCGCGAGCGGTTGCCTTGCGCTGCCGCAAAGCCCTGCGTATCGACGCCGTTGTAGATCACGTCGAGCCGGTTGTCCGGCGTCAGTCCGATCGCGGCGACCTCCGCGGCGACCTTCTGCGACACGGCCGTAATCACACGCGAGCGCCGGTACGCCCAGCCTTCGAGTACGGCATTGGCGCGCGTATAGATGAACTGATACGCGGACCACAGGCCCTTGCCGAGACCGAACGGGTAGTACTTGCTCCTGAACCAGCCCGTGTGCACGAAGTGCGCAGTGTTGACGTCGGCGGGCATCCACGTGATGAAGCCGTTGACGTGCAGCACGTCGTATTCGCGCCGATGCATGCGCAGCCACAATGCGCTCTTGAGCGCGAACACCTGCTGGCGCAGCAGATTGGTCGGCCAGAAGCGGCCGATCTTCACGGGCACCCAGCGCACGAGCGGATGCTGCAGCAGTTCGGGCGCAACGTGCGAAGCGACGAGCGTGACCTCGATGTTCTCGTCGAGCGCGGCGCGCGCGATCTCGTGATTGACGCGGCCCTGCCCGTCGTTATGACGCACCACGTGCGTGACGATGGCGACTCTCAATCAGTGGCCTCCATGAAAGAATGATGGACGGCGCCCGTTCAGCTTTTGCCAGTGCGCCGCGGAAATGATCGAAAACACGCCCATGAACAGCAGCAGGCCGCCCGTGCCGACGAGCGAATTGGTGAACACGAGCATCGCGAACGCACGTGTACGTCGCTTTCATGCGTGCACCCCCGCGCCGCGATGCGCTGCGTACGCGCGGCGTGCCTCGCGTGCGCCTGTGCGCACCGCGCGCCAGCGCGCGAGCTTCGTGCGCGCGCCTTTCGACGTCAGCGCGAGCACGGCGTGCAAGGCGCCCGGATAGACGCGCGTGCCGACGAGCGCATACCACCACCACGCGACTTCGCGCTGCGCAGGCGGCAACTGCTCGCGCAGGATCAGATGCAGGTTGTATGCGGCGTTGCGCACGGCCGTCATCGACTGCGCGTCGCGGCGGTCGTCGTCGAAACGCTCGGCGGGGAAATGATCGACGGCGACGCGCGGATCGTAGACGAGCTTCCAGCCCGCGTTCTTCACGCTCATGCTGAAAGCCATGTCGTTGTGCACCTGCGCGCCCGCGCCGCGCAGGCGGCCGTCGAAGCGGATCGAACGGATCGCGTCACGCCGGTAGCTCATGTTCGCGCCCTTGAGCAGATCGACTTCGCGCGCTTCGCCCACGCCCAGGTGGTGATTGCCGATGATCTTGCCCGACGCCGTCATCTTGCCGACCAGGAAGCGCGAGCCGTCGAGCACGCCGCCCTTCTGATGCACCCAGTCGCGTCCGCCGAGCGCGCCCAGCCGCGCATCGCCTTCGAAGGCCGCGCCGATGCGGCGCACCCAGTCGCCGTGCGGCGTGGCGTCGTCGTCGGTGATCGCGATCACGTCGCCCGTCGCGGCGTCGAGGCCGCAGTTCAAGGCGGCCACCTGGCCCGGCAGCTCGACGGGCGCGATGTTCAGCGGCAGCGCGCCGACCACGAGGGGATCGGCGAGGCACGCATGCGTCGCGTCATCGTCGGGCCGCGCGACCACCACGACTTCGTCGGGCACGCGCTCCTGTTTCTGCAAGGCGGCAAGACAGCGCGCGAGGTCTTTCGGCCGGCGATACGTCGGCACCAGTACCGTTATCTTCATTCTGTACTCTCCGTGGCTGATTGAAGGCGCACTGCGCGCAACAGGTGCTCAGGTATTCCTGAACTAATATGGAGATCGCAGGCCCTCGCCCCGATCGAATGAGTAGTATTTGTTCCCGAACCAGGCGGTGCGCACGAAGTGCGCTATGTTCGTGTCGGCGGCGATTCGCATGATGAAGCCATTAACGTGAAGCGGGTCACACTTACGGCAATCCTTGTGCAGCCACCACGCGCTCCCGCGTGCGAACACCTGGCGGCGCAGCGGATCGGTCAACCAGAAACCGGGGGATTTTCGCGGACACCCAGCGCATCAGCGGATACTGCAGCAGTAAGCACGCGCCGTGTGATGCGATGAACGTGAACCCACGCGCCGTTATCAAGCACCGATTTAACGATCTTGTAGCTAACACGCTCCCGTCTGTCGATATGCCGCACCGCTTTTGCGACGATTGCGAGTGTCACTTGCGGTCCTCACGAAGTTTGACCCGCCGCCCCAACATGCCTTTTCCAGTCGGCACCAGAGAGAATCGAGAAAATGCTTCCATAGAGGAGAAGTCCGCTCGTTCCAGTGAGCGAATTCGTAAACACGAGCATTGATACGACCGCGATGACAATTGAAAGGTTTGCGGATGCAAAGGCGTCGTCAGGCAAGCGGAACGAACTTAATGCAGCTCGTAGCATGAGACAGGCAAAACCTGATAGGTAGAGCAACGTTCCCGGCCACCCTAAGACAAAAGGAATATTCATCACACCGCTGTCGAAACTTCCGTACTGACCGAGTTGCCCTGTGTCATTCGAAAGCTTTGTCGAAGTACCAGTTGCACCCATGCCTTCACCCGCCACATTAAAAAATGCCATGCTCGCAAACGCGGCATAGAAGTCGTTACGTGCGGAATAACTCTGATCGTCCTGAAGGTTAGAAAATGTCTGTATTCTTGCCTGCATCTTTTCCGCGACAGGTCCAATCATAAGAAATGGTATAGAGAGAATGCTCAGTGCAACCGCACCGGCGATGATGCGCATTCGCGTTTTGTAATCCGCTCTGGTTAGAATAACGACCAACGCAACGACCCATCCGCCCCATGCCGATCGAACGAGAGTCAAGGAGAACGACACGATGCCGGCCGTACCCGCAATCCAACGGCTCCATTCATTCGAGGCGGTAATGTAGATCATCGCTCCCATCAACACGAACGCTAACGGGCCCGGAGAGTTCATCGTGCTAAAGACACGTATACTGAATGGTACCGGCTCGCCGATCGAATTCATCTTGGCGTTCAACATCCAGAAGGCGTCCCATGGCGGCGCTATACAAAACTGCACTACACCGTAAATACCGGTGATCAGCATTCCCCACGTAAATGTCCTTATAACCTGTTCCCGATGCTCAACGTATCTATTCGAATAGACAAGTATGTGAAATCCAATAAAAATTGGATAAATCCAGTTAGCTAAATCATATATTGCTGCCAATGGCCCGCTTCTGACAACACCCACCATAAACGCATATACAAGCCCTCCTGTCATTAATACGATTGGCAAGCCGCGTCGTTGGGCCAAAACGCCGTGAAACCTAATTAGCGACAAGCCACTTATCATCGTCACGACAAGAGGCGCGATCTGAATGGGACTAGCAGGCGCGTATACTCCAGTTAGCCAGTCCGCCAACCGGCGGATTTCCGGGCTCAATAGCCAGAGTGACCATACATATCCAATGTATCGCATGGGGTGCTTAAAATACATCCATATGCCGATCAACACCGAGAGGACTGGAAATACCAGCACCAGCGCCATCCCCTGTCGAGCAAAAATCAGGATCAACGTGATCAACCAAAGCATCACAGGCGCCGACCACTCCTTGTCGACATCTTTGCGGATTCGAACTGCGCCCTTGTAACTCACGCGCATAATCGGAGGCATTCCTGTACCCCTTTCGCAATATCAGGATGGGTTGAAGTCACCTTCATTCGGAATTAAAAACCCTTACTCAGCTGGTCGATGCTTCAGTACTTAGGTAGCGGTGGATAGCTCCATATCCGTGACGACCGCTCGAAGAAATCCCGTTAAACACGCCACCTTTCAAATATACGCCGGCAGCCATCAGGCGCTTTATTGCGTCTGCTATTTCAAAGCGGCGATGCAACCCCGACCTCAAAACGAGGAAACATGACCCAGCGTGCTCCCCAACAAGGGATGCATCCGTCACCGCAAGTATTGGTGGCGTGTCAACAATCACTATTTCAAAGTTCTTTTCGAACTCCGACAAACAATGCTTGAACCGAAATGATGCAAGCAATTCCGCCGGATTCGTCGGCCTCTTACCGCACGGTATGAAGCTAAGATTGCCAAAACTTGTTTGACGGACTACATCGTCAATCTCGACTTTCTGCTCCAAAAGTTCTGACAAGCCATTCTCGGACGATCCGCCGACGTATCGCTCAAGTGCCCCTCTTCGCATATCGGCATCTATCATCAGCACCTTCTTCCCCGAGTTTGCAAGCAGGACCGCCAGATTGACGGTCAGAAAGCTTTTTCCAACACCGGCGACAGGGCCCGTCAACATGACGATTCGATTGCGTGCTTCCATCATCGTAAATTGCAATGACGTTCGCAGGCTACGAAGACTCTCCACGCAGGCATCAGTGGGATTAGCGTCTGCCAATACGGGCAAGCGTCGATCGATTCCGACCCTTGCGATGCTGGATTTCACTTGATGATCACTAAGCGGGATGATTCCGCAAATCGGAAGATTGAATAGGCGCTCAACCTCCTCCGGATCATCAACCCCCTTGAACAGTTTCCTTCGGGAAAGAATCAACGCTGCGCCGAGAATCAGTCCCAGCAAAGCCGCTGATGACAAGATCAATGGCTTCTTTGGTCTAACGGGCGTCCCGGACCTCAACGCAACATCGACGATCTGCGCATTGCCTCCGATTCCGGCTTTTTGTACCGACAATTCCTGTTCTCGAGTGAGCACGAGTTCATAGATTGCAGCGGCAACCTTTGCATCACGCTGTAACTTCACAGCCTGAACTTCGGTTTCAGGCAGGCTACGAAAGCGAATCTCATATCGATCACGTTGCGCCTGTAACTGCGCGATCTGTTCGCGAGTCGCCTTGAGCAAAGGATGATCATCTCCAAAGCGTTGCTGCAAGGCCGCAACCTGCAGACGCAACGCAGAGATTTGTTGTTCATATTCAACGCTGCCTGCAAGATAGACCTTGGCCTCTTCCCCTGCAGTGATCGATCCGGACCTCCGTTGATATTCAGCCAACGCGATCTCGGCCTTGTCCAACTCAGCTCTCAATCTAGGTTCTTCGCTCTTAAGGAACGACAGCATGTTTTGAGCATTTGCCTGTTTGCTCTCTACATGGTGACGAAGGTATGACTGCGCCAGATCATTGGCGACGTCCGCAGCAAATTTCGGATCCTCACTTTCCATCGACACATCGACAAGGCCGGTCAGCTTGCCTTGCTCCTGCACTTGTACAGATTTTCGAAATCCATTAACCGCGTCGACATCATTGATTCGAGTCACGTAAAACCGCGTTCCGGGAAATGCAGTCAACCTATTAACTAGAAGGGTGACGCCGTGACCGCTAGAAACCTGTCCTACCCGGCCATTCACCAGCAACTCCCCATTTTGGCCAAGTAATTCATACTGCCCTGCACTCTGACTGGTTAGCGTCAGCTGTCTCCCTTCTAATGCGGGCGGTACCTCAACTCGTTCCACATCGACAATTTCTCCTCCCCACGCAAAGGAAGACAACCCAAACCAAGCGTTCCCGGGCTCACCAGGTGTTGCCAGTGAAGACGCGATCCGACCGAGCACAGGAACCGTCTTAGGCTCGACGCGAAAATTGAGTTTGAAATTTTTAACAACCGGCGCCATGACATCGCGACTTTGAATAATCGCGATTTCCGCGTCGCTAGGGATCGGAGCCATGGCACTCGCGACGCTACGTAGCTGCGTCAACTCCTGAGTAGAGTCGTCGCCCTGTTCTATTTTTATGAGTGCGTCGGCAAGATAGACGGGCTTAGCAAGCAGGCAATAGATTCCCGCCAGTGTGAGTGCGACGAAAATAAAGCCAACCAGCCACCAGATATCTTCCACTATGACACGAACCAGATCGCCGAGAACGACGTCCTCATCAGGATCGGGGCGGACGTGGGAATTCGGACTCCCGCTGCGTTTTACGTCTGTATTCACAACTGCATTTTCCAGGTAAGTGGAGATAGGGACATCGACCTTGCGCTTCGATCCGTTGCGCTTCGAATAGCTCGACTTCGCTGCGACATCCCAACGTCAGCTTTCAAACGGCCTCTAGCGCGCAAGCTGCTTCAAATAAAAAAGCGTCTGCAAGGATGGCAACACTTGCTGGAGAACTCGATTGAAGGTGGTCGACGATGCAGTTCCTACATAAACCACATCCATCGGTTGGAGCTGGAATTGCGTGGACAGCATGATTGACTCAGGTTGAGTCATGTCCAGATGGAAAACTTCCGGAGTCGTCGGCTTCTCTTTCATCCCTCGCATGACATAAATCTGTCGTGGATTTGCGTCGGTATCCAGAATGCCGCCTGCTTGCGTCAATGCATCGGCAATTGACAGACGCCCCTTGTACATTGTCAGAGGAGTTGGAGTCTTCACCTCGCCCATCACGAATACCCGGCTATCAACGCGATCGGGGACGTTGATCACATCGCCAGATTGAAGTAAGACATCCTGTGTCATATCTCCCTTATCAAGCATACGATTCGCGTCTAGCAGATAGAGATGCTTTTTTCGAATGAGACGGACCCGCTGAAGATCTGCTTCCGCAGTGTTGCCTCCCGAACGTGTAATCGCATCAACCAACGTCAATGGAACGTCGCTAATCGCCAGCGGTCCAGGCGCCTTCACTTCCCCGGTGACTTGCACCTTCTGACTGCGGAACGAAAGCACGCGTACATCGACCTGTGGATTGCGGACGTATCGAACAAGGCTCGCGGTGACCTGTTCTCTGATCTGGACGACCGTCTTTCCTGCGACCGACAGGCGGCCAGCAAACGGAATAAAGATGCTCCCATCAGCCGCCACAGTCTGACCATAAGGATCGGACTGCCCGGGCAGCGGTGTCGTGTAGGGCTGCTGCAATGCGCCGGCCAGCGATTGCGTGGTGTTACCACCTGCGGAATATGTGCTTTGGCTCGGCGTGGTCAGTTCGGGGTGGTCCCAAACCGTGATTCCGAGGATATCCTGTGGTGCGACACGGTATTCATATTTGCCGACATTTGCCAGCGTGTCGGCCTTGTTGCTTTGCAGGCGATCTGCTTCCGCGCGTGTTCCGGCTTGCTCTGTGATCAGCTCAGCGTCGATCGCTTTGACAGGGTATACGTCACTCGACTGGCTGGATGAATGTGTTTCGAGACGAGACGTATCAAGATAATTGCCAGGTGCACTAGCGCAGCCCGACACGAGGACCACGACGGCCAAACTTCCAACAGATCGATTCAACATATACGGTCAATCCAACTTTCTGCCAATCGCTCGATCAAGGTCAATGTCTCGCGATATAACGATTCGGCCTTTCCATAAGGGTCGGCGATATCGATTCCTTCCCATTGGCCCAGTGCAAATACCTTTCCGCGAGAGGTGGGCTGCAGAGCTTCTACTTGGCCAACCTGATTTTTTTCAGCCACGAGCACAAGATCTGCATCATTCACCATTCCCGCCTGAAGACGCCGCGAACAATGCTCGCCAGCCGGCCATCCACGCGCGGCAAGCTCAGACTGCATGACGGGGTCCATACCCAGTCCATCGAATGCACGAATTCCGGCCGAACGGTAGACCACCCGGCTTGCCGAATTTCGTTCGTGCAGAGCCTTGAAGACCACTTCCGCGGCTGGGGATCGACAAATATTTGCGTAACAGACAATCAAAACGTTGGAAAACATGCGCTTTCTCGGAGTACCAACTCACAGTCGACTTTCGCCCATCGATGCACGAACAGGCTCTGCGCTCACTCATCCGAGTGTGCAGCCCCATCTTTTGTCTTTACTTCCGACGACGCGACATCAACGGTTCGACGTCCAATCGAGTGATAGTCGATGCCGAGTTCGGACATCGACTCCGGTTCATACAGATTGCGGCCGTCGAAAATCAACGGCGTTTTGAGCTGCGTCTTCAGATGGGCGAAGTCCGGGCTCTTGAATTCCTTCCATTCCGTGACGATGACAAGCGCATCGGCGCCTGCGAGCGTCTCGTCCTGCGTGCTCGCGAAATGCAGACGTGCCTGCTGCTCGGGCGCGTTGACCAGATCGAGCGCAAACACGCGTTTGGCTTCCGCTGTTGCGACGGGATCGTATGCATGCACCGTTGCGCCGCGCGCGAGCAGCTGCGCGATCACGCGACGGCTCGGCGCCTCGCGCATGTCGTCGGTATTCGGCTTGAACGACAGGCCCCACACCGCAAACTTGCGGCCGCTCAGATCCTCGCCCAGCGAGCCCGTGATCTTGCGCACGAGCACTTCCTTCTGCTCGTAATTGACGTCTTCGACGGCTTCGAGAATGCGCAGGTTGTGGCCCATTTCCGCACCCGTGCGGATCAGCGCCTGCACGTCCTTCGGGAAACACGAGCCGCCGTAGCCGACGCCCGCGTACAGGAAGTGGTAGCCAATGCGCGGGTCCGAACCAATGCCGCGGCGCACGGACTCGATATCCGCGCCGACGGTATCGGCCAGATTCGCCATCTCGTTCATGAACGAGATGCGTGTGGCCAGCATCGCGTTGGCCGCGTATTTCGTGAACTCGGCCGAGCGCACATCCATGTACAGCGTGCGTTCGTGGTTGCGGTTGAACGGCGCGTACAGACGGCGAATCTTTTCGCGCGCCTTGTCGCCGTCCTCGTCACTGTCCACGCCGACTACGATGCGGTCCGGGCGCATGAAGTCCTCGACGGCCGCGCCTTCCTTCAGGAACTCCGGGTTCGACACGATCGAAAAGCGGTGCTGCGCGCTGTCTTTGAGGCCGCGCTTCGCCAGTTCTTCCGCGATCACGCCGCGCACGCGCTGTGCGGTGCCGACGGGCACGGTCGACTTGTCGACGACCACCTTGAACTCGTTCATCGTACGGCCGATGTTGCGGGCCGCTTCGAGCACGTATTGGAGGTCGGCCGAACCGTCTTCATCGGGCGGCGTGCCCACCGCGATGAACTGGACTTCACCGTGCGCGACGCTTGCCGCGACGTCGGTCGAAAACGTGATGCGCCCTGCCGCGCGCGAACGCGCGATGATTTCCTGCAGGCCCGGCTTGTGAATCGGCATGCCGCCGTTGTTGAGAATGTCGATCTTGCGCGGATCGACATCCAGACAGAAGACGTCGTTGCCGACCTCGGCAAGACATGCGCCCGTGACAAGGCCTACATAACCCGTGCCGATAATGGTGATTTTCATAAGTGTCCAGCGATCCTCACATCCAAAACGACACGGCCAGAAAAGCGGCATATCAAGGCACATCGATGACGGAAAACTCTCCGCCCAAAGGAGGCGCCAAATATACGAATCCCCACCATCAATTTCCCGCCAATACCCGAACCGTTTTCGCCACCTCTTCATCTCTTTTTTCGGCACCCCTTACGCGACCTCGCCAACCACTTTCCCAACAAAAACGCAATACGGGTGAACTCTGAGAGATAATGCCGGTCAATCCGAGGTCGCACGCGTGCGCAGCCAGCAACCAGCGCAACACGGCGCGGTGCAGCTTCCGCACCAATAGCACCCACCCTTTCCGCTTCACCGAAACCGCGCTGCGCGTCGCTCGCGCACCGTCTCGGGGAGGCTTTTTCGCCGAAAAAGCAGAAAAAGCAGAAACCGCAAAAAGCCGCAAAAACCCACATGCAGATTTCAAAAAACCGTCTAATCGAGCTGGACTTCTTCCGAGGGCTGGTTCTTTTATTTATCGTCGTCGACCACATCGGCGGCAGCATCCTGTCGCGCGCCACGCTGCACGCGTACGCGCTGTGCGACGCCGCTGAAGTCTTCGTCTTTCTCGGCGGATTCGCGACGGCCACGGCCTATGCGTCGCTCGCCAACCGCCACACGGAGGCCGACGCGCGCAACCGGTTTTTCAAGCGCTCGCTGGAGTTGTACCGCGCGTTTCTGGTCACGGCCGTCCTGATGCTGCTGGTCAGCGCCGTCATGAGCGCCTTCAGCATCGATGCGCCCAACATGGCCACGACCGATCTCGACGACATGATGGACACGCCTGCCGCCGTCCTGCGCGACATCCTGTTGTTCCGTCGCCAACCCTACCTGGCGTCCGTGCTGCCCATGTACGCGTTCTTCGCGTTCGCCGTGCCCGCCATCCTGCCGCTCGCGCGCAGCAAGCCGTGGCTGCTGCTCGCGGGCAGCCTGGCCGTGTGGGGCATCGCGCCGGCGATGCTGCCGCATCTGCCCGTCGCAGAAAATGCGCAATGGGACTTCAATCCGTTCGCGTGGCAGTTGATGTTCGTGCTGGGTGTGATCGCGCAGACGCAGCCGGTCTATCAGCGCGCAAGCGCGCATCGCTACGGATGGCTGGTGACGGTGCTCGCCTGCGGTATCGTCGCGGCCGCCGCATGGTTCAAGCTGGTCGTGGAAGTGACGCCGCTCGACAGCACCCTGAAACAGAATCTGTCGTGGCTGCGTGCGGTGAATTTCCTCGCGATCGCGTGGCTCGTCGCGAACATGGTGCGCCTCGGCTGGGCCCGCACGATCGCGCAACAGCTGCCGTGGATCGGACTCGTCGGGCGCAAAGGTCTGCTGTGCTTCGTCGCCGGCACGGTGATCTCACTCGTCGTCGACTCACTGCTGTACACGGCCACCGACGGCTATCTGAACGTCCCGCTCGGCCTCGTCGCCGACGCCGTCGCAATCGGCTCGCTGTTCGCCGTCGCCAAGGTGTCCGTGCCGCTCTCGCGCGTCTTGACGCTGCGCCTGCGAGGCTCGGGCCCCGCCTGATCCTTGCGATCAGGCCATCATGAACGCCCGGCTCAGCGCTCGATCCACTCGGTCCACAACACCATCAGCACCGTCATCAGCGCCGGCCCGATGAACAGGCCGAGCAGGCCGAACGTCTCCGCGCCGCCCAGAATCCCGAACAGCACGAGCAGGAAAGGCAGCCTCGCGGAACTGCCGATCAGCACGGGCCGCACGAAATGCTCGGCGACGAACGCGACGACAAAACCGAACACGACCAGACCGATGGCGGGAATCAGCGCGCCCTGCTCGACGAAGATCCACAGCGCCGCGCCGCAGAACACGACGGGCGCGCAAAACGGCAGCATGGCCGCAACCGCCGTCACCAGACCGAGCAACGCCGCATGCGGGACGCCCGTCAGCATGTAGGCGAGCAGCAGCAGCGCACCCTCGCCGATCCCGACGACCACCAGCCCCGACACGGTGCCCCGCACGGCCGCCGCCATCCGCTCGGCCAGATGCATGCCGTCATAGCCGAACGCGCGCCGCACGCCCTTCATCAGCTCGCACGACAGCTTCGGCCCCGCCTGAAAGATCACGAACAGCGTGACGAGCATGAAGGCGAACAGCATCAGCGCGTGCGCGGCACGCGCGCCGAAATGCCGGCCGAAGGTGACGACAGCCCCGCCGTGCAGGCCCTTCATCGCGGGCGAATCGCGCAAAGGCTGGCTCAGGTTGTCCTGCCACCAGCTCACGATCTGCGTCGCGCCAAACGGCAAATGCTGCACGAACTCCGGCACGGGAATGCCGTTCTCCTGCACGCCCCGCGACCATTCGATCAGGTCATGCGCCTCGGATGCCGCCTGCGCGATGCCGATCCCGACGGGCAGCAGGAACAGCAAACCGATCGCGATGGTCAGCACCGTCGCGATCAACGTCGAGCGCCCCTTGAAGACCTTGTGCTCCTCGATCCGGTGAAACGCCGGCCATAGCGCAATCGCGATCACGCAAGCCCACGCGATGGCGGGCACGAAATCACGAATGACCCACAGCGCCAGCGCGACCATCACGGCATACAGGGTGGCCGACGCGATTCGCTGCATCTTGCGGCGATTCGGCATGTCGGCTTCGGATGGAACGTCGGGCGGGCGCTGGTTCATGTGACCTCGTGAACTGGATTCGACGCGCGTTCAGCAAGCACGCATCGCTATGATGATGCAGACGGGAGCCGTCCGCAGATACGAGCACGCGGGATGCCGCGCCCCGCCTCTCCCGCTGCCAGGCCGCCCATCTTATCGGATGCGGCGCACGCCCGGATGCCCCCGCCATCGATCCCGCCCTTTTCAGCCGTTCATACAACAGTTCGTTGCATATTTGCGTGCAATCGGTTCGACGGCCCGCAAATCCGCTTTTTACCGTTCGTGTACACGCCGGCCATCTCATTATTGCGGAATCGGGAACAGTGTTTCTACGCGGGCACAATGGCTCTCCCGCGCGCGCGGGACTAAATTCGGCACACCACAACTACGGAGCCGACCATGACGACCTTGGACTGTTTACCGTTGATCGGCGCCAACGGCTTGCGCATCGAGATTCTCGAGCACTCGGACACGACGCTGGTGATCCGCTGGGTCGAACCCGGCCGCTGCCATTATGGCGAGCAGCGCTGGCGCCGCCGCTCGGCGCATACGTCGGGCACGTGCGCCGTCTCCCGCCGCAAGATCCGTCGCGGCGATGCCGTCTTCAAGCCGGCCGAACGCCCCGCCCCCGCGAACGCGTCGGCGATGATCGCCGCCGAAGTGCTCGAACACGCGCTCGCCGCATAACCGGCGTTTCCGGCAACAATCGACATTCGACGCAACAGGTCGGGCACTCAACCGGCCGCGTGCCGGACCAGAAAGCGGCACACTTCGCGATGCATCCACTGCACGCCCGGACTCGTCGCCAGCGCGCGCCACGATCCGTGAACGAGACCCATGCCGACAGGCGCGTCGGCACGCCCGCCCGCAGCGGCGATGCGTTCGGCGAAAACGCGGGCATCGTCGCGCAATGGATCATGTTCGACGCCGATGGCGAGCGTCGGCGGCAATCCATCATAACGTGACGCTTCGAGCGGCACGGTCCACGGATAATCGGCGCGTCCGCCCCAATACAGCGCACCGTAGCGCCGCACATCAGCAAGCGTGAGCATGGGCGCATCGGCCTCGGTGTCGCGCGCGGGCAATTGCGGCTCGACGCCCAGCATCGGATAGACCAGTGCAATTCCGTCCACGCCGGACACGCCCTCGTCGCGCAAACGCAGCGCGACACTCGCGGCGAGCGTGCCGCCCGCGCTGTCGCCTGCCAGTTGCAACGAGCGCGGCAGCGGACCGAACGGCAAACGGCCATCGAGCGCAGCGCGCGTCACGGCGAGACAATCTTCGTGCGCAGCGGGCGCGGCATGTTCGGGCGCCAGCCGATAATCGACGGCCACGACGCACAGTCCCGTATCCGCGGCAATACGCGCGGTGATCAGCTCGTGACTCGCGAGCGATCCGACGGCGAAACCTCCGCCATGAAAATACAGCACAGTGCCCGACGCGCTCGCGCGGTCGCTCGGCGGATACAGCCGCAACATGAACGAATGCCCGCCCGTGGGCGACGCGAACAACGCGTCCTGACTCGTCACGCCATCGGGCAACGGCGTCGTAAATGCGGCCGCCAGGCGCTCGTACATCGCGCGCTGTTCGGCGAGTGTCGATGCAGCGCGATCGGCGGGATAAAGGCTCTTCGTGCGTTCGACGAATGCGACGATCTCGGGTTCGAGCATGGCGCGCTCCATTTATCTGTCGTTCTATTGTGCACGCGAATGCGCGCGCACTTATTTGCGCGTCTGGCCCGGCAATCCGATCACACGTCCGGCATACATTGCGGCAGGCAGCGCCGCCTGAGCACCGACCAGCGCATGCACGCGCGCCTCGACATCGGCGTCGAATGCGGCGGAGCGCGGCCCGCTCGTATCGACATGCAGCAGCATCTGTTCGCCCGCCGCGACGGGCTCGTCGCCATCGCCGGCGAACATTTCGAGGTATAGATGCATGCGCTTCGCGTCGTGCGCCAGCACGCGCATCTCGACGCGCACCTTCGTACCTTCCTTGATTTCGTGCAGATAATTGATGTGCGCTTCGAGCGTATAGATCGAGCGGCCGCGTGCCTTGCGCACCGCATCGTCGAGTCCGATCTGATCGATCAGCGCATCGGTGGCGAAGCTGAAGATCAACATATAGAACGCGTCGCGCAGATGGCCGTTGTAGTCGACCCACTCGGCGCGCACGACGTCGTGATACGCAGGCAATTCCGCGTGTCGCGGCATGGCGAATGTCTCCGTCGCTTTGAATTGAATTCTGGCGTGCGCGGAACATCTTTATCGACGCCCCGCACGCGCAGATGATACGCGACCTTATTCGTCGGCCCGCAAGCCATGACGTGCTTTCGTTTCCGCTATCGCGGACAGCACGTTCGTGATGCACTCGTCGCGGTAGCGTTCGAGTTGCTTGATCGAACGCGGCCCGACCTGCCCGGCCGTTCCGTCCACCACGCGATCGATCAGCTGATCCGTCAGCTTCGGCGCGACGAGCTTCGTCCACGGCAGTTCGAGCGCGGGCCCGAACTGCTGCATGAAGTGGCGCATGCCCGCGTCGCCGCCGGCGAGCGTGTACGTGAGGAACGTCCCCATGAACGACCAGCGGATGCCCGCACCGAAGCGGATCGCATCGTCGATCTCGCCCGTCGTCGCGACGCCTTCATCGACGAGATGCAGCGCTTCGCGCCACAACGCTTCGAGCAGACGGTCGGCGATAAAGCCGGGCACTTCCTTGCGCACATGCAGCGGCCGCATGCCGAGCGTGCGATAGATGTGCATCGCGGCGTCCAGCGTCGACGGCGCGGTCCGCTCGCCGCCCACCACTTCGACAAGAGGCAGCAGATACACAGGGTTGAACGGATGCCCGACGACGCAGCGCTCGGGATGCAACGCACGTGCATAGAAATCTGTCGGCAGCAGGCCTGAAGTCGATGAAGCAATGATCGCATCGGGCTTCGCTGCACGGCTGATCTGATCGTGCAGCGCGAGCTTCAGTTCTTCGCGCTCGGGCGCACTTTCCTGAATGAAGTCCGCTTGCGCAACGCACGCCTCGATCGTCTTCACGAAACGCAAGCGCTCCTGCGATGCGCCCTCGGCAAGTCCCACGCGTTCGAGCGCGGGCCACGCATTGGCGACATTGTCGCGCAACTGCTTCTCTGCGCCGGGCGCAGGATCCCACGCGATCACGTCGAGCCCGTGCGCGAGCGCGCGCGCCACCCAGCCGCTGCCGATCACGCCTACGCCAATTGCCGCAAATGTCTTGATGCCGGTAATCACTGCCATTGCCGATGATCCTCTGGAATTGTTCAAAGCCGCTCGATGAGTCACGCAAACTGCTCGGCTGCACGCTTCTCGAGCAGCCGTTCGCCGCGCGCGGGCAGACCGAGTTTCTTACGGCCTTCGGCAGGCGTCAGCGCGCGGCCGCCGAGCCGCTCGATGATCTCGACGGCACGCGTGACCAGCGATCCATTGCTCGCAGGCACGCCCCGGTCGAGCCAGATGTTGTCTTCGAGACCGACGCGCACATGACCGCCGAGCAGCATCGCCTGCGCGACCATCGGCATCTGCATGCGGCCGATGCCGAAGCCTGCCCAGTGTGCGCCGGCGGGCATGTTGTCGACCATGGCTTTCATCGTCGCCGTATCGGCGGGTGCGCCCCAGGGAATGCCGAGGCAAATCTGAAATAGAGGAGGCGCATCGAGCAGTCCTTCTTTGAGCAACTGTTTGGCGAACCACAGATGCCCCGTGTCGAAAATCTCCAGCTCCGGCTTGACGCCGAGCTCCTGAATCCGCTTTGCGCCTGCGCGCAATTGCGCGGGCGTCGACACATAGATGTAGTCGCCGTCGCCGAAATTGAGCGTGCCGCAATCGAGCGTGCAAATCTCCGGCAGCAGCTCTTCGACGTGCGCGAGCCGCGTCAAGCCGCCGACCAGATCGGTATTCGCGCCGAAGCGCATCGGATCTTCACCTGGGCCGATCTCCAGATCGCCGCCCATCCCTGCCGTCAGATTGATGATGACGTCGGTATCGGCGGAGCGAATGCGGTCGACGACTTCGCGATACAGATTCGGATCGCGGCTGCCACGGCCCGTCTTCGGATCGCGCACATGGCAATGCGCGACGGTCGCGCCGGCTTTCGCGGCTTCGATCGCTGCATCGGCGATCTGCTTCGGCGTGACGGGAATGGCGGGATGCTTGCCGACGGTGTCCCCTGCACCCGTGACAGCGCAGGTCACGATCACTTCATGGTTCATGCGTGCAATTCCTCGTGCAATGTCTGATAACAGTTGGATCCGAAGAGCCGCAATCAAAAAGTACTCTTCGTATTCGAATGCCTGACTTCAAAGACCAAGATACGCCTTCACTGCGGGCAATCCATCCTTGCCGTCATACGTCTTAACGCCCGCGAGCCATTCGTCGAGTACTTGCGGGTTCTTTTTCAAATAGGCCTTGGCGGCTTCGGCGGGTTTCTCCTTGTTCATCACCGACTGCATCACCACGTTCTCGAGCTGCGTCGTAAAGCGCAGATTGCTCACGAGCTTTCCGGCATTCGGGCAACGCGCCAGAAAGTCTGGCGACGTCAGCGTATAGACGCGCGCCTCGCCGTCGTTCGGACCGAATACGCCTTCGCTTCCGCTCAGGTACTTCATGTCGATCTGAATGTTCATCGGATGCGGCTGCCAGCCGAGAAAGACAACCCATTTCTTCTCGCGCACCGCACGTTCCACCGTCACGAGCATGCCCGCTTCGCTCGATTCGATCAGCTTGAATCCGCCGAGTCCGAACTGATTCGTCGCGATCATCTTCTGGATGGCGGCATTCGCGCTGCTGCCCGGCTCGATTCCATAGATCTTCCCGTCGAGTTCCGCGCGATGCTTCGCGATATCGGAAAAGGTCTTCAGGCCCGCGTCGTATTCATAGCTCGGCACGGCAAAGGTCGCTTTCGCGCCCGTCAGATTGGGCGGCTGCAACACGTTGATCGATTTCGCATCGACGAACGGCGCAATCGCCTTTTCCTGCACGGGCCACCAGTAGCCGAGCGACACATCCAGCTGCTTGCTCTTCAATCCGGCAAACGAAATCGGCACGGACGCCACCGTCGTCACGGGCTGATAACCCAAGCCTTCGAATACCGTCGACGCGAGCGCCGTCGTCGACGTGATGTCGGTCCAGCCGATATCCGCGAAATGCACGGCGCGGCAACTCGGCGGATCCTGCGCGAGCGCAGGCAACGACACCGCCGCCAGAAGGCCGGCGAGACATGCGGAAACAGCCTGATTGATCCACTTCATGACGATCCCCTTCGAACAGCTCGTAGTGTTCTTGAACGCCCGCAAGACGGGCGGCGAGTGAGACGACCTGACAACGACGCGATGTGCATTAAAGGTACAAATCCATATTCCGGCAAAATCGACCGGTAGCGACCCGTTCTTGCTTGCGCGCGACCATGAGGGAAAACCAGCATGCAACGCCATGGCAATGCGTGTCGCGCGATTTGTGCGCCGCGCCATGCGCAACGCTTATTTTTGGCGGCTTGCATGCATTGCACGGAGCTTGCTACGCTCGCCGGATTCGACGAATCCGGTCAACTTCACTCCCGACAAACGAGCGATGCCCGAAGACATTTCGTTCCTGCTGCTGCCGGGCTTTTCGGCCCTCGGCTTCATGTCGGCCATCGAGCCTTTGCGCGTCGCGAACCGCTTTCGCGAGGATCTGTACCGCTGGCACATACTGAGTGTGGACGGCGCGCCCGTCGCCGCGAGCAATGGTATTTCGCTGAACGCCGAAGCGGCATTCGGCGATGTTCATCACGCGCAAACGGTCTTCGTCGTGGCGGGCTTCGAACCGCTCGCGTGCTATAGCCGGGCGCTCGGCGACTGGCTCAAGCGTCTGGATCGCGCACACGCGACTCTCGGCGGCATCGATACGGGCGCGTTCATTCTGGCGGAAGCGGGACTGGTACGCGCGACGGACAGCGTGACCTTGCATTGGGAAGCGCTCTCTGCATTTCGTGAGCATTTCCCTTCTTTGCAGGCCAGCGAAGAACTGTTCGAACTCGGCGATCGGCGCATTACGTGCGCGGGCGGAACAGCATCGATCGACATGATGCTCGACCTGATTTCGCGCAATCACGGCGCGGCACTCGCTTCGTCTATTTCAGAGCAATTTGTCGTGAGCCGCATCCGGCAGCGTTCCGATCATCAGCGCATGGAAATCGCCGCGCGTTACGGCGTGCATAACCGCAAGCTGATTCAGGTGATCGGCGTGATGGAACAGAACATGGAAGAGCCGCTTGCGCCAGCCGATCTGGCGCAAGAGATAGGCGTCACGCGCAGACAGCTCGAACGATTGTTCTGCTCATCCTTGAAAGACACGCCGACGCATTTTTATCTGCAATTGCGGCTCGATCGTGCGCGCGAGCTTTTGCGGCAAACGGACATGTCGATTACAGCAATCTGCGTCGCCTGTGGATTCGAGTCGCCATCGCATTTCTCGCGGACGTATCGCGCGCGCTTCGGCATGAGTCCGCGCAGCGACCGCAGCCCGCTGCATCATGGTGCCGGCGGCAGAGCGCATTCGACCCGGGAGGCGGCTGCCCCCTAAGCGGCATGGCTTTTGGTCTGCCTTACCCCTTGCAGGCAAGGCAGACCGGCAAAAGTACTTAAAATCAGATCAGAACGAATGCCGCATGCCGATGCGCACATCTGCTTGCGTCGTCGTGGTGGACGGCGTGAAGCTATAACCGATCACCGCATCCACGCCGCTCGACGCCTTCAGATAGTCGCCTGAGATATAGACATCCGTCCGCTTGGAGAGCAGGTAATGCGCGCCGAGCGAGCCCTGATTCCAGTGGTGCCCTTCGAAGTTCGTGTACTGGTAGCCGCCGATCACGCTGAACGCCGGCGTCACCTGCCAGCTCGCGCCGCCTTCGCCGACCTTCATATGCGACGTGACGCCGAGGCCTTTGATCGTCGTATAGGTAAAGTTGCCCATCAACGTCACATCGCCGATTGCGTAGCTCGTGCCGATGCCGAACGTGCCCTGCTTGTCGACGGGGAATGGATTGCTCGAGAACAGATCGGTTCTCGCACCCGTCGCCGGATCGACGGTAACGGTCTGCTGGCCGAGGAACGTGTGCACGCCGAGCATCGCATACGGGTCGAATGCGTAGATGCCGTGCGGGTTGTTCAATTGCGTATAAGCCGTACCGACCGTGAACGGCCCGTTCGCATAGTGCGCGCCGACGCTCCACGCGCTGTCCTGGTGGAAGTCGCCCGCGACATTGCCGAACGAATACATGCCGCCGAACATGAAGCCTGCAAATTCATTCGACAGGAATTTCACCGAATTGGGCAGACGGTCGCCATTGAAGCGGTCGAAGTCGCCCTGGTGAATCGCATAGCCGCTCGCCCATGCCGAGATGTTGTACAGGTACACCATCTCTTCCGTCATATCGAGCTGATTGCCGAACGACAGCGTGCCCCACTGGTTCTTCAGTCCCACATATGCCTGACGTCCGAACAGCGCGCTGCCGAAGCCAAGCTGTCCATTGCCGAGGTGAAAGCCGCTTTCGAGCACGAACAACGCCTGCAATCCGCCGCCGAGATCTTCCGTGCCTTTGACGCCGAAGCGGTTGCCGTATGAAATGCCGTCGTCGAACTTCACGACATGTGATCCGCCCGTGTTATTGACCCAGGTAATGCCAGCGTCGACGATCCCATACAGCGTGACGCTGCTTTGCGCATGACTCGCGCTCGAAACTCCGGCGAGCGCGAGCGCTACGCCTGTCAGTGCTGCGGCATTCAGCTTTTTCATTGTATCGTTCTCTCTTGCCTGGCTATGAGGAGATAGGAATGCGATGCGCACTCCGCGGCGTGTGCGACTCGCACCACGATGAAGGCACAGTACAAATCCATTTTTCGGTCGACTCGACCAGACACGACACACATTGGTCTGATAACGACACGTCCGGAAAATGAAATGCGCGTGTCACAATAGATAGAAAAGCGCGCGGCCTTTTTTTAGCACCGCGCGCCTTTTTTGAAGTACGGGCAATGACGCTTAATGAATACCGAGTTGCGCCTGAACAGCCTGCAATCCATCCGCCCCGCTCGTCGTCGTCACGCCCTTGAGCCAGGTATTTAACAATGCGGGATTGCCCTTTAGCGCATTCAGCGCCGCCGTATTGATATCGACCTTGTTCTGCAGCACGTTGGCAATGATCTGGTTTTCCATGTCGACATTGAACGTGATCTGCTGGAACAGCTTCGCGAGATTCGTGCACTGTCCGGCAAAGCCCGGACGTGTGACCGTATTCACTGTTGCGCCGCCGTAGTTCGGGCCGAAATACGCGTCGCCGCCCGACAGATAGGTCAAGTGGAATTTCGTATTCATCAAATGCGGCTCCCACGCGAGGAACACGATCCATTGCTTGTCCCGCACGGCCCGTTCCACTTGTGTCAGCATGCCCGTTTCGCTCGACTCAACCACTTTCCAGTCGCCGAGCCCGAATGCCTTGTCGGCAATCATCTTCTTGATGTTCTGATTGGCGGGTGCGCCCGGCTCGATACCATAGATCTTGCCGTTGAACTGATCCGCATGTTTGACGAGATCGGCAAACGAATGCACGCCGGCCGCCGCCACGTAGTCGGGTACGGCAAGCGTGAATTTCGCATTGGTCAGATTCGCGTGCAGCACGTCGATCGAGTGCTCGTCGACGAACGGCTTGACGAGCGGGCCTTGCGCGGGCATCCAGTTGCCGAGAAACACGTCGATTTGCCCTTTTTTCAGGCCCTGATACGTGATCGGCACCGACAGGTTCGACACGTTCTGCTGATAGCCGAGCGCTTTCAGCAGAACGCCCGTCACCGCATTCGTCGCGTCGATGTCGGTCCAGCCCGGGTCGGCCATGCGCACCTGCGTGCAGCTTTGCGGCTCGGCGGCATGTGCCGATCCCATGAAGGCCGTGCCGAATGCAGAAAGCATCAACGCAGCCTTAACAAGCGAACTTCTCCAGCGTGTGTTCATCGTGGGCTCCCGTATCGAGGTTGTCTTCGTTGCCTGTCCGTCAAAGCGTGTCAGCGAGCGACGACGCGCGGATAACGCGCCATCGCTTCGAGCGTGTCGAGTTCGATGTGATTACGCATATAGCGCTGGCTCGCATCGGTGAATGGCTGCCAGTCCCATGAGCGGATCGCGCCTTGCGTCGTCGCTTCGAAGTGAAAGCGGCGGCGGCGCTGACTCGCGAGCACTGCTTGATGCAGTGCGGGAATATCCCAGCGCTGCGCGATTTCCTTGCGAAACGCTTCGACCGGCGCGGCGGCCGACGGCTCCTGCGCAAGATTGACGCGCTCCTGCGGATCCTCCGCGAGATCGTAAAGCTGATCGGGATCGACGGGCGTATGAATGAACTTGTACTTGCCGCGGCGGATCATGATCATCGGTGCAATCGCGCCTTCGGCGAAGTATTCGACGATCGCTTCGTCGTGGCCGCCGTCGTTGTGCAGATGCGGAACGAGGCTGCGTCCATCGACGGTATCGGGCCATTCCGTACGGCGCGCGCCCGTTGCCATTTCGACGAGGGTCGGCAGCAGATCGACATGCGATACCGACGCCGCCACCCGGCGCGCATTGAATCGCTTCGGCGCGTGCACGATCAGCGGCACGCGCACGCCGCCTTCGAAGCACGTCATCTTGTACCAGAGCCCGCGTTCGCCGAGCATTTCGCCGTGGTCCGACGTGACGATGACGATCGTATCGTCGGCGAGCCCCGTTGCCTTGAGCGTGTCGAGAATCGCGCCGAATTGCGCATCCACGTAGGAAAGCGCGCCGTAGTAAGCGTGCCGCGCATCGCGGATCTGCTGTTCCGTTGGCGGCGTGAGATCCGCTTCGTAGACATCGCGCAAACGCTTCGAATGCGGATCGCTTTGCTCGCGCGTGAGCGCGACGCGCGGCATGTCGATCTCTTCATCGCGATACAGATCCCAGTACTGCTGCGGTATCGCGTAAGGATCGTGCGGATGCGTCAGCGACGCGACCATGCAAAACGGCCGCACGTCGCCGCCCGACGCGCGTTCGCGCACGATGTCGTAGAGCTTCTGGCGCGTCGTGTACGTGACTTCGTCGTCGAAATCGAGCTGGTTCGTACGCACGCACGGTCCCGCTTCGAGCACCGAGCTCATGTTGTGGTACCAGCTGGGCCGCACGTCGGGGCGCTCCCAGTCCGGCACCCAGCCGAAATCGGCGGGATAGATATCGGTTGTCAAACGTTCCTCGAATCCGTGCAACTGATCCGGGCCGCAGAAATGCATCTTGCCGGAAAGGACCGTCCGATAACCCGCCGCGCGCAGATAGTGCGCGAAGGTCAGCGTTTGCGCGGGCAATTCGGCGGCGTTATCGTAAGCACCGATTGCAGCGGGCAGTTTGCCCGCCATCATCGAAAAGCGGGCCGGCGCGCATAGCGGGCTCGCACAGTACGCGGAATCGAATACGACGCCTTCTTTCGCGAGCGCATCGATGCGCGGCGTCAGCGAGACCTGATTGCCATATGCACGCAACGCGAACGGCGTCATCTGATCGGCCATCAGGATAAGGATATTCTGCTTTGTATTAAGGCTCATGGGCGGGGCGGATTAGAATCGTACGGTTAGCTTCGAAGCGCGATGCTCGCAGCCGTGCAGCGAGCCGCGCATTCACTTCACTATTGCCGCTCATTAAACCGTTGTGAAGGCGGCGTGCGCTTATCGGCCCATAAGGGGATGTTATGCCGGGACCAGACCGTCTTCCGCCGATGCAGGCTTTATCGGCCTTCGAATCGGCCGCGCGCCTCGCGAGCTTCACGGCCGCCGCGCGCGAACTCGGCTCGACGCAGCCCGCCGTGAGCCAGCGCATCGTGCAGCTGGAAGAGGATCTCGGTGCGCCCCTGTTCGAGCGCGGCCATCGCGGCGTGACGCTCACGCCCGAAGGCGTGCTGCTGTATGAAGCCGTGCGCAGCGGCCTCGATACGATTCGCGAGGCCACTTCCGACATCCGCGCGCGACGCGCCACGGGCGCCTTGACGATCCTCACCGACGCCGGTTTCGCCACGTACTGGCTGATGCCGCGTCTCGCGCGGCTCAAGGCATCGATGCCCGGCGTCAACGTGAAGATCATCACGTCGCAACTCGGCTACGATCCGCACCGCGATCATGCCGACATCGCGATCGCCTTCGGCGATGGCCACTGGCCGCCTTGCACGTCCACGCGTCTGTTCGCCGAAGCCGTCACGCCCGTCTGTTCGCCCGCCTTCCAGAGGCTGCACCCGCCCGTGCATGCAGCCGCCGATCTCGCCGCGCTGCCGCTGCTGCACGTTCAACCTACCCAGCCCGAACGCTGGCTCGCGTGGAATAGCTGGTTCTCCGCCTACGGTCTCGCCGCGCCCGAAGAAAGCCAGGGCATGATGTTCAACAGCTATTCGCTCGTCGTACAGGCCGCGCTGATGGGCCAGGGCGTCGCGCTCGGCTGGACGCCGCTGACTGACGAGCTCGTCGCCTCGGGCCAGCTGGTGCGCCTGCTCGACACGCCCGTGACGACCGAGCGCGGCTATTACCTCGTCTGCCCGCCCGCGCGCCCCGCGCCCGCCGCGGTGCCGCTGTTCCGGCGCTGGCTTTTCAACGAACTCGTGGACGCGGGCGAGCACGCGCACGCCTGACGTTCCGATACCACGAGCACGGCGCATCGGTTCTATGCGCGCGCAAATTGGGCTGATTTACTTCATCATCCCGCTTGCCGCGCCGCGCTGCGCTGCACGATCACTGGTTCGGCCTTGCGGGAATCCCATATCGAAGACAGAGGATCCGCATGTCCGCCACCGATCGCTCCCAGCAGTTCGCGCTGACCCTTTCCTGCCCGAGCGCCGCCGGCCAGGTCGCCGCCGTCGTCGGCTTTCTCGATCGGCACCACTGCTATATCGACGAACTGACCGTGTTCGACGACGACATCAGCGAGCGCTTTTTCGTGCGCTGCGTATTTCACGGCGTGGCGAACGCGCCCGAAGCGGCGCTGCATATCGACACGCTGCGTCACGAATTTCGCCCCATTGCCGCCGACTTCGACATGATGTGGGCGATGCACGATCTCAACACGCGGCCGAAAGTGCTGATCATGGTGTCGAAGCTCGAGCACTGCCTGGCGGACTTGCTGTTCCGCTGGCGCATGGGCGAGCTGAAGATGGACATCGTCGGCATTGCATCGAATCACTCCGACTTCGAGCCGCTTGCCGCACAGCATGGTCTGCCGTTCCACCACTTTCCGTTGACGCCCGAGACGAAGGCGCAACAGGAAGCGCAAATTCTCGATCTGTTCGAGACGAGCGGCGCGGAACTGATGATCCTCGCGCGCTACATGCAGATTTTGTCCGACGAAACGAGCCGCAAACTGGCGGGCCGCGCGATCAACATCCATCATTCGTTCCTGCCCGGCTTCAAGGGCGCGCGGCCTTATCACCAGGCCCATGCGCGCGGCGTCAAGCTGATCGGCGCAACGGCGCACTTCGTCACCGACGATCTCGACGAAGGCCCGATCATCGAACAGGAAGTGCAACGCGTCGATCATTCGTATGGTCCGGAGCGCATGCTCGCCGTGGGCCGCGACGTCGAATGCATCACGTTGGCGCGTGCGGTGAAGGCATTCGTCGAGCGCCGCGTGTTCATCAATGGCGATCGAACGGTCTTGCTCTAACGTGCTCTGAAAGCACGAGCCGCCGCACTGCATCGCAGACGCGGCGGCCACCCGTCACGCAGGATTCAGGCGACGCTCAAAGAAAGGGCTTCGCCAGATGATGCGAGAACCACACCACGAAAACGGCTAGCAGCAACGCGCCGTACGGCAGCCAGCCACGCAAGCCAGCGGGCCGCGCGCCGCCCTTCCATTCCATGTCCTGCTGCATGCGCGCCGGAAAGCGCCCGCGATCCTGCACGTAATGGCGGAACATGAACACAGGCACGATCAGCAGCATCGCAATCAGACCGTTGCGCATGGTCCCCATGCCTTGCATGTCCGCGCCCGCGCCGATGAACGCGAGATCCAGATAGCCGCACAGCGCCCCCGCCGCGAGCAGCCACGCGGGACAACGGAACGGACGGTCGGCATCCGCGCGATCCAGCCGATGAATCCAGCCCGATTGCAGATTCAGGAACACGAAGATCATGTAGCAGACGTTCGAGATCGACAGCACCGTCATGTAGTCCGACATCAGCAGCAGGATCAGGTTGAAGCCGAGATCGGTCCACATCGCGCGCGTCGGCGAACCATGTTCGTTGACGTGCGACAGGTACTTCGGCAGCCAGCCGTCCACGGATGCCTGGTACAGCGTGCGCGACGAGCCCATCATCGACGTCATCACGATCAGCAGGATGGTGAGCATCAGCATCACGACCACCACGTCGAACACAATCGCTCCGCCGCCCACCATGTGCGCCATCGCGGCCGCTACGCCCGTGCCGTCGGCGATTTTCGGATCGAGCATGCCCTTCGTCCCCAGTACCCCCTGGAACGCGAGCGGAACGAGCGTCATCACGAGCAGACATGCCATGCCCGACCAGAAGATCGCCTTGACTGTGTCGCTGCGCGGGTTGCGGAATTCGCGCGTGTAGCAGACGGCCGTCTCGAAGCCATAGGCGGCCCAGCCGGCCATGAACATCGCGCCGAACGCCATGGTGATGCTTGCGCCGTTCCATGAGCCGAACGCCGATGCCGTCACGTTGCCTTGCGCGTCGTGTCCGAGCGGCAGCAGCGGCCACAGATGCGCAGCGGGTACATCGCCCGTCACAAACGGCACGATGCCGACGATCAGCAGCGGCGCAAGCGATGCAATGCCCAGAATGCGCTGCGTTTTAGCGGCTTTCGATGCACCGCTATGCTGAAGCTTGAACGTGATCAGCAGAAAGATCGCCGCGATGACGAACGTCGCGTTGACGCGCAGCGACAGCCCCTGCTTGATGAAGCCGAGGTCGAGCAGCGTCAGGCGCCATGTGTTGATGGCGGCATCGGGCGCGTACAGACTGGAGAGCGCGTAATTGGCGGCGAGGCCCGTGCCCAACGCGAGCATGGGTGACCATGCAAGCCAGTTGCACCACACGGAGACGGGTGCGATTGTCTTGCTGTAGCGGACCCAGGCCATCGCGCCATAAACGGAAGCGCCGCCCGACTTGTGCGGGAAAAGCCCTGAAATTTCAGCGTAGGTTGCGCTTTGAATGAGGCCCATCAGGATCGCGGCGACCCAGATGGCCCATGCGGGTTGACCGATCGTCGCCGATACGCCGCCGATCGTAAACAGCACACCCCCAGGCACGCCGCTCGTCACCCAGAATGCATCTTTCCACGTGAGGCCGCGTTGCAGCGAGTGGCCTTCGTGCGCGGGGCTTTCGCCTGCACCCGTGCTCGATCCTTCGATACTGCGCGAGCGCAGTCTTGCCTGATCCATCCAGAGTCTCCTTTTTTAGAAAGAGCCTGCGCGCTGGCTGGAACACAAATAACCGGTGACGCTGCGATGCCGACGCGCGCGCAGCGCATCGGCATTGCCAAAAGAAACGCTCGTCAGAACGCGTTAGAGAAGGACGGTCATTGTGCTCCGCCTACCCAGCTGTTCACGCGGTCGCCGTGTGCGGCGATCCACGATCCGGCTGCGTCGGCAGGCTTGGCGCCGTTCTCCGTCGCCAGCATCACGCTGTCGATTTCGCCCGGCTTCCATTGAAATTTCTTCAGAAACGCGACCACTTGCGGAGCCTTCGTATCGAGGCCCGGATTGACGACGCTATCCACGTGCTCGGATTCGCCGAACACCTTCTTCGGGTCTTCGAGGAACTTCAGCTTCCACTTCGCAAACATCCAGTGCGGCACCCATCCCGTGACGATCACAGGTTTATTGGCATTCATCGAGCGTGCAAGTTCCGCGGTCATTGCACTGCCCGAACTCGGCATCAGTTGATAGTCGAGGTTATAGGCCTTGATGGCTTCGCTCGTTTTCTTCATGACGCCTGCGCCGGCGTCGATACCGACGATACGGCCCGCGAAGTCGGCTTTGTGTGCCTGCAGATCGCTGATGCTTTTCTCCGGCACGTCAGCGGGGACGATCAGGCCGATCTTGGCATCCGTGTAGTTGGCGCCCAGGTCTTGCACCTTGCCCTTGAACTGATCCCAGTACGCGCCGTGCGTGACGGGGAGCCACGCCGACAGCGTTGCATCGAGATCGCCGCGCGCGACGCCCTGCCACATGATGCCTGCCGCGACGGGCACGAGTTGCACCGGATAGCCGAGACGTTTCTCGATGATCTGAGCGGCGACGTTGGAGGTGGCGACGCTGTCGTCCCAACCTTCGACGTAACCGATCTTGATGGTGGGTTTGGTGTCAGCGGCTGCCGTTCCGATCGCCGTCATGGTTGCGATCAGTGCGCCGCATAACATCAGCTTTTTCAGGTGCTTCATCGTCGATCTCCTTTGGCCCCGCATGTGCGGTGTGGTTTTAGAATCGCTAAACAGAAAGTGCTTGGTGGTCGGGTTTGCGACGGTTTTTTGTCTGTATGCGACCTGGCTTTTTGTCGTCTGCTTTTGTCTGCGACGCAGTCGCCATTCTTCGCTTCTTGCTGCGCTGGCATCCGCGTTTTCGTATCAGTACTTCATGCGTCGCCCCTGTGCGGGGCGGCACCTACTTTTCTTTGCAGCGGCAAAGAAAAGTAGGCAAAAGAAAGCCGCTCACACCGCCAGTTCTTGTGTTTGCCTGCGGGCCCCCGACGGGTCCCGCACTCCAAACGGCAACGCACTTTTCCACGCATGTTGCCAGCGCCTTCAACCGGCGCATCACCCACTCCAATCTCTCGTATCACAGCCAGCGGCAGCGAATCTTCCGCGCCGCCCAGGTGGCAAACGGTGTGTAGCTTGTCGCACCGTACGCGTTGGCGCTCCTACGACACCGATCCGCTTTTCAGTCCGGAGTGGTGTACTTCCGTCGCGACAGCCTACACACCGTTTGCCACCTGGGCGGCCGTGGACTTCCTGGTAACACAGCCCATGACGCGGGAATATGAAGCGGGTGACGCGTACAGCTAGCACGCTGGCAACGCGCGTGAAATGGCGCGATGCCGCGTGGAGTGCGGGACCCGTTGGGGGCCCGCAGGCAAACACAAGAACTGACGGTGTGAGCGGCTTTCTTTTGCCTACTTTTCTTTGCCGCTGCAAAGAAAAGTAGGTGCCGCCCCGCACAGGGGCGACGCTTGAAGTACCGATACAAAATCGCAGACGCCAGCGCTAAAAACCAAAAACCCAAAATCGCGACTAGCGTCGCAGACAAAAAAAATCACTTATCCACTACAAGATCGCTCAACGGCTTGCTGCAACACAACAACACCATCCCCTGATCGATCTCACGCTGCCTGATCCCGCCGTTATGCTTCATATCCACTTGCCCGGACACAAGCTTGACCTTACATGTGCCACACATGCCCTGAGTACACGAAGCAGGCAACCGAACCCCGGCCTGACGGGCCGCATCGAGCACATGCTGCGTAGAGCCACATTCAATCGACCGGTTACTCCGCGTAAAGCTGACCGCAAAAGTCTGCGTACCATTCACGCCGTCGGCAGAATCACCGCGATGCTCGGCTTCGAGCACCTGTTCCGCGACCAGCGGTTCGGCCTCAATCAAAGTCTCAAACGAGAAACTCTCCTCGTGATACTGCTTGCGATCGAAGCCCGCTTCATCGAGCAGATCACGCACGGCTTTCATGTACGGTGCGGGACCACACGTAAAGATCTCCCGCTCCATGAAATCAGGCGCAATCAGCTTGAGCAGAGGCAGCGTCAAGAACCCGGTAATCCCCGGCCAGCTAGTCCGGGAACCCACCCGTTCGCAAACGAAAGAAGTTCTGAAATTCGCCTGATTCGAAGCGATCAGATCGAGTTCCCGAGAAAAGATGATGTCGTCCGGCGTACGCGCGCTATGCACGAACATGATGTCGCGGTCTTCGCTCAATTCATGATGTGCACGGCTCATCGACATCAGCGGCGTGATGCCCGAACCCGCCGACAAAAACAGATACTTGCGCGCCGGATGCCGTGCGCAGGTGAATTCGCCCGCCGGGCCCAGCACGCGTATGCGCGCGCCCGCCTGCAGGTTATCGTGCAGCCAGTTCGACACCTTGCCGCCCGGCACACGCTTCACCGTGATCGAAATGGTGTGCGGGCGCGTCGGCGACGACGAAATCGTGTAACAGCGATTGATCGTCTCGCCCTCGATTTCGAGTTCGAGCGTAATGAACTGGCCCGGCTCGAACACGAACGCACGGCCCTCCGGCGAGCGGAAGAAAAAGCTCTTCACGTCGTGCGTTTCCTGACGAACCTGGCAGCAGACGAGCGTTTCCTCCACATCGCTCGTCCAGCGCGCCGGCAACGCGCTCCAGAATTCGGGCTTCGTCACGCGGCTTTCGACAGGTTCGAAGGTTGCTCCATCGCGCATCATTGCTTGCTCCACTTGCCTTCAGGCATCCGGTTGCTGTTGTCTGAAGGACGGTTCAAACGGCCTTGATGTTGAACGTGCGCGGCTCCGAAGCCGAGCTGTCGATATGCGCAGCGAGACGCCGCACGTACCAGTCGCTGAACTTCTCGACGAGCCCTTCCGTGAACGGCGAATACGGACCCGGCTCGTAAGCGCTGCTGCTTGCACCGCGCTGCGAGAACTCGACGAGCGCGCGGTCCTGGTCGTTGGTCGCATTCCACACGGCCGTCAGATTGGCCACGTCGTAATCGACGCCCTCTTGCGCATCCTTGTGCACGAGCCACTTCGTGCGCACCAGCGTTTCGCCCGCCGACAGCGGAATCACCGAGAACGTCACGATGTGATCGCTCATGAAGTGATGCCACGAATTGGGCTGCGTCCAGAACGACAAGCCGCCCAGGTCCGCCTGCCCGAATTCGCCAAGCAGCTTCTTCGACGCGACCTTCGCGTCGAGCGTCTGCGATTCGCCGCTGCGATCGAGCGGCAGACGCTGCGTGCGGAAACCCGTCACGTCCGACAGCCGATCGATCTCGACGGACGGCAGATTCATCTCTTCCCACTGCTTCGCGCGTTCGATGCAGGTGCGCTCGAACGCATCCATGCCTTCGGCGTTGGCAGGCGAGCGCTGATAGCCGAAGCCGTATTCGTAGAGAGAAATGGTCAGCTCGGGATGGTTCGCGACGCAGTGGTAGCACTCGCGGTTGTTCTCCATCGTGAGCTTCCAGTTGCCCTTTTCGATGATGTCGATCTGCGCGGCGATCTTGCAGTTGGGCAGATCGTGCGGCAGCAGATACGGCTCCATCGCGGCGCGCATCACGGCGAAATCGACGGGCGGCGTTTCGGCGAGGCACACGAAGATCAGGCCCGCGAGATTCTCGACGTGCACGCTCTTCAGGCTGTGCTTGCAGCGGTCGAACTGCTCGCCCATGTGCTCGGCGAACATCAGGTCGCCCGACAGGTTGTACGTCCAGCTGTGATAAGGGCACACGATATTGCCGACGGTGCCCTTGTCCTCGTTGCACAGCCGCGCGCCGCGATGGCGGCACACGTTGTGAAATGCGCGCACCTGCATGTCGTCGTCGCGCACGATCAGGATCGAGTCGTTGCCCAGCTCGACGGTCACGTAATCGCCGGGCTCGGGAACGTCGGGTTCGACGGCGACCTGAATCCAGTGGTGACGGAAAATCGCATCCATATCGAGCTTGAAGATTTCATCGCTGAGATAGAACGGCGCTTCGAGGCTGTAACCGTTCTTGCGCCGATCAACGAGCGCCTGAATGTCTGCCGATACTTTCATGTGTGCTCCGGGTTTGCGAGGCCGTGTGGGTGCGGCGCAAATCAGTAATCGATGAGTTGATGCTCGCGCAAATAGTCGAGTATCACTTGTGCTTTTTCGACCGAAGTCCCTTCAATTACGACGCTTCCGCCACGGCTTTCCGTCGTCGTCGCGGACAGCATGCGGGCATGGCCCGAACGCTTTTCCGCCGCCGCGAGCCGGACCGGTTTACGCGTGACGGGCGCAAGCTGCCATTGCGCGGCTTCGGGGTCGGCGACTGCCTCCGCGCGTTGCGGCTGGATCGAACCGGCGCGCAGGCGTGCGTAGGCATAGCGCGGCGTCACGCTGGCGAGCGGATGCACGGCAACGACAGCCGGCAGCGCCACCTCGACGCGGCGGCGCACGCCTTTCGGCAAGAATTGCCGCACCGTCGCGCGGCCGCCCGCCACCGTCACGTCGACGGCCGTGCCGGCGAGCGGGACGGCCAGCGCATCGGCCAGACGGTAAGGCAGCATGCCGCTGTCGAACGCGCCTTCCGCGCAGGTGCCCGTCAGCACGAGGTCGTAGCCTTTCAGCCGCGCCGCGAGCAGGCTCACGGCATCGCCATCGGCGCCGCAGGCCAGCACGTCGACGCGCTCCGCGCCGAGCGCCAGGTACTCTTCGAGTGCGGGATTACCCGGATCGCCGGCATGCAGCACGTCGAGACGCGCCGCGTGCTGACTCGACAGCTGGCGGCCGATTTCGAGCGCGGCGGCATCGTTGCGGCTATAGCGCGCGACGCCGCTGACAGGATGCTTGCCGACCGACACGAGCACTGCGATTTTTTCAAGCTTGCCGTTCATGCCGCGACTCCTTCGACAATCGTATTGGCAGCGGGCGTAGCCGCCGCGCCACGGCTCGAGCGGGCGCGATCGATCTCGTCGATCAGCGACGCGATGGTTGCCTGCGTATCGCCGATGATCGTCAGATTCGCCCGCTTGGCGATGGGTGCGCTGCCGTCCAGGTTCACCGCGATCACGTGGCGGCAATCCTTGATGCCCTGCAAGTGCTGCACGGCGCCCGAAATGCCGAACGCGATATAGACGCTGGCTTCGACGGTCTTGCCCGTCGCGCCGATCTGCTTGTCGCGTGTGAACATGCCGTTGTCGACGGCGACGCGGCTCGCGCCGATCGCCGCGCCGAACGTGCTCGCGAGCTTTTCGAACGCAGCGACATCCGTCACGCCGTTGCCCGCCGACACGATGAAATCCGCTTCTTCGAGCGCCACCTGCGCCGCATCGATTTCCTCGATGCCGAGATCGCGGTAAGCGCCCGCCGATCCATCGTTCGATTGCGCGAGCGCCGGCACATCGAGCCGCTCGCCAGCGCCGACGAACGGCAGCCGCGTGTCGACTGCGCCCGCCGCCAGCAGGATCACGTCGGGCAGCGCGCGCGTCGCGTAGGCTTTCTTTGCCTGCGCATACGTCGACACAGCCTTCGCGTCGATCTGCACGACGTGTGTGGCGATGCTGGCGCCTGCGAGCGCGGCGTAGCGCCGGCCGAGATCGCCGTCGCCCGTCGCGTTGTCGGGCATGAAAATATGCACGGGCGCGAGCTGCGCGACACACGCGGCCACTGCCTGCACTTCGCGCTCCGGCGCGAACGTGCGCCGGTCGAACGACGGCAGTTCGATCACCTTGTCCGCGCCGAGCGCGGCCGCGTCGTCCTTCAGTTCGCCGAGCACCAGCAGCGCGACTTGCGTTTGGGCATCCGCGATCAGCGCAGCAGCGGCCAGCGCCTGACGCGTGTGATCGTCGAGACCGCCGCGGTCGCTGTGTGCGACCACGAGCAGCGTATGTTGCGGCGCCTGCGTCGTGCGCAGCGTTTTGGCTGCGGCGTGGCCATGCGCGCCCGCCTGCGACGCGTGGTCATACGATGCGCCCGCGACATGCTCCGCGCCGAGCGTGATGCGCTTCAGCCCTGCCGGCGTGATGACGAATGGCCGGCGCGGATCGATACGTTTGATGGTCGTATTCATCGTTCACTCCAGCGCTGCCGCAACGAGTTCGGCCACGTCGAGCACCTCGGGACGCGGACCGACCACGCCTTCGAGCATCGCCGTGCAGTTCGGGCACCCCACCGCGACCACGTCCGCGCCGATCGAGCGCGCATCGTTGATGCGGATATCGGGAATGCGCTGCTTGCCAGGAATATCCGTCAGCGGCGCCCCGCCGCCGCCGCCACAGCAGCGGCCGCGCGTGCCATGCCGCTCCATTTCGACGACCTTGATGCCGATCGTCTTGAGCAACTGGCGCGGCGCTTCCGTTTCGCCGTTGTAGCGGCCGAGATAGCAGGGGTCGTGATACGTGATCTTCTTGTCGTTGAGCGCGGCCACCGCTTTCGGCGACAGCTTGCCGCTCGCGACCAGCTCCGCGAGGAACGTCGTGTGATGCAGCACGTCGTAGCGTCCGCCGAGCGCGCGATACTCGTTGCGCAGGCTGTGCATCACGTGCGGATCGGCGGTCACGATGCGTTTGAAATTCAGCGCGGCCAACGTGCCCATCATCTGTTTCGCCATGCGCTGGAACGTGGCTTCGTCGCCGAGACGGCGCGCGACATCGCCCGTATCCGTTTCCTGCGCGCCGAGCACCGCGTAGTTGACGCCTGCCTTGTTCAGCACCTTGACGAGCGAGCGCAGCGTGCGCTGGTAGCGCATGTCGAACGCGCCTTCGCCGGCCACGAGCAGCACATCGACGGGCTTGCCCGGCTGCGCGATGGGCGAGCTCAGATCCACCGACCAGTCGTAGCGCGCTGCCTTGTCATAGCCGCCCATCGTGCCCGTCTCGCGCAGATTCGCCAGCACTTCGGGGCCCTTGCCCGGCACCGTGCCGTGCACGAGCGTCTGGTTGCGGCGCATGTCGACGATGGCATCCACGTGCTCGATCAGCATCGGGCATTCGTGCACGCAAGCGCGGCATGTCGTGCACGACCACACCGTATCCGCTTCGATCAGGCTGGAAATGATGGGGCGCTGCGGCTCGCCGCTATGCTGGCCGACCTTGATGCCGGGCGTCGGGCTGCCCGCATACGCGCTATCCGTTCCGCCCACCATGCCTGTCACGAGATCCTGAATCAGCTTCTTCGGATTCAGCGGCTGGCCTGCCGCAAACGCGGGACATGCCGCCTCGCACTTGCCGCATTGCACACACGCATCGAAGCTCAGCAGTTGATTCCAGCGAAACTCGACGGGCTTGCCGACGCCGTATTCATTCTGTTCGAGCGCGGGCGCTTTCAACGCCGTCGGCGGAACAGACTGCTCCTTGCGCACGTCGCCCTGTGCCGCGAAACGCTCCTGACGAGGATGAAACGCGAGATGCAGCAGACCTGCCAGCGCGTGCTTCATCGGACCGCCGCGCGCCGCGCCGAATGTCATCGCGAAGGCACCCGCCGCGATCAGCAGCGCGAAGATGATCGCGAGACCACCCGACATCGCCGACGCGGGCAGCAGCGTGTACAGCAGCAGACCGAGCGCGAACGATCCGAGCAGCCACGGCAGCGTATTCCACGGACCGCGCGACAGACGCGCGGGCACGTCCTTCGCATGGCGGCGGCGCCACACGAACACGGCGCCCACCAGCATGATCAGCGCGGCCAGGAAGATCAGCCGGTCGAGCCACGGCGAATAGATCGCGAGACCGTAGTTGACGAAGACGAGCGCGAAGGCGGCAATCGCGCCGCCCGCCGTCGCGACGTGTGTCTTCGCAATGTAGGGATCGCGCGCCACGACGTGATGCAGATCGACGAAATAGCGCTTTGGAATGGTCAGCAGGTTGGTCCAGCCGAATGCGCCGGCTGCCGTTGCCCGTCCGAGACGCCAGTATGCCGACCGCTTTGCGACCGCGAACGCAAGGCCGGCGACGGATACCCACAACAACGCGGTGATGAGAAACGCCGGGCTCATCGTCAGAAATCCTTGCAAAGACGCAGCGCGTCGTAGATCGCGCCGTGGATGTTATGCATCGAAATGCAATCGCCGACGCGGAACAGCAGGAATCGCCCGTTGCCGAGTTCTTCCGACAGCGACGGTTGCGGCTCCGCTGCAAAGAGCTTGTGCACGTCGACCTGACCGCGATTCACCGACTCGTTTTTCAGCTTCCAGTACAGCGCGTCATTCGGCGTGCTGCCGTTTTCGATCACGACCTGATCGACGGCGCGCTCTTCCTGTTCTTCCGTGTACTCGTTGCGGATCACGGCGATCTTCTTGCCGTCTTCCTCATACACACGGTCGAGCCAGTAGTTCGGCGTGTGAATCACGCCTTGCGCGTAGAGGCGCCGATAGAAGATCGGGAACGTGGTGCCGCCCACGTCGTCGGCCACCTTCACGTCCGGCGTGACGATCTCGACCTTCGCGCCGCGGCTCGAAATGAAATCGGCCACGCCCGCGCCGGCATGCGTACTGACGCCGTCATAGACGAGCACGTTCTGGCCCGGCTCGACCTTGCCCGAGAGGATGTCCCACGAACTCACGGCGAGCCCTTCTTCGACGCCCCACGCGGGCACCTGCTGCGTGAAGCTCGAACCGCCCGTCGCGAGCACGATGATGTCGGGCTTCTCGGCGAGAATCATTTTCTCGTCGGCTTCGACGCCAAGACGCCGATCGACGCCGAGACGCTTCGTTTCCATATCGAACCAGCGCACGATGCCCGCCATCTGCTCGCGCTGCGGCGCTTTCGCGGCCAGCATGATCTGGCCGCCGACGGCATCGCTCTTCTCGAACAGTACGACATCGTGACCGCGCGAACGCGCGACGCGCGCTGCTTCCAGTCCTGCCGGACCCGCACCGACCACCACGACCTTGCGACGCGGTCCGCGCGTCTTTTCGATCACATGCGGCATCGTCGCTTCGCGCGACGTCGCGGCGTTCTGCACGCACAGGACGTCGAGGCCGTTGTACTGGCGGTCGATACAGTAGTTCGCGCCGACGCACTGCTTGATCTCGTCTTCGCGGCCGTCGCGGATCTTGATGACCATGTGCGGATCGGCGATCTGCGCGCGCGTCATGCCGACCAGGTCGACCATGCCGTTCGCCAGCAGACGCTCGGCCTGGCCAGCATCGCGAATGCTTTGCGCGTGCATCACGGGCAGCTTCACGACCGACTTGATGCCCGCTGCGAGATGCACGAACGGCTCGGGCGGCAACGCCATCGGCGGCATGCAGTTGGCGAGCGTGTTGTGCGTGTCCGCGCCGGACCCGATCACGCCGAGGTAGTCGATCAAACCCGTTTCCGCCATCGCCTGCGCGATTTCCTTCAACTGCTCGTGATCGAGACCGTCCTCATGGAACTCGTCGCCGCACATCCGCAGGCCGACGCAGAAGTCCTTGCCCACGGCTTCGCGCACCGCCTGCAATACTTCGACGCCGAAACGCAGGCGGTTTTGCAGCGAGCCGCCCCATTCGTCGGTGCGGAAATTCGTGCGCGGGCTCCAGAACTGGTCGATCAGATGCTGGTGCGCGGCCGAAATCTCGATGCCGTCCATGCCCGCATCTTTCACGCGCTTCGCAGCCGCCGCGAAGTCGCCGATGATGCGGCGGATTTCTTCCACTTCGATGATCTTCGCGTTGCCGCGGTGCACGGGCTCGCGCACGCCGGACGGCGTCATCAGATGCGGCCAGCTCTCGCCATGCCATGCGGAGCGGCGGCCCATGTGCGTCGCCTGAATCATGATCTTCGCGCCGTGACGATGCATCGCTTCGGCGAGACGCGACAGCGGGTCGATGATCTTGTCGGTCGACAGATTCACCGACTTCCACCACCCTTGCGGGCTGTCGATCGACACGGGGCTCGACCCGCCGCACACGGCGAGGCCGACACCACCCTTGGCCTTTTCCTCGTAATAGCGGATATAGCGGTCGCCGGGCAGGCCACCCGGTTCGGCATACACCTCCGCGTGCGCGGTGCTGACGATACGGTTGCGCAGCGTCAACTGGTTGAGGGTCAAAGGTTTGAACAGATTGGGGTAACGCATTGCAGGCGACCTCGGGCGGTGTTCAGTTCAGGCTCAATCTCTATGCTGTATGCGATCAGCGGCGTCAGTGAGCGGTTGACGTCATTGCGGGCGACACTTCGAATACACAGTGATCGTGATGCTCGGCGGCGCACTGCACTTCTTTCGACTGCGCGCGCGGTGCGTTCTTGCCGCCTTCAGTCGTGTCGTTCACCCAGTCCATCGCACCCGCGAACCAGCCGGCAAACATGTAGCAAAGCTTGCCTTCCTTGCCCGGCTGCGCAAGCACGAACGACGAGTGATGCAATTCGATCTTCGCGCGCGCGGTCGACGGATCGGCTTCGACGATCTTGAAGAGGCCCCAGCCGCGTTGCGACAGACGGTTCAGATAATGTTCGAACACCGCCATGCCGCTCAGGCCGTGCTGCTTCGCTTCCTTGTCGCACCAGTGATACGCCGATTTGTAGCCGGCCTTGTAGAGAATCTCGGCGTAGACATCGCGGCCGAGCGCTTCTTCGACGGCCGTGTGATTGTTCGTGAAGAAATGGCGCGGCACGTACAGCATCGGCAGCGCGTCGGTAGTCCAGACGCCCGTGTTCGGGTCGACGTCGATCGGGAGTTGCGGTTGCATCGCGGGGTTCCTTGTTCCGTGGTTTGACTTAGACGTTCCAGACTTCGCCGAAGAAGCGCATCCAGTTCTCGCCCATCACCTTTTTGATGCGCGACTCGCTCCAGCCCGCGCGCTGCATCGCGGCCGTCAGGTTCGGGAATTCGCCGATCGTGCGGATGCCTTCGGGGTTCACGACCTTGCCGAAGTTCGTCAGGCGGCGATAGCGGCCCTTGTCGTGCGTGATCCAGTCGAAGAACTCCGTGCTGTAGCCTTGCGTGAAGTCGGTGCCGATGCCGACCTTGTCTTCGCCGATCACATCGATCGTGTATTCGATCGCTTCGAGATAATCGTCGACGTTCGCGTCCGGGCCTTTCTTCAGGAACGGCGAGAACATCGTCACGCCGACGAAGCCGTTGGCATCGGCGATCTCGCGCAGCTGGTCGTCCGACTTGTTGCGCGGATGGTCCTTGAGACCCGACGGACAGCAGTGCGAGTACGTGACGGGCTTCTTCGAGCAGGCGATCGCATCGGAAGAAGTCTTGGCGCCGACGTGCGAGAGATCGACGAGAATGCCGACCCGGTTCATCTCCTGGATCACTTCCTTGCCATAGCCCGACAGCCCGCCGTCCGGCTCATAGCAGCCCGTGCCGACGAGGTTCTGCGTGTTGTAGCAAAGCTGCACGACGTTCACGCCGAGCTCCTTGAACACTTCGATGTAGCCGAGGTTGTCCTCGAACGCATACGAGTTCTGGAAGCCGAAGATGATGCCCGTCTTGTTCTCTTTCTTCGCGCGCAGGATGTCGTCCGTCGTGCGCACGAGCGTCAGGATCTCGCTGTACTCGCGGATCTGCTGCTTCATCTCCGCGATGTTGTCGATCGTCTTCTGAAAGTCTTCCCACACGGAGACCGTGCAGTTGACCGCAGTGACGCCGCCCTTTCTCATGTCCTCGAACACCGAGCGCTCGAACTTCGAAATGTTCAGGCCGTCGATGATGATGCTGCTGTCGTGCAGGTTGCTCATGGTTGACTCCGTAGCTGTGGGGTTTTGGCGGATCGCTCAGGGCACGTAAGCGCGGCTCAGTAGATCGGGAAGCGTTCGCATAGCGCGAAGATTTCGCGGCGCACGCGCTGTTCGGTGGCGGCGTCGCCATCGGGATGCGTGCGCAGCGCGTCGAACACTTCGAGAATCATCCGGCCGATATCGCGGAACTCGGCGACGCCGAAGCCGCGTGTCGTGCCTGCCGGCGTGCCGAGACGGATGCCCGAGGTCACCGTCGGCTTTTCCGTATCGAACGGAATGCCGTTCTTGTTGCAGGTGATGCCCGCACGTTCGAGCGCCTGCTCGACCTGCGTGCCCTTCAGACCCTTCGGGCGCAGATCGACGAGCAGCAGATGGTTGTCGGTGCCGCCCGTCACGAGATCGACGCCGCCGTCCTTCAGCACTTCGCCGAGCGCCCGTGCATTGGCCAGCACGCTGTCGATATAGGTCTTGAAGCTGTCTTCGAGCGCTTCGCCGAACGCGACCGCCTTGCCTGCGATCACGTGCATCAGCGGACCGCCCTGCAGGCCGGGGAACACGGCCGAGTTGATCTTCTTCGCGATGTCTTCGTCATTGGTCAGCACGAAGCCGCCGCGCGGACCGCGCAACGTCTTGTGCGTGGTCGATGTCACGACATGCGCGTGCTCGACGGGATTGGCGTGGCGGCCCGCGGCGATCACGCCTGCGATGTGCGCCATGTCGACCATCAGCTTCGCGCCGACGCTGTCGGCAATCGCGCGAAAGCGTGCGAAGTCCAGCTCGCGCGGATAGGCGGAGAAGCCTGCGATGATCATCGAGGGCTTGTGTTCATGCGCGAGCTTTTCGATCTGGTCGTAGTCGATGCGCATCGTTTCGCGGTTCACGCCGTACTGCACGGCGTTGAACCACTTGCCCGACAAGGCGGGCTTCGCGCCGTGCGTCAGGTGGCCGCCCGCATCGAGCGACATGCCGAGAATGGTGTCGCCCGGCTTGGCGAGCGCGAGCATCACGGAACCGTTCGCCTGTGCGCCCGAATGCGGCTGCACGTTGGCGAAGCCCGCATTGAAGAGCTTCTTGATGCGTTCGATCGCGAGGGCTTCGACTTCGTCGACGAATTCGCAGCCGCCGTAGTAGCGCTTGCCGGGATAGCCTTCCGCATACTTGTTCGTCAGCACCGAGCCTTGAGCTTCGAGCACGGCGCGCGACACGATGTTTTCCGACGCAATCAGTTCGACCTGCGACTGCTGGCGTTCGAGTTCCTTGAGGACCGACTTGCGTACGGCTGCGTCGCGCTCGGCGAGGGGCTGCGAGAAGAATGGGTTGGCGTTCGACATGGCTTCCGTTCAGTTGACCGTTGATGACTGAAAAGCGAAAAGAGAGTGCGGGGCCGCCGTCCTTGATTCCGCGCTATCCCTTGCCTGGACTGGCTTTGCACTACCTCCACCGACGGCTCTATTCTTGTCTTTCGCTCGATACGCCAATTTACGATTTCAGACGCGTTCTTTACTTTTTCCGCCATGCAAGTCCGTTTTGGACAAGTGACCGCTCGTGCTAATCGTCGGCATCAATTCATCGAATTGAGCGATCGGCCGATGGTGCGTTGCAGCGTCCCGTCCACGCGACGCGGCAAATGCGGCACCGTTCGGGAGCGGCAAGGGTTCGTGGACGGTGCGGGCCGTGCACAGCGCAGGTGCGCTGGCGCGAATGCACTGCCGCATGCCCTTTAGCCAGCCAGGGTTTAGCCGTATGGCATGCTTGTTGCGCTCACTCGCAGAATAAGAAAGGCCGTTTCCCCCACGCGGCCGTAACAGAACATCGAGCTGGAAGGAACGCCCGAATCATGTCGCCCGATCGAACCGCGTCGTTGTCGCACTTCGCGTTCATGCCGCTGCCCAACTTCACGATGATCGCGTTCACGAATGCGATCGAAGTGCTGCGCATGGCCAATTATCTGAGCGGGCAGTCGCTCTACCGATGGTCGATCATCAGTCCCGACGGCGGATCGGTCACGGCGAGCAATGGTCTTTCGGTCGACACGGGCCCGGCCGAATGCGTCGGCACGCCGGACATCGTCTTCGTGTGCGGCGGCATCGACGTGCAGCGCGAGACCACGCCTGAGCATCTGTCGACGTTGCGCCGCTTCGCGCGCGCGGGCGTCGCGCTCGGCAGTCTGTGCACGGGCACGTATGCGCTTGCGAAGTCGGGCTTGCTGGCGGGGTATGCGTGCGCGATTCACTGGGAGAACATGTCGGCGCTGAAGGAAGAGTTTCCCGACACGCGATTCCTCAAAGAACTCTTCGTGATCGATCGTGACCGCGTGACTTGCACGGGCGGCGTTGCGCCGCTCGACATGATGCTGAACCTGATCGCCGCGCGCGTCGGCACGCCGCGCGTCACGCAGATCGCCGAGCAGTTCATCGTCGAGCATGTACGCGACAACAGCGCGCAGCAACGCATGCCGTTAGTGGCGCGGCTTGGCTCCGCTAACAAGTCGTTGTTCGAAGTCATTGCGTTGATGGAGAACAACATCGAGGAGCCGCTTTCGCGCGAGGAACTGGCGCGGCTCGCGAATATGTCGCAGCGGCAATTGCAGCGCCTGTTCCGAGAGCATCTCGGGATGACGCCTACTCATTACTATCTGACTTTGCGGCTGCGCCGCGCGCGTGAGCTTCTGCTGCAGACTGATATGTCCATCATGCATATCACCATGGCTTGCGGGTTTCAGTCTGCTTGTCATTTTTCCAAGAGCTATCGGGATGCGTTTGGTACTGCGCCTACGCGGGAGCGGCGCAAACAGGTGGCGCCGTTGGCGCATCCGGTTTTGGATGTGCTTGCTGGCACACCGTTGCATGCCTGATAGTTTTTTGCTGCGCTGGCATTCGCGTTTTGCTTTTGCTTTTGCTTTTGCTTTTACCTTTGCTGCGCTGGCATCCGCGATTTCGTAACGGTTTGCTAGCGTTGCCCCTGTGCGGGGCGGCACCTACTTTTCTTTGCAGCGGCAAAGAAAGTAGGCAAAAGAAAGCCGCTCACACCGCCAATCCTTGTGTTTGCCTGCGGGCCCCCACGGGTCCCGCACTCCGCACGGCAACACGCTATTTCATGTGTGTTGCCAGCGCCTCTAACAGGCGCATCACCCACTTCAGTCACCCGTAGCGCAGCCAGCGGCAGCGAATCGTCTGCGCCGCCCAGGTGGCAAACGGTGTGTAGCTTGTCGCACCTTACGCGTTCGCGCTTCTACGACACCGATCCCGCTTGTCAGTCCGGAGTGGTGCACTTCCATCGCGACAGCCTACACACCGTTTGCCACCTGGGCGGCCGTGGACTTCCTGGTAACGCGTTCCGTGACGCGGGCATGCGAAGCGGGTGAGGCGTGAGCCAGCAAGCTGGCAACGAGCAACAAATAGCGTGTTGCCGTCTGGAGTGCGAGACCCGTGGAGGGCCCGCAGGCAACAACTAGGATTGGCGGGGTGAGCCCGCTTTCTTTGCTTTAGGAATCTCTGCAAAAGTCCTGGCGTTGACGTGAGGTTGGACTATCCTGGGATCAGGAGAATTCATGGAGTGGCGTGATGACACAACTTGGTCTTGGTCTGGATCTGTCAACGAAGCGCACCCGCAAGCGCGAGTTTCTCGATGAGATGACGCGCGTGGTGCCGTGGCAGAAGCTGATAGCGCTCGTCGAACCGCACTATCCGAAAGGCAAGACCGGCCGCCCACCGTTCCCAGTCGCAACGATGTTGCGCATTCACTTCCTGCAACAATGGTTCAGTCTCTCGGACCCGGCGATGGAGGAGGCGCTGCACGACATACCGCTGTACCGGGAGTTCGCGCTGCTGGGCACGGGTATGACGCGGCTGCCTGACGAGAGCACGATCCTGCGATTCCGGCACCTGCTTGAGGCCCATGAGCTGTCGGCCAGAATGCTGGCGACGGTCAACGAGATCCTGCAGGCGAAGGGCCTGATGCTCAAGGTGGGCTCGGCGGTCGACGCAACGCTGATTTCGGCACCCAGTTCGACGAAGAAGGCCGGCACGCGAGACCCCGAGATGAGCCAGACGCAAAAGGGCGGCAGCTGGTACTTCGGTATGAAGGCGCACATCGGAGTCGATGTGGAGTCGGGGCTGGTGCATACCGTGAAGTGCACGCCGGCGAATGTTCACGACGTCACGGTGGCGCATGAACTGTTGCACGGCGACGAGCAGGTTGCGTTTGCCGATGCGGGCTACGTGGGCATCGAGAAGCGAGGCGAAACGGGGGCGGTCCAGTGGCACGTGGCGATGAGGCCGAGCAAGCGAAGAAAGCTGGACAAAAGCAAGCGGCTCGACAGAATCTACGAGAAAGTCGAGCGGCTCAAGGCGGGCGTGCGGGCGAAGGTTGAGCACCCGTTTCGGGTGCTCAAATGTCAGTTCGGCTATCTGAAGGCGCGGTATCGGGGACTGGCGAAAAACACGGCGCAGATCGAAACGCAGTTCGCGCTGATCAATCTCTGGCTGGCTCGCGGGGTGCTCGGTAAAGCGAAATGAAGGGTGAAGACGCCCCCAAAGGCGCAGCGTCCATGCGCAAGATGCGACCGGCATCGGTTCAACACAGCGTGAATGAGGACGCGAATTCCACTCCGCGCGTGCCAGTTAGAGATCCCAGGCAGAAAACGGGTTGTTCAGACCTTCCCTTACTTTCTTTGCGGCGGCAAAGAAAGTAAGTGCCGCCCCGCACAGGGGCAACGCTAATAAACCAGAAGCAAACCGCGGATGCCAGCGCAGCAAAAACCAAAAGCAAAAAAAACAGAATGGCGACTACGTCGCAGACAAGAAACCCAAACCTTGCTATGGTGAACCCTACCTGCGACGCCCACACCGTCGCGCCATCCTTGAGAAAGCCCATGGCTGACACCGACAACGACCTGTCGCAACTCAACTCCACGACAATCGCGCCGCAGCAATTCTCCCTCGACGTGCTTCTGGAAAAATACGCCAAAGGCGAAGAACGCACAGCCGATGACGTCTACCGCCGCGTCGCACGCGGCGTAGCGATGGCCGAACCGGAAGCACTGCGCCCCGCAATCGAAGCCCGCTTCGTCGAGAACCTGCAAAACGGCGCGCTCGGCGCAGGCCGCATCATGAGCGCAGCAGGCGCGGGCATCCAGGCGACGCTGATCAACTGTTTCGTGCAGCCCGTCGGCGACAGCATTCAGGGCGTCGACGATCAGGGGCTGCCCGGCATCTACGTCGCGTTGTTGCAAGCAGCTGAAACGATGCGCCGCGGCGGCGGCGTCGGCTACAACTTCTCGGCGATCCGTCCGCGCGGCGCGCGCGTGAAAACGACCAGTTCGTCGGCCTCGGGGCCGTGCAGCTATATCGACGTGTTCGACGCGTCGTGCCGCACCGTCGAAAGCGCGGGCTCCCGGCGCGGCGCGCAGATGGCCGTGCTCGACTGCACGCACCCCGACCTGCCCGAATTCATCGAAGCCAAACATTCGAAGGGCCGCTGGAACAACTTCAACGTGTCCGTCGCCGTCACCGACGAATTCATGCGCGCCGTCGAAAACGACGGGATGTGGCAACTCGTGCATCGCGCGGAACCCACGCCCGCGCTGCGCGCGGCCAACGACGTGCGTCAACGCGACGACGGCATGTGGGTCTACAGCGAACGGCGCGCGAAAGAGATCTTCGATCGCATCATGCGTTCGACCTACGACATCGCCGAACCGGGCATCGTGTTCATCTCGCGCATGAACGACGACAACAATCTGCGCGCCGTCGAAGCGATCCGCGCCACCAACCCCTGCGGCGAACAACCGTTGCCGCCCTATGGCTGCTGCAATCTCGGACCGCTGAACCTGACGCGCTTCGTGCTCGATCCGTTCGCACAACGCCACGGCGGCAAGCCGTCGTTCGACTGGGACGCGCTCGCGCAACGCACGCGCACTCACGTGCGCTTTCTCGACGATGTGCTCGACGTCACGCTCTGGCCGCTCGAACAGCAATACGACGAATCGCGTGCGAAGCGGCGCATCGGTGTCGGGTTCACCGGCCTCGGCGACACGCTCGTGATGATGGGCCTGCGCTACAACTCGCAGGAAGGCCGCGATTTCGCGGTGCGCATCGCAAAGCTGATGCGCGACGAAGCATATCGCGCATCCGTCGAACTCGCGCGCGAACGCGGGGCGTTTCCCCTCTTCGACGCCAGGCAGTATCTGGAAGACGGCACGTTCGCTTCGCGCCTGCCCGACGACGTCAAGGAGGCTATCCGCACGCACGGCATCCGCAACAGCCACCTGCTCTCCATCGCGCCGACAGGCACGGTCAGTCTCGCATTCGCCGACAACGCGTCGAACGGCATCGAGCCCGCGTTCTCGTGGACCTACACGCGCATGAAGGTGATGGCGGACGGCAGCCGCGAGCAGTTTGCCGTCGAGGATCATGCGTACCGTCTGTATCGCGAACTGGGTGGCGATGTGAGCCATCTGCCCGACTACTTCGTCAGCGCGCTCGAAATGTCGGCGCGCGACCACCTCGACATGATGGCCGCCGTCCAGCCGTACATCGACACGTCCATTTCGAAGACCGTCAATGTGCCCGCCGACTATCCGTTCGACGCATTCGAAAACCTCTATTTCGATGCATGGAAAGGCGGGCTGAAAGGACTCGCGACCTATCGCCCGAACGAAACGCTCGGCGCGGTGCTGAGCGTGACGCCCGAACCCGCGCCAATGGCCCACGATGCGCTCGCGGAAGCCGATCTGGACCCGCTGCGCATTGCCATCGATCATCGGCCCAAGGGCCAGTTGCCCGCGATCATCGAGAAGGTCGAGTACCTGACGGCGGCGGGCAAGAAGTCGCTGTATCTGGCCGTGTCGTTCATCGAGGTCACGGGGCGTGTCGGAGGCGAAGAAGTGACCATCGAACGCCCCATCGAGTTCTTCATTCCCGCCGGTCAGCGCGACGAGTCGCAGCAATGGATCACGGCGACGATGCGCTCGCTGTCGCTGGCTGCGCGAGGCGGCTTCGTCGCGCGCAATCTGCAGGACCTGCGCAAGGTGTCGTGGGATCGTGGACAGGTCAGGCTCGGCGAGGTGCAGCGACTGGACGGGCATCGTTCGCCGCGCTGGCACGATTCGGAAGTAGCCGCGCTCGCCTACGCGCTGCAGCAGATCCTGCACCGTCGCGGCTTTCTCGATGCAGAAGGCAATCAGGTGCCGTCGCGTCTGCTCGCACGCCTGCCGCGCGGCGAGGCCAACCTCGATGCATCGACCGCGAGCAACGCGCTTTCGATTGCTGAAGACGCTGCGGAAGAAGCGCGCAGCGCACAGGAACTGCGCACGATGCATGGGCGCAAATGCGGCAATTGCGGCGCCAATGCCGTGATCCGCAAAGACGGCTGCGACTTTTGTACGGCGTGCGGAGAAATCGGTGCGTGCGGATAGCCGGCCGCAGTTTTTACCTGATATGCGTGTGGGAGACACCATAAGTTGATATATGGACAGCAAAAGGTGATATATCGGACAGCATAAGTTGATATATTGGTCGACATAATGGGAACCTTGCATTTCATGCAAGGTTCCAGCGCCTCTCCTTGAACGTCCGCCGATTATCGATGGCGGGCGCTCTTCACACTTCCTTCACGCGCCGCTTCGCGAGAGATCGGATCACTTTGCTGGAGTCCGACTCACGACCCGCTTGCGTCGCCGAATCTGCGGTCCCCGCTCAACGCCGCGAATTCTCCATGGTTACTATGCAGGGCAAAAGCGTGAACGGCGGCGTTCGATGCACCCATGGCCACCTTTCACGCTGACTTAAAACCCACCGAACAATAGCGTGGCTTGTTTCGCCCTCCTGCTGGCGGAACCGGAGGACTGGCCGAAGATGGAGAAAAGCACCATTCTCAAATAGCAATCGCAATGGACAACTGCAATAGCGAAAGCACCCTATCCCAGAAACATCGGGTCAAGGCACTTGACGAAAATATTGAGATCGCGCGAGCAAGAACAATGCGTCGTAGCGGGCATTTATCGTTCGCGCATCTAACTCCGCGCGGTCACACGGAGATTGAAGTGCAATCGTGCCTGTCCACTTCAACGATCCTTTCCGCTTACATTCCTGCTAGTCGCAACAACTTGGATGGTGGGCACTGGAGCGCGTCGGCGATCCGGATAAGGTTGAGGATCGTGAGGTTCCGCTCCCCCCGTTCGATGCGCCCCATGTGGCTCCGATCGATCCCGGTCGCATAAGCCAGGTCTTCCTGCGACCAACCGTGGTCGAGCCGATACTGACGCAGTGCTGCGCCAATCGCCACCAGGTGGCCCGCATCGTCGGTTTTGCCGGAGACTCGTTGCATCCCCGGATGGTCGATGTATCATGCATTTTTGACCACGGCATTTACGACCCATTTGCAAAACAATAATACCTAAGCATCTATCCGACGATGAACTCGACGATAGACTCCGGGAAATTCTGCTGCCTAGAAGCGCTATTTAGGATGGCACATGACGGCGGCGAAAACGCATTGTTCCATGTTGGCTTACGCATCGTTCGTCGGTGCATGCGGGGAATTTGCAATTTGTCGTAACGCATTGCGCGCCCCGTCAATACGGACACTTCTCGCGCCGACACGCCGTTTCGAACGGACATTCACACAATCCATCGAATGCCGTACCGTGGCTGGCGAGCCGCATACGGCGCGCGGGCTCCATCTAGGAAGACGGAAAGCTCCTTCTAACGGATGCGCCCTCACATCTGGTCTTCGAGGCTGGTGGCACCAAGCATTCCGATGCGCTCCCAGTCCGCCAGACCTCGAGGCACTCTGATCGTGAATGCGCCGAACGCGGCGTTCCACTGCTTTCCCGGGCGCTGTCGAAGTTCATAAATGGCAAATCCGCCTTTTCCATCTTCGCCTCCGTAACCCGCAATCTTCGTCACGTCACCCGAAATGTCACTCTCGTTGAATGTGCACAGGAGGTAGGTGCTTTCTTCCACGGCATCGCCTAGCCAAAAGCGCAGTCCCTTCTGCAGCAGCCAATGTCCGCGAAACTGAGTACCGGAGGTTTCTCGATGAGCCCTGAGATAGTGGTAAAGCCAAAGCATCTCCAGCGTCGAGGGAAGACGTCCCATGCGCGCGGGCTTCGATTCGACCGGATTGGTCAGGTTTGGTCGTCTCAGCAGGCCTAGCTCCTTGGTCACTTCGCGCGCAATCGAAGAAAGAGGTTCCAGATAGACCGTCAGGTCATCCTCTTGCCGCACTGACGAAAGGAACCGCCATGTCACACCACGAACGAGATCGGTGAGGGTGACAACTTCGTCGTCTACGGTGGCTCTGTAGGAGTCCATGAACCACTGATCATTGATGCGTGTGGATGCTTCGTCGAGGCCACCGGACTGGACAACTGCGGTCAGTTGGGATTTCGATAGACGGGTTGGATAAGCGTCACGTTTGAGCAACGGTAGCAGGCGAGTTGCCGATACATCTCTGGAGAAGATACAGGCAACTGCCTCGTCGCGGCCTTCGGTGGCAGCGTTCCGGCCGATAAGCAGTTGCGTCATCAGGTCAGTCCATGCAACGGAAAAACATTCGCTCACGCCGTCGAGTGCTGCCGCAACAAACAGATACTCAAGAATAGAGCGGTGCGCGAACTTGTAGCATCCGCTTATATCGCGATTCAGCAATGAGCGTGACGTTAACTTCCAGCTTTCCGTGTTATTCCCAAACGCGTCGGCGATTGATGCCAATTCCTCGGGCGCGAGCCTGTCCATGCCTCCGGCCTGTTGCTGCAAATAAACTCTAATTGCAAGGCTCTTCGAGATGGCAAGCAACGTCGCCTGGTCTATCCAGTCACTTTCACGCTCCAGCCATTTATCAACCATGTAGGCATATAGGTCGAATATCTCAGTAACGGTCGCCCCGTCTTTAGCAAGGTCGGGCACTAACGCAAGCAACATAGGACGCACCGACAGTTCGGGTATCGACGCTATCAGTTCCTTGGCCCGAAGGCGAGCGCGCAGCGCCGACAACTTGAACCAAGGAAGATGAGATCGGATGTATTGATTGATCTGTCGCTCAGAGAACGGGGCGAGGTAGAGACGGCGCATCGCGTATTCTCGCCCCTCCCCCGCCTTTCTCGGACCTAGGCGCATAATCCCACTTCCAGAGGGGATCTCGTCGTCATGAAGAAAAAATTGCGATCTGCAAGTGACAATCACGTGCTGGAAGCTTCTAGCGTTTTCCATCAACTCGGCAAATCGCGCTTCCTTGTCCCGGATTGCGAGTGCGTCTTCATCAAACGCATCCAGGAACAGTGTGGTTTCGTGAGGCGTAGGAATTCCTGCAATGATTTCCAACGCATTGGCGCGCCCAAGTGGCACGATCGCGATCTTTCGTGATTTCCTGAACCTGGCGTAGAAATTAATGCAGAACGTAGTCTTGCCCATGCCAGAATCGGCGAGAAGTATCAGATGAAGGGGTTCGCGCCCGGCATCCGTTAGCTTCAGAATCGCGCCTAGCAGGTTGCTGAAGTACCGGCGGCTTACGTCATCGCGGAAGGCCCCTGATGCGTTGATATTAGGCCCCTCACTTGCCCACTGGAGATTATGCGCGGCGCCGACACGTTCACCGAGAGTCTGTTTTCCCTGCGAAAGCTGAACGACTTCGTCCCGAAGTCGCATCCGTTGCGATCGATCCGCGTGATGGCGAACGAAGCGCTGGCGAAGATGGATCGACTGTTTGCCGGGATGTACGAAGCGGACATAAAGGGCGGGCGGCCGAGCATTGCGCCAGAGAAGCTGCTGCGAGCCATGCTGATCCAGATCCTCTACAGCGTTCGCTCAGAGCGACAGCTGATGGAGCAGGTTCAATATAACCTGCTTTTTTCGCTGGTTCATCGGCCTGGCAATGGATGACGAGGTGTGGGTGCCCACGGTCTTCACCAAGAATCGCGAGCGATTGATCAAGCACGACGCGATCATCGAATTCTTCAACGAAGTGGTGGCCATCGCTGGGAAGAAGGATCTGCTCTCGGGCGAACACTTCAGCGTCGACGGCACGCTGATCCAGGCGTGGGCGGGGCACAAGAGCTTCGTTCGCAAGGACGGTGACGATCAGGACAACGACGGCGGCAGCGCGGACGACTTCAAAGGCAGCAAGCGCAGCAACGAGACGCATCAGTCCAGCACCGATCCTGATGCGCGGCTCTATCGCAAAGGCAAGACGGCCAGCGAATTGCGGTACATGGGCCATACACTGACCGATAACCGGCACGGCCTGGTGGTCAACGCGCGCGTGACACGCGCTGACGGGCATGCCGAGCGTGAAGCGGCCAAGATCATGATCAACGACGCGCGGCAAGCGGTAAAGGATGCGAGCGCAGAGATCACGCTGGGTGCGGACAAGGGTTACGACGCACAGGAATTCATCGAGGCCTGCCACGAGATGAAGGTCACACCGCACGTTGCGCAAAACAAGTCGGGGCGACGTTCGGCGGTGGCCGACACGATTGCCTCGAGCGTGGGCTACGCCATTTCTCAGCAAAAGCGCAAGCTGATCGAACAAGGCTTCGGCTGGGCGAAGACCGTAGGGCGCATGCGCCAGGCGATGGTGCGCGGGTTGAAGAAGGTGGATCAGATGTTCGTGTTGAACATGGCGACCTACAACCTCGTGCGCCTGCGGTCCTTGGCAGAGGTCCGTCCATCGTGAAAGTAAACGCGGAAAATGAGACCAGAAAATGGCCTCAAAACGCTTAAAAGAACATTGAATTCGCATTGAATTCGCACAATGTGAAAAATCTTGCGGCGAGAGCCGCGTAATTGGAGCGAGGCCGCTTCAGCTCGGGTGTATTTCAGCAGCCTGCTAGAAGCTGACCCTGCACTGGAACGTTGCGGAGATCGGCCTCATCAGAAGGATCGATCGAGCTGGCGTCTGGCCAGACGTAGCCGCTGATAGCGTCGCGAATCTCGTTTTTGCTGAAGGATACGACCTGTGTACGCTCCAGCATCTCTCTTGCGGCCTTCGTGGCCGTCATGCCAAGCACGGCCTTCCGCGTCCAGACAATCGCCTTTGTCACAGCTGTGGCCGACGCAATAGCACCCGTCAAAGCAGCAATCAGAAGCTTTACGTCGGGATCGCTGGCGATTTTCGCAAATTCTCGCCACAGATCGGTCCTCGTTATGTTTGAAATGTTCGAGAGGTCCAGCACTTGTTGTCCTCTTGGGCTTACGTATGCGCACTCTTAGCGCATCATCTAGACAGCGATAAGGGGGAAGCTAGGAAATGGCCAGCAACGGATCTCTAGCCTTCCTCAGCGAGGTGTACCCAATCAGGTAGATTTCTCTCCGGCATGTATCCGATGCCGCTCACAAGTAACCATCGAGAATCAAACTGCTCGGCTCAAACCATCGTAGAGCGTCGACAGTGGATCGGTGTCGACTTCGAAATCGACTGGATCGGCGTCTCTAGCAACGGTTCTTTTGTGAAGGAATCGGTAGTTGAGTGACTCGACTTCGACCACACGCTCGCTTCCTTCAACAATTGAGAAGCTGTCCGGAACAAAGCAAGCGACATTGACTCCTTTTGCCAGACTGCTTCGGAAAGCTACGCCCTCGAATCCACTGTTACGAAACGCGTCACAAAGAGTTTGAGTCAGCGCATAGAAGTCCTTTCTCTCCGGTTGAACCGGCAGGTTCAGCAAGGCGCTGAACGACAGAATGCGGCGTAGAAGTTCCAAACGGTCATCGCTAAGGAAGAGACGGATGTCGTATCGAGCGAAATCAGCAATAAGTATCGGTCGATCGTTGACGAATTGCGCTGTCGAGACGAGGTGTCCCGGATGCGGGCGTAACTCTGCTACAGCTGTTTCTTCGTCCGTCGCCAGATAAAGGATCGATTCCCGATGGCGATTTAATCGTCCTTCACTAGCGACCAACACTGGCGGTGCCGAAATTTCTGTCCCGGTGTATGGCTCGAAGAATCGATCGTCACGCCCCAAATCCCCACTCGTCGGCGTAAAGCGCTGCTTCACACCTATCCGTGCACGATGGAAAACGGTACCCGGATCGATGTGTGACGACACATACCCTTTACCGCATTCAGCAATTCCTTGATTCGCGTTTCAACCTCGAAATGATTCTTCTCGAATACCAAACGGAGAGCTTGAACCAGCTCGCTGTCCAATGCAGCGCTCAGGCCGTATAACGCATTTCCGTTCCAATACCCTCCGCCCAATTCAATATCCTTTGAGCTTTCGGGATACCAGTCCTCCCAAATGCTCAGGAGGTGCTGCTCGAAATCAAGCTCCGTCGTAGTTACAGGGTCCAGATCGAAGATGCGCTTACTGGCGTATAACAGGCTTTGCAGTTCATCACCGCCTAAATGGCCGTTATATTCCCACTCCGAAAAGTGCAGTCGTATCAAGGCACGGACGATACGTCGAATCGTCGGATCGTCCGCGGGCAATCGACGCCCCCTGACTTTCTGCAAACCTCGCACTCGTCGTGGCTTGCAACACCTCGAAAAATTAGCTCACGCTTCAGGTCGTTTTCAGCACAGCAGTGTTCGCATAGCGTTGAAACGGACGACTCGGGCATACGTAGACCTATTTACTAGTTGATTGTGCGCCGCCCGCCAGAAGTAGCTCTTAAATCACTCATCTGACCAGAGGCATTCCGATTTGAATGCTAAGCGCTGTCGCCACGAAGCGTCACTACGCGATCCACAAATACACAGATTGATGAACTGGGACGCTCAAAATGAAGCTGGACGAGGGCCCAGCGGCGGCACCTGCATTGGAACGTTGTGAAGTTCCCGAACCAGATCCCTGTACGCGTTTTGCGCGTCCGGCCCGTCGGTCAGGTCCACATATCTTCGTCCCTGCAGATCTGGCGGGACGAAAGCTTCGCCAGCAGAAGATCGACGCACAACGGGAATGAATTTATTCGTTCCAATGTCGCGCACGATATGGCTGCTTACGAGCATCTGTTCGTAGCCCACCCCTCCCTGTCGTTCGTATCCCCTACGCACATATTGCTCGGTCGCGATAACAAGCACGCGATCACTTTCGCGGACACCGCGGACCATAAATGAGCTCAGTTCCTCGCCAAGTCCAAGATGCCACTGATCAAGGACGATATCGATGCCATCGCGCCGCAGTGAAGTCGCCAGCTGCGCGACCCACGTACGATGCTCCGGCGAATCCCACGAATACGAGACGAAGACACGTGGAGGTCGCGCTTGCGGCGCAAGCGTCGCGGTGGATGTTATGCCTGCACGTGTAGAACGTGACCGAGATCGACATTCTTGACCGCCCAATGGGTGCGGTTAACCTCCCACTTTGACTCGATGTCCAGTGCGCCCCACAGGCCAGCGAAAATGTCTGGTGGTATTCCGGGTACGGCAGGATCGAGCGCAAACGTCAAGCCAAACTCTGACTGCCTACGCATCAGTCCGGTAATCCTGCCGACCCGGGCCGGTGCCTGAACATACTTCTCGTATGCAAATAGGGTGGGGAGTGATATCAGCGCATCGAGAGCACTCTCGTCCGAAATGCTGAAACGTTGCTTCACGCTATCGTGCGTGTATTCGAAGACCCGGTCGTAGCCCATCGTCCACGATGTACCGGTCCAAGCTTCGTCATTACCGGACATCAGCAGATTGTAGTATTGGTTTTGCATGGGCGCCTCTCATAGACATTCTACTTACAACCCTGAGCCGAGTTATGGTTGCTTCGTATCCGGGTGCGCGAACCTTGCGCGACCCACAGCCGGCATAAGCGAGGGCCGAGCAAAGCAGCGCGACAAACGCACGAAGCTGGAAATGGATTGCTAGTTCGATAGCGGCCAGTCTTGCGGGATAAGCTTGACCCCATTTCGCCAACGCTCGCGCACAGCCGCCTGAAACCGTGGATCATCGCTGAAGTCAGGATGATCCGTAATAATGATCTGGAAGCGGCCTTCCTCTTTTTCGATCACGTCGAATATCAACTTGTAAAGGGCTTTGACGGCCTTCCGGTCGGTATCGATTTTGGTAGGATCCAAATTTTCGCGCTGTTCGGCATCAGGAGAGAAATGCGCCTGCGAAAGCTGATCGAGCAGAAGAAATGAGGGAACGGGACGCTTTCGCTCCGCGAACCACTTGTGCAGGGCAAGATGCGCAACGATGTGGTAGCCAACGTGGTTCTCTCCGCTGCCAATTTCTCGCATCGGGATCGGCCGATTCGGTGTGTCTGCAACAATGGTCAGCGCCCTCGGGTCGAGGCGCAGCGGACTATCAGAGTATTCGAGGTCTACACGTTCAGCGTAGTCGGAAAGACTGCGATTGACGTTGGATAGACACGACTCCAGACGTTCCTGGATGGCGTCGGTACTGACGGCTTCGTAGAGCTCCAGTTCCAGCTCTCTGAGCTTTGCAAGCTTGTTGCGTTGCTCACTTACGTCGGGCATCTCCGGAATGTTTTCGACGTACAGGCTGATACGTCCAACAACTAGGGCCTGACGAGCCTCCGTGTCCGACGCGAGCTGTAGTCGCTTGCTTGATCGCTTGATGGAGCCGAGCAACTCGCGATTCGCCTCCAAATCGCGACGGTTTTCGATGAGTTTTTGTTCAATCTCAACAATTGCGGATTCAATGCGTGGCGTCGCCGAATCCATCGCGCCGCCGCGCTCTCCGATCGTGTCCTTTGCTGTACGCAGTTCACCGATTGACGGCGCGGCTGACGCTGCCGGAAGATCCTGCTGGCACAATGGACACGCATGATCCTGAGCTGAGGGTTCGAAAACGGAGATGGCGTCCAACCGGGCGACATGCTCAGCGGCTTCCTTGGCGAATCCGCGGGAGTTGCCTTCAAACGCGCGTGCCCTGTCTATTGCAGCCTGGATAGCACGTTGCGCCTGCGTTAACTCGGTACGTTTTTGTGTCAGTCGATTGAATTCGGCCTGATCATCACCATCCGCAACAGGTGGAGCAATCGGAGAGTTCTGTATCCGTCTTAGGACTTCCACTTTGTCGGCCCACGAAGCGTCATCCGCGAGGTCGGATAGCCCGACCGATTTAGCCTCTGCCAGCAGGGTGTCAGCACGACTCACGCCGTCGCCGACGATTGCGGACGCTTCGGCCAGCCGCTTTTCGAGTTGCCGGATTTCGGCGCGGACCTGCTTCAGCAATTGCTGGTTCCGAATGTATTCGTCTGTAACGGCGCCAAGAAAGTATGGCAACGTGTCCTTGATCGCCTGGGCCACGAAGCGATCGCTAGCACCGTGAAACAGGACGCCCTTCTGGCCAATCTCGTTTTGTGACTGGAAGCAAAACGTAAGCGCGTGATTGAAGGTCGCGGACAGCGGCGGACGTGAGTGTCCTGCCGGCGGCTCGTGCAGATAGTCCGTTATGCCCACCCAAGACGCTAGCATCGCCGCCAGTCCGGCGGAATTTGTGGTCTGCCGAAGTTCGGCGGCTTGCGGAATATCGAGCGATTGGCCAATCTTGATGAAAACTGCCTCGCTCGATTTGCCGTTAGCCGCCGGCAGCTTCCGCGCGATAAACGTCTGCCCGTGGGTTGTCTGCAATAAAAGACCAAACCATGCGGCGCCCCGCCGGATGATTCCCTCCGGAACATCGAGCGTGGATGAGCCGAAGCAATAGTCGATTACGCCGAGGATTGCAGATTTGCCCGTGCGCGAGTCGCCGGAGATGATGTTCACCTTTCCGGGCTCCAATGGCAAAACCCGGTGACGGCCGTCATGGCTATATGAGACGATCGCTCTTATCTGAATCATCGCTGAAGTCCCAAAAGCGCAAGCGTGGTACCGGATGTTCCGTTTTTCTGTAGCCAGCGGCCCACAAACTGGCCCCGGCGGGCGCAATCCTGCACATCAGGACTCGCGTGTTTCACATAGGTCGTCATTTTCTTTTTTGCGCTGCCAATCGGAGCCAGGTTCGGCCCGGCCGTCATAAGCGCCCCGTGATGAACGCCAAAAATGATTGCTTCCCTCACGTAGGGGCGCAATATCTCGACTCCTTTTGCGATCGTGGATCGCTCAAGCGGATTATCCTGAAGCCAGGCGATGAGAGAGGTTCTGATGGTGCCGGGCAGCTTCGAGCGCGTCTGGCCACGAAGCACGAGGCTTGCACCCACAAACGAAAGTTCCAGCGGCAAACCGCTTTCGCCCGATCCCGTGGAGAGCGCCTCCTCCCTGTATCCGAGCGCAATGTGCCACAAGACAACGGCACAGAATGCAGGATTCAGGAGATTGCGCTGCTCAATCGTTCGCTCATGCCATGATGTCATGACGTACTACCCTCGACGTGCAGGTCGAGAAGTGCTTCCAGACGCCCCGCAAAATCGGGATGCCAGCCAAGCCGTCGCTCGTCGGCAAGCATATGCAAAGACCCGCGGCATACCCACGGAACACTCACGCCTTTCTTGATAGGCACCAGTCCGTCTTCCGCCCACTTCAGAATTGCCCGGCCTGCCCGCATCATCTCTTCTTCGCCTGCGGTCTCTTGCAGTTCATCACAAACCTGGGAGCGGATAAGTTCCCACTCGCGAAGCAGCCGTGTTTCGTACTGCTTCAGATCAGTCTCAAAAAGCAGATCATGACGGGTCCAGAGGGATCTCTGACGGAATGCCTGCAAGTAACTGGTGATCGCATTGTGGATGCGGGACCTGCTGCCGCCAACCAGTTCGACCTGCTTGTAGAACGGGCGGTCAGCAAACTCTGGCAAGGAATCGAGCGCGACCATCAGCGCATCGATCTCGTGATCAATAGGTAATGAATCAGGCTTCAACGATTCCTGTATTTCAAGAATCTGTGCATCCATTTCGGCACGGCTAATGCCCTCATCTGCACTTACGAGTCCGTGGACCACGCGGCGCAGCCACCAGCCCTCAAGCATCTGGACAGCCATTTCATGGTGATGGAGCGAGACATGGTAAAGCTCTGACTGCAACTGGTCAGTGATTTCGTCCACGTTCGGCTGCGCTGGCACCACGAAGATGTTCTCGAGGAGCGCCCTTCTCGCGCTGTCCTCCAAGGCGAGATAGGCATTGAAGATGTCCGAAAGTTCTTCGTTCGTTGACGTAGCGGCGGCGTGCTTCAAGAGCTTCGCTGCAGTGTCCACGTTCCGCTTCGACTGGTTGCAGGACAGTGCCTCACATACCGTTCCTTCCGAGACGGTGGACGTCGTGATCAGGAAATGCGAGACGGCTACCGGGATCTCACCGGACGAAGAACCGACCAGCCAAACGCGTAAGGTCTTCCAGAGCTCGGCGCTTAGGTCACCAAGGCTCGCGGCGGTATTCAGAGCATGTTTCGTTTGCAACACCGCAACAGGATCACCGTCGACGTGAAAACTGACGTCATCGAGTACTTCAATTCTGACGACGAAGTCTGCTATCCGGCTTTTTCTGATTGCCCACACCAGCGCAAGCCGCACCTGATACAGATATCCGAGCATCGACGGCCCGGCGTTGAACGCACTGACGCTAGTCTGCTTCACGTTTGTTGGCTCCTGGAGTGCCCGCCAGTTACGCGCGATCACTCAACGCGTTGTGGATGCCCACTCCCCAGCAAGAGCGCAACAGACCTCGCGGAGGCCGTGACATAAAGCAGGGGTGGTGGTTCGCCGCCACTTGCATGTTGAGCACCGGCCGGCAAATCGGCGGGAGGTAATCACCCCAGTCTCGCATCTGGCATGCACCCGATTCCGCAACAACCCATCGGCCGTGCGGCTTGCATGCGACAGCGGAAAACTCTCGACTCGTGCGTCGGATTTTGTCGAAGCAGAGATAGGCGCTCTCACCCGCCATGTTGCCCCTCGGTTTCTTATGTTTTTGAAATAGCGGAGCGATTCTCTCACATTATGTTTATGTGTTACAGAGGGTCAGCCTGTTCGAGTTCGCGCACCGTCTCAGCGTGCCGCCGGTCATCTTCGGCATGCAGATAGATGCCAGTCGTCTGGATCGATGCATGACGCATGTTTTTCTGGATGAAGCGCAGGTCGGTACCGGCATCGGCCTGATGGGTCGCCGCGCTATGACGAAGCCAATGGGTCGAAGCGCGGCGCAGTGTCGTGGCACCTGCCGGATCGTCCGTCGCAAGCATATCGGCGGCCCGTCGGAACACTTCCTTGACGATCAGATAGACGGCTGCCGGGGTCAGGTGTTTGTGCGGATCGCCCACCACACTCATCACTGCGGCCGCCGTCTCGCTGCCCGACGGCGTCGGTGCGAGCCGATGAAAGACCCGGTACCGGGCAAGGTCAGCCATCAGCGCCGAGCTCACCGGCACCTCGCCTTCGCTGCCGCCCTTGCCGATCACGTGCAGCCACCACTTGCCCCGACGCTGGTAGAAATCGGCCATTTTCGCGTTCGCCGCTTCCGACACCCGCAGCCCCGTGTGGTACAGCAGGCGGATCAGCCAGCGGCTGCGCTCATGGTGTTGCTGATCACGCGCGGTGACCCGCGGCCACTGCTCGACGCTGGCCAGCACGTGATCCCAGAGCGCGTGATCCAGATACCGTTCGACCCGATGCGTGCGCCTCGCGGCCGCGCCCGTCCGGCGGCGCAGTGCGAGCGGATTGCCGGCCAGATAGCCGGCACTGACCAGATAGGACAGCAGGCCGGACACGATGCCGAGCGCCTGATGCCGGCTGCGCTCGGACAGCGGCCCGTCAATGAGCCGGCGGGTGCGGCCGCGTCGCGGCCGGGCCGGATCGACCCAGTCGCCCGCGGGCGCTGCGAGAAACTGCTCGTACACCAGGAAGTCCTCGCGCGTAAGGCTCGAGACCGGCTTGCCCAGCGCCTGGGTGGCCCACAGCAGCAGCCGCACCGCCTCCTTGCGATAGCTGCGCAGGGTGTGCGGCGAACCCGCATATTCGGCGAGCCACAGGCGCACGGCCTCCACGTCCGTGTCGGCCGCGATCTGCAGGTGACCGCCGCGTGCACGATTGTTGCCGTTGCGCCCGTCGAGGGCCGCAGGCAGCGCGATCGACAGCGCCGGTTCGGGCGATTGAGAGGCGATGGCGGGCAGATTCATGGTGTGACGCGTTTTGAATGGGGCTTTCGGCAGGGTACACGATAGAAACTTGTGATTATAGGCGTTATCACAAATTTTGTTCTGATATCGTTACGCATATAACGTAATACGATGATATACAATTGGGTTTCTACGAAGATTCGCCTTATGCGACCGGAGATCCGCCATGAGCCGCGTCAGTGATACCCGCCTTCGCACGCGTGAAACCGCTGCCCGCTTGGTCGCCTCTGGCCGCCCCTCACACGAAATCACTGTCGACCTCATCTATGCGGAAATTCGTCAGGGTAGCCGCACCACCATCAATGACGAACTGAAGCTGTGGAAGGACGAGCAGGCGCGCAACGACGCGCTCAGCGCAGCGCTGCCGCCTGCAGTTGCCGACGCCATGCTGTCGTTATGGGCGCTTGCAGTTGTGCAGGGCGAACAGGTCTTCGCGCGACGCAGCGAAGAAATCGAAATGGAAGCAGCGACCGCGACCACGCAGATCGCTTCGCTCGAGACTGCAAATGCAGCGCTTCAGGCTGAAATGCGGAGCCTGCGTGTTCAGGCCGACGAGCAGCACGCGAGACTCGCTGCCGTGTTGACCGACCTTGCGCAGGCGCAAAGCGGGCGGGACGCGGCACTGCGGCAGGCCGAAGCCGCCATTGCCGACCGCGACGCCGCGAGCGCGCGATCGGAGCAGGCGCTTCGCGAGACGCGACTGACCCATATCCGCGAACTCGAAACTTTACGGCTCGAACACATGGAGCATGAGGCTGCATTGCGTGCAGAGGTCATTCAGGCAACTTCCCGACTGGAGGCAGTCCAGAAACACGTCATGCTGCAGACAGAGGACGCACGAGAATCGCAACGAAGGGCCGAGTCCGTACTATCAGAGATACGCAAACGCAATGAGCGACTGGTCGGCGACGTCGAGCGGACGTCCGCGGATGCCGCCGAGCAGAGGCGCCTTGCCGAGCGGCACGAAAAGCTACTCGATCGTGTAACCGAAGAGGCGCATCAGCTACGCCTCGAACGCGATACGCTGGCTCAGCAGATGGCGTTACTACACGGGCAAATGAGGGCGAGCGGAAAGTCGTTGCCGTCCCGTCGAAACAGACCTCTTCGGTGACGCATCTCATTGTGCGAGAGGGGAGTATGCCGAGTCGCATAGTCCACTCTGGCCATGGATTACCACCTCGCGCGTAACGCCCTCCCGTAACCACTCCAGTGTTCGCGGCACAACAGGGCGGTTCGCGAGGTGGGACTTTCTCAACCCTGTCACGTACAACTCCTCGAGTATCAAGCCGACGTCGAATAAGTCAAGCTTCCAAGACACTGCCTCAGGTTGCACATAATAACAATTAGCAACGTTTTGGGGCCAGATCATCCGCTACTTTCCAACCGCAACCGGCTAGGCCATCTCCAAAAGGTTCATGGCTCCAAGACACCGTCGTGTCCGACTCCCGCGACGGCCCGAAGCAACGGCGGGTGACGGGCCACGGTCAAGCCCGTGTAGACATCGAGGTATCGCAGCGCCATCGTCCTGGATGTGAAGCGATTTTCGAACTGATCCCGCACGCTGCTACGCGAAAGACCATCGAGTTGCGCCACTGCGCGCACTGCTTCGGTTACATCGCCCACAATGTATCCGGTCACGCCGTGCTCAACCACTTCCGCTGTCGAACCGCGATTGAACGCGATAACGGGCGTGCCACACGCCATCGCCTCTATCATCGCCAGACCGAAGGGTTCGGGCCAGTCAATGGGAAACAGCAGCGCACGGGCGCCTGACAGGAACGCGGGTTTCTCGGCCTCATTTATCTCGCCGAGGAAGTCGACGTGAGGCTGCGCCAGCAGCGGCTCGATTACGCTGCGGAAATAGGCTTCGTCAGCCTTGTCCACTTTCGCGGCAATCTTGAGAAGCATACCGGCCCGGCCGGCAATTTCGATAGCCAGATCAGCGCGCTTTTCCGGACTGATCCGGCCCAAGAAGGCCAGATACGTTGGCTGCACGTGCGGCAGCGGCGTCAGCAGCGACGCTGGCACCCCGTGGGGGATCGTATCAAGCCAGTTTGCGCTGGGAAGCGGCGCCCGCTGCGACTCGGAGATTGACACTACCGGTGCCTCGGAAAATACATCGAACACTGGCCGCAGTTCCGGCAGATCGAGACGGCCGTGCAATGTGGTCAGGAACGGTGTACCAAGCTGCGAGAAGACCGGGAACGGCAAGTAGCTGAGATGGAAATGCAGTATGTCAAAGTCGGGAGCTTTGCGACGAACCTGTTCAAGCATCACGAGGTGCGGCGCAAGCGGATCGCAAACTGACGGATCGGAACGTAGCGACTGCGGCCACGCTACCTCGAGGTGTGCCCGGGTGCGCGAGTCGCCACTCGCGAACAACGTGACATCATGGCCGAGGTCGATCAGGGCTTCCGTCAAATACGAAACTACTCTTTCTGTTCCTCCATAAAGCGCAGGGGGTACTGCCTCGTCTAAAGGCGCGATCTGTGCGATACGCATTGGGCGACTCCATTGCAAACCGATATCGGCGAGCACGCGGGCGACCAAGGCAAACCTGACGCTGTTTTCTGTCATAACCCTGCGTAAGTCCGCGACGCCAGTGCCTTGGCGAACGTGCTCGAATCCAGCATGCGGCGTTCCCAAACCGTAAATGTTTCATGAGTGCGCTCGACGCGGCTATCGGTGCGCCACTGCTCGCCCCTCTTTCCAAACCGCATCCGTTGCAGGGCTTTGGCCTTGGCTCGGGGGGCTGGATTATTGTCACAACGGCACTCGCAGTTTTCGTTGGCCCGTACCCGCCGTCCAACTGGCTGCGTTGCCATGGCCTTCGCGAAACAGTCGCTCGTGTGCCCGCCGCGGATGCGTCGGTGCACATCACGGGCTTCGGTGCTTTTGGGTCAATTCTCCGTGGACATCAACAGATCTACGTTACCGACGCGATTGATTCAATGTCTGGAGCGTATAGGCAACCGTCGATGAAAGTGTGTGCCCGCCGCTCCGCATATGAAAATGCTTCTTCACGTGACAAGAAATCAAGCTGTTGCGGGAGGCTGGTGACTGCCGTTGCGGGCAAGCCTGACGAAAGAATCGACCAGGAGACGGAGTACCGAAGCTCCTTGCCATTGAGTGAAACAACGTTGTTCGCCATGACCCGGACGTCAATTGTGAATCCGCGATACGGCGCACAGGACTGGGTTTGCATAACTGCTCCTTTTCCAGGTGATCGCCGATATGCGAGAGATATAGAACGAAAGCGCACCCCGCATTCCTGCCGGTTCAATTCATAGACACGGCCAGTTCGCGGCGCATTGTTGCGCGCGCGTCGAACGTCTGCCAACAACCGCCCAGATAGGCTTTCGAACCCGAATTTCGCGAAAGAGGAGCGTGATGTGATGTTTGTAGCGCAACGGCTGCTCCCGGGGGCGCAGTGGGGAAAAAAAGAGGCCTGACATGCCGCATCACCCGGTTGCGTTGTATGACCCATTCAGCCCGACTTCAGCACGGTACGCATTGCCAGCGCCAAATCAGCCCGCATCCAGAGCGTACCGTCGGCAATGTTCGAGGTAGCCGACCTCGTGGCTACCCACGAGGTCGACAACGCTTTTCCACAGCCACGTGGGTGCTTCGATTGATTTTGATTTTGTACGTCGCAACTCGGAGATCCAGCGCTTGCGATCAGCGTGGCTCATTTGTCGTGCGTGCGCATGGCCCACCACGAGGGCCAGGTAACGCGCGACCTCCATGGCTTCTTTCGGTCCGATCTGCTCGATCTCCAGCTTCAGATCTTGTGGCAATAGCTCGCGCAGCACGACCGGTCGATCCTGGAGAGTCGCCGAACGCATACGTTCGCCGAGATGAGGCGACAGGTGGCGGGCGCCCTCAACGACTCGCTCCGCGTTGTCTCTGGGCATCACCGCGTCCGCGTAATGCGGAGCAGCTGCCTGCACACCTTCCTTGATATCTATCAGGCACAGGTCGTCACCCTCTATCGCACCACCATCCACATCGAGAAGAACCGCGTAGCGGAGTCGTCCGAGCGAACTGCAACCCTTGACCCAGTATGCGGCATCGAGCACCGTCACATCGCCCGTGTCTGGACGCCCGCGCAAACCCGTAGCGAGTTCTGCCAGAGTATGTATCTGAAAAAGCGATTCGATTTCGGCTCGCTCTTTCTGGCTGATTGGCCAGAAACGATTGCCGAAAGGTATCGTGGGCTGCATATCGTCCAGTCTCTCGCGCGCAAGATGCTTCCACGTGCGTCGCACGGCCTCACGCATCACTACACGCACCACCTCTGGTCTCTCGCCAGGCTCCTGCGAGGCCGTCTCTTTCGAGAACGGTTGCAAATACCCCTCGAAGAGCGCCTCGATCATGTTGATGGTGGTAATGCCAGGAAGTGCCGACCCTCGCGCGGCGGTCGCCAAAGACAATCCGAGGCGAACGAGATCATGCACGGGGTTACCGATGACGGTTTGATCGAGGTCGCGAATCTGAACTTCGATTTTCCCCTGAGAGTTCGCTATCGGGCCACGATTGCCTGTGTGGCGGTCACCACTGATCCAGATGGCAGGACCTTCAGGCAATCCCCGAATTTCCGCTTCCTTCAACCAGTCATAGAATTTGATCGTGTTGCCGCGCACGTAGGCGTGCGTAGAGCTGGCCATCTTCACATTGCGTCTGGCCGTCAATACGTCCTGCCGGCGCGCATGGCGTGGGACTTTCGGTTTCAGAGGCTTGCGCATTGCTTTACCACGATTCCGGAAAGTAGGGACATTCGCGCTCGCCGCGCATGTCGGGACAGGAGCGATGAACTTTCATGATTGCCGGAAAACGTGCGTCACGATTCAAAGCCAACCCGCTATCGAAAACAAGGCCGCGCTCAGCCAGACAACAACCTGATACGCCAGCATCCAATTTTTCATTCCGCCTCCCTAACCGACTACATCTGTCGCGCATCAATGAAATGGGCGCCAGCCCCTACTTTCAGGCTTCCGTACGTCGCAAATCGTCTACGGGATACTGCGCCCGGCAATCTGAGCCCAGATGGCTGCCGTGAGACGCTCGAAAGGTGCGGGCTTGCGAAAAAAAAGCGTCCAGCAACGTAGGACGCAGACGGGTTCGGGACCTGCGGACAGCATCACGATGGGCAGATCACGATGCGCAGGTTGCGCGCGCACCTGACGACAGAATTCAGCACCGTTCATGCCGGGCATTTCATAGTCTGTTACGACGAGCTCAATCGGTTCGCTCATCAGCATTTCCATCGCCCGCGATGCGTCGCCAGCAATGCTTACGTGATGACCGTCACTTTCGAGCGCCAGCTGCAGCGACGCCAGGTTTTCTGCATCATCGTCGACCAGAAGAAGGTTTGCCACGATTTCGGTCTGCATGTTATTTACCCCGGCCTCGCGGTCATGGACGACGTGGTCCGGACTTTATGGCTGCTACGACAACGCAGTCGATCTCGGTGCGCGCTGCCTCAGGTGTCTCACGCCAAGCGACTGCGAGTTCTTGCAATACGTGTATCAAACCGCAATCGTTGTGCCGCATCGCGGCGGCAGAAAGGCGTCGCTAGCGATTAGGCCTGACCGAAATATGTTGAGAAGTGAAAACGACGCCGACCATTCGATCAGGCTGAGACCTCCCGGTCCCCCCTTGTATTGAGACTGATCGAATCGAAGAAGCGAAGCATTTCGCGAGATGCATCAGGTCCGTTACCGTCGGTATAGCTTCCTCCACTATCGCCGCCGGACCATGCATGGTCGAGACCATGAATAATCCATTGTTCTCCTACGACCCCGCCCTCGTCGTCGTATGAAAGACTGCGCGTATGGCCATAGATCCCGTCCTCTGTCGCAACCGTCGAAATTTGACGGGACGCGCTTTGTGTTGAGACTGCGAAGGTGCAGTTCATGCGTATCAAATCGTCACAATTGCGGGGATGCACGACATTATCCTGATCTCCATGGAAGGCGATCAGAGGTCTATAGGCGCGTTGCTCCGATTCCTTCCGCAACAATTCAAACTGAAAATCGGTTGACCCGTGATTCATGACAGACATGGCGGAAAATGCGTCATTCGCAATCCCGTAGGGTAACCCCGAGTGGATCCCGGCGGCTGCGTAAAGATCGGGATAAGTGACGGCAAGATTGACTGCCATTGCGCCGCCGGCCGACATGCCGGCCACGTAAATGCGGGTGGAATCCGCGTTATACGTGGACATCACCTCGCGAGTGAGCTCGGCAATGAGCGCCGCTTCGCCCGACTCGCGAATCTGATCGCCCGGCCGAAACCAGTTCCAGCATCTCGCGGCATTGGCGCTTTGCGGTTGCTCCGGATAAACGACGATGTATCGCGCCGCTTCGGCGAGACCGTTCATCCTCGTCCCGGCGGCGAAATCGTCAGGATCCTGGTTGGCGCCGTGAAGCATGACGATCATCGGGAGAGGTTCGCGTCGGTACGATGTCGGAACATAAACTTTGTAGTTTCGCGATCCCATCTTTCCCCGAAACGTCTTCTGCAGCCATATGGACTCGGCCGGCACCCTCGTCAGCGATGGCATTGCCGCTGAATCTGCGCATTGCCCATCGCAGTGAGACGGCTCCGGATCCGCCGAAGCGTGCTCTGGCATCATTGCGCAAAAGAATTTTGTAGTCGCGTCCACGGGGCCTCGTACAAAAAGCGCGAGTGTAAAATCCTGCGCGAATAGAAACGGGTTGGAATTATTCATGATGTTCTTGTCGGTCAGCGGTCGCGAATCGCATGCTTGCAAAATAAACCCGCCTTCAGCGGGTCTTGTTTGCTTGCATCCAGATCCTGCACGGGAAAGATCTGTCGTTTAGCGCTTGTTGCCGGATTTATTGGGCTGGGGCAGCATCGCTTCGCCCCCGGCCATGAAGTCGCCCGTCGCCTTCGCTGTTTGCGAAACGGCATCCGATGAAGCGCTTTCTACTGCGTCTTTAACGGTGGTGCCTACCATGTCCTGCGCTGACTTTGCAATAGTGTTCTCCAGGGTTTCAGCCGTTCTTGTCGACGCCGCGTTCGCCTTTTCTATCGCCTCCATGAAAATCGCGTTGACCTGTCCACCACGACTTTCGTACTGGCGTTGGAGCTCGCGCGCGACTTCAGCGCCTGTCGACAGAATGATGGTGTGTAGATGGCGATTATAGGAAGCCGCTTTCCCGGGAAGCTGGGTCAGCATGCTTGATTGCCATTGCGGAAGATCGCCGACGTTTTCAGTGACATTGTCCTTCGGAAAATTGTTGCTCTCTTCAATGATTGTCCTGATTGTTTGAACGTTCAGTTCCGCGAGCTCCTGAAGTCCGTTCATGTATTTTCCGGTCAGATTGACGAATGACTGATAACTGGCTTTATTGAGTTCCGCAATCTGCTGCGGCGAATAAAAGAACATTTGATACTCCTTGTTGGGATAAAAGGATCGCTTGATAGGTGTCAGATGCGGGCGGAGCCGCATCGACGGTTACTTGCCCATTGCTTCTGCTGCCACCTTCTCTTCTGCCAGCAACGAAAGCGCCTCGTCCGTCGCCTTCTCTTCCTTCAACGTTTCAGCCAGCAGCTTCACCGCCTCTGCTTCTCCCAGCTGCTTGCCCAGTGCGATCAGCGAACCGTAGGAGGCGATTTCATAGTGCTCAACCTTTTGAGCGGCGGCGATAAGCGCGGTATCGAGGACAGGGCCTTTGTCGATCTCGTCTATTTGCTCCTGCCCTTCCTCGACAAGACCTTCCATCGCGACGCACTTGACGCGCTTGAGCTTGATTCCACTCGTCTCGACGATCTGATCGATCCGTTGAACCTGCCCCAGCGTCTCTTCGAGGTGTTTCTCAAATGCGGCCCTGAGATCCGGGCTGCTCGACGCGCGTGCCATCTTGGGCAGAGACTTCGTCATCTGTTTCTCGGCGCTATAGATATCCGATAGCGAATGGATAAACAGATCCTTCAGGGTCTTCGTAGGCATGACTGTTCCTTGAGTTGAATTTCGGAACTGCACTCAGGATGAGCGCAGCGTGCTCTTGATCTCAGCGTGAAATCAGGAGCGAAAGAGAACCGCTTAATCGGCAATCGTCAGTGGAACGTCGTCCACGGACATGCAGGATTCAAGATGTTTCGTATGTGGACCGGCGCTCATACGATCAATCGCATTGGTGATTTCATCAGCCAGCGCGTAATGGACCATATGCCCCGCTCCGGGCAGCACTGTCAGGTCGCTGTGTGGCAGATCTCGATGCAGCCGGACAGACTGCGCTTCGGGGGCGACGATTTTGTCGCCTTCGCCGGCAAAGATACTCACGGGCATTTTCAGTGCGGCGTAATGCGCGTGAAGATGTGCTGTGGACGGGATCATGAACGCGGCGTCTTCTGCCGCTGCCCTGATCTGTACGGGACGTAACAACATTTCACGGGGCACGACATCGAAAAACCTGTCGGGCATCGGCGCAGGCGCGAACATCGCCTCCACGCTGCGTCGTAGCATGACACGACCGGTTAGCGGCGAAACCGTGTAACGCAACGCGTCGCCCAACAGCGGAAGCGCTGCCGGTGCCGCCAACGCGACATCCATGCGGGCCGAAGGATAGTAATAGCCCGAAATCAACACGAGGCCCCTGACATCCGCCGGAGATCCCGTTGCAAGGCCGAGTGCGACCAGTGTGCCCCACGAGTGTCCCACCACGACCGATCGCGTCACATCGAGCTGCATGAGCGCTTGCTGTATGACGGCAGCCTGGGCTTGTGCGGTCCAGAGGCGATCTCGCGGACGCTCGCTGTGTCCGAATCCCGGGCGGTCGAATGCGATCACCCGGTGATGTTCGGCCAATCGGTCAATCAAGCCGCAGGCGATGAAATCCTGTAACTGGACGGTGTTCCCGTGCAGCAACACGACAGCTGGCCCGTTCCCTTTGTCGATAAGGTGGAGTCGAATACCGTCCACTTCGATAAAGCGGCCTACGGGTGGATTATCGCGCTCGGCTTTTCGTGCCCGATGCGAAACCCACAGCGCGGTGGCTGCACCTGCGACCGCCGTGGCTGCGACCGCTCCGAATGTGCCGCGAGATAAACCGGCTTTACTGAAAGAAGTGGGCATGACGTCTCGTGTAGAAGCTACAGGTAAGAAAGATCAGCATTCCCGAAAAGCGGCGCTTGATGAGATTAGCGCGACCGCGTCTGGCGTGGCCGCGCACTGCTTCACTTCTTCCCTTGAGGTGCAGCCTCGTCGGGTGGAACATCGCCAGGTGACGGCTCACCGGGAGTGTCTTCCTCGGTGACGTCTTCATCCGGATCGATGCCGGGCAGGTCACTATCTCCCTCATCTTCGATCCGCGTCGCCCCGCCCGTCGCCGGTGCATCGCTTGCAGGGAAGGTGTCTTCGATGGTCTGGTCAACAGCGTCATCGGGCTTTTCGTCCGGTGCGCGTTGTTCAACAGGTGTGTGCGTCATGGTTCACTCCTCGAAAGTTTGTTGCTCTCATGTAAGCGCAATCGCTGTACCGCAAGAGCGACAACTTCCTTTTCAACCGGAAAGTGCCCGCAACCACGGCAACTTCAAATCCGACGCGCGATCTCCTGCCCTTCGCGCGCGTCCTTGAACGCACGATGTTCGCGCCGCGTAACGTATTCCGGTCCCAGCGATTGCCCACACGCCGGACACGACGGCGTGTTTTCCGAGAAGAGAGTATCAAGGCCGTCGTAGAGCCCGTTGTGCGACAGATCTCGCAGCGTCGCGAGATACCAGTGCGAACGTGAATCGTCGTACCGGCTTTCAACGATCGAGCCGCAGTGTCCGCACGGACAAGTCACGTGAGTAATTACGCGCAATGCCATGATGCCCTCCCTCACTCAGCGGGCCTCTGGCCCGCTTCTCGTGGCCTCAACGAACGGCGCGGCCTGAAAGTGTTCCACCCGTCGGGTCGCGGCGTAGCGGAACGTTGTCGGTCGAAACACCAGCTGCTTCCTCGAACGGCGGTTGATGCCTGAAGCCCGCATGGCCGGAAACGATCGCTATGATCGCGCCGACGATCAGTGCCGCGAATGAGAACCACGAAGCGCGCGCTACATTGCGTGCTGCCGTATCGGCCGTCTGACGCACGTCGGCTTGTGCTTGCGGACTCGATGCTTCGGCAGTAGCGGAAGCGATTGCGCCCTGGACCCGCTGGGTCAACGCGCTCGCCATCGTATTACCGGTGCCAGACCGATCCATTGTTGCGCCGGCGGTTGCGCCCGTCGACGCTACGTTTCCGGCGGCGCTCACGGCGGTGCCGAACAGCGACGTTGCTCCATAGATAACCAGCAGAATCATCACCGCCCACGCTAGCAGGCCATGGAGCCAGCCAAGAACGGGTGCGCAACGACCCGCGAAATACGAGCCTGTAAAAACCGCGATGGCAGTCATGATGATGAGATACGCGCCGGAACTGAAGCCATACCCATCCAGCGGGTTGTAGCGCGACAGCGGTGCGAACGCTGTCATGCCGATTGCCGTGCCTAGCACGGTCAGAACGAGATATACGATCAGAGAGAGAATGACGCCGGTGATCACGGAGCCCCATGACACGCGGGGTAGTCCGGTTTGGGTAATAAGCAGTTTCATGGATGTGCCTTGGTAGTTGCGGGGAACTTGGAATAGCAAACACAAAGATGATTGTGTTCATTTGTAATAGCGCATTGGCCGTTCCCGGCGGTCAACCGCTTCACCCTTTTCTGTCCGTCGCATTTGCAGCTCTCATTCTTGCGAACGCGGCTTGATCGATGGACGCGCGCGCATGATCGCAGTCTCATCAATAGCTTGTATTGCCGTGCATCCGTTAACGGGATCGCGCCCATACTCATACGGCACCTGCTGATAGCGATGAAGGCAGCGTGTAGAGAGCACTACACTGAGAGAGGTTCGTGGAAATGTTCGGCCCGCGCCGGGGCGACGCAGCGCTTTAAGTTGCTGATGCCTTATCTAACGGGAGCCGGTATTTTCTACGCTGACATGCCTCTAATTCGGTGTCGTCGCGGCACATCGAGGGATTCCTTCGAGCTACTGCGATCACTTCTCATAACGTCGGCATACTTCCGGACAGCCGCCGCGCACTCGCTATTCCCGTCTGACTGAAGCTATACCGCTAGTGCCAATAGAAAGCGTTTGAGGTCAATACACAGGTGAACAAAGCCACGCACCAGTTCATTGATACAGGTATTGCGGGATGCCGCATGCAACATGCGGGCGATATACGAGCGCCCCCGGCAAGTTCGAGTTCGAACATCATCTCGACACGCATCTATGCGCCGCTGTCCCGCTTTAGTGTGCTTTTCATTTTATTTTGTCTCGACGGGACCAAAAGCTATCTGTTGCGACGCAGCAAAATTCATTGTATGCGCATCAACAAGGGCGCAATTGAATTCCCGATTGTTGTTATTCGGATGATCGTGTAGGGGCAGCCCCTGGCCTTGACGCTGCCCACATGCGCTGTACCTCAGTACTTCATTTGACAGCCTCTCCAACACCGAGATCTGCACCCGTCATCGGGTCTGCCTTCGTATCGGACGCGGTGCGTGAAGCCATGGCGCGTAAAACTTCGGCCTCGTCGGCCGTTACGTTGACAGTTGCCAACCCGTCGCCACCATCAACCGCAGGCTCTGGTGTCTCCACGAATTCCCAGTCGGCGCCCTCATTCCACGGACCGCGCGGAGATGCGTCGCCGCTGGACATGTTGTAGTAGACACTGGTGAACTCCGGCACGCCGGGAAGCTTCCCTTGCGGAAAGTTCGGCTGGATGGAGTGCAGCGCCTTCTCAAATGACTTCTGATGGGCAATTTCCCGCGTCATCAAAAAGCCCAGCGTTTCTTTGATGCCGGGATCTTCCGTTACGTTGATCAGTCTTTCGTACACGATTTTCGCTCGTGCTTCGGCTGCAATGTTTGAGCGCAGGTCTGCGGTCGGTTCGCCAATGGTGTCGACGTATGCCGCTGTCCAGGGGACACCGGCAGAATTGGTCAGTGCAGGCCCACCGCCATAGAGCAGCGACGTAATGTGAGAATCGTTGCCGCCGCCCGTCATTGCGCGATAAAGCTCGGCTTCACTCTCCACCGCTTCAGCCAGTTGACCCTTCGCTCCCTTGTTGAGCATCGCGATAATCGAGCCCACGATTTCCAGGTGACTGAGCTCTTCGGTCGCAATGTCAAATAGCAGGTCCTTCCGGCCCGGGTCGTCTTCGCCCACCGCCTGGGTGAAATACCTGCAGGCTGCACCCAGTTCACCCTGTGGTCCGCCGAACTGCTCGAGGAGCAGATTGGCGAGGCCGGGATTAGGTGCGGCAACACGCACCGTGTACTGAAGGCGTTTGTTATGTACAAACATGGTGTTCTCTCCTTTGAAGGCCTGGCACAGACGGAGCACCGCCCATTGCGTGAGGCCAATTGGATTCCGGAGGACGCAACGAATCGCGACGTTGATTACGTGCGATTCTTTACGTTTGGAGTCTCAGAACGTATGTTCTGGCGAGAATGCGGCGATGTGCCGCGTGTGATCGGGAAGCTGCGCTACCTGTGCCGCATGGCGTGTTCCCGGGGCGAAACATCGGATAGACACTTTCCAGATTCGCGCAATTGCTGGTGGCAGCCGTTTCGGATTTGCACTGCCGGGCGCATACGGACGGGCGCTGGCATTGGATGCCGCGGCGAGTGGTGAGTAGCGAGTTCAAGCGTGGACGGTCGGGCTGTGTACTGCGACAGGCGATCTCGCCATGTTCGTACACGATCCGTTACGCCGCACGAGTACAAATGGCGCCCGAAACTCTTAAGCCTGTCGCGTCGATTGGCGGCGAGCGCCGTACCGTGACATCAAATGGTGGGCCCGAAGTTAATCAAACAGAGACCTGATCAGTCGACTGGACCGAGCAACACATCGATTGCGGCTTGCCCTGCTATTTCTGCTACCAGGTAGGCCCACCGTTCAGTGAAGGGGCCATTGCGCAGAGGTATGCGTCCTCCTTTCGCACCGAGCACCTTGAGGTTAGTGCCGCCTTTTATCTGAAACGTGACGTCAAAGGTGTCGTCAGCTGATGGAGTCAGTTCGACATGAATCTCGAATCCCCGATACTCGATTGTTCGGCGCATGGATGCCTCAGGTTTGTCACTGAGACTAACACGTCTGCGACGAGGGGGAGCGGGCCGACCGCTGGAAGCCCGCTATCGCGGCGACAACCATCAACCCTGTTTGTCTCGCGGCAGCCTTACACAGAACACCGTTTCTGCGCGGTTGGAGCGCGCGTCGATCTCGCCCCCATGCGCCCTTGCAATCTGCCGCGCTATGTACAGTCCCAGCCCTATACTGCTGTCGGTATTCTCTGGCTGGTCCAGGCCGCGTTGCAGCGGGTCAAAGATACAGTCGAGGGTCGACTGCTCAATGGCGGCGCCAGCATTTATTACTTCCATGACCACTTCGGCGCTTTCGCCTCTTACTGTCACATGTATGGGGGTGTCCTGCGCTCCGTACTTGATCGCATTCAGGACAAGATTGCCAAGCAACTGCTGTAGCCGGTGGCCATCCCAGACACCCGAGCAGTCCCCGGTCACATCCAGATCAACCTGACGACCCGGATGCACTGATCGCAACTGTTCCAGTTCGTCGGCAAACAACTGGGCCAGGTCGACATGCATCGGCGCGATATTCATCCCCAAACCCAGTCTGGTCCGGTTGAAATCAACCATATCGTCCAGCAGGGCCTGCATGCGATCACCGCTTCGGATCAGGCGGGACGCAGCCCCGCTCACATTCTCGCCGGCGTTCAGCGCCGCCAGATACGACGATGTCATCTGGATGGCCTGGAGTGGGCTGCGCATGTCGTGCCCCAGCATTCCAAGGAAGAGATTTCGGGACAGGTCTACTCGCATGGTGAAAAACCGTACGGACTCACCGACCGCCTGATCAATGGCCTCGTTGAAACGAACCATGTCGTCCACGTGATGACTGTCTGGCGCGCATTCGTCCATCCACAGTCGGAGTACGCTCGCGCGCAAGGCGCGGTATTCGGCAACCAGCTGGTTGATGTCGAACCCGCTTCGCGCGCGCAGAAGCGCGTGCGTCTGGGCGGCGGTCTCTGCAACACCGGCCAGTACGGGCGCCTGCCCGGTGGACTTTTCAAACTGGTCTTCCCGGCTCTGCCGAGTGGACAGATCTTTTGCCACCGCCTCCAGAATCTGCTGCGCATGGTCCCGCAAGGCCAGCGTCCTCATGTCTGCCGCAGCCGGCAACAGCGTGCGCGCGAACTCCTCCCATCGCGACAGGATGGCATCCATGTTGTCAAGCACGAAGTCGGCTAATCGCATGTTTGACCTCAGAAGAAGGAGAAGATCTTCCTGAGCATTTTTGCGGATTCCACCCTTATAGGCAAACTCAATACACGTTCGCGTCCGTCAGGAGATCCAAAACCGAACGACAGGCACCCGGGCATTTCCATCCGGCAGAACAGGCATTTAAGAATTACTGTACATCCTGCGGGAAAGGTATACAGTAACCTTGTTGCAGCGCGGCATAAAGCATGCCGCGTCACTCCGACCTGCAGATCATTAGCGACACACTCGCCTCCGATATCCCTTGGACGTACGTGCCGGGTCGATCAGGAGCACTCAATGAATACCACCACTGCTGTTGAGCAATCCGCCAACTTTGGCCTGCGTACTTTGCCGGGACTTTTCGGCTTGCAGAATGAAGCCTTTGAGCGACTGCAAAAACTGACTCACCTCAATCTCGCAGCATTCAAGACGATGATGGAAGAAGGGCAATCCGCTCTGTCGCCGCAGAAGTCAGGACTACCGCCTGTCGCCGGTGCGGTCGGCCTGTCGCAGCGATTTACAGAGCATGCCGTGTCGTATTCCACGCACGTCCGCGAGATCGATTCGCAGTTCATGACCGCAATTGCGCGCGCGGGCGAGGATCTGCGTAACCAGTACACCGCCATGTGGATAAAGGCTGCCACCAGCTTTGGCCAGAAGACCGCCCCTTTTCGGTCGGACGCTGGCTCTACGGCGATGCAGTCTGCGTTCGGCGGGATGATGCGAGCCCAACGGATGATGCAAGAAACCATCGGTCGGGCGGCGGGTACCCAGATGCCCGGCACACCAGTAACTGACATCGCGTAAGCGACAGCGTTGCGCGGTTCACGCGCAACACCAAAACGACGCCCTGCACGAGCAGGCCGTTGGGCGGTCTCACCGCCTGATGAAGAAGCCGGCGAGACGCCGGCTTCTTTTTATTCCGTCACGATTAACCGTACCGCGCATTGCATTTTCAGCATTGCATCTCCATCAGGTGTACTGACGCAGGCGCACCGAGAACTCTTTGAGCGGATTGATACCGCTGTGCTCGGCTCGACGACACCATTCCTGAAGTTGTGACCGCAACTGCTCGCGCGACCTGTTCGACCGTTCCCAGATCACCAACAGGCCGTCTTGCAGGTCCAGATAGATACGCAGCGTCTGGCTACCGTCGTACATTTCCGCAAACCACTGCTGACGTTGCTGGATATAGGCGCCGGAGCAAGCGCCGCCAAACCATTTTCTCACCCTGCGTTTGAGCAGAAATCGTTTGCAAAGACCGATGTTTCTCGTTTGACCAAGCTCCTGCCGATACGCGCATTCAGCCGTTCTGGCATAACGCGCCATCACCTCATAACGGTTGCGGAGAATGGCTTGAACCGTCTCGTCATCGAGCACCGTCTTGCTCTTCACCAGGTGCGGCCTCGGCGCAACCTTCTTCACCTTTGCCATTCCCAGCGCAGAAAGAATGCAGATGTACATCCATCCGATATCGAACTCGAACCATTTATTCGAGAACCTGGCGGATGTTGCATAAGTGTGGTGGTTGTTGTGAAATTCCTCGCCGCCTATCAGGATGCCGAGCGGCACGACATTCGTACTCGCATCGGGCGAAGAGAAGTTGCGGTAGCCCAGAAAATGTCCAACGCCGTTGACCACACCGCCTGCCCAGAATGGAATCCAGATCATCTGGACGGCCCAGACCGAGACACCGACGATACCGAACAGCGCTACGTCGATCACCATGAGCAAACTGATACCGAGGTTCGGATACTTCGAATAGACGTTGCGCTCGATCCAGTCGTTCGGCGTGCCGTGGCCGAATTTCCGTAGCGTTTCTTCGTTCTTCGCTTCAGCGCGGTACAGTTCCGCGCCGCCCAGCAATACTGTCCAGACGCCACGGACTTGAGGGCTGTGCGGATCCTCGTCGGTCTCACACCTCGCGTGGTGCTTGCGGTGAACGGCAGCCCACGTTCCCGTGTGCATGCCCGTTGTCATCCACAACCAGAAACGGAAGAAATGACTGGCAACGAGATGCAGCTCGAGCGCCCGGTGTGCCTGGCAACGGTGCAGGTAGACCGTCACGCTAACGATCGTGATGTGCGTCAGCAGCAGAGTGGTGAGCAGGATTTGCCCCCACGTCAGCAAAAGCAGGCCGTGTGAGAAAAACGTCAATGAGGAAGTAAACAAAGTGGCCCTTCTTTCTAAAGCAATCTTGGCATCAGAAACCTGCTGTCGCGCTAACGAGCCATCGCTTACGTGGCCGGCTCGCGCGAGTTCACCTCGACAGCGACAGCCAGATACAGCGAGATGGACAGCTTGTGTACGCCAGAATCCAGTGGTACACACACGCCTTCAGTAGCGCAATCGACGGTCCTGCCGTCAAGAACAGCATGCATCGCGCGGGCCTCTGAGGTCGACGCCACGCGGATCTCATATAGCGTCGAGCACATGTTGATCTTTGCTTCGAAGCCCGGCCACGAGTCAGGAATACAAGGGTCAATCACCAGACAATCCCCTTCCCTGCGAATCCCCAGAATGCCTTCGACGCCCGCCCGGTACATCCATCCCGCCGCCCCCGTGTACCAGGTCCAACCGCCGCGCCCGACATGGGGCGCCACGGAATAGACATCGGCCGCGACGACGTAGGGCTCGACCTTGTAGCGCTCGACCTCCGTTGGCGTGCGCGCATGATTGACGGGATTCAAAAGCGAAAACAGCGCTGCGGCCCTGTTACCGTCGCCCAGTTTCACAAATGCGAGAATTGCCCACATCGCGGCATGACTATATTGGCCGCCGTTTTCGCGCAGCCCCGGCGGATAGCCCCTGATATAGCCCGGGTCCTGCGAAATTTTATCGAATGGCGGCGTGAACAGCAACGCGATTCCGTCCTCGCGACGGATAAGATGTTTCTCCAGCAAAGCCATCGCCTGTGCGGCGCGTATCGGATCCGCCGCGTCTGACAAGACAGCCCACGACTGGGTAATCGAATCGATCCTGCACTCTACGTCGCTATGCGAGCCAAGCCAGCTGCCGTCGTCAAACGTCGCACGACGGTACCACTCGCCATCCCAGGCCTCACGCTCAAGCGCATCGCGCACCGATGTCGCATGATCGCGCCAGCGCGCGGCACGCTGCGCATCGCGCGGTTCGGCGAGCGGCGCGAACAACCCGATCGTGCGCAGGAGCAGCCAGCCGAGCCACACACTCTCTCCCTTGCCGTTAGCGCCGACGCGGTTCATCCCATCATTCCAGTCCCCCGTGCCGATTAACGGTAAGCCATGTTCTCCCGTCAATTCGATGCATTGATCGAGACCGCGTGCGCAATGCTCAAATAACGATGCAGATTGTTCCGCGATCATGGGCTGGAAGAAAGCGTCGTGTTCGCCGGGTTGCAGCCGCGGACCGTCGAGAAACGGCACGATCTCGTCGAGAACCGCGTCATCGCCCGTGCAGCTGATGTATGTCGCGACGGCGTATGCAAGCCACACGCGATCGTCGGAGACCCGGGTGCGCACGCCTTGGCCTGAATGCGGCAGCCACCAATGCTGGACATCGCCTTCGGCGAATTGCCGCGACGCTGCGCGCAGCAGATGCCGCCGCGTTTCGTCGGGCCGCACGTGCGTCAGCGCCATCATGTCCTGCAACTGATCGCGGAACCCGTAAGCGCCGCTCGCCTGATAGAAGGCCGCACGCGCCTCGACGCGGCACGCGAGCGCCTGATACAGCAGCCAACCGTTCAGCATCAGATCCATCGCCCGGTCGGGCGTCTTCACCTGAACGGCGCCGAGCACGCTGTGCCAGTGATGTGTCACCTCGGCGAGGACGGCATCGAGATTCGCACTGCGATAGCGTTCGATCAATGCCCGTGCATCATCGACGGATGCGCATTGGCCGACGAATGCAACCAGTTCGATGACCTCGCCTGCGTCCAGATCGACGAAAGTCTGCAATGCCGCGCACGGATCGAACCCCGCGCCGGTCGCGCCGGACAACGGGAGATGACCGGTCAGCGCCGCCGGCGCGGCGGCTTCGCCGCTACGGCCGAGGAATTCGGTGCGATCCGCGGTCCACGCTGTTTGCCGGCCGCCGAAGTCGGCGAACGCGACGCGTGTGCCGAACGCGATATTCCATGGATTACGCGCCAGCATCGCGCCAGTCACCGGGTCGATTTCCGTTACGATAAACGGCGCCGACGCGCCTCGCGACGTGCCGAGCACCCATTCGGTCCACGCCGTCACGGAGAGGCGGCGTACGACGCCCGACAGATTGCGCAACGTCAGACGGGAAATCTTCAGCGGATCAGCAAGCGGCACGTATTGCAGCAGGTCGAGTGCGATACCGTTCGCGCTGTGCTCGAACCGGCTGTAACCGTGGCCATGACGCGCGACGTACATGCCACCGTCGCGGATCGGCAGCGCGGTGGGCGTCCAGATATCGCCCGTCGCCTCATCCCGCACGTAAAGGGCTTCCGTGGCGGGGTCTTCGACAGGATCGTTCGACCATGATGTGAGCTGGTTCTCACGACTGCTTTCGGCCCACGTATAGCCGCTGCCTTCCGCCGCGACCTGAAAACCGAAACGGGGATTGGCAATCACGTTGATCCACGGCGCAGGCGTGGAGGCGCCCGGCCCGAGCACGATCACGTATTCAGAACCGTTTTTGCCGAAGCCGCCCAGACCGTTGAAGAATTCCAGTCCAGCTGTCATCGAAGACGGTACGTCAGACTGCTCAGGCGTTGCTGGCCACAGCGACAGAAGCGGCGGCTTCCTCCGGCGCGGTGACAACGGCTGCCCTGGCATTTTCAACAGCGTCCCGATCTGTGCGGCAATCGACCCTCGGCGCGCAATCAGCGCCACGCGGGCGACCGATTGCAAGAGCGTCCTCGACTCCACGCTCATCAGATCCGCACGCAACGTATAGATCGCCCCCTGTGCGAGTTCATCGTCGAAACGCGGACGTGACTGGCTGCTGCGCACGGCCGTTTCGATCGCCTCCTGCAATGCCTGTATGTATGACGAGGCACGCTCGTTGACGATCACGAGGTCGACGGCCAGCCGTTTCATTCGCCAATATTCGTGCGCCTTCAACAATTGCCGGACCTGCGCGATATCTTCGAGGTCGCCGATACCGAGCAGCACGATCGGCAAGTCGCCCGAAATCCCCAGCGGCCACAAGCCCGCCTGCGTGCCGCCTCCGCGAACGATAGCGTCCGTCGGCTGAGCCCTGAAGCGCGCGTCGGCATAGACAATCGGTGCGCCAAGCCGCTGGAAGTCCGCCGCCTGCTCCGCCTCGATGCCGAGATAACGCAATTGAACCTGAGCCTGTGTCCAGGCGAGCGTTTTGGCACGGTCGAATGCGTTGCGGTCGTGGTGCTGATCGATGAGATCGAGCAACTGCGCGCGTGAGGTGGCCACCATCGTCCAGAACGTGACACGCGCAATCTTGCCGGGCGGCACCAGCAGACGGTATCGCAGCGCGAAGACAGGATCGAGCACGGTGCCCGTCGTATTGGAGAGCGCCTGGTTGTCCACTATCGAGGTGGCCGTGCGCGTATTGCGCCCCCTGCCCAGAAAGCGCATGCGATCCGTTTCGTATTGCGGTTCGGCGACGATCTCGCCCTCGACAACGGCAAAATGCGCGGCCCATATCTGTGTAGCGTCTTGCGAACGCGGACGACGCGTCGCCACCAGCGCCCCGAATTCGGCAAGATGCTCGGTCTGCACGAACATGCGCGCAAAAGCAGGATGCGCGATATCGGCGGCCTGCGCGCCCAATGCGAGTTCGGCATAGGAAGTCAGCTCGATATCCCGAACGCCGCGCCCGCTGTTTGCGAGCGAGACACGACGGACTTCGCCGTCCGCCTCACCCGATACGAGTACATCCATGCTGGTCGTGAGCGACCCGTCGTGACGGCTAAACTCCGCGTGATCTTCACCGAACACGACGCCGCTCGTTTCGGGTTCGCCAGCGAGCGGCCGTGCACTGGCAGACCACACCCGGCCGCTGGACATGTCGCGCAGGAATATGAACGTCCCCCAGTTGTCACGCGTCGCGTCCTCGCGCCAGCGCGTGATAGCCACGTCACGCCAGCGGCTGTAGCCGGCGCCTGTCGCGGTCAGCATCACGGCGTACCTTCCATTCGACAGCACATGGGTGATCGGCGCTCCGCCGGCGGACGCAGGCTCCAGGACGCGACGCACGGTCGACGGCGCGGCCCCTTCTTCGGTGGCAGACGTGCTCACTTCTTCGGCACGCGGATGCGCCACCGCGACGTTGCGCGGCATGCGCTCCTGCAATAGCAGTTCGCTCGCCTGGATCATCGGCTCACGATGAAAGCGTGTACGCATCACCCCATCGAGCAAGGTGTTTGCAATTGCAACGATCGTCATGCCCTGGTGATGAGCCATGAAGCCGCGGACAAGCGCGAAGCTCTGCCCTTCGGCCAGACGCGCACGAGTGAAGTCGAGCGCTTCGTAGTATCCGTAGCGACCCAGCGCGCCCAGGGCGGCGAGTCGTATGTAGTTTTCGCGGGCAGCCTGCGGCGCGACCATCGTCGCCAGTCCCGTTGCGTAGGGGGCGATTACCCGGTTTTCGGACAGTCCGCGTTTGAGCCCGAGGCCAGGCACGCCAAAGCTTGAGTACTGGTACGTGAATTCGATGTCACGAGCTTCGTAAGCAGACTCCGAGACGCCCCACGGAATGCCAAGCGATCGTCCATACGATCTCTGCCGCTCCACCACCAGGCGGTTCGTCTGTTCCAACAGACTACCGGCGGGTTCGCGCGCGACCAGCGACGGCATCAGATACTCGAACATCGACCCCGACCATGAAATCAGCGCGGATGCTTTGCCGATTGGTGTGGCCGACCGCCCGAGACGGAACCAGTGACGCGTGGTCACGTCGCCCTTCGCGATCGCGAACAGACTGGCGAGCCTTGCTTCGGACGCGAGCAGATCGTAACAATTCGCGTCGAGGCTGTTATCCGACTGCGAGTAACCAATCGACAACAGCTTACGTTCCGGATCGAGCAGAAATGTGAAGTCCATTCCGAGCGCAAGTGCACGCGAGGCATCGGCTAGCGAGGTCAACCGTGCTTGTAGAAGATACGGCACAGTGGCGAGTTGCCGCCCGTCGCGACTGTGTTCGAAAATGCTTCGCCGCAAGGCTTCGATCCAGAACATCAGGTCTGCACTACTATCGTCTCCGTCGGCGGGCACAATGGCACGCGTCGCCTCCACCGCCTTTTTTGTCAGCCGCGCCAGCGACCCCGAAAGCGCACGGTACGTCTGCGGACCGCGCAGTTGTGCATGGATTTCGTCGAGAGTCGCGGCAAGCTGTCTGCCCCGTTCTCCGTTGGCAGCAGGCAGCGCGGCCACAGCCTCGCGCGCGAGTTGCAGATTATCGAGTATCCCGGATCGGGCGGAGGGTGCGAGCGCTGTATGCACCCATTCTTCGCACGCGTTGGCGAGTACGATCAAATGCCCGGCGAGATTACCGCTGTCGACCGATGAAACGTAAGCAGGCGCCAATGCCTGCAGGTTCTGTGTGCCATACCAGTTATAGAAATGACCCTTGAAGCGCGGGAGTTTTTCAAGCGAAGCAAATGCGGCCTCGAGTCGCTCGACGGTTTCGATCGTCCCCGCCCAGCCGAAATCGCGCGCGGCGACTGCCGACAGCAAATACAACCCTAGATTGGTTGGCGAGGTGCGGTGCGCGACGACGGGCTTCGGATCTTCCTGGAAATTGTCCGGCGGCAGCATGTTTTCTGCGGGCGTGACAAAGGTCTCGAAGAAACGCCACGTGCGGCGCGCGATCAGGCGCAAATCGCGCGCGTCTGAGTCCGACATCGCGAGACGCGGCCCGACGGTCGGCGAACGGCTTGCCCACATCGCAAGCGCCGGTGCGGCCAGCCATAACAACGTGAACGGCAACACGAGCGGCCACCGCGACGGCGCGAATGCAAGCGTGCCGATTGACAGCACAAGCCCAAGCGCGGTGCCGCCCGCCATCTGCCGATAAAAGCCGTGCAGATCAAGACGAGGGCTGCCCTTGGACTGCGCCGCCGTCGTCCATTCGAGTAACCGTCGATGCGTAACGTACAGCCGCATAAGCGTCCGGACGATCGCATCGCCCATGCGCCACGCGTGGTCGACAAGGAACGCAACCGAAAGCAATGTTTGCAATGTCGCGCGCAGCAGATCACCGCCCAGCACGTCGAGGTGATTGCACAGTCGGGTACCTGCACGTCGCGGCACGATCGCGAATAGCGGCGGGATAAAAGCGGGAATGGCTAGCGTGGCGAACATCAGCAACGCGCCCGCCATGCCGGCGCGGATCGGCATCAACCAGCACAGGCCGAGCGCGGCAACCGTGAGCGGTGCCAGCAGCGAGCGACGCAGATTGTCGAGCATCTTGAAGCGCCCGATCGCCGGCATTGCCAGGCGGCTATGGCCTCGATACCCAACGATCCACGGCAGCAACTGCCAGTCGCCACGGGTCCAACGATGTTGACGTTTGGCCGTCACATCATAACGCGACGGCACTTCCTCCACCACCTCGATATCCGATGCCAGCCCGGAGCGCGCGAACACCCCCTCGAACAGATCGTGACTGAGCAGCGTATTTTCGGGCACGCGGCCATGCAAGGCTGCTTCGAATGCATCCACGTCGTAGATGCCTTTACCCGTAAACGAGCCCTCGCCGAACAGGTCCTGATAGACGTCGGAGACGGCTGCCGCATACGGGTCCATCCCGCCGGGACCGGAGAAGACGCGCTGATACAGTGAACCTTCCTGGCCGACGGGCAGCGAAGGCGTGACGCGAGGCTGAAGAATCGCGTAGCCGTTGACGACGCGTTGTTCGACTCTACTGAATGTTGGCCGGTTCAGCGGATGCGCCATCTTGCCTATCATCCGCAACGCGGCGTCCCGGGGCAGACACGTATCGGCATCGAGCGTGATGACGTAGCGCACGTCGGATGGTACTTGCGGCGGGCGCCCGTCGATAGACACGAACGTTGTATCCGTCGCGCCACGCAACAGCCGGTTGAGTTCGTGCAGTTTGCCGCGCTTGCGTTCCCAGCCCATCCATTTGTTCTCGCTCCTGTTGAACACGCGGCGGCGATGCAGCAGCAGAAAGCGGTTACCACCTGGAGCTGGCTCATAACGGCGGTTCAATGCTTCGATCGCGTTTGCAGCAACGGCTAGCAAATGCGCATCACCGTCTCGCACTTCCTGGTCGGCATCGAGGCCGTCCACCAGTAGCGCGAATGACAAATCTCCACCGGCTCCCGCGAGGTGATGCACTTCGAGGCGTTCGATCTGCTCGCGCAGGTCAGCCTCATTGCTCAGGAGCGAGGGCACCGCGACCAACGTCCGAAGTCCCGACGGCACACCTGCGGACAGTTCGAGTCCCGGTAACATGACCGCGCCGAAACTCCACGTCACCGCACGGTTAACAAGCGCGGTTGCGACCTCGGTGAAGGGCAGAAATGCACACAGGGCAAACAACGCGACCACCCACGCGTCGAGATGGCGCGGCGACTGACTCCAAAGCACCCACGACGCCAGCGCGAGCAACGTTGCGGCCAACGTCAGGATCATGCCGACATAGCCACCCATGCCGAGGCCGACATTGAACCGGGTAATGCGCAGCCGCAGGGGCGCGCGGAATCCGATTGCCTGCTCCAACGTTCGCCGACCTTCCGCAATCAGGTGGTAGCCGGGGTCACCGGCGCGTTCTGTGCGCCCGGTATCGCCCGCCTCCGTCACCGCTGCTTGCGCCAAGTGAAGCGCGAGATCGACGATTTCGAGTTCGGTGGCGGCCGAGCCGCGCGCCAGTTGCTCGATCGCACTGCGGTAGAGATTGCGCGTCGGGAAGTCCATCGCGCCGAAGGAACTTGCTGCGCGCAGTCGTGCATCGACGAGACTCACACTCTCGAACAGTTCTGTCCAGTCGATATCAGACATCAGGCGCATGCTGGTGATCACATTGCGCACCGTGACATTCGATGCACCCTGTCGCTGCTGTGCATGCTGCACGACTTCATCGACAGACACACCCTGAAGCCTGAGCCGCTCCTCCAGCCACCCGAGCGCGGGCATCGTGCGCGGATCCTGATCGCGCAGCCGTTTGGCGAGCTGTGCGGCGAACAGCTCCGACAACATCCCCGAGGAACGCGTGGAGATATCCGCTTCCAGCGCCGTGCGGGCATTTCCCGTTTGCAGCAGGCGGCTGGTGAGCGCATCGGCGTCATCGCGTGCGCGCCGACCTGCCGTAATCTGGTCAGCGAGTCGCCGCAGATTCTCGATCAGGACGACGCGCAACGTGATCGCCACTGCCCACAATTCCCCGATCGTGAGCGGCCGAACACGCTGGTATGCATCGATGAAACGTCGCAGCACACGCGGGTCGAAGTGGCTGTCTGTATGCGCAACGAACGCCCATGCCAGGCCGAATACGCGTGGATAGCCGGCGAACGGCCCCGCAGCCAGCTTAGGCAGCTGACGATAGTAACCGGGAGGCAGGTCGTCGCGAATCTCACGGATCTGCTGCTCGACCACATGATAGTTGTCGAGCAGCCATTCAGCAGCGGGCACCACGCTCCCGCCATGCTCCAACTCTGCAGCGCTCGCACGGTAGGCCGCGAGCAGGACGGCAGCGTTGTCGTTGAGGCGGGTGTGCAACGATCGCACGGCAGGTGGCCTGTTCGTCACCGACTGTGCGGCGGCGAGGCTCTGCGCATGCTGCTCGAGGCGCTCGACACTGAACAGTTCGTCGCGCACGGGCGACGTGTCCGTCCACGGCGGCGAGGCGGGTCGAAATCGCGCGACATACTGAATGAACGTGTTCACGGGTACTTCCTGCAACATCGGTGAATTCGACGGCCTGGGGGATTCCCATCGGCGCGATACCCTTGACAGGCAAACCGCATACCACGGGACGTGGTCACATGGCTCGCCCAGTCGATGATCTTCCCGTCACCGGTACTGACACCACACGTTGGGCAGACATACACGTTGAATAAACAGGCGTTTCTTTGTTTCTGGACGATCCCCTGCGCCGTACTCTCAACTACCGGTAACACGAACGGCTTGCGTCAGCCAGACAGCTTTGATACGCCATTTGACACGCCTGGATGCACGTTCTCTGCTGGTCGGCGACGTTATCCGTCGCGCTCCCTCGCCCTGTGGGCGTGCATTGGCATCGCGCCAACGTTGAATTACAGATGCTGCTCTGAACGGATACACAGCGTTGATCAACTCCCGCAAATGCGTTCGAAGAAAGCAACGCCAGGACAACGACCATTGAGCCGACCACCTCGATACGCATATGCTGCTCCCGGCTCAGGATTAACCGATGCCTGGCTCTCGAGGGTCGTCTGGTGGAAGAAAGCCAACCCTTCGGCGATCGAGATGCAAGACGCCCGTGAACACGGTGCGCGCGCCTGTGCTGAACGTCGGTACGGTGCCGTACGGGCACGCACCTGCGCCGACGTGCGACGCATGAAAACCTGGTCACGGGGACTTATAATCTGCAGGAGCGCGCCCGCGCCGCCGCAGGTTGCGGAGAGCGCGGCTGCGACACCGTCGCGGGGGTTTTTCCGCAGGAGGTCGAGGAGCGGTACATGGCAAACGTGGATCCTGCAAGGAAAAATCATCTGCTCGCCGTTCTGCAAGAAACGGAATGGGCACGGCTGTCATCTCATCTGGTGCGCGTCGATATGCCCTTGGGGCAGGTCGTATACGAATCCGGTGATCGCCTCGATCACGTCTACTTCCCGACCACTTCGATCGTCTCATTGCTCTACGTAATGGAAGACGGCGCGTCTGCGGAAATTGCGATCGTCGGCAATGAGGGGCTCATCGGTATTGCACTGTTCATGGGTGGCGATACAACGCCGAGCCGGGCGATCGTGCAAAGCGCCGGCGAGGCGTACCGGCTTGATGCGCGGATTCTGAAAGAAGAGTTCCGCCGTGCCGGCCCGGTTCAGCGGCTGCTGCTGCGTTACACCCAGGCGCTCATCACCCAGATGGCACAGACAGCCGTGTGCAACCGTCATCATTCGATCGATCAGCAACTCTGTCGATGGCTCCTGCTCAGCATCGATCGCCTGCCGTCCAACGAACTGAAGATGACCCAGGAACTGATCGCCAATATGCTGGGTGTGCGGCGCTCCGGCGTCACAGAGGCGGCGTTGAAACTGCAGGATGCCGGGCTGATCCGCTACAGCCACGGGCATATTGAAGTTCTAGATCGCCCCGGACTGGAAGCACGCGTATGTGAGTGCTACAGCGTGGTGAGACGGGAATTCGACCGCCTGTTACCCGATCTGAAAGCCGTATAGACGTTATGCCGTGTCAGCCCGCAAGACGCTCCCTAGATCTCGATGATCACCTTAAGCCCCCCGCGTATCCGCTGCGTGGGAGGCGGCCCACGATGGACAACTGCTCTCATTGCCGACATCTACATCGAGTAGGCGGAAATTACGGCAGTTGAATTGACGCAACATGGCGCGTTTTATGGCGCCGCAGAGGCGGCTGCGCCAGCTTGTTTGAGTCGCAATGCCGCCCTTTCCTCCGACCAGTACCCCGCCTTGCCATAGAACGCGTACAGCTGCGTTTCGAAATCGCGCTCTAGCGGAATCCTGTTGTCGTAGTCCGGGCTGTCCTTGATGGCGTCGCGTGTCAGCTGTGTCGAAACAGTGGACTCGAGCCAGTCGATCAGGAAGATCCACTCTGTTGCCAGCAGCACCTCCCTCGACGCCCACCAGCTTTGCGTATCGACGGTGAGATAGCGAATAGTCCAGGCCTCATCGTCAAAAATGAATCCGGACACGTACCCGATATCGCCATCGGCCGCCGCGACGTGGTAACCATCCACCGCGTCCGTGCTATGCAGATGGCTGTCGCCTGGCGGCTTGTCGCCGAACAACGCGAGTTGCGCGAGCGTCTCCGGTGACACAGCCGATAGCACCGCACGGCTGAACGCCGGATAGCTACCCGCGCCCCACACGTCTACGCCGCCCCAATACACGGGGTAACCGTAATAGCGGAGATACTCGGCTTCGTCTTGACGCGAGACGGGGTTGTCAGTGTCGACACGAGGACTGTCGCTCACCTGCTGCCGTGTGAGATCGACGTGGACGCTCAACGCCCCCGGATCCATGCGGATAACCGAATAAGGCGAAATCAGCACGCGCCGCCCGTCGATCCAGTTTCCCGTTTTGACAACCAGGTAGCGGATACCCCACGCATCGTGATCGAAATAGACCTCTTCGACACTACCTAATTCGCCATCGCTCGCGGCCACCCTACATCCCTTCAGACTCTCGATACTTCGCAACATGATTCGATACTCCTGCTACGTGTGGGACGGCATCAATGAATGCCTTCGCCATTGCCGGACGAAGGATGAATATCCGTCGCGACGACATTGTCCGTTACAGCGTCTAGAGGTGGCCGCGCAAAATCGGACAGCGGGATAAGTGGAACGGCCGGGGCCCGAGCCAGCGATAATGCAGGCAAAGGAACCGAGGAAATGACGAAACGAACCCGACGCACGCACTCAGCGGCGTTCAAAGCGAAAGTGGCCCTGGCGGCTGTCAAGGGGGAGCGCACGCTGGCCGAACTGGCGCAGCAGTTCGACGTGCATCCGAACCAGATCACGGAATGGAAACGGCAGTTGCAGGAGCGTGCGGCCGACGTGTTCGGTTCGGCGGGCGCGGTGTCGAGCGAACCGCCGGTAGACGTGACGACGCTGCACGCCAAGATCGGCCAGCTCACGCTGGAGAATGATTTTTTAAGCGGCGCGCTCAACAAAGCGGGATTGCTGAGCGCAAAGCGATGATTGACCGTAGTCACGCGTTGCCGGTATCGCAGCAAGTCAGGCTTGTCGGTATTGCAAGATCGAGCGCGTATTACCAGGCGCGGCCGCTCAGCGGCGACGACCAGCGGTTGATGCGCCGAATCGACGAACTGCATCTGGAGTTCCCGTTTGCCGGTGCGCGGATGCTGGCGCGCCTGTTGCGGCGGGAGGGTCACGAAGTTGGCCGTCGCCGCGTGCGTACGCTCATGAAGCGCATGGGTGTGGAAGCGCTGTATTGCAGGCCGAACACGAGCCGACGCAACGCGAAGCACAAGATCTGGCCTTACTTGCTGCGCGGCCTGAAGATCGACCGGGCCAATCAGGCCTGGGCGCTCGACACGACCTATATCCCGATGGCGCGCGGCTTTGTGTATCTGACGGCGGTGGTGGACTGGGCCAGCCGCAAGATCCTCGCGCACCGCGTGGCGATCACGCTGGAGGCCGTGCATGCCGTTGAAGCGCTGGAAGAAGCGTTCGCCCGCTATGGGCACCCCGACATCGTGAACACAGATCAGGGCAGCCAGTTCACGGCGGGAGCCTTCACCGAGGCGGTGCTGAGCCGAGGCATTCGGCTGTCGATGGACGGAAAAGGCGCCTGGCGCGACAACGTGTTCGTCGAACGAGTGTGGCGAAGCGTCAAGTATGAGGAGGTGTACCTGAAGGCATATGAGTCGGTCAGCCACGCCCGGCGCTCCATTGGCCAATACATTGAACTGTACCACCGCAAACGTCCTCATTCGAGCCTGGCGGATCAGACGCCCGATGAGGCATACTTCGCGACGCTGCCAGCGATCAAATCGGCAGCATGATCGCCCCGGACGTTCCACTTAAAAATCTCGGGACCCTGTCCGAAGAAGCGGCGCCACCTCTTCTTGAGTCGGGTCACCTTTGTACCGTCCACCGTCGCGCCGGCCATCAAGCCGCCATTCGTCAGCACGAATGCGTTGATCTGACCGGTTGCCGTGCCCGTGTCGACATTGCCGTTCGCGCCGACCTTCAATACCGCCACCGATGCATCAGCCCCCGCTGACCAGCCTTCGCTACTGCGAAAACGTTCCAGCGCATTGGCCGTCATGAACAGAAAGACAATCGCTTTCGATTGCGCGCCAACCTGCAATCCGACCGAGGCACTTGTCGTGCTGTAGTAGCCGACTGATTTGCCGCCCACGCGTAATGCCCCCTCGCCATACTGTCCGCCCACCCCAAAACCCGCATTGAGTACGGACGGAAAGATCAACATGCCAGTCGATTTCCCGACCAGTTCCCGGGAACCTGGCGCGACGTTGTAGAGCCGCGTGAGAGTCGAGTCGACTCCGGCGTCGATGGAATGGCGTTTGTCATTCTGTCCCATCGAATTGGCTGAGGTCGTTGTCGTACAGCCTGACAGTGCGAAGCCGATCGCGAGAACCGAACCCGGTGCGCCCCACATGAATGTTCGTCGTAGCATCGCAGTTTCCCCTTTGTTTTCGGATGTTTCCGACGCTAGCCCATAACAGATCGACAAGCGGTACGACACCGTACAGACAAGCCATCGCCCGCTCAATAAGGTGAACCCTCAGAGGTAGAGAAACGGGTTCGCCTCGACTGGATTCGCGACCGCGCAGAAAACGTAGCTCACGCCAGAATCAGGATGGGTTGCGGGCGGTCGAGCCACCAGCGCTCAGAAGGATTCGAGATGGATATGGGCGTTCTTGTACTGATCGTCGCGGCGGTACTGCTGGTCTCTGCGCTGCCAAGATGGCCACATAGCCGCAAGTGGGGATACTTCCCGACCAGCGTGCCGGGAGTGGTCGCGATTGCCGTACTTGTACTGGTTTTGATGGGAAAGATGTAAGACACGCGTTCTCGTTAGAAGTTGATCCGGCCAAATCTAACGCCACAAATCCAGGGAACACTATGACTTACGCGATGTGGGGAATTTTGACAGCCATGATGTTGATTTTATCGGTCTCCTTTCACCGGTATCGGAAAAGCGTCGCGCGAAAGCAGGAGACTCGCTGGCTAAACGAGCATCACGTGATCGACAGGCTGCGCGATAGACTCGGTTTGTAGTCATGCCTCGCGTATGCACAGCAACCCCGGATAGCCCGGTTCTGCGCGGAGTGATTTCCGGAAGCACCGGGCATGTCACGTGGTAAAGACTGGCCCTGGAGGAGCGGACGAGATGACCCTGAACTACGCAGGCAGGTCGCACGATGAAGCCATGGCAGTGCGACACAAACAGAAACAGAAGGCGCAGGAACAGGCAGGCGGCGTCATGGCAATCGAAGGTACGGAGGCCGCGACGCCGGGCACAGTTGCGGCGAGCTGTCCGAGCAAGGCAAGCAGGTATGGCGAACTGGAAGCGGAATCGACGGCGGCGGGAAAGGAGTGATGCGATCTTGTCAATTCGGCGTCAGGCACAATGGAGCAATTCATTTCCGTCCGTATCGCTCGCCAACCAGCAAGTGTATTGAATGAAGCCATGCAAACGTACAACGCCGCCAGGCACTGTACGCCACCGATGTTGTGCCACTTATAGAGCCTGCCAGAGCGACCTTTTACCGGCTTTTTGTTTTTTGAACCGCCGATGGTCAGGATCGCATCGAGCCGCTGCCAGCGCCTAGCCATTTCCTCGCGTGCCTGATCCATTGCTTCGGCTTTCTGTATGGGATCTCCACGGCGTCTCGCTCTTCAAATTCCGCGGCAACCGGCATGCCATCATCCGTCGCACGCTGCATGGCTTCTCTGCGTCTTTTGCTTTCTGCCAGCTCTTCCGCATTGACCTGGTCATCGTTCATAATCCACTCCTGTGAGACATACTGGTTCGCCGACAGGCGGTTGGCGCCGCCCTGATAGCCGGGACGGCGCGACACATCGTAACGGTGTTCGTGGCGCACGCGTCATCCGTCCACGAAGACCCGTTGGGAAACAGGCATGCTGGACAACTGTCCTTCATACCGGCTCGCAAGTTCGTGTACGACAGCCAGCGTGATCAACGCAGAGCGTGTGATGTGACGTTCTCTTGCTGCCAGATCGACTTGCTGCAGCAGACTTTCGAGCAGACTGAACTGGATGCCCACGGCCTGCGAGGTAACCCGCGCGAGATTGATGTCGACAAACATCCAGATTCCCTCTCCATCGTCCATGTCAAGCACATGCAATTCCGATGTACTGCAGGTGGGAGCGGGTATGAGTTGCTCGCTGCGGTCATAGGCCAATTCGACAGCCTCCTGCGCGTCGCTCTTCAGTTCATCCATCGAATTGCCGTGCGCAGCGGCACGGGGGAAATTGGGAAAACTGGCGCGAAAGCCAGTGTCGCCATCGCGGTGCACATAAAGCGGATATTGCATGTCCTGCTCCCCTCCGACGGAGGACCGACTGGCATTCAGTCAGAGTCCGCTCGCCTGAACGTTGCCGTCGACGCTGTCCTTGCCGTATTGCATCGCGAGGTCGATGGCATCACCCGCGGTGGTGGGACTTGTTGTAGTGAACAACGTCGCATAGCGCCGGGCCTTGGCCTCGCCTGGCTGAATGGTGTCGATGCGCACGACAGACGAAAACCGCCGCGGACCTTTGGCATACGGGTCACGATGCAGCGGAAACTCCTGATGAGAGTACGCGCGTAACTCGTACCCTCTGTATTCGATGGTGGGAATGGTCATGACGACGCGCTCCGTAAATGGTGCTGACCGTCATTGAACTGTGCCTATCCGGATGCGAAAAAAGGGCGGCCAGAGGTACATCTGGATCACTTCACAATGCGCCTGATGATGCCGCAAAGCAATCTAAATCGTGCGGATTTAAAAATGGAGGCCAGCGTCTTGCCGGCCTCCTCATCGGACGGCGAGTCCGTCCAACGACCTGCTCGTGCAGGACGTAGTTTTCGTGCTTGCGCGTGAGTTGGGCATCGCCATTACCTACGCGATGTCCGATCCAGCGATACCCGGCGCGAGTGCCGGCTGCGCGCGTGGTGGTGCAGCGTCATCCCCTCAGACCGCATCAGCGCGCCTCCGATTGCGGACTACATCGCAGTCGGCGGTACAAGCACGATTGCGTAGCGACATATCGCCAAGCTTTGGTTCGAGCACGCGACGCAGCTCTGTGCACACCCGACAAGCGGATGGAACAGCCGACGCCGGTTTTCGCGAATCGAATCGTCCAACAGCGCAATGGCATTGCAACGACTCTCTCCGCTACGATCGCGGCGGAAAAATATAGGGCGGTCCGGTGATGACCATGGGGACCACTCCTTGCTTGTCGAGTGGCCCGAATGAGCAATCGGCTGAGTGCGTTGTGGGAGACTGTCCTGGGCACCTTTCCTTGTGGAAGATACGAAGCGTCTGTAGCATGATGCGCGGGCCTGTGTCGAACGTCGGTACGGTGCCGTACGGGCTTGCGTCCGCGTCGACGTGCGATCGACGCACGGGGGGCGGCCAGCGCAGCCCCCGGAGCTGGGAGCGCATTCACGCCCCCTGCCTGTCATCGCCGCACAGCGCGCATCCGACTGGACCTGATGCCGCAACTGACATCCGAGCCGGTATGCGATGCCAGGCCTACCTGTCGTGCGCGTATGAATTCACGCCTTCAATTCGCAGCATAGACCGACGGCCTCCTGATTCTCCCGTGCAAGAGCACGATCAACAGGCATTCTCAGTTTTTTCGCGGTTCTATTCGCCCTTTATGCCCGTAAATCGCCGGAACACGGCATGATGTCGCGCTGACGCACCCGAACTATAATTTGAGCCGGGCTCTCCCGTCGCTGTGGAGAGCGCTGCTGCGACCTCGTCACCCGGTTTTCATCAGCACGTTGACGAGCGGTACATGGCAAATGCGTATTTCGGACGAACGTGACCGGCCGTTTCGGGATGGTGACCGGCGATTTCGGCAACGTGACCGATCATTTCGGAAACGTGACCGAGCGGACCGGAAGGCGGGATTGGCGTTGCGCATGACATCAACCACGCGGGCTATGCTCGCCGGCTTTGGCCGGAGAGACGATGCCCGCGCACCGGATGAACATGCGCATGATCAAGGACGTTTTACGACTTAAATTCGACGGCGGCTTCTCGCACGATCGGATCGCCGCATCACTGGGCATATCCAAGGGCGTGGTCACGAAGTACATCGGACTAGCCAGTGCCGCCGGGCTGGACTGGGCAAGCGCCTGCGATATGGATGAAGGCGAACTCGAGCGGCGGCTGCTCGGCAAGCCCACGGGGCCAGCAGCCTATGCCCAGCCCGACTATGGACGCATCCATCAGGAGCTGCGTCGCAAGGGCATGACGCTGACGTTGCTATGGGAGGAATACCAGGCTGAGTTCGCGGACCGGCAGACCTACCGCTATACGCAGTTCTGTGGGCACTACAAGGCGTTCACAAAACGCCTGAAGCGCTCGATGCGTCAGATTCATCGCGCCGGCGAGAAGCTGTTTGTCGACTTCGCCGGCCCCACGTTGCCACTGACGACTGGACGCCGCGCGCACATCTTCGTAGCGGCTATGGGCGCATCGAGTTACACGTTCGCATGTGCGACGCCGGCCGAGACAATGGAGGACTGGCTGGGCGGGATCGCTCGCGCGCTGACCTTCTATGGTGGTGTGCCGCAGTTGATCGTCCCGGATAACCCGCGTGCGATGATTGCCGATCCCGATCGCTATGAACCTCGCGCCGGCGACACTGTGCTGGACTTCGCGCGTCACTACGGCACATCATTCCTTCCTGCGCGCGTATATCGTCCGCAGGACAAACCGAAGGTAGAGGTTGCGGTCCAGGTGGTCGAACGCTGGATCATGGCGCGCCTGCGTCATCACCGGTTTGACTCGGTCCACTCGGTCAATGAGGCCATCTGCCCGCTGCTCAGGAACCTGAATGAGAGGCCATTCCAGAAGCTGCCGGGATGTCGTGCCAGCGCGTTCGCCCAGCTGGACGCGCCGGCACTGCAGCCGCTGCCGGCACAGCCCTATGAGCTCGCGCGCTTCAAGACCGTGACGGTTCACATTGACTATCACGTCGAGATCAACAAACACCGCTACAGCGTGCCGCACGCGCTGGTCGGCCTCAAGCTCGATGCGCGTATCACGGCGGGCACTGTCGAACTGCTACATCGCGGTCGCCGCGTCGCCAGCCACGCACGTAACGATCGCGCAGGCAGCTATACCACTGTTGTCGAGCACATGCCTGCGGCACACCGCGCTCATCTGGAATGGACGCCGCAGCGGCTGATTCATTGGGGACAGCAGATCGGCGCGGCAACCGGCGCGCTCGTCACCCGGCTGCTGCAGGAGCAACGCCATCCGGAACACGGCTATCGGGCGTGCCTTGGATTGCTGTCGCTCTCACGTCGCTATGGCCGTGACCGTCTCGAAGCCGCCTGCGCGCTGGCGCTGGAACTGGGCGTACACCGTTACCGCCACGTGCGCGACATCCTGGTCAACAACCGCGACCGGGCGGCGGTGGTAACGCCTGCCGACTGGACCAGCCCGAGCCACGCGCATGTACGCGGCCCCAGCTACTACCAATAAAGAAGACCACCATGATGATGCAACAGACACTGACGCAATTGCGCACCCTGAAGCTGGACGGCTTCGCTGACGGCCTGGAAGAACAATTGACGCAGCCCGGTGCGGCCAGCCTGAGCTTCGAGGAACGCCTGTCACTGCTGGTCGACCGGGAAGCCAGCTGGCGTGATGATCGCCGTCGTACCCGATTGCTCAAGCAGGCGCGCCTCAAATATCCGCAGGCCGCTATTGAGGATCTCGACACGCGCGCTGGCCGTGGCGTCGATCCGCGCTCGCTCACGAGCCTCGCACTCGGTGACTGGGTGCAAGCGGGCTACAGCCTGCTCATAAGCGGCCCAACTGGCGCGGGGAAATCGTGGCTCGCTTGCGCCCTGGCCCAATACGCTTGCCGGCGCGGGCATTCAGCCTTGTATCTGCGCGTGCCGCGACTTGGCGAGGAGCTTCGCGTTCTGCACGGCAACGGCGGCTTCACAAAATGGCTGCTGCAGGTTGCCCGCGTCGACGTGCTTCTACTGGACGATTGGGGAATGGCGCCCCTCGATGCGATGGTTCGAAACGATCTGCTCGAGATGATCGATGACCGCTCGGCGGGAAAGGCGACCATCGTCACCAGCCAGTTACCGATTGAGCACTGGCATGGATGGATCGGCGACGAGACTATCGCCGACGCAATGCTCGACCGCCTCATGCAGCGTCATCATCGGATCACGCTTACCGGTGAATCCCTCAGAAAGGCATCCCCAAAACCCAACGTCCTGGAGCCCGAACTCGACCAGAACTAACAAGGAAATCTACAATCAACACCGCGCAATGCCAAACCCCGCCGAATCGGTCACGTTCCCGAAATCGGCGGTCACGTTCGCCGAAATACGCAGCAAACGTGGATCCCGCAAGGAAAAATCTTCTGCTCTCGGTTCTGCCGAACACGCTTACCAACATGGAACTGGTCGCGTCGACGGACGACCATGATGCGGCTGCTCACCCGCGTTTCTTGAGACGAGCCTTCGCGTTACGCTAAGAAGTCTGGGTCTTGCCGATCACTTTCACCACGCGGCCTTTCAGCGTAACTGCCCGATTGCCCATGACTCTGCCACTGGATGGTCAATTGCGACCTGATATGGGGAAGCGTGGGAAGCATGTTGATCGGAGCGATGCTTGGCACCATCGTAGGCAGACTTGTTGTATATCTGCGGACACGGAATTCCCTGGCTGTTGGGTTTGGTGAGTGGAGTTCCTGCCACTAGGTGGAATCGCCATCTGTGTTTGCTGGCATGCGGTGACAATCGATGCACTGTTGCGTCGGCATGCCTCGCGAGCAGTCGTCCGTTACCGTACAGATCGCCGGGACAAACCATGAGACTGTAGGAGTCAACCTGCCACCAGCGGTTTTCTGACCGGCCCTCACGAGAGCAGGTAGATTCGGGAAGCCGACGCACGCAAGGACAGGCTGCCTTGTGGCTATCAATTGCCGCTGCACCTTCAGGTCAAGTGCAGTTTACGTGTTGAGTGAAGATGCTACTTCGTCCGACATTCCTTCGACTTTCCGCTGGCGCGGGCTCTGTCTATCGGACGGATTCGACCATGGCATGCATCGAAGGTCCGGCCGCCCCCGCTACCATCTTTCCTTCCGGCAGGCCACCGCCGGTCTTCAGGGGGCGGAAGGCCCCCGACGTGATGGACGAAATACTCACGATGATCGCACATGAATTGCTCGGTCCGTTGTCGCCACTGCGACTCGCCGCACACTCTATTCGCCGGGCGTCGCCCGACCAACCTGACGTCATCCGGGTGATCGAGACCGTGGAACGGCAGATCGATGCAGTTTCGCTGCTGGCTGAAGACCTGATGGATACCCAAGTTGACCACGGCGTGCTTCGCTTGGTCAAGCACGAAGTCGGTTTGATGGATTTTCTCGCCGATCCCCTCGACGCGGCAGCGTTGGCGACCGCTGCGCGCAACCAGTCCTTGACTGTCGTAATTGCGGACTGGACTTTGCGCATCGATTGCGATCCCATCCGTCTCACGCAGGCTGTCAACAACCTCCTGCACAACGCAGTGAAATACACTCCACCAGGCGGTCATGTTCGCGTCACCGCGCAGCCGGAAGGCCACGATCTCGTCCTGTCCGTCAGCGACGACGGGCGCGGTATATCCGCAATATTGCTGCCGCACATTTTCGACATCTTCGCTCAATTCACCCCGACGATAGCAGCCAGTGCCGACGATCTGGGAATCGGGCTCGCCGTCGTGAGGGCGATCGTAGAGGCGCACGGCGGTGCGGTTCTGGCCCGCAGCGCGGGAATCGGCGCCGGCAGCGAATTTACGGTCTGGCTACCCATGGACAAACCGCTATGCCACACTAACTAACTGCGCATGACAGCATCTGCCGTAGACCGATCGGGGCCTTCTTGCACCGCATCTGGGTGCATGTCGATATGCCCTTGAGAACGGTCGTTTATGGATCAGGTCATATCGACGCGAGCTGCACTATCTGCGCCCATGTACACATCAGTAGGAAAGCGCACAGCGATGCTCGTGGCGATAGTCCATCATTCAAGAGATTGTGTACCTGTTCTGGGGGCCACCGTTATAAAGGGTTCTGGCGAGTCCCAGAATTTGATCCCGGTTGTGGTCGAAGGTTGCGAGCAACGAGGACTCGCAGGAATCCGCGCCTGGGTTTAGCTTCGTCAGCATCGAGTCATCGACCAGAAAGGCTATCTCGCGAGCGTTGTCGTAGCCCCAAAAGCACACACAGCGCCTCGAAGCGTCGTACATGCGACTGGGATTAGGAAAGTTGAGCACCTCTGCCTTTTTCATCTATTCACGAAGAGAAGGATATCGCCACTTGCTTGCGTTGACGTTGATGTGAGCGTCCATGTCGAGCCGCTTCTGGGCACGCTCGTTTTCCGCCCGCTCCCGCGCAGCGACACGCGCCTTCTGCTCGATGACGTAGGCGCCTTGTCCTGTAGGCGAACTTGAATACGCTTTGATTTGCATTGGCATGCTGGCTCCGCTAACAAACTGAGATTATTAGAGCGGAGCGGCGACCGAGCGTCATCGTCAACACCTCGGCGGCATGACCGACTGCCGGAGCTTGCCGACACACGGTCTCTCCCCCCACGGCCCTGCGCAGCATGGGCTGCGCAGTGCCCGCAGATCACGCTATATCGCCAGGTTGATGACAAGTACCATTCAAGTACCGGATGTGACGCGATGAATCCTGCGTGCGACCGCGGCCCGCCCGAGACCTACTGTCCTGGCGCCTTCATTCCCTCGGCTTCCAGAGAAGCATTCCGCTCCTCGCTGGCCTCGATGGGTTCCATTGCCTCGTCGACAGTGGCTGTCGCTCGTTCCGTGGCCGACGTGGCCGCGTTGACAATTGCGCCGCATTCTCCGTCTTCGTCGCCCGGGGGGCGCAGCATGTCGTCGAGCATGGCCTCCAGCTCCGGTGTGTCCCATGGCGCGCCGCGCTGTCTTCTCTGCTTTATGTAGTGCCTCACTTCCGCATCATGCTCCTGAGTCAACGGAAGACCGCGAAAGGTACTTTGAGGGGTGGCTTCGACCATGATATTGCTCCCTGCATTTGTGCATATTTCAAGTGTAGTCTCATTGTGTTAAAAGGCGCGACTATCGGTCGGTGCATCGCCACCCATCCAGCTGATCCGTGACTGGATCCACATGCCATTGATGCTTGTGTTACCGCCGGGAGGAGCGTCATGCGACGCGATGCACGCGCCTGACGACTTGAGCAGGAACCTTTTTCTCACGGGGAATGACGTGTGCCGAATCTACCGGCGTCCTTCACCTTCTCTGAAGATGCTCTCCCAGTTCAGCACCGCTTGCACTGGGTATCGACTGACAAATTAGGATTCTTAGTGTTTTAAAAGTGGCGTTCGCGGTGCTATCGCGAACACCCTCGTTGGATGGTGCCAACAAGGCTCGCGGCTCGAAGGCCCGACGTAGCAATCGTGCGATCGGGTGGTACCTTGTCACCGAGCAGGGCCGCGAGAGACGGTGTCCAAAGATACGCCTGAGCGGCTTGCTGAGCGTCGCGCTGATAAACAGGCGTACTGTGTGCCGGCAGGATGAAGACGGATCGTAAAAGAACCATACGACGTCATGTGAGGCGCCGTGAAGAAATCGCGACGACGGAGTGCCCGCAAGTGCGGGCACAGGCTGGCCTACAGCGGCTTGATATTTGCTGCCTGTAGTCCTTTTGGACCACGTTTCGTTTCGTAGCTAACCTTCTGGTTTTCGGCCAGGGTCTTGAAACCTTCGCCACTCACTTCGGAGAAGTGCGCGAACAGGTCCTCCCCACCTGTGTCGGGGGTAATGAACCCAAAGCCTTTGCTATCGCTAAACCACTTTACAGTACCGGTATCCATAAACATTCCTTGAAAGACAAAGTGTCAGCTCCAATGGTGGAGTGTCCGAAGAGTCAAGGAGTGAGAGGACAACGAATACCGCTGACGCAGCGAGCCATTGATGAGCAGCAATCGACCTTCTTGAGCTTCGCGTCCCACCATACGCTGGTGATGGCAATCAAGCAAGAAGAATGTAAATGCGCGGCTCGTCCTGTTCGTCGCGTTCGCGCATGCCAAGCATTGATGGGTATCTTCCACATCTAAAGCGCGCCGTGGGCGACTGGCGCGGTCTGCCTGTTACCGTACAGGGCTTGTCGAAAATAGATCGCGACGGAAACAGCAAATGCGCACAGAATGGACAACAAGGCGGCCGCTTTCGCGGTCGAAGTAACTGGAGAACACCATGGCAAAGGGTCAACAACGCGGCAATCGCGAGGCAAAAAAGCCTAAGCAGCCGAAAAAAGTACCGTCTCCTGCAGCGGATGTGTCCTGGACGACAGCCACGAGGACCTCCGCTACCAGCTCACCAGCGAAAAAGAAATAGCCAGCACGTGAGAACGCAGACCGAGATCTGCGTCTTCTGATTCCCTTCTTCCGCGCGCACCGCCCGTCCAGGTGCCATCCGGGTGGCCAGGGGCCGGCCCATTTCCTCTTTGCTGCCGGATTTGTCGCGCGACACACGCGACGTACCGCACGCGCGGTGTGCCGGAGTTCGTCATGCCGGCAATCCGTGCTCACAACCACGGGTCATCGTAGCGATGGCGTCCCGCACGCCTTTCAACAGCGTCGCGCGCGGGGGCGCCGCTTTGCCTCGTCCGTTCGAATTACCTAACCGCAGGAAAAGGGCGTCTGTGAACAAATTGCTTCAGTACGCCGCGCGATTTCGGCCACGCCTACCGGGCTGCACTTTACCGTTGAGCACGCCGCATTCGAAGCCGGTCGGCAGGATGTCGCTCAGCATCACCAGCGACTCGTCATCGGCATCGTCCGGAATCCGGTACAGGCTGGTGTCCGCGTAAGGAATACGGACGTATTCGGCCTGCGTGCCGTCGATCTTATTGCCCAGTATCCATCCACCGCTCGTGCAGTGCGAATACATCTGCTTGCGGCAATACACGCATTTCCCGCACGAGGTGATGCACGAAATCAGAACACGCTCGCCCGGTCTGAATGTCGTCACGGACGGGCCGATCTGATGGACCACGCCTAATCCCTCGTGACCCAGCACACGGCCAGGCTGACAACTCGGGACGTCGCCGTTGAGGATGTGCAAATCCGTGCCGCAGATTGTCGTCCTCGTTACCTTCACGATCGCGTCCGTCGAGGCCGAGATTTCCGGTACGGGACGCTGTTCGAGGGCCTTGTCTGACGATCCTTGATATACAAGTACAAGTGCTCTCATTTCGATCTCTCCGTCATGGGGGCGGGCAGTCACTACAGGTTGATGAATTCGTGCATCGTGATTGGCAGTGCCCTATGGGGCCGCAGACGCTACGCCACCCATTCCTTTCAGGCGCAACGCCACCCTTTTCATCCGACCAGTACCCTACCTTGCCATAGAACGCGTACAGCTGCGTTTCGAAATCGCGCTCCAGTGGAATCCTGTTGTCGTAGGCCGGACTGCTTTTGATGGCGTCGCGTGTCAGTTTTGTCGAAACAGTGGACTCGAACCAGTCGATCAAGGATATCCACTCCGTTGCCAGTAACGCTTCCCTTGACGGCCACCAGTTTTGCGTGTCGACGGTGAGATAGCGAATGGTCCAGGCTTCATCGTCGAAGATGAATCCGGACACGTGGCCAATATCGCCATCGGCCGCGGCGAAGTGGTACCCGTCCACCGCGTCCGTGCTACGCAGATGACCGTCGCCCGGCGGATGGTCACCGACTAGTGGGAGTTGCGCGCGCGTCTGCGACGACACCGCCGCGCGGCTGAAATGCCGGATAGCTGCTAACGCCCCATACGTCCGGGCCGCCCCAGTACGCCGGGTAACCGTAATAGCGGGAATACTCCGCTTCATACTGACGCGAGATCGGTTTGTGGGTGTCGATAGGGGGACTGTCGCTCACCTGCTGTCGCGTGAGATCGACGTGGACGCTCAGCGCCGCCGGCTCCGCTCGGATAACCGAGTAGGGCGAAATCAGCACGTGCCGCCCGTCGATCCAGTTTCCCGTTTTGACGACCAGATAGCAGATACCCCACGCTTCGTGATCGAAATAAAGCTCTTCGACATTGCCTATATCACCGTCACTCGCGACCACGGCGCATCCGTTCAGACTCTCGATATTTCGCAGCATGGTTCGATACTCCAGTGATGGACGTCGGGCGCCCGCCTAAGCCGCCGTCTTGAGCGGTGTCGGCGACATGCCCGCTACGTCGTGCGCGGCTATGGCCAGCGCCAGCGGCGGGTTCAGGCTATCGATCATCGAACTTGGAATCAGGATGGTCGCGCCGCGCTCCTTCGTAGTTTCATAGATGATATTCATCGCCCGCAATTGCGGTGCCCCTGGGTGGTTTTCATAGACCCGGGCGGCGTCCACGAACTTCGCGGCAATTTCGGCTTCGGCAGAACCGAGGATCACACGCGCCTGCTTTTCGCGTTCGGCCTGGGCCTGCCTCGACATCGCGTCCTGCAACGCTACCGGGATCGCAACGTCCCGGATCTCTACCGATCGAACCGTGACGCCCCAGTCGGCAATCTTGCCCCCTATTTCGTCGCGCAGGTGCGCATCGGCAGCCCGTCGATCCGAGAGAAGCGAAGCCAGCATCGAGGCGCCGATCATCTCGCGCAGCGAAGTCTGGGCGACGCGGTCGATCGCTTGTCGGTAGTCCGTAATGGCAAGCGCCGCCTTTTGTGCATCATGCACGTGCCAGAAGATGATCGCGTCGACATTGACGGGGACCGTATCTTTCGTCAGCGCCTGCTCCGCATTAAAGGCGGTAGTCTGGACACGCTCGCCGATGATGGCGACCACGCTGTCCAGCACCGGGATGATCATGAAGAGTCCCGCTCCCCTGACGCCATGGAGTTTGCCGACGCGCAGGATGACAAACTTCTGCCACACGTTGGCGACCTTCACCGAAGCCGCGACCAGAACTGCAACGAGAAAAATGGGCGGCGCAAGATAAAGGCTGACCCATTGACCAACCGCGATTGCGATCAGTGTAACCGCGACGGAAAGAGAAAGTGTGATCGGGTTCATAGGCATGCTCCTGGCGCGGGGCGGCGGTTAGCGCGCGTGCGCTGAAGGCCTTTCGCGTGACACCGCACTGGAAAGCACGAGAAACATACGTTCAGCGCATCGTGGATTATGGTGCCCGCTGATGAGGTGAAAATCGGTACGGTAGCGGACGGCGTCAGCGACCACCAGGACGTAACATGGCCGAAGACGCGCAGACAGCTTACGCCGGTCCACCCAACACCGCATAGCTGCCAGGCACGGCCTTGACCATCGCCTGCATCCGACGCGCCACCATCTTCACAGTGTTCAGGGAACAATGCCATGCTAGTCAGAGATGTGATGAAAGAGCCAGTCTGTATCCAGGCCAATGAAATGCTCGACTCGGCCTCCCGAAAGTTCAAAAAATTCAATGTCGGCGCGTTGCCGGTGTGTCTCAACAACAAGGTAATCGGCATGATTACCGATCGCGATGTGACGGTGCGTGGCGTCGCCGATGCGCGCGATGTGGGTCGCATGACGGTGCGCGAGGCGATGTCGGCAGATATTCTTTTTTGCTTCGAGGACGATCCTGTTGAGGAAGCTGAACGGATCATGCGCGAGCGTCACGTTCAGCGGCTCGCCGTCCTGGATCGCGCGGACCAGCACCTGGTCGGGATCATTGCGCTCACCGCCTTGAGCGGCGGCGCCTCCGAACGGCGACCTTACGAACTCACCTTCCACAAGACATTCATCGATCACAGAGGGCATCCACACCACACTGAACTGATGCGTGTGACTGTAGCCCAAGGCACGAAGGCAGAAGCCATCGTCATCGGTATCCGTCAGTTCGAGGAAATGAACCATGTGAATGCATGGCATCAACTAGCCGACGGATACGATGTCACGACCGTGCATATCGACGCAGGCGGCGAAACGGTCGAAGAACGTGAGCCGACTTCCGTCAGGGAGGCGAGCATCCTGGTCCGCGCACGCGAACTGTGGGAACAAGCGGGTAAGCCGCAAGGACGCGACAAGCAGTTTTGGGAACAGGCAGCCGGCGAAGTTGACAGCGCGCCACCCCGCCACGCCTAACGTTTTCGATCCTGTTTTCCACCGAGGCAGCGCACGAGGAACGACGTAATGAACAAGGATCAGATGCATGGCTGGACAAAGCAGATTACCGGCACGCTGCGCGCACACATTGGCAAGGTCATTGGCAATCGGGCGTTCACGCTGAAAGGCCGCGTGGGGCAAGTGATCGGCAAGACCCAGGCTTCTTACGGTAGCGCGCAGGCCCGCCTCAAGAAACGCGGGTGAGCAGCCGCCATGGCAGTCCGTCGGCACGACCGGTTCCAGGCTGCTGCGCTCGCGTAGCAGCCGACGCAGCCGACATAGAGAGAAGCAGGGAGCGTGACGGATGGATACCTGGCTGGTGGCTCCGTTCAGGAAAACGGGTGATGGTGGCTTACAACGTGGGACGTCGAAGCATAGGGTGTGACGTCAGTTGTCGGCGCACCCGAAGAAGTAAACCTTGACCGCTGGAAGCTTTGCGCGGAACAACATTAATAATGGAGACTCGAAATGACCGATTTCCTCGCAGCAGCCCTGGAATGGGTGGTAACCCTTTTCGTGATTCTCTCTTGCGTAGTGGCAGCGGGAACTGCTGCGCTGATTCTTATTAGCTACATAACCAGCCGACGCAACTGGCGTCATTCTTGAACCGAAAAGCGGGCATGGGGGAACAGGTCACCTGCGACGAAGGACCAGTAGCTAGACGCAATCCATGTCAGGGCGGGTCGATTTCGTTTGAAGCTTGTCGGACGATTCCTCGAAATAATTTGTGGAGACCTATATGCAGCCTTGCGATGCCTGCCGTGACCTGGTTGGAAAGCCATCCAGCGTACCGCCACACGGCGATCTCGCCGTTTCGGGTGTCGGTGCGGTCGGTCTACCCGGCAACATGGCGAAGGTCAGCAGTAGATGGAACTGCACGGTCTGCGGCAACTGGATGTACCAAAACACGGCGGAGGGATATCCACCGAACGAATGGGCTATTGGCGAACGACCGGCAAACTGGCCGGCAAAATGACGGCCATGCACTTCGCGTAGCGCCCGCCGGTGATGCCCAGCGAAACGCACAATTCCGGCGACATCGATTCGTTCTCTGACAAGGACAGCATGATGTCCTGTACGAATTCATGGGCCATCGAGTGGTGTGACGAAAACTTGACTGACACGAATGCGGCCGTTCCGCGCACATGGCGATGGAGAGCGACATGCTACATGAGCTTAAAACTGCGCAGGAGCTACTTGAGATCGTGTCAAATGCACTCGATGCCAATGCAGACACGGCCGGGTGGAGTCCAACAGGAATCCAGGAGCACGCTGAAGGGCGCTGTCAGGTTGGTGGACAGGCTTCGGTAGAATGAAGCGATGAAGAAGACGAAATTGCTTTATCACGGCCACCGCTTCCCTGCTGTCGTCATCAGCTGCGCGGTTCGCTGGTATTTCCGGTTCAGCCTGAGCCTGCGCGACATCGAAGAGTTGTTACTCGAGCGCGGCGTCGTGGTCACGTACGAAACGATCCGTTGCTGGTGCGACAAGTTCGGCGCTGGCTTTGCCCAGTGCGCCAAGGCAGTGCGGCGGAAGCCGGGCAGCACCTGGCACCTTGACGAAATGTTCGTAACGCTGCGTGGCGAGCCGTATCTGTTGTGGCGTGCGGTCGACGAGCATGGCGCAGAACTCGACGTGCTGGTACAGAAGCGGCGCGACAAGGGCGCAGCCAAGCGCTTCTTTCGGCGGGTGCTGCGATCAAATCCGGTGCCGCGCAAGATCGTTACCGATCAACTGCGCAGTTATCCGGCAGCGAAGGCTGATATTCCTGAACTCGCTCAGGTAAAGCACGTTTTCGTCAAAGCGGCCGCACGCGTGAACAACCGCGCCGAGAATAGCCACCAGCCGACCCGCAGGCGCGAACACCAGATGTGCGGCTTTCGCGATGCGCGTCGCACGCAGTCGTTTCTCTCATCCTTCGGCCCGATCCGGCAGCAGTTCGCGTTGCCCAGACATCAGATGAACGCGGCATGTCATCGCGCCATACTCAAAGAACGCCTCGCCACTTGGCATGGTTGGACGGTTGATGCCGCAGCCGAGGAAGCTATTTGATAAGGATAACTGTTTTTTTCTGACCACATAGCCTACGCTCGTCAACCTGACAAAGCCGCCGGTGGTTCCGCGTCGGTAGGAATGTCAGCCAGATACCGGAAAAGTGCCAGCGCCCGATTCGCCGTCGAGGCATCGTGCCCGCTCGTGATGAAACTGCTGGCTTGTCGATCGATACGCGCGAGAATGTACAGACCCCATACGTCGTTCGTCTGGCGCTGCGCAAACACTACCGTCTGCAGCGCAGTCGGCCCGAACACTGTCAGTCCCAAGGCACGGACCGGCGACACATTTTCCTCGCCCAGCGCTATCCGCTGCGGGCTGCGCTCCAGCACCCGCATCCGGTACACCACGGAGCCGGAGCGACTGTCGTTTGCCCAGAAGTAAACGGTTCGGCCGGCCAGCAGTTCCGACGGGCGGAAATCACCCCCCCGTTGCTCGCCCTCGGCAGGTCCGGTCAGCGCTGCGGCGTCCATGAACAAAGGACGCCACTGCTGGTCCGTCGTGGACCAGTAGCGCATGGTGTGCAGAGAGGAGACCGCCCCGGCACGTGCCAAAAGCGTCTCGGGACCGCCCGCGGCGTCGACCAAACCTGCGATCGCGACCACAACCCTGGTGCGTGAGGTGGCTGGCCATCCAGTGCACGAGGACGGCCGCCACACATTTGCATCAAGTTCATCCGCATCGAGGATCGCGATCGCGGGTTGCACGCCCAACGACGCGTACGCCGGTACCGGTGGTGTCCCGCACGGTGGCGTTGGCAACGGCGTCGCCGCGGCGATGCCGGTGCCCATCGCGAGCGGCGCATAAAGGGCGGCTGCCCTCAGCCAATACAAACGGCGAAGACGCACAGTTTTCCTCACAGTAGAGCGAATTCTCATACACTGACCCGCATTGCTTATTATTGATCGTTGGGGCGCTACCTCTGTTCCGAGGCGAACGTAGGATCGTATCCAAAGCCGGTGCGCCCTTTTTCAGAAGCCCTTGGCGCCCCGGCATAGCCCACGATTCTGTCAACAGGTCGAGACCGGCTCTGCAGTCGAGTCCAGCGGGTGCTGATCGCGGAAGCGGTCTACACACTGTCACCCTTCTCGCAACGCGCCAACAATGGTCCGGCAGCCGGGCGTTCGCGCGACACCGTGTCACTGCGCGGCCAGCCTTGTGTGTTGTGCCGCTTGTTGACGACGTGAGTTTGGCATTCCATGCCAGGTTCGAACAGTAGCTCGATGCGGTGCAGTTTGGGTCGATCGGGAAGTCGTACGCACTGCGCCGCTAATTTCATGAAGACGGCCGGGAAGTGACCCGTGAGCGCGATCTCGTATTCGTGTCCAGTGTCTTGCGGCTGCTCCGCCGCGTAACGATTCCATGGCGCGCCATGTGCCTCGGTCCGAATTTTGACGGCGGGCTCATGCCGTTTCCTCCCGCCGCCTGGAACGTTGCGGGAGGAGCAGGATGCATGCGACGATAAATGCGAACAAAAACAGGGACGCGTAGAAGCGGCTGACATGAAGCCCGCCTTCAGCCACCGGTTTGTCGAGATGTCTCCGACCTTCAGGGCCACCACCTCGCTGGCACGTAGTCCTGTGCCATAGGCTACTGCGAGCGCTGTCTGATGCTTGAGGTTACTGGCCGCCGCGATCAGCCGCCCCACTTCGTCGCGGCTGAGTATGACGGGCAAGGTACGCGGAAGATAAATCGGACGCATCTTCGCCATCAACTCCCCTTGACCGAGCGTGGTGGCAAAGAAGAACTTCAATCCGGTGATCGCCGCGTTGAGGGAAATCGGCGACACACCGCGGTCAACCAGATGTAGCTGATAGCGCCGCAAGTCCTCGACGGTGGCGGTGTCAGGCGAGCGACCGAGAAAGACGGTGAACTCTCGAACCACACGAAGATAGTTGGCTTGTGTGGCTGGCGCGAGGCGGCGCATGCGCATGTCGTCCATCATGCGCTGGCGTAGCGGACTGATGCCTTGGCTGGGGGTAGTCATGGCTGGGCTCCTGTTGAGCAACGAGGCGGAGTGCCTCATTGCTCAACATAGGAAACCGGGCGGGTTTCCTATGAAGAACCACCGCGTTCAAACGGAGTGCATACCGCGCGAGCGGTTTAGGCAGTATGACTTTCCGTGAGCCAGTGGCTGGCCCGCCGTGAGGAACCAAACGCGGGTTAGCATCACTGCCAGAGCCGCACGATGTGCACAGGGCACACCCCGGCGATTTCCAGCGCGGAGGCCAGCGTGAACCACGATAGCACGGTGTTTGTCGGTCTGGATGTTCACAAGGAGTCGATCACGGTGGCGTACGCAATCGATATGGCCGACGTGGAACTGTTGGGCAAGATCGGAACGCTGAAGGCGGATATCGATCGCTTGTGCAAGCGTGTTCAGTCGAAGGCGCGCCATGTCCGCGTTGTCTATGAAGCCGGCCCCTGCGGCTACGGACTCTACAGGGAGCTCGTTGAAAGAGGATTCGACTGCGTGGTATGCGCGCCGTCCCTGATCCCGAAGAAACCGGGCGAGCGCGTCAAGACGGACCGGCGCGATGCGGTCAAGCTCGTACGCGCACTGCGCGCTGGCGACCTGTCAGCGGTACACGTGCCGGATGTTGAAGATGAGGCGTTCCGGGACCTGGCGCGCACATGGGCGGCAGCGAAAGCAGATCTCAGACAGGCCCGCCAGCGATTGAAGTCCTTCCTGCTATCGCATGGAGTCCGCTACTCAGGTAACGCCAACTGGGGTCCCGCGCACCGGCGATGGATAAGCGTATTTGCATTCCCAAACCACTGGCAGCAACTGGCCTTCGACGAGTGCCGTCGCACGATCGAAGACAGGTTTGCGCAATGTGAGCGCCTCGAGGCGACCCTGCACGAAGCTGTCGTCGGCTGGCGATTTTATCCGGCCATTCTCGGTCTGCAGACCATGCGCGGCATACAGTTCATCACCGCCGTGGGCATGCTCTCCGAATTGGGAGATCTCTCCCGCTTCGAGCACCCGCGTCAACTGATGGCCTGGCTGGGCGTGACGCCCTCAGAACATTCTTCGGGTGAGCGGCGGCGTCAGGGCAGCATCACGAAGAACGGCAATAGCTATGCAAGAAAGCTGCTCGTCGAGGCCGCCTGGAGCTACAGATACCCGGCACGCGTGAGCCCGGAAATTCAGCGCCGACATGAAGGCATCCCCAAACGCATCCTCGACCGTGCCTGGGACGCACAGGTCCGACTCTGCCGCCGATACCGCAAGCTGGCAGCACGCGGCAAGAATGTGAACATCGCTGTCGTCGCCGTCGCACGCGAACTTGCGGGGTTCATCTGGGACATCAGCAAGCTCGCAATGTCGCTCGCCGTAACGCGAAACGAGCAGCCGGCGTAGCGCTGAGCTTGGCTACACAGATTTGACGAGTTTCCTGAAGGCGGCGTAGCCCGGCACCCGAGCAACCCGCGGCTGGACTATGCAACGGACATCATTCGATTTGCGACTTTAGATAGCGGCAGGCTCAAGGGGCGGACCTCTGTAATGCGGTACCCAACCCGCGAATATCAGTGCGATCCACCGTCGAGACTTACTGCTACGTCGCCCTCAGGAAATTCATGTGTCTTCCAAACGAAAACCGATCCCGATTGACACGGAAAGTCATATCAGTCCACTGGCAGGTCGGTGCCTGACGACGGTAGGCAACACACGCCCAAACGCGTCATCTGCGACACCACCAAGAAATGACTGTCCGTCATCGCTTTGACAGATGGACGGCGGAGCCCCCATTCAACTCTTTGAAATTCGAAACTGAATAAAGAGGCGGATTGCTGCGTCCATGATTGCTGTGTTGGAAGCGGAGCGACGTAGTCCGAAAGCCGCACGAACTCACTCGGGCGCGCAGTGGACATCGAATTTGACGAGCTTCGTCGGACCAAATGTGTTGCTGATCGCAACATCGGCAGCATCGCGGCCGCGCGCCATCAGCACACGTCCAGTACGCGGCGCGTTGTTGCGCGGATCGAAGGTCTGCCATGAGCCCCCAACGTAGGCTTCGAACCAGGCTGCAAAATCCATCGGACTCCAAGGCGGCGGCACGCCGACATCACTGATGTATCCCGTGCAATAGCGCGCCGGAATATTCATCGCGCGGCACAACGCCACGGCCAGATGCGCGAAGTCGCGACACACGCCCTTGCGTTCCTGCCACGCCTGAAAAGCGGTCTTGGTCGGCCGTGCAAATTCGTATCCAAACGTGATGTGATGATGCACGTAGTCGCAAATCGCCTGCACCCGGCGGCTCCCCGGAAGCGTACTGGAAAACAGTTTCCACGCAATGTCGGACAGCAGATCGGTTTCGCAATAGCGGCTGCCGAGGAGGAACATCAGACATTCATCCGGAAGCGTTTCAATGGCATGCTGATAGTCGAGCCGTTCGTTCGTCTCGGGTTGATCGGAGATGTCGAGCAGCGCGGTGGTGGAGAGCGAAATCAGCCCTGCCGGCGCGACGATGCGGCTGCAGAGATTGCCGAAGCTATCGCGATACTGCTTGATCGCCACCGGGGGATCGACCGCCAGCAGATCGGCGGACAACACATCCTGCGCTCGGGAAAAATGCGTGTTCAACATCAGCATCATCGGTGTCGGCTGCACGCACTCATATATCAGTTCATAGCCCACTCGAAGATTCATCTGGCCACCCTTGCATTGAAAAAGTCGTGACGCGCCGGGCGCTTAGACGTCTTCCGTCACGCTCACGTCGACCTCGAGACCGAGGAACGAATACGTCGCACCATGCCACGTGCCCCAGAGCGGCAGCACTTGCTCGTAATTCCACGCTACCGCCACACGAATCAGATGCCGGTTGCCGACGATACTGTTGGTCGGATCGAAATCCACCCACCCTGCGCCGGGAAGATAGATCTGCAGCCATGCGTGGGTCGCGCCGCCCCCCAAGGTAGCGTCGTAGTCCGGCACGAAGATATAGCCGCTGACAAACCGGGCTGCGAAGCCAAGCGAGCGGACGGCATCCATCATCAGCACCGCGAAATCGCGGCAGCTGCCGCAGCGCAGGCGTAAGGTGTCGGCAGGACGATTAACGCCCTTCTCGGTACGCCGCACGTACGTGAAGCTGTTCTTGATCTCGAGCGTCATACTGCGCAACAACGTCATCGTGCCCGTGGTGCCGCCGGATTCGATAAAGCGTCGCGCCCATAAGTCAACCTCGGCGTCCGGGTACTGACGGCTTCGCGCGTTCACCAGATCGGAGGCCTCCTCGCTCGTATATGCGAAGGGCCACGTCGACGCATAGGGCTCCAGCGAATAATCGGGCAACGGCGCCTCCCAGTGTTCGAGCGTCACCTCGCTTCGGAACTGCAGCTCGGACGCTTCGGCCGAAAATGTCGCGACTGCGACCGAGTTGTCCAAGACATCGTGCAACCAATGCAGCCGTTCGGGTGTGGGTGTAATCAGCAGCTGCATGGTGAGAAGCCGCAAATCATGACTCGCACGCGGGCGGAACATCATCCGATGCTCGCCGAAGCGCACGGGCTCCGAGTAGCGGTAGACGCTCTGATGCCGTACGGTTAGCCGGTGAGGTGCGCTCATTTCCATTCGCCGCGATCAAACTTGCTCACCATTTCGTCCCCAGAAAGAAAGCTCACCGCAACAGGACGGACTGGGCGGCAATTGTCAACAACTCGGACACGCATTGAATACGGCTATCGACGAAGACAACAAGGCGCACGTCGATGGCAGCGGCGCGGCTTCTCCCGGACTGATTGGGGCCCTCGGCCGACACTGTGCGCACCTGAAACGAAACAACCGCGCGCTCACATGCGACGGTCGCCTACTTCTTCCTCGTCGAATCGCTCGACACCGAAGCCCTCGGGGACAGTGTCTTGAACCGGTCTGGGCTGGGAGATGGCAGTTTTTTAGATTGTTTAGGCTTCTTTGCCTCGCGATTACTACGCTGTTCGCCTTTTGGCATTTCGCTCCCCGTCTCAGCAACCACGGATCGGGCCGCTCTCTGCCCCATTCTGGGCGTATTTTTAATGGATGTCGCGATCTATTTGCCGCAAAAGACCCGGCCGCCGCTTTGCCGATTGTTCTTGCGTTGTTGCGTCATGCGGCGCACTCTCGGATAGCCAACGTGAGTACGCAAGCCGCTTTCATCGGCGCCGTTCGTGTCTGGATCGACAAACCCAGCACGAATATGTGTTGAATCGTGCACGCGAATGAGCATCGCGGCCTTGATGTGGCCCGTCGCGGTGCTCAGGCGTGCTTTCTGGCCTCGGGCCATTGCCTTGAAGTTACACTCTCTTTTTGCAGGCATCCAGATGCTGAAGCGCCCCCCAATGAGCCTGACCCCGTCGAGCACACAGGAAGACCACGTTGCGACCCGGAGGGCTCGCGCCGAAGCCTTGCGGCAGGCGGAAGCAGACCGTGCCCAGAAGCGGCTTGAGGGTGATGCGCGCATTGATGTCAATGCCGCAAAGTGGCACTACGTCTCATCGAGGGAATAGATGGCAAAGAAGGTGGTCGGGCTCAGCTTTCCCAATCCCAGTCGTTCTTACGACGCATCAAGGCGTTGCGTGTGTTTTGGGGGCTACGACAAGGCTCGCGAGATCGCGTTTCTTGTCGATGGCCAGATCCTGATGAAGCTCAACCCTGGAACCCGCAGCGAGGAAACCGATCTGCTCGCCGCGTTCGATCGCAGTCTCGACCAAATACGGGAACTGGCCAAAACGTTATACAAAGGTGGCCAACAGATCCGGTACGTGATCTCCTGAACCACATAGGCGTGGACCCGTCGCGCACAAGCATCTGCATTTGCAGGACATCCATCAGCGTGCGCAATGATCGGTCGCGCCTGCTCCGGATCGGTCGATGGAGCGAAAACCTCCCGCTCGACGGATCGCCTAACGTACACACCGGACACCCGTCGGCGTCTTCGCCGTATAAATCAGCATCCCGCATTCCTTCGGCGCGGGCAACCCCATAGTCGAGCGCGCCCCCTTCAGTTCGCCGAAATCCACAGCCACCCTCCCGATCAATGCCGATGAGCATCCGCTCATGCGTCGCTTCCACAAGCCGAGAGACGAGCAGCGCTCGATCGTGATCGTGCGGTCGAAAGGATATGGCGACTGGCTCGACTGCAGGAGCGCCGAGGAGGCGCGATCGTCCCTGCAGGTATTTCCGTCAGAACTGATGGCCGCTGTCGCCTCAGCGAAGCCGAGCTGCATCAAGCCTGATCCGATCGCCACTTCCTGACACCATTGCCGACAGGGTGGTGCTGGCCGGTTACCGTGTGTCGCAAAGGTCGCTGATTGCTTCCCCTTTGAGCGTTCGGAAACGACTCGTAAGTGGCGGTTTCCGGCTCGACATGAGCCAATCGTTTCACGTCAACTGCAGCCTGCACGTTGTAGCCCACCGTTCCCGTGCGGCGCGTGTCTTCCCACAGGGTTCCGTGAACCAATGTGCAAGACTAGCCTCGCTTGCCTTGGTGTTCGTCAACCGCAGCGCGAAGCCGATTGAATCCGTCTGCGAATGCAGCCGACGCGTCACGAAATCGAGCAATTGGCATCGGAACGTTGCGTGCGGCGATATAGAACCCGGCAAGTGCGTCACCATCGACTGCGACGTCCAGTTTACATCCCCTATATAGCTCGTTGCGTCGCAGCATGCCAGTCTCCATCGTGATTTTCGAAGCACCGCTTGTCACGTCCTCCCGGGCGAATCGCGCTGATGCTCGCCCATCACCCACTCGTTAGGAGGGGCGCCATCAGCGGTATTTTGGTATAGCCAGCTTCCGCAGACCGTGCAGTTCGAGTTGCTGCCGATTTTCCTCATGCGGCCCGGCGGCTCGATTGCACTGACGCCGGAAGCGGCAAGATCGCCATGCGGGGGAGCGCTGGATGGCTTGCCGACCCATTCGCAACAGGCATTGCAAGGCTGCATATTGGTCTCCAATGATCCGGTTCGAGTAGTCAAATCACTCCACCTATGCCGCGATCTCGACGCACCACTGGATAGTAATGGCCGCCGGCATTAAGAGGTGACGCGTCGATATGGAAGGCCTGTAGTTCGAATTGCATCGTCGCCTCCCAACGAGAGGAAATCCTTCAGTGCCGCACTGCGATGGTAACCAGTTGGGATACCAATCCGTGGCTGCAAGCTGTGGAATGCAGACGCGCGGAGGAACCTGACGTTCGTCCGCTTCGATCAGTCGCATCTTCCGCCCTCCCCTCGGTCCGACACCGATATTCGTGATCTCCTTCACGACGTTGTCATAACCCCAGAACGTTACGCAGTGCCCGAGTGCGTCGTAGTTGCGGCTGAGGTTGTGAAAGCCAAATGCGATGCGCTCATCAGTGTCCGATCGGTCGCAGTCGGGAGTCACCAGCGTACAGCTTTAGTGCACGTGCTCGATGGGAAACTGTCCGGACAGTTTTGTCATAGTTCCTGCCATCCTTCATGACCCATCGCAATTTGCATCGTTGCGCATCGCCCATGAGCGGTCGAAACCGCCTGCAGCTGCCGCAAAAGACGCAAAGTCCCTTCTGCGTGAGGCCCCTGCGCTGAACCATGTCATCGCGTGACGTTGTCCCGCCCGGGATTGTTTGCACGGTGCCGCTATCAGCAGCAATTGTGCAAAGCGCCAAGGCTCGCATCTGTGCCGACAGCAACGTCCGCTCGCTGGACGAGTCGATGCGAATGGACGGACCAGTCCATGCGCTGACCGATAGTGGAGGCTCGTTGGCCACAACAGGGCTACACTCAAAATGGATAAATTCCGGAGCAATACCATGACCGACGCTAGCCCCCAAAGTACATTTCGCGGTCTTCCCCTGACGCCGGAGCAGGACGCAGAAGTCAGGCACTACATAAAGAAGAAAGAGCAGCATGGCGCGCCGTGGGACACCCCGGAGTTGGAGGCCATGCTTCGAGACATGCTGGAGCCTCCGAGCGACGACGAGGGAGGACTCGGTTCCACCGTCGACGAAACGAAGGCGGCCACAGAACGCGCGACAGCTTCCATCGACGAGACCATGGAACCCATTGAAGCCTTCGAAGAGCGGAATGCTGCGATGGAAACCGAGGGTATGAGGGGACCGAAGCGTTGAATCCCAGGCAGCGCTCGCGACTGGTGTTGAAATTCACCCCCGACGCGTTCGGACCGTGGCATGAGCCTGTCGGGAACCCGGAATCACATCGATTGCGGCGCCGCCGGTCAGCTCTGCAATCAGCGCTCCCCACCGGCGAGACGACAGGGCTCGCGGTGTACTCCGCGGCTCGCGTCGTGCCACCCTTTTCGCGGCACTGTGCGAAAGCGCAAAGAGCCGTGCAGCAAGCCACACCCGGTATGATCGCGCGGACGTTGCACCCGTGGCGCGCTTTCGATGTATGTCCTATCTGCGACAGGAGGAAATCGTGAAACGCGATATGAATCTGGCACTCGCAATACTGAAGACTCTCGAGGAAAACAAATCCCCGCACCTCAGCGAATATGACATTGAAAGCGCGCTCAAGGATGCGTTCGATGTTTCGAACCGGGGTGTGTGGTATCAGTTGAACCTGCTGGCCGACGCAAATCTCGTCCGCTCGATGGGTAGCGACTGGCGGCTAACCTGGGATGGCCACGAGTTTTTAAAGTCGGCGGTCCCGAATACCTTCGAAGACACCTGAAGGGTGACCTAAGCGCTGGAAAAATCCCCCGGCTTTCGTGAAGACAACCCGATTGCCGGGGCATCGCACAGGAGGCGCCGAACGCAGTAGCAGTTTGCCGAAGCGCGTTCGATTCCACGACTTGATGACGACCGCGCCCGGACGTCCAGCCAGCCGGTTTTGTACAGCCACATGTGCGGATATTCCTGGTCTGAGGGGAACATGGACCGGTTAAAGCATGCAATGCTTGAATATCACGAGCGCAGCAAGCATCGCGTCAGCGGCTACGCCCCTGGCCCCGGGATACTCGACTGGGCAACCCAACCGGATCCGTTCCGGGTGTTTCACGGCGCACCGCGCATTGGTCTGCCGTTAGCCGCGGATAGCCTGACTACACGCTACAACGAACTGCGCTGCGGCGCTTTGCCGCCCGCGCGCAGATTCGATCTTTCCAGTCTGGCCATCCTGTTCGAACTTTCGCTCGGCCTGTCGGCGTGGAAATCCTACGGGACCCAGCGGTGGGCACTGCGCTGCAACCCTTCGAGCGGAAATCTGCATCCGACCGAGGGCTATCTTCTGTGTCCGACTCTGCCCGGCTTGTCCGGTGGGGTCTACCATTACCTGAGCCGGGACCATTCCCTTGAATGTCGCGCTGCAGTGGATGACGAACGATGGAGCGAGGCGTTCCCGCAAAGCGGCGTCTTGGTCGGCATAAGCTCGATCCCTTGGCGCGAGGCGTGGAAATACGGCATACGCGCCTGGCGCTACTGCCAGCACGATAGCGGCCATGTCATCGCCGCGGTGAGTTACGCCGCGGCAGCGCTTGGCTGGCAGACGCGGCTGGTGGAGGCGGCTGCGGACGACGCCGTGGCCAACCTGCTTGGATTGAACCGCGGAGAAGATTTCGCGAAGGCAGAAGCAGAGGCGCCGGATGCCTTGCTCTGGATCGGCAACCCTGCATTGCGGCCTGATCTTGAGCGCATGCTGATCGCCCTGGATAGCGCACAGTGGCACGGACGCGCGAATCAGCTGAGTCCGGGACATGTGAAGTGGCCGGATATCGATTCGATCCATCGCGCCACGCATAAGGCCCGTACTCGCGAACCAACCTCGCCGAATCCAGAGCTGCATCCGTCGCCCGCGGCGCCCGCCCTTGATCTCAGCTTTGCCCGGATCGCGCGGCAGCGTCGCAGCGCGGTGAATTTCGACGGTACGACGTCCATCGCCAAGGCGGCGTTTTTCAGCATGCTGGCGTGCCTGTTGCCACGTCATGACACGCCGCCGTGGAATGCGCTGGTGTCTCCTGCGGCAGTGCATGCAGCGCTAATGGTGCACCGCGTGGGCGACCTGGAGCCGGGCCTGTATATGTTCGTGAGAAATCCGCGCGCGCTGCCGGATCTCAAGCGGTCTCTACGTCCAGAATGGCTCTGGCAAAAGACCGGCCCCGATCATCTGCCGCTCTATCTTCTGCTGCCTTACGATTTACGCGCCACGGCAAAGTTGATCTGCTGCCACCAGGATATCGGCGCCGATTCCTGCTTTACGCTGGGGATGATCGCGGGATTCGGAATCGCGTTGAAACAGCCATGGCGTTATCGCCATCTGTTCTGGGAATGCGGCATTCTTGGCCAGGTGCTCTATCTCGAAGCCGAAGCCGCCGGCGTGCGCGCGACAGGGATTGGCTGCTTTTTCGATGATGAAATGCACGCACTGCTCGGCGTGGAGGATCACACCTGGCAAAGCCTGTATCACTTCACCGTCGGCCGTGCGGTAGACGATCAGCGCCTGTCCACGTGTCCACCGTATGAGGTTCAGCCTTGAAGCGACAGCCTCACGTCCCGATCGTGGTGAGGCGGTATTTTCCCCCGAGCGCCCGGCGATTGAACGGTTGGAGCGGCCGAACTGGACATCGTCGTCAGTCAGGGGATGACGCCGGCGTTTTGGTGGGCAACGCGCTGATGTGTTTTCGCAGTCCCCCGTTCAGGCGATGCAGCAAGCTAATGACCCACGACGCGAAGTGCGGGCGTGCCCAACGATCCTGCACGGTAAATCCTAGAGGTCAGTCATGACCTCTCCCGGCGCGGCAGTGGTACCCACCAGCGCAATCTGCTCCGTCGGCGGTCGCCGCCATCTAGTGATCAGCGCCTGCGTATAGCGGAGCAAAAGGCGCTGGACAAGCGACGGCGGTCGCCGTCCGAGCGAATTCTTCAAGGTCGCATTGTATAAACGTTTCGGAAAACTGAACTCCAAGGATCCCCGGCAAATAAAAACGTTGGTGCCAGCCAAAGGGTATACAGTGGGGAGACGGGTCGCCCACGCGCGACCTCCAGCTTCGGAGCCCATCATGCGATCACAATTCAAACCTGCTTCGGCTGCAATTGGCAGCGAGAGCGAGTATGCCGTCGAACGCAGGACGCGTGCTCATACACTCGACGCAGCGGATGCTCTGAGAGCAGAGCAAAGACGTGTCAGTTACGCCACGATCGACTCCAACGCCAGTAAGTGGCGCTACTCGGCCGTGCGCGCGAAGAGTTGATCGCGGTGCTTAAATTTCCCAACCCCAGCCGTAGCTATGATGCCTCCCGACATTGCGTGTGTTTCTGGGGGGTACGACAATTCACGCGAAATCACCTTCGTGGTCGACGACGCCATGCTCAGAAATCTGCAATCTGACGTTGGATCCGACGAGCGGTCGGTGCCTGGTGCCTTTGACGAGTTTCATGAAAAGGTTCTCGAAATCGCAAAGAAGCAGTATGTCGGCGCTCCGCCGAATCGATATTTCGATTTCATGAGCTACAGACCTGTCGCGAGAATGCTTCCAGATCCGCCAATCCCCGGCTTCCTGGAGTGCCCTGCACACCGTCCTAACGGGGCAACGCCGCTTGGCTTCTGACGACGATCAGGGGTGCAACCATTGCCTGTGCTGCATTTAGCGCAAGGTAGTCTGAATCGACCGTTCGTCCGGCCACGCCGGAACGTCATCCTTGGACCCGCTGAGTAGCGTCGCTGGCTGTATCGCAGTATGCAGCCGCTCGACACGGTTCGCGCGAAACAAGGAGCGTTGAATGAAGATGGCGCCTGCTATTTCCCTGGCCACCTAAAATATAAGCATGGTTCTGACCTCAAAGGAGGCTGCGATGACCCAAGTCAATGATTAGTTTTGTAGTGGGGATCGTGGTGCTGCTATGCGTCGCGACACTCGCAACAGCGCGGTACAGGCGAGAACACAAGGACGCGCCGGTTACCCGCTGGCTAGACGTGCATCCAATTCGCGACTGGCTGCACCACAAGCACTGAATGATTCGACATGATTTTTGGACGCGCTGGGGCGCGCGCGTGCTATTTCTCTATCGTGCGGTCTGTCGCCGTATGTAAAGCGAAAACAGATTGAAAAGGATGATATGACGTATGCAATGTGGGGCATCGCGGTCGGGCTGGCGCTGATGTTCGGCGTGTCGCTGCGGCGATACAGGCACAGCCTTCTGCGCAAGCGGGAGATCCGTTGGATGGATGAGCACCATCTATTGGACCGGCTACGCGAGCAATTGGGATTGTCGCTCCAGAGATGACACGCGCTGGGCAGCTTTGCACGTTGCAAAGACTACTTTCTTAAGGAGTTGGCGAGATGACCATGAATTACGCAGGCAGGTCGCACGATGAAGCTGTGGCAGCGCGGCACAGGCAGAAGCAAAAGGCACAGGAACAGGCCGGCGGCGAAATGGCGATCGAAGGGACGGAGGCCGACGCGGAGCATAGTTGCGGCGAGCTCTCCGAGCGGGGAAAGCAGGTATGGCGAAGCGGAAGCGGGATCAACGGTGGGGGAAAGGAGTAATAGGGTTTCGGTGTTCTGACGCGATGCGGGCGGAGCAATTCACTTCGCCCGCCGTCGTGAGCAGATCCATTCCGCTACTCCGGTACCATTTGACCCAATCCGTCTTCGCCGTCTTGAGAGGCGTCACTGCGGCCTCCGTTATATTGCGAGTGCTGAACCGTGATCAAGCGGGAATTCGAGCGCCTGTTACCGGATTTGAAGGCGCTGCGACCGGGACGTAAACGCGTCGCGGTTCATCCCGGTGACCGTCTGGCGGTGGCCTTGCCTGATGTCAATGCGCGCTCGACTTCATCGAATACACTAAGCAGTCGGGTTACGCGCCTGTTCCCATCGGGTAGCAGACCCTGCTGCGTCGATAGCGAAGAAATGCGACGTCGCCAGTACGATAGCGCGAGCGGATTTCCGCGCACAAGTAATGGGATGATCTGTTCGAGGTGCGTCAGGTCGATTTCGAATTGGTAGCGCGACATCAGGATCCTTGCAGAAGTGATTCGGTGTCACAGATCAAGTCTGTACCGGCCGGGCTGGCATGTCTGCACGCTAAGCCGTACCGGGGCTCGGGCGGCCCGAACTTGTCACACGAGCCGCGGATGCTTCACGCGTGCGGCTTCACGTCGAAATCCATGCCACCTCGCCTGGATCGCGATATGGCACCGTAGCCGGTCTTCTCAAACCTGCGCTAGCAGATCTGGCGTCAGAGCCTGGTTAGGACTTTTGTACCGGAACGATGCCGCCCCACTGCGAGAGAACCGACCCTTCGCCGGTTCTTCCGCCTCCGCCGTCTCAGGGCGGAACAATATTTTCCTTATGAGTCACCGACGTTCAGCGTCGCAAAAAGCCGCTGCCAGCACCCAGCCATTTTCTTGCGTGCCTGACCCATTGCTTCGCTGTTCTGTGTCGAATCCCTTCGGCGGCATCTCGCTCGTTATCTTCCCGGACCACCCGCATGCCATCATCTGTCGCATTGGCCGCAGCCTCTCTCTGTCTCCGGCTTTCTGCCAGTTCTTCGGCATTTACCTGATCGTCAATCATGACGCACTCCTACTATCGAACAAACCGGTTCGCCAACAGGCGGTTGGCGTCGCCCTCGATAGTCGGGACGACGCGGCACATCGTAAGTTCTAGTCTTGATTGGTGACGCCGGTCGTGGCGTGCGACGACATCGGTCCGCGGACATCTGCCGGACAACCGGCGTCTAGGGCAATTGCCCTTCGTCCCGGTTTCCAAGTTCGTGTACGGCAGCCAGCGTAAAGAACGTAGAGCGCGTCGAGTGACGCTCTTTTGCTGCAGCGTCGACTCTCTGCAGCAGACTCTCGGGCAGACTGAATTGAACGCTCACGGCTTTCGAGGTAACCCGTGCCAGATTGATCTCGATGAACATCCAGATCCCTTTCCCATCGTCCATGTCGAGCGATTGCAACTCCGACGTACTGCAGGTGGGAGCGGGTATGAGTTGCTCGCTGCGGTCATACATCAGCTCGACAACCTCCTGTGCGTTGCGTTTCAGTTCATCGAACGAATGGCCACGCGCAACTGCTCGGGGAAGGTCGGGAAAACTGGCGCGAAAGCCGGTATTGCCGTCCCGGTGCACATAAAGCGGATATTGCATGACTTGCTCCACTCAGCTGCGGGCTGACTCACATTCGGTATGTCATAGTTCGGTTGGCTCAACTTTGCCATCGACGATGTCTTTGCCGTATTGCATCGCGAGGTCGATGGCGTCACCTGCGGTGGTGGGACTTAACGCGTCGAACAACGTTGCATAGCGCCGTGCCTTGACTTCGCCGGACGGAATGGTGTCGATCCGTACGAACGATGAGAACTGCCTTGGTCCTTTGGCATACGGATCACGATGTAGCGGAAACACCTGGTGAGAGTACGCACGTAGCTCGTACCCTCTGTATTCGATGGTGGGAATGGTCATGATGGCACGCTCCTTAAGCGATACTGACCGTCATGAACCGATGCCTGTCCGGATGCGAAAGGGCGGTCAGGTACATCTGGATCTTTTCACCATGCGCTCAATGCCGTCGAAAAGCAAACTAAATCTTGACGTGTGAAAGCGAAGCTTGCGTCGTGCCGAGATCGCCGGGACGACCTGCTCATGCAGGGCATCGTTTTCCTGCTTGCGCGCGAGCCACGCATCCCGATCGCCTACGCAATGTCGGGCACCGCGGTACGCGGCGTCCGGGTGCCGGCACGAGCTTGACGGATTCCTGCTTCATGCCCTGAGCCCGCACCACCCAGCCGATTGCAGAGCGCATTGCGTTAAAGGCAGCGTCCACGCGAAAAAGGGACGCTGTCCAAGGTTAGTCGTTGTCTGCGTCCAGATGGCGTTCTAATGGTTATGCAGGTCTTCGCCGTACGTGCCGCAGCTGCGTTACTGCGCGGGTCAAACGCCACGCCGCCGTTTTTTTGGGAGGGCCGTTAATCGAGGGTTATCGGCCGTTCGCGAAAGCACGTCCAATGTCTCAAAATGTTTAGGGTTGTAGGACGCCTGCCCTGATCCATCGACACGTCAACTCCCCCAGACGCCAGCGGGCAGGCGTCCTACAAGCCCCAAGGGAGGAAACCGCGGAGTGCTCCGGCATGGTCTGAACGTTTCACCGCTATGGCGATTTGTTCGATCCCATTGAAGGCATGGTGGATATAAACGCGGGTAAATCTGCGGTTAGACACGCATGATCGCGGCGACGGCACAGCGGTGGGTTGTCATCGCGCCGACTCGGCCAGCGCCAGACTGCCTGTTTGGAACGATAGGCACAGGCGTCTGCTATTGGCTCTCGTTGCCGAAGAGCCGACAGTCGAATTGTGCATCCTGACACGATGGCGTTCATGCGTGGGCGCACTCGACAGGCGGTGCCCGGATAGGTCTGCTGCGTTGGAGTATGTCGATGATGATCATTGGCGAACCGCAGTGCCGGCAAACGAAGCTTGGCGGTACTTCCACGGTGGATACGACGTTGGCACTGAGGCCGACACTGTTAGGCGCGGCGCCCAGCAACTCGCGTATCGTCGCGAGATTCTCGCGCCGCGATGGGTTCGCGAGCAGACCGTAGTGGCGGATGCGGTGGAAGCCGCCAGGCAGCACGTGCAGCAGGAACCGGCGCACGAACTCATCTGCCTGGAGCGTCATGGTCTTGTTGCGTGTGCGTCCGTCTACGCGGTAGTCCTTCCAGCGGAAGGTGACGCCATGTTCGTCGAGCGCGACCAGGCGTTGGTTGGAGATCGCCACCCGGTGGGTATAGCGTGACAGATAGGCGAGCACTGCTTTGGGCCCTGCAAACGGGCGTTTGGCGTATACCACCCACTCACATGTACGCATTGGCGCAAGCCACCCGGCAAAGGCTGCCATATCGTTGAGCTCGGCGTATTCGCCGAAGAAGCGCAACTGGCCGCGGCGATAGATCGCTTCCAGCTCCTCGAGGAAGCGTCGCCGGAACAGGCGCGAGAGCACGCGCACCGGAAGGAAGAAGCCTGGCTTGCACGCTACCCACCTGCTTCGGTCCGGCGACAGCCCACCACCGGGAACGATGCCATGCACATGGGGATGATGCGTGAGCGCGGAGCCCCAGGTATGCAGCACGAGAGTGGCACCGATCTGTGCCCCGAGATGCTTCGGATCGGCGGCGATGCTGCGCAATGTTTCGGCCGCGATATCGAACAGCAGCCCATAGATGACGGCCTTGTTGTAGTACGCAATCGCGCTGATCGCAGCCGGCAGCGTAAAGACCACGTGGTAGTACTCGACGGGAAGAAGATCGGCCTCACGCGCTTGGAGCCACCGGCGCGCAGCGGTAGCCTGACACCTCGGACAATGTCTGTTGCGGCATGAGTTGTAGGCGATCTCGATCCTGGCGCATCCCTGGCAACGCAGCACGTGCCCTCCCAGCGCCGCGCTGCGGCACTGTTCGATCGCTGACATCACCTTCAGTTGCCCAAGGTTCAGGTGAGCGGATTGGCGCCACGCTGGACCAAGAGCGCGGAAGACATCGGCTACCTCGAGCGCGCAATGCGCCACGACGGCTATCTACGCAGGATCCAGACCATCGAGAGGGCTGACCACTTCACGCAGAATATCGGTGGCGACCTGGGCATAAAGCGCTGTGGTCTCGAGCTTCTTGTGCCCAAGCATGACCTGAATCACGCGGATATCGACCTTCTGTTCCAGTAGGTGGGTGGCAAAGCTATGGCGCAAGGTGTGCATGGACACACGCTTGTCGATTCCAGCGGCCTCGGCGGCCGCATGGACCACCCGATTGAGTTGACGGGTGCTGAGCGATTCAATCGGATTGAGCCCGGGAAACAGCCAGCCGCCGTCGAGCATCTTGCCCTGGGCCCGGGCCACTCGCCACCAGACCCGCAGGCGCTCAAGCAGCACCGGGGACAGCATCGCGTAGCGGTCCTTCTGACCTTTACCCTGTTCAACGCGCAGCGTCATGCGCTGGCTGTCTGCGTAATTCGTGGAAGCTGGACACGCGTTTCGCGTGAAGGTGGACGGCTGATTCGCGCGAAGCTGGACAGTCGGAGCGCAGCGACGCGGGGTTTCCGATTTTTACTCTGATCGGGGTTTGTCGGTCAAACTCTTTTTGTGTTTGCGCATCGACTCGCCGCTGAGATTGACGCGATAGGTGTTGTGCACGAGTCGATCGAGAATGGCGTCGGCGAGCGTCGGATCCCCGAGTACCGCGTGCCAGTTCTCAATTGGAATCTGACTTGTCACAAGCGTCGAACGGTGGCCGTGACGATCATCAAGAATCTCCAGCAGGTCGCGCACGGCGCCGTCGCTCATGGGCGCCATCGCGAAGTCATCCATCAGCAGGACGTCCGTCTTTGCCCACTGCGCCAGCAGGCGTGCGTAGCGGCCACTACCGTGGGCAATGGCAAGATCCTCGTTCAACCGGGGCATTTTCAGATACAGCGTTGAGAAGCCCTGACGGCATGCCTGGTTGGCCAGTGCACAAGACAGCCAGGTCTTGCCAAGACCGGTGGCGCCTATGATCACCGTGCTGTTGCGCTCGCGAATCCAGTTGCACGTCAGCAGCTGGCCGATGAGACTGCGGTCGAGTCCCCGTGCCGAGCGGTAGTCGATGTCCTCGGGCACGGCATCGGGGAACTTCAGTTTTGCGCGGCGTAGCCGCGCCGTCGTCTGCCGTGATTCGCGCACGCTGGACTCTCGCTCAACAAGCAGACCCAGTCGTTCCTCGAAGCTCATTGCTTCGATGTCGGCGAGTCCCTGCTGCTCGGTGAGCGCGGCGGCCATGCCGCTCAGGCGTAGCTCGTGCAGCTTCTCGATGGTCGGATGTCTGAGCATATTTCTCCTTCAATGGTAGTAGTTGGGCCCACGCACGTTGGCGTGCGTAAGCGGTAAGTCGGCCTGTGCAGATGTCGGCGAGGGTTGCTGATCCAGACCGTTCTTCAGCGTTGAGGCGATGAACTTGTACCCCGGCGCTTTGAGATCGATGGCGCGGCAGCAGGCCACCTCAAGTCGCTCGTTGCCATAGTCCTTTGCGAGCCGAAGCACACCAAGACAGGTGCGATAGGCCTGCTGCGGATGCTGGCGACCGCCCAGCAGATGCTCGATGACTGCGGCGGTGTATGGGCCGATGCTGTCCGCCCAGTTGCGCAGGCGCTGTGGGTCCCAGCCAGTGACGGCCTGATGGTTAGCGGGCATGTGTTCATTGAGCGTGGTATGGGCGCCGCGCCGGTCGCTCTTTGCGTGCGCGGCGATACGCTTGCCGCGATGGAAGATCTCGACCGTCGATGTGGTGTAACGAAGGTCAACCTGTTCGCGCGCAAAGCGATGTGGGACCGAGTAGTAATGACCAGTCAGTTCGACGTGATAGTCGATGCCGACGCGGGCGACCTTCCAGTCGGCGTACTGGTACGGCAGCACAGGCAACGCCTTGAGCGCCGGACGGTCAAGTTCCTCGAAGGCGCTGCGGCGCGAACCCGGCAGCTTCTTGAAGGCCTTGTTGTTCAGGCTGGCGAGCAATCCGGCGATTGCCCGGTTCGCCTCGGCCAGACTGAAGAAGCGCTGCTTGCGCAGCCGGGCGAGAATCCAGCGCTGGACCAGGAGTACGCCCTGTTCAACCTTTGCCTTGTCGCGGGGCTTCCCGCTGCGAGCCGGGAGGACAGTGACGCAATAATGCGCGGCCATTGCTGCGTAGGTGCGATTGATCAGCGGATCATAGAAGCTGGGCTTGTGTACGCCTGACTTAAGGTTATCCGGCACGACAATCTCAGGACAGCCACCGATGAATTCGAACGCACGCACGTGCGAGCCGATCCAGTCCGGCAACTGCTGCGTCCAGGTCGCTTCGGCGTACGTGTAGTTCGACGCGCCGAGCACTGCGACGAAGAGCTCCGCCTCACGGATCTCGCCCGTCGCCGCATCGATGATTGCGACCCTGTCGCCGGAGTAGTCGACGAACAGCTTCTCGCCCGGAGCGTGCGTCTGGCGCAATGTCAGGGGCAACGAGCTGGCCCACTGGCTGTAGTGCGTGCAGAACCACGTGTACGCATAGCCGTCCGGATGCTCGGCCTTGTACTCGTTCCACAGCAGATCCAGCGTGACGCCCTTGCGCGAGAGCTCGCGACGGACGGTGGGCCAGTGGGGTTCGGGCCGCTGCCCCTCGACCTGTGGTGGCGGCGGGTACAGCAGCGCTTCGAGTTCATCGTCGGACAGCGTCGCCGACACCGCCCAGGTAAGCCCTGCGCGCTCCATGCGCCGCACATACTGTCCGACTGTCGTTGGAGAGGCACCGACTGCCCGGGCAATCTCACGCTGCTTAAACCCGCAGTCGAAATGCAGGCGCAGCACTTCACGAATTTTACGCATGGTCAACGTTGGATATGCCATGTGGCCTCTCGACGAAATCGTCGAGCGTGCCACGGTTGACCCGCGTCGCTACATCAGAGCGTTACTGTCCAGCTTCGTGTGAAATCGCTGTCCAGCTTGCCGTGAAATCCGTGTCCACCTTCGCGTGAAATGCCTGTCCAGCTTGCCGCGAAATCACTGTCCAGCTTGGTGTGAAATACGCAGGCTGTCGATGTCTCCGACCTTCAGGGCCACCACCTCGCTGGCACGTAGTCCTGTGCCATAGGCTACTGCGAGCGCTGTCTGATGCTTGAGGTTACTGGCCGCCGCGATCAGCCGCCCCACTTCGTCGCGGCTGAGTATGACGGGCAAGGTACGCGGAAGATAAATCGGACGCATCTTCGCCATCAACTCCCCTTGACCGAGCGTGGTGGCAAAGAAGAACTTCAATCCGGTGATCGCCGCGTTGAGGGAAATCGGCGACACACCGCGGTCAACCAGATGTAGCTGATAGCGCCGCAAGTCCTCGACGGTGGCGGTGTCAGGCGAGCGACCGAGAAAGACGGTGAACTCTCGAACCACACGAAGATAGTTGGCTTGTGTGGCTGGCGCGAGGCGGCGCATGCGCATGTCGTCCATCATGCGCTGGCGTAGCGGACTGATGCCTTGGCTGGGGGTAGTCATGGCTGGGCTCCTGTTGAGCAACGAGGCGGAGTGCCTCATTGCTCAACATAGGAAACCGGGCGGGTTTCCTATGAAGAACCACCGCGTTCAAACGGAGTGCATACCGCGCGAGCGGTTTAGGCAGTATGACTTTCCGTGAGCCAGTGGCTGGCCCGCCGTGAGGAACCAAACGCGGGTTAGCATCACTGCCAGAGCCGCACGATGTGCACAGGGCACACCCCGGCGATTTCCAGCGCGGAGGCCAGCGTGAACCACGATAGCACGGTGTTTGTCGGTCTGGATGTTCACAAGGAGTCGATCACGGTGGCGTACGCAATCGATATGGCCGACGTGGAACTGTTGGGCAAGATCGGAACGCTGAAGGCGGATATCGATCGCTTGTGCAAGCGTGTTCAGTCGAAGGCGCGCCATGTCCGCGTTGTCTATGAAGCCGGCCCCTGCGGCTACGGACTCTACAGGGAGCTCGTTGAAAGAGGATTCGACTGCGTGGTATGCGCGCCGTCCCTGATCCCGAAGAAACCGGGCGAGCGCGTCAAGACGGACCGGCGCGATGCGGTCAAGCTCGTACGCGCACTGCGCGCTGGCGACCTGTCAGCGGTACACGTGCCGGATGTTGAAGATGAGGCGTTCCGGGACCTGGCGCGCACATGGGCGGCAGCGAAAGCAGATCTCAGACAGGCCCGCCAGCGATTGAAGTCCTTCCTGCTATCGCATGGAGTCCGCTACTCAGGTAACGCCAACTGGGGTCCCGCGCACCGGCGATGGATAAGCGTATTTGCATTCCCAAACCACTGGCAGCAACTGGCCTTCGACGAGTGCCGTCGCACGATCGAAGACAGGTTTGCGCAATGTGAGCGCCTCGAGGCGACCCTGCACGAAGCTGTCGTCGGCTGGCGATTTTATCCGGCCATTCTCGGTCTGCAGACCATGCGCGGCATACAGTTCATCACCGCCGTGGGCATGCTCTCCGAATTGGGAGATCTCTCCCGCTTCGAGCACCCGCGTCAACTGATGGCCTGGCTGGGCGTGACGCCCTCAGAACATTCTTCGGGTGAGCGGCGGCGTCAGGGCAGCATCACGAAGAACGGCAATAGCTATGCAAGAAAGCTGCTCGTCGAGGCCGCCTGGAGCTACAGATACCCGGCACGCGTGAGCCCGGAAATTCAGCGCCGACATGAAGGCATCCCCAAACGCATCCTCGACCGTGCCTGGGACGCACAGGTCCGACTCTGCCGCCGATACCGCAAGCTGGCAGCACGCGGCAAGAATGTGAACATCGCTGTCGTCGCCGTCGCACGCGAACTTGCGGGGTTCATCTGGGACATCAGCAAGCTCGCAATGTCGCTCGCCGTAACGCGAAACGAGCAGCCGGCGTAGCGCTGAGCTTGGCTACACAGATTTGACGAGTTTCCTGAAGGCGGCGTAGCCCGGCACCCGAGCAACCCGCGGCTGGACTATGCAACGGACATCATTCGATTTGCGACTTTAGATAGCGGCAGGCTCAAGGGGCGGACCTCTGTAATGCGGTACCCAACCCGCGAATATCAGTGCGATCCACCGTCGAGACTTACTGCTACGTCGCCCTCAGGAAATTCATGTGTCTTCCAAACGAAAACCGATCCCGATTGACACGGAAAGTCATATCAGTCCCTTGGCCGAAAACGGAAGAAGAGCGCGCTTACCACCAGTTCGAATACATCAGCCATCGCGAAGCACGTTCTCCCGCAGTCAGGTCTTGTGGGATCTCACGGACGCCATGAACGGTGGCTATCGATATAGCCCTGCCGGCGCCGGGACCCCTGATTTTGCCAGATGCAATCGCAATGCGGCCACGCCCGCAACGGATCATCAGATTCCACTGCAAAGTCCCAGATCCGGGAAAAGCCGCAACAGAATCGTGCTATTAGGATAAGTTTTCTTATCGGACCGGATCGGTTGTACAGATTCAAGACCTTTCCGATAGGAATCCTACCAAGAAACAATTTTAACGATTACGCTTACCGGTGGTTATCGGCTCGGCTCAATCCCCTTCTGGAATCGGCGAACTGGCGGTCCCGCAAAGATACCGCGCGAGTTGCCGCTCGGCGTCGACGACTTTGTGCAGCGGCGCAACGTTGAGTTGCGAGTCGTGTAGCGCCAACAGCTTTTCAAAAGCCGGTAGCGCCTCGTTTGCGAGCAGCCATTCTCCGGATTCATACGCAAGCGTGAGCGCGGCTTCGACCGCATATTCGGCAAACTTGTACAGTGCCACTGGCTCGTCGCCGTATCCAGCCTGCTGGAGAAACCACGCGACGTACACGGTTCGTATCAGTTCATTGAACAGATAGTTGTTCCCGTAACCAATCCGGCATGTCGCGAGCGCGAGATGATAGGACAGCGACTGTTCCCGCGCGGCCGTCACGTCCATGGGTAACAGCATCGTTTTCGAGAGGGGGCCTCTCGGCCAGCTCACGCTGCCCGGACCTCGCTTTGAACTCATGTGATGTAGTCAATGGCCACGTCTGATCGGTGGCCTGATTGTAGCCAAGGTCTGTAGCACGGAGCAGTAGCAGACCTGCGGCCGGTTCGGCACACGGCACATTCCCAGCTCACAGCGATGCCTCACCGCCGGCTGGCATGCGCCACCTATAGCTAATACTTTCGGGCGCTGCGAGCCGCACTCCCTGTACGGATTGTCGCCCATCAGCTGCGTGCAGCGTCACGATGTCAATGAAACGGCCTCGAGCTTCCGCGGGACAGAGATCCAACCATCTCACAACCATGGGAAACGGCTGTAAGCGTGGCAACGCTACCACAAATCAATGACCAAACGCGCCGGCGGTTACTGGCCGTTCACTGCGTCCTTGAACGCCTTGCCAGCGGTGAACTTCACCGTCTTTGCCGCAGCGATTTGGATTTCTTCGCCGGTGGCCGGATTGCGACCAACGCGTGCGGCGCGGGCCCCGATCGAAAACGAGCCGAAGCCGATCAGTTGCACCGTGCCACCCTTCGTCACTTCGGCGGTAATCGTCGCCACGAACGCCTCGATCGCTTCACCCGTTGCAGCCTTGCTTTCGCCTGTCTTCGCCGCAATCGCGTCGATCAGTTCCTGCTTCGTCATCGTTTAGTCCTTTCTTAAGGTGGTTAGTCGTCACCACCCTACCCGATAAGGACGTCTTCGCGCAACTCGCGGAGCAGTCGCGCTCGATCGCACCCCAGGCTGAGCTGAACGGCCAGCCCGTCCCCCGCCGATGGCACGACCGCACAACGAGAGCCGTAACGCGACCGACCGCGAGGCTACACTCAAGCCGCGACGAATGCTTATCACTGAAATCCGCCTCGGATTGCTGCCGACAGACCGCAAACGACCCAGATGGAATGGACACCTAGACGGCGCCAGCTTCGACGCAACGGCGTCACACCCATCGGCGCAGTTAACTGTTTCTACAATCGATCTGACAGCAACGAATTATTAGACAGTTCGGATGCTTCGGCCGTGCCCCGCTCAACCGTCTCAAGGGTTGTGTTGATGCTCGTCGGTGTTTTCACCGTGAAAAGTCTAGCATCGCAGCGTACTCGCCCATCGATGCCCTTCGCTTTCAGCCAGTGTCTTCAGTGTCCTGATAACATCGCGCCGCAAGCAGTGATCGGCAAGAGTTTGAAGCACCGCAGGCCGGATTGCCCGTAGTTCGCTCACAAGATTTCCAGCGTGTTCCAGACCTTCGCCACCCACGTCTGCGAGGAACTCGATGATCGCACGCTCGCGATGCGAGACCATGACATCAGGATGCTTTAACGGAAGCGCAGACACCGCATAGCGTGCATCAAGTGCGCTGTCGAAAAGCGGACGATGATCATACCGGGGAGACAACACCGACTTGGTCCACTCCGGAAATATGAAACTCTTGGAACCACGGAGCTGCAAGCGCTCGCGAACATACACGTAGTGGCGCACACCCCAACGATCAAGTGCACTGCGTCCAGCGATGTGAAGATGCGGCACATGCCTCGAAAGGTAGGCTACCGTCCCTTCGATCGACGGTTTATCTCCTCTCAAAAGGTAGGCATTATCGGAGAGTTGATTGAGCCAGCCGCTGCCAATCAGCACCGGAACTTTCGCCGGGGGAATCCCGATACTCGCGAGGTACGGACGATCGAACGGCTGCCCCCGAGTGACCAGGTCCATGAGGGTCTGTACGTCACACGCGAGGTCCAAGGGCATGGTGCCGTACTCCGCTTCAGGGCGCTTCGACCAAAGACCGGATAGCCAGTTCGGCCGACTGCCAGACGACGGTGTGATTTGTCGCTTGGTCAGGATCAGGCTGAAGGAGCTCGCATGCCGTGGCACGCCCCCCTTTGTCCCTGTAGGCAAAATACGTCATTGAAGTTTCGCCTTCCGCATAAGACCAAAACTCATCGACGGCAACCAGTCGATCCCACTCAAGCGCATACACCTGGATAGAATGACCGTCCGCACCGTCCAGGACGGCCTTCAGAACCTGAGGGCCAAAAATCAGATATGAGTAGCCGTCTCCGTCGTCACGAAGTGCTTGGGAAGAGCGCACCATGAATACCGTCGAATTGTGCGTCACTCCTGTCATTTCCCAGCGAGTGAATGCATCACCGGCGATTTTCATCGAAGATTGCCAGGAAGGTTTGGTGAAGAACATATTCGAGCAGCAACAACGTCCAAACGGGATTTGAGAGACGGAAGATCAAACCCTTTTGGGTCGTAAATGCCGTGTTGTTAAATGTACCATAGTTGTAGCCCATGATAAACCGCTATCAGATGAGAGTTGCTGCACTGACATCCGGTAATCGACTCGACGCCCGCGAGTTTCCTCTCTATCTGGCTGCCTCTGCACATCCTGTTCATTGCAATCATGCGAAAAAATTGGGTGTCGCGCGGGGTTCGTGGTGGTCCAGGGTGTAGGCTTAACCACGCGTTAGTCCCGTGCGCGAGTTGCGAAGGGCTGGTATCGAATATGCGTGACCAGAGGCGCAGACTATACCCACTCCTTTCAGGTTTTCTTCACCCGGTGATAAACAGATACAACATCATTCAATACATTGCTTGTATTAAAAGTTAAACAAATAGTATTTCTTGTCAAAATACAAATCGAATAGTAGATTTACACCAAAAATCCTCTGCTCACATCATCAGCCGCAAGAATTTCGACTTGTCGCAAGATCTAAAGCATCGCAATGATGCATCTATAGCGCATCTACAAGATGATGACTTGACAACGGCCTGTTTGGCGGGATCGCGTGTGATTACAGAGAACCATTGTGCTGCCGGATATCTTTTTAGACCACTGCTAAGGACTCGCATGTACGCACCGGGGTACGTCTCATCGAACCGAATTATGTCCATCACTTACCCGAAGGATGGCGACATTCGCATAAAAACAATCATTAGTCGGTCCAACGCCAGACCAACGGGCAAATATCCATCGTGGAAGATGGAAAGGATGATGCACTGGTCTACACGGCACGAACTGAATGCGTATCGACTGCTGGATGTACATCCAGCCGTGCTCAGTTTTAGTGAACATCCGTTACGTATCGCCGTGAGGTGGAACGGGACAATCATCGAACACTGGCCGCAGGTGTTAGTCGATCTCGGTTCGTGGCGCGAGCTTTGGTACATATGCACCGCCGAGCAGGCAGATGTGCCCGATGCGCTCGCGCTTACGGATTTGTTGCAAACTCAATTGCCGAAGTATGGCTATTCGTATCGCGTCGTAACCGGTGAAATGCTCGCACGGCAACCTCGCCTTTCAGTTGCGTTGTCTTTGCTCAGGTACGGAAGACGACCAATTGCATTAGCCGAACGTGAACACATGCGTTGCCTCCTCGCAAAAACAGGCTTCATTCTGTGGGGCGCAACTGATTCAGGGATACTGGGACGCCGAGGCCGCGCAGCCATCTCCCGGCTAGCACTTGAAGGCATTCTTCAGTTCGATTATGACGCCCCGCTAGGACCACACACCGCTTTTATGCTGAAAGACAATTTATCCCGACGGTGATCTTATGGCCACTCGTACCTTCCATGCAGGCGCACAAGTACGAATCGACGGGAGCGCCGCGACTTTACTAAGAAAGTTATCCGACGGGAAGTGGCAAGTCGAGGACGACCGCTCAAAGCGAATTACGGAATATTCCCTGAACCAACTGTATTCTCTGTACCTTCAGAACCGACTTGTATTCTCCGGGCGTCTACCCGCGCCTTTCTCCCGACCACATCTGCCGGAGGCACATGCCAAAGACGCTGATTGGGAACTCGCCAAGATCCGGCGACTTTATGTCATTGCCATCATCGAAATTCCTACTTGGAGTCCGGCGGTAATAATCGCCATAAAGAATGTGTGGTCTCGCATACAACAGCCGCGCAATATTCCCGGGGAAACCACCGTGTACCGGTGGAAGCGGAGATTCCTCAACGCAGGACGGGATATCCGATCGCTGCTTCCCGCTGACGCGCTCAAGGGTAACAAAACGAATCGATATCCAGACGAGGTGATGGCTTTCGTAAGTGGTGCAATCGAGCATACGTTCTTGACATTAGAAAGAAATACCGTTCAAGACACACTCGATGACGCGAAATACCGCGTGATTCAAGAGAATAAATTGCGACCACGATCGGATCAGCTTCCGCTGCCCACATACTGGGTGGTAAAGGCGGCGATCGACGCAATCCCTGCGTTTGATCGTTATGCTGCCCGTCACGGCCGCACTGCCGCAGAAAAGAAATTTCGAGCTGTCTTGGGTCACCGCACGACACAAGCGCCGCTAGAGCGCGCAGAAATTGATCACACACCTCTTGATCTATTCGTCATCGACGATGACACACTCATGCCACTCGGACGCCCATACGCGACAGCGTGCATCGACGATTACACAAGGTGTGTTTTGGGCTTCTATATCAGCTTCGAACCACCAAGCCACTTTACCGCAGCACGTTGCCTAAAACAAGCCTTTATGCCCAAAACGGAATTTCTTCAGACCTATCCGGGAATTCGTAGCCAATGGCTGGCACACGGTGTTCCGATAGAACTGATCGTCGACAACGCACGAGAGTTTCATAGCGCAAGCTTCGAGAACGCTTGCCTCTCGCAAGGCACATCAATTGAGTATGCTCCTCGCAAGAAGGCGTGGTTTAAAGGGAAAATCGAGCGATTTCTACGAAGTGCTAATGCAGAAATTGCACATGGAAATCCTGGAACCACGTTCAGTAATATTTTTGACAAAGAAGACTACGACCCCGCAAAATTTGCCGTCGTCAGATTCAGCACCCTCAAAGAAATCGCGTATACATGGATAGCCGACGTATATCACCAGAGAACCCACCGTACTTTGGGAGTACCACCGGAGTTGATGTGGGCAAATAGTATTCATCCGGAGGATATCCCAGTCCCGGAAGATCCACTCAGTCTCGACTTTATCCTCGGGCAATGCGAGGAACGAACCCTCACTCACAAGGGCATAGAACTTCATGAGCTGTACTACAACTCACCTGATCTCACCATCCTTCGTGAAAATCTAGGTGACCAGCTAAGGGTCGAGATTCGCGTCGACAATTCAGACCTTGGTCATATCGTCGTACTCGCGCCTGACAAAAGCGAAACGTACAAAGTGCCTTGCCTGAAAGCCGACTATGCAACGGGGTTGTCTCTCTGGCAGCATCGAGTCTGCAAGCGCTTTGCGAATCGGTCTTTAGAAACTTACAACGCGGAGGCGTGGCTCGAGGCTAAAGCACGCATCAGGCAGTTAGTCGAGAACGAGTTCATGTACAAAGCTCGACGTACCCGCGCGAAGTTAGCACGATTTAAAAACTTCGATGCAGTGACACCAACAGAAGACAAACAATTGCCGGAAGATCACGCTCCGCCTTTGACATCAAATGACGTCTCGGATGCAATCGGTGAACTGCCGGCATCTGGGATGAACGTTTCCCCACCCACCGTCGAGCGCCCGCGCCGAATAGTTCCCCAGTATCGCGAGCGCCATCCGGCCGATCCTGAACTGCCCGGAGAAAATAATGAAAACTAGGACAGTCCCCGCAACTCTCGTTGATGACACGTTGGTACCCCACCAGGCGTATCTTGCAGCAACGTCCCGGCTGGACCAGTGCTTTACTTACGCACACGGCGCAAGGGAGCCTGTCTGCTTCGCTCTCGTCGGCGAGTCGAGGACAGGCAAGAGTCGGACACTGGAGGAGTTTTTTGACAGACATCCAATTACGCGCAACGACGACGGACTTTCCATTCCCATCCTTCGTGTAGCCACACCTTCAAAACCAACCGTAAAAAGTTTGGTAGAGGTAATGCTGAAAGATGGCATGCACGACGAGTTAGCAACTAGCGGTTCAGAGAATCAGAAAACGAATAGACTGATCAAGTTGATGAAGGAATGCGACACGCAGATGGTGATGATCGACGAATTTCATCATTTCGTCGATAAGGGCTCCCATAAGGTAATCCATCATGTCGCGGATTGGCTAAAGGTTTTGGTTGATAAGCTTCGATGTGTTCTTGTCGTTGCTGGTCTCCCCATCTGTCAGTCCGTACTAGCACAAAATGAACAACTCCAGGGAAGGTTTTACGCACCCGTAATCATGCCGCGTTTTAATTGGGAGATTGACGATCAACGCGTGGAGTTCGTTGCAATTTTGGGGTCTTTCCAAGAATCGCTGAGCAGATATTTCGACCTCCCTCCACTGGATGGTGACGAGATGGCATTCCGTTCCTACTGCGGCTCAGGCGGACTCATGGGCTACCTGACGAAGTTCTTGCGGAAGGTCGTTTGGAATGCAATAGATCAACAAAAGAGAAGAGTTACACTTCTCGACCTCGCCACCGCCCATGAAGAGGCAGTATGGGCGAAATTCTCTCCCGGACGTATTCCGAACCCGTTTTCGAAAGAGTTCCATCCCCGTCCGAGTGAAGAATTGCTCTCCCTAATCCGTAAGATCGGCACGTCCGTAGAATCACCACTTGTGCACCGCGAGCATAAAGGGCGCTCGAAAGGCCCGTCTGTACGCGATGTGCTGAGCGCCAGGTAATGCTCGTACGTACTCCCCCGCACGCACTCACAGAAAGCTTGCTTGGTTATGTGCTGCGCGTGTCAGAAACCAATGGATATGAAACGCCGTGGCACATCCTCAGGTATGCTGGGCTGCTACAGGCAGAGATGAGCACACCCAGCTTCCCTGTGGCGAAACTTGCATCGATCTTGGGTCGACCTCCGGAAGCCTTGCACGATATATCGTACGTGGCGTCCGTTGGCGCCGAAAGAGGTTTCGTCATACTAGGCCATCACCTAGGCGGCAGTTTCACTTTCAGGCCTCTGAGGTTGCGACGCCCAGCACTATGTCCAGAATGTGTGTCTGACCGCGGATTCATTGAGGCATTTTTCGATTTGAGCCTCGTTGTCGCCTGCCCTGTCCATGGCAGGGAACTGCTTTTTCGGTGCGAAGTTTGCGAACAGCAACTGTCGCATTTTCGTCCCGGTCTGCTTGTCTGCAAATGTGGGGCAACGCTATTGGGGCAATGTCGTCGCGATGTCAGCGACCGCGTCATCGCCTTGATGGCCGTGCTGAAAGCAAATCTCGAACGCACCCATGTTCCATCCGGCACACCGGTTCAGGGCCTCCCGGTACAAAACTTACTGGGGATGCCACTTCGCTCCCTGCTCGTGCATCTCCCAAAATTCTCGCAGTTCAACCGGCCCGCCGCTGATTCCATTTCACTCGAAGCTGTCGATGGAGTCGCTGAGGCCCTCGAAGATTGGCCCCATGGTTTCCATCGCTTTTTGCGTCGGCATGGTCAGAGCAGGGACGCACCGACTTTCCATAAACGCTTTGAGAAATTTTCAGAGTCGTTCTTCGGGGTACCGCAAACGCGTCGTGAATATGGCTGGTTGCACACCCAGTTCCTCGAATTCGGCATGATGCACGCGAACGGCTCCATCGTGGACCCGAGGACTATACCCGGCCGCGTCCACAAGCGTCGCTTCGTCTCACTCCGCGATCTTTCAAAACGCATCGGTCATGACGTACGTTCACTTGAAGCTTGGTCTCGAAAAGGATTAGTCGATGTCACCAGTATGAGGAACGGTGCGAGCCGTCGGTTCATCGTTGACCTCGAAGCGATTAGCCTTCCACCTCGCCCGGAAAAGACGGATATTTTGGGGAAGCGAGAGGCAGCCGCATGGCTAGGCATGCCGCTAAGTGTCCTCACCAGATTAAGAAATCACGGTCACTTTAAGGTTTTCCATCATCTCGAGTTTCGTACCGGTTACCACCAGGCCGATCTGGAAGCGTTCCGCAAACAACTTCTCGCTCCTAGCCCGAAAATCGAACATGCGGCATTGCCGGAATTGGTGGTTAGTCTCAAACAAATGTTGTCGACTTCGCGCCTCCACAGCGTTGAGCATAAGACGCAACTAGTGATTGCGTATTTAGATGGCCGATTTTTGTCCGTCGGGAGGACGGGTGAGACCATTGCCGACATTTATTTTGAGAAGCGGCGTGTCGCGGCGCTCGCAGCTGCAAGTCGTGCGGTCATTGCCCGCGGAACTCTCACGCACGCACAGGCGGCGCAGGCAATCGGATGCAATGTATCGCTGATCCCCGGACTGCTAGCGCGCAACTTTCTCAAGAAAACAGAAGTGACAAAGCGCTTCGGCATTGATGCGACCAGCGTGGAGTCGTTCGCCCATCGCTACGTGCAGCTTTCAAATTGTGCATCTGATTGGGATACAAGCTCCCTGCGTCTCAAGCGAATTTGCAGGCATGCGCACGTTCGCGTTTTTCACGTCCCTCATCGAGCCAACGGCGAAGTACCTTTCATAAGCCGCCGTGATATTCAATCTCTGCATGACGCCCTGAATCTTGAGAACAGTTACCAATCCTCGAAGGCACCTCGAGAGATCGGACCCGACCCCATCGTCCTGCTTCGTCGGTACCTTGCGAATTTGTCGTATAGCAATGAACCGCTCCCTTGGCGAGATGGACAACCAAACAAAATGGCGATAGCCAAGGCCTGTGGATTCGATCGCGATGTTTTTTACAGTAATGCCAAAGCGATCAAGATTCTTCTCACTTTCGCCCGCGGCGAACGGAAGCGACGTACTGCCGCGGGAAATTCCGCAGATTCATCAATAGCCCGACTACGCAGCTACCTCGACCAGTTAAAAAGGGATGGGAAGGATCTCCCATCTCATGGCGGGCACCTCAACAAGAGGAAAATCGCTGAAAGCGCGGGCGTCAACCGCAACCTGTTTTATAACAGCGTCGAGGCACTGCAGATGTTAGAAATTTTCAGACGCCGAGCTTGAGTGTTGATCTCGGAAAATGCCGCTTCCCGGCAAGTCGATATTTGCACGCGATGCAAGGTTAAGCGAGACACTGTCAATGCTTGTCGCCGAGATGTAGACTGGACGGGGCTTCTAGCGGTATTCGGCGAATATCTCACCTTATGCTTCAATCGTGGGCGAAAATATCACCTTTTGACGACTTTCCATTCCACATTATGGTGTATCTGCGTAGCTTAAGCTATTGATTTAAATGGATTTAACAGTTCACTTTATGCTGCAACCCACAATGCGCCCATTAGCAAATCATGCAGAGCGAACTAAACTGACTTATCAATGCCTTAACCGGTAAGGGTTCCGACGAACCAAGGGTGGCCGGTAGCGTGATCGAGCACGTCACGAGGTGGATCGTATGTATTGCGCGCCGCAATCCATTTCATTGGATTGCTGGCGCGTTGTTGCTTCTGAATTGCGGCATGGCGTTCGCCAACGGCCACGTTCACGGTCACGCCCCACCCGAAAGACATTCGCCCTCTATTCTCTTTTATTCGTATCGCGTCATAGCATCGCCCGCATACGCGACTTTGCGGCATCTACACCGATACGTCCTCAGAAACGCGCTGCAAATGAGCGCGGCGGCTTACGGACTGCCCGAATACGAGAACATCGCGCAAGGCAAGCAGCGCTTTCGCCACGGGCACGCGCCGGGCAATCCCTACCTTGCCCCCTCGACGGCGTCCAGGCCGCCCAGTCGCCTGCATTGCCCGCCTATGGGTTCGGCATCCCGTCCGACGCGCAGAGCATTCCGCCCACCGCCGCGAGCGACGATGACTGGAGTTTCAGAGCAAACCCGCTTCTGAACCTCAATCACGCACACGAACGGGGCGCGACCTTTTCGATCCGGCACGACTTTTGAGGCCGCAGCCACATTCGCCGCACGGACGAAAAAAATGCTGCGCTCCTCGTCAAAGGAAACGCAGCATCGTCCAGATTGAGGACAGAGGAGACTTCGACCTGCTACCCGCGTCTTGCAAACCAGCCGGTTTGCATCACGCAGCCTTCAGCAAACCATGCGGATCGAGCACGAACTTGCGCGGCGCGCCGCCATCGAACTGGCGATAGCCATCGGGCGCGTTGTCCAGCGAAATGACCGTCACGTTGACGATATCCGCGATAGGCAGACGGTCCCACAGAATCGCCTGCATCAGGTTGCGGTTGTACTTCATCACGGGCGTCTGTCCCGTGTGGAACGAGTGCGACTTCGCCCAGCCGAGGCCGAAGCGGATCGACAGGCTGCCCTTCCTCGCGGCGGCGTCGACGGCGCCCGGATCGTCTGTCACATAGAGGCCGGGAATGCCGATTGCGCCCGCGGGCTTCGTGATGTCCATCAGCGAATTGAGGACCGTGGCGGGCGCTTCCTCGTGCGCGCCGCTGCTGCCGTGACCGTGCGCCTCAAAGCCCACGCAATCGACGGCGCAATCCACTTCGGGCTTGCCGAGAATCTGCGCGATCTGCTCGCCGAGCGTCGCGTCCTTCGACAGATCGACCGTCTCGAAGCCGACCGCGCGCGCGTGCGCGAGCCGCTCTTCGTTCATGTCGCCGACGATCGTGCACGCCGCGCCCAGAATGCGCGCCGACGCGGCGGCCGCCATGCCGACGGGCCCTGCGCCCGCGATGTACACCGTCGAGCCCGGCTTCACGCCCGCCATCACGGCGCCGTGATAGCCCGTCGGCAGAATGTCGGAGAGACAGGTGAGGTCGCGGATCTTTTCCATCGCGCGGTCGCGGTCGGGAAACTTCAGCAGATTGAAGTCCGCGTACGGCACGAGCACGTATTCCGCCTGGCCGCCGATCCAGCCGCCCATATCGACGTAGCCGTAGGCGCCGCCGGCGCGCGACGGGTTCACGTTCAGGCACACGCCCGTATGCTGCTCCTTGCAGGTCTGGCAACGGCCGCAGGCCACATTGAACGGCACGGAAACCAGATCGCCGATTTTCAGCGTTTCCACGTCGCGGCCGACTTCGACCACTTCGCCCGTGATTTCGTGCCCTAAAACAAGGCCGATTTCAGCCGTCGTGCGGCCGCGCACCATGTGCTGATCCGACCCGCAGATATTCGTCGACACCACTTTCAGGATCACGCCGTGGCCGATGGCGCGTCCGCGCGGATCGACCATCTTCGGATAGTCGATCGACTGCACTTCGACCTTACCCTGTCCCAGATACACGACACCGCGATTGCTGCTCATCGTCTCGTCTCCATGTTGGTCTGCATGCGCAAAAAGGCGCTGAGTCGAGGTTAGTCCTTTTGCCCCATGCGCCAATGTTCAAAACCCGACACGCGCTTTCCTCAAACCGACAAAGCCGTCCTGGACGGTTTTTGTTGATTGAACGTTCAATAAAAAAAGACTAGAGTGACGACTTTCGGAAGCGCTGCGAGTCTTCATGCCCAAAGTCGGAATGCGCGAAGTGCGTCGCGCGCAACTGATCGACGCCACCTTGCTCACCATCGACCAGTCCGGTCTGTCGGGCACGACGCTCGCGTCCGTCGCGCAGCGCGCGAACATTTCGACGGGCATCGTGAGTCACTATTTCGGCGACAAGGACGGTCTGCTCGAAGCGACGATGCGCCATATCCTGCGCGACCTGTGGGCCGCCACGACGCGCCGCCGCATCGCAGCGAAAGCGCAGCCGCGTGCGCGTTTGCGTGCGATCGTCGCGGCGAACTTCGACGTCTCGCAGGTGAGCGGCCCCGTCATGAAGACATGGCTCGCGTTCTGGTCCGAGAGCATGCACGAGCCCGCGCTGCGCCGCTTGCAGCACGTGAATACGCGGCGGCTCTATTCGAATCTGTGCGCCGAGTTCGCGAAGGAATTGCCGCGCGCGTCGGCGCGGCGCGCGGCCAGCGGCCTTGCCGCGATGATCGACGGCTTGTGGCTGCGCGGCGCGTTGTCGGGCGATCCGTTCGACACGAAGGCAGCGCTGCGCCTCGCGAACGACTATATCGACCTGCTGCTCGCACAAAGCGCCTCGTAGCACCGCGCATTGCGAAAAACACCTGCATTTCAAGGAGAAAACAGATGCCCGCATACGGCCTGCAACGTCTCTACATCGGCGGCGAATATGTCGACGCCACGAGCGGCGCCACCTTCGACACCTTCGACCCCGCCACGGGCGAGCTGCTCGCCACGGTCCAGCAGGCAAGCGAAGCCGACATCGAACGTGCCGTGCAAGCAGCCCGCGAAGGCCAGCGCGCGTGGTCCGCGATGACGGCGATGCAGCGCTCGCGCATTCTGCGCCGCGCGGTCGAATTGCTGCGTGAGCGCAACGACGAACTCGCCGACCTCGAAATGCGCGACACGGGCAAGCCGATTGCCGAGACGCGCGCGGTCGACATCGTCACGGGCGCGGACGTGATCGAGTACTACGCGGGCCTCGCAACAGCCATCGAAGGCCAGCAGATTCCGCTGCGCGCCGAATCGTTCGTCTATACGCGGCGCGAGCCGCTGGGCGTGACGGCCGGTATCGGCGCATGGAACTATCCGATCCAGATCGCGTGCTGGAAGTCGGCGCCCGCGCTCGCGGCCGGCAACGCGATGATCTTCAAGCCGAGCGAAGTCACGCCGCTGTCGGCCTCGAAGCTCGCTGAAATCTATCTCGAAGCCGGCGTGCCCGCCGGCGTGTTCAACGTCGTGCAGGGCGACGGACGCGTGGGCGCGATGCTGAGCGCGCATCCCGGCATCGCGAAGATCTCGTTCACGGGCGGCGTCGAAACGGGCAAGAAGGTGATGTCGGTGGCGGGCGGCTCGTCGTTGAAAGAAGTGACGATGGAACTCGGCGGCAAGTCGCCGCTGATCGTGTTCGACGACGCCGACCTGGATCGCGCCGCCGATATCGCCGTGACCGCCAACTTCTTCAGCGCGGGACAGGTGTGCACGAACGGCACGCGCGTATTCGTGCATCAGTCGGTGCAGCAGGCCTTCGAAGCGCGCGTGATCGAGCGCGTGAAGCGCATTCGCGTCGGCAAGCCGTCGGATCCGTCGACCAATTTCGGGCCGCTCGCCAGCGCGGCGCAGCTGGACAAGGTGCTCGGCTACATCGAAAGCGGCAAGCGCGAAGGCGCGCGGCTCGCGACGGGCGGCGCACGTCTCGTCGACGGCGATTTCGCGCGCGGTCAATACGTACAGCCGACCGTATTCGCCGATTGCCGCGACGACATGAAGATCGTGCGCGAAGAAATCTTTGGACCCGTGATGAGCCTTCTCACGTTCGCCGACGAAGACGACGTGGTCGCGCGTGCGAACGACACGATCTACGGTCTCGCAGCGGGCGTCGTGACGGAGAACCTGTCGCGTGCGCATCGTGTGATTCACCGGCTCGAAGCGGGCATCTGCTGGATCAACACGTGGGGCGAATCGCCTGCGGAAATGCCCGTGGGCGGCTACAAGCAATCGGGCGTGGGCCGCGAAAACGGCATCACGACGCTCGAGCACTACACGCGCATCAAGTCCATCCAGGTCGAACTGGGCCCCTATCAGCCCGTGTTTTGAGGGAGCGCAGCATGGCAGCCAAAGAGTATGACTACATCATCATCGGTGCGGGATCGGCGGGTAATGTGCTCGCCACGCGCCTGACGGAAGACCGCGACGTCACCGTGCTGCTGCTCGAAGCGGGCGGTCCTGACTATCGCTTCGACTTTCGCACGCAGATGCCCGCCGCGCTCGCGTATCCGTTGCAGGGCCGCCGCTATAACTGGGCCTATGAAACGGACCCCGAGCCGTTCATGAACAACCGGCGCATGGAATGCGGACGCGGCAAGGGTCTGGGCGGTTCGTCGCTGATCAACGGCATGTGCTATATCCGCGGCAATGCGCTCGACTACGACGGCTGGGCCGAACGAAAAGGCCTTGAAAACTGGGCCTATCTGGATTGTCTGCCGTATTTCCGCAAGGCCGAAACGCGCGACGCGGGCCCGAACGACTATCACGGCGGCGACGGTCCCGTGCACGTGACGACCAGCAAGCCAGGGGTGAATCCCCTCTTCGGAGCGATGATCGAAGCAGGCGTGCAGGCAGGCTATCCGCGTACCGACGACCTGAACGGCTACCAGCAGGAAGGCTTCGGTCCGATGGACCGCACGGTGACGGCCAACGGCCGCCGCGCAAGCACCGCGCGCGGCTATCTGGATCAGGCAAAGCCGCGTCCCAATCTCACGATCGTCACGCACGCGACCACCGACCGCATTCTTTTCAGCGGCAGGCGCGCGCAAGGCGTCGTGTATCTGGACGGACAGGCGCAGATTACGGTGCACGCGCGACGCGAAGTGCTGCTGTGCAGCGGCGCGATCGCTTCGCCGCAAATCCTGCAACGCTCGGGCGTCGGTCCCGGCGCATGGCTGCGCGAGTTCGACATTCCCGTCGTGCTCGACCTGCCCGGCGTCGGCCAGAATCTGCAGGATCACCTCGAGATGTACATGCAGTACGAGTGCAAGGAGCCCGTGTCGCTCTACCCTGCGCTGCTGCTGCGCAATCAGCCCGCCATCGGCATCGAATGGATGTTGAAGGGCACGGGTATTGGCGCGAGCAATCACTTCGAAGCGGGCGGCTTTATCCGCACGCGCGACGACGATCCGTGGCCGAACATCCAGTATCACTTCCTGCCCGTCGCGATCAACTATAACGGCACGAACGCGATCAAGATGCACGGCTTCCAGGCGCACGTCGGCTCGATGCGCTCGCCGAGCCGAGGACGCGTGAAGCTGCGCTCGCGCGATCCGCGCGAGCATCCGTCGATTCTCTTCAACTACATGGCGGAAGCGCTCGACTGGCGCGAGTTTCGCGACGCGATCCGCATTACGCGCGAGATCATCGCCCAACCTGCGCTCGACCGTTTCCGCGGACGCGAGTTGAGTCCCGGCGCCGAATTGCAGACCGACGCGCAGATCGACGCATTCGTGCGCGCCCGCGCGGAAACGGCGTATCACCCTTCGTGCTCGTGTGCGATGGGTTACGACGAGATGGCCGTCGTCGATGGCGAAGGACGCGTGCATGGTCTCGAAGGATTGCGCGTGGTCGATGCATCGATCATGCCGCGCATCACCACGGGCAACCTGAATGCGCCGACCATCATGCTCGCTGAGAAGATCGCCGATCGCATTCGCGGACGCACGCCGCTCGCGCGTTCCACGGCGCCCTACTATGTGGCGAACGGCGCACCGGCACGCGGCGCCAGGCACGTTGCGCGCGCACCTTCACAGAGCATGGCCGCGCATACGCATTGAGCGGCCGAGTGCGTCATCGCGACAGACACGGCCGATGACGCACACATACCATTCCAATGCCGAATCTGTTCTATATGACGGTTTAATGGCGGCATCTACTGGAACGAACCGGCTTCGCTAAAGGAGCCGGCTTCTTCCACCCTCCAACCGGAGATGCCATGCCGACCGCCGCTTCCGCCAAACGAGCCAGCGCTGCCGCGCGGCTCGAACGCCTGCCGTTTTCGGGCTATCACCGCACCATCTTCATCATCATCGCGATTGCGTTTTTCTTCGACTCGGTCGATCTCGGCACGATGACCTTCGTGCTCGGCTCGATCAAGACGGAGTTCGGTCTGTCGAGCGCGACGGCTGGGCTCGTGGCGAGCGCGAGCTTCTTCGGCATGGTGCTCGGCGCCGCCGTTGCGGGCCTGTTCGCGGACCGCTTCGGGCGGCGTCCCGTGTTTCAATGGAGCATGGTGCTGTGGGGCGTCGCGTCGTATCTGTGCTCGACGGCGCAAAGCGTCGACTCGCTGATCGTCTATCGCGTGCTGCTCGGCATCGGCATGGGCATGGAGTTCCCCATCGCACAAACGCTGCTATCGGAATTCGTGCCGACGGCTTCGCGCGGCCGTCTCGTCGCGCTGATGGACGGCTTCTGGCCGCTGGGCTTCATCACGGCGGGCTGCGTGTCGTTCTTCGTGCTGCCCCACTTCGGCTGGCGCACCGTGTTCGCGCTGCTCGCGATTCCCGCCGTGTTCGTGCTGATCGTGCGGCGCATCGTGCCTGAATCGCCGCGCTGGCTCGAACATCGCGGACGTCTCGCGCACGCCGATGCCGTGCTCGATTCGATTGAAGCGAAGGTCATGAAGTCGAAGGGACTGTCGTCGCTGCCCGCACCGTCGCTGCTCGCTGATTCTGGCGCGCCGTCGAAGCATGGTGCGTTCCGCGAAATCTGGAGCGCCGCGTATCGTCAGCGCACGATCATGGTGTGGGCGCTGTGGTTCTTCGCGCTGCTCGGCTTCTACGGGCTCACGTCGTGGCTCGGCGCATTGATGCAGCAGGCGGGCTTTGCCGTGACGAAATCGGTGCTATACACGGTGCTCATTTCGCTGGGCGGCGTGCCGGGCTTTCTGTGCGCAGCGTGGCTCGTCGAGCGCTGGGGACGCAAGCCCACATGCATCGCTTCGCTGGTAGGCGGCGGCGTGATGGCTTACGCGTATGGCCAGACCGCGCTGCACGCCGACAGCGTGACGCTGCTGATCTGCACGGGCCTCGCGATGCAGTTCTTCCTGTTCGGCATGTGGGCCGTGCTCTACACGTACACGCCTGAGCTCTACGGCACGGGCGCACGCGCGACGGGCTCGGGCTTCGCATCGGCGATCGGCCGTATCGGGTCGCTGATCGGCCCGTATGCGGTCGGCGTGGTGCTGCCCATCTTCGGACAAGGCGGCGTGTTCACGCTCGGCGCGCTGTCGTTCGGTGTCGCGGCGCTAGCCGTTTGGGCGCTCGGAATCGAGACGAAAGGCCTGTCGCTCGAAACACTCGTCTCCCATGTCGACGACGAAGCGTCCCCCTGGCGCGTCACCGCCGACGACGCGCGCTGATACACATGATACGCATCGACGAACCCGGGCGTAACGCGCCACGCCCTTTCCAGTTGCTGTAACGGGCTTTCCCTCGCGTAAGCCTGTTACCGCGTCAGCATCGCGCCGTCATGGCGTCGATGCGCGCATTTGGCGAGCGCGCCGCGAGTCCATCGCGCAAGCCAGCGCCTTTCGCCACTGTCAGACGTGTAACGACGTAACGTGGTGAAAGAAGTCCGTCGTCAAACCGTCGCGCCATCCCATTAGCATGTCAGCACTGATCGCTCACTTGTCCACGGAGGTGTCCGAATGTTGAGCCCTCACGAACTCGCGACGCTCATGCTGCTGAATGGCAGCGAACGCCGTATAGAATCGCTCGACCCCGATGTGCTGGCTTTACGTCACTACGAACTCGTCGAAGTGCACGAGCTTCGCGGCGGCGTGGCCGCGTTGCAGATCAGCGCGCGTGGACGCGATCTGCTTAAAAGACTTGGGATGGATGCGGCGCGCTGAATGGCGTCGCCGTCGCATGGCACGCAGGCAGGCAGCTTAGCGTCGACGCGGGCGAGCTACGGTGTTCGCGCCCTGCTGCCGCTCGCTTGCGACATTGAACATGCTCATCCGCACGGTGATGTGCATCGTATTCGCGGTGAACGAAGCCAACGGTTGCCGCACGGGTTTTGCTTCAGACGCGCGATGCGGGCCGCTGTCCTGGACGCCGGTGCGCTTCGCGTCGATCGGAATATCCGCCGTCGCGGGATGCTCGACGACCGCTTCTCCGACGGGCGCGGCGTTATCCGCCATCACGGGTACGTTCATTTCCGCCCGGCTTTCTGCAAACTCACGTGCCGGTTCATGCGACGGCGCATGCGGCAACTCATGTGACAGCTGATGAGCCAGTTCAGGCACATCGGCCCTGGCCATGTCGTCCGCGAACATCGGCTCGCCGGTGCGCGCAGCGGTGGCAGTCATCACAGGCTCACGCCGGGCCTGCTCGACGGCATCGGTATCGGCGGCTGAAGAACCCGCGTACACGTCGACCCATTTCGGCAGATCGGCGAGATCGACGATCGTGAGCCTTCCGCCATAGACCGCACCCGTGTCGATGTTGATCACGTTGTCTTTCGCGGTGACGCCCGCCACGGGCGTATGGCCGACGATCACGGCCGTCACGTTCCCGATCCGTCCCGGCGCATGCGACTGCGCGCGCACGCTGTGCTTCGCCTTGTCGAGCAGGCTGCGCAAGGTGTTACGCGACGGCGCGGGAGGCGGCTGATAGGTCTTCCAGCGGGTGCGTGCCCAGATCGCCTTGCGACGTGTCTTGCCGTCGGCCTTTTCTTTTTCGATCTCATCGACCAGCCGGTTCCAGTCCGAAACGGGCGAATCGGCATGCACGATACCGACCAGCCCGTGTTCCGTTTCGATCTCGATCAGATACGGCAGCGACGCCATGTACGCGGCGATCGCGTTCACCCATTCGCTGTCTTCCGCCCGGTCGAGCAGCCAGTTGCCGCCGTTGCTCAGCAGCGAAAACGCCTGCTCTTCGCCGGCATGCCAGCGCACGATGACGTCCTCGTGATTGCCCTTCACCGACCTGATGCCATACCGTTCGACGACGTCGAGCAGGTGCTCCGATTGCGGCCCGCGATCGACGAGATCGCCGACCGCGAACAGCCGGTCGCGTTGCGGATCGAAGTTGCGCGCTTCCAGCTCCGCGCGCAGTTGCGCGAAGCAGCCGTGTATATCCCCGACGACGAAGTCGCGTCCCGAGTCGTTACGCGGATAGCGGTGAACGGCGCGATAGGGCTCTCTCATGGTTTGGAACACACGAATAACAGCATTGGACGGAAGAAAAAAATCCGCGAAAAAAAATCAAATAAAACAGATAAAAAATCGGGGCAGGTACGGCCGCACTGGCCCGCTGCACTGTTGATGGCCTAGCATAGCGCGCAGAAAGTGGAAAAGGTGCTACACAAAAAAGGTTTGTGTAACCGTTCGTGAGCACGTTCGTTCGGTGCGCCGGGTCGTCGCCGGGTCGTCGCTGGGTCGTGCATGTCGGCGCGCAAACAGGCGCATTGGCAGCCGCTTACGCGGAGTCCATCCGCATCGCACCGGGCGTCGCCACGGCCCGTCTGGCATTCGAGGCGAGCATGCGCGCGAGCAACACCTTCGAAATATGCAATTCCGTCGCCGCTGCATCGAGCCGTCCCTGATTTCGCGCGACGGCCAGTTCGACGGCATCCCATTCGGGAATCTCATCGGTTTCGTCCGATGCCCGCATCAACGGCGTGCTGGCGACATGCTCGAAGCCCAGATCCTCCGCGGTGATCAGCGGACCATTGCTGGCCACGAGGGCATGCCGGATACGGTTGATCATTTCTCGCACGTTGCCGGGCCATGTGTGCGTATCGAACGCTTCCCATGCGCACACGGAGAACCCCTGCACACCGTGCCGCGAATCGGAACGGAAGCTCTTCAGCAGATGCGCCGCGAGCAGACGGATGTCCGGGCCGCGTTCGCGCAAAGGTGGAATGGCAATTGTCGCGGGGGAGAGCAACGCAAAAAGACGCGCGTGCAGACGGGTCTCGTCTGCAGCGCGCTGCAAGTCGATATGTGTCGAGCAGATGATGCGCACGTTGCGCGCTCCGTCACCGATCAGATCCGCGAGCCTTTCTTGTGCCGCAAGCGGCAGTTCGCAGATGCCGTCGATATACAGTGAGCCGCCCTCCGCCATGCTCAGGCGGGATCGCTGATTGCCCGTTTCGACTTCAGTCTCCTCTACGCCAAATATTTCCGCCTCCACGCGCTCGGGCGCGTACGCTGCGCAATCGATCGAGACGAACGGCCCTTCGCGGCGCGCCGAACCAAGATGTATCGACGAAGCCGCCAGCGTCTTGCCACTCCCCGATTCGCCGACGATCGTCAGCGGACGTTCGTGTTCCGATGCAGTCCGTATTGCCGCGCGCACCTCGCTCATCGAAGCGCATGCACCGATCATCGCCAGCACTCCCGTATTGGCGCCCTTGTGCTCGATCGCATCGACAGCAGTCATCTCATACGCGCGATCGAGTTCCTGCGCGATCGTTTCGGCTGCTGCGGGCAGGCGGATATAGCTCACACAGCGCGTACGCACGATCCGCCCGATCTCGGGATCGTTCAGATGCGCGTTGGTGACGACGGCGACCCAGCTGATCGCCGCACTCGAACGCGTGAGTTCGTCGACTTCGTTCAGATCGTCGGGAATGTTCAATGAGGGAAATTCGATCAGACCCGCGGCACGATCGTTCGCAAGCAAGGCAGCGCCCTGCCGGTCTCGAATGTCTATGCAGCGGATACGCCATTGCAGCGACGGAAGATTCCCATCGAGACATGCGCGCTCGGGATTGCAGACGTGATAGAGCCGTTTCAGGTTTAGATTCATGACGTGATCGGTTAGCCCGCCTCGATTGATCGAACAGGTACCGACTCTGACGCCCCCGTTAAACGTCAGCGGTCGGTGACTAAAAAGTAGCGGAATAGCAGATGCATCAATACGGCGGGTTGTTACCGTTTGAAAACATCTACACGTAACCACCGTTTGCCCGATTCTTGAATGGAGAGACGGCAGCGAGCACGCGAGCCGCCACTGTAAAGCGACAGAAGGGAGACGGCCGGAATGCCGCATAACGCGTCATGGTTACGCGGGTAACGATCCTTTACATTCGTAGAAAAGCACTGTGGCGAACTGGACACAGCGGTAATTTGAGACGCCGCGAGCGCAGTACTTGTTTCCCATTCGATGGATATATAACGAGGAAATTACGGCTGGATTCCAAAGCCGGAAAAGATGGATCCGGTAATCATGAATCGGTTCAAGCCGCTGGCGAAGTGCTTACCGGTGTCGGCGGAATGTGGGGGCGGGCATGATAGCGCGTAATGCTTAAGGGATGCTGATGCGAAAAACGCAAATTCGCACACAACGACGCAGCGAGTCAGCCTTACTGCATAGACGTAATTGTTTAGCTATCGTGTGACGAATGTTTCTTTATGAGTCGCGCGACTTAAGCAAGACTTCAGTGTTGTTGCGTGACAATGATGTTCTCTCAGGTTCCGGCAGCATGGCCCTCGGAATAAGCCGGAATCTTTTGTGGCCGACCTCGGGTCGGCCATTTTTTTGGCCGGTCATGTTTTGCGTCGCGGCAATCCCGTCTCAAAGGGCGTCGAAACTCCAGCTGCCTTCCACGTCGATCACCGTCTTCACCGAATTGGCGAGAAAACAGGCGTCATGCGCGAGATGATGCAGATGCGCGAGCGCTTCGTCGCTGGGCGCTTTCACGCCTGCAAATGCAACGGCAGGCTTTAGCACGACGCGCGCAACCACTTCCTTGCCCGCGTCGTTCTTTGCCATCGTGCCTTCGGCTTCATCGCGATACGCCGTGACGACATAGCCCTGCTCCGCCGCGATCGACAGAAACCACAGCATATGGCAACTCGACAGCGCGGCGACGTAGGCCTCTTCGGGATCGACGCCTGCGGGATCGGAGAACGGCACGCGCACGACGTGTGGCGAACTCGATGCGGGTATTACCGCGCCGCCGTCGAACGTCCACTGATGCGCGCGGCTATAGCGGTTGTCCGTGAACTTGCTACCGTTGCTGCTCCATTCGATCAGCGCCGTATGTTTGGCCATGACGTCAAAGATCCTCTATGTGGATGATCAGATGGGTGTCAACACGTCTTCGCCCGCGAAGTGACGCGTGGCGTTCGTGATGAAGTTATCGACGGATGCCGTGATGGCTTCCGGCGACGTGCCTGCCACATGCGGCGTAAGCACGACGTTGGTCAGATGGAGCAGCGCCTGCGGCGGGTGCGGCTCGCCTTCGCACACATCGAGTCCCGCGCCCGCGATCGCACCGCTGCTCAACGCATGCGCGAGCGCAGGCGTATCGACGACGCTGCCGCGCGACACATTCACCAGAAAGCCTTTCGGCCCCAGCGCTTCCAGCACGTCCCGATCGACGAGATGATGCGTCGATGACCCGCCCGGCGTTGCAACGACGAGATAGTCGCTCCAGCGCGCGAGTTCGCGCAGGTCGCCGAAGTAGCGCCACGCGACGCCGTCGCGCGGTTGGCGGTTGTGATACGCGACGTCGATATCGAAGCCCGCTGCGCGCCGCGCGACCTTCTGCCCGATATTGCCGAGGCCGATGATGCCAAGCCGTTTGCCCGACACGGAAGGACGCATCGGCAGCGCGTCGCGCCAGACACCTTCGCGTGTTGCGCGATCGCGTTGCGGCACGTCGCGCACCACCGCAAGCAGCAAGGCCATCGCATGATCGGCGACGCAGTCGTCATTCGTGCCTGCGCCGTTCGCGAGCACGATGCCGCGCGCACGCGCATGGTCCGTCGCGATGTTTTCGTAGCCCGCGCCGAGCGCGCTGACGAATTCGAGTGCAGGCATGGCGACGATTTCCCCCGACGTCAAACCCGTCGTGCCATTGGTCAAAACAGCACGGATCCTGGCGCCGTGCGCTGCGACGGCTTCTGCGCGCGCTTCGCGGGTCGGGGCGTAGTGGAGATCGAACGATGCTGCGATGCGGGTGCGACTGTCGTCGCCGAGGGGAATCAGTACGAGGAGGGAAGGTTTCATGACGTCGATGCCATGTGGTGGGAGGGCAACGCGGAGTGTAGCAATAAGGTTCGCTGCGCGATGCGTTTTGGTCTGCTGGGTGGTATACGCGGTTTGGGTGGCATAAGCGGTTTGGCTGGCATCCGCGGTTTCGTAGCGGTGCTTCAAGCGTCGCCCCTGTGCGGGGCGGCACCTACTTTTCTTTGCAGCGGCAAAGAAAAGTAGGCAAAAGAAAGCCGCTCACACCGCCAATCCTTGTGTTTGCCTGCGGGCCCCCTACAGGTCCCGCACTCCAGACGGCAACTCACTTTTCCACGCGTGTTGCCAGCGCCTTTAACAGGCGCATCACCCGCTCCAGTCACCCGTAGCACAGCCAGCGGCGGCAATCCGTCACCGCCGCCCAGGTGGCAAACGGTGTGTAGCTTGTCGCACCGCATGTGTTGGCGCTCCTACGACACCGATCCCGCTTTTCAGTCCGGAGTGGTGCACTTCCATCGCGACGGCCTACACACCGTTTGCCACCTGGGCGGCCGGGGACTTTCTGGTAACGCGTTCCGTGACGCGGGCATGCGAAGCGGGTGAGGCGTGAGTTAGCACGCTGGCAACGGGCATAAGTCAGTGCGTTGCCGTCTGGAGTGCGGGACCCGTGGGGGGCCCGCAGGCAACTACCAGAACTGGCGGGGTTAGCCCGCTTTCTTTGCTTACTTTCTTTGCGGCGGCAAAGAAAGTAAGTGCCGCCCCGCACAGGGGCAACGCTAATAAACCAGAAGCAAACCGCGGATGCCAGCGCAAGCCAAAACCAAAACCCAAAACCAAATAATGGCGACTAGCGTCGCAGACAAAAATCAGTGCGCACTGCGCTTCTCACTATCAAGATGCGCCATCTGCGCAGCAGCATACCGTTCACCCGCCGCCGCGCCCTTGGGTACCGCTCGCTCGATGGCAGCGAGCTCCCCCGCATCCAGCCCAACGTCCAGCGCGCCGAGCGCTTCCACCAGCCGATCGCGCCGCCGCGCGCCGACAAGCGGCACGATATCGCCGCCTTGCGCGGCAACCCACGCAATCGCGATCTGCGCAACAGAAACGCCCTTGCCATCCGCGATCTCGCGAAGCGCTTCGACCAGCGCAAGATTGCGCTCAACATTCTCCCCCTGAAATCGCGGGCTCATCGCGCGAAAATCGCCCTTGCCCGCCGCGTCCTTCTGCCAGTGCCCGCTGATCAGCCCACGCGACAGCACGCCGTACGCCGTCACGCCAATGCCGAGTTCGCGCAGCGTCGGCAGGATGTCGTCTTCGATGCCGCGCGAAATCAGCGAGTACTCGATCTGCAGGTCGCAGATGGGCGTAACGGCCGCCGCTTTGCGGATCGTCGCCGCGCCCACTTCGGACAGCCCGACGTGCCGCACATAGCCCGCCTGCACCATCTCGGCGATCGCGCCGACCGTGTCTTCGACAGGCACGTTCGGATCGAGCCGCGCCGGACGATAGATGTCGATGTGATCGACGCCGAGCCGCTGCAGCGAATAGGCGAGAAAGTTCTTCACGGCCGCCGGGCGCGCATCGTACGCGGTCCAGCCGCCCGCCGGATCGCGCATCGCGCCGAACTTCACGCTGACAATGGCATGGTCGCGCCGCGACGCGGGCGCGCTCCTCAACGCCTCGCCAAGCAGGATCTCGTTGTGGCCCGAACCGTAGAAATCGCCCGTATCGAACAGCGTCATGCCCGCTTCCAGCGCCGCGTGGATCGTTGCGATGCTCTCGGCGCGGTCGGCCGGTCCATACATGCCCGACATGCCCATGCAGCCGAGGCCGATCGCCGAACTCGCCGGGCCCGCCTTGCCAAGTCGCAGTTGCTTCATGTTCGTTCTCTCCGTGGATTCGTCCAATGCGTCGAACGCGCTGCGCGACGCTTGAGACGCAGTATCCGCGCAAATCGACCGTGCGATAATCCACCTCAATCCGAATGCCCTGTGCGAAATTCCGAACAATGGTCGAACCCGATCTGGCCGATCTGAAAGCCTTCGTCGCCGTCACGGCCGCACGCGGCTTCCGCAACGCAGCGTCGACGGGCGGCGTGTCCGCATCGTCGCTGAGCGAGGCCGTACGGCGTCTCGAGCAGCAACTGGGCGTGCGTCTGCTGAACCGGACCACGCGCAGCGTCACGCCGACGGAAGCCGGACAGCGCCTGTTCGAACGGCTCGCGCCGGCGTTCGGCGAGATCTCGACGGCGCTCGATGCGATCAACGTGTTCCGCGACAGTCCCACGGGCACGCTGCGCCTGAACGTGCCGTCGATCGTCGCGCGCGAAGTCCTGCCCGCGCTGCTGTCGCGCTTCCTCGCCGATCATCCGGGCATCAGCGTCGAGGTGGCGTCGAACGACACCTTCATCGACATCCTGGCAGCCGGTTTCGACGCGGGCATCCGTTACGACGAGCGCCTCGAGCGCGACATGATTGCCGTCCCCATCGGGCCGCCGATGCAGCGCATGATCGCCGCCGCGTCGCCCGCCTATTTGCAGCAGCACGGCGAACCGCGTCATCCCGACGAACTGGTGCGGCACGCGTGCATCGGCCATCGCTTCGAAAGCGGCGTGCTGGCTGTGTGGGAGTTCACGCGCGGCAGCGAGACCGTGCGGATCGCGCCGAACGGGCCGCTCGTCGCGTCGATTATCGATATCCAGCGGCGCGCGGCCGTCGACGGACTCGGCATCGTCTATTCGTTCGACGAGTTTTTGCGCCCCGCGCTCGACGACGGCACGCTCGTCCCGATCCTGCATGACTGGTGGCAGTCGTTCACGGGGCCACGTCTGTACTACGCGAGCCGCGAGCACATGCCCGCGCCGCTGCGCGCCTTCGTCGATTTCGTGCTGCGCGACAATCGCAGCCGCGACGCGGCATGACGCGCACGGGCACGGCTCAGCGCCGCTTGCCGTACTTCTTCCAGTAGCCGAACGTGTCTTCGTGACACTCAATGTCGAGTTCCGACACGCGCGCCATCATCCGTTCCTGCGCGTCCTGCACCGCAAGGTTGTAGATCACAGGCCCGATTTCCTCGACGAAGAAGCCGAGCAGCGCGCCCGCCTGGATGTTGCCGATCGGCTCGTCCATGTTCTCCGCGAAGTAGCGCTGCAGCGAAGCGATCGCTTCGTTGCGCACGTCCTTGTCCAGTTCGATTGCCATGCGTGTTCATCCCGGTTGCCTGCATCGGGCGATGCAGCACTGCGGATGAAACAGGAAAGCGGCGCGCCCCGCAAGAGGCGCGCCGCTTTCGACAGGCGTGCGCGGGTCAGCTGTTGATGAACGCGAGCAGATCGGCGTTGACCTTGTCGGCTTCCGTCACGCACATGCCGTGCGGGCCGCCCTCGTAGATCTTGAACGTCGCGTTCCTGACGATCTTCGCGGACAGCTTGCCGGCTGCGTCGATGGGCACGATCTGGTCGTCGTCGCCGTGCAGGATCAGCGTCGGCACGTCGATCTTTTTCAGGTCTTCCGTGTAGTCGACTTCGGAGAACTCGCGGATGCACAGATACTGCCCATGCACGCCGCCCGCCATACCCTGCGCCCAGAACGCGTCGATCGTGCCCTGCGACACTTTCGCGTTGGGCCGGTTGAAGCCGAAGAAAGGCATCGCGAGATCCTTGTAGAACTGCGAGCGGTTGTCGGCGACACCCTTGCGGATGCCGTCGAACACGTCCATCGGCAGCCCGCCCGGATTCGCTTCCGTCTTCAGCATGATGGGCGGCACGGCGCCGATCAGCACGGCCTTCGCGACACGCTTCGTGCCATGACGTCCGATGTAATGCGCGACTTCGCCGCCGCCCGTCGAATGGCCGACGAGCGTCGCGCCCTGAATATCCAACGCATCGAGCAGCGCGGCGAGATCGTCGGCGTAGGTGTCCATGTCGTTGCCGTTCGACGGCTGGTCCGAGCGGCCATGACCGCGCCGATCATGCGCGATTACGCGAAAGCCGTTCTGCAGCAGGAACAACATCTGTGCGTCCCACGCGTCCGCGTCGAGCGGCCAGCCGTGCGAGAAGACGACGGGACGGCCCGTACCCCAATCCTTGTAGAAAATCTGCGTGCCGTCTTTCGTGGTAATCGTACTCATGCGGTTTCGCTCCATTGGGTGTTGACACATTGCGCCGCACTGCGGCGGGCGGGTTGATCGCAGGACAACGACAGGACAGCGGCACGCACAACATCGAGGCGCTCGACTCGATGCGCGCGCAAATATCCGGGCTGTCCCTTCGATTATCGACGGCCATGTTACAGCGCGATAAAACATCCTTCAGACGAAGGGCTATCGACGCAAACGGACGAGCGCACGCGCAGCGCGTCCCCGCGAACGCACGCGCACAGCGGACACGCGGCCCGCTTCGTGCCCGCTTCGATCTTCGGCAGTGACGGCGAGCGCCGCCGCTCGCGCTTCAATGCGCTTCCCGTGGCTGCGCATTCGCGACACGCGGCTCCTGCGCGGCGACCAGCGTGGGCGTCGACGTGGACGTGGCATCGGCATCGCCCGTCTCCATGTCATTGTGATGGGACATGACAGCCTTGACGCCCGCTTCGGCGGCAGGCGTCGCCACATAGGGAACGAAAGCCGAAATGGCGACGACGATCAGATAGGTAAACATGATGCTTCCCCTGCAACCCGCGTTGACGCGTTGGCGCCTTGCGCCGTTCTCATGCAGCAAGGTGGTTGCGATTTCGAGGCACGAAGGGGCGCACCGGCGTGCCGGCGCGCTGCAGACTGATCGTCGCCTGCTTCACGGCGAAGCGTATCGAAACGCATCGCCGGAAAACACGCTTTCGTCGTATTGCGCGTGCCGCTCGCGTTCTTCGACGCGATACGCGATCACGTTGGCAATCCGCGAACTGCGTGTACCCTCCGAACAGCATCCGGCGACTTGTATGAACCTTTGCACCGATATCACCGACGACCGGTTAATTCGATTCGTAGGGCATGGATATGCGAAAGTCAACTCGACGATCGCGGCGCGCGTTGCACGCGCTACGTGATGGCGGATTAGCCCGATGACGGCGCATCCGTTACCTGTCGTTCTGTTCGGCGCGTTCGACCGGCACAACTTCGGCGACATGCTGTTCGCCCACGTCGCCGCGCGCCTGCTAACGGACCGCCGCGTGCGCTTTGCGGGCCTGGCGGCACGCGATCTGCGCGCGCAGGGCGGTCATCGCGTCGAAGTGCTGCGGCAGATGCACGAACGTGCGGTCGATCTGCTGCATGTCGGCGGAGAGATCCTCGCCTGCGATGCGTGGGAAGCCGCCGTGATGCTGCAATCGCCTGACGACGCGCAGAAGGTCATCGCATCGCAGCAGCACGATCGTTCCGGATGGGCGCAACGCGTGCTCGCCACGAGCGAACGCGTGCCGTATGTGGTGTCGAAGAATGAGTTGCCGTGCGCCGCGCGTGTGATGTTCAACGCCGTGGGCGGCGTCGCGCTCGATGTTCGCGAGGCCGCGTTGCGCGATGAAGTGATCGCCAAACTCGCACACACCGACGATATCAGCGTGCGCGATCTCCACACTCAGGCGCTGCTCGCGCGATCGGGCATCGATGCGCGGCTCGCGCCCGATTGCGCGCTGCTGGTTGCCGAACTGTTCGGCGACGTGATCCGCGAACGTGCGAACGCTCAGGCCCTCGCAACGCTCCGCGAAGCCGCGCCCAACGGCTATCTCGCCGTGCAGTTCAGCGCCGATTTCGGCGACGACGCCACGCTCGCGCGTCTCGCCGCGCAACTGGACCGCACGGCCGACGCGCATCGTCTCGCCATTGTGTTGTTCCGCGCCGGCGCAGCGCCGTGGCACGACGATCTGTCGTGTCTGGAGCGCACGGCGGCGCAAATGCACGCGCCTTGCGTGCAGGTATTTCGTTCGCTGAATATCTGGGACATCTGCGCGTTGATTGCACACAGCCGCGGCTATCTCGGCAGCAGCCTGCATGGCCGGATCGTCGCGATGGCGTATGGGCTGCCGCGCATCAATCTGCTGCGCGACGAAGACTTCGCGCGGCCCTGCAAGCAGACCGCGTTCGCGCAAACGTGGGAAGACGCGGACGCGCCCATCGCCGTGCGCGTGAGCGAGATCGCGAGCGGCATCGATGCCGCGATGTCCGTCGATATCGAGGGGCTGAAGCAAACCGCGGCGCGGCTCGTCATGCTGTGCCGCAGCGCATTTCAAACGACAGTTTCACATCTGAGCAGGTAAGGGTTTTCTGTCTGCGACGCAGTCGCCATCATTTGCTTTTTTGCTTTTTTGCTGCGCTGGCATCCGCGATTTCGTATCCGTACTTCATGCGTCGCCCCTGTGCGGGGCGGCACCTACTTTTCTTTGCAGCGGCAAAGAAAAGTAGGCAAAAGAAAGCCGCTCACACCGCCAATCCTTGTGTTTGCCTGCGGGCCCCCCACGGGTCCCGCACTCCGCACGGCAACGCGCTATTTCATGTGCGTTGCCAGCGCCTTTAACAGGCGCATCACCCTCTCCACTCACCCTTAGCCCAGCCAACGGCAGCGATCCGTCTGCGCCGCCCAGGTGGCAAACGGTGTGTAGGTTGGCGCACCTTACGCGTTCGCGCACCTACGACACCGATCCCGCTTGTCGGTCCGGAGTGGCGCACTTCCATCGCGACGGCCTACACACCGTTTGCCACCTGGGCGGCTGTGGACTTTCTGGTAAAGCGAAACGTGACGCGGGAAGGTGAAGTGGGTGAGGCGTGAGTTAGTACGCTGGCAACGTGCGTGAGACAGTGCGATGCCGTGTGGAGTGCGGGACCCGTGGGGGGCCCGCAGGCAATGACCAGAACTGGCGGTGTTAGCCCGCTTTCTTTGCTTACTTTCTTTGCGGCGGCAAAGAAAGTAAGTGCCGCCCCGCACAGGGGCAACGCTAGCAAACCGATACGAAACCGCGGATGCCAGCCAAACCGCCGATGCCACCCAAACCGCGGATGCCAGCGCAAGCCAAAACCGCGAATGCCAGCGCAGCAAAAAACCAAAAGCAAAAAACCAGAATTGGCGACTGCGTCGCAGACAAACAAAAAACCGGCAAAGCCCGCGCCCCGCAGGCAATTTTCTTCAGTGCCCCATGGCACCGTAAAATACACAGACATTCGCCCTTGGACACGTCCGTCATGCCCGCACCAGCCAGCCCGCGCAGCCCCACCTCCGACGACTCCGAAATGTTCGATCTCGCGCCCGTGGCGCTCTGGCTCGAAGATTTCAGCGGCGTCAAAGCGCTGTTCGAAGACTGGCGAGCACAAGGCGTGACCGATCTGCGCGCCCACATCGGCAGCGACCTCAAACGCGTCGGCGAATGCGCAAGGCGCATCCGCGTGATCAAGGTCAACCAGAAAACGCTCTCACAATTCGAAGCCGCGGATTTCAGCTCGCTGACGGATAACCTGTCGACCGTCTTCCGCGACGACATGCTGAAAACCCACCTCGAAGAGCTGTGCCAACTCTGGGCAGGCCAGGATCACTTCACGAGCCAGACGGTCAACTACACGCTCGGCGGCCGACGTCTCGACGTGCTGCTCAAAGGCAAGATTCTGCCGGGCCACGAGGACGGCTGGGATCGCGTGCTGGTGTCGACGGAAGACATCACTGAACTGGAAGGCGCGCGCCATCGCGTGACAACCGCCGAACAGTACGTGCGCGGGCTGTTCGAGTACTCGCCCGTGTCGCTGTGGGTCGAGGATTTCAGCGCCGTCAAGCGTCTGCTCGACGAAGCGCGCGCCGCCGGCATCACCGATTTCCGCACCTTCACCGACGTGCATCCGGAATTCGTCGAGCGCTGCATGGCAGAGATTCACGTGCTCGATGTCAACCAGCACACGCTGGACATGTTCGCCGCGCCCGACAAGAAAACGCTGCTCGCCCGCCTGCCCGAAGTGTTCCGCGACGACATGCGGCCGCATTTCCGCGAGCAGCTGATCGACCTGTGGGACGGCAAACTCTTCCAGCAGCGCGAAGTGCTCAACTATTCGCTCGAAGCCAACGAGATCCACGTGCACCTGCAGTTCTCCGTGCTGCCCGGTCACGAACGCAGCTGGGATCTCGTGCTCGTCGCGCTCACCGACATCACCGCGCGCAAGAAAGCCGAAGCGTATCTGGAGTTCCTAGGCAAGCACGACGTGCTGACCAAGCTGCGCAACCGCTCGTTCTACGTCGACGAACTGAACCGGCTGGAACGCAAGGGCCCGTTCCCGGTGACTGTCGTCATGGCCGATCTCAATGGCCTGAAACGCGTCAACGATCAGCTCGGCCACGCAGCCGGCGACGCGCTGCTGCGCCGCGCCGGCGAAGTGCTCGCGAAGGCGCTGGAGACGCCCTTCAACGCCGCGCGTATCGGCGGCGACGAGTTCGCGATCCTGCTGCCCGGCACCGACGAACGCGGCGGCGCAGCGATGATCGAAACGATCCGCCAGCTGGTCGATCTGAACAACCAGTTCTATCCGGGCTCCCCCATCAGCTTCTCGATGGGCATGGCGACGGTGCAGCGCGGAGAGCGTATCGAAGCGGGCGTGCAGCGCGCCGACCTGCTGATGTACGAGGAAAAGCGCGCGCACTACACGTCGCAGGAATCAGCCGGTCCGCAAAAGTAAGCGGTTTTCTTCGTGCGGCCCGCGGCATGCTCAGGACTTCACGGGCACGCCGTACGTGCCGACGATGCGCCTGTCCTGCTCCGCCGCGGAAAACAGCTCCCATTCGAGCCCATTCACGTCGATGCTGCTCGAATAACCTTCGACCGCATCGTCCTCGAACCCGACGTGCCGCAATTGCCCTGCTTTGCCGGGCTTTTCGTTGATCGAGAAGTTGAGCAGGTCCGTGCGCCACATCGCATATTGCCCCGGCACGACAGCCGAGGGCGGCTGTCCGAGACGGCGGCTATAGTCGTCGATCGATTCGTCGAGATTCGCAACGGCCAGTGCGATGTGAAAGCGCTTCATGAGTGGGCTCCGCAGCAGGTTGAGATGGTGCAGCCCGACCATCGTAGCCACGCCTCGCACACGTAGCCAGACCAGCGATCATGCTGGTATCGGCATTACCAGCATTACCAGCATTACCCGCCTTGCCGCATCCGTTTCAGAAAGGAGCCGCATTCGATGCTTTCCCATGTGTTCATCGGTGTCAACGATTTCGAGCGGGCGTTTGAGTTCTATTCGGCGATACTCGCCGAACTGGGGCTCGCGTTGAAATTCCGCGAGGAAGAGCGGCCGTGGGCGGGCTGGATGAAGCCCGGCGTCGCGCGGCCGCTGTTCCTCGTCGGCAGGCCGTTCGACGGCCAGCCTGCCGTCGCGGGCAACGGGCATATGGCTGCGCTGCTGGCCGCGGACCGCCCTACCGTCGATCGCGTGCACGCGACGGCGCTCGCGCACGGCGCCGTTTGTGAAGGACCGCCCGGGCTGCGCCCCGAATATCACGCGAACTACTACGGCGCGTACTTTCGCGATCCCGACGGCAACAAGCTCTGCGTCTGCTGCCACGACCCTGCGTGACAGCATAGACAGCGCAGACCGCACGGCGTGACGCGCCCGGTCAGTTCGTCGTCACGTACTTGCGCGTTGCGAGGACGGAGCGCTGCGGCGGCGGTACGACGGGATCGAGCGTGCCTCGCATGCGCTTCACTTCATCGATGGGACTCAGGCCGAACAGGCGCTTGAATTCGCGGCTGAACTGCGACGCGCTTTCATAACCGACGCGCGCCGCTGCCGCGCTTGCGTTGAGCCCATCCTGCACCATCAGCAGACGCGCGTGATGCAGGCGCGTGGTCTTCACGTACTGCATCGGCGAAGTCGACGTGACGTTCTTGAACTGCGCATGAAACACCGCGAGGCTCATGCCCGACTCGCGCGCGAGCGTCTCGACGTCGAGATCGCCGTCGTATTCCGTGTGAATGCGCCGCAGCGCCTTCGCGATACGCCCGAAGTGATGCTGATGCGTAAGCGCCGCGCGGATCGCATCGCCCTGCACGCCCGTCAGCACGCGGTAGCAGATCTCGCGCACGATCGACGGCGCGAGAATGCGCGCATCGAACGGCGACACCAGCGCTTCGAGCAGACGCAATACAGCGTCGCCGAGCGGCTGGTCGAGCGGCGTCGAGTAGATGCCGCGCGGCTCGCTGTCGACGGTGCCGTGCGTTTCGTTGAGCAGCATCAGCAGTTCGGCGACCATCGTCAGATCGACGCGGATCGAAATGCCCAGAAAGGGCTCGTCGACGCTCGCTTCCGTCTCGCATTCGAAAGGCAGCGGCACGGACAGCACCAGATACTGCTGCGCGTCGTAGATGTACGAGTGATCGCCCAGATAGCCGCGCTTGCGCCCCTGACAGACGATGACGATGCTCGGCTCGTACATCACCGGGCGGCGCGGCATCGGATGATTCGCGCGCAGGAACTTGACGCCTTCGAGCGGCGCATCCGTCATGCCCTCGGCGGGCGCAAGCGTGCGCAGCAATTCGACCATGCGCTGTTGCGGGTTGCGCTCCGCGAGCGGCGCGCCTTGTGAATGTTTTGTGTCGGACATGATGAAATCCAGTCGGCGAACCATGTGGCGCCAGAGAATATGGCTTGAAATCTAGCATTAAATGTCCTACCGCGTACGCCACCAGGAGAAATAGGCAAACCTTCAAGACGTTCAGGTATTCCCTGGGCCGGGTCCGATGCCTAACATGGGAACCCTGTCGCAAAGCCCGCTTCCTGTCCGCGACACCCGTCCATCGCCTCGCACGAGGCACACGCGCCGCGCTTTCCGTGCCTGGCGCCCGCCGGACGGACCTCACGACGGACACTCCGCGCGCCACGGCGCACGACAGATTCATTCGCCGCGCTCTCAGGCCATCAGCAGGCCGCCTGCAGGCCGCGCGGCGCCTCGCGCAATTGCATCATCGAGCTGGAGCCCACATGACCACGACCTACGCCTTCGCCGCAACCGACGCACAATCGAAACTCGCGCCGTTCGAATTTCAGCGTCGCGATCTGCGCGAACACGATGTACAGATGGAAGTCCTGTTTTGCGGTGTCTGTCATTCGGACCTGCATCAGGCACGCAATGAATGGAAGAACACGATTTACCCCGTCGTTCCGGGCCATGAAATCGTCGGCCGCGTGACGAATGTCGGGTCGCAGGTGACGAAGTACAAGGTCGGCCAGCTGGTCGGCGTCGGCTGTCTGGTCGATTCGTGCCGCACGTGCCCGAGCTGCCAGGAAGGCCTCGAGCAGTATTGCGAGAACGGCTTCGTCGGCACGTACAACGGCAACGACCGTCAGACGGGCGCGGTGACGTACGGCGGCTATTCGACGCAACTCGTCGTCGACGAAGACTTCGTGCTGCGCGTGCCGGAGAACCTCGATCCTGCGGGCGTCGCCCCGCTGCTGTGCGCGGGCATCACGCTGTATTCGCCGCTGCGCACGTGGGGCGCGGGGCCCGGCAAGAAGGTCGGCATTGTCGGCCTGGGCGGCCTCGGCCACATGGGCGTGAAGCTCGCGCATGCGATGGGCGCGCATGTCGTGCTGTTCACGACGTCGGTGTCGAAGATCGAGGATGCGAAGCGTCTCGGCGCCGACGAAGTCGTGATCTCGAAGAACCCGCAGGAGATGGAAGCGCATGCGAACAGCTTCGATCTGATCGTCAACACGGTCGCGGCGCAGCACGATCTGAATCCGTTCATCAACCTGCTCAAGCGTGACGGCACGCTGACGCTGGTGGGTGCGCCGGAGCACGATCATCCGTCGCCGCAGGTGTTCAACCTGATCATGAAGCGCCGGCGTCTGGCGGGTTCGCTGATCGGCGGCATTGCCGAGACGCAGGAAATGCTGGATTTCTGCGGCAAGCATGGCATCACCTCGGACATCGAGATGATCCGGATGCAGCAGATCAATGAAGCATACGAGCGCATGTTGAAGAGCGATGTGAAGTACCGCTTCGTCATCGATCTCGACTCGCTCCGCAAGTAACGGGCAGCAGGACCCAACAGGACCGGATTCGCGCCTCACCCCTTCCCTCCAGGCCGCGCAGGACGGCGGCCTGTCCCTGCTTCCCGCCTCGCATCTTCATTGCGTTTGCAGTGCCGCCGCGCCGTCCCCATGGGACGGGGCCGCCGCGGTGTTTTCTGCTGGTTTGTTTTCGACAGGAGAGTTCCGTGATCGACCGTATTCAGGCGATGCGCACGTTCATGCGTATCGTCGATACCAACAGCTTTACCCGCGCAGCGGAGTCGCTGGAAATTCCGCGCGCGACGGCCACCACCATTGTGCAGAACCTGGAATCGCTGCTAGGCACGACGCTGCTGGTGCGCACCACGCGGCGTCTGAGTCTCACGCCGGAAGGCGCGGCCTATTACGACCGCTGCGCGCAAATTCTCGCGGATATCGACGAGATGGAAGCGACGCTGCGACAGACGCTCGACAACCCGAGCGGACGCTTGCGCGTCGAGATGCCGGGTGCGGTGGCGACATCGATCGTACTGCCCGCGCTCGATGATTTTCACGAGCGCTATCCGTCGATCGATCTCGCCATTGGCGTGAGTCATCGCAATGTGGATCTCGTCGGCGAGGCGGTGGATTGCAGTATCCAGCTCGGCGAGTTGCCGGATTCCGGCCTTGCTGCCAGGCGTCTCGGCACGTTGGAGCATGTCACGTGTGCAAGCCCCGCTTATCTGGAGCGTTATGGCATGCCTGAAAGTCTCGACGATCTGTCGGGGCATGTCGCTGTGAATTGCATGTCGGCGCTGACGGGGCGTGCTGTCGATTTCGATTTCGACGTCGGCGGCAGCCCGTTGACTGTGAAGGTCGATGGATTCATCAAGGTCAGCGACGAGCATGCTTATCTGACCTGCGGGTTGCAAGGGCTTGGGTTGATTCAGCCCGCGAGGATTGCTGCGCAACCGTTGCTCGAAAAGGGTTTGCTTCGAGAAGTTTTGCCGCAGTGGAAGCCTGTGCCGATGCCTGTTTCGGTTGCCTACGTGAAGGGGCGGCGCGTGTCGCCGCGGGTCAGGGCTTTTGTCGACTGGCTCGCTGAACTGTTTGAACATCAGGGGCACGTCGAGGCGGATTTGTCGCGGGTGAGGATGTTGATGCGCGAGCGCGCGTATGCCGCGTGACGTATCGCGCGCCTTGAAACGTCCATGCAATCAATATTCAGGTATCACATTGTTTTTCGACCGACATGGTGAGATCGAATCCGTGCGCTTTTTCAGCAGCGCAAAAGCGCGCGATCTCAATCCACATCGTTCAGGTGACCCATGTCGATATCCCGTACCCGCTACGGCAATAACCTGTCATACAGATACGACCATTTCGGCACTGTTGAACCTGTACGCGAAAGGCTATCGGGACGCGGGCGGCATAACGGGAGCGCGAACGACCTATTATGCGGACTCCCGAACCTACCGGGCTCTCGATCCTTCACGACAGCGATCCCGTTTGTCGGATACGCCGCTGTCCGGCATCGGCAACCGCCTGACTCCGCCATCCACGCCGCTTCCGCCGCCGCCCGATTTCGATCAACCGGGGCCATCCGGCTGGCAGGGTGTCACTCCGAACTCAAGCGCGACCTGAACGCACGGGTCAACGACCGGCATCCGTTTGCGCTGTATCGTCCGTCCACCGTATCGCCCGAAGACCTGAAGAGACAGAACGGCTTTGTCGCCGACGACATGCCGCTCGGCGATGTCAGCCTCGACACGCACGACGATGACGTGCAGCGAGGCAAGGACACTGTCGATGGCGCCGGTTTTCTGGGCACGTTTCGCGGCGAGGACACTGCCAGGCAGAAGATGAATGCAGGAGGCAGGGACGGCTACAACAGCACATCGCCGACTGACGGATTCGCAGATCACGCGTCGGCACACGATGCCTGTCCCCTCCTTGCTCTCGCCTCGCCCAGCACGCGCGCCAACGTCGCAGCACTCATGCGCGCAGCGATCGCCTTCACATACTCGTGATGCCGCGCATCGAGCGGTGCGCCGAGGTACTGCGCCTGCAGATAGCGAATCAATGCGATCCGCCGATGTCCCAGCGCGATACTCTGATCGAGCAGCGCCATCGCCGCATCCGCATCGCCGGCCGCATAGGCCCGCTTCACCAGTTCGGACGTCTGCGCACGCGACATATCGACTGCTCAGCGCGAAAAAGAACCCGCACGCCGGGCATCGAAATCGCTCCGCGTCCAGTCGAGTTCGACCCCAATGCGCCGCGTACCCTCGCGAATCTTCGGCTTATGCAAAGAAAGCGTAAGCGCATCGAGCGCGGGCCATTCATCGAATGACAACAGCGCAATCTCGACAGCCAGCGTCTCCAGCAACCGCGTATGCGGCTTCGTCGACAGAAACTCGCTCACGCGATTGCAGTAGCGCTCGTAGTCGATCATCGCGTGCGAGCCCTCTTCCGAGGGCTCGCAGCGATACGCAAGGCTCGCGTCGATCACAACCGGCTGCGGCGCAAGATGCTCGTGCGCATGAATGCCGATGCGCGTCTGCACGACAAGCTCATCGATAAACACGCGCCAGCCCTTGCCGCGCAGCGACGACTGCACCAAAGCCGCCAACGGCTCCTCGAACGGCTTCACGACATCAGCGGCTCAGCCGCGTCGAGCATGATACGAACGAAGTAATCGGCGAAACTGCGGCGCACGACGATCTCATACGCATCGCCAGCGACGGGCACCAGCACGATCGACGCCTTGAAGTAATGGCTCTGCGCGCATTGGCCCGGCGCAAGCAGACGCGGATGCAGATCGAGCGGACAGCCGCGCGCGATCACATCGCGCACCTTCTCGCCGCTCACTTCGAGCACCGTCCAGCCGCTGCCGATATCGACGGCCGATGCAAACTGCCCTTGCAGCGCCTCGGCCAGTTTCTCTTCGGCAACGGGCGCCTGCGCCTGCTGCGAACGCACGAGCCACTCGTCGGGACCGAGCCACAGCACGTCATAACCGTTGCCGCGCGCCACCGTGTTCGGCTTCGCGGGCGGCTCGCAGCCCGTTACGCTCTGCACAGCGCTGACAAAAGCCGCGTCGCGCACGTCGCCGCGCAGACTGACGAGATCGCAAAACGCCTTCTCGCGCAGATGGAATTTCTTCGACGGCGCCACCGCATGCTTCTTCACCAGTTCGCCGACACCTGCAAGCGGCGACTCCTGCCACGGTTGACCCGCCACTCGTTGCGCGACAGCCGAGGTTGCGCCCGGTGCATTGTTCCTTGCTTCATTCCACATGTTGACGCACTCCTTCGGTGTCGTAGAAAACGGGGCTGGCGATCTTCGCGGCGATCTGCTTGCCGCTCGACAGCGGAATCGTCACGCTCTGCCCCATCTTGTTCAGGCCGCCCTTGACCACGGCGAGCGCGATCGAACGATTCAGAATCGGGCTGTAGTAACTCGACGTCACGTGCCCGAGCATCGGCGCCGTATCGCCCTGGAAGGGACCCGCGACGATCTGGCTGCCTTCGGGCAGCACGAATTGCGGATCGTCGGTGAGCAGACCGACGAACTGCTTGCGCCCGTCCTTCGCGGTATCCGAACGCGTCAGCGACCGGCGTCCGAGGAAGTCCTTGGTCTTCGCGACCAGCCCGCCCATGCCCAGATCGTGCGGCGTCACGGAACCATCCGTATCCTGGCCGACGATGATGTAGCCCTTCTCCGCGCGCAGCACGTGCATCGTTTCCGTGCCGTACGGCGTGATGTCGAACTCCGCGCCCGCGGCCATCAGCGCTTCCCACACCGCGCGGCCCATGTTCGCGGGCACGTTCACTTCATACGCGAGTTCGCCCGAGAAGCTGATCCGCATCACGCGCGCCTTCACGCCCGCCACCGTGCCGTTGCGATACGACATGAACGGGAACGCTTCGTTGGCGAAGTCGATGTCGCTGCACACCTTCTGCACGACCTTGCGGCTCTTCGGACCGACGACGGCGAAGGTCGCCCAGTGGTCGGTCACGGAGGCAAGACGCACCTTCATGTCCGGCCATTCCGTCTGCAGCCAGCGCTCCATCCACGTCAGCACGCGCGCCGCGCCGCCCGTCGTGGTCGTCATCATGAAGTGCTGATCGGCGAGGCGCACCGTCACGCCGTCGTCGAACACCATGCCGTTTTCGTCGAGCATCAGGCCATAGCGGCACTTGCCGACTTCGAGCTTGCTCCACGGGTTCGTATACATCCAGTTCAGCAGCTTCGCGGCATCCGGGCCCTGAATGTCGATCTTGCCGAGCGTCGATGCATCGAGAATGCCGACGCTGTTACGCACCGCGAGACATTCGCGCTTCACGGCCGCGTGCAGGTCTTCACCCTTCAGCGGGAAGTACCAGGGACGCTTCCAGTTGCCGACGTCCTCGAACATCGCGCCGTTCTCGACGTGCCATTCATGCACGGCCGTCTTGCGGATCGGGTCGAGCAGATCGCCGAGTTCGCGGCCCGCAAACGTGCCGAAAGTGACCGGCGTGTAGTTCGGGCGGAACGTCGTCGTGCCCGTTTCGGGGATCGTCTTGCCGAGCGCATCGGCGAGAATCGCCATGCCGTTGATGTTGCCGAGCTTGCCCTGATCGGTGCCGAAACCCATCGCCGTATAGCGCTTCACGTGCTCGACGGATTCGAAGCCTTCGCGCGCGGCGAGCAGAATGTCGGCCGCCGCCACGTCGTTCTGGAAGTCGACGAACTGCTTCGGACCGCGCGCCGCTTCCGCTCGGCTGCCGACGAGCCACAGCGGCTGCAACGGCGACTCGGCGACTTCCGATGCCTGCGGCACCTGCGGACGCCTCACGGCATAACCGATCGACTTCACGGCTTCGACGCCGGCATCGACGGCGAGACGCAGGCCGCGCGCGAGGCTGAATTCGCCCGCCGCCGCGCCGACGCTCGTCTCAGGCTGCATGCCCTTGCCAGGCACGAAGCACGCTTTCGTATCGTTCCAGTGCGCCTTGCCGCCCGACTGCGCGAACAGGTGCAGCACAGGGCTGAAGCCGCCCGACATCGCGACGAGGTCACATGGCAGATCGGCCTGTTTCGCGCCCGTCTTGCCGTTCGCGTACGCGACCACTTCAACGGATGTCACGCGCTGCTTGCCATGTGCCGTCATCACGGCGGCATTGTTCATGATCTTCACGCCGTGACGTCGCGCCGCCGCCTGCAACGCGCCGCTGCCCTGCGCACGCGGATCGACGACGGTGACGTTCGCGCCGCATGCCTTCATGTCGAGCGCGCATTGATAACCGGCATCGTTGTTCGTGAAGACGACGGCGTTGCGGCCCGGCATCACGCCGAAGCGATGGACATAGGTCGACACGGCCGACGCCATCATCACGCCGGGCAGATCGTTGTTGCCGAAGACGATGGGACGCTCGTGCGCGCCCGTCGCGAGAATTACGCGTTTCGCGCGGATTTTCCACAGCAATTCGCGCGTGCCCTTGCGCATCGACACCGGCTGATGATCCGTCAGACGCTGCGTGACCGTGACGAGGTTGTGGTCCTGATAGCCGAACGCCGTGCTGCGCGACAGGATCTTCACGTCGGGCATGCGCGAGAGTTCCGCTTCGATCTTCTCGACCCAGCTCATCGCCGAATGTCCGTCGATCTCCGTCTTGCACGACAGCAGGCTGCCGCCGAGTTCGCGCTGATCGTCGACGAGAATCACGCGCGCGCCGCTCACGGCCGCCGCATGCGCCGCCGCGAGGCCCGTCGGCCCGCCGCCGACCACGAGCACGTCGCAATGCGCGTAGCACTTGTCATAGCGGTCGGCGTCGCGCACTTCAGGCGACTTGCCGAGACCCGCTGCTTCGCGAATCTTCTCTTCGTACTTCGGCCACCATTTGGCCGGCCACATGAAGGTCTTGTAGTAGAAGCCCGCGGGCATGAAGCGCGAGAACTTCTGGTTGATCGCCATGCGATCGTGCTCGAGATTCGGCTCGGCATTCACGCTCGTGGCAACGAGCCCCTGATACAGCTCGATTTCCGTCGCGCGTGCATTCGGCACCGTATAGGCGCCGCGCTCGAGCTGCACGACGGCATTCGGTTCGGCGACGTCGGCCGTGACGATGCCGCGCGGCCGGTGATACTTGAAGCTGCGCGCGACGAAGTGCACGCCGTTCGCGAGCAGCGCGGAGGCGAGCGTGTCGCCCTGGAAGCCCTGATACGTGCGTCCGTTGAACGTGAAGGTCAGCGGAATCGCGCGGTTGATGCGCCCACCGGCGCCGAGGCGGTTCTTCTGGCTCATTGCTTGTTGCCCCCTTGCTGGTTCCCTTGTGCATCGGTGGACGTGTTACCCGTTTTGAAAGTCTCGTAGCCCTGGATGTTGTACGAGACGGTGTCGCGCGTCGCCATGAACCAGCGGCGGCAGCCCTGCGCGTGCATCCACTGCTCGCGATGCACGCCGCGCGGGTTCTTGCGCATGAACAGGTAGTCGCCCCATTCGCGGTCGGTGAGCTTGTCGGTGTCGAGCGGACGGGCGATATCGGCTTCGCCGCCGCAGCTAAATTCGGATTCGGCGCGCGGCCCGCACCACGGGCATTCGATCATCAGCATGGTTGTTACTCCTCGTGTGCGAGCGTTTAGTGGGCTACGGCAGCAGCGCCGTGTTCGTCGATCAGATGACCGGTGTAGAAGCGGTCCAGCGAGAACGCCGCGTTCAACGGATGCGGTTCGTCGTTCGCGATGGTGTGCGCGAACACCCAGCCCGAGCCCGGCGTCGCCTTGAAGCCGCCCGTGCCCCAGCCGCAGTTGAAGTACAGGCCCTTCACGTCCGTCTTGCTGATGATCGGGCATGCGTCGGGCGAGACGTCGACGATGCCGCCCCACTGACGGTTCATCCGCACGCGCGAGAACACCGGGAACATTTCGACGATCGCCTGCAGCGTGCCTTCGATGATGTGGAAGCTGCCGCGCTGCCCGAAGCCCGTGTACTGGTCGACGCCTGCGCCGATCACGAGATCGCCCTTGTCGGACTGGCTGATGTACGCGTGCACCGCGTTCGACATGATCACCGAGTTGACGACGGGCTTGATCGGCTCCGAGACGAGCGCCTGCAGCGGATGGCTTTCGAGCGGCAGACGGATGCCCGCCATGTCGGCGAGCGTCGTCGTGTTGCCGGCTGCGACCACAGCGACCTTCTTCGCCTTGATGAAACCCTTCACCGTATCGACGCCCGTCACACGGCCGCCGTCGCGGCGAATGCCCGTCACCTGGCAGTTCTGGATGATGTCGACGCCCGCCTGGTCCGCGCCGCGCGCGAAGCCCCAGGCAACGGCGTCATGCCGCGCGACGCCCGCGCGACGCTGAATCGATGCGCCCAGCACGGGATAGCGGCTGTTCAGATTGATGGTCGGCTCGATTTCCTTGATCTGCTCGGGCGTGAGGAACTCGGCGTCGACGCCGTTCAGGCGGTTCGCGTTCACGCGGCGCTCCGTATCGCGCACATCCTGCAGCGTATGCGCGAGGTTCATCACGCCACGCTGCGAGAACATCACGTTGTAGTTCAGGTCTTGCGACAGACCTTCCCACAGCTTCATCGCCTTTTCATAGAGCGCGGCCGACTCGTCCCACAGATAGTTCGAACGCACGATGGTCGTGTTACGCGCCGTGTTGCCGCCGCCGATCCAGCCTTTCTCCAGAATCGCGACGTTCTTCACGCCATGTTCCTTCGCGAGGTAGTACGCGGTCGCGAGACCATGCCCGCCGCCGCCGACGATCACCACGTCGTATTCCTTCTTCGGTTCCGGGCTTCTCCACTGCCGCTCCCAGTTCTCGTGATACGACAACCCATTGCGGAACAGACTGAATATCGAATAGCGGCTCATCGTGCAGACCCCTTCGTCGTTGCCTTGCTGGTTTCCATTAGCATTCGATGACGTTCACGGCGAGACCACCGCGTGACGTCTCCTTGTATTTCGTTTTCATGTCGGCGCCCGTTTCGCGCATCGTCTTGATGACATTGTCGAGCGTCACGTAGTGCTGGCCGTCGCCCTTCAGCGCCATGCGCGATGCGTTCAGCGCCTTGATCGCGCCCATCGCGTTGCGCTCGATGCACGGAATCTGCACGAGGCCGCCGACGGGATCGCAGGTCATGCCGAGGTTGTGCTCCATGCCGATTTCGGCGGCGTTCTCGACCTGTGACGGCGTGCCGCCCATCACGGCTGCGAGTGCCGCCGCCGCCATCGAGCACGCGACGCCCACTTCGCCCTGGCAGCCCACTTCGGCGCCCGAGATCGACGCCGTTTCCTTGTAGATGATGCCGATGGCCGCTGCCGTCAGCAGGAAGTCGACGATGCCGCTTTCGTTCGAACCCGGCACGAACTTCACGTAGTAGTGCAGCACGGCGGGAATCACGCCCGCCGCGCCATTGGTCGGCGCGGTGACGACGCGGCCGCCCGCGGCGTTCTCTTCGTTGACGGCCATTGCGTAGAGGTTGACCCAGTCGAGCATCGACAGCGGATCGCGCAGCGATTCTTCCGTACGCGAGCGCAGTTGCACGGTGAGATCGGCGGCACGGCGCTTGACCTTCATCGGGCCGGGCAGCTCGCCGTGCATCTTGCAGCCGCGTTCGACGCAGGCGGCCATCGTGCGCCAGATGGCCAGCAGGCCTTCGCGCACTTCTTCGGGCGAGCGCGACGCGCACTCGTTCGCGAACGTCACCTGTGCGACGGAGAGACCGCTGTCGCGGCACACGCGCATCAGGTCGTCGCCGGTGCGGAACGGATACGGCACCTCGCCGCCCGCGCGCACGCCGTTCACGCGGTCGCCTTCGCGGTTCACGACGAAGCCGCCGCCGACCGAGTAATACTCTTTCTCGACGAGCAGCTGGCCGTTCTCGTCGAATGCCTGGAAGCGCATGCCGTTCGGATGCACTACGCTGCCCGTGCCGCTCATCAGGCGGCGGAAGAATGCGATGTGCTCTTTCTCTTCGAAGGCGATGTCGTGCTTGCCGAGCAGCGACAGCTGCTTGCTCTTGCGAATGTGCGCGAGGCGCGGCTCGATCAGATCGGGATCGATGGTGTCGGGCAGATGGCCTTCGAGGCCCAGCAGCACGGCCTTGTCGGTGCCGTGGCCCTTGCCCGTCGCGCCGAGCGAGCCGTACAGCTCGACTTTCACGCGGCGCACGAAGGCAAGCAGATTCGCGTCCTCGATATGCGAAGCGAAGCGGCACGCGGCGATCATCGGACCGACGGTATGCGAACTCGATGGTCCGATGCCGATCTTGAACAGGTCGAAAACGCTGACGTTCATGGAAACCTTGCTCAGTTGGGTGGGCGGAATGTCGTCGAATCGGCGAGGCTTCCGCAGTGACGCCAGTACACCAAAGCGTAAAATCGGCAGATAGAACAAAAACGGCATCGACGTGGGATGGCCACGCCAGAGCGTGCTTCGGGTGCTTACCGGCTGCGTTTTCCGGCAACTCGCTGACGGAAAAACGCAAGTCCGGGCGGCTCGCGGTTCGCGCAATCGCAGGCCGCACAGGGGCGCAGGCGCTTCGTATCTGCGAAAATCGGTGTCGGAAAAGGACAAGAGGCGCGCAGCCGGATCGGCGACGCTAGGGTTATCCCGCGTGCGCGCGCTTTTGCTTTTTATTCGCTGCTTATCGTCGTCAGCCATTGCAGGCCTTCATGACCCTCGTTGATTCGCTACCGCTGACTTCCATCGACGCGCTGCCCAAAGAGCGCATCCGCTTCGGCATCATCCTGCTGCCGAACTTCACGCTGACGGCGTTCTCGGGCTTCGTCGACATGCTGCGTCTGTCCGCCGACGAAGGCGACTACAGCAAGCCCGTGCGCTGCTCGTGGAGCGTGATCGGCGACACGCTCGCGCCCGTGCGCGCGAGTTGCGGGATCCAGATCACGCCGTGGGAAACCTTCGCCGATGCCGAGCCGTTCGACTATGTGGTCGTCGTCGGCGGGCTGCTGCATTCGGGGCCGCAGGCAAGCGACGAGACACTGCAGTTCATCCGCGACGCCGCGCGCAAGAATGCGACGCTGGTCGGGATCTGTACGGGCGTGTTCGCATTGATGCGCGCGGGCGTTCTGGACGCGCACCGGATTTGCGTCAGCTGGTTTCATTACTGGGACTTCGTCGAGCGCTTTCCGTCCGTCAATTCGGATTCGCTGATCGCGGACCGGCTTTTCGTGATCGACCGGCGGCGTATTACGTGTTCGGGCGGACGCGCTTCGATCGATGTGGCGGCGGCGATCTTGTTGCGGCACTTCGAGACGGCGACGGTGCAGAAGGCGCTGCGGATTCTGCTCGTCGGCGAAATGCAGAAAGGCAATGCGCCGCAGCCGCACCCGCCGGGACTGGAGCCGGCGACGCATCCGAAGGTCAAGCGCGCGATCCTGCTGATGGAGCAGCATGTCGGGCGCACGCTGCCTTTGGAGGAACTCGCCTGCAAGCTGGATTTGTCGCCGCGTCAGCTGGAGCGGCTGTTCAAGGCCGAGACGGGCAAGAGTCCGCAGGCGTTTGCAAAGCAGGTTCGGCTGAGGACGGCGGCGTGGCTGCTGACGAGTTCGGATCGGACGGTGGCGGATATTGCTTCGAGTTGCGGGTTTTCCGATGCGTCACATCTTGGGCGGGAGTTTCGGAAGGAGTTTGGGATGCCGCCCGTGATGTTCAGAGAGCAGCGCGGTGGGACGCCGGTTGAGGGGGATGCGGCGGCGGCTTATGAGGAGACGTTTCCGGGGCGGGTGGATGTGTTTTGAGGCTTACCAGGACAACTTTAAGATCGACTGTAAAGAATTGTCCTAGCCCGCCCATTTCGTTGGACAGGCAAAGTTCTGCCGGGTATTTATAGCGTTTTCAAGAAAATGCCTGGATGCGACAGTGCCGATTTCATGCATATTCACCCTGAATAGCAAGCCGATGTCTGTGTTGCAGTGTGAAGGCATCGGAAATTTTGATGCGTTTTCGGGTCACGATAACGGAAGAAATAACCCCGCCGCTGTCGCCATTCCTGATATCGGTCCGCTGCCGCCGGGGCGCTACTACATCGTAAATCGAGGTTCTGGCGGGCTATTCACCCACGTCCGAGACCTGTTTGTCGATCTTGTAAACGGGACCGACCACAACAAATGGTTTGCGCTCTTTCGTGACGACGGCGATATAGACGACTGGACATTCATTCACGCAGTGGGACGCGGTCACTTTCGTCTTCATGCTAGCGGACTAAGAAATCGAAGCGACGGATGCATTACGCTGCCGGATCGAATTGCCTTTGATCGTTTGCAACACATGCTTAGATCGGCCAGCGTGATGAGCGTACCCGGTGGCAAAGGTCTCGCCTATGGAACCGTGGACGTCACATAAAAGAGAGTTGCTATACCCACCCATCTGTTACCAGCCGACGACCCGATATGCCGACTGTCCGCAAGTGGCTTCTCAACGTGACGATAGTGCTTTGCCTGACAGTGCTTCTCGCGCCCCTGGTGGGCCGCATCGTATTTTCAAATCCATTGAGCGATGTCGTGTTCGCTTTGGCAGCCTTATTGCATATCTATGGTGACGAAGACGTGGACTCGCTTTCCATCGGACTTTCTTTTGTCATTTCATTTGCGCTCGCACTAGAGCGTGTTAGGCACTTTTGGTGAGGTTTCCGAAATGGACGAGCATCAGAACGGCAAAGATGACGAAGTGAAGCCCGGCAAGTGTTTCTGGCAAGCGCTCGTAATCGCGCGCGAGTCGACGAAAGCGATTCAACCAGCCGAAGCTGCGCTCTACAACCCAGCGGCGCGGCAACAGGACAAAGCCCTTTTTCGCTTCCGCCAGTTTGATCACTTGAAGCTCAATTCCCTCGTCAAGCGCGGCCTGCGCAGGTTCCTCGCCGGTATATCCCTGATCGGCAAACGCGACTTTCACTGTCTGGCCGGTGGCCTGCTGGACCTGACGCGCAAGCTCGCCGACCTGTGCACGCTCCTGTTCATTGGCTGGTGTTACATGCACAGCAAGCAACTGCCCCAGAGTATCGACGGCCATATGGACCTTGCTGCCTTGTTTGCGCTTGTATCCGTCATAACCGGCTCGCGGCCCGCTCTCGCACGTCGACTGCAGCGTGCGCCCATCGAGAATCACCGCGCTGGGCTGCCCCTGGCGCCCCTGTGCGACTCGTATGATCGAACGCAAATCGCTGACCATGGCCTCGAAACAACCCGCCTGAATCCAGCGTTGCGTTTGCTGATAGACCATCTCCCACGGCGGGAAGTCATTGGGCAACAGGCGCCAGGGTGCACCCGCGCGCACGATCCAGCGAAGCGCGTTGAACATTTCGCGCAGTTCGTATCGACGCTGCGGTGCGTCTTTGTTCATCAAGGTCAAATACGGCGCGGCGAAGTGCCATTCTTCATCCGATACATCCGTTGGGTAGGGGCGGCGTTTGCTCATTCCGCCAGGTTACCAGGTTTGGCAGCAAGTGCCTAACACGCTCTAATAACCATTCGCGCGATCACTTTGGCCATCAAGAAACACAAATCGCAAGGCTAGGCACAGTACATTCGGAGCGCTTTATTTCCCCAACTGACGCTGAGTGAAGAAAACCAGGAGAATTTCTGCTAATGCGGCGGCTGTGGCAACGGTGTTCTTTATATTTTCCTTTCCTGTTAGCCGCATCGTCTTCACAGACGAATTCAATTCATTTTTAAACACCGCATTGCTCAGGCTGGGAATGACTCACGAAGGAGAACCCGGAGATTCGCTAGTCGACGCATTTCTAATATTGTCCCTTCTGTCATCATTGGCGACCGTCTGGTTAGGCAATGCCCTTATCGAACTCTTACGCAGAAAACGCTCAAATGTCGAATGACACCTTCATAAAGATCGATGGAATTTCAGGCGAATCGGAAGATACCGCCCATCCTGACGAAATACAGGTGACCAACTGGGGATGGAAGATGTTCCAGCAGTCGTCCATGATGTCTGGTTCAGGCGGCGGTGCCGCCAAGGCTACAGTCGAAGACCTCATATTTTTTCATGAGGTTGACCGGGCAAGTCCAAACCTGATGTCGTATTGCCTGACCGGAAAACATATTCCCAAGGTCGTGCTGACCATGCGTAAGGCAGGTGGCATTCCGCTTGATTTTCTTCGAATCACCATGAATGACGTTGTCATTACAGGTGTAGAAATGTCCTCGAGCTACGAACAAGTTCGCTTGTCGTTCGCAAGCGTCAGGCAGGAGTATCTGTTGCAGAATGCCCAAGGCGGAAGCAGAGGTGTAATCACAGGGACATTCGATCTCAAGCAAAATGCTCTCGGCCGATAGTGTCCCTGTAACGCGCGGCGAGTCTCTCGCAGCGCAGAGTGCGCGCGACTGCCGTTCTTCGTCGTTGCGAATGACAGCCGCGTTTCCTTACCGTCGAAACTAGCCTGGCTCCCGTTTCAAGGCTCGTACAGCTTCCCTCTTACGACTCCTCCGACCAAACCATATTCTCCCTGGCCATCATCGCCGTCGAAGCCCCCGGCCCAAACGTCCCCGCCGTATATCCACGCGGCTTATCCCCATTCCTCTTCCACGCTTCGATAATCGGATCGACCCACGTCCACGCCGCTTCCAGTTCATCGCGACGCATGAAGTGTGTCAGCCTGCCGCGCACGACGTCGATCAACAGCCGCTCATACGCTTCCGCGCGACGGCTCGTGAACGCCTGCTCCAGATCGAGATTCAGATTCACAGGCAGCGTACGCATTCCACTGCCCGGCTCTTTAGCCAGCATCTGCAACTGGATCGATTCATTCGGCTGCAACTGGATCACCAGCCGGTTGCCGCAATTACGAGGACCGCAAGGACTATTCGGCATGATCGAAAACGGCAGATCCGCGAATTCGATCACGATCTCCGACAACTTCTTCGCCATCCGCTTGCCCGTGCGCAGATAGAACGGCACGTTGGCCCAGCGCCAGTTGTTGATATGCGCGCGCAGTGCGACGAAGGTTTCCGCGCGGCTATCGGGCGGCACGTTCGCCTCTTCCAGATAACCCTTCACCGGCTCGCCGTCGACTGCGCCCGCCGTGTACTGCCCGCGCACCGTATCGCGCGAAATGTCTTCCGCCGTCATCGGACGCAGCGAACGCAGCACCTTCAGCTTTTCGTCGCGCACGGCGTCGGCATCGAGCGACACGGGCGGCTCCATCGCGACGATGCACAGCAGCTGCAGCAAGTGGTTCTGCACCATGTCGCGCATCGCGCCCGTGTGATCGTAGAAGCCCGCGCGCGTGCCCACGCCGACCGACTCCGCCACCGTGATCTGAACGCTGCGGATATACGGCGCCTGCCATAGCGGCCCGAAAATCGCATTGCCGAAGCGCAGCACCATCAGGTTCTGCACCGTCTCCTTGCCGAGATAGTGGTCGATACGATAGATCTGATGCTCGGCGAAATGCTTGCCGACAGAATCGTTGATCGCCTTCGCGGATTCCAGATTGTGACCCAGCGGCTTCTCGAGCACGACGCGCGAATGCTCGTCGAGCAAACCGTGCGACGAGAGGTTGTCGGAGATCGTCGTGAACAGTTCCGGCGAGGTCGACAGATAGAACACGCGCAGCGCATTCTGACGCGATGCTTCGGCAAGTCGCGCATAGTCGCCGGCCTGATCGACGTCGACGCGCACGTATTCGAACAGCGAGAGAAAGCGGTCCCATGCGGACGAGTCGAACGCATTCGACTCGATGAACGGACGGCTCTGCTCTTCCATCCATTTCAGATAATCGTCACGCTGCCATTCGCGGCGGCCGATGGCGAGAATGCGCGTTTCGGCGGGCAGGTTGCCGTGCGTATGCGCCATATACAGCGCGGGCAGCAGCTTGCGGGCTGACAGGTCGCCGGCGCCGCCGAAGATGATCATGTCGAGCGGGCGTTCCGGCGAAGCAGGAGCAGTGGAAGTCGTCATAGCGCGGTCGCAAAAATGAACTGCTGGGAGAAACACAAGCCGGCTCAGACCACGCTTTCAGGCAGCGCTTACATCGTCCGGTTTGCGCGAGACGACTATGTTGCAACGTTTTCCGTTTGTTTGCACGCTTGCTGACGTGACACGGCACGGACGTTCGTTTCGGTTCTTCCCCGCTCTGCTCGCAACCAGACACCGACGCGCGACGGCGATATGCCGATGCTCGCCACCTCAGCCCGCGCCCAACGCTGCGCGCGCGACACGTCCCGCCGCCAGATCCCAGGCCGCGCAGCCGACCGTCTTGAAGACGATGGGCCTGTCGAGCGCGGGCTTGTTCGCAACGGCATCCTTGATGCCCGTCACCGTCGACCAGTCGATACCCGCCTGAATGAAATCCCCCGCTTCGTGCTTCGCACCCGCCAGATCGTCGACATACAGCGCGCTGCCCGCCAGCGTGCGCGCGCCGATCTCGCACATCTGAGGCGTGAACGCGCCGACGCCGATCACGAGCCGCCCCGCGCGCGGCGCTTCGTCGTAGACGGCCTGGCGGCTCGTCGTGAGCGCGATGACGGTATCGACGGAATCGGGAATCGTCGTGTCGTTCAATGGTTCGAGCGAGCGAACGTTGGTTTGCTGCGCGTCGCAGAACGCCTGGGTGCGCGCCGCCGATCTACCCAGCACGCGCACCCGCGCCTCCGGATACAGCTCGCCGATTGCCTGCACATGGCTCGCGGCCTGCGTGCCCGCGCCGATCAGCAGAATGTCCTGGGGCGCGGCGCGCGACAGCGTCCCGATACCGAGCATCGTCATCGCGGCCGTGCGGCGTCCCGTGACAGTCGGGCCGTCGAGAATGAACAGCGTCTTGCCCGTATCGGGATCGAACGCCATGACCTGGCCATGGATCGTCGGCAGCGCACGTTCGCCGTTGCGCGGACACACGTTGACGAGCTTGTGGATCGCGAGATCGGCGGAGGCGGCGGGCATCGACAGCATGATGCCGTTGTCGTTCAGCGGCACGACGAGCCGCTCGGGGCTCGCCACGTGTCCGGCGGCGTAATCGGCGGCCGCTTTCTTCAATGCATCGACGAGCGGGCGAAACGGAATCAGGTGCGCCGTGCCGGCGGCGTCGAAAATCGGCGTGGTGCTCATGTCGAGGCGTCTCCTTGCGCGTTCAGCGCACCAGAAAACCGTAGGTCAGCGGATCGCGTTCATCGACGATCCAGTTCGCGAAACCGCAGATATGCGCGTCGCCTTCGATCTCGGGAATCACGGCATCGAAGCGGTCTAGCTTCGTCTCGGACAGCACGCGTCCGCGAAACACGGTACCGATGATCGATTCGTTGACGAGCGTCTCGTCCTTGCCCAGTTCGCCGCGCAGATAGAGTTGCGCGACACGCCCGGCCGTGCCGGAGCCCGTCGGCGAGCGGTCGACTTCGCGGTCGGCGAACACGCAGCAATTCGCTTGCGTGGAGCCGGCATGGCGCGGCGCGTTGTCGATGATCGTGCCGTAGATGTGATTGATCTCGGGAATGTGCGGATGCTGGACCTTGAACGCCTCGTTTGCCGCGCGCTTCACTTCGGCGCCGAACTGGATCAGGCGGTCGACTTGCGACTCGCGCACATCGAGCCCGAACGGCTCGCCCGACGTGTAGAAATAGAACGCGCCGCCGAACGCGATATCGCCGCGCACGGTGCCGAAGCTCGGCGTCTCGACGCTGACGTCGCGCTGCCAGATGAACGACGGCACGTTGACGAAGCGCACGCTGCCCGCGTGGTCGCCGTCCCATTTGACGAACGCTTCGATGAAGCCGCACGGTGCATCGATGCCGACGCGCGTTTCCGGCTCCGTGCGCTCGACCCAGCCGAGCGCGACGGCCGTCGTGGCGAGCGCGATCACGCCGTGGCCGCAGTGGTCGCTATAGCCCTCGTTGTGGACGAAGATGATGCCGAAGTCCGCGCCTTCCGAGACGGGATCGGTCAGATAGCCGCCATACATGTCGGCGTGGCCGCGCGGCTCCAGCATCAGCGCGCGGCGCAGATGATCGGCGTGTTCCTTGAGCCACGCGCGCCGCTCGACGATGGTCTTGCCCGGAATCTTCGGCAGCCCGCTCGTGACGATCCGGAACGGCTCGCCGCCCGTATGCACTTCAACCGTACTGATCACGCGATTCAGCTTCATGATGCGTTTGCTCCTCGCGAGGATTGGGATCGCGGTTGCATCTGCCGCAGGTCGGCCATATTGTCTCGCTCCATCGTCTTTGTTCTATACTGGACAGAAATGTAGACCAGCTTTGGTTTGCGAGCAACCAGTTCAAAAAATTTTGAACACTGCTGCAACGAACTGGTTCGATTCCTGCCCACATTACGCTGTCGCTTGCCCTTACCCGACGCATCGCCATGGCCTCGACCTCACTTGCACTGGAACGCGCGTTTCGCCCGAAGCAGATTTACGAGCAGGTTGCGGAGCGCATGCGCGGCGATATCCGCAGCGGCGATTTCGCGCCCGAAGCGCGCTTGCCGTCGGAGCGCGAGCTGGCGGCGCGCTTCGGCGTCGGACGGCCTGCCGTGCGCGAGGCGTTGGGGGCGTTGCAGAACGAAGGTCTGGTCGTCACGCGGCGCAATTCGGGCACGTACGTTTGCGCGGATGCGTTGCAACGCTTGTCGGCGGCGCCTGCCGACGCTCATCTGCCGGACTGTGATGCGGACATCAGTCCCACTTCGGCGCTCGATGTGCGTCTGATCCTGGAGCCCGCGATCGCGCGCCGCGCGGCCATGCATGCGCAGCGCGACGGACTCGCCGAGCATTACCTGGAGCAGATGGATTCGATCAACGATGTTTCGGATGCTGCGCAGCGGGCGTTATGGAATGACAGTGACCGGTTGTTTCACCGACAGCTTGCTGTGATGACGGGCGACGCGCTGCTCGTGCGAATCGCCGATGAGGTCGCGAGGGCGATGGACCAGCCGTTGTGGAAAAGGCTCAAGGATGACGGCATCCATGATCCTGGGCGGATCAGGCTTTATGTTTCTGAACATCGGCTGATTTATGAGGCAATCGTCGAGGGTGACGCTGAGGCGGCTGCTTTTTATGTTCAGCAGCACATCATGCGCGTCCGGCGGGATATTGCTCCTAAGTAGGTTTTTTGTTTTGTCTGCGACGCTAGTCGCCATTTATCTGGTTTTGGGTCTTGCTGCGCTGGCATCCGCGATTTCGTAGCGGTGCTGCAAGCGTTGCCCCTGTGCGGGGCGGCACTTACTTTCTTTGCCGCCGCAAAGAAAGTAAGCAAAGAAAGCGGGCTAACACCGCGAATGCTAGTCATTGCCTGCGGGCCCCCAACGGGTCCCGCACTTCATGCGGCAACACACTAGCTTACCCGCGTTGCCAGCGCATCGAACAAATGCATCACCCACTCCAACCACTCGTAGCGCAGCCAGCCGCAGCGAATCGTCTGCGCCGCCCAGGTGGCAAACGGTGTGTAGGTTGTCGCACCTTACGCGTTCGCGCTCCTACGACACCGATCCGCTTTTCAGTCCGGAGTGGTGCATTTCCGTCACGGCTGCCTACACACAGTTTGCCACCTGGGCGGCGGTGGGCTTCTGGTAACGCGGTCTTTGACGTGGGAGTGTGAAGTAGGGGATGCGAATCCAGGAGCGCTGGCAACGCGCATTGAGTAGCTCGATGCCGCATGAAGTGCGGGACCCGTTGGGGGCCCGCAGGCAACAACTAGGATTGGCGGGGTTAGCCCGCTTTCTTTGCTTACTTTCTTTGCGGCGGCAAAGAAAGTAAGTGCCGCCCCGCACAGGGGCAACGCAAGAAGCACCGCTACGAAATCGCGGATGCCAGCGCAGCAAAAACCAAAAACCAGGAATGGCGACTAGCGTCGCAGACAAAAACCCAAACCCACTTACAACATACTCCTGGGCCTCTGCATCGTGCCGTCAAAAAACCGCTGCAACCGGAACGCAGCCAGATCAAGCGACGGCCTGCCATCGTCGATCCACTCTGCCATCAGACGCCCGACGATCGGCCCCATGGCAAACCCATGTCCACAAAACCCTGTCGCGATCAACAGACCAGAAACCTGCGAAGGTGCATCAAGCACAGGAATCCCATCGGGCAACACATCGATCAACCCGGCCCACGACTCGACGATCCGCGCATCCTTGAGCGCGGGAAACAGCGCATGCAACTTTTGCAACGCACGCGGCGCATGCCCGCGATTGGGCCGCGGATCTGGATCCCGCGGATGTAAAACGCGCTCACCAGCAGGCACGACACCCGGCAACCGGTCGCGCAGATCGCGAAACATCGCCCCGTTCAGATGAAAACTGAACTTCTCGCGCTGCGTCCACAGTTCAGGCAAAAACCACTTCAGCGCACGGAAGTACCCCAACGTCATATCGACATCGACCTGCATGTCGTCGGCGAGATTGATTGCGCCATTCGCCCGCTGACGGATGCCGAGCCCATGCCCCCAGAACGTCGAAGCCGTCACGGACGGCAAAGGGTTCGTGCGCATGCACGTGCCACGCACCGCCTGCTGCGGCAGCACCATGCCGAGCGTGTCGAGCAGCCGCCAGCTGGTCGCGCCCGCCGCGATGATCACCCGTGGCGTGCGGATCGTGCCGCGCTCGGTGACGACGCCCGTCACCGAGCCCGCCGCCCGCTCGATGCCCACCACGCCGCAGCCCTCGAAGAAGCGCGCGCCCGCCTCCACGGCGCGCGACGCGAACGCGGCCGCCGCCCGGCGCGGCTCGGCCTGGCCGTCGCTCGGCGTGTACAGGCCGCCAAGCGCCTTGCCTTGCATACCGTGCACATGCTGGTCGATCTGCGACCGATCGAGCACACGCGTGTCCAGCCCGTACTGCTTCGCGACGTCCAGCCATTGCTGGAACGATGTCCAGTCCTCGTCGTTGTCTGCCACGTACAGGCAACCCCCCTGCCGCCATTCGAGATCGAAATCCAGTTCGCGCTCGAGCTGCTCCCAGATCCGCATGCCCGCCATCATCAGCGGCACCTCGGCGGCTTCACGGCCCTGCTGCCGGACGAAACCCCACGCGCGCGTCGACTGCTGGCCCGCGATGCGCGACTTGTCAAGCACCACCGCCTTCACGCCACGGCGCGCAAGATAGTACGCCGCCGCGCAGCCCATGATGCCCGCGCCCGCGATGACGACGTCGGCTTGACCGGGAAACGGCGTGTCGGCCGGACTCAGATTGGCGTGCAGCGGATAAGTGGTCGTCATCGGAAGCGAAAAGTGGCGCAACGAGGCGGTAGCGAGGGACAGCATCTTCTCAGGCCCGCCCGCGCGCTGCAATCCCGGCAAGAAATGGCCACGGGTTGCGCTCGCCCGCCCCTGCGCCATTGCGCGCCATCCATCGGCCCATCGACTGCAGCGCCGAAAATTACACGCTTACTCTTTCGCGTCATTCGTTTTGCATACATTTCGCCGTTAAAATAGAAAGGTTACGCATGAATCGGACATGCCCTCGTTCGCAACAGGTGATCGAACTCATTAAAATTGGCAGGCTCGTCGAACACAATCGATCATGCGGGCACGGCGCGATACCAGGCGCGCCCGAAGTCTTGCGGTACAGTTGCTGTCCCGCGAGGACAGCACGTCCGCCCGGCGTGCCGCGTGGCACCTCGCTGCTGCCACGAGGTCTCGTCATATACAACTACTTACATCGACACACACTTCGCGCATGTCCAACGAAGCCACCTCAACCGATTCGCTAGCCGTCGCCGAACGCGTACGCGAGTTGATGAGCCGTCACGGCATCGGCAAGCGTCAGCAGACCAGCGAGCTTTGCCGGATCCTCGACTTGAGTTTTTCGCAGGGCCACCGGAAGCTGCGCGGCAACAGCCCGTGGACGCTCTCGCAGATCAAGAAGGTCGCCGAGGTGTTCGGCGAGCCTGCTGCGCAGCTGTTCGGCGCGCAGTCGCTCGACCCCGGCATGGTGGGCGCCACCGCGCAGGAGGCGGTGTTCGCGGTCGGCCCGATCGAACTCGCGTGCACCGCGTGGATCGGCGCGCCAATCGAGGCAGGCAGCCGGCCGGAGTTCATCGCGTGGTCGAAGCTCGACCAGTGGCGCGTCGTGCGTCATGACGGCGCGCTCTATCAGAACGCGTATGAAGTCCACAAGATCGAGATCTATCCGCGCCGCGCCGAAACAGACAAGCCGTTGATCGCCGTGGTCGACGATGACCAGGCGTCCGCCGACAACCTGCGTGACTATCTGGAACGCAGCGGCTTCGCGGCCGTCGCGATCTACGGGCTCGCCGCTTTCGCGGATACGCTGCAGACGCAGGTGTTCGACGGCGTCGTGATCGACTGGCTGTTCGGCCCGCAGACGTCGGCGGAAGCGATTCGCGCGGTGCGCGCATCGGAGAACCCGGACGCGCCCATCTTCGTGCTGACGGGCGAACTGCTGACGGGCAAGGCGAGCGAGTCGGAGATCAGCGAAATCGTGCGCAACTACGACGTCGCGTGCTACGAAAAGCCGGCGCGCATGGCGATTCTGGTCGCCGAACTGTCGAAGCGTCTGAGCCGCGCGTAAGCGCGAGCGACCTTCTCCACCGCGCGTAAGCGCGAGCACCATGCGTAAGCGCGAGCGACCTTCTCCACCGCGCTTAGGCGTGGGCGGACCTTCCGCCTCCACGCGTAAGCGCGGGCGGGCGACCACTGGCAAGCGGGCCCGCCCCGTCGCAGTCAGCCCGCCACCGACGCCCCGTGCCGCGCCGCCAGCGCGCGCTGCACGGCAGCGCGCAGCACCTCGTAATGAACCGGCTTCGTCAGGCTGTCGAAGAACAGATCGGCCTCGGCGCGCTGCATGCCGTCGGGCGCATAGGCGCTCACGGCGATCACGGGCGTACGTGCCTCGGCGGGCTGCTTGCCCGCCGTCTCTCCATACTCGGCCATGAACGCATAGCCGTCCTTGTCCGGCATATGCAGATCGAGCAGCACCAGATCGCAATGCCGCGCGGCCAGCCACGCGTGCGCGTCGTCGGCATTGGCGACGGCGGCGGCATCGCAGCCCATGTGCGCGAGCATTTCGCACAGCGACTCGCGGATCAGCTCGTTGTCGTCGACGATCAGCACCTGCGGACGGCCCTCGCCATGCGCCGTTTGCGGCGTGGCCGCCGTCCCCGCGGGCGCGGCGACCGGTTTCACGGGAATCGTCACCGCGAACCGCGTGCCCTTGCCCACCTCGCTGTCGACGCCGATCGTCCCGCCGAACAGATCGACCAGCCCTTGGACGATCGCGAGCCCCATGCCCGCGCCCTCGAAGCGCCGCGTGCGCGACGAGTCGAGTTGCGTGAACTCCTTGAATATCAGCGGAATCTGCTTGTTGGGCACGCCAGCGCCCGTGTCAGTGACGACGACGATCAGCGCGTCCTCGTGCTGTTCGAAATGCAGCGTGACCCTGCCGCGCTCCGTATAGCGGATGCCGTTGGTCACGAGGTTATTGACGATCTGCCGGATGCGATGCGGATCGGAATCGACGAGCCCGGTGCGCCCGCTCGCCATGCCCTCGAACACAAGGCCCTTCGCGCGCGCCGCCGGTTCGTTTTCGTCGACGATCGACACCAGCAGTTCACGCGGATCGAAATGCTCGTTGCGCAATTCGAGCTTGCCGGCGCCGAGGCGCGCGTAGTCGGTCAGATCCTTCATCTGCGCTTCGAGATGGCGCGCGGCTGTCTCCAGCCGCTGCAGCACCTTGCGGTCCGCCTCGGAATGAAACGTGAAGCCGAGCAGCTCGATCGACGAGACGATCGCGTGCAACGGCGTGCGCAGTTCGTGGCTGATCATGCCGAGGAACGCGTCCTTGGCCAGACTCGCTTCGCGCGCGGCGCGGCTGGCCTGATGCTCGGCATCGAGCGCGGCGTGCTGCTGCAGGATCAGCTTCGTGCGGCGCCGGCCGTTCATCACCAGCAGCGTGGTCGCCGCCGCCGACAGCAACAGCAGCACCAGCCCGCCCGCGAACAGCATCCGCCGCTTCGCGATGAAGTCGGTGTTCATCGCCTCGCGATCCTGCAAATCGACGTTGCGACGGCTCTGCGCGAGATCGTTGACTTCCTTCCAGTGCTTGCGCAGTTCCTCGACCATTTGCGAGGCAAGCGCGGGCGTGGTGGGCAGCGCGTCGAGCGACGGCTGCAAGGCGACCAGCATCGCCGACAACCCGGCAAGTTCTTCCTGCTGCCGCTGCACGCTTTCCGCCTGCGCGGCAAGGCGCCGGGTCGAGCCCGCCATTACGCGCAACTTCGATTGCAGCACCTGGAAATGCAACGCAAGCCGCTGATAGTCGCTATCCGCGCCCGTCTGGTACAGCAGCAGCTGGCTTTCGAGCCGCGCGTAGGCGATCTGGAGCTGCGCGGCGTCCCAGTAGAAACCGTCGTAGGTGCCCGTCACCTGCTGGGTCGCACGGGGATTGAGCAGCGTCGAGTAGAGCAGATAGCTGATCGCCGTGATCGGCGCCGCGAGCGCGGCGATCCAGATGACGACCAGCACCACACGGCGCAGCGGGCGCCGTCCTATTTGACGATGAGAGCCTTGATCTGCCATACGAATTTCGCGTCCGCCGACGCCCCCGCCAGTTCGCCGGGAAACTGGTCGCGCGGATAGATGAGAAACAGCGGTCCGAAGTCGCTGACCTGCAGGCGCTGGCCGTTCATGCTGTACGCAACGATCACGCCGTAGCGGCTCGAGTCCGACACGGGAACCGTGTACGTATAGTCATCCAGCGTATGGATTTCGATCTGATCGCCGTATGCGCCCACGGTCTTGAGGATATCCGCGAGCAGCGGCCCCGTGAAGGTCGATTTCGCCGTCCAGGTCGTCGACGTCGAAATGCTATGAGCCGGCAGCGCCAGCAATTGCGCTTCCGAAAAATGAAACACGGTGTGATCGGCGTCGTTGGTCTTCGCGATCTTGCCCTTCACGTCGAGCGCGAGCGTCGTCGTCAGTGGCGCGGCGCCTGCTTCGGACGAAATGAAGGCCAACGCCAGCACGGACATCAGCGCAAGCACGCGCAACCATCCGTTCTTCTTGTCGTGCACTTTCTGGTCCCTCTTTTGTGGTCTTTATAGTCGATGTGCCCGCATTGTGCCTGACAACGCGGCCAGACAATAACGACAGCGCCGTGAGACGTGCCCCGACACAGAATCTTTACATGGCGTGCATAATATCGGCTCCATCTCAAAAAAGCCGTTTCGCCGACGCGCGTCCATCCGGCACACAACACAGCGCAACATCCGTCCGTCATGAAAAAGCCGGTTCTACCGTTGACCTACGAACAGCTCGACCACTGGATCGACTCGTTGCAGCCCGTCCTGCTCGAAGAGCGCTTTGCCGCCGCCGTCGGCATTTTACGGGGCGGCGCGCCGCTCGCGCTGATGGCTTCGCATGCGATCGGCGTGCCCGTCGCGTTTCTCAGCTACGACCGCCGCGCGCGCCACGTCACATGGGATTCGGCGCAGCCGCTGCCGTCTCCGGGCTCGAAGGTGTTGCTGTGCGAAGACATCGCGGGGCGCGGCTTCACGCTGGTCGACTGCATCGCGTTTCTCGAGCAGCACGGCCTGATTGTCAAGACACTGACGGGCGCCTACGACGAAATCAGCCGCATCCGTCCCGACTACGCGAACGACGCGTCAGGCTTTTTCGCGCTGTTCCCGTGGGAGCGGCAAGCCTACACGGACGACTATCGCGAGGACTGGCTGAAGGTCGAGTCCGGTTCCGCCGGGAAAATGGCGGATGACCATGAATACGCCACGTACGCGATCGATCTGGACGGCATCCTGCTGCCCGACGTGCCGCTGTCACGGTATGACGAAGACCTCGCCGCCGCTTTGAATGAGCGCGACGCGCTGCTGCCGTACGAAGTGTTGCCCGACGTCGATTTGCAGAAAGTGCGCGCCGTGATCACGGGCCGGCCGCACGCCGACCTGGCGCGCACGCGCGCGTGGCTCGAGCGGCACGGCTTCGGCCATCTGGAACTGGTGATGCGCACGCCCGACACGCACGACGAAACGCCCGAAGGCGCTGCCGCGCACAAGGCGGCCGCGGCGCTGCGCTGCGGCGTCACGCATTTCATCGAAAGCGACCCGGTGCAGGCGCTCTACGTCGCGAAACTGGCGCCGCTGTTGCGCGTGATCTGGTGGGACGCGCTCAGGCACAAGGGCACGCTGATCGCCGCGTCGGCCTGGCACTGAGTTTGTCCGGCACGCGCGCGCTGGAGGCGGCGAACTACGCCGCCGGCTCCTTCGCTTCGCCCAGTTGCAGATGCCGCGCGGCGCGTTGCGAAGCGACCACGATGAGCTTCATCGTCGCTCGCGTCGCGCCGACGAACAACTTGCGCGCGTTGCGCTCGTCGAACGCGTCGAAATCCACTTCGCTCAGGATCACGCACGGCGCCGACTGCCCCTTGAAGCGGTAGATCGAGTCGAGCAGCACGTCGCCCTCCCGGTACGCGGGATTGCCGAACAGATCGTACTTGCCCGTGAAGCTGCGCAGCCGGTGCGGGCCGAGATGATCGAGCGGCCACAGCACCGAGCCTTCGCGCCCGCGAAACGACAGCACCGCGATGTCCTGCTTGCGAAAACCGAGCGCGAGCGCCTGGGTGATCGCGCGCTTGGTCGCGTCGATACAGCTGTCGGGCATCTGGGTTTCGTCGTAGGTGGAGAGCGAGATATCGGAACCGTCGAACGGACCGCCCGCCGTGAGACTGCCCGCCAGCGGCACCGTCGCGCCGACCACGTTGCGCAGATAGTCGAGGATGTCGCGCGGGCTGCGATAGTTGGTCGATTCGCGCAGCACCGTCCAGCCGGGCAGCGCGACGGGCTCACGCATATAGAGGTTCTGCAGCGGATCTTCGAGCCACCACCACGCGCCGCCCGGCTTCAGCAGCCGTTCGAGTGCGGGCACCCACGGCTGCTGGAAATCCTGCCCTTCATCGACGATCAGCACGTCGTATTGCCAGCGCGCGTCGATCGGCGTCGCGGCGAACGCGCTTTCGAGCTGGTCGAACACGTCGTTGGTCTGGAAGTCCGGCGCGCTGCCGCTTTCGCGCACGATCCAGTCGCATAGCTGGTGATAGTTCGCGACCTTTGCCTCGGGAGGCGCGACGCGCGCGATGTGATCGGCGAGGGGCCGGTTGAAACACACATACAGCGGCCGCGCGCCACGCGCGACGGCATCCTTCATTATCTGCACGGCCAGTTGCGTCTTGCCGGACCCCGCGGTGCCGATCACGCGCAGCCGGAACGGCGAAAATTCCAGCCGCCGCGCCCACGTCGCCAGCCCGCCCGCGAGCCGCGTGACGAGCGTGCCCGCCTGGCCGACGAGCGCGCTCGTGTCGGGCGTGAGCGCCAGTTCGTCGGCAAGAAAATGGTGGATTTTCGACGCGCACGCGAGACGCGGCTCGTCGGCGGGCAGCGCCTCCCGGATCACGTCGATCAGCTTGTCCTTGCGCGTCGCGTCGACGATGCGCGCCGGATTCACGCCCGCAATCGCCGCGTCCCGGACCACGTGATCCGGGCAATACAGCAGTTCCTCGATGAAATACTTTCCCGCGCCGAACGCCGCCGTGAAGCGCCGGTGCAGTCCTTCGATCGTGCGCGCGAGCGCGATCGCCACGTTGCGCTCCGTCTGCATGTAGACCTTGACGAGCCCTTTCGGCGTTTCGCGCAGAAAGCCGGTTTTCTGCTCGACGATCATCACACGCCCCGACGGGCTCACGATCACGAAGTCAGCTTCGCCGAACACCGAGAAACCTTCGTGCAGCCGCGTCCAGTGCACGCCGTGATAGACGGTGTAGTCGCGCGGCAGTGCTTCTTCGAACAGCGCCAGCGTTTCGCGCTCGCGCGCGGCCGCGCCCGTGGTGGCGAGACTCTTCCAGTCGTCGGGGACAATGCGGGCCATGCGCGCCTCGTCAAATTGGGGTGCGCCCATTGTACGCAACGCCCGTAGGGGCTTTTGCAGCGAAAGGAAAGAAAAACCCGCTTCGTGTATCGTAACTGGTTGAACGCCGCGCGAGGCGCGGCTTGCCAATGTAGCTAGAAGAGAAAGAGGATTACCGGATGATTACAGTCTGGGGACGCGCAAACTCGGTCAACGTACAGAAAATCCTGTGGGTCTGCGACGAACTCGTCCTGCCCTATGACCGCATCGACGCCGGCCTGCAGTTCGGCCGCAACGACGAGCCCGACTATCTCGCAATGAACCCGACAGGCAAGGTGCCGACGCTCGTCGATGGCGACTATGTGCTGTGGGAATCGAACTCGATCCTGCGCTATCTGGCGATGCAGTACGGCGCATCCAGCCTGCTCTATCCCGAGGAACCGAAGGCGCGCGCGGGCATCGACCGCTGGCTCGACTGGTCGCTGTCCACGCTGCAGCCCGCCGAGCGCCCCGTTTTCTGGGCGATCGTGCGCACGCCGGCAGGGCAGCGAGACAACGTGAAGCTCGCCGCCGACATCGAGAATGTCGCGAAGCTGTGGAAGCTGCTCGACGGGCAGTTGCAAGGGCGCTTCTTCATCGAAGGCGAGAAGTTCACGCTCGCGGATGTCGTGCTCGGTGCGTATGCGAAACGCTGGTTCGGGCTGCCGGGCGTCGAGCGTCCGTCGCTGCCGAATCTCGAACGCTGGTATCTGCGGCTTGCCACGCGCTCCGGCTTCAAACAATACGTCGATTCCGATCTGACCTGACATCATGACCATCTCGCTTTACGCATGGGGCACGCCCAACGGCCGCAAGATCAGCGTCGCGCTCGAGGAAATGGAACTGCCGTACGCCGTGCGGCCGATCAACATCACGAAGGACGAGCAGTTCGATCCCGACTTCCTCGCGATCAGCCCGAACAACAAGATTCCCGCGATCGTCGATCCCGCGGGACCGGACGGGCAGCCGATCAGCGTGTTCGAATCGGGCGCGATCCTGCTGTATCTCGGCGAGAAAACGGGCAAATTCCTGCCGAAAAGCCTGCGCGACCGCGTGCCCGTGCTCGAATGGCTGATGTGGCAGATGGGCGGCTTCGGGCCGATGCCGGGCCAGGTGCATCACTTCGCGGCCCTCGCGTCCGAAGACGACAAGCGCTATGGCCTCAAGCGCTTTTCCACCGAAACGCGGCGGCTGTATTCCGTGCTCGATACGCGGCTCGGCAAGACGGAATACGTGGCGGGCGAGCTGTCGATCGCGGACTTCGCGATTCTCGCCTGGGCCTGGCGGCATGAACGCCATAAGGTCGATCTCGCCGAGTATCCGAACGTGAAGCGCTGGTACGACATGCTGTTCGAACGACCGGGCGTGAAGCGCGGCTTCGAAGCGAAGCTCGACTGAGACGGTTCCCGCGCCCGACTGGGCGCGCGGCCGGGCGCCCGCGCTACCGATGCGCGATGAACCGTATAATCGGCGGATGAAAAACGCCAAGCCAACTGCCGCCGCCGTCTCCGCTGCGCGGGATCATTCGCACCATGCGCACGACGGGCATCACGCGCATGCCGCGGGTCACGCCCATCCGCACGACGACGATCCGCGTCACGAACACGCGCACGGCACGCCCGCCTCACCCGAAGCGGCGCTCGCGCTGGCCGAAGAATATTGCCGCGAACGCGGCGAAAAACTCACGCCCATCCGCCGCAAGGTGCTGGAACTGCTGCTGACGTCCGGACGCGCCACCAAGGCCTATTCGCTGCTCGACGACATGCGCCAGATTCACCCCGGCTCCGCGCCGCCCACTGTCTATCGCGCGCTCGATTTCCTGCTGTCCGCGGGACTCGTCCACAAGATCGAATCGATCAACGCATTCGCCGTCTGTCACGATCTGACGCAATGCCAGCACGGCATTCTGGTCGTGTGCCAGCAATGCGGGAACGTCACCGAATTGCACCAGCCGGCGCTGCGCGAGGCGCTTGTCGCGCAAATCGAAAACGCGGGATACCGGCTCGCCGGCGACGGGATCGAGCTGAAAGGGCTGTGTTCCGCGTGCCAGGCGGCGCAGGCCGCCGGCAGCTGAATCGCCCCGTAAAGAACCGGCAAGGCGCCGGGGCGCGAGCTTCAGGTCAAACCAGCGGCGCGCGCGCCTATCGCATCGTGCAGCAGCGTCACCAGCGCTTCGGGCGGCGCCGGCTTCGTCATGAAATGCTGGAATCCCTCGCCGATGCTCCGCAGCCGATAGGCTTCATCCGTGTGGCCGGTGAGGGCCACTGCGACGGAAGGGGAATGATCGCCGCGAATCTCGTGATCCCGCACGCGCTGAATGAGATAGAAGCCGTCCATTGCGGGCAGATCGAGATCGCACACGACGGCATCCGGCAACGCCCGGACAGCCGCTTCGACACCCTCTTCCGCATCCGCCACGGCGATGACGTTCGCCCCTTCAGATTCGAGCAGAATCTTCAACGATTCCCTGTTTTGCGGGTCGTCTTCAACGAGCACGATCGTGGTCTGATCGAGCCTCAATACTCCGTTCATCGTGATGTTTTTGCTTGAAAAGCGGGTTATGCATTCTGACGTGGTCATGATGTAACGCATTGATGTACCGCGCCAGCACCGGCAGCGGAAAACAGTTCAACGTTTCTACTCTCGTATGCACGTTCTTACCAACGGATGACGGACGCGCTGTTCGTCCACCCATCTACCCTGTTTCGCGAATTCGTCACTGCGCGCGCTTGAGCCGCGCATGTCCACCACTCGGACTCGATTTTACGCGTCGAGTTGCAGACCACCGTGCGCTTGTCCGCTTCGGCATACACGTTGACGCCGAATGACACCGCTCCATCGTGACGACGGTGCAAGGCGCTCGCGTGACCGTCTGAAGGCAGACTTGCGAAACGCATAACATGAAGCACGATGCGTGCCGCCTGGACGAAGTTTTTCTGAATGTGCGTCAGGTCCGCGCGACGCCATGCGTCAGCAGCGCAACGGCATGACGGGCGATATCGTCGGCCGTCAGCTTGCGGCGCGCCGGGTCGTTGCGCCACATCGACGACGTCGCGAGCGGCAGAATCGTCAGACCGATCACCGACAGAAACACTAGCGACGGCTCCAGTTCCGCATTGATCTTGCCGTCCTTCTGCCATTTCTCGATGTAGGCGATGCCGCTCTTCTGGTTCGTGTCGCCGAAGCGCTCGTGCATCCGCTGCTTGAGCAGCCCGCCTTCGCTGATGACTTCGCGGATCCACAGCGACGGAAACCACGGGTAATCGGCCGCCACTTCGACGAACCGCTCGGCCAGCAGCGCGATGGCCGCGACGGGATCGTCCGGATTTGCCTGGAACGAATCGCCGAGCCGCGCGCGTAACGGCAGGAAGCGCTCGTCGATCAGCACGTCGAGCAGCTGGTCCCGCGTCTTGAAGTAGTAATGCATCATCGCGGGCGTAAAGCCGGCCTCGCGCGCGACCTGCCCAAGCGTCGTATCGACGATACCTTGCCGCGCGAACAGCGCGAGCGCCGCGTCCAGCAAACGGGCTCGCTGCTCCGGGCCGCGCCCGCTGCCGGACGGCCGGCCGGGCCTGCGCGCGCCGGATGCCGCAGCCGGCTGCGCGTGCGCTTCCTCCCCGCCATCAGCTTGCGGCGCATGCTCTATCTGACCCGAATCCCCTGCCGCTTTCCTTGCCATGACCTGTATTTGACGAATGCCGGAATAACGCATATATTAATCTGCGTGTTAATTAATTTCAAGGCGACTTGAACACATCGGAAGCGCAAATGGACAGCCCCACTCTCACTGCCGACACCATGCCCGCAGCCGCCGAGCGCCCGTCTCTGCGCGTGCTGTTTCCCGCGCTGCTGCTGGTGATGCTGCTCGCCGCGCTCGACCAGACCATCGTGTCGACCGCGCTGCCCACCATCGTCGGCGAACTCGGCGGGCTCGACAGCCTGTCGTGGGTCGTGACCGCGTATCTGCTGACGTCGACGATCGTCGTGCCGCTGTACGGCAAATTCGGCGATCTGTTCGGCCGCAAGATCGTGCTGCAGACGGCGATCGTGCTGTTTCTGATCGGCTCCGCGCTCTGCGGCGTCGCGCAGAACATGACGCAGCTGATCCTGTTGCGCGCGCTGCAAGGTCTCGGTGGCGGCGGACTGCTCGTGATCACGATGGCCGCGATCGGGGACGTAATTCCGCCTGCGGAACGCGGCCGCTATCAGGGCGTGTTCGGCGGCGTATTCGGTCTTGCCACTGTGATCGGTCCGATGATGGGCGGCTTTCTCGTCGACCATCTGTCCTGGCGCTGGATTTTCTATATCAACGTGCCGCTCGGCATCGCCGCGCTGCTCGTGATCGGTGCCGTGTTCAAGCCGCGTGTTGCACAGGTGAAGCACACCATCGACTACATGGGCGCGGCGTTTCTCGCGGGCGCCCTCACCTGCGTGATCCTGTTCACGAGCCAGGGCGGCACCGTGTTGCCATGGACCTCGCCGCAGCTGTGGGGCACGCTGCTGCTTGCGTTCATCTGCATCGGCGGATTCATCTATGAAGAGCGTCTCGCCGTCGAGCCGATCATGCCGCTCGAACTTTTCCGCGACCGCACGTTCCTGCTGTCGAGCGCGATCGGTTTCATCGTCGGCGTATCGCTGTTCGGATCGGTAACGTTTCTGCCGATGTATCTGCAGGTGGTGAAAAATTCCACGCCGTCGGAAGCAGGCATGCAAATGCTGCCGATGATGGGCGGCGTGCTGCTGATGTCGATCGTCACGGGACGCATCATCAGCCGTATCGGCAAGTACCGGATGTTCCCGATCATGGGCACATTCCTCGTCGGCGTCGCGATGGTGCTCCTCACCACGCTGAAGCTCACCACCCCCGTTCATGTGATGTATGCGTACATGGCCGTGCTCGGTTGCGGACTCGGCATGGTGATGCAGGTGCTCATTCTTGCCGTGCAGAATGCGGTGCCGTTCAAACATCTCGGCACGGCGACCTCGGGCGCCACGTTGTTTCGTTCGATTGGCGGCTCGGTCGGCGTCGCGGCATTCGGCGCAATCTTTTCGAATGGACTGAGCGCGCGTCTCCAGGCACTGATTCCGCCCGACACGGAATTGCCGCATGCACTCGGCCCCGTTGCCATCCACCACTTGCCGGACGTCCTGCGCAACGACTATCTGCAGGCATTCGCAGGCGCTTTGCATACGGTGTATATCGTCGCGGCTTGCGTCGTAGTACTCGCGTTCGCGCTTGCGTGGCTATTGAGAGACCATCCGCTGCGCCAGCATTAAAGCACGTCGAAAACAGACAAACGCTAGCAAACGCACACACGTCCTGGCACGCGCGAAAGGCGTGCAACCTATTATCGTTGTACTCCACACATTCACAGGCCGGCCTTGATAAGCGCCGGCCTTTTGTTTGAGGACGGCGTTTCCTATGATCAATGTATGCGCTGCTGCGTTGTATTCGCGTCTATGCAAAAACCCTGACGCGCCATCGTTTTCCCCCTGAAATTACGGCGCGTTCGTGTGCGATAGGTAACAACGTCGATTGACGCGACGGGCGAAAGAAACCATATTGCACACACAGCGGCCCCGTAAGAAACGACTGGGCCGGCCGCTACCCAGCGCATGTGGATCGCGAGTTCCGCCGACTGCGAGTTTGCTTCAACTTCGATCCTGAGCATGCCGAAATGGCATCGCATCCAACTGGTTGGGGTTAAGCATGTCTGCTGAAACATCACCTGCCCAGGGCTTTCCAACGCCGTGTACACGTTGCGGCGGCGTGCTGTACCAGCATGTCGATTTCTGCCCGTACTGCGGCGCCGACCATCCTCTCGAACCCGTTCAGCGAAAGCGCGCCGGCACGCAGTTGCGAGCTGTCGATACGCAGTCACCCGCGCCTGTCGGCATCGCCGCCGACTTCGCTGCAGAAGGCGGCGCAGGCATCTCGCCACTTGTTTCACCCGACATTCCGATTCCACCCCTCGATCTTTCTCAGCCGCTCTGGCAAACAGCCGGTCGCTGGATCTTCACGAAAGGCGTCGTGCTCCTGCTGTTCATCGCGGCGCTCGGCTATGCGGGCTATCTGCTGCTCGGCGACAACCATCGGCAAGACTCCGGCAGCGACGAACCGACGAATAGCGCAAGCACATCGGGCGGATCGATTTCGCCGTACACGCCGCCGCCAGCGGCACGCAACGTGCCCTCGACCAACGTGACGAATGTGCCTGTCTCGAAGCCGCCGGCCGCATCCGTTGCAGTGATCGCGCCCGTTGCGCCCATCGCACCGCCGAAGCCGCGCGCGATGCCACGCTATCGTGACGTGCCCGACGCATTGCGCGCGGCGCGCACGGGTCTCGCGCACAACAGTCTCGCGGACGCGAAAGCCGCATTGTCCGATGCTATTTCCATCGAACCGAACAACACTGAAGCGCTGCAGATGCAAAGCGATCTGAAGGACCGCGAAAACAAACGCGATGTCGCGCTCGGCGCGGCGAACAGCTGTGCGAAAGACAAGCTGTGGAGCTGCGTGCGCGATCGCGCATCGCAGGCGCTTGCCATCGATGTCAGCAGCGTCGATGCACAAACGCTGCTCGAACGCGTGATTCTTTCGACGGGCTGGAAACCGTTGACAGGCGCAACCTCATCTTCGTCACCGTCGCCGCGCGCGGCCGCCACGACGACAACGGCGAATACGGCAGCCAACTCCTCAACAACGAACACGGCGTCCGGCAACGCGGCGAGCGCCGGCGGCAGCATCGACGCGCAAATGCGCGCGATCCGCGAATCGGGCTGGAAACAGAAGCCTGCGTCAGCAAACAAACAGTAGAGCACGTCACGCAATCGAGAAAAAGAAACTACTCAACGCATTGCAATGCCTGATGTAACGGAACATGCGCGTCAGCCGTTGGCGCATGCTGTTCAACACACCATAAGGTAGGTCGACCATGCTCAAAACAATACTGACGGGATTGACGGCACTGGTGAGCTTATTGATCGCATCGCTGGCCCTGGCTGCCACAGCCAACGCGCCCAGCGCGCACTACAAGATCGTCACGGGACAGGAGCGCGGCACCTATATCCAGATCGGCGCCGACCTCGCGAAATACGTCGCGCAACCGGCGGGGATCGACCTCGAAGTCATGCCGTCGAAGGGTTCGGCGGAGAACGTGCAGCGCATGCGTTTCGAGCCGGGCGTGAAGCTCGCGCTCGTGCAATCGGATGTGTACCAGGCCTATATCGACATGGCGAATTCCGGCAACGCCGACGCGGGCACGACGATCCGCCCGCTGCGCCTCATCATGCCGCTCTATAACGAAGAGATCTATTTCGTCGTGCGCAACGACTCGCCCATGAAGACGATCAACGAGATCAAGGACAAGGTGATCAGTATCGGCCCGATCGGCAGCGGCACTGCGCAATCGTCGACGACGCTCTACCGCCTGATGTTCAATCAGGCGATTCCCGAACAGAACGTGCAGAGCCTTTCGAACGAAGACGCGATTGCCGCGCTCGTCGTGAAGAAGATCGACGTGGCCGTGATCGTCGCAGGACAGCCGGCCAAGCTCTTCACCGACATGAATCCCGATCTGCTTTCGCAGATCCGCATTCTGCGCGTCGATCCGAACGTACCCGAAACGGCACGCGCGAAGGAAACGTATTTTCCCGCGACGATCCGCCAGAGCAGTTATCCGAACTGGCTGAAAGAAGACGTGCCGACGCTGACGGTGAAGGCCTTTCTCGTGACCTACGACTATGGCCTGCGCGACACGGTGAGCAATCTGAACCGCTTCGCCGATTCGCTATGCGAGAACTTCGACACGCTTCAGGAAAAAGGCCATCCGAAGTGGAAGCAGGTGAAGCTCGAATTGCCGCCGCTCACGAAAGGCTGGCAATACTATCCGCCCATCGAACGGCACTTGCGCTCGTGCATCGCGCGGCGCGCGTCGATGTCGGCGGGTGGCACGTCGGCGTCCATGCAGCAGCAACAGCAGCCGTCCGCGCCCAAAGTTAACAAACGTCCGTGCTCCGATCAGGAACGTCTGCTTTTGCTGTGCGGCAAGTGATATTGCGTTATAGAAACCAGCCTTAAAAAAACGCCACGACGTGCGATGCGTCGTGGCGTTTTTCATTGCGCGGCACCTTTAGCGCGGCTATTGCGCAGACACCATCCCTTCCCAGCCGAGCCCCAGGCTCTTCTGCAAGGCGACATAGTCCTTGATCAGTTGCGCGTCGCTCTGGATACGGTTCTGTTCAGCCGTATAGCGGGTCCGTTCGGCATCGAGCCAGTCGAGCGCCGTCGCCGTGCCCGCGCGATAGCGCTGCTCGGTCAGCGTCGCCGCCAGCGTCGCGGACGACTCGACCGTGCGCAGGCTGACGACGTTCTCCCGTTCATGTCCGTAGCGCGACAGAGCAACATCGGCATCGCGCAGCGCGCCGAGCACCGTGCTTTCATACTTCGCCTGCGCTTCGTCGAATGCGGCGCGCGACTGATCGACGCGAGCCTTCGTGCGGCCGAAGTCGAATGCGTTCCATTGCAGATACGGCACCGTGAGCCACGTGAAATTGTTCTTGCGCACCAGGTGACCCGGATCCGCGGCGCTGAAACTCAGGCTGCCGAACAGCGTCACCTTCGGAAACCAGTCCGCTTCGCGTTCGCCGATCTGCGCGCTCTGCGACGCGAGCCGCCGCTCTGCGGCGCGCACATCGGGACGACGGCGCAGCAGTTGCGCCGGATCGCCGACGGCGATCGTCTGCGGCAACATGGGCAGGGGCGCAGAGGCGTTCAGCATGTCGTCGAGCGCGCCCGGCTCGCGGCCCGTCAGCACGGCGAGTTCATCGAGCGATTCGGCGATCTGCGCGTCGAGCGGAATCAGCGCATTGCGCGTGTTCTCGACCTGCGTGCGCACGCGTTCCACATCCAGCTGCGAGGCGACGCCGCGCGCGCGCCGCTGTTCGGTCAGCGTCAGCACGCGCTCTTCGAGTTCCGCTGACTTGCGCACGATCGCCATGCGCTGCTGCTGATCGCGCAAGCCGACATACGCGCTGCCGATTTCCGCGGCGAGTTGCACATGCGCGTCGGCGAGATCCGCTTCGGACGCGTCCGCTTCCGCCGATGCCGCTTCGACCGCGCGGCGCGTGCCGCCGAACAGATCGAGTTCCCAGCTCGCATCGAAGCCCGCCACATACAGTGCGACGGGACCGCGTCCGCCCGACGAGCCGGAACTGCTGCTGCCCAGCGACGACAGATCGGGTTCACGCGTACGCAGATAAGCCGCACTCGCGCCGACCTTCGGCAGCTCGTTGCTCTTCTGCTGCGAGAGGCCTGCGCGCGCCTGACGCACGCGTGCCTGCGCCGCACGCAGATCCGGGCTGTTGGCGATGCCCGCGTCGATCAACGCCGTCAGTTGCGGATCGCCGAGCGCGATCCACCATGCCGCGACGCTCGGCGCAGTCGATACCGCACCGTCCGGCGCGCGCCTGAAGCTGCTCGCATGCGTCGTCGACGGTGCGCCCTTGTAGTCGGGGCCGACCGTGCAGCCCGCGAGCAGCAGCGTCAACGCCGCCGCGAACGGCGACAGTATCGATCCGACTTGAGAAACACGAGAAAAGCGGCGGCGCGTCACTGCCTCCGTGCGCCCCGCAACAACGCCGCGCTCTCCGGCGGCAAGGTCAAATAGCTTCATCACAGATGTCAATGTCCGGCCGACGGCGTACCCGGTGCCGGCTTCTTGAGAAGAAAAGCGAGAGGAAGGCACAGCAGCAGCGCGACGGCGAGCACGTAGAACGTCTCGGAAAACGTGATCACGCTCGCCTGCAACTGCATCTGCGCCGCGAGCTGACCGAACGCCTGCATCTTCGCGTGGGCCATGTCGCCGTGCTCTGCGAAGAAGCCCGCCGCGCTCTGCGCGATATGCTCCTGGCCAATGAGCGAGTTCGCCGTCACCGACTCGCGGATCATGTCGTCATGAAACGTATTGCGCCGGTCGATGAACGTGCCGAGCAGCGCAAGTCCCACCGAGCCGCCCAGGTTGCGCGCCATGTTGTAGAGACCTGCCGCGTCGCCCGCCTGCTCGCGCGGCACGGCGGCCATCGACGCCTGGTTCAGCGGCATCATCGCGAGCACCTGGCCGACGCCGCGCAGCAGCTGCGACCACGTGAAGTCATCGCCTGCGCTTTGCGCCGTCAGCGAAATGTCGAGCAGACAGCTGCCCGCGAAACACGCGAGGCCGCCCATCACGAGCAGACGCGTATCGACGCGTCCCATCAGACGCGGCAGCACGGGCATCATCAGAAACGCGGGCAGACCCGACATCAGCATCACCGCGCCCGACTGTTGCGCGTTGTAGCCCGCCACGCTGCTCAAGAATTGCGGCAGCAGGTACGACACACAATACAACCCCGCGCCGACCGTGAAGACGATGAAGATCACGCTCGAATAACGCGCGTTGGCCAGCAGTTTCAAGCGCACGATGGGATGCTTCGACACGAACTGTGCGGCGATCAGGAGCGCGATGCCCGCGGCGGCGACCACGCTCAGCCAGACGATCATCGACGATTCGAACCAGCGCTCGCGCTGCCCTTCTTCGAGCACCACGGTCAGCGAACTCAGACCCGCCGCCATCCCGACGATACCGAGCCAGTCGGCGCGCACGAACTGCTGCCAGTCGGTGCGCGCGGTGTCGAGACCCGCGACGAGCAGCACGACGAGCGCGACGCCCACGGGCAGATTCAGGAAGAAGCACCAGCTCCAGTCGATGTTCTCGGCGAGCCAGCCGCCGACCACGGGGCCCAGCAACGGCCCGAGCAGCACGATCAGTCCGAACATCGTCATGCCGATCGGCATCTGGTGACGCGGCAGCCGCGTCGCGACGATAGTCTGCGCCGTCGGGATCATCGCGCCGCCCGCGAAGCCCTGGCCGATCCGGCCGACGATCATCTGCGGCAGGCTGTGCGACATCCCGCACATGATCGAGAACAGTGTGAAGAGCGTCGCGTTGCCGAGCAGAAAATTGCGCAGCCCGAACACGCGCGTGAGCCACGCGGCGAGGGGAATCATCACGATTTCGGACATCAGATAGCCCGTCGAGATCCACGTGCCTTCCGTGCCCGTTGCGCCGATCTGCCCTTGAATCTGCGGCAGCGCGGAGTTCGTGATCGAGATATCGAGCGTTGCCATCAGCGCGCCGAGCGCGCCTGCGGCGACGGCCGTCCAGTCGGCGGCACTCGCGTTGGCGGGCTTCGCGGCCTGAGCGTGAGTCTGTGCTTGCGATTGCACGGCGGCGTGCTCAGCCACGGTTGTTCTCGTGCGCGACGTGCGCCTCGTTTTCGCGTTCGATGCTCGCTTCGTTATTGCGCGCGTTGCGCGTGTCGACGTCGACGTTCACCGACAGGCCCGGCAGCAGCACCTTGCGCGTTTCCGGCCCGACGTCGAGCTTGATGCGCACGGGCACGCGCTGCACGATCTTCGTGAAGTTGCCCGTCGCGTTCTGCGCGGGCAGCAGCGCGAATTGCGAACCCGTGCCCGGCGAGAAGCTGTCGATCGTGCCGTGCAGCTTCGCGCCCGGCAACGCGTCGACGCGCAGCGTGACGGGCTGCCCTTTGCGCATCATGCCGATCTGGGTTTCCTTGAAGTTCGCCACGAGGTAGACGTCCTGCACGGGCACGATCGTCATGAAGCGTGTGCCCGGCTGCGCGAATTGGCCGACGCGCACGCTGCGGTCGCCGACGCGGCCGTCGATCGGGCTCTTGATCATCGTATCCTGTGCATCGAGCTGCGCCTGGCGCGCGCTGGCTTCGGCAGCGGCCAGTTGCGCGCGCGCCTGCTCGATCGCTGCGTGGGTCGTCGCAATCTGGCGTTCGGCGCTTTGCAGCGCGGCGGCGTCTGCCGCGCGTGTCGCGCCGGCCTGGCGCTGCGTGTTGCGCAGATCGGCGACGCGCTCGCTGGTTTCTGCACCCGTCGCGGCGAGCGGCTCGTAGCGCTTGACCTGATCGGCGGCGTGCGCCTCGTTCGCGATCGCGCCGTCGAGCTGCGCACGAGCCTGCGCAATGGCCGCCTGCTGCTGCGCGATTTCCGCTTCGCCGCGCAGGATGTCGGCATGGCGCGCAGCGATGGTCGCGTTCGCCTGTTCGAGCACGGCATCGTACTGACGGCTGTCGAGCCGCACCAGCGGCTGGCCGCGCGTGACGCGCTGGTTGTCGCCGACCAGCACTTCGGCCACGTAGCCCGATACCTTCGGCGCGACCGTCATGCCGTCGGCCTGCAGGTAAGCGTCGTCCGTGCTTTCGATGAAGCGCCCCACCGTCCACCAGTGCGCGCCCCACGCAATGGCGCCGAGCACGGCGACGCCGCCGATGACGAGAAAAACGCCCTTCTTTCTGGACCGTTGCGCGCCCGCGGCGCGCCCCGATTCCTCAACGGGCAAGGTGGCTGACATGTCGACTCCAGAATTATACCGATCGTTATAATTATTCCAGTTGGTACAATTTAGTCAACAATATTGTTTTCCCGTTCCTTACCTTTTACTGTTCTGTTGTTTTTGTACTCATCCTCCAATCGACGGGACGACTCGTGATAACACGCACACCGAGACACCGCCCCGCAGCGGAAGGCGGCTATCAGCGCGGCGAAGAGACCCGCGCAAAGATCATTGAAGCCGCCCTGGGCCTGTTCGGCGAACGCGGCTTCGAAGGCGCGTCGACGCGCGACATCGCCGAGCATGCCGGCGTCAATGCGCCCGCGCTCGTCTACTACTTCGACAACAAGGAAGGCGTCTATCAGGCGTGCGTCGACTACATCATGACGAGCGTCTCGGCGTACTTCGCGGATGCTGTCGATGCGGCGCAGCAGGTGCTCGACGGCAATCCGTCCGACGACGAACTGATCGAAGCGTTTCGCACGATCCAGGCGCGCGTCGCCAGTTATCTGTTCACGACGGAAACGCCCGCCACCTGGCGGCTTTTCATGGCGCGCGAGCAGGCGGGACTCGGACCTGCATTCAGCGCCGAGCGCCTGAACGAGCGCATGCGCAAGCCGTTGCTGAGCGTGAGTTCGGAGATCGTCGGCCGGCTGCTCGGGCGGCCCGCCGACGACCCCGAAACCGTCATCCGCCTGCTGGCGATCAACGGGCAGCTCGTGTCGTTTCACCTCACGCGTTGCACGGCGCTGTCCGCGCTGCAGTGGAAGTCGATCGACGGCGAGCGGTTGAAGCAGTTGTGCGCACTGATCGACGAGCAGAGCGTCGTGCTGTTGCGCGCAATGATCGACCTGCGCGACGCGAACAAACAGCGGCGCAAAAAGAAATAGCGGGTGAGCGGTGCGTGGCGATTCGCCCGCGCATGCCTTAACGTCCCTTACAAAGACAGACAGAACGTGACGGGCGCCTTCGCCCGGCATGAATGCGCAGCGCCATGCCGGGCGGACCTTCGCGCGATCTTTCGCGAGCCGGAACGCGTGCGCAGACGCGCAAATTCTGTCGATTCTGTAACACGGCTGTTAAACGCGACTTGCGTTCGATGGGTAAGGTGCGGGCTTCGCGCGTCGCCGTGCAGACGGCGCACGCGAAACGCACAACTCATTGAAGGAGCAATCGATGCGCAAGCTCGCGATTCTGGCCGCCATGGCCGCACTAACCGCCACGCTCTCCGGATGCTGGTGGGGACCGCCGCCCGGCTGGGGCGGCGGCGGACCTGGCTGGGGCGGCGGAGGCGGACCTGGCGGCGGCGGTCCGGGCGGCGGCCCGCATGGCGCCGTTGCCGTGCCGCATGCAACGGCGCAAGCCTGATCCTCGTGCGACGCGCGCCCGCGCATTCCGCGTGCGGGCGTCGCGTGCGGCTCAACGCTGCGCCGACGTTTCGCGCGGCGTGGCGGACGGCGTCATCCCGCCTTCCGCCGCACTCCACTGCACGACCCACTCGGGCATCGCGGGCGAAGCGTGCGTCACGTTGGCCAGCGCGAGCAGTTCATCCGTCGGCACGGTGCCGCCGCTGCGCTTCAGAAACCGCGCCCGCACGACACCCAGCGCAACCTGCACGCCATCGCGAACGAAACCCTGTTCGATGAAGACATGCCGGTCGTCCCAGCCGATTACGCGCGTCGCCACCTCGTAGCGATCCCACAGCTCGAGCGAGCGGTGAAAGCGCATCGTCTCCAGCGTGACGACGGGATACCAGCCGCGCTTTCTGATCTGCGGCCACATGCGCGAGCGCACCATCAGGTCGATCCGCGCGAGGTCGAGAATCGTGAAATAGCGGCCGTTCGTCATGTGACGCAGCACGTCGAGATCGTTCGGCCACACGCGAAACGGCGTGATGCAGGTGTCGAGCACGTGCAGCTGTCCGCGACGCGGACTCAGCATCAAGGTGAGGAACAGGCGCAACAGCAGATTCATGACAAGGCTCGCAGTGGCAACGCCGGCGCGAGGCGCTGCCGGCATAGGAGCCCGCATGTTAATCGACCGTGCATTGCGGCGATGCTCATTCGTCTAGAGCATCTCTTCGCATGGTGCCGCCAGCCTCGCTTCATGCCGACGTCGGCTGCCCTGCTGCCAGATTCCCGGTATGCATGTCGCTCAGCCGGCACAGCAGAATCCCGTAGCCCGCCAGATGGCCGAGGTACACGCTCGTGAACACGCCGGGCGCGGGCAGCGTATCGACGATCTCGCGCAACGTATCCAGTTGCAGCGGCTTTTCTTCGAGCGGCGCGCGCTCGACGCGCAGATCGGCCACGTACGCGAGCTTTCGATGCGCGGCGACCAGCGTGCCGAGGCCCGCAACAAACGCGTCGCGCCAGCGAGGATCGAGCGTGGCGAACTGCTCATGAAACGTATCGACTGTCTCCAGAAAATTGACGAGCGAGTCGAACAGTTCGTGATAGCACGCGAACAGCGGCAACCGCGCGCGATTGCGCTGCAGATGCGGCGACAGCCACGCCTGCTGCAGATCGAGCTTGAGCAGGCCGTGCGCTTCCTTGAGATCGGTGCTCGACCTTCTCAGCCGGTCCGTGATCGCCTTCAGTTGCGCGCGATCGAGCTGACCCGACACAAACTGCCCGAGCGCTTCCGATGCCTGGTCGTTGCCGTCGTTCACGAGCCGGTTCGCCCAGAAGCCGTGATCGGGCGGAAACGCGATCTGCTGGAGGATGAAGCCGAGCAGCATGCCGAGCACCACGCCGATCAGACGCTGCTCGAGTAGCGGAAGATGCTCGCCCGTATAGAGCACGAGCGTCATCGGGATGGTAATGCTCGTCATCTGAAACAGCGACGGCTTCAGACGCACGATGGTGAAGATCACGAGCGGCAGCAGCAGCGTGCCGAGCCACAGATGCGGCGCGGTGACCCAGATGACCAGCGTCGCGATCGGCATCGCGACGACGTTCGACATCACGCGCCGATAGAAATAGCCGCGTGCGGCCGAGATCGAACTGCCGAGCGCGAGCGTCAGCATCGTCGAACTCGCGAGCGCCACGGCCGCTTCGGGATAACCGAGGCTGTAGGGAATCGAAAAGCCGATCCACAGTCCGAGCGTGAGCTTGACGTACTTGGCGTTTTCCGAAAGCGAGAAGCGCGCGAGTGCACGGCGAAACGGCGTCAGCGGCTTGTGAACGAACGAGACGGTCGACATGATGGCTCCTGCAAGGGAGTAGGCGCTGCGTGGTTCGTGCTGGATCGCGCTGCATCGGATTGTACCGATCCCCCGATAAAACCTGATGGCCAGCGGGCCGCGTTTTGCTCTCCTGGATTTCCTCACCTCCTGGATTTCCTCACCCTCCTGGATCGGCTCACCTCAGCGGACCGCCGCGGTCATTTTTGAACCGCTTCATTTCCTTGCGCCCCGCAGGCATAGTGAGAGGTTTCCAGCTTCGGCACACGCAATCGACACAATGAGCGAGACCTCCCCCGTCGCCGCGCCCGTCATCCGCGACGCCACCGACGCCGACTTCCACGCCATCCAGGCCATCTACGCGTATCACGTGCTGACGGGTGTCGCTTCGTTCGAAGAGACGCCGCCGTCCGTCGAGGATCTGCAGCAACGACGCGCTGCCGTGCTTTCACATGGCCTGCCGTATATCGTCGCCGTCGTCGACGGCCGGATTGCCGGGTATGCGTACGCCACGCTTTACCGGCCGCGCATCGCGTATCGCTACACAATCGAAGATTCGATCTACATGGACGACGCCTTCCGTGGCCGCGGCGTCGGACGCGCGCTGCTCGCGGCGCTGATCGGGCGTTGCGAACAGGGGCCGTGGCGCCAGATGATTGCCGTGATCGCGGACGGCGGACGCGGCGGCTCGCTGTCGCTGCACCAGAATGCCGGGTTCGAACTGGTCGGCACGTTGAAGGCCGTCGGCTTCAAGCAGGGCCGCTGGCTCGATTCGACGCTGATGCAGCGCGCGCTCGGACACGGCAGCGAAGCATTGCCCGCCGGCGCGCAAGCCTCGCACGAACAGGACGACTGAAAGCGGCCGCGTGGCGTTCGAATCAATCCGCCGCGCTAGAATCACCGCATGCCCAGAACAGCCAGATCCGCGCAAACGGCTGCGACGCCACCTGCCGCGCAGCCCAACGAATACACCGTCGACGAGCTCGCGCGCGTCGCCGAATCGACTGTGCGCAACATTCGCGCATATCAGGATCGCGGCCTGCTCGCGCCGCCGCAAAAACGCGGCCGCGTCGGCGTGTATGACGACACGCATGTGGCGCGGCTCAAGCTGATCCATCACCTGCTCGCGCGCGGCTATACGCTCGCGAACATCCAGGATCTCATCAAGGCTATCGACGAAGGCCATGATCTGCGCTCGATTCTCGGTCTCGAGAACGCGATCGGCAGCCGCTGGTCGCACGAGCGCCCCCGCAAGTATTCGCTCGTCGAGCTTGCGCAGATGTTCGGCGTCAAGGGCACGCCGGCATCACTGACGAAGACGGTATCGAAAGCGATCGAACTCGGACTGCTCGACCGCGACGGGCTGTCGTTCGTCGCGCACAGCCCGGCGACGCTGCACGCCGGCGCGACGATGGCGCAAGCGGGCATTCCCCTCGCCGACCTGCTCGATGCCGTCCAGGCGTCGCGCTCTCACTTCAACGCGATCGCGAAGTCGCTCGTCGATCTCGTCGTGCAGCAACTGGACCGTTACGAGGCCGACGCACTGCCGCCGCCCGCCGATGTCCCCGCGCTCGTCGATGCGATCTGGCGCGTGCGTCCGCTCGGCATGGTGCTGGTCGAGAGCGAGATGAACCGCGCGCTCGAAGAGGCGTCGGGCGATTATCTCGGCAGCCGTGTCGCGGCGATCATGGAGAAGCTCGAGCGGAAGCAGGCGCGCAACAGCGACACGCCTGTTCCGGCGCGTATCGGCAAGAAGAAAAAATAGAACAGCATGTGCCTGGTTCGCCGCGTTTGAACGGGTCGCGCGCATGCCCGTCGTACCGTCGATTTCGTTTAACCCACGCGTTTCAACGGGATATCTAGCCGCGCGACGTCCCGCATCCATAGAGTCCGCCGTCTAAACGCGCGCCTTGCGCGCCGCCGGTTCACGCCCTATCGTTACATCAGCCAATGTAACAGTCATCAGCGAACACAACAGGCGGAAACAGGGAGACGGACAGGATGAATGCACGCATGACGCCACCTGCCACGGCCAGCAACCCCGCGCTCATCGAGACGGACATCGCCATCATCGGCTCGGGATTCGCGGGTCTCGGCATGGCGATCCGTCTGCGGCAGTCGGGCATCACGGACTTTGTGGTCGCGGAGAAAGCCGGTTCCGTCGGCGGCACCTGGCGCGACAACCACTATCCCGGCTGCGCGTGCGACGTGCAATCGCATGTCTATTCATTTTCTTTCGCACCGAATCCGCGCTGGTCGCGCATGTTCGCGCGTCAGCCGGAAATCCGCGCGTATCTCGAAGCGTGCGTGCAGCGCTTCGGCATCGCGCCGCATCTGCGCCTGAGTCATGAACTCGTCAGCGCCGTCTACGACGAAGCGCGGCACCGCTGGCAACTGCGCTTCGCGAACGGCCAGCAGTGGTCGGCGCGCGTGCTCGTGTCGGGCATGGGCGGATTGTCGCGCGCGGCGATGCCGGACATCGAAGGGCTCGATACGTTCGAAGGCAAGACGTTCCACTCGCAGCATTGGGATCATGCGTATCCGCTCGACGGCAAGCGTGTCGCCGTGATCGGCACGGGCGCGAGCGCGATCCAGTTCGTGCCGCAGATCGCACCGCGCGTCGCGCATCTCGATCTGTTCCAGCGCACGCCGCCGTGGATCATGCCGAAAGCTGACCGCGCCGTGCGGCCCGTCGAGCAATGGCTGTTTCGTCGCCTGCCCTTCACACAGAAGCTGATGCGCGCGGGACTGTTCAGCCTGCTCGAATCGCGCGCATTCGGTTTTGCCGTGCATCCGTCGCTGATGAAGACCGCGCAGAAAATCGCCGTGCGGCATCTGCACAGACAGGTCAGCGATCCGCAGCTGCGCAAGACGCTCACGCCCGACTACACGATGGGCTGCAAGCGCATCCTCATTTCAAACGACTACTTTCCCGCCGTGGCGCGCGCCAACGTATCCGTGAAAACGGGGGGCATTGCGCGCGTCGAGCCGCACGCGATCGTGACGACCGACGGCGTGCGCCATCCCGCCGACTGCATCATCTTCGGCACCGGGTTTCAGGTCGCCGATCCGTTCCCGCCCGGCGTCGTCAAGGGGCGCGACGGCGTCGATATCGTCGACACTTGGCGCAATGGCGCGCATGCCTATCTCGGCACGGCGCTGCCCGGCTATCCGAATTTCTTCATGATCGTCGGCCCGAATACGGGGCTCGGTCACAACTCGATGGTGTTCATGATCGAGTCGCAGGTCGAGTACATCCTGCGCGCGCTCGACACGATGCGACGCGAAAACGCCGCCGCGATCGAAGTGCGTCCGCATGTCGAGCGCGACTACAACGAGCGTATCCAGCAGAAGCTCGGGCGCGCGATCTGGTCCGTCGGCGGCTGCAAGAGCTGGTATCTCGATCCGCGCAACGGCAGGAACACCACGCTGTGGCCGGGCTTCGCGTATCGCTTTCGCCAGGCCACGCGCACGTTTCATATCGACGATTACTTCGCGTATGCGCCCGCCGCTCATGACGTGAACGCAGCGCATGCAACGGGTGTGACCGCCGAAGCAACGTGACACGGCGGCACGACACAGGCAAAAGCTCAGGGAGACAACGATGAAGAACTTCAGCGACCGCGTCGCCGCGATCACGGGCGCAGCGTCCGGCATGGGCCGCTCGCTCGCGATCCAGCTCGCGCGCGAGGGCTGCCATCTCGCGCTCGCCGATCGCAATGCGGCGGGTCTTGCCGACACCGCGCGGCTTGCGCAGGCGGTTGCGCCGCCGCACATCGGCGCGCCGCTGCGCATCACGACCTGCGTGCTCGATGTCGCCGATCGCGCCGCGATGTATGAGTGGGCCGCCGACACCGCGCGTCAGCACGGACGCGTCAATCTCGTGTTCAACAATGCGGGCGTCGCGCTGTCGAGCACGATCGACGGCATGGAGTATGGCGACCTCGAGTGGATCGTCGGCATCAACTTCTGGGGCGTCGTGCATGGAACGAAAGCGTTCCTGCCGCTTTTGAAGTCGGCGGGCGAAGGCCATATCGTCAATACGTCGAGCGTGTTCGGCCTGTTCGCGCAGCCCGGCATGAGCGGCTACAACGCGACGAAGTTCGCCGTGCGCGGCTTCACGGAAGCGCTGCGTCAGGAACTCGATCTGATGAAGTGCGGCGTCTCCGCGACCTGCGTGCACCCCGGCGGCATCCGCACGGCAATCGCGCAATCGAGCCGCATCGCGCCGAACATGGTCGGCTTCATGATCGAGAACGAGCAGCAAGGCAAGGATGACTTCGAGAAGTTCTTCATCACCACAGCCGACAACGCCGCGCGCACGATACTCGACGGCGTGCGACGCAACAGGCGGCGCGTGCTGATCGGCCGCGATGCGCGCGCCGCCGACTGGCTTGCGCGTACGCTGCCCGCTGCCTATCAGGCGCTCGTCGTGCTGCAGACGCGCCGCATGAAGCGGCTCGCGCAACAACGCGGACGGCGTTCTGCGGATGTCGAAGGCGGCCGCGCATAACGACGCTCAAGGAGAACACGCCATGATGCCCATCCGCCGCGACCTCCGTTTCGCCCTGCCCGCCGAGCGCGCCTGCGACTGGCACCGGCTCGGCCCGCACGTCACGCATTTCTTCAACGCGCTGTCGCTGCTGTTCCCGGCAGGCGAGCGCTTCTTCATGGACAGCGTGCGCCACTATCGCGACCATATCGACGATCCCGAACTGAAGAAACAGGTGCTCGGTTTCATCGGTCAGGAAGCGATGCACACGCGCGAACACATCGAGTACAACGATCTGCTCGAACACGCCGGCCTTCCCGCGCATCTGCTCGACAAGCGGCTCACGTGGTTCCTCGACCTGAATCGCAAGCTGCTGCCACATTCGCATCAACTGGCGATGACGGTCGCACTCGAACACTACACGGCGATGCTCGCGGGTCTCCTGCTCGACGACGGCTCGCGCATCGAAGGTTCCGTCGAAGGCTATGCGCAGATGTGGATGTGGCACGCGCTCGAAGAAACGGAGCACAAATCGGTCTCGTACGATGTATGGAATACGGTGATGAAGCCGGGCCCCGTACGCTATCTGATCCGCACGGGCACGATGCTCGCGGTCACGGTGTTCTTCTGGCTGATCGTGTTCGACTATCACGTCAGGCTGCTGATCCGCGACCGCAAGCGCGGCCACAACATGCGCGGCATGTGGAGCGTCGTGAAGTTTCTGTATGGCCCGAAACATGGCGTGTTTCCGGGCATCGCACTCGAATGGCTGCGCTTCTTCAAGCCGGGCTTTCACCCGTGGGATCATGACAATCGCGCGCATCTGGCGCGTATCGACGGACTCGTCGCGGCCGTCGATGCCGCCAACGCCGCACACCCCGGCGCGCTGAAAAAGTCGCGGCGCGGCGTGCGGGCCGCGGCATGATCCGCGACGTGCTTGCCGTCGATGCCGACGGCGTTCAGCTGGTGGTCTACGTCAGCGGTCCGCGAGACGCGCCGCCCGTCGTGCTCGTGCACGGCTATCCGGACTCGGCCGCCGTATGGGAGCGCATTCGCGCGCTGCTGGAATCGCGTTTCCGCGTGATTGCATATGACGTGCGCGGTGCGGGCGCATCCGATGCGCCGCGCGATCGTGCGTCATACCGGCTCGAGCGCCTTGCCGCCGATCTGCAAGCCGTCGCGCGTGCAACCTGCGGCGCGCGGCCGTTTCATCTCGTCGGTCACGACTGGGGTTCGATTCAATGCTGGGAAGCGGCAACGGACGAGGCACTGCGTGGCAGCATTGCGTCGTTCACGTCGATCTCCGGCCCTTGTCTCGATCATGCGTCGCTCGGGCTGCGCGGCGATCGCGCGCAACACGACGCGCGTGCGTTCGGCGCGGGCATCCGGCAAATGCTGAAGTCCTGGTACATCGTCTTCTTTCATCTGCCGATCCTGTCCGAACTCGTCTGGCGGCTCGGGGGCGCGTATGGCTGGCCGCTCTGGCTGCGTGTGACGGAGCGAGTGCGCAGTGCGCGCGACCCGGCGCAACTGCGTAACGCATTGAACGGACTGCAGCTGTATCGCGCGAATATCATCGACAGGCTGCGGCGGCCGCGCGCCCGCCGCGCTCATGCGCCTGTGCATTTCATCGTGCCGCTGCGCGACCGCTACGTCGGACGGGCGCTGACGCTCGGACTCGAAGCGTGGATCGGGCCGCATTCGCGCGATGAAATCGACGGCGGCCATTGGATCGTGCTGCGCGATCCTGCGCGCGTCGCGGCCAGCATCGAAGGCTTCATCGATGCATGCGAGGCATCGCTTCAGACGATTGGCAGCGTGCGCAAGAACATCGTCGGATAGTCGATGACAAGGCCGTCCTCGTCCACTTTCAGCTCGGCCGCGAAGCCCGTGTCGATGCCTTCGTAGCGGTATTCGTTGTCCGGCTCGATGCACGTATACGCCTGCTCGACGCGCGAGACCTGCAAATCGGGCACCGAAATAAACGCGACGGCAATCGGCTCGCGCGCGCCCTTCGCCAGTTGCAGGCGACGGATGGGCAGCGTGTTCGTGAACGGCGTGGCCGCGATGTCGATATCGATGCAGCCCGCCAGCGATGCAAGCATGAGCCCATGCCCGTCGTGCCAGTTGCCTTCGCCATCGCCATGCAATTCGAGTTCCGCGCCGCCGACCACTTTCAGCCATGCGTGCAGCGTGCGCCACTGCACGTCGCATTTCACACGGTACATGAGGCCGTATGTGCGGCCGTCGCGCTCGCCGACCAGCACGCTTTCGGTGTAGAAGCCGTCGGCGCGCGCATCGAACGCGAGATGCTCGACGCCTTCGCCCTCTTGCGGGGTCCATCGCACTTCACGCATGAATCCGTCTCCTGGGTGTGAGGGTTGTGAGGGGCGCGCGCCGCCTCGGGTGACATCGTAACGCGACGCTGGCATGCACGCGACTCAGCGATGAGTCCCGGCATTCCGCGTGCCCAAATAGCCGCTATCAACGCGCGCGCATGCCGTTCGAGCGCGGTGTGCCCTATGCTCGCGTGTCGTCTGTTTCGAATCGCAATCGCCGCGCGAGTTCCGTCTCGCGCGGCTTTGTCACGTCCCCGTCACGTCAGTTGAACCGCTATGTCTGCCGCGCCACACGAAGAACCGCTCGATGCCTTGCGCACGCTGCTGCGCAGCTTCGGCCAGATCGTCCTGCAACGGGATGCGGCGACGGGCGCGTGCGTACTCGCGGCATGGCTCGTCAGCGATGCACGGCTTGCGTGCGCGGCGTTGACGGGCGCGATCGCGGCGAACGTGGGCGCCGTGCTGCGCGGCTACGCATGCGCCGACACGCGCGACGGACTGCACGGCTTCAACGGCGCGCTGGCGGCGCTCGCGGCATTCACCTTCATTGCCGACGACGCCACGGCGATGGCCGTCGCGATACTCGCGGCAACAGCTGCCGCGTGGCTGCTCGGTCCGTGGGAACGGCTGTTGCGTTCGCGCGGGCTGGGTGTCTACTCGAGCCCTTGCCTGCTCGTCACGTGGGCATGGCTGCCGCTCGTGCATCCGGCCCCAACCCGCGCCGCTGGGAGCGAAGCGATTGCATGGCTCGATCCGCTGCGCGGCTTGCTGGCGGGCATCGCGCAAACATCGTTTGCATGCGGGGCGCTGGCAGGTGCGCTGATACTGGGCGGCATTGCGCTTTCGTCGATGCGCGCCGCGTGCTTTGCGCTCGTGGGCGCGGCGCTCGCCACGTCGGCACAGTGGCTGGCGGGTGCCGGTGGGGCTTCGTTCGATGCGGGCCTGTTAGGATTCAACGGTGCGCTCGTCGCGCTCGCTGTCGCCGATTGCGGTGCGCTGGCGGCGCTGGCTGGCGTGGGCGTGTCGGTCGTACTGCAACAGGTTGCCGCGTTCCATGGCCTACCGGCATTGACGGCGCCGTTCGTCGTCGCAACGTGGACGACGCGCCGCCTCATGCGCGATACTCGCCGCACCCGCGCGAACAGCCCGGACTGTCCGCCGGAAGATGGCGCGGCGCCTGGGCATCGAGAGCAGGCAAGCCGCGCCGTTTTACCCGAGCGCTGAAGCAACCCATAGAGGAGACGTCATGTCGTCGTTCGCTCATACGCCTGCGGGCCGCATCGCGCAGTCGAAGCTCATGTCGGAGGAGGAACGGCGCACGCGCGTCGACCTCGCGGCTGCGTACCGGCTTGCGGCGCTGAACGGCTGGGACGACCTCGTCTACACGCACATTTCCGCGAGCGTGCCCGACGAGCCCGGCCATTTCCTGATCAATCCGTTCGGCCTGTCGTTCGATGAAGTGTGCGCGTCGAATCTGGTGAAGATCGATATCGCGGGCAACATCGTCGGCGAGAGCGAGCATCCCGTGAATGCGACGGGTTTTGCGCTGCACGCTGCCGTTCACGCCGCACGTACCGACGCTTTTTGCGTCATGCATCTGCACAACACGGCGGGCATTGCGGTATCGCTGCAAAAGAACGGCCTTTTGCCCGGCTCGCAGCATGCGTTGCGTTTTCACGGCTATCTTGCGTATCACGACTATGAAGGTCTTGCGTTCACGCCGGCCGAGGGCGAGCGCCTCGTCGCCGATCTCGCCGACAGGCCCGCGATGCTGCTGCGCAATCACGGCACGCTGACGACGGGCCGCACGGTCGCGGAGGCGTATGTGTTGATGGCGACGCTCATCAAGGCATGTGAGATTCAGTTGCTGGCGCAGGCGGGTGGAGGTGATCTTGTGATGCCCTGCGAGGCGGTGGCCGCGCGCACTGCGGAGCAGCTTTATGATGGCGGCGCCGTTGAAGGAGTGGTCGAGTGGCCTGCGTTACTGAGGAAGCTCGATCGTCTTGATGTCTCTTATCGCGACTGATTTTTTGTTTTTCTGCTTGCTGCAGAGGAGATGAGTTATGCCTACTTTTCGTGTCGAACTTTTTGAAGGCCGTACTGTTGAACAGAAGCGCCAGTTCGTCGAGGCGATTACTAAAGCGACTTGCGAATCCCTGAAAGTCGAGCCTGGCTCGGTTGATATTATTCTTGTTGATGTCAAGAAGGAGGACTGGGCGACCGGGGGGCGGCTTTGGTCTGATGCTGGGTGAGGTTTTTTGTCTGCGACGCAGTCGCCATTCCTGGTTTTTTGTTTTTTGTTTTTTGGTTTTTGCTGCGCTGGCATCCGCGATGTCGTAGCAGTGCTGCAAGCGTCGCCCCTGTGCGGGGCGGCACTTACTTTCTTTGCCGCCGCAAAGAAAGTAAGCAAAGAAAGCGGGCTAACACCGCCAATGCTAGTCGTTGCCTGCGGGCCCCCCACGGGTCCCGCACTCCACACGGCAACACGTTATTTCATGTGCGTTGCCAGCGCCTTTAACAGGCCCATCACCCTCTCCAATCACCCGTAGCACAGCCCGCGGCAGCGATCCGTCTGCGCCGCCCAGGTGGCAAACGGTGTGTAGGCCATCGCGACGCAAGTGCACCACTCCGGACTGAAAAGCGGGATCGGTGTCGTAGAAGCGCTAACGCGTAAGGCGCGACAGACTACACACCGTTTGCCACCTGGGCGGCGGTTGACGTTTGGTAACGCAGTACGTGACGCGGGAGTGTGAAGTGGGGGATGCGAATCCAGGAGCGCTGGCAACGAGCATTGAGTAGCGTGTTGCCGCGTGGAGTGCGGGACCCGTCGGGGGCCCGCAGGCAATGACAAGCACTGGCGGTGTGAGCGGCTTTCTTTTGCCTACTTTTCTTTGCCGCTGCAAAGAAAAGTAGGTGCCGCCCCGCACAGCAATGGTCTCAACTTAAGCCCCATTCCATCAGGCGAACTTGTACGCGAGATGGCAATGGGGCTTGGCTTTTCTGGGCGGTCGAGGATATGAACGTGCCGGCTGTATGCGACATCGGTTCTGGTGGATGAGCGCAAGCAGCGAGGCGAGACCTTCCAGACAGTGGCGCACGCGCAGAAGGCACGCACCGAGGATGGGCTTGAGCACACCCCGCGCGTACACCCGGTTGGGGCGGCTGGCACAGACATTGTCGTGTGAGACATCCAGATCGCTGAGCAGTGTGCACAGGTTGTCCGCGAGAATTTTTGCGCCCAGGTCCTGCTGCAAGGCCAGATAATCCAGGCCCGTCACGGCCTCCAGCCGCAGTCGGTGCTTGAGGCGTTTGAACGCTTCCTCGATCCGCCAGCGCTGATGGTAGAGCGCACCGAAAGACGCTGCCGGATAACGCTGACCATCAAGCAGTGAAGTCATCAGCACACGCACGCGACCGCTGGGCGTGACGTCCCGTATCAGGCGCACGGTGCTCGGTGTACGGGCCAGTTCATAGTCGCGGGCATCCTGCTCGCAAGGCGCTTGTAGCGTCACGATGCGCTCGGCTTCGCCGCTGCGGGTGAAGTCGGTGACGCACTTCCAGTTATGTGTATCGACGCGCATGCAGAACGCAATCTCGCGCTGCGTCAGCGTGGCCACCATCGCGTTACCGATAAAGCCACGATCAAGTAGCAGCAGATCGGTACACGGCTGGAGCACATCCAGCGCTTCAAACAACATCTGGCGCTCGGCGCCGTCGGCGGAGTGAAGCGCGGCGTGCAACGTCAGTTCGGGGCCCGGCAGGAACAGCGCAAACACGTAGTGATCGGCGCGTAGTTCTTGGCACCGGCGGGTGCTCACGCGCAGACGGCTGCCGTCAGCGGCGACCAGCCTCAGGCCGTTCCAGCGCATCGATTCGATATGGGGTTGAGCCAGAGAAATCAGGTGAGCGCGGGCCAGATCGAACAGATCAGCCGACAACCCTCGACGCGCCTTGCTAAACGCCTGTGCGCTGACCGCGCGGGTCTGGCCGCCGCGCTTATCCAGCGCGCCAAACAGCGCATCGAGTTCGGCCTGCACGCTTGCGCACATGCCCGACATCATCAGCGCAGCCATGCGCGGCAAGGTCAGTGTGCGATTACGGGTAAAGGCGGCAGGAGAACGACGCACGCGATCGGCGAGCGCCGGATCGAACAGGAATTCGGAGAACTCAGCCAGAAGCCTCGAGGAAGCTGGTATTTGAGTTCATATCGTTGATTTATCAGGGAGTTATGCAGTCAAGTTTACAGGGGCAATGCCTCGTTTACAAGCGCTTTGACGCTTAAGTTGAGAGCATTGCCCCGCACAGGGGCGACGCTTGAAGCACCGCTACGAATTCGCGGATGCCAGCGAAAGAACAAATCGCGGATGCCAGCGCAGCAAAAAGCAAAAAGCAAAAAAGCCAAAAACCAGGAACGGCGACTGCGTCGCAGACAAACAAACAAGCTGCGACAACCCACCACACCACCCCGTGGCGCGCAGTAAACGCGCCATCTGCTGCGACGCGGTCGATTGCCGCAGATTCAAGGACATTATTACGAACAGAGCCGCCGGAAGAACAAACAAAAAACCTGATCCACATCAAACACTTATCCCAATAAAAAGCGCTCGAAAAAGCGCCCACATGCGCCATATCGCCACATCACGCGCCGCAGCAAAACCACCCGCAATCCCCTACGCTTGCCGTCATCCGCACGAAGCAGTGCGCCTTATCCGGATTCGGACACATGACCACCGCAATCTCCGCCTTCGACCTCGCACGCATGCAGTTCGCGTTCACGGTCTCGTTTCACATCATCTTTCCCGCACTCAGCATCGGACTAGCCAGCTTCATCGCCGTTCTCGAATGGCGCTGGCTGAAAACCGGTAAGGCCTACTACAAAGATCTTTGCCTGTTCTGGTCGAAGATCTTCGCCGTGGCCTTCGGCATGGGCGTCGTGTCGGGCGTCGTCATGAGCTACGAGTTCGGTACCAACTGGGCAGGCTTTTCGTCGTTCGCCGGTCCCGTCACGGGCCCGCTGCTGATGTACGAAGTGATGACGGCATTCTTTCTCGAGGCAGGCTTCCTCGGCATCATGCTGTTCGGCTGGCAACGCGTCAGCCCGCGCGCGCATTTCGGCGCGACGCTGATGGTCGCGATCGGCACGCTGATCTCCACGTTCTGGATCCTCGCATCCAACAGCTGGATGCAAACGCCGCAAGGCTTCGATATCGTCGACAACCACGTCGTCCCCGTCGACTGGTTCAGGATCATCTTCAATCCGTCTTTCCCGTACCGTCTCGCGCACATGGCCATCGCCGCCTTCATCGTCACGGCGCTCGTCGTCGCGGCAGTCAGCGCATGGCATCTGCTGAAGGGCCGGCGCGACAGCGCAGTGAAGAAGATGTTCTCGATGGCGCTGTGGATGCTGCTGGTTCTTGCGCCCGTGCAGGCCTTCGTCGGCGACGCGCACGGCCTGAACACGCGCGAATACCAGCCCGCCAAGATCGCAGCGATCGAAGGTCTGTGGGATACCGAGCATGGCGGCACCGCGCTGAACCTGTTCGGCATCCCCGACATGCAAGCGGAAACGACGAAGTACGCGGTGTCGATTCCGCACCTCGGCAGCCTGATTCTCACGCACAGCTGGGACGGCGAAATCCGCGGATTGAAAAGCTTCCCGAAAGAAGATCGTCCGGACTCGACGGTCGTGTTCTGGAGCTTCCGTGTGATGGCCGGTCTCGGCGTGGCGATGATCGCCTTCGCGCTCGCCGCGTGGGCACTGCGCCGGCGCGGCAGGCTGTACGACGCGAAGTGGTTCCAGCGCATCGCGATCGCGATGGGACCGACGGGCTTCCTGTCGCTGCTCGCGGGCTGGGTCACGACGGAAGTCGGCCGTCAGCCGTGGGTCGTGTACGGCGTGAAGCGCACCGTCGAAGCCGTGTCGCCGCTGTCCGCGCAACAGGTCGGCATTTCGCTGATGGCGTTCGTCGTCATCTACTTCCTCGTGTTCGGCACGGGCATCTACTACATGTTCAAGCTGATGCGCTCGGGCCCCGCGCTGCCGGGCAAGACACCGGACGGCGTACCGCAAGGCCCCGGGCGCACGGCGCGCCACCCGCTGTCCGCGGTTGACGCCTGACCCGACACTTCCCTTCGAACAAACCGCGAGACAACAATGGACGTCACCGTAGTCTGGGCCGCGATCATCGCACTCGGCCTCTTCATATACGTCGTGCTGGACGGCTTCGATCTCGGCATCGGCATCGTGTTTCCGTTCTTCCCCGAAGAGAAAGAACGCGATCTGATGATGAACACCGTCGCGCCCGTCTGGGACGGCAACGAAACCTGGCTCGTGCTCGGTGGCGCAGGCCTGTTCGCGGCGTTCCCGATCGTGTACTCGACGGTGCTGTCCGCGCTCTATCTGCCCCTCGTCTTCATGCTCGCCTGCCTGATTTTCCGCGGCGTGTCGTTCGAGATCCGCGCGAAGGCGAATCGCACGAAGCACCTGTGGGATCTCGCGTTCATCGGCGGTTCGACGGGCGCGGCGTTCTTCCAGGGCATCGCGCTCGGCGCGTTCCTGCAAGGCATTCCCGTCGTCGCCGGCAGCTACGCAGGCGGTGCGTTCGACTGGCTCACGCCGTTCTCGCTGCTGACAGGCCTCGGCCTCGTCGTCACCTATGCGCTGCTCGGCTGCTGCTGGCTCGTCGCGAAGACGGAAGGCGATCTGCAGCGGCGCCTGCATCGCGTCGTGTGGCCGCTGACGATCGTGCTGCTCGCCTTCATCGTCGTCGTGAGCCTGTGGACGCCGCTACAGGAACCCGAAATCGCGCAGCGCTGGTTCGACGCCGGCCTCTTCTGGCGCCTGTTGCCCGTGCCGTTCCTCGTCGCGATCTGCACGTTCTTCATGCGCCGCGCGGTGCGCGGCCGGCATCACAACACGCCGTTCATGATGGCGCTCGGGCTCGTGCTGCTCGGCTATGTCGGACTGCTCGTGAGCCTGTGGCCGTACGCGATTCCGTCGAGCCTCACGCTCTGGGAAGCGGCTGCACCGCGTTCGAGCCAGATGTTCACGCTGGTCGGCGCGGCCATCATCATCCCCATCATCATCGGCTATACGACGATGGGCTACTGGGTCTTCCGCGGCAAGGTGCGTCATGGCGATGCCCACTACCACTAAACCCGTTGCCCGCTCGCGCCTGCCCGGCTGGGTGTGGTTCATCGCGCTGTGGTGCGGCGGCGTGGGCGGCGCGATGACGGTCGGCTACGCGTTCAAGGCGCTGATGAACGCGACGCTGTTCGCGATCACATGAACAGCGCCCGAATGCATGAGCCGGACGACGCGCGGCCCGGCCGCATTCACTCTGCATAACCCGACGGGCGGCCTTTCGAGGCCGCCCGTCTGCCTTCAAAATCCTTCCGCGAAGCTCGTCTACGTAGCAGGCCGCGAGAGCAACGCAAGCAACAAGCCTGCGGCTACCGATGCAGTGCCGGACAAACCAGGGAAAACCACACGCGCGGGCCGCGACGGCAACACCGTCACGGCCGCGCGAGCGAGACCAGAGTACGTCGATCAAGCCGCGCCGATGCCGTTGCTTTCCGGACGGCCGGCGCGAACAATGAAGCGCGAGTCAGAAGGCGCGAATCACGAAGCGGATGTGCGCACGCGCCGCAAGGCAGGCGCAACAGAGCCGCGACAGATATGACCCATCCGACGATCAGGCATATGATCGCGGCTTGGGAAGCACAATAAGCTGTTGCTGCATGGACGGCCCACCGCTGGTCGGGCCGCAGGGAGTGCAGCGGGTTGCGATGCGCAGCGGGCGTGAGCCCGGCGCGGCGCGGCCTTGCGGACGGATTGCGCGCGACGGGGAGCGCGCGGTCCGCTCGCGTCCCGACCGACAACATGGGCACAACACCGGCAGGGCAAAAGCGGAGACATCATGAAGTTTCTTGTAGCCGACGATCATGAACTGATCCGCCAGGGCGTCAAGGGTCTGCTACGCGGACTCGATCCCGACGCCACATTCGACGAGGCCGACAGCTGGGAAACGCTGGCGGCCGCCGCAAGGCCTGACGCGAACCACGATCTCGCCATCGTCGATCTCCACATGCCCGGCATGACGGGCGCCTCCTCGCTGCAAATCCTGCTGAAAGAGAATCCGGCGCTTCCTGTCGTGGTGCTGTCTGCGGAAGAGTCGCCCGACGAGATGCGCGCCGTGCTCGCGGCAGGCGCGCTGGGCTTCGTGCCGAAGCGCCAGCCGGCCAGCGTGATGCTCAAGGCCATTGAACTCGTCCTCTCGGGCGGCGCCTACGTCCCGATGGAAGCCCTCAGTCTGCTCGGTTCGCGCGACGCCGCTGCGGCAACCGCGGCCGCGGAAGCCGGTTCGACGGCGGCCACGGCCGCCCTCGCCGCGCAAACGACGACGGCCGCGCCGCCCGACGCGGCGCCCATCGTCCGCGTCGAGGCGTTGCAGCCGCATCAGCAGCATCTGCTGGAGAATCTGTCGCCGCGTCAGCAGGAAATCATGCGGCTCGTGCATCGCGGCTGGACCAACAAGATGATCGCGCGCGATCTCGGCGTCGCCGAAGGCACGATCAAGGTTCATCTGTCCGTGATTTTCCGCGCGCTCGGCGTGCACAACCGCGCGACGGCGATCGCCGTGATCAACGGCTGGCTCGAAGCCGGCAAGACACTGTAGAGAAGAGAAAAAAGAAGGCGACGGGACGTCGCCTTCGGCAGCACGCGGCTCGGGCAGCCGCAGATGAATGCGCGCGTCAGAGCATTTCCGTCGCGAGCGTGACACCCAGCGCCACGCCGCCGATCACGCCGATCACGCGGCCAAGCAGCATCGCGTTGAGATCCTCGTCGAGAATGAACTGGCTGCGGCGCTCGCGCAGCACCGTGCGCTGCAGCAGCGGCAGCGGAAACAGCAGTACGCACGACAGCGCCACGGGCAGCCCCAGGCGCATCGCCATGTTCGCGTGATGCTCGGCGGGAATGCCGAAGTACAGCATGCCGACCACGAACACGGTCGTCAGCAGTGCGCCCGTCAGCACGCCAGCGACGAGCCTGTCGGAAGGATGTCCGTCCACTTCTACACCTCATTGATTCGATTGCCGCGCCGGGCCGACCTGCCGGACGCGAGGGTTGCCGGAAGCATTCGCGGCGGCATCAGGAAGCCGCCGTTATCGCGAATGGGCTTATTTCAGCAGCCAGGCATGGCGCCCGTCGATCAGACACTTCTCAAAAAAGCGCGCGAACGGGCGTGGGACGAGGTGAGGTGCGTCGATTGGGATGAGGCCGGGGACGACGGAAGGGTCAAGGGGAAATGAACGTGCCGGCGACGCGAACTGCCATGCGTCGCCTGCCGGCGGTTCGCGAGTTCAGCCGCGCGTCGTCGCAGGCTGCTCCTCCGTCGGCTGCAAGGCCACATCGGCGACGGCGCCCGGCTGCTGCCATAGCATCTCGAGCGTGCGACGCAGACGCGCGGGTGTCACCGGCTTGTGCAGCACGGGAATCCCTTGCAGCGCCAGCGCTTCCAGTTCCACCGACGCCATATCGCCCGTAATCAGCAGCGTCACGACGCGCTCGCGGCCGCGCCGCCGCAGTGCGTCGCGTACGGCGGCGAGCGCCTGCGCGCCCGTCCGGTGGTTGGCCAGCTGGTAGTCGCACAGCACGGCGTCGGGCATGAAGCCTTCGTCGATCGCCGCCAGTGCGTGACGCTCGTCGGGCACGCCGCGCACCACGCAGCCCCAGCGCCCGAGCAAACTCTGAATGCCTTCGAGAATCGCCGGCTCGTCGTCGATGCACAGCACGTGGCGCCCGAGCGCCGCCGCGCCGCTTGCGGCCGAATCGTTGAGCCCCGCGACGATCCTCTGCGGATCGCCCGCGCGCACCGGGAAGCGGAACACCGAGCCGCGCCCCGGCGTCGAGCGTAATTGCAGCTGTCCGCCGAGCATGTCGACGAGCCGCTTGACGGTCGGCAGCCCGAGGCCGTGTCCCTGGCGTGCGTCGCGCTGCGGATTCGCGACCTGATAGAACTCCTCGAAGATGCGCTCCTGCTCGGCCTTGGGAATGCCGATACCCGAATCGCGCACTTCGATATAGCCGCCGTCGCGCTGTCCCGCGCGCCGGTAGCCCATCCAGATTGCGCCGCCTTCCGTGTAGCGCACCGCGTTCGACAGCAGGTTGCTCAGGATCCGCTCCAGCAGCACGGGGTCGTCGTGGATCACGGCATCCGTCGGCGCGATGCGCAGCGCGAGCCCTTTCGCGGCCGCCTGCGGCCAGTACTGGTTGCCGACCCGGTCGAACAGCTCGGAAAGCCGGAAGTGCAGCCGGATGACCTGCGTGACGCCGCTCTCGAGCTGCGCCAGATCGAGCACCTGGTTGAACAGCTGGTTCAGCGCCTCGACGTTGTTGGCGATGTTGCTGGCCGTCTTCGCGTGCTGCACGGGCGTCGCCGTCGAATCGTTCAGCGATGCCGCGAGCAGCCCGATCGCGTGCAGCGGCTGACGCAGATCGTGGCTGGCAGCGGCGAAGAAGCGCGTCTTCGCGAGGCTCGCTTCTTCGGCGACGAGCTTCTGCGCCGCAAGCGATTCGGCGAGTGCCTGCTGGTCGACGCGCGCCTGCACGACGCGCTGGAACAGCTTGCGGTAGCTCAACGCGTACACGTTGATCGCGCAGAAGAAGAACGCGAGGACGATCGCAAGGATCGTGCGGTCGAATGTATGCGTGCCGAAGTGCAGCACGATCGCGGGCAGCAGCAGGAACGGAATCGCCGTCACGAAGTTGGCCACGTCGAAACCGTTCGACATGAACACACCCGCCGCCAGCGTGACGAGCATCACCGTGTGCAGGATGGGCAGATCGGTGTGCGGGCTCTGGAACGCGAACCAGATGGCGAGCCCCGGCGCGCTGTAGAGCAGCGCGCCGCGCGCCGCGTGCAGGTTGATCCACGTGCGCGGCGACACGGCTTCGGGCCAGCGCCGGTTGCACATCCACAGCGCGAGGCTCGCGCAATTGGCGAAACCGTAGAAGATGAAGCAGGCCGCGAAAAGATGCGGATGCGGGATGTTATTCCAGTAGATCGCCACCAGCACGGCAATCGAAAACCAGTGCGTGAAGAAGGCAATCGGATCCTGCGCGTACAGGACGCGCACGAGGTCTTCGTCGATGGCGCGCTGGATGGGATCGGCCCGCATCGTGCGGTCTCCTTGTGTTGTAAAAACCGCTGCCGATTGCATCGGACTCTGGAATAAAACCCGTTCTCCGTCCGTCATACACCGGCACCGGTACAGTCTAAAGATAGTTTACCCGTCCTGCCGGCGGTTTACCCTTCAGCTATGACTTAATCCATATAGGCGGCGCCGCGTGCAAAAAGCATACTGGTTTCAACGATTCAACGATCAAGCGCGGCCGACAGCCTCTGAAGGTTCAGTTTCAAGACTTCATTTACGCCTGTTTGTCGAGGCTCCACTGGCGGATTCCCCCGCCCCTACCGCGCGCCTTGCCCCTTACCGATGGAGGCCTTCATGGGCGCAGTTCCGAGCCAGGATTTCGCACGCACTCTCGACGACGCCGTTCTTCCCGAGTTGTGGCGCCGCCGCACGCAGCTCACGGACGACGAAATGATGTCGATGTACGACCTCGTGAAGCGCGCGCTGCGCACCTACCACCCGCTCGAATTGCACGCGCTGGGCGAAGACAAGGAAGAGCTCGTGCATCAGTTCATCTATACGAAGGTGCTGCGTCTTGCGCCCGGACACGTCGAATCGAAAGCGACGCCGGAAAGCGCGCCGTCCAACGGCTACGCGATCTGCGCTTACTTCCGCCGTTATCTGATCGACTGCCTGCGCAGCGCGAGCCACCAGCGCAATGTGTCGATGGAACACGAAGGCATGATGCAGGAAATCGATCTGCGCGCGCAGGCGCTCGAAGATCCCATCGAAAGCGTGCTGCTGCAATACGGCCTGAGCGAGCAGTACGTGCGCGAAGCCGCGCGCGAGTTCATCGCTTCGCTCGATTCGCCCGAGCGCATCGTGCTTGCCGGCAGCCTCGGCTGGTGCTCGGAAGCGAAAGGCGGACTGTCGGCGGTGGCCGCGCAGCATCGGGTGCCCTCCTATCACTATCGCGCCGTCAAACTCGGTGTCACCATGAAGAAGACGGACGACGCCACGCAGTTTTCCAACACGAAGATCGGCCAGTGGCTGCGCGAAGATCTCGGTATTGAAATCGATGCTGAAAACCGCGAGGCCATTCTCGTGATCTTCAACCTGCTCGCAGCCGAAGCGACGGAAGCGGCGACCGCGCCCGACACCGAAGAGATGATCGAAGCGGCTGCGTGACCGGCCTGACCGGCGCGCCGTTTGACATTTGACGTTTGACAATCCGGCAGGCTCGTTCAGCGTATCGAACGGGCCTGCGTGTCGCCCGCATTCCAATCCGCGTGCAGTCCGCACGCCGCCTGACATCACCGCATTTTTTCAATCACGCGTCTAAACGCGCGTTTTCCCTTTGCATTTCGCTGCGCCGCGTCCAGGATAAAGAAGCTGCATGCAGCGAGCCGTCCTGATCGCCAGGATTCCCCCCTTCTGGCGCACATCCCCTATAAGAGAGGTGGTCGAATGAACCGCTTGTCCAGCGCCCTGTCGGCGATGAAGGACCATTACGAAGTGGTGGTGGTGGGTTCCGGCTATGGCGGCGCGATTGCCGCGAGCCGCATGGCGCGCGCGAAACGCAGCGTGTGCCTGCTCGAACGCGGCCGCGAATTCATGGCGGGCGACTTCCCCGCCACGCAACTCGAAGGCGTCGCGCAGGTGCAGTACAACACGGGCGTCGCGCAGATCGGCTCGCCGCTCGCGCTGCTCGAAGTGCATGTGAATCCGGACGTGAACGTGGTGGTCGGCTGCGGACTCGGCGGCACGTCGCTGATCAACGCGAACGTCGCGCTCAAGCCCGACGAGCGCCTGTGGGACGATCCGCGCTGGCCCGACGCGGTGCGCGCCGACAAGGCGAATCTCGACGTATGCTACGCGCGCGCGACCAGAATGCTCGGCGCGATGCCCGTCCCGGACGACTACCCGGACCTGCCGAAACTCGACGCGCTCGCACTGTCCGCAAAACGGCTCGACATGAGCAAGCGTTTCTATCGCCCCCCCATCACGGTGACATTCGAGGACGGCAAGAATGCGGCGGGCGTCGACCAGAACCGCTGCGTCGGCTGCGGCGACTGCAACTCGGGCTGCAATCACGGCGCGAAGAATTCGACGCACATGAACTATCTGCCCGACGCCGTCGCGCACGGCGCGCAGATTTTCACGGGCGCGGCCGTGCATTCGGTGGTGCGCGACGAGGCGCGCGGTGTCTGGCGCGTGCGCTACCAGCCCGCCGACCTGAAGCGCGAACTCTACGACGCGCCGGAAATGTTCGTGACAGCCGATGTCGTGATTCTCTCCGCGGGCACGCTAGGTTCGACGGCCATTCTGCTGCGCTCGCAAGAGGCAGGCTTGCCCGTCTCGAAGCAGCTCGGCGAGCATTTCACGGGCAACGGCGACGTCCTCGCCTTCGCGTTCAACACCGACAAGGTCATCAACGGCGTCGGCTGGGGCACGCATCCCGTGGGCGACATTCCGCCCGTCGGGCCGTGCATTACGGGCATCATCGATCATCGCGACACGCCGAACGTGAAAGACGGCTTCGTGATCGAAGAAGGCTCGATTGCCTCGCCGATCGGCCTCGGCCTGATGGGCGTGCTGGGCGTCGCGGCGCCCGCCGGAGGCGTCGCAATGCCCGACCCCGCTGGCGACCCGCCGCTCGCGGATGAAGCGCGCATCGCCGAGAGCATTCTGCGCGGCCCGTATCACGGCGCGATGCGCAACACGCAAACCTGGCTCGTGATGGCGCACGACGACGAAAGCGGGCAGATCACCGTCGAAAACGGCCGTCCGCGCGTGAGCTGGCCGAACGCGGGCAAGCAGCCGATCTACGAGACCGTCGAAAAGACGCTGATCGAAGCGACCAGCGCGCTCGGCGGCTCCTATGTGCGCAATCCGATTTCCAGCGACATGTTCCAGAACCGCACCGTCACCGTTCATCCGCTGGGCGGCTGCGGGATGGCGGAAGATCCGGCGCGCGGCGTCGTCGATCAGGCGGGCCGCGTGTTTTCGGGCGTAGATGGCAACGCGGTGCACGAGGGGTTGTACGTGATGGACGGCGCAGTGGTGCCGCTGTCGCTCGGCGTGAATCCGCTGCTGACGATCTCGGCGCTGGCCGAGCGAAACTGCGCGCAGCTCGCGCAGTCGCGCGGCTGGCAGATCGACTATGACTCGGCGGGCAACACGGCCCCGCCGCCCGCGCCGAAGATCGGCCTGCGCTTCACCGAAACGATGATCGGCACGTACTATGCGGGCGACGTCAAGCCGGAAGGCCAGCAGGACGACCGGTCGCAAGGCACGCCGATCAGCTTTACCGTGACAGTCGTGTCCGACGATCTCGACGATATGCTCGCGAACCGCGAGCATCGGGCGCATATGATCGGCACGCTGACCTGCACTGCCCTGTCGCCGCAGCCGATGACCGTCAACGACGGCATCTTCAACCTGTTCGTCGTCGACGAAACGAATGTCGACCGGCGCAACATGAACTACCGGATGACGCTCGATACCGTCGACGGCAAGCATTTCTATCTGACAGGTCAGAAAATTATCACGCACACGTCGCTGGCGGAATTGTGGACGCAGACCAATACGCTCTATGCAAAAGTGCGCGAGTCCGATGCCGACGACGCGCCCGTGACCGGCCACGCGACGCTCATCATCACGCCGGAGAACTTCCTCAAGCAGCAGCGCACGATCCAGGTGACGAACGCGCCCGACCTCGAAACGCGTCTCGCGTATACGCTGAAATTCGGCCGCTTCTTTGCGGGTGTGCTCTATACGGAGTACGGCGGCGTCGCCGCGCCGCTGCAATACTTCGATCCCGATGCGCCGCCGCGCGTGCGCCGTACGCTGCGAGCGCCCGCGCCGCAGATCACTTACTTCAATACGGAAGACGGCAAGACGCTGCGGCTCGCGCGTTATCACGGCGGCAACAAGGGGCCGCTATTGCTGATTCATGGCTCGGGCGTTTCGAGCCGCATCTTTTCGACGGATCTGATCGGCACGAATCTGGTCGAGTTCCTGTGCGCCGCGCACTACGACGTATGGCTCGTCGACCTGCGCGTGAGCATCGAACTGCCGAGTGCGACCGAGCGCACCACAGCCGACGAGATCGCGCGCTACGACATTCCCGCCGCCGTCGCGAAGGTGCGCGAATTGACGGGCGCCGATCAGATCCAGGTGTTCGGCCATTGTCTGGGCGCGCTGGCGTTCAGCATGTCGCTGATGTCGGGGCTCAAGGGCGTGCGTTCCGCCGTGCTGTCGCAAGTCTCCGCGCATCCCGTGCCGGGACTGTTGCAGCGGATCAAGGCGGGATTGCATACGCCGCAGATTCTTCAGCATCTCGGCATCAAGGATATGACCGCATATACGCAGCACGAAAAGTGGCCGCACAATCTGCTCGACGAAGCGTTGAAGTTCTTCCCCGTCGAACACGACGAAATGTGCAGCAGCCCCGTGTGCCATCGCGCAACGTTCCTGTACGGTCTGCTTTACGAGCACGCGCAACTCGACGAGCAACTGCATGCGAATCTGCAGGAGTTATTCGGCATTCACGATGTCGAACTGTTCAACCAGCTCGCGGCGATGGTGCGCGCGGGGCACGTGGTAGATGCGAATGGCGACGATACGTATATGCCGAACATCGACGGCATGAAGCTGCCCATCGCATTCATTCATGGCACGGAAAATCTCTGCTACCTGCCGACCAGCACGCAGATGACCTATGACCTGCTCGTCGAACGTTTCGGTGCCGATAATTACGAGCGGCATCTGATCGAAGGCTACGGACACATCGACTGCGTGTTCGGCAAGCGTGCGGCGCTCGATGTATTTCCGACCATCGTCAGACATCTCGACGCACATTGAATGCACTGACAGTTCGTCATGAATGCCGCGGCATTCATGACGAACGCACACGCGCTAGAACAGTTTCCCCGGATTCAGGATGCCGTTCGGATCGAGCGCATGCTTGATCGCCTTCATCACGGCAAGCTCTTCCGGCGAACGCGAAACGGGCAGAAACTCGCGCTTGAGCGAACCGATGCCATGTTCCGCCGACACGGAACCGCGCAGCGGCGCAAGCATTTCATAGACGAGCGCATACACGTCATGATGATCGACGCCGGGAACGGAACGCCCGTCGACGGTCACATGCAGATTCGAATCGCCGATATGGCCGAAGAAATACGACTCGTTGCCCGGCCACGTCTGATCGATCGCCGCGCGGCAACGATCGACGAAAGCGCCAATCTCGCCGATCGGCAAGCTCACGTCGAAGTTGATCGGATCGAGCTTCACCGGAAACTCCGCCGTGCATTCGCGGATCGCCCACAGCGCGCGTGTATCGGCTACGGATTGCGCGATCACGGCATCGCGGATCGCGGCTTCGTCGAGTGCGTCATTGAGCACGTTGGCAAAGCGCGAACCGTCGTCATCGGCGTCGAAGCTCGCGTGTTCGATCAATGCGTATAACGGATGTGCTTCGTTGAACGGCGAACGCGCGCCCGTCAGCTTCACGCCGAAGTCGAAGAAATCAGGCCACATGATTTCGAACGCGCCGATGTCGTTGCCGAAGCGCGTCGACAGTCGGCGCAACAGATTCACTGCCTGTTCGTAGTCGCTCAATGCGATAAGCGCCGTGTGGCGCGACGCGCGTTGCGGCTGCAATTTCAGCACCGCGCGCGTGATCACGCCGAGCGTGCCCTCCGAACCGATGAACCAGTGTTTCAGGTCGTAGCCGGTGTTGTTCTTCACCATCTTGTTCAGCGAACTCAACACCGCGCCGTTCGCGAGCACGACTTCGAGACCGAGCACCTGATCGCGCGCCGTGCCCGATTGAATCACGCGGTTGCCGCCCGCGTTCGTCGCGAGATTGCCGCCCACCTGGCACGAGCCGCGCGCGCCGAGATCGAGCGCGAGTTCGAAGCCCGCTTGCGCTGCCGCTTCCTGCGCTGTCTGCAGCGTGGTTCCTGCACGCACCGTGATGGTCGCCGCCGCGCTGTCGATTTCCTCGACGCCTGCCAGACGATCCAGCGACAACGCGATATCCGTTGCACGCGGAATCGAGCCGCCCGCAAGCCCTGTCATACCGCCTTGCGGCACTACGCTCTGGCGTGCGTCGTTGCAGATCATCAGCGCGCGTGCGACCTGTTCCGTCGTGCGCGGCAGCAGCAATGCAGCGGGACGCATCGGCTCGTGACGAGTCCAGTCCGTCATCGAACGTTCGCCGATTTCTTCGCCGACACGCACGGCGTCGTCGCCCAATGCTTCGCGCAACGCGGCCAATGTGGATGCAAGCGCTGCGCCTTCGTTCAATGTCATGCGCTTCCTTATGTCGTTCCTTGTGCCGTCGCCAGCTTCTTGCGGTAGCCCATCGAACTGTTGATGCGACCGAGAATATAGTCGCCCGCCGCAACGGGTTCGTACTTGCTCCCGGCAGCCGGCGTGCCCAGATCGAACGGATCGACCATCGACGTATAAGTCGGATCGTAGAACGTCGCGATCGAATAGCGTTCGCGGCCCGATGCATTGATCACGCGATGCAGCGTCGAGCGGAAGCGGTCGTTCGTCCAGCGCGCCAGCAGATCGCCGACATTCACGACGAAGCTGCCTTCGATGGGCGGCGCGTCGATCCATGTGTCGTTCGCGATCTCGCGCACCTGCAGGCCGCCTACGCGATCCTGCCACAACAGCGTGATGCAGCCGTAGTCGGTATGCGGCGCGACGCCGAACTGCTCTTCATCGGATTGCGGCGGCTGCGGCGGATAGTAGACCATCTGCGTGCGCTGCATGCGCTTCGTGTAGCGCGACGCGAAGAAATCTTCGCTGACGCCGAGACCCGTCGCGACGGCACGCAACAGATCCGCCCCGCACGCGCCGACTTCCTCGTAATAGCCGTACAACGCCGGCTGCAACTCCGGCATGAAATCCGGCCAGTTATTCGGCCCGCGCAATGCCTGCCCTGCCTGCACATCGGGATCGTCCTCGGGCAACTCGAGACCGATGCTGTAGAACTCCTTGTAGTCGGGACGCTTCGCCTGATACATCGTCGCATCGCCGAGCGCATTGAAACCGCGATGCCGCTGATTCACGGCCGCGCGCCGCTTGGTCTCGACGGGGAAGGCGAAGAACTTGCGCGCCGCCTGTTCCGCGCGATCGATGGCCGCTTGCGGCACGCCATGATTGACGATGTAGAAGAAGCCGATCGTCGTGCACGCGTCGCGTATTTCGCGGCCCGCGCGCGCGAGCGCTTCGCGGTCGCCGCTGCGGACGCCGGCCAGATCGATGATGGGTATGCGCGCAGTGGCCACGCTCGTTGCCGGCATCGCGAGACTCCTTCATGTGAGAACGTTTGCCCTGACGATTCGATGCACGCGCGCTTCATCGCACATCGCGATCACCGGGAGTTTCACGTTGTATATACCGCCAAAAGCGCAATCGCAAGTTGCGCTGCACCCGCGTTCATTCTTCTGCACAGAGAGTGCCCGCAACATTAGGGTTTGACAGCATGCGATTATTTTTTTCGCGCAAAAGCAGCGGTATATACTGCCTCGCATGACTCGCGCCCCGCCTTGTCGAGCGCGACACCGCTTTGCCAACGGGAGAATCTCAATGGGTATCTTTGCAGGCTGGAAGTGTCGTCTCGCGATGGTGGCGTTCTGCGCCGCTGCTTCCGTTGCAAGCGTCAGCGCACACGCGGAAGACCAACTCGCGAAGGTCAGGAAGGCGGGCGAACTCGTCGTCGGTACGGAGATGCAGTTCGCGCCGTTCGACTTTCTCGAGAACGGTCAGCAGGCGGGCTTCAACAAGGATCTGTTTGCCGAAGTCGGCAAGGAACTCGGCGTGAAGGTGCGCTTCATCGATCTGCCCTGGCCCAGCGTGCTGCCCGGCCTCGAAGCGGGCAAGTTCGACATGGTCGGCGGGCCGCTCACGGTGACGAAAGCGCGCATGGAGCGCTACACGTACACGCTGCCCGTCGCCGACGCCACCGACGCGCTCCTCAAGCGCGCGAACGACACCTCCATCAAGCAGTCGTCGGATATCGTCGGCAAGACGGTCGGTGCGGGCAAGGGCTCGGCGCAGCTCGATCAGCTGAAAGCCTACATTGCCACGCTGCCGAAGCAGCCCGAAGTGCGCGAATACGTCGACAACAACCAGGCGTATGCGGACCTCGCAGCGGGCCGCATTGCCGCCGTCGCCAATTCGATGACGAACATCGCGTACGTCGCGAAGCAGCGTCCCGAAACGTTCGCCGTCGTCACGCCGCCGTTCGGCGCGAAGGTGTACTTCGCGTACTGCCTGCGCAAGGACGCGGACAGCAAGCCGCTTGCCGACGCGTTCAACGCCGCGCTCGTGAAGATGCACAACGACGGCCGTCTCGCGGCTTTGCAAAAGAAGTGGTTCGGCGTCACGATGGACGCGCCCACCACGATGCCCACGCCCAACTACTGATGCCCTGACACGCGCGGCGTGCTGCGCAAACCGGTTTGCGCAGCACGCCGTCTACATGTCCTCTCTTGCAGGCAACAGGCCATGTTCAGCGCCCATGTTTTCGCTCAAGGTTTTCCGCTGCTGCTGCAAGCCGCGCTCGCGACCGTCGGCATTTCGCTGACGGGTCTCGTGATCGGCTTCTTCGTCGGGATCGGCGTGTGCTCGGCGCGGCTGTCGCCCAACGCGGTTGCACAACGCTTCGGCGGTGCGTACGTGTTCTTCTTTCGCGGCGTGCCGATGCTCGTGCAACTGCTGCTCGTCTATTGCCTGCTGCCGTTCGTCGGCATCAACGTGTCGCCTGTCGTCGCCGCGATCAGCACAGTGTCGCTGTGCTCCGCTTCGTATATCGCGGAGATTCTGCGCGGCGGCTTCCTGAACATTCCGCCCGGACAGATGGAAGCGGCGCGCATGCTCGGCCTCTCCCCCATCGACATGTTGCGGCGCATTCAGGTGCCGCAAGCATTCCGGATGACGCTGCCCTCGCTCGTCAACGAAATGGTGCTGCTGATCAAGGCGTCGTCGCTGATTTCGGTAGTCGGCGTCGCGGAGATCACGCGCACGGCGCAGAACATCGCGGCCAGCACCTACCGGCCGCTCGAAGCATATCTCGCTGCCGGTCTCATCTATTTCGTGATCTGCGGCGCACTCGCGCTCGTCGCGCATGCCGCAGAACATCGGCTGATGCATACCTGAGGACGGCACGATGCAGCAATTCGATCCCACCGTCATCACGCACAATCTGCAACCGATCGCAGCAGGCCTTCTGACGACGCTCGGCACGTGGGTCGTCGGCGTCGCGATCGGTCTTCTGATCGGCTTCCTGATCGCCGTGCTGCAACTCTTTTGCGGGCGCTGGGTGCGCGGCATCCTGCGCGCGTATATCGAACTGTTTCGCGGCACGCCGTTTCTCGTGCAGCTCTTTCTGCTCTACTACGGCGGCCCGTCCATCGGTCTCACGCTCGAACCGCTGACGGCCGGTGTGCTCGGTCTGGGCCTGTACGGCAGCGCCTATTTCGCGGAAGCGTTCCGCTCCGGTTTTCAATCGATCCCGCGCGGCCATCTCGAAGCGGCATCGTGTCTCGGCCTGACACGCTGGCAAGCCGTGCTGCGCATTCAGGTGCCGCAGATGCTCGTGCTGATCGTGCCCGCGCTCACGAACCTGATCATCGTGCTGAGCAAGGAAACAGCCGTGCTGTCGATCGTCACCGTGCCCGAACTGACGTTCGTGCTGACGGGCATCGGCTCGGCCACGTTCGCCTTCGTCGAAACGCTGCTCGTTTTGTGCGTGTGCTATCTCGCGCTCGTTGAACTCACGTCGCGCGCCGGCATGTGGGCGGAAGCGCGCATCGCCCGCTTCATGGCCTGAAGCGCGAACGTCAACCACAAGCGTGACCGGAAAACATCATGAATGCACCCGTCGACATGCCCGCTTCTTCCACTCTCGCGTCGATGCAAGCCAGCCGGACACCGTTGATCGAAGTGCGCGATCTGCGCAAGCGTTTCGGCGATAACGACGTGCTGCGCGGCGTCGATCTCGACATCAACCGCTCGGAAGTGGTCTGTATCATCGGGCCGTCCGGCTCGGGCAAGAGCACGCTGCTGCGCTGCCTCGCCGCCCTGGAGACGTACGATCAGGGCGACGTGCGCATCGAAGGCGAACTGCTCGGCTACGCGGAGCGCAACGGCAAGCGCGTGCGGTCGTCGCAGGGCGAGATCAACCGCGTGCGCCGCAACGTCGGCATGGTGTTTCAGCAGTTCAATCTGTGGCCGCATATGACGGCGCTCGGCAACGTGATGGAAGCGCTGCTGCGCGTGCGGCATCTGTCGCGCGACGAGGCGAAGCAACGCGCCAACGCGATGCTCGACACTGTCGGCCTCGCGCACAAGGGCGATGCGTATCCGGCGAAACTGTCGGGCGGCCAGCAGCAGCGCGTTGCCATTGCACGCGCGCTCGCGATGGAGCCGCACATCATGCTGTTCGACGAACCGACGTCGGCGCTCGATCCCGAACTCGTCGGCGAAGTGCTGCAGGTGATGAAGCAGCTTGCGCGCGACGGCATGACGATGGCCGTCGTCACGCACGAAATGGGTTTCGCCGCGCAGGTCGCGGACAAGGTGGTCTTCATCGACCAGGGGCGTATCGCCGTGCAAGGCAAGCCGCACGATGTCTTTCACGACGCGAACCAACCGCGTCTGCGTCAGTTCCTGCAAAACTACTTCGACCGCAACGCGTTCTGGTCGCGCGGCGCGGACAGCGCCGACCCGGTATGAACGCCCACCTCCACTGACGCAGCGCACCGATGCCCGCCCCCGTCATCCGCGACAAACTGCGCACGCGAGCGCTTGCGAAAGCGCGCAAGCCACGCGCGCCGGGTATGCGCGAAACGACGGCGGACACAGCAGAAGGAGCGCAACCCGCCGCGCGCTACGAACAGGTCAAGCAGTACATCCGCAACACGATCGAATCGGGCGAACGGCGCGCCGGCGATCGCATTCCATCGGAACTCGATCTCGTCGAATCGCTTGGCGTGTCGAGAATGACGGTGAACCGCGCGTTGCGCGAACTCACGAATGAAGGGCTGTTGACGCGTGTGTCGGGGGTCGGCACGTTCGTCGCCGAAACCAAGCCGCAGTCCACGCTGCTGATGATCGCGCATATCGGCGACGAGATCCGCTCGCGCGGCCACGAATACAGCTATCAGACCGTGCTGTCGCAACGCGAGGTGGCACCCGTCAACGTGTCGAATGCTTTAGGGCTTCCACCGGGCGCGTCGGTGTTTCATGTGATCTGCGTGCATCGCGAGAACGGCTTGCCCGTGCAACTCGAAGACCGCTACGTGAACCCTGCCATCGCGCCAGATTTCATCGAACAGGATTTTTCGACGATACGTCCTTCGGAATATCTGTTCAGCGTCGTGCCTGCGCACGATGTCGAGCATGTCGTCGACGCCGGTTTGCCGACTCGCGCGGAAGCCGCCCTCTTGCAGATCGCGCCGGAGGAACCGTGCCTCACGCTGATGCGCCGCACGTGGACGAGCGGCGTCGCCGTGACGTTCGCGCGCTTCGTGCATCCGGGCACGCGGTACAGGCTGGGTTGCCGGTTTGCACCGGATACGTCGCAGCGGCAAGGCTAAAGAAAACGCTAGACGTTCCCGGCCAGATGAAACCGCGATGCGGGATGCCACAACTGCACCGATGTCGCCACATGCTCGCCGACCCACGTTCGCCGTTGCAGCATCAGACAAGGCTCGCCGATCTCCATCATCAGATGACGGCGCACGTGCGCAGTCGGCTTCTGCGCATAGATGCGAAACTCCGCGCGCTGGATCGGCGCGAGACGCACCATGTAGTGGTTCGGCGTTTCGACCGTGAAATCCTGATTCAGATAGTCGGGAAACACACGCGGATTCACATAACGGTCTTCGTATTGGATCGGCTCGTTCTCTTCGTTATGCACGATGCGCGAATGGAACACGGGGCCTTTGGCTAGCGCGAGCGCATCGAGTGCGAGCGGATCGTCGCTCGATTCGAGCGTCAGCACGCGCGCCGAATGCCGATGACCGCGCGCAGCGATTTCATCGGCAATATTGCGGATTTCGAGTACCGTCGATTCGTACCGCTGCGGCGCGACATACGTGCCCGAACCTTGCACGCGCGTGAGCACGCGTTCCGTCGTCAGTTCGCGCAGCGCGCGCGACACCGTCATGCGCGCAACGCCGAATTCCTTCACCAGTTCCGCTTCCGATGGAATCAGCCCGCCTGGCTTCCATACGCCCTCTTCGATCCGCGCAATCACGTAGCGCTTGATCTGCTCGTAGGCAGGCATCGCCTTGCCCGGCGTCGTGCGTGCGCCTGCGGAATGATGTTCGGTTGTCTCCGGGTGTCCGTTTATCGTCATGGTTATGTCGACCTCGTGAGTGGCGCACAGTCTTTGTACATTCCTTGAACGTCTCTTATGCAGCCGATTGCGGCGCGTGCTGCGCGGCGCCCGTCGGGTCGTTCGCGGCATGCACGGCGAAGCCCGCCTGATCGCCGCGCGCCGTCGATGACGGCACGTTGCCCGCAGCAGGCGGCAACGGCGGCGCCGCTTCGCCGATCATCCGGAACGCAACGGCCATGTCGTCGGCCAGCGGGCGATCATCGCGATACGTCGGCACAATGGCGCGCACGCGCCGCCACAACGCATCCGTGTGCGGCGCGCGGGCTGCGTCGACGGGTTGGAGATCATAGGCCTGCGCGGCGGCCAGCAGTTCGATCGCGATGATGCGGCCCGTGTTGTCGACGATCTCCAGCGCCTTCAGTGCGGCGGGTGTCGCGTGACACAGATGGTCTTCCTGCAGGCCCGACGTGATGCCGCCGTCCAGGCTCGCGGGCGCGGCCAGACGCCGGTTCTGCGCGACGAGCGAGGCCGCCGTGTACTGCGCGATCATGAAGCCCGAGCACGTGCCGCCCGGCTCCGCGAGAAACGCGGGCAAGCCGCTCACGAGCGGATTCACGAGCCGGTCGAGACGCCGCTCGGCCATGGCCGCGACCTGCGCGATGGCCGTCGCGAGACTGTCCATTGCGAGGGCGATCGATGCGCCGACAGCATGCGCCTGCGAATACACACGCGGCGCATCCGGCGTGCCCGCGACGATCGGGTTGTCGGTGATCGACGCGAGTTCGCGATTCACGACTTCAGCAGTCGCATCGAGCACGTCGCGCGCGGCGCCGTGTACGTGCGGAATCGTGCGCATCGACAGCGGATCCTGCGTGCGCTGCCCGACTACGGACGCCAGAATGCCGCTCTCGGCAAGCGCGTTGCGCATGCGCTCGCCGACCAGATTCAAACCGGGCGACACACGCAGCGCGAGTGAATCGGCATCGAATGCAGCCAGCTGTCCGCGCAGATTCTCGAAGCTCATCGCGGCGATCGCATCCGTCCAGTCGAGCACGCGTTCGGCGCGCGCCAATGCGAGCGCCGCGAGTCCCGTTACGCAAGGCGTGCCGTTGATGAGGCTCAGGCCTTCCTTCGCTTCGAGCACGAGCGGTTCGCGTCCGAGCCGCCTGAGCGCGTCACGCCCGCTGATCCGTTCGCTGCCATGACGCACATGGCCTTCGCCGATGCACACCAGCGCGATATGCGCCATATGGCTCAGATAGCCGACCGAACCGAACGCGGGCACTTCGGGGATATAGCCTGCATCGAGCAACGCGACGAGTTGATCCGCGATGTCGAGCCGCACGCCCGAGTGGCCATGCGCGAAGTTGTTGACGGCGGCAGCCATGATCGCGCGCGTCTCCGCAACGCCGAGCGGCGCGCCGACGCCGACCGCGTGGCTCATCAGAATGTTGCGCGACAGCGCGCGTTGTTCCGACGGCGACACGATCACGTCGCACAGCGCACCCACGCCCGTGTTCACGCCATAGGCACGAATGCCGCGCTCGACGATCTGCTCGACGAGCACACGCGCCGCCGCGATACGTGCACGCGCGGCTTCGGACAATACGAGCGGCTCGCCCGCCGCAACCGCGGCCAGCTCGCGCCAGTTCAGGGGGCGCTCGGTTCGGATGACAGCCATGATCTTGCCTTTCTCGTTACGTATGCTGCTTCGCCCGGTTGCTTCGGATGCGCCAGTTGCTTCAGTTGGTGGTGCGCGAATGATGGCTCGACACGAACTGCCGGAAGCGCTCGGACTTGAGTTCGCCGAACACTTCGTCGGGTGTGCCGTCGCATTCCGTCTGCCCTTGATGCAGGAACATCACGCGATTCGACACATGGCGCGCAAAGCCCATTTCGTGCGTGACGACGAGCATCGTGCGGCCTTCTTCGGCAAGCGAGCGCATCACGCGCAGCACTTCGCCGACGAGTTCGGGATCGAGCGCGGACGTCGGCTCGTCGAACAGCATGACTTTCGGATGCATTGCGAGCGCGCGCGCAATTGCGACACGCTGCTGCTGGCCGCCCGACAGATGCGCCGGATAATGCCCGCGCTTTTCCGCGAGACCCACTTTCGCGAGCAGCGCTTCCGCTTCTTCGACGGCTTCCGCTCGGCTGCGCTTTTGCACGCGCATCGGCCCCTCGATCAGGTTCTCGAGCACCGTCATGTGCGACCACAGATTGAAGTTCTGAAACACCATGCCGAGTTGCGAGCGGATGCGATCGACCTGCTTGCGGTCGTCCGGCTGCAGCTTGCCGTCCTTGCGCCGCTTCATCTTCAATGTCTCGCCCGCCAGCGCGACGCTGCCGTCGTCCGGCGTTTCGAGCAGATTCAGGCAGCGCAGGAATGTGCTCTTGCCCGAGCCGCTTGCGCCGAGAATCGAAATGACGTCGCCTTCGTGCGCGTCGAGCGAAATGCCCTTCAGCACGTGATGGTCGCCGAACGACTTGTGAATGTTATGGACCGACAATGCAACGGGTGCCGTAGCGTTCATGAGATTCTCCGGAATGGGCCGTCAGGGTGCGGCACGACGTGCTTCGGTGGCAGGCGGCATCGCGCGCGGCGCGACGTTCACGGGCCTCGCGCGCAGATGCCGCGACAGACGCCGTTCGAGCAGGCCGAGCAGACGCACGACGACAAAGTTCAGGAACAGATAGATCAGCGCGGCGCAAATGAACACTTCCGTCGTGCGATACGTCTGCTGGATGATCTGCTGCGCGACGCCCGTCACTTCCCACACGGTGACGAGACTCGCGAGCGCGGTCGACTTGACGAGCAGCACCGCTTCCGTCGAATACGCGGGCAAACACTGGCGCAACGCAATCGGACCGATGATGCGGCGCAGGAGCGAGAAGCCCGACAGGCCGATCGAATAACCCGCTTCGATCTGACCGACGGGCACGGCCATCAGGCCGCCGCGAATGATTTCCGCCGTATAGCCCGCCGTGCACAGCGCAAGCGACAGCACCGCGCACACATAGGGCTCGCGCAGCACGGGCCACAGAAAGCTCTCGCGGATCACGCCGAACTGACCGAGCCCGTAATAGACGAGGAACATCTGGATCAGCAGCGGCGAGCCGCGAAACACGAGAATGTACGCACGCGCAAAGCGGTTGGGCAGCCAGTGCGGCGACACGCGCATCGTCACGATCAGGAGCGACAGCAGGCCGCCCAGCACCAGCGATGAAAAGAACAGACCCAGCGTAGTCGGCACGGCGGCAAGCAGCTGGCGCAGCGTGTCGAACAGAAAGTCGAAATCGAAAGTCATGGTGGCGCTCCGTCGTCAGTTACGCGCGAAGTTGCGCCGGAAGGATCGGGCCACGCGGGCTTCTGCGTGGTTGAAGACGCGGTTCGAGAAGACCGTCATCACCAGATACAGCGCACCGCCGACAACGAAGAAAAGGAAGTATTGATGCGTCGATCCCGCTGCGATCTGGCTTGCGCGCAGCAGTTCCGCGAGGCCTGTCACCGAGATCAGCGCGGAGTCTTTCAGGCTCAGCTGCCACACGTTGCCGATGCCGGGCAGCGCGAAGCGCAGCACTTGCGGAATGAGAATGCGGCGGGCCATCGTCATGGTCGGCATGCCGATCGAACGTGCCGCTTCAAGTTCGCCTTTGGACACGGCCAGCACGGCCGCGCGATACACCTCGGCCTGATACGCGCCCGAGATCATGCCGACGGCAAGCGCGCCGATCACGAACGGCGGCACGCCGACGAAGCCTTCGGCGCCGAACCACTGGCCCACCGTCGTCACGAGCGTCGAGCCGCCGAAGTAAAACAGATAGATGACGAGCAGTTCGGGCACGCCGCGAAACACCGTCGTGTACAGATCGCCGACCACGCGCGCCGTGCGGAAGCGCGACAGCTTCGCCGCCGCGACGATCGCGCCGAACACGGCGCCCACTGCGAGCGCCGCGAGCGTCAACGCGATGGTCATCAATGCCGCGAGCAGCAATACGCCGCCCCAGCCGTCCTGCCCGAAGCCGAGCGTCTCGATCAGAGCCATGGCCTACTCCTCATCCCTGCTTTCGCTGATGACCTGCTGGACGCTACATCGCGCAGCATCGCAACAGGCCGTTCGAAACAAGCGCGCGATAGCAGCACGCGCATACGGCTGCCCGTCAAGGCGTGACGTCGGTCTTGAACCACTTGTCGGAGAGCTTCTTCACGGTGCCGTCTTTCAATGCATCGGCGATGGCCGTGTCGAACTTCGCCTTGAGGTCCGCATCCTGCTTGCGGAATGCGAGGCCTTCGCCCGGACCCCAGATCGGGCCGCCGATCTTCGGACCCGCCATCGAGATCTGCGTCGCTTCCTTCTTGTCCGCGTTGGCGGCGTAGTAGGTCACATCGTCGAACGATGCGTCGATGCGGCCGTTCGCCAGATCGAGATCACGTTCCGGCGAGGTCTTGTACACGCGGATCGTCGCGATGTCCTTGAAGCCGTCGTTGATGAACTTCGTGTAGACCGTGCCCGACTGGATGCCGATCGTCTTGCCCTTCAGCTGCTTGCGCAGCCCGTCGACGGTCGGCTGATCGGTCTTCGCGTCGCCCGTCAGCTTGACGACGGGAGCGCTCGGCGATGCCTTCGGCAGGATCTTCGTGTCGGAGACAGCGAAGGTCGCGGGCGTCGCTGCGTACGGCCGCGAGAACGCGATGATCTTTTCGCGCTCTGGCGTGATGGAGATGGCGTCCATCAGCACGTCGAACTTGCCTGCCTGCAGGCCGGGGATCATGCCGTCCCAGTCCTGGGCAACCAGGTTGCACTGCAGCTTGATGCGCTGGCACAGGTTCGCCACCAGTTCCGGCTCGAAGCCGCCCAGCTTGCCGCCCGGCAACGTGAGATTCCACGGCGCGTAGCCGCCTTCCAGCGCGATGGTCACGGACTTCCATTCCTTCGCCTGAGCGGGCGCGCCGGCCAGCGCCGTGGCCGTCAGGACCACGCCCATCATTACCTTCGACAACATAGTGCGGTCTGCCTTCTTCACCTTCACGTCGAATCTCCTTTTCGTCTGAACGGGCCCTTCGCTCGATGCGCGCCGGACATGTATAGACAAGTCTGCATGAGGTCAAAAATGATCGCAACTGAATTTCCCGAAAATAATTGAATTGTTCGGGTATGCCCTTACGCCAAGGGGCTCAGATCTCTATTTCGAGCCACACGGGCAATCGGAAACGCTGCGCCAGCACGGTGCAGCTGACTAGACAGGTTGGCGATTTGCGTGCCCGCCGTGCACCGTGCTGGCGCGCACCGGCCCGACGCCCCGCGATCCTTGCAGTGTTGAAAGCGACCTTTCGCGGAGCCATCCGCCTCATACGTTGGTATGGCGGGCGAAGACCTTCGGCACGATCGCCATATCCGTGCAGCGGCATGGCGTCAGACAGGGGGATGACGCGGCCGCGCCCGCGTCATCCGAAGGTTCAGATGATTCAACGATAGTAGGTCATCGCTCGTGCGGATGTACGGCTGGAGCACGCGCCGTCGCCGCACTACATTGCATGCATTAGCTGGCCGATCTGATGAAGAGAATTCGGCGGCCGATCTGAAGGCCCCGATCCACGCAAGAAAAAAAGTTTGGCTAGCCGGGAATGAAGTTCGAAGTCGCAGTGTTTGCCTCAATGTAGCAAGCGAAATCGAAACAGGATTCACAAGCAGGGCAAGACCAGACAGCTTTACGACAGCAGTTCATGCAGCAGCTTTAACGACGTTTCTTAGCTAACCCGCCCGTTCGAATTGAACGCCGTTTGTTAAGGATACCGAATCATTATTTGGATCTTTACTCGAGCGGATCGGAAGACTGAACACACTCATCTGGAGTTACATCATGAAGAAGATCTTTGTTGGCCTCGCAGTTGCAGCCGCCGCACTCGCCGCTCCCGCTTTGAGCTTCGCGCAATCGAACGGCCCCGTCACGCGCGCCGAAGTCCGCGCCGACCTGGTTCGCGTCGAAAAGGCCGGCTACCGGCCGGGCGTCGGCGAAGACATCAACTACCCCGCCGACATCCAGGCTGCGGAAGCGAAGATTGCCGCGCAGGACAACCAGAAACTGTCGAACGATGCAGTCGGCGGCGTGGCGCAAACGTCCACCTCGTCTGGCACATCAGCGGGCAAGCCGGCTCGCAGCGCGATGAACAGCAACGCGTGCGTCGGCCCCGTCAGCTACTGCAACATCTTCTTCGGCAGCTAATGGCGCGCACCTGACCCTGCGCCGCCGCTGTCACGCGCAGGGTCGCGCGCGCATCGCTTTCTGGCCTGCTTCCTGTATCTGATTGACGGAGTCTCTTGTGAAAAGCTCGTTGTACATCGCTGCGGCACTTGCATTGTCGACCGGTCTTCTCGCTTCTTCGGGCGCGATGGCGCAGGACGCCCAGGCGGCGCACGCACCCGTGAAGAACATTGTTCTCGTGCATGGCGCATGGGTCGACGGTTCGGGCTGGAAGCCCGTCTATGACATCCTCACCAAAGATGGCTATCACGTCAGCGTCGCGCAGGAACCGCTGACCTCGCTCGACGACGACGTCGCTGCGACTAAACGCGTGCTCGATCAGCAGGACGGCCCGACCATTCTGGTGGGTCACAGCTATGGCGGCTCCGTGATTACGGAAGCAGGCGTCGATTCACATGTGGTCGGTCTCGTGTACGTCGCCGCGCATGCGCCGAATGTCGGCGAAGACGAAGCCGCGCTCGGCAAGGGCAAACCCAGCTATACGTCGAAGCAGGCGGGCGCGATCGAAAAGACGGATGACGGCTACACGTATCTGAATCCGTCCGTGTTTCCGAAAGACTTCGCCGCCGATCTGCCGCTGAAACAGGCGCAATTCGAAGCGCATTCGCAGATGCCGACGGCCGCGAAGGTGTTCTCGCAACCGCTGACGGCGGCCGCATGGACGACCAAACCGAGTTGGGGCATCGTCGCGGGCGCCGACCAGATCATCAATCCCGATCTGGAGCGCTGGTACTACGAACGCGCGCATAGCCACACGACGGTGATTCCGGGCGCGAGCCACTCGGTCTACGAATCGCGTCCGCAGCAGGTGGCGGCTGTGATCGAAGATGCTGCGAAGCACGCGCAACAGCAGTAACGGTCATCGCCCGCGCAGCAAGCACGCAAGCAAACCGCGGAAATGACGCGGCGCGCCCGAAAGGCGCGCCGCTTTCATGTGCAGGTGACCAGGTCAGTTGCCGAAGTAGATGTTGCACTCCGGTCCCGTCGCGCAACGGCGCGCATGCTGCATCGGCAGGCCTGAAGAGGTACGCGTATCCGTCGCGCCGCCATACGACATATCCGTCGTCGCCTGCGCCGACGCGTTTGCATTGTTCTGCATCGTGGCCTTCGACGGTTCGCTGCTTTGTGCCATATCGTCTGCCCACGTCGCGGCGGGGATCGCCATCAACAACGCGCCCGCCAGGGGTAACGCCGTCAGGATCTTCATGTCGAACTCCTTCCATGCAGACGAATCGCCACGCCTGGCATTGCGATTCGCCGGACGCCCATCAGCGCCTGCATCATCTGCATCGTTTCGACCGATATCCGCAAGCGCGAAATCGCGCGCCGCAGCCACCCACACTGCAACGTGCCCTTATTGTGCATGCGTTTGATTGCCTCACAGCCCCCGAGTCTGTCGGGCGGCGCAGCACGACGCGAAAAACGCCGGTTTCTAATCGTTTGACTATCGGCCGCGCAAAAAGAAGGTCCGCACTGCTGCTTCAGTTATAGACCTTTGGGACGAGACTGCAATGCCCCGTCGCCGCTTGCGATGCGGCGCGCATCGGCGGGAGAAGCGCGCCGCGTAATCGATCAGCGCAAATTGGTCTTCACCAGTTCGACGATCTCGTCGCCGCGGCCATTGAGGATCGCGCGCAGCATGTAGAGGCTAAAGCCCTTGGCCTGCGACATTTCGATGGCGGGCGGCATCGCGAGTTCGTGCTTCGCCGTGACGACATCGACGAGCGCCGGCCCCTGATGCTCGAATGCCTCCTTCAGTGCACCGGGCAGTTCTTCCGATTCCTCGACGCGAAGCGAAAAAATGCCCGCACCTTTCGCGATCTGCGCAAAATCGGTCTTGCTCAAATCGACGTTGGTGTCGAGGTAGCCGCCCGCTTTCAGCTCCATCGATACGAAACCGAGCAGGCTGTTGTTGAATACGACGACCTTGATGGGCAGATCCAGCTGACGCGCGGTGAGCAGATCGCCAAGCAGCATCGACAGCCCGCCGTCGCCCGACAGCGACACCACCTGCCGCCCGGGATGCGCTGCCTGCGCGCCGAGCGCCTGCGGCATCGCATTGGCCATGGAGCCGTGATTGAACGAGCCGTGCAGCTGCCGCTTGCCGTTCATCGTCAGATAGCGCGCGCCCCACAGCGTGGGCGTGCCGACGTCGGCTGTGAAGATCGCGTCGTCGGTTGCCGCTTCGTCGATCATGCGCGTCAGGTACTGCGGATGAATCGGCACACCGGGATCGGAAGGCGTCGCGAGTTCGTCGAGGTCGCGGCGCGCTTCTTCGTAGTGGGCCGTGGCCATGTCGACGAAGGTGCGGTCGTCTTTGCGCTTGAGTTTCGGCAGCAGCGCGGCGACGGTTTCCTTCACGGTGCCGACGAGGCCCATTGCGAGCGGCGCACGACGTCCGAGTTGCGAGCCTTTCCAGTCGATCTGCACGACCTTCGCCTCAGGCGGATAGAACGGCCGGTACGGAAAATCGCAACCGAGCAGCAGCAGCACGTCGCACGACATCATCGCGTGATAGCCGGAACTGAAGCCGATCAGGCCCGTCATGCCGACGTCGAACGGATTGTCGTATTCGATGAACTGCTTGCCGCGCAGCGCGTGGACGATGGGCGCGCCGAGCGTATCGGCGAGCTTCACCACTTCGTCGTGCGCGCCCGCGACGCCGCTGCCGCACATGATCGTCACGGCTTCGCAGTCGTTGAGCATGGTCGCGAGGCGTGCGAGTTCGCTATCGGGCGGCAGGATCGCGGACGGCGCCGTGGGATTCCACACGGGCGCATGTGAAGGCCCTTCGCCGAGCGCGATATCGCCGGGCAGCACGATCACGGCGACGCCGCGCTCCTCGATGGCCGTGCGCATCGCGCGTTCGAGCACGCGCGGAAACTGCGACGCGTTGACGACCAGCTCGGCGAAATGGCTGCATTCCTTGAAGACTTCGGTCGGATGCGTTTCCTGGAAGTAGCCGAGGCCGATTTCCGTCGACGGAATGTGTGCGGCGATTGCGAGCACGGGTTGCTGGTTGCGATGACAGTCGTAGAGGCCATTGATCAGGTGCAGGTTGCCTGGGCCACAACTGCCTGCGCAGACCGCGAGCTGGCCGCTCGAGGCTGCGTCGGCGCCTGCGGCGAAGGCGGCTGCTTCTTCGTGGCGCGTGTGCATCCAGCGGATCGAACCGACCTGATCGAGGCTGAACGCCAGGCCGTTCAGGCTGTCGCCTGTGACGCCCCAGATGCGTTTGATGCCTGCGGCGGCCAGGGTTTTTGCAAGGTAGTCTGCAATTGTGTTCTTTGCCATGAGCGTTCCTTGGAAAAGGGGTTCTTTTTTGTCTGCGACGCAGTCGCCGTTTTTGGTTTTTTTGTTGTTTTTTTTTCGCTGGCATCCGCGATTTCGTATCCGTACTTCATGCGTCGCCCCTGTGCGGGGCGGCACCTACTTTTCTTTGCAGCGGCAAAGAAAAGTAGGCAAAAGAAAGCCGCTCACACCGCCAACACTTCTTTCTGCCTGCGGGCCCCCTACGGGTCCCGCACTCCACACGGCAACTCACTTTTCCACGCGTGTTGCCAGCGCCTTTAACAGGCGCATCACCCGCTCCAGTCACCCGTAGCACAGCCAGCGGCGGCAATCCGTCACCGCCGCCCAGGTGGCAAACGGTGTGTAGCTTGTCGCACCGCCTGTGTTGGCGCTCCTACGACACCGATCCCGCTTTTCGGTCCGGAGTGGTGCACTTCCATCGCGACGGCCTACACACCGTTTGCCACCTGGGCGGCCGGGGACTTTCTGGTAACGCGTTCCGTGACGCGGGCATGCGAAGCGGGTGAGGCGTGAGTTAGCACGCTGGCAACGGGCATAAGTCAGTGCGTTGCCGTCTGGAGTGCGGGACCCGTGGGGGGCCCGCAGGCAACAACTAGGATTGGCGGGGTTAGCCCGCTTTCTTTGCTTACTTTCTTTGCGGCGGCAAAGAAAGTAAGTGCCGCCCCGCACAGGGGCAACGCCTGAAGCACCGATACGAAATCGCGGATGCCATCAAAACCAAAAACCAAAAACGGCGACTACCGTCGCAGACAAACAAAAAAAATCACCACAAATAAGGCACAAACCGATACTTCACCCGCGCAGCGTACTCAGCGTAACCATGAAGCCGCTCGCAGAGCATGCGTTCTTCCAGCACAGCGCGATAACCCAACCCGGCCACCAGCAGCGGCACGCAAAAAAAACCAACCCACGACCCAAGCGCCAACGGCGTGCCGACGAGAAACAGAATCGCCCACGCATACATAGGATGCCGCACATAAGCATACGGACCGCTGTCACTCACCTTATGCCCGCGTTCAGACTGAATCTTCACGACAGGCGCGGCATAACTGTTGGCGCGAAACACAGACCGCATCGCAACCATGCTGACGAGAATAGCAAGCACGCCAACAACGTGCAGTGATGGGTGCATCGACGACCAGTGAAAGCGCACGGCATCGAGCGCCATGAGAACGAGCCACGCACACCAGGCGACCAGAACGCACACCATAAAGAACTTGTCCCACGCGCTCTGTTCGCGCTGAACAAAGGAACCAAGCCGCTCGGCGAGCAGCGCGGGATCGTAGCGCGCGAGCCACACGCCGATCCACAGCCCCAGCGCGCCCATTTCGAACAGATACCACCACGCGCCAGGCCATGCGAGCGTGCCCGCCGCGCCGAACAGCACGGCGCCCATGCCCGCGAGCCACAGCACCGTCTGGACAATGAGCCGCGCAATCATGGCGTCAACCTATGACGCCGCGCCTTGCGTCGACACGCGCCGGTAAATATCCGCGACGTCGATATCGCCGAGCTCGATCAGGAACGTGTCGCGCAGGCAGGTTTCGAGTTCATGCGCGCTTTCGATGCGGCGCTCGATCGCCTCGCCGTCTTTCGAACGCGCGGTGAGCCGGTCGTTGAACATCGCCAGCCGCCCTTCCGGCGTCACGCGGCACAGAACGAGACTCGTCGTGAAGAACGACGTGGGATGCATCGACGTGAACCAGTTCGACACTTCATAATCGACCCACTCCGCGCGGTGCAGATCGAAGCGATAGGTCTTGAGCCACGTCTCGCCCGAGTGCACTTCGAGATCGAACGCGCCGTCCGGTGCATCGACGAGCCGGAACGGCTCGTGCGTGGTCTGTTGCACGACGCCCGCCTGCAGGCGCAGCGGCGAAGTCAGCGTAACGGCGCCGAAGCCGACGTCGGCGATCCACGGCTGATCGTCGACGGTCACGCGCAGCAGCATATGCGTGCGCGGCGTGATCGCATCGGGTTCGCGGCCCCACAGCACGCGCGCAATCATCGGCGTCACGTCGAAGCCGAGCTGCATCAGCACATGCGCGAACAGCCCATTCTGCTCGAAGCAGTAGCCGCCACGCCGCCGCTCGATCAGCTTGTCGACGATAGCGGGTAGTTCGAGGTTCACGCGGCGGCCCGTCAGCGGATCGAGGTTTTCGAACGGGATGGCGAGCGGATGCAGGCGTTGCAGATCGCGCAGCACGTCGAGGGTCGCGGCCTGCGGCCCCGTGTAGCCGATACGCCTGAAATAGCGGTCGAGATCGAGAGTGCTGGACATCCGGTGCTCCTGTTGTCGCGGGTCGTGTTGCCCGTCGGTCATGTGGTTGTTGTATGCGCAATGCAGGGTTCGCAGCGACAGCGTACCGCCATCGGCGAGCGCCGTGCGCGATGCCCTCACGCGCGAAAGCCCATTCGCAAGCGAAGAAATGGACGCTCGCGATCATCGCATCGCGCGTTGCGGCGCAAGATGGCTTGCAAGGCGCGGCAATGAAGCGCGCCCCCCGTGCTTCACGCGTGCGGTTCAGAAGCCCTTGAGGGCCGAGGTCGCGATGGACGGCACGCTGATGCCGTGGCTCGTCGCGAACTGTACGGCAGCGCTCAGGGTCGATGCCAGCGACTGCAACTGCCCAGGCGCGGACTGCGCGATGTACGACGCAGCCTGCGCCGACTGCGGATTCATGCCCGATTGCAGCAACGACGACGGACTCATCTGCCCGATGCTGCCGAGGCTCGATTGCAGGCTCGAATACTGGCTCACGCCCTGGCCGAGCGACGTGAGGCCGTTAGTAAAAGCCTGCTTGTCGACGGGCGTCGACGAATCGGAGCCGCGGCTCGCGAACGCCTGCGTCAAGGTCTGCGACAACGACTGCTGCGTGCTGCCCACCTGCGACAACTGGCTCACGGAAGGCGTGCCGCCGCTCAACAAGCCCGACGCCTGCTGCGCCTGGCTCGCGGCACTGGAGAGCCCCATCGCCGAGGCGAGGCTCGACTGGCCGCTCAACACCTGCTGATTCGCTCCGACGTAACTTTGCAGCAGTTGCCCGATCCCGCCCGACGAAGCCGCTGCGCCCGCGTTGCCCGACGAATTGCCGCCGCCGATGCCGAACTGTTGCAGGTTCAGTTGCGCGAAGCTCGCGCTGCTCACGATGAAACCGGTGGCGAGTAGCGCGGCGGAAAGAATGCGTGTCTTCATGGCTGGCCCTCCTGTCAGGTGTCGGATGCCTGTCGGTCATCGCGACGTTCGTCTCGACATGTCCGGAACCCGGCGTGTCCGGACGCGTTCCCCTTGTGTCGCTTCGACAGGCACATGCGGCTCGCGTTCGCGCTTTCGTCAGACGCGATATCGCACGGCAAAACGCGGGCCTGCTCCTGGAAAGCCTCACCCGTTGCGCATGCCGGGCGCGTTCGCGCGGACTATGGGGTAAGCGCCGCATGCAATCGCTACGCCCTGACGCGAGCCTCGCGTGCGGACGCACGCACCGACAGATCCTGCACCATCTGCGCGGCGAGATAGTCGCAGGTCGGACGGTCCGATTTCGCACTGCGCGCGACGACGATATCGAGCGGCTCGATGACGGGCAATCCGTGTTCGACGCCGAGAATCGCGAGCCGTGACGGCACGCTGCAGCGTGTCAGCGCAATCACGGAGAGGCCGGCATCGACGGTCGCGACCAGTCCGCTCAGGCTCGCGCTGCTATACGCGGCGCGATAGCGGACGCGCGCGCGGTCGAGCGCGGCGAGCGTGTTGGTGCGCGCAACACAGCCCGGTTCGTAGAGCCCCACGGGCAACGGCGATACGTGGAGCACGGGTGTATCCACGGATGCGCCCGCCCACACCATCGGCTCGCTGCGCACGAATTCGCCGCGCAGCTTGCGGTCGCGCGTGACGAATGCGAGATCGATCTTGTTGTCGGCGAGCATCGGCGCGAGCGCGGTGCTTTGCGCGCAGACGATCTCGATCTCGACATGCGGATACAGGTTCGAAAAGCGCCGCAACACGGGCGACAGCAGCGACGACACGTAATCGTCCGGCGCGCCGAGCACGACGCGCCCCGTCACTTCAGGCCGCACGATCGCGGACCACGCTTCCTCGTGCAGATCGATCACGCGGCGCGCATATTCGAGCAGCGTGTTGCCCGGCCGCGTCAGCGACAGATTGCGTGTGTCGCGGGCAAAAAGCGTCGTGCCGAGCATTCGCTCGAGCCGTTTGACCTGCATGCTGACAGCCGCCTGCGAGCGGTGCACGGTGACGGCCGCCTTCGTGAAGCTGCCCGTCTCGACGACGGCGACGAAAGTGCGCAGCAAATCGACATCGAACTCGGGATGCATGATTCATCAATCCAGCTTATGGAATTTCTCAATTTTATTCGTTTGTGAAGCGAAGGCAACGCACGGATACTCGGATGCATTCAACGTCGTCGAGGAAGTGCTGTCATGTCTTTGTCGCCCCTGTCGCTTAGCCGGAGCCAGCAAGGCGCGCTGACGCTCGCGAGCGGCGGCCTGCTGATGGGCACGATTGGCGTGTTCGTCGAGGAAGCGCGGCTCGGTGCGCTGACGCTCGTGTTTTTCCGCTGCCTGTTCGGGTTTCTGGCGCTAGCGGCGTATTGCGCGTGGAAGGGCTATTTCGCGCGCCGCCATTTCACGCGACGCACGGTGCTGCTGGCGGCGATTTCGGGCGTGCTGATGGTGACGCAGTGGGTCGGTTTCTTCGATGCGATTCATCGCACGAGCATTGCGGTGGCGACGGTCGTGTTTCATGTGCAGCCGTTCTGGGTCGTGCTGATCGGCGCGGCGCTATTCAACGAGCAGCTGGGCGTCGACCGGCTCGGGTGGATCGCGACCGCGTTCGTGGGACTCGTGCTCGCATCGGGCGTTGCGGCGGCGGGTTCGTTGCAGGGTCACACGAGCTATCTGATCGGGATTGGCGAGGCGCTTGCAGGATCGGTGTTATATGCGAGCGTGACGCTCATTGCCAAAAGTCTCGGCGATTTGCGGCCGCATTTGCTGACGCTCGCGCAGTGTGCTGTTGGTGTCGTGTGTTTGCCGTTTATTGCGCCTTTGGGCGCGGAGCATATTGCGCTTTCGCAGTGGTTCTGGTTGATCGGGATGGGCGTGTTGCACACGGGGCTTTCGTATGTGCTGATTTATGGCGCGCTGCCCAAGCTCACTACGCCCGTTATTGCTGTGCTGCTTTTTGTTTATCCACTAACGGCGATTGCCGTCGATGCCATCGTGTATGGGCGCGCTCTTTCCATCGCGCAGATGAGTGGGATGGTGCTTATCGTCGTCGCCAGTCTTGGGGTTAATCTTGGGTGGCCTTTGGTGTCTGTGTTTAGGGTTCTGGCCGTGCGCCGTTAGGTTCTTTTGTTTTGTCTGCGACGCAGTCGCCATTCTTTTTTTCGCTGGCATCCGCGATTTCGTATCGGTGGGGGGGTGTCAGTAATTTCGTGTTCAAGGCATATCATGCTCCTCAGGAGAACATATGCCTTGAACACGAAATTACTGACACCCCCGGCATCCGCGATGCCGTATCGGTTCGCTAGCGTTGCCCCTGTGCGGGGCGGCACCTACTTTTCTTTGCAGCGGCAAAGAAAAGTAGGCAAAAGAAAGCCGCTCACACCGCCAATTCTTGTGTTTGCCTGCGGGCCCTCCACGGGTCCCGCACTCCACGCGGCGCTGAGCTACTCAATGCTCGTTGCCAGCGCTCCTGGATTCGCATCCCCCACTCCACACTCCCGCGTCACGGACCGCGTTACCAGGAAGTCCCCGGCCGCCCAGGTGGCAAACTGTGTGTAGGCCGTCTCGACGCAAGTGCACCACTCCGGACTGAAAAGCGGGATCGGTGTCGTAGAAGCGCGAACGCGTAAGGTGCGAGAACCTACACACCGTTTGCCACCTGGGCCGCGCAGACGGATCGCTGCCGCTGGCTGTGCTATGAGAGATTGGAGAGGGTGATGCGCCTGTTAAAGGCGCTGGCAACGCACATGAAATAGCGTGTTGCCGTGTGGAGTGCGGGACCCGTAGGGGGCCCGCAGGCAACCACTAGCACTGGCGGTGTGAGCGGCTTTCTTTTGCCTACTTTTCTTTGCCGCTGCAAAGAAAAGTAGGTGCCGCCCCGCACAGGGGCAACGCCCGAAGCACCGATACGAAAACGCGGATGCCAGCAATAAAAAAGCACTCACTGCGGCAGCACGTCTCCTTTAGTCTCCTTAGCAAAAGGAATAACAAACAACCCAACAATAAAAACGAGCGCGGTCAGCGCAACAGGCACCCCAAGCGTATGCATGCTCAACACCGCTGCGCCCAGCAAGAAATTAACGCCTGCTCCGACAAACCGTCCGAACGAAGTACAGAAAGCAAAAGCCGTCGCCCGCACGCGGGTTTCGAACAGTTCAGGCAACCACAAGCTAAACAGCGCAAAATTGCCGCCAAAGAACCCAAGCACAAACAGCCACGCAATAAACGGCGCCAACCCGTTGGGCAAATAAAATGCCCAGCCAAAGCTGCCAATAATCGCCACCGCCATCCCGGCGAAATACACCGCCAGCGTCTTCTTGCGCCCAATCCGCTCAGCAAGCGGCGGCAACGCAAGACAGCCGAGGATCGTGCCGATCGACAGCAGCCCCGTCGCCATCGACGCCATCTTCGTCGCCTCAGGCTTCGCCATACCCGCACGCGTCGCGAGCTGGATCACAGCCGACGGCTCGTACACCGCGCCCGCCCACAAGCCAATGATCGCAATCGTCAGCAGCGCACACATCACCCACGTCCGGCGGCGATACGTCGGCCCGAAAATCTCGCGCATCGGCTTCACGTGCACCACGTCGCGCGCTTCCGCCCGCTGCCATTTCTCCGATTCCTTCACGCGCGTCAAAATCAGGATCGCGATCACCACGGGCACCGCGCCCGTCAGGAACATCGCGCGCCAGCCGAAGTGCACGCCGATCGTGTAATTGAGTGCAGCCGCCAGAAAAAAGCCCGCGTAATAGCCCGTCTGCAGATAGCCCGCGCCCATCTTGCGGCGATCCTCCGGCCACGCTTCCGCGACGTACGTGCCCGCCAGCGCCCATTCGCCGCCAATGCCCACGCCCGCAATGAAGCGATAGATGCCCAGCTCCCACACGTTATGCGCCGTCGCCGACAGGCCCGTGAAGATCGCGAACGTGAAGATCGTGCCCGCCAGCACGCGCGTGCGGCCGAAGCGGTCGGCAAGCGGCCCCCAGATGAACGACAGCCCCCAGCCGACAAGGAACAGCGCAAACAGAATCGAACCGGCCAGGCCGACGTTCGCCGGCGTCGCCGCGTAACCCGAGCGCGGCAGCAACTCGGTGAGCGCCGGCGTTAGCACCAGCGCGTAGATGAACGAGTCCATGCCGTCCAGCGTCCACCCCGCCCACGCGCCCCAAAAGCCGGCAATCTGCGACCGGTTGAGCGGCGTCTTGCGCCGCGCGATACCCGCACTGTCCGAAATCGATGAATTCAACATGCTCCTGCTCCTCCAAGTGCTACGGTTGATAGGTCAACGTCAGACACAGCCGTTTCCCGGCGCATGCGGGTCGCCGCATGGTGAGAGAGGAAGCGCAGCAGCGCCGTGCCTTTACGAAATCCCCGGGTTTGTCCCGCTAGAAATTGTTCGTTTTTATATATAATATTTGATGTCATGAACAACGCAACCGATGGTTTTCCCCTGGCAGGCGCTTCTCAGGCGTCCGCGCCCTTGCTGCCCGCGGCGCATGAGCCGCGCTCCAGCACCCCGCGAGTGATCGCGGAGGCGCTGCGCGCGGCGATCGTCGAAGGCACGCTCGCGCCCGGCGCGCCGCTGCGCCAGGACGCGATCGCGCGGCACTTCTCGGTCAGCGCGATTCCGGTGCGCGAAGCGTTGCGTCAGCTGGAAAGCGAAGGCTGGGTGAAGGTCGAGTTGAACAAGGGCGCGAGCGTCGCGCGGCTCACGCCTGCCGAAGCGCGCGAAATCTACGAGATCCGCTCGGCGCTCGAGAGCCTCGCGATCTCGCTGGCGATTCCGAATCACACGCCCGAGACGCTGCGCGAGGCGGTGGCGCTGTGCAAAGCCGCCGAGAGCGAGCCGGACCCGGCGCTTTACGTGGCGCGCAACGAGGCGTTCCACACCTGCCTTTATGCGCCCGCCAACCGTCCGCAGCTCGCCGAAATGATCGCGGCGCTGCACCGGCGCGGCGAGCGCTATCTGAGATTGAAATTCGGCTTGCCCGCGTACAAGGGCGAGTCCGACGCCGAACACCTGGCGATCCTTGCCGCCGTCGAGCGCCAGGACATCGCCACCGCGCAGTCGCTCATCTCGGCTCACCTGCTGGGCACGGGCGAACTGGTCTACCGTTTCTTGACGGAACGCGCGCAGGCGGAAGCCGCCGCGGCCGCACCGCGCAGAAAGCGCGGACGGCCGGCGCGCACTCCAACTACTATCGGGAGTTGAAGCACCGATGAATCAGCGAGTCGAGTCAGCCAGACTGGAATTGGCACAGTCGACGGGAGCGCAGGCAGACCCTGCCGCGCCGCGCTCCTGGACCACCAAACGCGACGAGAAGCGGCGCAGGCTCGCCGCGATCGAGCCCTGGCTCGACGACGGCATCCTGCCCTCGAACCGCATCGTCGATGCCCTCGAAACGCTGATCCGCCCCGGCGATCGCGTCGCGCTCGAAGGCGACAACCAGAAGCAGGCGGACTTCCTGTCGCGCTCGTTCGCGAAGGTCGATCCGCAGAAAGTGCACGACGTGCATCTGCTGATCTCGAGCATCAGCCGCCCGGAACATCTGACGCTCTTCGAAAAGAACATCGCACACAAGGTCGATTTTTCGTTCGCCGGTCCGCAGAGCCTGCGCGTCGCGCAACTGCTCGAGGACGGCCAGCTCGAAATCGGCGCGATCTATACGTACGTCGAACTGTATGCACGCATGTTCGTCGACCTGACGCCGAACGTCGCGCTGCTGTGCGCCGAGAAAGCCGACCGGCACGGCAATCTCTACACCGGCCCGAATACGGAAGACACGCCGACCATCGCCGAAGCCGCCGCTTTCCGCCACGGCATCGTGATCGTGCAGGTCAACGAGATCGTCGACGAACTGCCGCGCGTCGATATTCCCGCGTCGTGGGTCGACGTCGTCGTTCAGGCCGACCGCCCCTTCGCCGTCGAGCCGCTGTTCACGCGCGATCCGCGTCATATCGGCGACCTGCAGGTGCTCACGGCAATGATGGTCATCAAGGGCATCTACGAGCCGTATGGCGTGAGCTCGCTGAATCACGGCATCGGGTTCGACACGGCCGCAATCGAACTGCTGCTGCCCACGTATGGCGAATCGCTCGGACTCAAAGGCAAGATCTGCCGCAACTGGACGCTCAATCCGCATCCCACGCTGATTCCCGCGATCGAATCCGGCTGGGTCGACAGCGTGCACTGCTTCGGCAGCGAAGTCGGCATGGAAGCGTATATCGAGGCGCGTCCCGACGTGTTCTTCACGGGCAACGACGGCACGCTGCGCTCGAACCGCGTGCTGTGCCAGCTGGCGGGGCAATACGGCGTCGACCTGTTCATCGGCTCGACGCTGCAGATCGACGGCGACGCCAATTCGTCGACGGTGACGCGCGGGCGTCTCGCAGGCTTCGGCGGCGCGCCGAACATGGGCCACGATCCGCGCGGCCGGCGTCATTCGAGCGAAGCGTGGCTCAAGCTGCTGAAGGATCAGGGCGCCGTGTCGCGTGGCAAGAAGCTCGTCGTGCAACTGGCCGAAACGTACAAGAAAGGCGGCGAGCCGACTTTCGTCGATGAACTCGACGCCGTCGCCGTCGGCGCGAAGAGCGGCATGCCCATCGCGCCCGTGATGATCTACGGCGACGACGTCAGCCATGTCGTGACGGAAGAAGGCATCGCCCATCTGCACAAGGCGGAAGGCATCGACGAACGGCGCGCGGCCATCGCCGCCGTCGCGGGCGTGACGCCGATTGGCTTGCGCGCGAAACCGGAAAAGACGGCGGAATTGCGCCGGCGCGGCATCGTCGCGTATCCGGAAGACCTCGGCATCCGGCGCGGCGAAGCGAAGCGCTCGCTGCTCGCGGCGCGCAGCATCGACGATCTCGTCACGTGGTCGGGTGGGCTCTATACGCCGCCGGCACGTTTCCGCAGCTGGTGATGCGATGGCACTGCCCTATGCCATCCCGCGCGACGCGGGCACCTTCGAGCATGCGCATGCGCAGGGCTTCGCGCGTTTGTCCGATGCAACGCTCGCCCGCTTCGCTGTCGAATCGCTGATCGAAGAGGCGCAACTCACGCCGAAGCCCGCACTCGTCGACGCGCGCGGCAGCGGCGCGCACCGCGATCTGGATCTGCCGCTGATGCTGCGCTCCGCGCGCTCGCTCGAACCGACCTTCGCGGCGCTCTCCCGCGCGGCGCGCGGCCGTCTGCCGTCGGCGACGCTGCGCGCGGAACTCGCGCAGATCGGACGCGCAGGCGAACAGGACATGATGCGCGCGACGCACGGCAGCAATGCGCATCGCGGCGCGATCTGGATCGTCGGCTTGCTGGTCGCGGGGGCGTCGGTCGTATTCGACGGCGATACGACGAACGCCGCACCTGCGCTGCCTGCGCAGGCGCACTCCGATGCCGCGCGCGTGTGCAAACTGGCCGCGCAGATCGCCTGCTTTCCCGACCGCTTTGCGGCGCCCGCCGACAGCCATGGCGAGCGCGTGCGTCGGCGGTTCAACGTGGGCGGCGCGCGTCAGGAAGCGCAGGACGGCTTTCCGCACGTGATCGGCGTCGGCTTGCCCGCGCTGCACGCGGCGCGCGCCGCAGGTGCGAAGGGCATCGGCGAAAACGCCGCGCGTCTCGACACGCTGCTCGCAATCATGGCTTCGCTCGACGACACCTGCCTGCTGCATCGCGCGGGGCTCGACGGCCTGCGCGCGGGCCAACGCGGCGCGCGCGCCGTGCTCGCCGCGGGCGGCACATCGACGGCGGCGGGACGTGCTGCGTTCGATGCGCTCGAAGCCGCCCTGCTTACGCTCAACGCTTCCCCCGGCGGCGCGGCCGACCTGCTCGCCGCCACTCTCTTCATCGACAAGCTGGCGCATCACGCGGCCAGCGGGAGCTGACACTGATGGAACAGATGACATTCGACTATCCGGCGCAACGTGCGATCACGACGCGCGCGCATGTGGGCGTCGTCGGATCCGGCGACCTCGAAGTGCTGCTGGCGCCCGCCGATGCGATGAAAGCGACGGTGACCGTGCGCACCAGCGTCGACGGCTATGGGCACATCTGGAAGAGCGTGCTCGACCGCTTCTTCACGCGCTATGACGGCGCGGCGCAGATCGAAATCAACGACTTCGGCGCGACGCCGGGCGTCGTGGCGCTGCGGCTCGCGGAAGCCGCCGAAGCGGCAGACCAGGGAGCGGGCTCATGAGCACGGCAACACTTCAGCATGCGCCCGCGCTGCGCGACAGCTTCATCGAATTGACGGCGCGCGAGCGCGCCCGTGCACTGCTCGACGAAGGCACGTTCCGCGAACTGCTCGGTCCGTTCGACCGCATCGAATCGCCGTGGCTGCCGTTGCAGGGCATCGTCTGTCAGGCCGACGACGGCGCGGTGATCGCACGCGGCACGATCGATGGCCAGCCGGCCGTGATCGCCGCGATCGAATCGGCGTTCCAGGGCGGCAGCATCGGCGAAGTGTCGGGCAGCAAGATCGCGGCGGCGCTCGAACTGGCGCTGCGCGACTGCGAGCGCGGCAAGATCGTGCGCCCCGTCGTGTTGTTCGAAACGGGCGGCGTGCGTCTGCAGGAAGCGAATCTCGGACTGGCCGTGATCGCCGAGATGCAGGCGGCCATCGTCGCGTTGCGGCGTTACGTGCCCGTGGTCGGCGTGATCGCGGGCATGGTCGGCTGCTTCGGCGGCATGTCGCTAGCGGCGGGGCTGTGCTCGTATCTGATCGCGACCAGACAGGGACGCCTCGGCATGAACGGCCCCGAAGTGATCGAGCAGGAAGCGGGCATCGAAGAACTCGATTCGAGCGACCGCCGCCGCGTGTGGCAGATGATCGGCGGCGAACAGCGTGTGGCGACAGGACTCGCCGACACCCTCGTCGACGACGACGCGCATGCCGTGCGCGACGCGATTCGCGACGTGTTCGCGCGCGGCGTGCCGCAAGCGCCCCGCACGGAACAGGTGAGCGCGTATCTGGAACGCCTCGCGCGTATCGATCCCGCCGACGTCACGCCGCAAACGATGCGCAGCGTGTTCGACACAACCGAAGCGGCCGCGCCGCGCAAGGAGCAATCATGAGCGGCACAGCAGACACGCGCGGCATGCGCTGGTTCACGGCGCTGGCAGGCGTTACGTCGACGCACGCGCCTGTGTGGTCCGGCGAGGCCGCGCTGGGCGGCGAAACGGCGAGCTTTTTCTCGATCGTGCCGGACGCCGGCAATCGCTTCCCGCGCGCACGCGATAACGTCGTCGGACTCGAACAGGGCTGGAAACTCGCGCAAGCCGTGCGCGCGGCGGTGGCGCAAGATGCGTCGTCGGAACATAAGCGCCCCATCGTCGCGATCGTCGATGTGAAGAGTCAGGCGTACGGCTATCGCGAAGAGACGCTCGGCATCCATCTGGCGTGCGCCGCCGCCGTCGATGCATATGCGAGCGCGCGCGACGCCGGGCACCCTGTCGTCGCGCTGATCGTCGGACCCGCGATGTCGGGGGCGTTTCTCGCGCACGGCTATCAGGCGAACCGGATCGTCGCGCTCGATGCTCCCGGCACGATGGTGCACGCGATGGGCAAAGAGGCGGCCGCGCGCGTCACGCGCCGCACGGTCGAAGATCTCGACAAACTCGGCGAAACCATCACGCCGATGTCGTACACATTGGCGTCGTTTGCCAAGCTCGGCTTGCTCGATACGCTGATCGAAGGCGTCGATGCCGATGCGCCGACGCAAGCGCAGATCGAACGCGTGCGAGGCGTGCTCGCCGAGGCCGTGCAAGGTGCGCGCTCGGATACGACGCGCGGACTGTCGCGGCGGCTCGAGTCGGAGACGGCCAGGAAGACACGCGCGGCGTCGATCGAAGTGCGGCGGAGGCTCGCCGAACAGTGGGACGCTGCGTGATGCGGGTGTGCGCCACTGCGCCGTTCGCGCCCGCCAATGTGCTCTCTCCGGGCGACACACGCTGGCACGCGCATGACATTCTGCGCGTGCGGCGGCTCGAAGCGTTCGACAACGAACCGGCGTGGGTCCGCGATGCGTTCGCGCGCGCGCCGTTCGTCGTCGTGCGGCGGGCGCAGGCGGTGGCGGGATATGTCGCGGCCGGCGTGCGCGGCGCGGCGCGCAATGAGCGGTACGGGACGTGGACGCGCAGCGAAGATATCGAGGCTGTGCTCAATCCCGAAGCGCTGTTGTCGCTTCGCTCTGCTCTTGCGCCAGAGCGTGCTGCGTTGCCAGTCTTCGTCGCGCTCGATGCGCTGTGTCGCGAGCCGTCGTATCCGGGCTCGTATCCGCGCTCGTATGTCTGGGGGCCAACTGGAAGCGCCGGTTTCGAACTCGCGACAGGGGTACAGACTGTCACCGCGAACAGCGATCTCGATCTGTTGATACGGATGCCGAATCGTTTGACTCACGACGAAGCGGCACGAATCCAGGCTCTGCTCGACCAGCATGCAGCGCAAGCAGGCGTGCGCATCGACGCGCAACTCGAAACGCCGGCGGGTGGTGTGGCGCTCGCCGAATATGCCTCCGGCAAAGCTCGCGTGATGGCGCGGCATGCAGGCGGCCCACAGCTCGTCGCCGATCCCTGGGCGCTGTCTTCGGCGTACCCGTGATGCTCGCTTTTCTTTTCCCCGGCCAGGGCGCGCAATCCGAAGGTTTTCTACATCGTCTCGGCACGCATGCGGCGATTCAGGCGACGCTCGACGAAGCGTGCAACGTGCTCGATGTCGATGTGCTGACGCTCGACACGCGCGCCGCGCTCGAATCGACCGTCGCCGTGCAGACCGGCTTGCTGATCGCGGGCGTCGCGATGCAGCGTGCGCTTGCCGCGGAAGGCCTCGCCCCAGAATTGAGCGCGGGTCTGTCCGTGGGCGCTTACGCGGCCGCCGTGAGCTGCGGCGCGATCGCTTTCGCCGACGCATTGCGCATGGTGCGCAAGCGCGCCGAACTGATGGAGACCGCGTATCCGAATGGCTACGGCCTGTCCGCAATTGCGGGGCTGACGGAACATGAAGTTGAACGGCTCGCCGATGCGCAAGCGCATGAGCTGGACGGCCGCGTCTACGTCGGCAATGTGAACGCGCCGCGCCAGATCGTCGTGGCTGGCTCGGACGCGGCGCTCGACGCATTTAACGCGCGTGCGCTCGCAGCCGGCGCGCGCAAGGCGACGCGGCTTGCCGTCAGCGTGCCGTCGCATTGCGAACTGCTCGCCGCAGCCGCCGATGCGCTGATCGACTACGCGCGCAATGTGCCGTTTCGCGCGCCGTCGAGCGGCTATATCGGCAATCGCGGCGGCCGCGCCCTCTACACGGCAGACGCCCTGCGCGACGACCTCGCCACCAACATGCGCCATACGGTCCGCTGGTTCGACGCGCTGAGCGTGATGGTCGAAATGGGCGCGAAGGTTTTCGTCGAAGCACCGCCCGGCCAGGTGCTGACGGATATCCTCCGCGACCAATATCCGGAGGCGGCGGCGCTCGCAGCGAGCACGTTGCCCTTCGAGCGGCTCGCGCCGACTCTCCGGCGACGCCTCGAATCGGCCGTCTGAAACAGATTCCTTATGCGCATAAATTTTTTAAACTCTTAATGCGCGTGTAGCAAACAAGCGTACGAATCACGCGAATCAGCGCGGCGTCACGAAGCGGAACGTCAGGTTCACACGTTCGCCCTGCACTTTCGGCTCTTTCGGCACGCGATGCCGCCATTCGGCCTGCGTGCGTCCGCGCATCACGAACAGGCTCCCGCCCTTCAGCGGATACGACTGCACGACGCGCGTCTTGTTGTGCTGCAGATCGAAGCGGCGCGTCGAACCGAGGCTCACCGACGCGATCACCGGTTCCTTGCCTAGCTCGGGCTCGCGGTCCGCGTGCCAGCCCATGCTGTCGGCGCCGCTGCGATAGCGGTTGAGCAGCACACTGTTGAACGGCGCGCCGCATGTTGCCTCGACGGCGGCTTTAAGCTCGGCGACGGCGGGCGTCCACGCCGATGGCTCGTTGCGGATGCCCGAGTACACATAGACGGCGTCGGGCTCGCCTTGCCACGCGGTGAGCCGCGGCAGCGGCACTTTTCCTGCCGGCGTGAACATCGAATCCTGCTGCCACGACACTTCCGCGACGATGCGCGCCAGCAGTTGTCTAGCGGCATCGGCGGAAAGCCAGTCGGGAAACCACGCCACATCGGGTATCGGCAAATCGTCGAACAGATCGGCGGACATCGTCTTTCGATCGCGAGCCGATGCGCTCGCGACACTCTCTTTCACGGGAACAGTGGTGATTATCGAACGCGCCATGGCTGCGCGTCACCCGCGCAGCTTGCGCTTTCATTCGTATCTCTGTCGCTGGCGGCGTCCGCGATTCAACTCGTCAGCATCGCGACGTAGAACACGATTGCGCCGATCAGCGCGCCAACGAAGCAGAAACCCTCTTCCGCTTCATCGCCGCGCGAGCGCAGCCAGGCGCCCACGACGCCGAACAGTCCCGCCACGCCGAGCGCGACGAACACCATCACCACATAGAACAGTGCCGTGCGCCCAAGCTCGGAAAAGTCGATGTACCGCACGCTGTAGTAGACGCCGAGCGCCATCAGCGACAGCACGACCATAGGCAGCATCACATGGCTGCCTTCATGCCCGATGTGATGTTCGCGATGCGTGAATCGTGTCGTTTTCATCGTTCGTCCCCCCCAGACCGCAAGCCCGGTTGGCTATCAAGCGCGCTCGCCGGGAGTGTCTCGCGCACCCGGCGGACGGGGAGCGGGACGCGAGGCCTGCCATCGGCAGTCGCTCAATTTCAGAATAGTCCGTTCGGATGCCCAATTCAATAGCCATTTAATAGACATTTAATCGGCAGGACGAAGAACTTCCGACGTTTGATCTGCTGCACCGCAACGAGTCCTATAGAGGCCACATCGCAGGCCGCGTTGCACCCCATCCGGCCGCTTTCGGCAGACGCGCGGAAGTACTTGTAGAATGACTGGCCGCCGTTTTTATGCCGGCGTACGCTGTCAGCGAGTCACCTTCCGCGCGCCGTCCGCGCCCCGCTCCCATCTATGCGCCGCCTATCGTTCTTCATCCGGATCATCGTCATCGGCATCCTGCTGCACGTCTATGTCGGCATCCGGATCATTCCTGAGCTGCCCGTCGACGCCGCCGTAAAAACGCTGTGCGCGTTGTGGCTCGTGCTGTCAGTGCTGCTGATTCCCGTCGGCATGATCGCGCGCTCGATCCAGCGGCAGCCGCTCGGCGACCGGCTCGCGTGGGCCGGGCTGATCGCGCTGGGTCTTTTTTCGTCGTTGCTCGTGCTGACTTTCGCACGCGAGTTGTTCCTGCTCGCCGTCCTGATCGTTCATTCGATCTCGCCGCAAGCCGTGGACCCGGCGCGCTGGGTCGTCGACAGCGCCATCGCCGTCCCTCTGCTCGCGCTGCTGTCCACGGCCATCGGCTTTTTCAACGCGCGGCGGCGCGCGCGCGTCGTATCGATCGACGTGCCGATCGACGATCTGCCGGATGAATTGCATGGCTTCACGATCGTGCAGATCAGCGATATCCACGTCGGTCCGACCATCAAGCGCGGTTACGTCGATGCCATCGTCGATGCGGTGAATCGCCTGGAACCCGATCTGATTGCAGTCACGGGCGATATCGTCGACGGCAGCGTCGAGCATCTCGCCGATCACACGCGGCCGCTGTCGCGGCTGAGCGCGCGGCATGGCGCGTATCTGGTGACGGGGAATCACGAATACTATTCGGGCGCCGATGCGTGGATCGCCGAGTTCCAGCGGCTCGGCCTGCATGTGCTGCTAAACGAGCATGTCGTCGTCGAGCACGATGGCGCGCAGGCGGTGATCGCCGGCGTCACCGATTATTCGGCGGGTCATTTCGATCCCGCGCACGAGAGCGACCCGGCTGCCGCGCTCGAAGGCGCGCCCGGCGATGTGCTGATCAAGGTGCTGCTCGCGCATCAGCCGCGCTCGGCGGAAGCCGCCGCCGATGCGGGCTTCACGCTGCAACTGTCCGGCCATACGCATGGCGGACAGTTCTTTCCGTGGAATTTCGCGGTGCGTCTGCAGCAGCCTTTTGTCGCCGGGCTCGCGCGGCTCGATAACCTGTGGGTCTATACGAGCCGCGGCACCGGGTATTGGGGACCGCCCAAGCGTCTGGGCGCGCCGTCGGAAATCACGCGTTTGCGTCTGGTCGGCAGCGGCGCCTGATACGCGTCAGTTCATTGCGTCACGCTGTGCATCACGCCGTGAGCTTTTGCTCCGGCAGCATCGATCCCGTTTCCTGGAAGCGCGCGTGCCATGCGAACGCTTCGCGCAGCACGTGCGGCGTCTGGCCGCCCAGGCGAAGCGCGTCGCGATAGTAGTCGCGCAGCAGATCCCGATACAACGGATGCACGCAGCGATCGATGATCAGCGACGCACGCTCGCGCGGCGCCAGTCCGCGCAGATCGGCGAGACCGATTTCCGTCACGACGATATCGACGTCATGCTCGTTATGGTCGACGTGCGGCACCATCGGTACGACGCTCGAAATCGCGCCGTCCTTTGCGATCGACTTCGTCGCGAAGATCGCGCACGACGCATTGCGCGCGAAATCGCCCGATCCGCCGATGCCGTTCATCATGTGCGTGCCGCCCACATGCGTCGAGTTCACGTTGCCGTAGATGTCGAACTCGAGCGCCGTGTTCAGCGCGATCAGACCAAGACGCCGAATCACTTCCGGATGGTTGCTGACTTCCTGCGGGCGCAGCACGAGACGGTCGCGATAGCGCGCGAGATCGCCGAATACCTGCGCCTGGCGCTTCTCCGTCAACGTGATCGATGCACCCGACGCGAACGTCACCTTGCCGGCGTCCATCAGATCGAAAGTCGAATCCTGCAGGACTTCGGAATAGATCGAAAACGGCTCGAACGGCGAGTCGGCGAAACCGGCCAGCACCGCATTCGCAATCGTGCCGATGCCTGCCTGTAACGGCGGCAACGGAGAAGGCATGCGTCCGTGCGCCACTTCATGCTGCAGGAACTCGATCAGATGGCGGGCGATGCGTGCCGTGTCTTCGTCGGCGGGCAGCGCGGTCGACGGACTGTCGGGCTTGTCCGTGATGACGATCGCGGCGATTTTTTCAGGCGGAATCTCGATCGACGTCGTTCCGACGCGGTCGTTCGGACGCACGACGGGCAGCGGCTCGCGATGCGGGCGGCGGCCGGGAATCCAGATGTCGTGCAGCCCTTCGAGCGCGAGCGGCTGCGCCAGATTGATTTCGACGATCACCTTGTCCGCGAGAATCGCGAAGCTCGCCGAATTGCCGACGGAAGTGGTCGGCACGATGCCGCCCTTCTCCGTGATCGCAACGGCTTCGATGATCGCGACGTCGAGCTTGCCGAGCTGACCAGCGCGCAGCATTTCGACCGTCTCCGACAGATGCTGGTCGACGAACATCACGTCGCCGCGATTGATCGCCTTGCGCAAGGTGTTGTCGACCTGGAACGGCAGACGGCGCGCAAGCACGCCGGCATCCGTCAACAGGCTGTCGACGCCGTGACCGAGCGATGCGCCCGTCATCAGCGTGATGCGCAGCGGCTTGCCCTCGTTGCGCGCGCGTTCGGCGAGCGCGACGGGCACTGCTTTCGCGTCGCCCGCGCGCGTGAAGCCGCTCGCGCCGACGCGCATACCGTCGCTAATGAGCAGCGCTGCCTGCGCCGCCGATGTGATCTTGCCGCGCAACGCGGCACAGCGAATCCGGTCTTCGTACATGAATGAAAGTCTCTCCGATGTCTTGCTCACGACAGCTGAAGTGCACGTCTTATTGTCGGTGTGCGTCGTCCCGCTGTCGTTCGATTCCGCTTTATCCGTTGATGCCGCTCAGGATGACTGCGCAATGTCGCTCTGATCAGCTACCGAAATACATCACGCAGTAGCTCACGGGACCGACACACTCATTGGCCTTCTTTGCCGGTTTCGCGACGGGACGCTGCGCGTCGGGTTGAGCGACGCGCGCTGCGTTCGCTTGAGCAACCTGCTGCGCGCTATCGTCCGCCGGCGCCGTCTGCGCGTGCGCAAGCGCCGCGGCGGACAACGAACAGGCCATCAGGACCAACTTCAGCGCTTTCATTTCAATCTCTCCAGTTGTTTCAAAGACTGCGTAAGCAGTGATTCGACTATAGGACTGCGATCGGCGCGGATTAAGAGGGCGGCTGGAAGTGATTCTTCCAGGTTGCGGCAAGATCAGCGCGCGTCGAACGGCGCGTCTTTGTCGAGCAGCGCCGTGCGGATGAAATGCAGGCAACTGAGGATGCGTTGCTGATCGTGGCGCCGGTCGCGATCCGTGTGGACGGCTTCCAGCACTTGCTGCACGACGCGCATCGCCGCGCGCACCGAGATCTGCGCTCTGTCTGCATGGGCCTTGTCGGGCCGCTCGAAGAGTTCGGCGAGATCGCGCGTGACGCGATCGAGCGATGGTTTCCAGCGGGAATGCATATCGCCCGCATAGGTTGCATGCTCGATTTCGCTGCGCAGGTCGATCGCCGCGTGGCCCACTTCGAGTGTGACGAGCATCCATCTGAGCGCCCGACGATGCCGCCGCGAGCGTTTGGGCAGCAGCATGCGCAACTGGTGCATGAGATCGTGCGTGCTCGACTGGAAGCGCTGTGCGAGACCCGTCAGCGGCGCCGTGCAGGCGAGCGTGATCTGGCTGCGCAGATCGCCTTCGATACGCGTGGTCAGCCACGGCATCTGCACGGGGAAAACGATGGCTGCGCCCACGGCCGCTACGAGCATCGCGACGACGATCGCGATGCCGTTGTTGATCAGCAGATCGGGCGCGTAGACGACGACGTTGTCCGGCGCGGCAAGCAGACAGAAAAAAACAGTGAAGCCGACGCCATAGCCCGCTGTTTTCGTTCGCGACGCGAAGAAGGTGCCCGCCGCAAGCAAAGGCGCGAGCATCGCGCACAGCAGCGGAAAGCCGTCGATGGCGGGATACAGATAACACGTGACCAGATAGCCGGCCATTGTTGCGCACGCCGCGCCGACGGACATCTGCAACGCGAGCTTGACGGGATTCGGTGCCGACGACGTCAGCGCGCAGGTGAGCGCCGCGCCGATCACGGCCATGCCGCCGCCCGGCCAGTTCGTCGCTATCCAGAACGCGCTCACCGTCCCGACGACAGCCGCCGTGCGCGCGAACGTGCACGCGACCACGAAGGCATTGGTGCGGCTCACGTAACGCACAGCTGGGCGCTCGCGGGCCGGATTGTGATTGGTCTCCAGCGACGCGTAGGTGTCGACATAGCGAATGAACTCGACGACAAAGCGGTACAGCAGTTCTCCCGCAGTATCGAAATCAGGCAGACATTGCGGATCGCCCGATTCCAGCGGGCGCCGTGTGGCGCGCATTCTGGCGGGCAAAGTCGACTGGAAGGTCTTGAGTCTGATTGCGACGCGGGCGGCGTCGGAGGAATCGAAACGACGTTCGCTGTGCGCGCCAAGCATTTGCGAAAGCTCGCGAAAATACGGTGCAGTCGCTTGCTCGACCTGGGCTTGCGCGTTGCCGCGCAAGCGCTTTCTCAATTGATGCAGCGCGTGGAGACGGGCGCAGACGTCCATGAATTCGTGGTTCAATCTTGCGAGTACCTGACTGCGCGAGCGCATGCCAGGATCTTCGAAGGCGGCAAAAGCACGCGTCGCCTCGAAGCCGACCACTTCGTCGACGAGGTCCGCGAAATAGCGCTCCGACGCGCCCCGCTCGACGGCTCCATCCAGCACTTTCACCGCGAAGGCACTAAAATTGAGATGCCTCGATTGCAGCGCGTTTTGCAGCGCGAGGCTGGAGCGGCGCGGCATGATCAGCGCGCTGACGGCAGCCGAACAGACGATGCCGATGGCCACTTCGGCGGCACGCGTCAACGCGGCGAGAAACAGGCCATTCGGTTCCATCACGGTCGGAATGCCAATCAGCGCCGCGGTGTAGCCAGCCAGCACGAAGCCATACCACCGAAAATGCCGATACCTGACGGCCGCCGCCACGCAAGCACCCATCCACGCCGTGATGCCGAGCATGTACAACTCGGGCTGCTGCGCGAACAGTGCGCCGAGCAAGAGCGCGGCCAGCATGCCGATGAATGTCCCGACGATCCGATAAAAACTCTTCGCGAGCACCATGCCGCTGAACGGCTGCATCAAGACGAACACCGTCGTCATGGCGGTGCGCGGTTGCTGCAGTTCGAGCAGCATCGCGATTCCCAGCGCGAGCAGCGCGGCCGTCACGGTCTTGAAGAGATGAAGCCAGGTGAGTCCGTCGGTGGTCGACCATTCCTTGCCGGCATCGAAGATCGCGCGCGAAATGCCAGTGGTCCACCCGAATGTATCGGGAGACGCTTGCTTGATCGCATGCTGGCGTTTCATGGACTAATACCCCGCGGGGTTTGTTGTCGGAGGAATGCGTGGGACGAACCCACACATGCCTATCCTGAAGGCGCCGATTGTAGGAGCCGACGATGCGGGAATTAATGGGAGGCGCCGGGAACATCCCTTCCAGATCTCTCAACAATGGCGGCCCGCGACAGGCGGACAATAACGGTTTGATGCCGATCAAGAAGGATTGATGGATACGTTACAAAACATGCGCGTGTTCGTGCGCGTCGTCGAAGCGGGCAGCTTCACGGGCGCGGCGCAATCACTCAATACGACGACGGGCGCGATGTCGCGTGCGGTTTCAGAACTCGAGGCCCATTTGCGGACGCGTCTGCTAAATCGCTCGACACGGCGCCTTGCACTGACGACGGCCGGTGAGCGATATCTGAAGCGATGTCAGCAGATTCTTGCTGATGTCGATAATGCGGAAGAAGAAGCGAGTGGCGCGCATGAGCGTCCGGCGGGCGTGCTGCGCATGCATAGTTTTGCGAGCATCGGACAGCATTATGTGTTGCCGGCCATTTCGCGATATCGCGCGCTGTATCCCGAGGTGGCCGTCGAGCTGACGCTCTCGCAGCAATTGCCGGATCTCTTCGAAGGCAGCGCTGATGTGGCTGTGGTGGGTGCGTCGACGTTGCCTGATTCGGATCTCGTGTCGCTGCTGCTTGGGACGACGTTTAGCATTCTGTGCGCGTCGCCAGCGTACATCCATGCGCACGATGCGCCTAAGACGCCCGCCGATCTGCTGCATCACGACTGTCTGTTGCTCAAGACGCCTGCGTTTCCCACCAGTGAGTGGACGCTCGAAGGGCCTAACGGCAATGAAGTGCTGAATGTGAATGGGCCGGTGCAGGTGAATATCGCTGAATCGCTGATCGTGGCGATACGTGAAGGGATTGGAATCGGGATGCTGCCGTTGTACGCGGCCATCGACGGATTGCGCACCGGGTCTCTCGTACGCGTGCTGCCGGAATACACACTGCAAAAGATGAATATTTATGCGCTGTATCCGTCGCGCAAGTTCATCGACGCGAAAACGCGGACCTGGGTCGAGTTTTTGCGGACGCATCTGCCGCAGGTTATTGCCCGCGATGTCGCGCTGCTAGGTGAAGTCGGACGGCAGGATGGGGTCAGCGATGCGCTTCATGCGAGTTGATTGGAGCGTTGCTGGTAAGTATTGAGTTTGCGTGTGCGGCGCTGGCGATTTTCTTTTGTTCTTTTCGCCAGCGTGTTTTGGCTGTTCGAGACGATGGCAGGATCGGACGTCGCGTTCTCGTGATGTCGATCTTGCCTTTGTTCTTTTGTGGGAGCACGCCGCGCGGTCAGACGAAATGCCGGTTGTCGTTGCCTGACGCGGTTCCGGCACAGTGGAATTTGGCTGGTACAAATAGTGAAGCACAAACGCCACGACCCCGCTTTTGAGGGCGGGGGTCTTGGACTGGGTAAGGAGCCTGACGATTACCTACTTTCACACGGGCAATCCGCACTATCATCGGCGTGGAGTCGTTTCACGGTCCTGTTCGGGATGGGAAGGGGTGGTACCGACTCGCTATGGTCATCAGGCATGACGGGTTGCTGCGTCGCGGCGGGTTCGGGTGAACCTGGCGCCACAGCCAATCTGGAAGAAGTGTAAAGCGGGGTGTGTTGTTTGTGGCACAACAACGATCACTCAAACATCCTGCATTCCGTGCCCCCTTCGGGGGTGGGATGCCCGTCAGTGCTGAAGCACCAACGATCATCGACACGAAACACACCTGTTATAGGATCAAGCCTTACGGGCAATTAGTATCAGTTAGCTTAACGCATTACTGCGCTTCCACACCTGACCTATCAACGTCCTGGTCTTGAACGACCCTTCAAGGGGCTCGAAGCCCCGGGGATATCTCATCTTAAGGCGAGTTTCCCGCTTAGATGCTTTCAGCGGTTATCTCTTCCGAACATAGCTACCCGGCGATGCCACTGGCGTGACAACCGGTACACCAGAGGTTCGTCCACTCCGGTCCTCTCGTACTAGGAGCAGCCCCCTTCAAATATCCAGCGCCCACGGCAGATAGGGACCAAACTGTCTCACGACGTTTTAAACCCAGCTCACGTACCTCTTTAAATGGCGAACAGCCATACCCTTGGGACCGGCTACAGCCCCAGGATGAGATGAGCCGACATCGAGGTGCCAAACACCGCCGTCGATATGAACTCTTGGGCGGTATCAGCCTGTTATCCCCAGAGTACCTTTTATCCGTTGAGCGATGGCCCTTCCATACAGAACCACCGGATCACTATGACCTGCTTTCGCACCTGCTCGACTTGTCGGTCTCGCAGTTAAGCACGCTTATGCCATTGCACTATCAGCACGATTTCCGACCGTACCTAGCGTACCTTCGTACTCCTCCGTTACACTTTGGGAGGAGACCGCCCCAGTCAAACTGCCCACCATGCACTGTCCCCGACCCGGATCACGGGCCAAGGTTAGAACCTCAAACAAACCAGGGTGGTATTTCAAGGACGGCTCCACGCAAACTGGCGTTCACGCTTCATAGCCTCCCACCTATCCTACACAGATCGGTTCAAAGTCCAATGCAAAGCTACAGTAAAGGTTCATGGGGTCTTTCCGTCTAGCCGCGGGGAGATTGCATCATCACAAACACTTCAACTTCGCTGAGTCTCGGGAGGAGACAGTGTGGCCATCGTTACGCCATTCGTGCAGGTCGGAACTTACCCGACAAGGAATTTCGCTACCTTAGGACCGTTATAGTTACGGCCGCCGTTTACCGGGACTTCAATCAAGAGCTTGCACCCCATCATTTAATCTTCCGGCACCGGGCAGGCGTCACACCCTATACGTCCACTTTCGTGTTTGCAGAGTGCTGTGTTTTTATTAAACAGTCGCAGCCACCAGTTTATTGCAACCCCTTCACCCTCCGCCCGCAGGGGCGTCAAGCTACAGGGGCGTACCTTATCCCGAAGTTACGGTACCAATTTGCCGAGTTCCTTCTCCCGAGTTCTCTCAAGCGCCTTAGAATACTCATCTCGCCCACCTGTGTCGGTTTGCGGTACGGTCAATGTGAAACTGAAGCTTAGAGGCTTTTCCTGGAACCCCTTCCGATTGCTTCGCTCCCGAAGGAGCTCGCGCCACGCCCTTGAATCCCGTGCCCGGATTTGCCAGAGCACCTTCTCCAACGCAGCGACCGGGACTTCCAACACCCGGACAACCTTCCGCGATCCGTCCCCCCATCGCATTTCACACTGGTGCAGGAATATTGACCTGCTTCCCATCAGCTACGCATTTCTGCCTCGCCTTAGGGGCCGACTCACCCTACGCCGATGAACGTTGCGTAGGAAACCTTGGGCTTACGGCGAGGGGGCCTTTCACCCCCTTTATCGCTACTCATGTCAGCATTCGCACTTCCGATACCTCCAGCACGCTTTTCAACGCACCTTCGCAGGCTTACGGAACGCTCTCCTACCATGCGTGCAAAGCACGCATCCGCAGCTTCGGTATATGGCTTAGCCCCGTTACATCTTCCGCGCAGGACGACTCGATCAGTGAGCTATTACGCTTTCTTTAAAGGGTGGCTGCTTCTAAGCCAACCTCCTGACTGTTTTAGCCTTCCCACTTCGTTTCCCACTTAGCCATATTTGGGGACCTTAGCTGGCGGTCTGGGTTGTTTCCCTCTTGACACCGGACGTTAGCACCCGATGTCTGTCTCCCGTGATTGCACTCTTCGGTATTCGGAGTTTGCTATGGCGAGGTAATCCGCAATGGACCCCTCAACCATGACAGTGCTCTACCCCCGAAGGTGATACACGAGGCACTACCTAAATAGTTTTCGGAGAGAACCAGCTATTTCCAGGTTTGTTTAGCCTTTCACCCCTATCCACAGCTCATCCCCTAACTTTTCAACGTTAGTGGGTTCGGACCTCCAGTACGTGTTACCGCACCTTCATCCTGGCCATGGATAGATCACCTGGTTTCGGGTCTACACCCAGCGACTGAATCGCCCTGTTCGGACTCGCTTTCGCTACGCCTGCCCTAATCGGTTAAGCTCGCCACTGAATGTAAGTCGCTGACCCATTATACAAAAGGTACGCCGTCACCCCTTGCGAGGCTCCGACTGTTTGTATGCATGCGGTTTCAGGATCTGTTTCACTCCCCTCCCGGGGTTCTTTTCGCCTTTCCCTCACGGTACTGGTTCACTATCGGTCGATCACGAGTATTTAGCCTTGGAGGATGGTCCCCCCATCTTCAGACAGGATTTCACGTGTCCCGCCCTACTTGTCGTACACCTAGTTCTTTCATGATGTTTTCGCCTACGGGGCTATCACCCACTATGGCCGCACTTTCCAGAGCGTTTGGCTAACACCACAAATAAAGAGTACAGGCTGGTCCCATTTCGCTCGCCACTACTTTGGGAATCTCGGTTGATTTCTTTTCCTGCGGTTACTTAGATGTTTCAGTTCACCGCGTTCGCTCCACGCAGCCTATGTATTCAGCTGCGGGTGACCCATACGGGCCGGGTTTCCCCATTCGGATATCGGTGGATCAAAGCTCGTTTGCCAGCTCCCCACCGCTTTTCGCAGGCTACCGCGTCCTTCATCGCCTGTGATCGCCAAGGCATCCACCACATGCACTTGTTCGCTTGACCCTATAACGGGTGTGTCTCTTGCAAGAACCACTCGCTACAGGCTGAGTATTCGCGTTGTGCCGTATTCCAAGGCTGTCTTTCGACAACCCTTAAAATACATCGATACAATCACAACCCTGATTCACCTACTCATGTACCCATCTCTAAGTACACTTTCGTGAATCTCTTTACTACTTCTTCCTGATTGTTAAAGAACGACAGCCGATATCTAACTGCAATACCGCATCTGACTGGCTCAATTGCCAATGCAGAGTCTTCTGCTTCATGCAGACCACTGTGCATTGGGAATTGGTGGAGGATGACGGGATCGAACCGACGACCCCCTGCTTGCAAAGCAGGTGCTCTCCCAGCTGAGCTAATCCCCCAGTCATACAGCGCACAGAGGACGTCCAGCCAGTGATCGAGCCAACCACACCAGACAAGGCAATGGTGGGTCTGGATGGATTCGAACCATCGACCCCCGCCTTATCAAGACGGTGCTCTAACCGACTGAGCTACAGACCCCTGAGCCTGTCTTCAAACAACAGCCGACAAGTGTGAGCACTCAACTTTGAAACGCTAGCTCTGGAAAGGAGGTGATCCAGCCGCACCTTCCGATACGGCTACCTTGTTACGACTTCACCCCAGTCATGAATCCTACCGTGGTGACCGTCCTCCTTGCGGTTAGACTAGCCACTTCTGGTAAAACCCACTCCCATGGTGTGACGGGCGGTGTGTACAAGACCCGGGAACGTATTCACCGCGGCATGCTGATCCGCGATTACTAGCGATTCCAGCTTCACGCAGTCGAGTTGCAGACTGCGATCCGGACTACGATCGGTTTTCTGGGATTGGCTCCACCTCGCGGCTTGGCAACCCTCTGTTCCGACCATTGTATGACGTGTGAAGCCCTACCCATAAGGGCCATGAGGACTTGACGTCATCCCCACCTTCCTCCGGTTTGTCACCGGCAGTCTCCCTAGAGTGCTCTTGCGTAGCAACTAGGGACAAGGGTTGCGCTCGTTGCGGGACTTAACCCAACATCTCACGACACGAGCTGACGACAGCCATGCAGCACCTGTGTTACGGCTCCCTTTCGGGCACTCCCACCTCTCAGCAGGATTCCGTACATGTCAAGGGTAGGTAAGGTTTTTCGCGTTGCATCGAATTAATCCACATCATCCACCGCTTGTGCGGGTCCCCGTCAATTCCTTTGAGTTTTAATCTTGCGACCGTACTCCCCAGGCGGTCAACTTCACGCGTTAGCTACGTTACCAAGTCAATGAAGACCCGACAACTAGTTGACATCGTTTAGGGCGTGGACTACCAGGGTATCTAATCCTGTTTGCTCCCCACGCTTTCGTGCATGAGCGTCAGTATTGGCCCAGGGGGCTGCCTTCGCCATCGGTATTCCTCCACATCTCTACGCATTTCACTGCTACACGTGGAATTCTACCCCCTCTGCCATACTCTAGCCCGCCAGTCACCAATGCAGTTCCCAGGTTAAGCCCGGGGATTTCACATCGGTCTTAGCGAACCGCCTGCGCACGCTTTACGCCCAGTAATTCCGATTAACGCTCGCACCCTACGTATTACCGCGGCTGCTGGCACGTAGTTAGCCGGTGCTTATTCTTCCGGTACCGTCATCCCACCACCATATTAGGGCGATGGTTTTCTTTCCGGACAAAAGTGCTTTACAACCCGAAGGCCTTCTTCACACACGCGGCATTGCTGGATCAGGGTTGCCCCCATTGTCCAAAATTCCCCACTGCTGCCTCCCGTAGGAGTCTGGGCCGTGTCTCAGTCCCAGTGTGGCTGGTCGTCCTCTCAGACCAGCTACAGATCGTCGCCTTGGTAGGCCTTTACCCCACCAACTAGCTAATCTGCCATCGGCCGCCCCTTGAGCGCGAGGTCCGAAGATCCCCCGCTTTCCTCCATAGAGCGTATGCGGTATTAATCCGGCTTTCGCCGGGCTATCCCCCACTCCAGGACACGTTCCGATGTATTACTCACCCGTTCGCCACTCGCCACCAGGGTTGCCCCCGTGCTGCCGTCCGACTTGCATGTGTAAGGCATGCCGCCAGCGTTCAATCTGAGCCAGGATCAAACTCTTCAGTTCAAACCTGTTACTGTTGTTCGGGCTCTTTCGAACCCGGTCGCTCACTCAAAATCACTGACAGATGATTCGACCGAACCTCTCGGCTCCATCAAACCTTCCTCAATTTCTTTCTGTGTGAGACTCGATTACTTTCGCTATCTCGGCGACCCGAAGATCGCCGCGCGCCGCCATCGAGCACCCACACTTATCGGCTGTTAGTTTTTAAAGAACATTCGCAGAAAGCGCCTTGCTTTCACCGCGTTGCTGCATCAGCAGCAGAGAAACGAGATTATGAAGAACCTTTTTCGTTTCGTCAACCGGTTTTTTTAACTTCTCAACCTGCCGACTCCACCGGAAAGCCCGTCAATGCTGGCTCTCCCGCCCTTCTTCGCTTCTCCCGCGCCACGTTGTCCGCAGCGCGAAAGACCGAAATTCTAGGCGCTTAACTGCCCGCTTGCAAGCGCTTTTTGGATATGCGTAAAACACATGTCACATGAGGCAGCTAGCGCCCTCAAACAGCCGCATGCCGCTCCATCACACGCGACACCAAATTCATATAGTGATCGAGATCCGGCGTCTCGCGATTTGCCTCCTTCGCGAGATCGTCCCAGCGACGCAATCGCAGCGCATCCTCCGCAAACGGCTTATTCAGAAATGCCTGCGCCTCATCGTCGCTGAAAACGCCGCCTTGCAATTCGAGACTGCGCACAGAATCCGCCGACAACTTCCCAAAGTAGGCTTCATCGATCGCACACAGGCAGCGCTTCGCGTCGACATGCAAACGGATCGGCTCCAGCACCGCCTCCGGTAGAACAGGCCGCAGAAACGGCAGCGCGAAATACTGATGCAGATCGTCGATGCCACGCGCCGTCGGCGTTTCGCCCTGCCGGTTCAGCAAATGCCCGAGGTCATGCAGGAAAGCCGCCGCGACCAGCTCTTCGGAAGCGCCTTCCGATTCCGCCAGCGCGCCGCTCTGCAATGCGTGCTCGAGCTGCGTCACCGGTTCGCCGCTATAAGCAAGTTGGCCGTGCGCCTCGAACAATCCGCGAATATCGTCCAGATTCAATGCCACAACATCACTCCCACGGAAGAGAAAACGTCTTGAGGTTCGTGAAGCTCTTCATGGCCTCCTGCACGCCTTCCTTGTAACCAAGGCCCGAGTCCTTGATCCCGCCGAACGGCGTCAGTTCGACGCGATACCCCGGCACTTCCCACACGTTCACCGTGCCGACGCGCAGCTCGTTGATGAACCGCGGAATCGCGTCCTGGCGGTTCGTGCACAACCCGCACGACAAGCCGAACGGCGTGCCGTTGCTAATACGGATGGCATCGTCGATCGTATCGAACGTGATGATGGGCGACACGGGGCCGAAAGTTTCTTCGCGGATCAGTGTCATCGACGGATCGACCTGATCGACGACCGTCGGCGCATACAACGCGCCCTTGCGCTGATTGCCCGCCAACAAACGCGCGCCCTGCGCAACGGCCTCATTCACACGCGATTCGAACAGGCGCGCCGCCTCGGCATCGATCACGGTGCCCATCTGGTTCGACTCGTCGAACGGATCGCCATACGTCCATTCACGCGTCTTCTCGACGACCAGTTCCGTGAAGCGCGCCGCGATGCTCTTCTGCACGATCATCCGCTTGACGGCCGTGCAACGCTGCCCCGAGTTCTTGTACGAACCTTGCACGGCCAGCGCAGCCGCCCGCTCGACGTCGGCGTCGTCGAGCACGATCAGCGGATCGTTGCCGCCGAGTTCCAGAACGACGCGCCGGTAGCCCGCGCGCTCGGCGATATGCTTGCCGATCGCCACGCCGCCCGTAAATGTCACGAGTTCGGCGAGCGGATTGGTGATCAGTTCATCCGCGATTTCGCGCGGATCGCCAGTGAGCACCTGCAGCATCGGCGAAGGCAGACCGGCCTCATACAGAATGTCGGCGAGAAAGTACGCCGACAACGGCACCTTCTCGGAAGGCTTCAGAATCACGCGATTATTCGTCGCAATCGACGGCGCAATCTTGTGCGCGACCTGGTTCATTGGGTGATTGAACGGCGTGATCGCGACGATCACGCCCGCGAGCGGATCGCGCTGTGTGAACACGCGACGTTTCTTGCCATGCGGCGTCAGATCGCACGAAAAGCTCTGACCGTCATCGCGCAGCGCTTCGATCGAAGCAAACTTCAGCACGTCGGCGACGCGCCCGATCTCATAGCGCGAATCCTGCTTCGACAAACCCGATTCGAGCGTGATCAGATCCGACGCTTGTTCGAGCCGCTCGCGCAACAGAATGCCGGCGCGTTCGAGAATCTGCGAGCGCTCATAGCGCGTGAGCTTCGCCTGATAAGCCGACGCGTAGTCGAACGCGGCGCGCACATCGTCGACGCTCGCCATCGGCACCGTGCCGACGCGCATGCCCGTGTACGGATCGAGCACATCGAGCGTGCGCGAGCGCGCAGCGCGCTCGCCCTTCAGACGCAGCGCTTCCGCGCGAAACGCGGGATGGTCGTTGGACTGCACGATAGCGTTCATGCTGCCGCCACGTGGTTGAGCGCGATATCGAACACGTCGAAATTGCGCAGACGCTTGCCCGCGACGCGCGCTTCGTCGATGTGTCGATTGAAGATCAGCGGCACCACCTGCTCGGAAATGCCGCCGTGCGAACGCAGCGGCACGGTCAGCCCCGACAGGTCATGCTCGTCGCGACGCGTGCCGAGCGCCGTGTTCTTTTTGCTCACGACCACGATGTCGCCCACGCGATCGTTCGGCAACTCGAAACGCTCGCACGCCGCCTTGTTGTCGAGCACGACTTCGATATCGTTCAAGCCGCCAAGCCGTTCGATCACCTGACGCGCATTCGCATCCGCGGGCAGATAGATCGTCGCGAACGAACCGAGCGCGCCGTGATGGACGACGTAAGGGTCGGTGATGGGCAGAATCACACGGGCCGCGCGCGCGCCGAGCCATTCGTCCATCACGTCCTGCAGATAGATCACGTTCGGCTCGCCCGTTTGCGGATCGTGCTTTGCGTTCATGCCGTGATCGGCGGTAAGGCCGATCACCCAGCCGAGCGCGTCGAGCTGCGACAGATAACCGTCCATCATCGCGTAGAACGCGTTCGCGCCTTCCGTGCCGGGCGCCCACTTGTGCTGGATGTAGTCGGTGGTCGACAGATACATCAGGTCGAGCTTGCGTGTCTGCGCGAGCCGCACGCCCGCGGCAAACACGAACTCCGACAAGCCCGCGCTATACACGTCAGGCAAGGGCAAGCCGACCAGATCGAGTACTTCGTCGATGCCGTTTTCTTCGAGCGTCACCTTGTCGGCTTTTTCCGCCGAGAAACAGATGCCCGTCATCCCGTTGCCGAGCAGGCGGCGCAGCTTGTCTTTGGCGGTCACGACGGCGACAGCGGCGCCCGCATCGGCGGCGGCTGCGAGCAGCGTCGGCGCGCGCAGGTAGGCGGGATCGTTCATCATCACTTCCGCACCCTGGCCGTCATTGGCCTGCGGATCCCAGAAGTAATTGCCGCAGATGCCATGCACGGACGGCGGCACACCGCACACGATCGACAGGTTGTTCGGGTTGGTGAACGACGGAATCACGCAGTCCGCCTTGAACGCCGCGCCGTCGCGCAGCATCTTGCCGATGAACGGCGCGACGCCCGCCTCGACGGCGGCCTCGAGATAGTCGTACTCGCAGCCGTCGACGCACACGACCACCGTCGGCTTCGCGGGCAGCCGGTAGCTGCGGCCATTCACTTCAACCATACGTCCGGCCTGGATTGCGGATTTGCTCACCATTGCACTCTTCCCTACGCGTCGCCGACGCGTGTTCTTCATCCGTTCAGGCGAGCAGCGCGCTCAACCCGTTGTCATCGTCATCACTTGCGTCCGCCGCGCGCGGCTCCGCAGCCTCGTGTGCGCGCCGCCTGCCGCCGTCCACGTGCGCGAGCATGTGTCGCGCGGCTTCGTCCGCGTCGCGCGCAGCCAGCGCCGACAGAATCGCGCGATGCTCGGCCAGCGACTGCCTCATCGCACCGGAGCGAACACCGAGCGCAGCACGCCGGAACAGACTCAGTTCGCCGACCAGCCTGCGATACGTCTCGTACAGCTTGCCGTTGCCCGCCGTCGCGACGATCGCGTCGTGAAACGCGACGTTCGAGCGTGTGTACGCATCGTGATCGCCGGCATCCAGCGCGGCGCGCATCGCTTCGACATGCGCGCGCAAGGCCGCCAGTTGCGCGGCATCGATGCGCGGCGCGAGCATCCGGCACGCTGCCTCTTCGAGCACGGCGCGTACCGCGTAGATTTCGTCGGCTTCCGCCAGCGACACCGTCCGCACGAACACGCCGCGGTTCTTCTCGTTGCGCACGAGTCCCGCCTGCTCCAGCGCGCGAAACGCCTCGCGCACGGGACCACGCGACACCTGCAGCCGCGCGGCCCATTCGGCTTCGTTCAATTTCTCGCCCGGCGCCAGCTTGCCGTCGACGATGTGGCGCTCGATCTCGTCGCGCACCAGCGCCGTCAGCGAATGCCGCCGAACCACGTCGATTTTGTCGTCCGAGCCAATTTCCATATTTTCGGTCATTTCGACAATATTTGCCACACCAATGTGCACGGCGTGCCGACGTCGGCACACCTCACGAAAAAATCAGGAAACGTTGACGATCAATCCACGCGGCGACGCGGCACGCGGGCGGCAATCAGAAGCAGCGAGGCCAGCGACGCGACCAGCAAAATCAGCGAAAGTGCCGAGGCCGGCAGGTAATAGCCGCGCTCCACCTGCCCGACGACGACGATCGGCACGGTCGCGAAACCAGGCGGATACACGGTGAGCGTCGCGCCGAGTTCGCCGAGCGACAGCGCGAAGCCGAGCGCGAGCGACGCGCGGATCGCGGGCACCAGTTGCGGCAGCACGACGCGGCGCAGCACCATCGACGGCGGCGCACCGAGGCTCGCGGCCGCTTCGCGCAATACGGTCAGTTCGGGGCGCAGCGCCGCCGCCGCGCAGCGATAGCAGAACGGCAGAACCAGCGCGAGCTGCACGAACACGACGATGGCAGCGGAACTCGACAGATCGACGGGCTTCTTGTGATACGCAATCAGCACGGCCAGCCCGAGCACGACGCTCGGCACGCCGTTGGGCACCATCGCGATCGTATCGACGAGCGCGCCGAGTCCGCGCCGGTCGCGCCCTTCGAGCGCCAGCGCGAGCCACAGGCCGAGTATCGTGCCGAGAATCGCCACGCCGAAGCCGATTTGCAGACTGGTGACGAGCGCATCGAAATCGCTGCCGCCGAGCCGCTCGAACCAGCGCATGCTGAAGCCGTCGGGCAGGATCGTGCCCGACCAGTGCGCGGCGACGCTCGACAGCGCGACCACGATCACGGGCAGCACGAACAGCCAGAAACACAGCAGCGCGGCGAATCCCATGAAGAGCGCGCCCGCGGCGCGCACGAAGAGTCCGTGCTGAACGGGCCGCGCGCGATGATGCACGGCAGGCAGAACGGTTTGATCGACGTCGGACATTACTTCGCTCCTCCCACCTTGCGCTTGTTGACCTGGCGGTAGAGCGCGTACAACGACAGCGACATCGCCAGCATCACGACGGCGCCCGCCGCCGCTGCCGGCAGATCGAGATCGACGGTCGCCGAGCTATAGATCGCCACGGGCAGCGTGATCAGGTGCGCACTGCCGAGCACGAGCAGAATGCCGAACTCGTTCAACGTCAGCAGAAAGCACAGGATCGTGCCCGCCGCGATGCCCGGCCACGCGAGCGGCAGAATCACGCGAAACGCGACCATCCAGCCGTTCGCGCCGAGACTGCGCGCGGCTTCGATCAGCCGCATGTCGAGCAGCGCGAACGAAGCAAGCGTGGGGCGCACGACGAACGGCGCGTAGAACACCACTTCCGCGAGAATCACGCCGCCGATGCCGAACAGGAAATCGAGCGGCGGCGCTTCGAGATGGAACAGACGTTGCAGCCCGATACTCACCGACCCTTGCGATCCGTACAGAAAGATCAGCGTGAACGCGACCAGAAACGACGGGAACGCGACGAACAGTTCCAGAAAGCGCGTCACGAGGCGCGCGCCCGGAAACGGCTTGAAGAACAGCAGCGACGCGAGCGCAACGCCGAGTATCGACGCGAGGCCCGCGCTGGCGAACAGGATCCACAGCGTCGTGCCGATCACGCCGCTCGTCTCCGGATTCTGGAAGAACGTCGAATACGCGTGGAAAGTCAGTCCATGCGCGCCCGTCAGGCTGAGCAGCACCAGACGGATCAGCGGATAGATCACGAGCGGACCGAGCACGACAACCAGCAGAAACAGCAGATGCCATTGCGACAGCCGCTCGCGCCGGCGCTTCGCGGCCGCGTGCGACGCCGCCGTCGCGGCGCGCTGCGCGTCTCGCGACGCGGCGATGGAATCAGGGCTTGATAAGGACGACATCGTCTGCCTCGTAACGCAAGGAGATCCGCGCGCCCTTTTCGGGCGTCACGCCGGTGCCGCGCTGCATCGACACCTGCACGAGGTCGTTCGGCATCGCGTCGAGCGCGACCTGCACCGACAGCACCGAGCCGTACCATTCGACCGTCGCGATCGTGCCGTGCAACTGGCCTTCGCCGAGCGGCACGATGCGCATCGCTTCGGGACGCAGGCACGCGACGCGGTCGCGCTCGCCATAGCGCGCATCGCCGATCGGAAACGCGACGTTCGGCGGCAGCAGATTGGCCGCGCCGAGATAGCGCGCGACGAACGCGTCGCTCGGCTGGTCGTACAGTTCCTGCGGTGTGCCGAGCTGCGCGATATGACCTTCGCGCATCAGCAGCGTGCGGTCGGACAGCACGAGCGCGTCGTCCTGGTCGTGCGTCACGCAGACGATCGTCAGATTCGGCAGGCGCTCATGCAGCGCCTTCAGTTCGGAACGCACCGACGCTCGCAGATTGGCGTCGAGCGCGGAAAGGGGTTCGTCGAGCAGCAGCACATCGGGCTCGATCACGAGCGCGCGCGCCAGCGCCACGCGCTGCTGCATGCCGCCCGACAGTTGCGCGGGCATCACGTGGCCGGCATCGCCGAGCTGCACGAGCTTCAGCGCATCAGCGACGCGCCGCGCGATTTCTTTCGCCGGAATGCGCCGCGCGCGCAGACCGAACGCGACGTTCTCGAATACCGACAAATGCGGAAACAGCGCATAGCTCTGGAACAGCAGACCCAGATTGCGCTTGTGCGGCGGCACATGCGTAAGATCGCGGCCCGCGACCGACAGCGTGCCTGCGAGGCCATCCGCTTCGATGAAACCGGCAATGAAACGCAGCAACGTCGTCTTGCCGCAGCCGCTTCGGCCGAGCACGGTCAACAGTTCGCCGCGCTCGATCGTCAGCGACAGATCGTCGAGCACCGTGCGCGAGCCGAAACGCACAGTCAGGTGATCGATCTGCACGCCGCCAGGCGCGCCTGTCTGCGCGACGCCTTCCGCACGCGGCGTGGCGTCGAGCGCGCCGGAACCGGCAAGAGTTGTTGCAGTGTTCACCGGGGCCATCCTCTTACGTTTGGTGACTTTGAATGGCGCGTCACCGCGCCAGCATGCTTGCCGCGCGGCATGACGGCAATCTTCTGCGGGCCGTCATGCCGCGCGCTTTCATCGGACGCCGGAATTACTTCGGCTTGACGACTTCGAGCTGCTTGCCCGAATTGCCGATCACTTCGCTCTTCCAGCGAGCCGTCCAGTCAGCCTTCTTCGCCATCACCTGATTCCAGTCGACGGGGATCAGCTTGACGCCGGAAATCGCCTGCTTGACGGCCGCGCCGTTCTTGCCCGACAGCGGCACGTCGGTGCGGCCCGGAATGCCGAAGATATCCGGCACCTTGGCCTGCACTTCCGTCGACATCAGATAGTCGATCAGCTTCTTGCCTCCCGCCTGGTTCGGACCGTTCTTGATCAGGCCGATTGCGTACGGCAGCTGGAACGTGGTCGGCTGCCCGCCCGCCTCCGCCGCGAGGAAGATCGGCTTGAGCGACAGACCGCCGTTGGCTGCGTCGTCGAGATCCATCTGCAAGTCGCCGTTCGCCACCGCGATTTCGTTACGCGAGAGCAGCACGTCGAGATAACCCGTGCCCTTCGTGTGGAACTTCGCGCTCTGCTCGAGCTTCTTCAGGTAGTCGAACGCCTTGTCTTCGCCCATCAGCGACGTCGTCAGGATGATCACGGCCATGCCGTCGCCCGCCGTCGCCGGATTCGAGTAAGCGACCTTGCCGCTGTAGTCCGGGTGCAGCAGGTCGGCGAACGTCTTCGGCTGGTTCTTCACGACTTCCGGGTTGATCGCGAACGAGAAATAGTTGTTCACGAACGTCGCCCATGCACCGTCCGGCGCCTTCGCGATGGCGGGCACGTTCTTGTAGTTCACGCTCTGATAGTTCTGCAGCAGCCCGCCCTGCGCCGCCTGCTGGATGAACGGCGGCAGCGTGACGATCACGTCGGCCTTCGGCGCGTCCTTTTCGACGGTCGCGCGGTTCACGACTTCGCCGCTGCCCGCCGTCACGATGTTCACCTTCACGCCTTCCTGCTTCTCGAACGCGGGCAGCACGTCCTTGTAGAGATTCTCGAGTCCGTCAGCCGTGTACAGCACGACGGCGCCCGCTGCGTGCGCGGACATCGCGCCGCCGAACGCGGCTGCCGCGACCAGCGCGGGCAACAGCTTGCGCGCGTGGCGAGCGATCTGACCCGTCGAGCGATGGTGATCCGTCTTCTTCATGTCGTTCTCTCCGAAAGGCAAAAAACCTGTGGGTAACCCGATAGTGGTGGTGTCCGGACAGCGCTTCGGGGGCGCTTTCCGCCTGACGTCGCGGCCGAAGCCGCGCAGATTGCAGATTGCTGACAACTTTTTTTGCGGCGTTTCTGCCAAGGCATCCCTCCGACCATTACGTGTTGCCGGCTGCCTTGCCTGAACGGGCACGGCAAGGATCGTCTCTTTTTGTGACATCGACGTGAAGATAATGACGATTTCCACAAAACGACACAATTAGCCAATAATATGCAAAGCCATCTGCAAAGCAACAGGCTTTGCAACGCGCGCCCGCCACGGCGCATCTGCCCCATACGAAGGAGGCTGTGTGATTCCTGGAAACGACCCGATCCTGCTCACGCCGGGACCGCTGACGACCTCGCCCGCGACGCGCCAGGCGATGCTGCGCGACTGGGGCTCGTGGGACACCGCGTTCAACCGCATGACGCAAAGCGTCTGCGCCGATCTCATCGAGATCGTACATGGCGAAAACGACTACGTCTGCGTGCCGCTCCAGGGAAGCGGCACGTTCTCCGTCGAAGCCGCGCTCGGCACGCTGGTGCCGCGCGACGGCCGCGTGCTCGTGCCGAACAACGGCGCGTACTGCGCGCGCATCGTCAAGGTGCTGCAGCGCCTCGGCATTGCATATGTGGAATTGCCGCTGCGCGAAGACGAGCCCGTGAGCGCCGCCGCGATCGAAGACGCGTTCAACCGCGATCCGCGCATCACGCACGTCGCGCAGGTGCATCTGGAAACGAGCGCCGGCCTGCTCAACCCGCTCGACGAGATTGCCGCCGTCTGCAAGCACCACGGCAAGAGCCTGATCGTCGATGCGATGAGTTCGTTCGGCGCGCTGCCCATCGATCTGCGGCTGGGCGGCATCGATGCGCTGGTGTCGGCCAGCGGCAAGTGTCTGGAAGGCGTGCCTGGCATGGGCTTCGTGATCGTGCGGCGTAGCGTGCTCGAAGCGTGCGAAGGACGCTCGCCGTCGCTCGCGCTCGACCTGTACGACCAGTTCGCGTACATGCAAAAGACCACGCAATGGCGCTTTACGCCACCGACGCACGTGCTCGCCGCACTGCGCACGGCTCTCGACCAGTTCATCGCGGAAGGCGGCCAGCCGGTGCGCGGTGCGCGTTATGCGCGCAACTGCGCGGTGCTCGTCGACGGCATGAAGGCGCTCGGCTTCGAGACGTTCCTGGCGGCGGACGTGCAGGCACCCGTGATCGTCACGTTCCATGCGCCGCGCGATCCGAAGTGGCAATTTGCGGAGTTTTATGCAGCCGTGCGCGAGGCCGGCTATGTGCTGTATCCGGGCAAGCTGACGCAGGTGGAGACGTTCCGCGTCGGCTGCATCGGTGCGATCGACACGAACGAGATGCACAACGCCGTCGCGGCGATCGGCCGGACGCTGGCGAGCCTCGGTATCAGCGTGAAATGAGATGGAACGCGACACTCACGCGATCAGGATTTCGGGGCCGCGTGCAGTGATCGCCTTCGCGAGCGCACGATCCGGCGCGAGTTCCGTGACGACATAGCGCGCCTGCTCCATTCCTTCGATGCGCACGGGCGTCACGCGGCCGAACTTCGAGTTGTCGGCGACGACGATCACGGTCGCGCCCGCGCCAATCATCTTGCTGCGCACTTCGGCAGCCATGCGCGAGTAGTCGGACAGCTGCGCGTCGGGCGTGATGCCGCCCGCGCCGATCAGCGCGAAGTCCGCGTGATAGTGCGACAGCTGCGTGATCGTGTCGAGGCCGAACGCGGCGTCTTCGTTGTCCGACAGCTCGCCGCCCAGCAGCGTCACGCGATTGTCGTTGCGGCGGCCGAGCAGCAGCGCGATGCGCCAGTCGTTCGTATAGACGGTCAGACGGTGACGGTCCGTGAGCGCGCGCGCGACCGCGTGCGTCGTGCTGCCCGAATCGATGATCACCGATGCGCCGTCGGGCACCAGTTGCGCCGCGCGTTCGCCGATTGCGCGCTTCGCGCTGGCATTCGCGGCGTCGCGCGTATCGAGGTCGGGCTCACGCCGGTCGCTCGACAACGCGCCGCCGTGCGTCGTCACGATCAGGCCGCGCTCGGCCAGCGCGTTCAGATCGCGCCGGATCGTTTCGCGCGATACGTTGAGTTCGCGAACCAGCTCGGCGACCGAGAGTGCGCCCGTCTTCGTGACCTTAGCCAGTATGTATTGGTGACGTTGTTCTGCCAGCATAGGTTGTCTTGGCCGCCGTCATGCGGCGAGCATCTGTTCAGGGATAGAGCAAGCCCGCCGTATTGTATTACGCATGCGTGGACGGCGCGGAACTCGGACGTCGCCAGCCGGGCTTCGCGGTGAGCGGCCTGGGGGCTGACCGTCAGCTCAAAGTTGGTTCGACGTTGGTTCGACGTTGCTGCGGCGTTGGTGCGGCGTTGGTGCGGCGTCAGCCGACGGTGCCCGCGTGCGGCGTTGGACGCATCGCCGTGTCCGTGCCGATGTTCCGCGCGCCTCATCTTTGCTAATCTGAGCGGTCTTCTCACGCATCGCCGATGCGCCTTGTCGAACGACCCGCCGATGCCGCCTCTGTTTCGCCGCCTACGACTGCTGTTTCACGCGCTGCGCTACGGCGCGCGCCTCATCTGGCTCGCCGCGCCCGAGCATCACAAGCTGCACTGGATCGTCACGCTCGCGTCGCGCGTGCATGAGTCGCCCGGCGGCCGAGCGGGCGTGCACCGCGCGCTGCCGAACCTCGGCCCGCTGGCGAGCGCCTTCGCGGAATCGCTTGCGCGCCGCCCCGAGCTCGCGACGGGCACGCTGCACGATGCAATCGATGCCGTCAGCCACCTCGAAACGCCTTTGCCGCCGGACGAAGTCGAACACGCGATTGCGGCAGCGCTCGGCCGCCCCGTGTCGACGCACTTCGCCGCGATCGATCTGACTCCCGCGCAGAACGGCTTTGCCGAGCAAACACACGTCGCGCGGCTCGCCGAGCCGATCAACGGACATCGCGATCTCGCGATCAAGCTCGTGCGCGCCGCTCAAGTCCAGGAAATCGCCGACGAAGCCGCGCTGCTGCGCTGGGTCGCGCGCTGGATGGAAAAGCTGTCGAAGAACGCGCGCCGTCTGCGGCTGCGCGAACTCGCCGAGACCTTCACGCAGGAGATTCTGCGCCGCTTCGACCTGCGCGCCGAAGCCGCGAACCTGAGCCAGACCGCGCATCATTTCGACGGCGACAGGCGGCTTGCGATTCCCGCCGTGATCTGGGAGCTGTGCACGGACCGCACGCTCGCGATGCAGCATATCGAGTCGCTGCCCGCGCTCGACCTCGGCGGTCTGTCGGCGCGCGGCGTGAAGCTCGTGCCGCTCGCCGAGCACATCGTCGAAGTGGTCACGGAACAGGCCTTCGAGCACGGCTTCTTTCACGCGACGCTCGATGCCCGGCGCGTGCGCGTGAGCGTCGAGCCGGACACGCTCGGGCGCATCGTGCTGGCGGACTTCGCGGTGATGTCGAGCCTCTCGTCGCAGGAACGCGAGTTTTTCGTGCACGGCGCCACGGCGCTGTTCGATCAGGACTATGGGCGCCTTGCGCATCTGCATCGCGATGCCGGGCACGTATCGCAGGACACGCGCCCCGAGAAGCTCGAAGCCGAATTGCGCATGCGCGCCGAAGGGCAATTCGCGCCGGCGTCGCACGAGCGCTCGGCGGGCGCGCTGTTCCAGCATCTGCTGTTCGCCGTGCATCCGTTCGGCGGCTCCGTGCCGGCGCGTCTCGCCGCCGCACAGCGCGCGTTCGGCCAGGCGGAGATGCTGGCGAACGCGCTGCATCCCGGCGTCGATTCGTGGAAGATCGCGCGCTCCGTGCTGGCGACGCTCGCGCGCCGCGAACGCGATCATCGCGGCTGGGTCAAGCATCTCGCGCAGGAACTGCCGCATCTCGCGCATCTCGTGCCGCGCATTCCGCAGCTCGCGGTGCGCTATCTGCAGCATCAGCATGAAGTGACCCACGTCAGGCAGCAGACGCAACTCGTCAGCGACGTGCTGCTCGAATACCGGCGCACGCGCACGCTGCTGTGGGCGTGCTCGATTTGCGGCGGGCTGCTCGGAGCGATTGCGGTGCTCCTCGCGTATTGATCGGACACACTGCGGCAAGTGCAGCTTCGAACAAGACGGCTGCACGCGCTTGCGCCCATACTGCGTGCTTCGTGTCCGAAGTTCGGGTCGTCCGATGCTGGTTGTCTTCAATGCAGTTGTCTTCGTGGTTCTGTGGTCGACGGGTTTCGTGGTCGCGCGCGCGATCAAGCCTTTCGCCGATCCCAATCTCTTCCTGCTCGCGCGTTTCGGCGGCACCGCGCTGCTGTTCATGGCGGCGGCGCTCGTTGCGCGCGTCGAATGGCCGCGGGGCCGCGCGCTCGGCAAGCATCTGATCGCGGGCGCGCTGCTGCAAGGCGTCTATCTGGGTGCGGGCTACTGGGCCGTCGCGCAAGGCATGAGCGCGGGCATCATGGCGCTGCTCGGCGCGCTGCAGCCGCTGCTGACGGCCGCCGTGGCCGCGCCGCTGTTCGGCGAACGCCTGTCGGGGCGCGGCTGGACGGGCATGCTGCTCGGACTTGCGGGCGTCGCGCTGGTGCTTGAACCGAAACTCGCGGCCGCGCCTGCGCCCATCACGCAAGGCCATGTGGGCGACGTGCCGCAATGGCTGGTGGTCGGCGTGTCGATTTTCGCCGTGGGCGCGATTACGGCGGGCACGCTGATCCAGAAGACCTCGCTGTCGAAGGCCGATATCCGTAGCGCGAGCGCCGTGCAAAATTTCGGCGCTGCCGCCGTCGTGCTGGTGTTCGCGCTGGCGCTCGGCGAGGATCGATGGATTCCGTCGCCTACGCTGTGGATGTCGCTTGCGTGGGGCGTCGTGATGCTGTCTGGCGTGAGCGTCACGCTGCTCGTGTGGATGGTGCGGCGCGGCGACGCGTCGCGCGCGACGGCGCTTCTGTTTCTCGCGCCGCCGCTGGCTGCGCTCGAAGGCTATGTCGGCTTCGGCGAAACGCTGACGGCAGTTCAGGTGGCGGGTTTCGCCGTCGCGCTGGTCGGGGTGCTGCTGGCGCGCTCGTAAGCGCGCCGCGCGCTTGCCCTGCGGCTAGTCCGCCGTATCGGCGTTCGCCGGCACTTTCGCGCGAGCCCTGGCGCCCGGCGCCGGCGACCAGCCGGGCCGCGCCTTGCGCTGCGAATCGACGACGACGATATAACGCCCCGCCCACGGCGTCGCGACGCGGTTCGAATGCAGCACCCACAACGAGCTCCCTTCGGCGACGAGTGCCTCGTAATCGCGATCGAGAATGCCGTAATGATCGAGAAACACGTTCAGCGACGCCGGAATCCGCACGCAGCCTTTCGAATGGCGGATGCCGAGAATCGGTTCGAGCTTGTCGGGGTCGGTGGCATGCATCTGGAAGCGCATCTGCGAGATGCCGCCCTTGCCCCAGCCGCGCTCGCCCTGCGCCCAGCCGAGGTCGAAAATGCGCATGTCGTGATTGCCGTAGCCGCGGATGCCGTTCTGGTTCATCGTGCCTTCCGCGCGGAAATCCATGTTCTCAGGTGTGTGCTCGAACACGCCGAGGGGCGTGATGAAGTGATCGTACTGTCCGGGGCGGCCCGTCGCGACGGGCGACGCGCCGATCATCTGCCAGGCGCCCGAAGGCGCGGCTCGAAAGTAGATGAAGAGCGCCTGCACGTTCTCGCTGCGATCGACGAGCACCACATACTCACCCGACAGACTGCCCAGATCGTTCTGCTCGAGCGCCTGCTGCAGACGCCCGCCGTATGCGCGCTGTTCGGCGGCCGGCACCTTCAGACGGCGTGTCACGCTGCTTGCGAACATGTCGCGCAGCAGCAACGCGCGGCGCGGGTCCACGCCTCCGACTGCATCGTGCGCCGCGACACCCGACGCGTCGACGGCGGGAGTGGCGGCATCTTGCGGCGCGTCGGCGGCATATGCGTTTTGCGCGTATGCGGGGACGGCCAGCGAAACGGCCACCGTCAGGCCGAGCATCAAGCCGAACGACGACACACGTCGACGCACAGCAGCCGAACCTGCGCGCCGAACCAACGCAGTCCTGTCGATCCACGCATCCCCGTCATCGCTGCACAGAGTCCCGCTCTGCCATTCCGCCTTCTCTCGTGCAGGCGGAATGAACTTCCTGTTCTCTTTTTTGCTGGTCATGTTGTTCGAACATCACTGCCTGCCGCTCCGTCCGCGCAGCCGCTCGCGGCATGCCGCCGGACGTCTTCCGGCACGGTACGTTGCGCCCGCGCCGGGCTGCTGATCATGACGAACCCAACCGTCGCACTGTCCGATATTCGACGATTCAGTTTCTGTCGATTCAACGCTGCAATCGTTCAGATTGGTTGATGGGTATGCATCATTAAACCAGACAACGCATGACGGCGCACCGAATTCCGCAGTTCATGCAATCATCGCAACCGATATCACCGCGCCTTGCGAGGAGAATGTCGATGGATCAGCAGGAACGTGCCGCGCGTCAGCGGCAGATCGCAGCAGAATTGCATGTCGCCGACACGTTCGACGCCACGCTCGAGATCGAGCAGCGCGTCACGTTTCTCGCCGGCTATCTGCGCGCGAACGGACTGGACGCGTACGTGCTCGGCATCAGCGGCGGCGTCGATTCGTCGACGGCGGGGCGGCTCGCGCAACTGGCCGTCGAACGTCTGCGCGCCGCGAATTACGACGCGCGTTTTGTCGCGATGCGTTTGCCGTACGGCGTCCAGCACGATGAAGCCGATGCGCAACAGGCGCTCGCGTTCATCCGGCCCGACGAAACGCTGACGGTCGACATCCGCCCCGCCGCCAATGCGATGCTCGCGTCACTCACGGCTGGCGGCCTGCCCTTCGCCGACGAGTCGCAGCAGGACTTCGTGCACGGCAACATCAAGGCGCGCCAGCGGATGATCGCGCAATATGCGGCGGCGGGCGCGCGGCGCGGCATCGTCGTCGGCACGGATCACGCGGCGGAATCGGTGATGGGTTTCTTCACGAAGTTCGGCGACGGCGGGGCCGACGTGTTGCCGCTCGCGGGACTGACCAAGCGGCGCGTGCGCGCGCTCGCTGCCGCACTCGGCGCCAGCGATGCCCTCGCGCACAAGGTGCCGACCGCCGACCTCGAAATGTTGCGCCCTCAACGTCCCGACGAGGACGCATACGGCATCCGTTACGCGGACATCGACGATTTTCTCGAAGGCAAGCCGGTGAGCAATGCGGTGTTCGACACCGTCATGCGTTTCTACGACAGCACGCGTCACAAGCGCGCGCTGCCTTACACGCCCTTCGATTGAAAACGCGCGGCTGCGCGTGCGCGTGAATTACGGGCGACGCCGCGGCGGCGTTTCGTCGCCGCCGAAAGGCACGGCGCTCACCTGCAGCGATACGCCGCCCAGCTGCTTGCCGTTGAATTGCTGCGCAATGACGTCGGCGACATAGGCCTCGTCGGCATCGACATCGACCTTGGCGTACGCGTTGGACGTGCCCTGCTCGAACACTTCGATGTCTTTCGCATAATGGCCGAGTTCGTGGCCGAGAAAATCACGCACTTCCTGCTCCGAGCAGGACTCGGGGATGTTCCACACGATGATCTTCATACGCGCCACGCTCTCTGTTGATGGTGGTCATACAACGTGCCTTGGGGCGGCACTGGTACTGCATCGAGACGACTGTCAGGTTAGCCAGAAACGTGCCCCGCGGCAACGCAGGGCGAGACATGCCCGCATGAAGCGCGGCGGGTTTAGGCAGTATGACTTTCCGTGAGCCAGTGGCTGGCCCGCCGTGAGGAACCAAACGCGGGTTAGCATCACTGCCAGAGCCGCACGATGTGCACAGGGCACACCCCGGCGATTTCCAGCGCGGAGGCCAGCGTGAACCACGATAGCACGGTGTTTGTCGGTCTGGATGTTCACAAGGAGTCGATCACGGTGGCGTACGCAATCGATATGGCCGACGTGGAACTGTTGGGCAAGATCGGAACGCTGAAGGCGGATATCGATCGCTTGTGCAAGCGTGTTCAGTCGAAGGCGCGCCATGTCCGCGTTGTCTATGAAGCCGGCCCCTGCGGCTACGGACTCTACAGGGAGCTCGTTGAAAGAGGATTCGACTGCGTGGTATGCGCGCCGTCCCTGGTCCCGAAGAAACCGGGCGAGCGCGTCAAGACGGACCGGCGCGATGCGGTCAAGCTCGTACGCGCACTGCGCGCTGGCGACCTGTCAGCGGTACACGTGCCGGATGTTGAAGATGAGGCGTTCCGGGACCTGGCGCGCACATGGGCGGCAGCGAAAGCAGATCTCAGACAGGCCCGCCAGCGATTGAAGTCCTTCCTGCTATCGCATGGAGTCCGCTACTCAGGTAACGCCAACTGGGGTCCCGAGCACCGGCGATGGATAAGCGTATTTGCATTCCCAAACCACTGGCAGCAACTGGCCTTCGACGAGTGCCGTCGCACGATCGAAGACAGGTTTGCGCAATGTAAGCGCCTCGAGGCGACCCTGCACGAAGCTGTCGTCGGCTGGCGATTTTATCCGGCCATTCTCGGTCTGCAGACCATGCGCGGCATACAGTTCATCACCGCCGTGGGCATGCTCTCCGAATTGGGAGACCTCTCCCGCTTCGAGCACCCGCGTCAACTGATGGCCTGGCTGGGCGTGACGCCCTCAGAACATTCTTCGGGTGAGCGGCGGCGTCAGGGCAGCATCACGAAGAACGGCAATAGCTATGCAAGAAAGCTGCTCGTCGAGGCCGCCTGGAGCTACAGATACCCGGCACGCGTGAGCCCGGAAATTCAGCGCCGACATGAAGGCATCCCCAAACGCATCCTCGACCGTGCCTGGGACGCACAGGTCCGACTCTGCCGCCGATACCGCAAGCTGGCAGCACGCGGCAAGAATGTGAACATCGCTGTCGTCGCCGTCGCACGCGAACTTGCGGGGTTCATCTGGGACATCAGCAAGCTCGCAATGTCGCTCGCCGTAACGCGAAACGAGCAGCCGGCGTAGCGCTGAGCTTGGCTACACAGATTTGACGAGTTTCCTGAAGGCGGCGTAGCCCGGCACCCGAGCAACCCGCGGCTGGACTATGCAACGGACATCATTCGATTTGCGACTTTAGATAGCGGCAGGCTCAAGGGGCGGACCTCTGTAATGCGGTACCCAACCCGCGAATATCAGTGCGATCCACCGTCGAGACTTACTGCTACGTCGCCCTCAGGAAATTCATGTGTCTTCCAAACGAAAACCGATCCCGATTGACACGGAAAGTCATATCAGTCCGCGTTCTCGACGTTCGCCGCGCTGACCCACCACGCCATCTTGCCCTGCGGCACGTGGACGAGGACGGCGGAAGGATCGGCGACGCCGTCGTCGGCAATCCCGCACACGTCGAGTCCATCCGGAAGACGCTTGACAGTGCCTGCATCCTGGAACAGCGCGAGACGGTGCACGTCGAGCGGGCGCAACTGGCGATAGACGTCGTAGCTAATCGCGCCCGGCGTATCGCCGCGGATTTGCAGCGCGTCGTCCTTGCCGCACGGCGACGCCGCCAACGCGGCCTGACTCGCCGCGAGGCAGCCAAACGCGGCCACGGCAATAGCGATGAATGATTGCTTCATATTGGTTCTCCAGATTGTGACGGTTGGCCGCGCGGCGCGGCGTCCGGGAAAGTGGACCGAGCGCAACCCAGCAGCAGAAGCAGCGACCGCTCTCAGGAGCCGTCGTCGCCGATCGACGCCACGCCGCGATCGCCGTCGCACGGTGCGCTGCCGAAGCCCGCATAGTGCGCGGACCAGTTTCCGGCGATAGCGCTCTGCGCGTCGCTCAGGCTCATGCGCCCTTCGCACACGCAGCGCTTGAGCTTCGCCGTCAGCAATTCCTTGCGGCGCTCGCCCTTGTGTCCGCCCCACGGCAGCAGATCGAGGTTATCGGGCGCATCCGGCGATCCGCCCAGCACGATCGGCACGCGACGGTCCAGCGCGTAGCGCGTGCCGTGCTCGCTGTCGATGCCCCGCTCGGCGAGCAGCCTGTCCTTGTGCTCCATCATGTCGTCGAACGGTGGCGAAACCGTGTCGGCGTAACCGGGGCGGCAGATCGTCGCGGCGATGTTCTGCTGCGTCACGCGTTCGTCGAGCATCGACGCATCTTGCGCACACGACGACGCAGCATGCAGATACAAGCCGGCCGCGACGACGAAGAGCGCGACACCGCGCATACGCATCGCTCGCGCGCGGCCCGCGGCACGGCCCGTGTCGCGGGCAATGGATTCGATTCGATCAACGTCACGCGCCTGAGCGGGCGCGGTCACCTTCCCTGCATTCATTAATCAGCGCGCCTTGAACAGCGCGGGGGAGTTAATTCGCAAGACAATTAAAACACATTCGGGACGCATGACGTAAATACCGCCCGATTTGTCGCCCGATTTGCCGCCCCATTGAATCGCTTAACAATTTCGATGCTCTCGGCATCGAGGGCATCGCAATACAGCCGCGATGCCCTCGCCTTGCAGCGTTTTCATGAGCCGCAACGCTACCTGTCTGCTGCGGGCATAACCCCGCCCGTTCAATGCATCTTCGCGGCCGTGAGCGCCTGCAGTGCCCGCACGCGCCCGAGCGCCTCCGTGTTGGTGACCGCGGCGTCGTACATCGACGCGAGATCGGCCTTCAACGCCGTGCGCGAGCCGCCGTCGAGATACACCATGTGCCCCGACGGGTAAAAGCGCGCTGCCAGGTTGTCGCGCACCTGCTGGCTCAGAAGCGGCATCTGCTGCAAGTCGATCACCGTCTGATAGAACGGCGTGACGAAATCGTAGAAGCCGTTTGCCGACAGCACTTTCAGATCCACGTTGAGCGCCATCACGGCCGCGAGGTCGCCCGCCGTGTACAGGATGATGTTGCCCTTGCTGTCGACGCCCTTCTGCTCGCCCGTCGGATCGATGTGACCGAAGTCCCAGAACTTGAACGCCTGATCGTTCAGATCCGTGAATGCCGAGTTCGACGTGAACTTCAACTGCTCGTTCAGATAGACGTTCCACATCGTCGTGTAGACGCCCGTGACGGCCGTCATGGTCGGATCGTTGCCGCCCGAGTTCGGATCGATCTTGCCCGCGATGCCCGTTTCGATTGCCGTCACCCGGCCGTCATACGCGCCGAGCGCAAGCCCCTTCGACTTGAGCAACGTGGTCAGGAACAGCGAGTTGCCGCGGCTGTCGTATCCGGCGATGTCGAGGCTCCACGCCAGCAGCGTGGCCTTGTCGATGCCCGTGTATTCGCTCAGCTTCTCGACCACGGCGTTGTCGGTGGTCGGGAATTTGCGCAGCGCGTTCAGATAGTCGGTGCGAGCGAACTGCGCCACTTCTTCGACGAACTGGCCGAGATCCGTGGGCCTCGGCGCGACGCCGAGCTTCTTGTGATACCAGGCGTCGGCGGCGGCCGTGGGCAATGCGCCGATGGGATTGCCCGCCTGCGTGTAGTCGAGGATCGACGACTGCAGCGTGACGCCGTTCAGATCGACGCCGTCTTCATGCAGCTTGTAGGCGAGCACGCAACTGCGCGCCGTGCCATACGACTCGCCGAACAGGAACTTGGGCGAGTTCCAGCGGCTGTTCCTGGTCAGATAGCGCTTGATGAACTGCTTGATGGAATCGGCGTCCTGATCCACGCCCCAGAAATCGCGGTTCTTGCGCGGCGCCACGGCCGCCGAATAGCCCGTGCCGACCGGGTTGATAAAGACGAGATCGCTCTTGTCGAGCAGACTGTCCGGGTTGTCTTCCATCTGATACGGCGCGGGCGGCGTGAAGCTCGGCATCGACGTCTTGATGCGGCGCGGCGCGAACGACCCGAGCAGCACGAACACCGACGACGAGCCCGGCCCGCCGTTGTAGAAGAACGTGAGCGGCCTCGTCTCTTCCTTCTGGTGATCCTGCGTGAAGGCGACGTAGAAGAACTTGGCCGCCGGCTGCGAACTGGAAGGATCGACCGTCACCAGATGGCCGGCCGTGGCCGTGTAGTTGATCTTCTTGCCGCCGATCGTGATCGAATGCCTGGTGATCGCGGCGTTCTCGCTCGTGTCCGTGACCGAGTCGTCGGGGCCGTTGCCGTACGCGACGGGATCGAAGAACGGCTGGTCGCCCGCCTTGTGCGACCCGCTCGCGGCGGATGCTTCCTGCGCGGCGTGTGAATTGTGAGGCGACTGCAAACTGCCGGAAGCCGATTCGGTATTCGTCATGATCGCTCCATCGAATGCCTGTGTGTATTGCTCACGATTGCGATGCGTTGATCGCCGCCTTTATGCCACTGTCATGCCACCTGCTTAACACTCAAAGCGCCCGCTGCCCAGACTATAAAGCTGCTGCCACCTTCACACCATTGGGACTACCTAATCCCGTACAGGCATCCCAGCCCGTGGTGGCCGCATAACTGCCGTTGTTACCCTGCGTGATGTCGTTGCAGGCACCCGACGCCTTGTACAGCTTCGGATTGACGAAGCCGACGGGCGCCCCTTTTGCGCCATTGATGCGCGCGATCAGCGCGGCCCACAGCGGCGCGACGGCGCTGGTGCCGCCGACCACCGTATTGTTGCCGTCGACGATCACGTCGTAGCCCGTCAGCGGCGAAGCGTCGCCTGCCACATCCGGTACGCCGCGCCCCGTCAAAGCCTGCTTTCCGCCTTGCGCGGCCGATGCCGACAGGCCTTCCTGCCACGCCGGCACGGGAAAGGCGCCGCTCACGCCGCCGCCCGACGCACCGCCGTTCGCGCCATCGTTCCACACCACTTCATGCGAAACGGATTGCCCGGAGCCTTGCAGACTCGTACCGCCGCATGCGAGCACGTAGGGGCTCGACGCGGGAAAGTCGACGTGATCGCTGCCGTCGCCGACACCGTCGCCGGAGCCGCTGTCGCCCGACGCCGCGCACACCGTCACGCCGATTGCCGCAGCCGATTGCAGCACGTCGTTGAAGGCTTTCATCGACTGCGCAGTCCACACGCTTTCCGGCGCGCCCCAGCTGATCGAGATCACCGACGGCTTGTTGGTCTTGTCGTGCACGGCCTGGCTGACGGCGTCGATGAAACCGGCGTCGCTGTTGGTCGTGAAGTACACGGCGATGGTCGCGGCGGGCGCGATGGCGCCTGCGATCTCGATGTCCAGCGTCACTTCGCTGTCGGGTCCGTTCGGATCGCCCGTGGGGTGATTGCCGCTCTGGTCGACGCCGACGGAAACCACCTTCGGCGAGCGTACGCCGAGGCTCGCAAAGTAGTTGTCGAGGTCGGCCGTGCGGTAGCCGCCGCCCAGTTCGACGATGCCGATGCATTGGCCGCTGCCGTCGCCCTGCGGAAACTGGTACAGCGACGCGAGTTGCAGCGGCGTGAACGACGAAGCCGGCTGTGCTCTCGCCGGCTGGAACGGCGGGCGAATGCGGAAGTGCGGCCGCGCCTGCGGACGATCGTCGAGACCCAGCACGGCCGTCACGACGCCATGCAGGTCGTCGGGTACGCTGATCGCACCCGTGCGGCCCCGAAAGCGACCCATCGATTGATGCTCGTAGTGCTGCAGCTGCACGTCGAACGCCTTCTGGAACTGATCGATCTTGCCGCTCAGCACGACGGTGCGCGCCGACGCATCCTCACGGACCACCGTCAAGCCATGTTGCGTAGCGAAGGCTTTCAGTTTCGCAATGTCTTCCGCCGATGCGCCGAAGCGCTGTTCGAGTTCATCGCGCGTGAGCAGTTTCGCGTCCGCCGCGCCCGCCTCGATCTTTTTCATCATCTGGGCGAACTGCTGCTCGTCCTTGCGGCGCAGTACGACCACCACCTGAATCGTTTCCGACGGATCGCACTGCGCGACCACCTTCGAACCGGGCGCGAGCTGGCGCTCGCTGCCGGGCAATGGATGTTTCGTCATGGTTGCGATTCTCCCTTTGAATGGCACGAAACCACGCGTTTGAAACACTGCGCACGCGGGTTGCGCAAAGCGTCGGTGCGCCACGATCCCGCTCGCGTCACGACGCTGGTCACGAGGCAACGACAACCTTCCGACCAATCCATTCGAACACAGTTCCGGCCCGCCAGGCACCTGGCCGGATGGCTAGCCGAACGGCCAGCTTTTGTCGCGAACGGGATTCGCGTTACGTTGCTCCAGCAGCATTTACGCCGTTGCGTTACGCTATGCGACCGCGTGCCCAAGGGCGCGCGACCCCATGAATTCGAGGACCATCCATGACCATCTCGATGTTTCAGGCATCCATTCCCGTGCTGATTCGCGGCCTCACCAATCTGCAGGCCATTCTCGGCAAGGGACAGGCGCACGCGGCAGAAAAGCAGATCGATCCGTCCGTGCTGACGGGTGCGCGCCTCTTCCCGGACATGCATCCGCTGGCCCGCCAGGTGCACATCGCGACGGATACGGCCAAAGGTTGCGCGGCGCGTCTGGCCGGCGTCGAGGCGCCGAAGTTCGACGACGTCGAGTTCACGTTCGACGAACTGCACGCACGCATTCAGAAAACGATCGATTATCTGAAGGAGTTCAATGCCGCGCAGATCGACGGATCGGAAACGCGTACGGTGACGTTGAAGATGCGCAGCGGTCCCGTCGAGTTCAACGGTTTGTCTTATTTGCTCGGGTTCGCAATGCCGAACTTCTATTTCCACATCACGACGGCTTACGACATCCTGCGCCATAACGGCGTCGAACTTGGCAAGCTGGACTTCCTCGGCAAGCCGAATAGCTGAAAGCGGCGCGAACACCGCTAAACGATGCGCGAACCGGCGGCGGTCGCCGGTTCGCGCGCCAGAAGAATCACACGCGCGGCTGGAACGCGATGATGCTCATGCCTGCCAGCGTCAGCGCGACGCCGGCGAAATCCCAGGCGCTTGGCCGCACATGGTCGACGCACCACAGCCAGAGGATCGCCACGGCCACGTAGACGCCGCCGTAAGCCGCATAGACGCGGCCCGCCGCCGTGCCATGAAAGGTCAGCAGCCACGCGAACAGCGCGAGGCTCACGGCGCCCGGCAGCAGCAGCCACGTGGGGCCGCCTTCCTTGAGCCAGCGCCAGGGCAGATAGCAGCCGACGATTTCGGCGATGGCGGTCACGACGTAGAGCAACAGGGTTTTCATCGGCAGGAGTGAAGTGATCGGTCGATGCGCGAATCGCTGTCAAGACCAGGCGCGCCCAGCAGTCTATCGCCTTTATAAACACAATCACTTTGCTCGCGGCAGGCGCGGCGTGCGACAGTCGCTTTCACCCGCTCACCCCGCTCTCAACCCGCTCTCACCGTTACCCAACCGCTCACGAGCACGCCAGCATGAGTGTCAAATCGCCCTGTATCGACATCTGCAAGTTCGACAGCAAGACCGGCTATTGCATCGGCTGCCTGCGCACCCGGGAAGAATGCAAAGGCTGGAAGAAGATGAAGGACAAGCATCGGCGCAAGATCATCGACCAGAAACCGGAACGCGTGGCGACGATTCGCAAGTAAGCACGACACAGGCACAGACAAAGACAAAGACAGAGGCACAGGCGGCGCGGCGGCCGCCCGTCGATCAATCGAGCGAAAGCCTTACCGCAAAGCCGATCAGCGCCGCCGAGAACGGCCAGCGCTGCAACGTCTGCGCGAGCGGATGCGCGCGCACCCAGCCGGCGATCCGCGCCCCGCCGATCGCGTAGATCGCGTCGAAACAGGCGCCGAGCGCGACCAGCACGACACCCAGTTCGATCATCTGCCACGCGACGGGCCCCGCTTCAGGACGCACGAACTGCGGCAGGAGCACCGAGCAGAACAGCAGCGCCTTCGGGTTCAGCAGGTTCGTGAACAGTCCTTTGACGAAGGCCGTGCGCAGCGCGCCGTCGTCGCTGGCCGGCGCGCCGCCCGACGGCAGCGCGAACATGGGTGCGCGGAAAATCTGCACGGCCACCCACGCCAGATAAATCGCGCCACCAAAACGCACCACTTCGTAGAGCCACGGCGCATTGCGCAGCAGCGCCGCCACGCCGCACGCGGAGAGCGTCACGTGCGTCGCGCGCGAGATGCCGAGCCCGACGGAAGCGGCGAAACCGTGACGGGCGCCCCGCCCGATGCTCGTCTGCAGCACGAGCGCCATGTCCGGCCCAGGCAGCGCAAACACCACGACGAGCGCCGTGACATACAGAATCAGAAGATGAGCGGAAATCATGGAAAACCTCATGTGTCGAGGCATTCATGATGCATTGACCCCACTAGCGGATGCTGGCGATTTTCATTCGGCTACGCCAACGAATTAGCGAATTGACCTACACTTCGCCTATTCCGAAATGTTTTCCCCTCACATATGAACGAACTCGACAAAACAGATCGCGCGATCCTCGCGGCCCTGCAAGCGGACGGCCGCATGTCCAACGCGAAGCTCGCCGAGACGGTCGGACTCAGCGAAACGCCCTGCGCGCGCCGGCTCAAACGGCTCGAAAGCGACGGCTACATCGAGCGCTACCGCGCGATGCTGTCGCGCTCGGCGCTGGGCTTCGGGGTGGTGTCTTTCGTGTACGTCCGCTTCGCCGTTCACGACCGTGCTACCGCAACGCGCTTCGAGCGCGAAGTGCTGGCGATCCCGCGCATCTTGTCGTGTCACAACGTGTCGGGCAGCGCCGACTATGTGCTGCAAGTCGTCGCGCGCGATCTCGACGATTACGGCAGCTTCATGCGCGACGAATTGCGCAGTCTGCCGGGGGTGACATCGGTGGAATCGTCGCTGTCGCTGCGCGAAGTGAAGGCGAATGGCGGCTTGCCGCTGAGTTGATCCAGACGCCGCGCACAACAGACACAGGCGAAATGACGCGCGACTCGTGGCATAGTGAGCGCCTCGCCGACACGGCACGACGAAATACGGAGCATTGGCATGGATCACGCAGCGGCGCGAGCCGAAGAAACCCGCGCGATGGAGCGCGTCTTGAACGCAACGAAACAGGTGCAGACGGCCTTCGCCGCGCTGCAATCGCAATTTCCGCCTGCGGGCAGCGGCCGCCCTTCGCAGATCGCGTTGCAGACCTTCGACGCCGCCCTGCAGGAACTCGAAGACGCCCAATCCGAGTTCGACACGATCCTGAACGATCTGCTTGACGGCAACCGCTGAGCGGACTACGCGCCGGATACTGATGGCGTTCGGCGCAACCCGCGGCGCGCAGGTGGTGGAAACGCCCCGGCTCACGCCGCGAGAATGTCCAAGGAGTACAAAAAAAGACAGTTAGTTGCGATTCAGACACCCACGTCATCACCTCACTGAATACCCCAAGATTCAACAAATAAACTTCAGGAATGCCTTAACCGCCGCTAAGCTGGGCTTCACCTCTTCCCAGGCAAGCATGCGATGGCGGAACTCTATCTGGTACGGCACGGCCAGGCGTCGTTGGGCGCCGACGACTACGACCGGCTTTCCGATGTCGGCGAGCAGCAAGGCCTCTGGCTAGGCGAATACTTCGCGCAACGCGACATCCACTTCGATCGCGTGATGACGGGGACGCTGCGGCGCCACGCGCAGACGCTCGATGCGATCTGGCGCGGCCTCGGCGTTCCGCCGTTCGAAACCGAGATTGATTCCGGTTTCGACGAATACGATTTCCACGCGCTGTTTCGCGCGCTCGAAGGCGAACATGCCGCGCTTGCCGAACGCGCCGCGCGCAGTCCGCGCGATTTCTTCAAGGCCTTGCGCGAAGTGCTGCAACTGTGGGCAGAAGGCGCCCTCGACGCATGCGTGCCCGAAACGTGGCAAGCGTTCCAGCAACGCGTCGCCGATGCGCGCTGCGCGGTCCAGCATGGCAACGGGCAGCGCGTGCTCGTCGTCAGTTCGGGCGGCGTGATTGCAGCGCTCACGCAGCAGATCCTGCAGGCGCCTGCCGCAACGGCCATCGCGCTGAACATGCAGGTCCGCAACAGCAGCGTCAGCCATTACTTCTTCAATCGCGACACGCTGCAACTGTCGAGCTTCAACGGCATCGGCCATCTCGACGATCCACAGCGCTGCGCTTTTCAGACCTATGGTTAATCCAGCCACGACGCATCGACCGACATGACTCGCGATCAACACGACACCACGCTCGACCTCGACCGCCTTGCGCATTATCTGGAGCAACACGTCGCCGGCTTTCGCGGCCCGCTGCGCGCGACGAAGTTCGCGGGCGGGCAGTCCAATCCAACCTATCTGCTCGACGCGCAAAGCGGCCGCTATGTGCTGCGCCGTCAGCCGCCCGGACAGCTGCTGAAGTCCGCGCATGCCGTCGACCGCGAATACCGCGTGCTGAGTGCGCTCGCCGATACGCCCGTGCCCGTTGCGCACGTGTGGCATCTGTGCGAAGACCGTGACGTGATCGGCAGCCTGTTCTATCTGATGAGCTACGAGGAAGGCCGCATCTTCTGGAACCCGGCGCTGCCCGAAGTGGAGCGCGACGCGCGGCGCGCTTGCTACGCGTCGATCGTGGGGACGCTCGCAGCATTGCACGACGTCGATCCGCAAGCCGTCGGCCTCGGCGACTACGGGCGCGCGGGCAATTACTTCGAGCGTCAGATCGGCGTGTGGACCAAGCAGTACCGCGCCGCCGAAACGCAGCGCATCGATGCGATGGAAGCGCTGATGGAATGGCTGCCCGCGCACTGCCCCGCCGATACACAGCGGGTGTCGCTCGTGCACGGCGACTTCCGCATCGACAACCTGATCTTCGCGAGCGATACGCCGCACGTGCGCGCGATCCTCGACTGGGAACTGTCGACGCTCGGCAATCCGCTCGCCGATCTCGCGTACTTCTGCATGTGCCTGCGGCTGCCGTCGCAAGGTCATATCACCGGCTTGCGCGGCCAGGACCGCGCCGCCCTCGGCGTGCCCGACGAAGAGGAGATCGTCGCGCAGTACTGCGCGCTGCGCGGCCTGCCCGCAATCGACAACTGGCCGTTCTATCTCGCGTTCAGTTTCTTCCGCCTCGCGTCGATTGCGCAGGGCGTGAAGGCGCGCGCGCTGCAAGGCAACGCGTCGAGCGCGGAAGCACATGAAGTCGGCGCAATGGTCGAGCCGCTCGCGCAACTCGCGGTCGAAGTCATCGCGTAAGCGTCACACGCATCCAACGATAAAACATGAAGGAGACAACCTTGAGCACGAATCGTTTCGACCTGACGGGCCGCATCGCACTCGTGACGGGCGCAAGCCGCGGCATCGGCGAAGCAATCGCGACATTGCTCGCGCAACAGGGCGCGCATGTGATCGTGTCGAGCCGCAAGATCGACGAATGCGAGCAGGTGGCGTCGGCCATTCGCGCAGCGGGCGGCAGCGCGGAGGCGTTCGCCTGCCACGTCGGGCGCATGGAGGATATCGCCGCGACCTTCGCGCATATCCGCGAGAAGCACGGCAAGCTCGACATCCTCGTCAACAATGCGGCGGCCAATCCGTACTTCGGCCACATCCTCGACACGGACCTCGCCGCCTACAACAAGACAGTCGAAGTGAACGTGCGCGGCTACTTCTTCATGTCCGTCGAAGCCGGCAAGCTGATGAAGGCGCAAGGACGCGGCGCGATCGTCAACACGGCTTCCGTCAACGCATTGCAGCCCGGCGATCAGCAAGGCATCTACTCGATCACGAAGGCGGCCGTCGTCAACATGACCAAGGCGTTCGCGAAGGAATGCGGACCGCTCGGCATTCGCGTGAACGCGCTGCTGCCCGGCCTCACGAAAACGAAATTCGCGGGCGCGCTGTTCGAGAACAAGGACATCTACCAACACTGGATCAACAACATTCCGCTGCGCCGCCACGGCGAGCCGCACGAAATGGCGGGCACGGTGCTGTATCTCGTGTCCGACGCGGCGAGCTACACGAACGGCGAATGCATCGTCGTCGACGGCGGCCTGACGATCTAGCAACACACCAGGAAACACATCATGAATTTCGGCTACAGCCCCAAGGTTGAAGACTTGCGCCGCCGCGTGCGCGCGTTCATGGACGAGCACATCGTGCCGCGTCATCGTCAATGGCTCGACGAAGTGCACGCGGGGCACTTCCCTCCCGCTTTCATGGAAGACCTGAAAGCGAAGGCGAAAGCCGAAGGCCTGTGGAATCTGTTCCTGCCGCATCTGAAGGACGACGAGCCTGGCACGCGCCTGACGAACCTCGAATACGCGCCGCTCGCGGAAATCATGGGCCGCATTTCGTGGGCGCCCGAAGTCTTCAACTGCAATGCGCCCGACACGGGCAACATGGAACTGCTGCACATGTTCGCGACGCCCGCGCAGCGCGAGCAATGGCTCGTGCCTTTGCTCGACGGCACGATCCGCTCGGCATTCGCGATGACGGAGCCGGACGTCGCTTCGTCGGATGCAACGAACATCACGACGTCGATCCGCCGCGACGGCGACGACTACGTAATCAACGGGCGCAAATGGTTCATCACGAACGCCGCGCACCCGAACTGCAAGCTCTTCATCGTGATGGGCAAGACCGACCCCGACGCGGAAACGCACCGGCAGCAAAGCATGATTCTCGTGCCTGCGCATACGCCCGGCCTGAAAGTGGTGCGCAACATTCCCGTGATGAACCACACCTCGCCGGAAGGCCATTGCGAGGTCACGTTCACGAACGTGCGCGTCAGCGCGTCGAATCTGCTCGGCGAGGAAGGCAGCGGCTTCGCGCTTGCGCAGGCGCGGCTGGGGCCGGGGCGCATTCATCACTGCATGCGTTCGATCGGCGCGGCGGAACTCGCACTCGAACTGATGATCGAGCGTTCGCAGGAGCGCAAGACATTCGGCAAGTATCTGCATCAGCATGGCACTGTCGGCGAGTGGATCGCGAAGTCGCGCATCGAAATCGATCAGGCGCGCCTGCTCGTGCTGAAGACGGCATGGCTCATCGACGAAGTGGGCGCGAAGGCGGCGCGCAAGGAAATCTCGATGATCAAGGCACTGGTGCCGCAACTGCACACCACCGTCTGCGATCGCGCGATGCAGGTGTTCGGCGCGATGGGCGTGAGTCCCGACACGCCGCTCGCCGATCACTGGACGTGGGGGCGCGCGCTGCGCTACGCGGACGGCCCCGACGAAGTGCATCTGCAAGCGATCGCGCGCATGGAGATCGGCGCGGGTAAGGGGACGCCCGGCGCAGCGGCGGCGTATCTGACTCCGCCCGCGCGCGACTGATCATCCTGTTGCGCAAGTAAAGGGCAAATAAAGGTCAAATAAAGGCCAAGTGAAGGCCAGGTAAAGGACGCATTGCCGCCAAGGCCGTCGCTTATGATGTCGGGCGTAAGGAGACTGTGCGATGCGCCCACCGAAGCTCGATCTGAACCTGTTCGTCGTATTCGAAGCGATCTACGACAAGCGCAACCTGACGCGCGCGGCCGAAATGCTGTTCATCACGCAGCCCGCCGTCAGCAACGCGCTCGCGCGCATGCGCAAGGCCTTCGACGATCCCCTCTTCGTGAGCACGCCGACGGGCATGGTGCCGACGCCGCTGTCGGAGAACATCATCGGCCGCGTGCGCGAGGCGCTGCAACTGCTGGAGACGAGCGCGACGGAAGGCGACGTGTTCGTGCCCGCCGCGTCGGAGCGCACGTTTCGCCTGAGCATGCCCGATCTGACGGAGGCGATCCTGTTGCCCGCGCTCGGCGAAGTGCTGCAGCAGCAGGCGCCCGGCATGCGCATCGAAAGCTATTTCACGCCGCGCAGCGAGGTGGCGGCCGCGCTCGCGACGGGCAAGATCGACTTCGCGATCGACGTGCCGCTGATCGACGATCCGCAGTTGCATCAGATGCCGCTCGGCAGCGACCGTTACGCGTGCATGCTGCGTCACGATCATCCGTTCGCGGGCGACACGCTGACGATGGACGACTATCTCGCGCTCGGTCACATCCAGGTGTCGAGCCGCCGCCAGGGCAGCGGACTCGTCGATGCCGAACTGCACAAGCTTGGCAAACGGCGGCAGTTGCAGATGCGCGTGCAGCACTATATGGTCGCGCCGCTGATCGCGCTGCGCACTGATCTCGCCTTGACCGCGCCCGTGCAACTGCTGCAACGCTACGACGCGCGCATCCTCGAACTGCCGTTTCCGCTCGCGAAGCTCGAGTGGCATCTGTACTGGCATCGCAGCGGCGAACAGGACCAGGCGAACCGCTGGGTGCGCGGCGAAGTGATCCGGCTGATGCAGGAGATGGCCGCGCCGAACGCCGCATAACACGCGGACACTGCGCCAGCGTCGGCAACATCTGGTAAGGAATGGCCTCTTTTCACGGCTGTTCCGCGAATTGGGTCTGACCTCTTTCGGCGATCATCGCTTCAATCCGAAGGCACGCGTGCAGTTCCGGGAAGACCTTCGCGAGAAGACCTGAGCGAAACATCGACGTAGAGAAAGATGTGAATACCTTGTTCGCACGAACGGTGCTGTTATCGGTGGCCATGTTGCTCGCCGTGCATGTCGGTTATCGGCTGATCGAGTCCGTTTCTTTAACCGCCGACGAATCCCCTCCCGGCGCCACGCAGCCGCGCGCCGCTTTTGCACATTACCCCACGCGCGCCGACGCCGCGCCCGCCGCCGACGACGACACGAACGGCATCGGCCCCGCCGTGTCGATCCGTCCGCGCCTCGTCGATCTCGGCACACCCGTCGCGCCGAGCCTGCGCACAGCCGTCTGGCTGCCTGCCGCGTCGATTTCGATGCCGATGAATGCGCTCGTGTTCGCCGGGAGCGAGTCGCCCGATATGTGGGACGACACGCCTTTCCCGTTCGCCGACGACACACGCTTCGCGCCGTTGATCCTGTCGCTGCCGGCCGCCCTGATCGCGCTGTCCGCCTACTGGCTCTGCCAGATACGGCGTCACCTGCGCGAACTCGAGCAGATGGCGCGCAACGCGGATGCAGGCGGCACTGCGCTGCGCGTGCCCGATCGCGGCGTGTGCGACGTACGTCTGCTCGCGCGGGCGCTGAACGATCTGATGGGCCGCCACAGCCAGGCGCTCGACGAACAGTCGACGGCGCTCGCGGCGTTCGCGAGGCAGATCGATACGCGCGTCGACCGATTGCGCGCGCGGGCGCTGAACGTCGCGCAATGGCACAAGCGTGTGGGCTTCATCGAGGACATCGATCTGTTCTCGAACGTCGCGCGTCAGTTCGTCGATGTCGTGGGACGCAGCGAGACGCAGGCCGCTCACGCAGGCGTCGACGCGTGGCTGCACGACCGCTTCGTGCACGGCGCCGCGCTCGACGACGCGAAGATCGTGCTGCGGCTGAATGCGGGCGCCGACTTCACGCTGCCGCGCAACGCGCTCGAACGGCTCGTCGGCAATCTGGTCGGCAATGCGCTGGCGCACGGCGCGCCGCCCGTCGAAATCTGCACGCTGCGCGGCGTGCGCACCTGGATGCTGAGCGTGCGCGATCACGGCAACGGCATCAGCGAACACGACCTCGACGTGGCGATGCAGCCGTTCATGCGGCTCACATCGAATGAGCCGCACAGCGAAAACCAAAGCGAACGCGGCGAACATTGGGGACTCGGGCTGTCGATCGTCAGCCGGCTCGCGCAGCATTGCGGCGCGAAACTCAAGCTCGGCAATCACCCCGACGGCGGACTATGGGTGCGCGTGATCGTGCCGATGCAGAGGACGGCTTCGCATTGACAGGCTCTCATTCGCAGAATTGATGCACCGGGAATGAGCAATACGCGCCGATCCGATGTAAGGCGCTCTTAAGGCGACGGCCGCTACTCTGTGCGCTTTGTGCCGCATGACTGCTCCATGCAGTCGACGCGGCGCCCTCCACTCACTTGCGCGCACACGTCATGGATAAAGCGAACCAGGCCCTCACCAAGGTACCCGAAGTCACGCTCGCCTTCTGGATCATCAAGATCGCCGCCACCACGCTCGGCGAAACGGGCGGCGATGCCGCTTCGATGTCGATGAATCTGGGCTATCTGATCAGCACCCTCATTTTCGCCGTCATTTTTGTCGCCGCCGTGATCGCGCAGATCCGCGCCGACCGCTTCAATCCCATCCTCTACTGGGTCACGATCATCGCGACGACGACAGTCGGCACGACACTCGCCGATTTCGCCGACCGCTCGCTCGGCATCGGCTATGCGGGCGGCAGCGCACTGTTGCTGTTCCTGCTGTTCACGTCGTTATTCGTCTGGTATCGGACGATGGGCTCCGTGTCCGTGACCACCGTATCGTCCGCGAAACCCGAGATGTTCTACTGGGTGACGATCATGTTTTCGCAGACGCTCGGCACCGCGCTCGGCGACTGGACGTCCGACACGGCCGGTCTCGGTTATGCAGGCGCGGCGCTGATCTTCGGCGGTCTGCTGCTCGCGCTCGTCATCGCGTACTACGCGACGCAACTGCCGCGCACGCTGCTGTTCTGGGCGGCGTTCATCCTGACGCGCCCGCTTGGCGCCGTGGTCGGCGATTTCCTCGACAAGCCGATCGCAAACGGCGGCCTCGCAATGAGCCGCTATGGCGCATCGATTGCGCTCGTCGCGTTCATCGTGGTGTGCGGCGCGCTGTTCCGGCAGCGGCCGGCGAAGGTTTCGCACTAGCGGGCCGTCGCCCGCCACATTCCAGGCGGCGAACTAGTTGCCGGCAGCATGCCCGTGCGAGCAATCGTCCGGGCGCACCTTGCTGCCCCGTTCGGCGACGGGCACCTTGCAATTGTCGACGCGCTGGTCGTCGCTTGCCTTGTCGCCCAGGCGTTCCTTGAGCGTTTTGGGTTCGCTTGCCGCGGCGTCCTGCTTCGCGTCGTTCGCTACCGCTTGCGACAACCCAACGCCCAGCGTCGCGACCAGCGCGGCGGCAACATACCCGAATCCTGACGGCATCACACGTTCTCCCGTCGTCACGGTTGACAGATAGCCACGCGCCGCAATAGCGCCAGAACTGCTTTGATTGTGATCTTTAATTGGTTCGCACGCGCGACGGGCTTCGCTACATTCGAAGTCCGGATCACACGCGACCATAAGGACAATCGATGGCACGGGTTTGGCGCTTCGCAAGCTTCTCAAGCTTCTCAAGGACACGGGTACGCACGTCGCCCGGCCGCGGCTCACGCATTCTGCGAGACTTTCTGACGACGGCGGCCGCCGCCCTCGCTCTGTGCTATTTCGGCACGACACAAGCCCCGCATTGAGGAACCCGCTTTAACGACGCGCCCCCACGGCTTGCGCACAAACGGCATAACGATAGCGCTCGATATTATTTGCGCGGCCACGGGCGCCTCTCTACGATCCCGACACCTTTACCCGTTGACTTTCCGAACCATGAAAACAACCAGAACACTCAAGGCCGCCTTTCTCTCCGTTCTGCTGACCTTCGGCATCGTGAGCGCGCAACCGGCGCTCTCCGCTGACAAGACGGTGCGCGTCGGCATCATGTCCGGCGAAGACGAGGACGTGTGGCGCGCCGTCGCGGCCAATGCGGCGAAGCACGGCATCACCGTCAAGATCACGACGTTCTCCGACTACACGCAACCCAACGAAGCGCTCGCACAACACGATCTCGATGCGAATTCGTTCCAGCACAAGCCATATCTCGACGCGCAGATCGCCGCGCGCCACTATGACATCGTGCCCGTCGGCTTCACCTATGTGCAACCGATCGGCCTCTACTCGCGCAAGGTGAAATCGGTCGCGGCGCTGCCGCAGAACGCGACGATCGGCGTGCCGAACGATCCGAGCAACGAAGGCCGCGCATTGCTGCTGTTGCAGGCCAACGGGCTCATCAAGCTGCGCCCGGACGTCGGCCTGCTGCCGACGGCGCGCGACATTGCGGACAACCCGAAGCACGTCCAGATCAAGGAACTCGACGCGGGCATCGTGGGCCGCGCAATCGGCGATCTGGACGCGGCCGTCGTCAACACCGACTGGGCGATCAAGGCAGGCATCCAGATTCCGCAGGAACGCATCGCGCAGGAGAAGGTGCCCGGCAATCCGTACCGCAACTTCATCGCGGTGAACTCGAAAGATGCGAAGGCGCCGTGGGTGAAAACACTCGTCGACAGCTACCAGCAGGCCAACGTCGCGTCGTCGATCCTGACCGTCTATCACGGCGCCACGCTGCCGGCATGGGACGGCGCGCCGCAGCACTGAGCGCAATCTGAGCGGCGTTCGCTTCCTGTCACTCCGTTTCGCAAGCGGGCGCCCTTTCCTTCTTCTTCACTTCCGTCTGCCATGCCGAACTTCAAAACGTCTCACGACCGCCGCACCTTCCTGAAACGTTCGCTGGGCGCCGCAGCCGCGGCCGCAGCCGTATCGACTGCCGTCGTGCCCGTTGCGTTTGCACAAGGTTCGGCGCGCACGTTGCGCATCGGCAATCAAAAGGGCTATCTGAACCTGCTGAAAGGCCGCGGCACGCTCGAAAAGCGGCTCGCTCCGCTGAATGTCTCCGTGAGCTGGACGGAGTTCGCAGCGGGCCCCGTCCAACTCGAAGCGCTGAACGTCGGCTCGATCGATTTCGGCGACGTCGGCGAAGCACCGCCCATCTTCGCGCAGGCGGCGGGTGCGCCGCTCGTGTATGTGGCCGCCACCGTGACGCGGCCGCAATCCGAGGCCGTGCTCGTGCCGCCGCAATCGGCGATACGCAGCGTCAAGGATCTGAAGGGCAAGCGGATCGCGCTCAACAAAGGCAGCAACGTCCACTACTTTCTGGTGAAGCTGCTGCGTCAGCACGGCTTGCAATACAGCGACGTGAACCCGGTGTTCCTCGCACCCGCCGATGCGCGTGCGGCCTTCGAACGGTCGTCGGTCGATGCCTGGGTGATCTGGGACCCGTTCTTCGCAGCCGCGGAGAAATCGCTGGGCGCACGCGTGATTGCCGATGCGAGCGGCGTGGTCGGCAATCGCGCGTTCTACTTTTCGTCGCAGACGTATGCAGCGAAGAATCCCGACGTGATCCGCATCCTCATCGAAGAACTCGACAAGGTCGATCAATGGGGCAAGCAGAACAAGGATCAGCTTGCGAGCGAACTGGCGCAGCTATGGGGCGCGCCGAAGCCTGTCGTCGATGTGGTCGTGGCACGCCAGCAGTACGGCACCGAGCCGATCACGCGCGCGATTCTTGCCGGGCAGCAGCAGATCGCCGATACCTTCCTCGATCTCGGCCTGATTCCGAAACACATCGACGTGTCGAAGGCCGCGCCGCCCGATCTTGCATGACCGCGCGGCGCGCATAGCCGGACCCGTTTCGCGAGTTGCCGTTACAATCCAGCACTTCGATCGTACACAGGCACATCGCGCGATGAAATTCCTTCTTGCATCGACACTGGCTGCGGCGGCCGCGCTCGCGGTTACGAGCACGGCTGCCATGGCGGCGACGCCCGGCAACGGCGACAACCTCAGTTGCGCAATCGGCTATGTGACGGGCGTGGGCGGCGCCGCCGACAGCATGCGCGAGTATCTCGCGACGCCCGACCGCGACCGCTATCGCTACGTTGCCGATCATCCGCTCCAATGCCAGGTATCCGACGATGGACGCGCAAAGGGCTGCACGGGCGTCGACAACCTCCGCAGCGAGAAAGTGAGCGTGTACGACGAGATCGACAGCGCGACGATAGCCGTCGTCGCACGCGTCGAACTCGAACACGGGCAGACCTATCCTGCCATCATCGTCGTGCAGAAAAAGGACGTGCGCTGCGACAACTGATGCGCTGCGGCGGCCGCCTCGCTCACATCATTCACTCACATCATTCGCTTACATCGCTCAGCGCCGCAGCGATTTCCAGCACCATCTGGTCGAGCAGCCCTTGCATCGGCGAGTAACTCGTATGCACGAGATGCAGCCGGTCGCGATACGTAGCCGCACCGATCACCTGCTCGCCGACAACACCCACCGCAACCGACGGTCCCCACACGGCATCGAGCGCAAGCGCACCGAAACGTGTCGGCAGATCGACGACTCCCAGATTCGTGATCACGGCATCGTTGCCGAATGCCTGAGCGAACACCGCTTTCGCATCCGCCACGCCGTTCACCGTATCCAGCATCGCGTGCGCGCCCAGCACCTGTGCCGCAAGACGCTCGGGCGACTCGATGCCGGCGAACGCCTGCGCTGCGAGACGCGCCCGGCTCCATAGACGGGCATCGCGCGAGTGGTCGTCGGGATGCACGACGCCGCTCGCGCACATCGCCAGATGATCGCTGCCTCCGAGCAGCCGACGCCGCAAATCCACGGGCGACAGCACGCGCATCGGCTGCCGCGGCGCATCGGACGTCAGCGCGCATACCGCCTTCGTAAATGCCGCGACCAGCGCCGACTGAACCGACGTGCGTTCGACGCGTGCGCGTTCGCGCAGCTTTTGTGTCATCGCGGACGTCAGGCGCAAGGCTTCCACATGCGCAGGCGAGCCATCCGGCTCGCGCATGGCCAGCGGCGCTCGCACGGGCGCGTCCGGCGCATCCGCCGACGCAGGTGCAGGTGCAGGCGCACTCGCATCGGCTGACGGAACACCATGCGTGAGTTCGATCAGACGCTCGACGGCCATCGTCTGCTGGCTGCGCTCGAGCGGCTGCCCCGCCATCGTGCGCAACAGATCGCCGAGCAGCGCTGTCAGCGACAAGCCGTCGCCGATCGAATGATGCGCGACCAGCACGATGATCGAACGCGTTTCGCCATGCAGCAACGTGGCGCGCATCAACGGCGGATTGAGCTCGTCGAACGGTCGCGCGACTTGCGCAGCGGCCTCATCCGTCCAGTTCGACGAGCCATACGGCTTCACCTGCAAGGGAACCACGCCGTGCGGCACGGGCGCGAACACGGGCACGCCGTCGCGGCTGCGCTCGATGCGCGACCAGACGAGCGGCGAATGATGCGCGACGCAATCGAGCGCGTCCTGCCATTGATCGACCCGCGTCGAGCCCGACACTTCGCCTGCCATGACGAAATGATTCGGATGACTCTTGCTCAGCAGAAAAAAGAACTTTTCCATTGCGCCCAACGAACGCGCGGTGCGCGACATGACGGGTTCAACTAAGGAATTCATGACGTCCTTCCATGTTTGATTGACGGTTGCCTATGGGACAACACCCGGCACGTTCCGCTTATTCCTTCGACACGCGCATCTTCGTCCGCACGAGTTCGGCGAACGCAATCAGTAGCACGCTGCGCCCGTCGTCGCATGCACTTCGCGAAGTCGAGGCGCGCAAAGCGAAGCTGATTCAGCAATTTCTTTTTGTCGAAAATTCGCTGGAATAGCCGGGCAATCACAGTTGTTCTGTAGGAAGGTCCTGTTGCAGATGGACCATTCCGATCGACAGGAAGACACCCGTTCGATTGATTAGCCATCCTGTTGACCAGCGTGACAACGAATGAGGAAGCTGATGATGAATACGTACAGATCACTGATTGCAATCGCACTCGCCGGCGCCGTGGCGAGCGGCCTCGCAGCCTGTGGCGGCGGGAGCAACGACACGCCGCCTGCGCCGCCCGCGAGCCCCTTCGTCTCGACGGCGCTCGTGTCGGACGGCAGCACGCCCGCCGCGCATACCGATCCGAATCTGCAGAATGGCTGGGGCGTCGCCTTCAACCCGAAGGGCACCTTCTGGGTGTCGGACAACACGACGCACAAGTCGACGCTTTACGACGGCAATGGCGTCGTGCAATCGCTCGTCGTGACGATTCCCGACGGCCAGAACGGTCCTGCCGGTCCGACGGGCATCATCTTCAACGCGACGTCGGACTTCGTCATCAGCAGCGGCGGCAACAGCAGCAGCGCCGTGTTCGTCTGGGCCACGGATGCGGGAACGATCGCCGCGTGGTCGCCCAAAGTCCTGCCGACGCAAGCCGTCACCGCGTTCGACGACGCCAGCGGCGGCGCAAACTACAAAGGCCTGACGACTGCGTCCCTGAACGGCCAGAACCTGCTGTACGCGGCCGATTTCCACAACGGCAAGGTCGACGTGTTCAACGCCTCGTTCCAGAAGATCCAGCTCGACGGCCAGTTCAAGGATCCGACTCTGCCGGCCGGCTTCGCGCCGTTCGGCATTCAGGTGATCGGCAGCAATATTTTCGTCACGTACGCGAAGCAGAACGCGACGGCCAATGCGCAGGTGGTCGGCGCCGGACTCGGCGTGCTCGACGAATTCGATCTGAGCGGCCACTTCGTCAGGCAGTTCGTGAATGCGGGCGGCGTGCTGAATGCGCCGTGGGGCATCGCGCAGGCGCCCGCGAACTTCGGTCCTTTGAGCAATGACTTGCTGGTCGGCAATTTCGGCGACGGCACGATCGAAGCCTTCGATCCGAACACCGCGAAGGATCTCGGCAAGCTCACGCTGCACGACGGCCAGCCGTTCACGCAGCGCGGCTTGTGGGGCATCAGCTTCGGTAACGACGTCGACAATCAGCCGAAGAACACGCTGTTCTATGCGGCAGGTCCGAGCAAAACGACGGGCATCTTCGGCCGTATCGACGCGTCGGCGAACTGAGTGCTGCGTGAGACCACGCTGCAAAAAAGGCAATAAAAAAGGCCGCTCGAACGAGCGGCCTTCACAACACGAGCAGGCTCGACGCCCGCTCGCGTATCAGTCGTCGAGCAGCGACAGGTCGCGCACCGCGCCCTTGTCCGCCGACATGACGAGCTTCGCATACGCCTTCAGTGCCGCCGACACCTTGCGGGGACGCGGCTTCGCCGGCTTCCAGCCCTTCGCGTTCTGCTCTTCGCGGCGGCGCGCCAGTTCGTCATCGGACAGCAGCACGTCGATCGTGCGGTTCGGAATGTCGATGCGGATCCTGTCGCCGTCGCGCACGAGGCCGATCGCGCCGCCCGCCGCTGCTTCGGGCGAGCAGTGACCGATCGACAGGCCCGACGTGCCGCCCGAGAAACGGCCGTCCGTCAATAGCGCGCACGCCTTGCCGAGACCTTTCGACTTGATGTAGCTCGTCGGATAGAGCATTTCCTGCATGCCCGGGCCGCCCTTCGGACCTTCGTAGCGGACGATCACGATGTCGCCGGCCTTGACCTTGTCGTTGAGGATGTTCTCGACAGCTTCATCCTGCGACTCCGTCACATGCGCCGAGCCTTCGAACACCAGAATGCTTTCGTCGACGCCCGCCGTCTTCACCACGCAGCCGTCGCGCGCGATGTTGCCCGTCAGCACCGCGAGGCCGCCTTCCTTCGAGAACGCGTGCTCGTACGAACGGATGCAGCCCTCGGCGCGGTCGAGATCGAGGCTCGGCCAGCGCGTGTTCTGGCTGAACGCGACCTGCGTCGGAATGCCTGCCGGGCCCGCCATGTAGAAGGTCTTCACGGCCTGGTCGTCGGTCAGCACGATGTCCCACTGATTCAGCGCGTCCTTCAGCGTGGGCGCGTGCACCGTCGGCACGTCCGTATGCAGCTTGCCCGCGCGCTCCAGTTCGCCGAGGATGGCCATGATGCCGCCCGCGCGATGCACGTCTTCGATGTGGTACTTGTTCGTGTTCGGCGCCACCTTGCACAGCTGCGGCACGCTGCGCGACAGACGGTCGATGTCCGTCATCGAGAAGTCGATGCCCGCTTCCTGCGCGATGGCCAGCAGATGCAGGATGGTGTTGGTCGAACCGCCCATTGCGATATCGAGCGTCATCGCGTTTTCGAACGCCTTGAAGCCCACCGAGCGCGGCAGCACGCGCTCGTCTTCCTTCTCGTAGTACTCGCGCGCCAGTTCGACAATGCGGCTGCCCGCGCGCTTGAAGAGCTGCTCGCGGTCCGCGTGCGTCGCGACCACCGTGCCGTTACCGGGCAGCGACAGGCCGAGCGCTTCCGTCAGGCAGTTCATCGAGTTGGCCGTGAACATGCCCGAGCACGAGCCGCAGGTCGGGCACGCGGAGCGCTCCACTTCGGCCACGTCGGCGTCGGAGTAGGACTGGTCGGCGGCGATCACCATCGCGTCAACGAGGTCGAGCTTCTTGAACTCGATCGTGCCCGTCTTCGGATTCGCGAGGCGCGTCTTGCCCGCTTCCATCGGGCCGCCCGACACGAAGATCACGGGAATGTTCAGGCGCATCGCGGCCATCAGCATGCCGGGGGTGATCTTGTCGCAGTTCGAGATGCACACCATCGCGTCGGCGCAGTGCGCGTTGACCATGTACTCGACGGAGTCCGCGATGATGTCCCGGCTCGGCAGCGAGTACAGCATGCCGTCGTGGCCCATCGCGATGCCGTCGTCGACGGCGATGGTGTTGAATTCCTTCGCGACGCCGCCCGCCGCTTCGATTTCGCGCGCGACGAGCTGGCCGAGGTCTTTCAGGTGCACGTGACCCGGCACGAACTGGGTGAACGAGTTGACGACCGCGATAATCGGCTTGGAAAAGTCTTCGTCTTTCATGCCGGTAGCGCGCCACAGCGAGCGCGCCCCAGCCATGTTGCGGCCGGCGGTGGAGGTTTTGGAACGGTATGCGGGCATCGTGGTTGTGGGAGAGTTATCGCAGAGAGAAAGCGGGCCACGCGAATAAAGGCCCCTCGTGCGCCCGTGCGAACAACCTCGTGAGTCGCGCCCTGGGCAAACCCGGCGATTATCCCACACAGCCTTTCGGTGTGTTGTAAACGCATAAGGGCGGCCGGCTCGTGGCCGACCGCCCTTCACCTCCGCCACACGCGTGTGCGCTTTCGGCGCGTAATCAAGGTGCGCAATCAAGGTGCGTAATCAAGGTGCGTAATCAAGGCGCGTAATGCGTGAAGACGTAATCGCGGTCCTTCACGCGCGCCGCGTGGCACGCGAAGCAGGTCTGGTGCTGCGCGAGATCGGCGGGCTGTCCGTTGATGAAGCGCCCGTAACCCCACCCGCCCGACGACGCATAGCGGCGCGAATCCTTCACCATCACCTGCACCGTGGTCGGCTGCCCCGGCACAGTCGCCGATTCGAAATCCGGCGACTGCTTGCGCTTGTACGCGAGCTTCACGAACATCGCCCCATCCGGATACGGCAGTGTCGAGTTTTCGATCGCCTTCACGGCAGCGGGGTTGCCGAGCACGACGCGCAGTTCATCGAGCGGCGCGCCCTCTTCGGCGGGCGCGATCACCTGCCACTTGCGATAGCCCTCGGGAATGGTGACGCCGTAGATCGGCGACGCCGCGACTTTAGCCCCTTTAGCCCCTTTTGCCCCGTTAGCCCCGTTAGCCCCGTTAGCCGCTTGCGCAGATTGCGCGGGTTTGGCGGACTCGGCGATCGCCTGATCCGCCGATACGGCGCCGACGAGCAGCGCCGCGCTGAGGACGATATACGCGGTCCGGATAGGTCGCATTGGATGGCTCCTCGCTCGCCCGTCAGAAACGCGCGACGTCGATGATGGCGTCGGCGAATGCCTTCGGCGCCTCTTGCGGCAGGTTGTGACCGATACCGCCGCCGATGTTCCGGTGCGCGTACTTGCCCGTGAACTTCTTCGCGTACGCTTCCGGCTGCGGATGCGGCGCACCGTTCGCGTCGCCTTCCATCGTGATGGTCGGCACAGCGATGGTCGGTGCGGTTGCGAGACGCTTCTCGATGTCGTCGTACTTCGCCTCGCCGCGCGACAGGCCGAGACGCCAGCGATAGTTGTCGATCACGACGGCGACGTGGTCCGGGTTACTGAACGATTCGGCCGTGCGGTCGAAGGTGGCATCGGAGAAATTCCACTTCGGCGACGCGAGTTGCCAGATCAGCTTGTTGAAGTCATGGCGGTTCGCATCGTAACCGGCATAGCCGCGCTCGGTTGCGAAGTAGAACTGATACCACCACGCGAATTCCGCTTTCGGCGGCAGCGGCGCGCGGTTCGCCTGCTGACTGCCGATCAGATAGCCGCTCACCGACACCATTGCCTTGCAGCGTTCCGGCCACAGCGCGGCAATGATGTTGACGGTGCGCGCGCCCCAATCGAAGCCGCCCAGAATCGCCTTGTCGATCTTCAGCGCGTCCATCAGCGCGATGATGTCGACGGCGATCGCGGCCTGCTGGCCATTGCGCGGCGTATCCGACGAAAGAAAGCGCGTGCTGCCGTAGCCACGCAGATACGGCACGATCACGCGATAACCCGCCGCGACCAGCAGCGGCGTCACTTCGGCATAGCTGTAGATGTCGTACGGCCAGCCGTGCACCAGAATCACCACCGGGCCGTTCTGCGGACCTGCTTCCGCGTAGCCGATGTTCAGCGTGCCCGCGTTGATCTGCCTGATCTGCGCGTACGAGCCGACGCTCGAACCCGTCTTCGAGGTTTGCGCCTGGGCGAGCCCGCTCAGGCCCAGCTCCAGCAGGCCGATGCCCGCAACGGTCGTTCCCATCAGACGACGGCGCCGAGTGTTGATCTGTTCCGACATGGTGAGTTTCCTTAGGTACGGTTGCTTGAGTCTGCGTGCTCTTGCGGGAGACGCAATCGGCTGACAGGGATGTATTAAACACTGCGGACGTATCTGCGTTGTGTCCGCAATGTCCGCTATTGAGTCGGTATGTATCAGGTGGCGGCGCAGATACATTGGGATACAAAAAGGGCCGCGAAAGCGCGGCCCTCTAGCAGGAACTCAACCGGTGCGAACGTTCGCGCTACGGTCTGGCCTTGTTCGCTTCGTCGGAATCGTAGGTGACGTAGAGCTTCGTATAGCCGCTGGTATCGAACTGTCCCGTCCAGCCTTTTGGAAGCGTGACGCCTTCGCCCGTATTCACGACCATCACCGAGCCGTCCGACGACGTCAGCTTCACGCTGCCCGACAGAAAATAAAGAAACTCGGTATACGGCAGTCCTTGCGGGCCCTTGATCTCTTCGTGCAGCGGGCCCGACTTGTAGACGCCCGTCTGATACGCGTTATCGGGCGATGTGTAGGTCACGGCGTCCGTGCTTCGATTGCCGTGTTCGTCCTTCGTGACGGCATCTTTGCGCTTGAATATCGCGCCCGCCAGATCGGCTTTCGACACCTTGACGGGTTGGATCGTTTGCGCATGCAAGCCCGTCGATGCCATCGCGCCCGTCAAGATCGCTGCGGCGAATAGTGTTCTGACCATCGATGGTTTTCCTTGTGACTGACTATGGCTGAACCAGGACACCCGCACAGCGGAAGTCCGATGGTGACACGCCGTATTGCTGCTTGAAAAGACGGCTGAAATGCGCGGCGGTGGTGAAACCGCATTGCCAGCCGATCTCCTGTATCGAACTGTTGCGCGGCTCGAGCGCGCGCAACAGGAGCCGCGCCCGCTCGAGCCGCGCCTGCCACACGTAACGCATCAGCGAAATGCCCTTCGTGCGAAACAGGCGCTGCAAATGTTGCGGCGACACGTGTACGCCCGCTGCGATGCCGGCGACGTCGAGCGCCGTATCGCCGAGATGCGATTCGATGTAACGCTTCGCCTGGTGAATCAACGCTTCGGGACAACGCCGTGTCGAGCGCGCGCCGGGATCGATCATCGAATAGCCGGGTCACTACACTGAAAGATCACAACTCTTTCTCTGTAGAGACTTTCTGGCGGAATCACTATGACCGATTACTCCACTGCACTGTCGTCGAACGTTCGCGAGCGCTCCTATACCGATGGAGAATGGGCTGCATGCCTGGAGGAATTGTCCGGGGCGGTTTGACGCTTGTCTAAAACGCGCTTTATGAAAACGCCCTTTTATAGCGCATTCGGCGCGCTGGAATATGTCCGAATGTATCTGGCGCCGCACGGGAAACAAATCGTTTCAAAGCGTTGTCGCCGGGTACTTTGCACAAGCAACGACGAGGATCGGGCGTGCGAATGAGCGTTACAGACAAGACAGATGCGCCGCATGGACAAGGCTTTCGGCAAATTGAAGCGATACAGTAAGAGGTTCCTTCAGCTACCCAGGCAACGGGGACGTTTTCTCTTCAGCTTCACGATTTGCGATGCAGTGTATCGATCTCCCGCTCGTTCTTCCAGCAATACTTCCGCGGCTCTGGCCGTTTGCATTACGGCTAACGGAGAACGAGTGCAAAGCGGAAGAACGGGTTCAGCGCGCTTGCATGCGCGCACTCGAAAACGAAACAGCATTTGCGCACGATGCTTCGCCGCTGAACCGGATGTTCTCGATTGTCTATTCGATCTGGCGCGACGATTTGCGGGGCCGCATGCAGCGCCATTGCGTGCACGCGGCCGCGAGCATCATGCGAAGCGGCGCGAACACCCGTTCGACAGCGCGAACGGATGAAGTCATCGGACACGCCATCAGTGCGATCGAACAGCTCACGCTGACCCAGCGCATCGCATTGCTGCTGGTCAATGTCGAAGGTCTCGATTACGAACAGGCCGCCGAAGTGCCCGGCGTCGACGTGTCCGTGGTCAGGAACCGTCTGTGCACGGCACGCAAGCGTATCGGCGCATCGTGCGCCGCGCGACAGTTCTCGATACACGGACACATGCGCGCGGAATAGATCCGTATAGCGAAGTGTTGTCGAATCAGGCAACCGACATTTCGCAGCGGATCTCGCTACGCGAATGCGCTGCCCGATCCTCTCTTTTCAACGGGAATACGACGATGCGCGTGTTCCGTTATGGTCCAGATAGAACATGTCATCCTTCTCGAGAATGCTGCTCGTGTACGACGAGAGTGCCGAAGCGCAAGCCGCGTTGAACCGCTGCTCGCAACTCTCTCTTGCGTTGTCGGCGCACGTCGACGTCGTCTCAATCGTCGATTCCGTCACGGCGAATGCGACCTGTGCGGGCATGCTGTCCGATCTCGCATGCAGCCGCATGGAAGAACACGCGCGTCACGCGCTCGACGCCGCTGTCGGGCATCTGGCGAACGCGGGGATCAGCGCGTACGGCCATCTCAAGTACGGACGTCCCGCCGATGTGATTTCACTGCATGTGGCGGCCTTTCACGCCGATATCGTGGTGATCGGCCATCGCGTGCAGAAGGGATTGGCGCGCTGGTGGGGCGAGCGCCCCGTTCATCTCGATCTCGCCGAGCGCCTGCGCGGCTCGACAATCGTGACGGTGACGCCGCCGCTCGTATAGCGCTCGGCGCCTGGCGGCGAAGCAAGCCGCCAGCCAGGTTCGACCCGCAGACTCAGACGATGGGATCGACGGGCGAAACGGGCACGCCGCGCGCCTCGATCGCTTCGCCCGCGAGCAGGCACAGATCCTCGCGGAAATGCGCGGCGACGATCTGCACGCCGACAGGAACGCCATGTATCAACTGCGTCGTCACGGCGAGTCCCGGCAAACCCATCGCGGGCAACGCTCGCATCGTGAGCTGCGCATCCCACACGCGGTCGAAACCTTCCGGACCGCGCTGATCGAGGTCGTCGGGGAACGGCAGTTCGCCGGACACGGGCATCAGCACGACGGCGTACTGATCGAGAAACAGGCGCCACTGACGCACCAGCGTGGTACGCCGCACCAGCGACCGGCTGATCACATCGGCGGGCAGGCCCTTCACCTTCAGACGCGCCGCCGCAACGACGGCAGCCGCGCCCGGATCGCCGTCACGCGCGACATTGTCGGCGAGCGCGTCGAAGCCGTCGCCGAGCCATAGACGCTCCTGCAATTGCCCCGCCTCCTGCAGCGAAGGCACGTCGTCGATTTCCTCGACGCTCCAGCCTGCGTCGACGAGCCGCCGCGCCGCATCGTGCAGCGCGTCTTCCACTTCCTTCGCGATCCGCATGCCGCCCGGACGCAGACACAGCGCCGCGCGCAACGGCACAGCGCGCCCTTCGAACGGCATCGGCACATACCACGGATCGCGCAGATCGGGCGCGGCCATCGCGAGGAGACCGAGGCGCAGATCGTCGATCGTGCGCCCGATCGGTCCCGTCGCGGACATCAGCTGCGCGCCGACCGGACGTTCGGGCGACGACGCATTGAAAGCGGGCACGCGTCCGAAGCTCGGCCTGAGTCCATGCACGCCGCACGCGTAGGCGGGATAGCGAATCGAGCCGCCGATATCCGTGCCGAGCGCAAGCTGCCCGATGCCCGCCGCCACGGCCGCTGCCGCGCCGCCCGACGATCCGCCCGGCGTCAGCGACGCGTCGCGCGGATTGAGCGTGCGGCCATGCACCTGATTCGACGTGAACCAGCGCAACGCAAAGGTCGGCGAATTGCTGCGCCCAAGCAGCACGGCGCCCGCTTTCGACAGATTGTCGACGGCGGGACTGCTCGCTTGCGCGATCAGGTTTTCCTGCAAGCGTGTGCCGTTCGTGGTCGCGAAGCCGGCCTGGTCCGTGTTGATTTTCACGGTGACGGGCACGCCCGCAAGCGGCCCCGGATCTTCGCCGCGCGCAATCGCGCGGTCCACGTCGTCCGCCTGCTGAAGCACCCACTCCGGCTTGTGCGCGACGACGGCGTTGATGACGGGATTCACCGCGCCGAGACGCGCGAGCGCGGACTGCGCCGCCTCGCGCGCGGAGACTTCGCGTGATCGGACACGCCTCGCAAGTTCAGCCGCGGACAAACGCCAAAGTTCGCTCATGTTGTCCTCGATAATAATTCGGACTGTCAATGATGCCGCTCACGCGACGTGCACATCGGCGTGCTGGTCGACGGTCGCGGCGAGGATCATCTGATGCTGGTTGGACGGCACATGGAAGTCGTGCGCGCGCGGACGGAACACAAGGTCGCCACGGCTGATCGCGCGTCCCGTCAGCACGCACACGGCGGCATCGCGCGCGAGGCCGCTGCGCCAGATCTGTTCGGTGTATCGCCCGGTACATGGGTCGCTCCACGATACGCTGATCGTGCACGACGAGAGCCGCTCCTGCACCACGATATGCGCGGGCTTCGCCACTTGCGCGAAACGGTCGGCGGGAACAGGCGACGGTATCGTGACGCGCAGTTTCTTCAGCGCCGCGTAGCGGTTTTTCGTACACGCATTGCGCTGCTCTGCCGATGGATCGAGCACATTCAGCAGCGTGCGCAGCACGATGTTGTCGTCGGATAGCGCGTTCATCGACTCATCTCCCGTCACTGTCGCGGCCATATCGTGAACGTGAACACATGGTTGTCCGGCTGGCGGCCTCGCGCGCTGATGTACGCACAAGGACGCCAGCCTGCAGCTCGTGCAGCGATCAGCCGCCGCCTTGCTGGCGCAGCGTCAGCTTGCTCGTGACGGACGTGACGCCGTGCACCTGCCTCGCCGTTTCGACGGCGAGACGGTCCTGGTCTTCGCTCGTGATCTGGCCGGCGAGCGTGACGGCGCCCGTCTTCGCGTTGCCGAACGCGGTGATCGACGTGTCTTCGAGACCCTTCGTCTTCAAGATCGTCTTTTGAACGGTCTTGGAGAACGCGCGGTTGGCAGCGCGAATCTGCTTCTTCGACGCGCCGGACTGCGTGGCCGATCTGGTCGTCGTGGCCGCTGCGTCCGTTGCCGATGCTGCGGCATCCGCAGCGAAAACAGGTGCGCACGAGAATGCGACGGCTGCGGTGAGGCTGCTGCTCATCAGGAACTGGCGGAGTTTCATTGTCTTGTCCTTGTCGTTTGAAAACTGGGCTGCAGGCCGTCAGATGCTCTGACTCCGACGCCTGCCAAGGATTAGAAACGCGCAATGTATCGTCTGTGTTTCCTCGACGTATCCAAATGTATCGGGCTTACGGTTGCATTGCGGCGTTCGCTCATTGCGCTCATTCAGCACGCGCAATCACAGGCGATGCTAACGCCGCCGGAAACTGACGTCAGCGATGGTCCAGCGCGCGGCGGATCCAGGCTTCGAGCTCCGCTGCATCGACAGGTTTTTCGATCAGGCATAGCGCCGCGCCCGCCGGCACGCGCTCGCGAATGCGAGCCGTGGCGAACGCAGTGATGAAGATAGTGGGAATGCGGATACCCTGGCGCCCAAGCGTACCCAGCAGTGCAATGCCATCCGTGTCGGGCATTTGCACGTCGCAGACAAGACAACGCGTTCGTTCGAGCGCATCCGAAGCGAGAAATTCCGCAGCGGATGCAAAGACCCGCGCGTCCCATCCGAACGAACGCACCAGACTGCTGGTCGCGGCGCGCACGAGGGGATCGTCGTCGACGATGGACACTAGCTCGTTATTGTGCAGGGACAAGGACACTCTCGCTGATGACAAGGCAAGCGAATGAGCGGATCCCAAGCTTGCCCGGCAGCTTCACGATAGAGCGCGAAGTGCCGCGCCGCCATCATATGATCGTATAGGCCGCGTCTTCGTTCTGCGAGAAAAGCGCACCGTTAGCGCGGCGCGTGCGCGATCCCGAGCGCTTCCATTTTGCGCATCAGTTCGGCGACCGAACGTGCGCCCATCTTGCGCATTGCCTGGCCGCGATGGATCTTCGCGGTGATCTCCGCGATGCCCATATTCGCGGCGATCTGCTTGTTCAACAGCCCCGTTGCCACATGCTGCAGCACCTCGCGTTCGCGCGGCGTGAGCGACTCCCAGGCCGTGCGCATCGCATGCAGCGAGCGATCCGATGCGAGACGCCGCGCGTCGCGCTCAAGCGCGGCGATCACGGCGTCGATCATGTCCTGATCGCGGAACGGCTTGGCGAGAAAATCCATCGCACCCGCCTTCATCGCCTTCACCGACATCGCAATGTCGCCATAGCCCGTCATGAAGATGATGGGCATATGCAGCCGTCCGTCTTCGATCAGCGTCTGCTGCAGCGCGAGTCCGCTCTGACCGCGCAGCCGCACGTCGAGCACGAGGCAGGATGGAATGACGGGCTTGTCGGCGGCGAGAAAATCTTCCGTCGACGCGAACGTGCGCACATCGATACCGATCGAGCGCAGCAGCCCCGAAAGCGCGCCACGTACGAGTTCATCGTCGTCGACGACATACACGAGGCGGGCATCGGATTCAGAGGAAGCTGTCTGGAAAGGCGTGGATTTGGACATCGTTGCTGTTGATGATTTCGATGACGCGGATGGCCGCTGGACAAAACGGCCGCTCATGGTAACAAATGGACTCAGGGCGGTCCACGACGCTCAGCCGCGCGCGCAAGGCAATCATACGATCGTATGCGGCGCGCGATTCGCGAGACAGGGCAGCGTAAACATGGCGCGCGTGCCCCTCGTTTCGCGCGGCGCAAGCATGAGTGTTCCGCCATGTGCTTCGACAATCGAATTGCAAATGGCGAGCCCCATGCCCATGCCGTTTTCCTTCGTGGTGAACAGCGGTTCGAGCAGCCGCTCCGCGATTTGCGGATCGATGCCGCTGCCGAGATCCTCCACCGACACGCATACCGGTCCGCCCTCCTCCTGCGTGCAGATCAGCTTCAGCTTGCGTTCGCTCTGCGCGAGCGCCGCCATCGATTCGGCTCCGTTCGTGAGCAGATTGATCGCGACCTGCTGCAACTGGATGCGGTCGCCATGCACCTGCACGGGATAGTCGAGTCCGCGCAGTTCGAGCCTGATCTTCAGCGCGTCCAGCTGGCCCGCGACAAGCGCGGCCGCTTCGCGCAATGCGTCGTTCAGATCGAGCGTCGCGAACTGCGGCTCCGCTCGGCGCGCCTTGGCGCGCAGCGCCTGGATGATTGCACGCGCACGTGTGGCGCTCATGCTGATGTGCGTGAGCATCTCGCGCGTTTCGCCGATGTCGGGCGGATTGCGATCGAGCCAGCGCAATGCCGCGCTCGCCGACGTACCGACGGCCGCAAGCGGCTGCCCCACTTCATGCACGATCGATGCGACGAGTTCGCCCATCGCCTTCAGACGGCTCGCCCGTTCCAGCTCGCCGAGCGCGTTGCGCAACTCGTCTTCCGCCTGCGCACGCTGACGGTTCTGCTCGGACAGTTCTTCATAGAGACGCGCGTTTTCGAGCGCGAACGCAGCCTGCGAAGCCACGACTTCGAGCAACGCCGCTTTCGCCGACGTGAACACATTGGCAGCGAGATTGTTCTCCAGATACAGCACGCCAACGAGCATCGCGTAACGCATCAGCGGCACGCACAGCACCGAGCGCGGACGCTGGCGCCGCACGTAGTCGTCCTGGGCATAGGCGGGCGAATCGCATACGTCGTCGAGCACCAGCTTTTCCTGCGTGCGCGCCACGGCATGCACGATCGATACAGGCAGCGTATCCGACGAAAATTCAGCCGTCTCGTGCGAGACGACGATCGCACCGCCCAGCACATGCGCGCACGCCGGCACGCGCCATACGCCCCGATGCAGCAGCACGAGCGCGCCCTGATCGGCACCCGCGCTTTCGAGTGCGGTACGCAACAGCGTTTCGACGAGACGCGCGGGCACGATGTTGCTGGCAAGCGCGTTCGAAATGCGCAGTACGGCCTGCACGTCGAGTTCCTGCAAGCGGCTCGCAGCGGGCGCACTGCCGTCGGCGTCGACGTAGTCCGGATAGTCGGCCTGCAACTGGCGCACCTTCGCCGTCGCCCCCCAGCGCTGCCACGCACCCCGCGCATGATTCAGATAGGCTTGCGCGGGCACCTCTTCGCCGCGAGCAGCGTGAAAACGCGCCGCCAGTTCGGCGGCGAGCGCTTCGACTTGCGTGAAGCCATTGCGGCGCGCGTGCGAAAGCGCCTTCGCATAGGCTTCGCCTGCTTCATGCGCAACGCCGTGCGCACGCGCGTACTCGGCACGCACCAGCTCGCGGCGGCCGACGAAATTGATCGGACATGCGCGCGCCCATGTATCGAGCCGTTCCATATGGCGCTGTAGCGCCGCTTCCTGTTCAGCATCGCGCGCGGGCAACGCGAGCAGCGCGAGCGCGCCGTAATAAGGCAGTTCGGCGGACTCCGCGAACGAGCGCGCGACGTGCGAGCAGGCTTGCGCACGCCGACGGGATTCGAGCGCATCGGCGATGTCGCCGAACAGAAACGCCCGTTGCAAGCGGTACACCCAGTACGCGAGGTCCACCAGCGTCACGGGCGTGCCTTCCACGGGCTCGGGCGGCGGCTCCTCGCCCGCGTCCGGCTCGCCGTCCTGCAGCGCGGTCACCAGCGCCCACTTCGCGAGAAACGACTTGATCACCAGACGGAAATTCGCGTCCCGCACCAGCGCGAGTCCGCGCGTGATGGTGGCGCGCACGTCGCCGAGAAACTCGCCCGCGAACAGCATGCCCGTCACCTGGTTGCTCGGGCAATACATCGCGAACGTATGATCGCCGCTTGCAACGGCCACGTCGAACGCGCGGCGGATGTAGTCGCGTCCGGTTCGCGCGGGCAGCGCCCACGGCACGATCCATGTGCCGAACACCATGTAGACCCGCGCGCGATACCGCGCGAGGCCGCGCTCGTCGACCAGATGCAACGCCAGTTCGCCGAACGGCAGCGCCGCCGCATGGTCGCCGTAGCGCGCGGCGAAGATCTGGTGCAAGCAGGTGTACACGTTCGCGGTTGCGTCGGACTGCCCGTGCTCGCTCGCGAGATTGACGGCGCGCAGCAGCATCAGGTCGACGAGATCCTGGTCCGTGTAGAGCGCGGGCGGAATCAGGTCGGCGAAGATGTCGGTGATCGCGCGCCGCAACGGATCCGCGACGATGGGCAGGCCGCGCAAGCCGTCGATGCCGTGCTCGTCGAGCCAGCTTCGCAGGCGCGCATATTCGCGGTCGACGTCGGCGGCCTGCGGATGCCGCGGCACGTCGATGCCCGCCTTGCGCAGGAACGCGATGCCCACCTCCAGCGCCAGATCGTAACGGCCGAGCGTCGTGTAGAGGGCTGCGCGCAGACGTGCGAGGTCCGCGCCGAAGATGCCTTCGCCTGCCACCGTCTCCAGCGCGGAAAGCCGCGCTTCGGCGGGTTCGAGCGCGCCCGTCATGAACTCCGCCTCGCCGCACAGCATGCGGGCCTTCAGGCCGTCTTCGCTGGTGTCGTCGTGGCCGAGAAAGTCGAGCGCCGCCCGAAACAGACCCAGCGCCGAATGATGCGCGGTGGCCGCCTTCGCCTCGCATCCCGCGTCGAGATTGAGCCGTGCAAAAGCAATCCGTTCGTCGCGATCCGCGACCACGGAACGCGCGAGATTGACCTGTGCGGCCATCGCGAACACATCGGTCCGCGCGGCGCGCTGCGCAAGCATGCGCCGCGCGATCTGCAGATGCAGCGGCGCGCGCGCTTCGAGCGGGATGGATGCATACGCGGCCTCGCGGATGCCGTCGTGCAGGAACAGCCAGTCCGCGCCGTCGCGATAGAGGCTGCCTGCTTCGAGCGCCGCCTGCAGGGCCAGCGCCGCCTCGCCTTCGGGCAGCGCCGACGCGACGGCTAGCGCGTCGCCCGACGCGCGGTCGCCGAGACAGGCCAGCACGCGCAACATGATCTGCGCAGGCAGCGGCAGCTGTTCGAGTTCGTGCGTCAGCAGATCGACGACGTTGTCCGCGCCGCGATGGCTCATCACGCGGTCGAGATGCCATCCCCATGCGCCCGCGTCGAGGTCGTATTCGAGCGCGCCGTCGTCGGCCAGCACGCGCAGCAGATGACGGACGAAGAACGGATTGCGGCCCGTCTTGCGGCCGATCTCCTCGGCGAGCGGCGCAAGCGCATGCACGTCGCGATGCAGCGCCCGCGCGATCAGTTCGCGCAACGCGTCTTCGTGCAGCGGCCCGAGTTCGATGGTCAGCGCGTCATGCCGTGCCGCCAGCAGGCCGGTGCGCAACGGATGATCCGCACCGACTTCGTTGCCCCGGAACGCGCCGACGAACAGCAGCGCGGACTCCGCGTGCTTCAACAGCCGTTCGAGCACGTGCAGCGTGCCGACGTCGGCCCATTGCAGATCGTCGAGCAGCAGCACGAGCGGCCGCGCGGCCGTCGCGAAGCAGGCGATCAGCCGCGCCATGCCCTGCAGGACGCGCTCGCGTTCGTGCGAAGGCTGCGGGTCGGGCGCTTCGGACATGCCCGGCTGCGAACCGAGGACGGCCGTCAGCGTGGGCAGCAGGCCCGCGAGCGTGCGGGCGGCAGGACCGGCGGCTTCGCGGATACGGTTGCGCCACTGCGCGAATTCGTTGTCGGGACATCCCAGCACGTATTGCAGCAGCGGCTCCAGCGCCTGCACGAGGATCGCGTACGGCGCCGCGCGGCGGCCCTCTTCGCTCTTCCCGGCGGCAATCAGCGGCGTGTGCGTGCGGCGTATGCGCGCGATGGCTTCCTGCAGCAAGGTGGATTTGCCGATGCCCGAATGGCCGGCGATCCATGCCACATGCGCGCTTCCACTCTGGTCGACGCTGTCGTACAGCGCCAGCAGCGCACCGAGTTCTTCGTCGCGCCCGAACACACGGTCGGCGCGCCGCAGCGATTGCAGCGCGGCCTGCGTATCCAGCGCAAATGGCGGGATATGCCCGAGGCGTTCATAGAGGTCCGCACACCGGCGCAGATCGGCCAGCAGACTCGCGGCATCGGTGTAGCGCTGCCCGGGTGCCTTCTCGAGCAGCTTCATGACGATGTGCGACAGCTGCAACGGCACGTCCGCAGCGAGTTCGACGGGCGCACGCGGACGATGCGTGGCATGCGCATGCACGCGCGCGGCGGCATCCGTCGAGCCTTCGAAGGGCATCACGCCCGTCAGCAGTTCGTAGAAGATGCAGCCGAGCGAATAGAGATCCGCGCGCTCGTCGACCCGTACGTTCATCCGTGCGCCAAGCTCGGGCGCCATATAGATGAAACTGGCTTCGCTCCATTCGAAGTCGGCAGCAGGCAGGCCCGCCGTGTCTTTGCACGTACACGAGCCGAAGCCAAAACCCGTGAGGTACGCGCGCCCGGCTTCATCGACGAGAAAACTGCCCGGCGTCAGCGCGCGATGCACGACGCCTGCCGCATGCATCGCACCGACGGCGGCAGCCAGGCCCACGGCGCGCGCCAGGCATGCCTTCAGCGCCGTCAGCCCGGCCGCGCGAGGCATGTCGATACGCAAGGGTTCGCCGCCCGGATCAGCGAGGATCAGCAGCATGCCATTGCCGTGCGGCTGCATCGATAGGGGCACGGCGCACCAGGCTTCGTGCAGGGCATCGCGCAACGCGTATTCGCGCTGCAGCGCGGCCAGTTCGGCGGGCGTCGCATTGACGCGGCCGGCGACGAGAACGGGCGCCGTGCCGCTGGCCACTGCCCTTTGCAGTCTGGGCGCTCCCGCACCCAGTTCAATGAGGCTTCGGTTGGAAAGATCGATCATGCGAACGACGTGACAGATGCGGCGATGGACATAACAGGCCCGATACTGTACCGCGCCTGTTACATATCAATGCCTGTATGTGACGCCCGCCTCAGATTGCAAAACGCGCCGCCCGCGTTGGAACGATCGATCGGTCGTGCCTTAACGCAATGGCCTGAAGCCCGCCCGCACTTCCTGAGCGAACAGCAGCGGCTCTTCCCAGGCCGCGAAATGACCGCCTTTGTCGACCTCGTTGAAATAGATCAGATTGTGATACGCGCGTTCGGCCCAGCTGCGAGGCGCCTGATAGATCTCGCCGGGGAACACCGTGATTGCAGCCGGCAGGGCGATATCGACGGCATTGAAGTTGTTCGAATGGTCTTCCCAATAGATCTGCGCCGACGAGGTCGCGCTGTCGGTCAGCCAGTACAGCGAGATGTCGTCGAGAATCTCGTCGCGCGTCAGCGAGCGCTCGGGAATGCCGCCGCTATCGGTCCACTGCGAAATCTTGTCGTACATCCACGCGGCCTGACCCACGGGCGAATCGGCGAGCGCATAGCCGACCGTCTGCGGGCGCGTGACCATCATCGCCGAGTAGCCGCAATTGTCGCGATAGAACACGGCGAGCTTCTCGTACGCGTTCTTCTCCTTCGGCGACAGTCCGGCGGGCGCGGGTGCATCGAGCGCCAGCGAACGCGCGATATCGGGCGGCACCGTCGCGGGCATGTTCACATGAATGCCGATCAGCCCCTTCACGTGCTGCATCGCCATCCGATGCGAGACCACGGACCCGCAGTCGCCGCCTTGCGAGACGAAGCGCGTATAGCCGAGCCGCTCCATCAGCACGCCCCATGCGCGCGCGATATGGTCCGAGCCCCAGCCCGGTCTGGTCGGCTTGCCCGAGAAGCCGAAGCCGGGCAGCGACGGCACGACCACGTGGAAGGCGTCGTCCGCGCTTGCGCCATAGGCGGTCGGATTCGTGAGCGGATCGATGGCCTTGACGAGTTCGAAGATCGAGCCGGGCCAGCCGTGCGTCATGATCATCGGCATCGCGTTCTTGTGCCGCGAGCGCACGTGAATGAACTGGATATCCAGTCCGTCGATTTCCGTCACATACATCGGCAATGCATTGAGCTTCGCTTCGCCCTTGCGCCAGTCGTATTCGCTGCCCCAGTATTGAACGAGTTTCTGCATGCGTTCGAGACGAACGCCTTGCGATTCGTCGGCGACGGTTTCTTTACCCGGCCAGCGCGTATTGGCAAGTCGCTGGCGTAAATCGGCTAGCAGACTATCTGGAATATGGGCTTTAAAAGGCCGGATATTCTCCGCGTCACTGGCGGCATAGATCGCTTCGGGAAATAACGCAAATGCGCCGGCCGCGACGGTGGCGGCCAGCACGTTACGCCGCATCGGCGAGAACGGTGTTGAAGACATACTGTGTCGTCCTGTTTCCAAGGAGTGGGCACTGTGTGCGCGATTGGCAGAGCAAGGCTCGACTGTCTTGCGAAGCGAATGAATCGTCCGAAGCGTCCCACTCATTAGAAGCGGCGAATGTATCTCGCGTTTGTCCGCGATGTACTTATTCGTAACACGCGCGCTTCAAACTAGATGAAGCACGTAAAGTTGTGCGAGAGAATCGTTAAAGCGCCAGGCGTGGCTATCATACGTTCGTTTGGATTGACCCTGATCCGCATAAACGCGATTATTCCCGCGCACGCAAAACAAGGAATCCGATGAATCAGCAGCAACATGACAATGCTTCGGCGAACGACCGTTATCCGCGCTTCACCAAAGCCGAGGTCGAAAAGATGATGCGCTTCGGCATCATTGAACGCTGGCGCGCGGGCGATGTCATGTTTCGCATCGGCCAGCCGGGACTCGGCATGCGCGTGCTGTTGAGCGGCCGCGCGAGACTCTCGCGGCGCGATGGGCTCGGCCGCTCGCAGACCATCGTCGAACTGGGCGAAGGCCAGTTCCTCGGCGAAGTCGCGCAGCTCACGGGCAAGCCCGCGCTTGCCGATGGCCTCGCGCTCGACGACGTCGAAGCGCTGATGATCCCGCCTGAACAGATACGCGAGCTGCTCGTGGCGCAAGCGCATCTGGGCGAGCGCATCATGCGCTCGCTCGTGCTGCGCCGCTTCGGTCTCGTGCGCGAGGGCGCGGGCCCCGTGCTGATCGGACGTTCGGGCGATCTTCGGCTGCTCGCGCTCGAAGGCCTGCTGCACCGGCTCGATCATCCTTATACGGTCGCGGACCCGGCGACCGATTCCGATATCCGCGCGCTGCTCGAAGACTGGGGCGTGTGGCATGGCGACGTGCCCGTCGTGATGCTCGCGGACGGCACGCCGCTGCGCGATCCCGGCGAACGCGAACTGGCCGCGCGGCTGGGCCTGCTGCCCGAACTCGACTCGACGCGTACCTATGACGTCGCCGTGGTCGGCGCGGGGCCTGCCGGTCTTGCGGCGGCCGTCTATGCCGCCTCCGAAGGACTCTCCGTGATCGTCTTCGACAGCCACGGTCCCGGCGGACAGGCGGGCGCGAGCGCGCGGATCGAAAACTATCTCGGCTTTTCCACAGGCGTATCGGGCCGCGAACTCGCGGCCAACGCGTTCGCGCAAGCGGTGAAGTTCGGAGCCGAAGTCGTGATCCCGACACGCATCGGCCGGCTCGATTGCACGCAGACGCCGCTGCAACTCGAACTCGAAGGCGGCCAGCGCATCGCGTCGCGTACCGTCGTGATCGCGACGGGCGCGGCGTACCGGCGCCCCGCCATCGAAGGCCTCGACGATGTCGCGGGCCGTGGCGTCTATTACTGGGCTTCGTCCGTCGAAGGCCGGCTGTGCCGCGGCGCGGAGGTGGTACTCGTGGGCGGCGGCAATTCGGCGGGACAGGCGGCCGTGTATCTGGCTTCGCAGGCGAGCCGCGTCCACATGCTGATTCGCGGCGACAGCCTCGAGAAGAGCATGTCGCGCTATCTGATCGACCGCATCGCATCGCTCGGCAATGTCACGCTGCATACGCAGACCGTCATCGCGTCCGTCAGAAGCGATCAATGGGGACTCGAGGCCGTGAACTGCAATACGCCCGAAGGCGAGCGCGTATTCGACACGCGGCATCTGTTCCTCTTCACGGGCGCCGATCCCAATACGCAGTGGCTTCGCGATTGCAGCGTCGGGATCGACGAACGCGGCTTCGTGAAGACGGGACTGGCGGCAGGCGTGCGCGCCGATACGGCCTGCTTCGCGCTGCAGACGAACGTGCCCGGCGTGTTCGCGATCGGCGATGTACGCAATGCATCGGCGAAGCGAGTCGCGGCGGCAGTGGGCGACGGCGCCGCCGTCGTGGCGGAGATTCATCAGTTTCTGAGCGCGCCCTCACCTGTCGCCTGAGCCCGATCCACGCGGCACACAAGGGGAATTGCGGCCCGCACCTATACGAACGTATGCGGTCGCCCATCCCTTGGAGTCAACTGCCTAGCTGCAGATTGTATGGAACACATGCAGCCCGCAGTCTAATCTTTGCACATCGATGTATTGAGGCGGCGGCCGCTTGCAGTGCTCTGCGAAGCAAACGGTAGCGAACGGTCGTCCGCACGGCTCTGAAAAGAAAATCTGCATGACAAAAAAGGAGAACGCAATGCAAGACACGGTGAATCTGCGGCGCCGCCGGCTGATCGGCACGGCCGCGGCGGGCCTCGGCCTGCTCGAACTCGGGCTGAACAATCTCGCGTTCGCGCAGACGCCGAAGGGCACGCATGCGGCGAAGAAGGCCGCGCACCATACGTCGTTCGACGCGATCGAGCAGATCGACGCGGGCTTGCTGAACATCGGCTACGTGGACACGGGCCCGAAGGACGGCCAGCCCGTCATCCTGCTGCACGGCTGGCCATACGACATCTACGCATTCGTCGATGTCGCGCCGATCCTCGCCGCGCAGGGCTACCGCGTGATCGTGCCGTATCTGCGCGGCTACGGCTCGACGCGCTTCCTGTCCAACGAAACGATGCGCAACGGCCAGCAGGCCGCGGTCGCCGTCGACATCATCGCGCTGATGGATGCGCTGAAGATCGATCAGGCCATCTTCGGCGCGTTCGACTGGGGCGCGCGCACCGCCTGCATCATCGCGGCACTGTGGCCGCAGCGCTGCAAGGCGCTCGTCTCCGTGAGCGGCTATCTGATCGGCACGCCCGAAGCCAACCGCAAGCCGCTGCCGCCGAAGGCCGAGTTCGAATGGTGGTATCAGTTCTACTTCGCGACCGAGCGCGGCGAAGCGGGCTACACGGCCAATCGCAACGACTTCAACAGGCTGATCTGGCAACTGGCTTCGCCGAAGTGGCATTTCGACGACTCGACGTATCAGCGCACGGCGGCATCGTTCGCGAATCCCGATCACGTCTCCATCGTGATCCACAACTACCGCTGGCGTCTCGGCCTCGCGCAAGGCGAAGCGCAGTACGACGACATCGAGAAGCGCCTCGCCGCGCTGCCGGCCATCTCCGTGCCGACCATCACGATGGAAGGCGACGCGAACGGTGCGCCGCATCCGCCCGCGGCAGCCTACGCCAAGATGTTCACGGGCAAGTACCAGCATCGCGACGTGAGCGGCGGCATCGGCCACAACCTGCCGCAGGAAGCGCCGCGGGCGTTCGCCGACGCCGTCATGCAGGTCGTGCGGCTGTGATCCCGGACGCGTTCAACCCATGCAACGCAATCCGTCGCATATCGACCTGACATCATGGACAAACCCGACCACGTTCTGATCGTCGACGAGGATCGCGGCGTACGCGAATTCGTCGCGGCCTATCTCGAGAAAAACGGTATGCGGGTCACGCTCGCGTCGAGCGGGCGCGACATGCATGCCGTGCTCGAACGCGATACGCCCGATGTGATCCTGCTCGACCTGATGCTGCCCGGCGAAGACGGTCTCGCGCTGTGCCGCGGGCTGCGCGCGGGCCGTCATCGCGCGCTGCCGCTCATGTTGCTCACGGAGCAATGCGACGAAATGGACCGCATCATCGGTCTGGAGATGGGCGCGGACGACTTCCTCGCGAAGCCGTTCGCCGTGCGCGAACTGCTCGCCCGCATCCGCGCGGTGCTGCGCCGCACGCGCATGCTGCCGCCGGGCATGCTGATCGCGGAATCGTCGGAGATGCTCGGCTTCGGCGACTGGCGGCTCGATACGACGGCCCGTCATCTGCTCGACAACGACGACGCCGTGGTTGCGTTGAGCGGCGCCGAGTACCGGCTGCTGCGCGTGTTTCTCGATCATCCGCAACGCGTGCTGACGCGCGACCAGCTGCTCAATCTGACGCAGCGGCGCAATGCCGAACCGTTCGACCGTTCGATCGACCTGCTGGTCAGCCGGCTGCGTCAACGGCTCGGCGACGTCGCCCGCGTGCCGCGCTACATCAAGACGCTGCGCAACGAAGGCTACGTGTTCTCGTCGAGCGTCAAGGCCGTCGAGGAACTGCGCGAGCGGCAGCACGCCTGACGCGGCGGCCGCGACGTTCGCGTCGCCGCTTCATTTGTATCGCCATGTATCGGGCGCCCGCCGCGATACATCGCGATACGCAAACCCTACCTTCCTGACATTCGCCGGATACATGCGCGGACTCTAATCCTGCATAACGGCACGCGCCACGTGTGCCAACCGGTCGAAGCCATCCATCGCGGATCAGGAGGTTGTTCATGTTACTCATCGTCATCGCGTTTCTCGGCGGGGTGCTCACGATACTGAGCCCCTGCATCCTGCCTGTCGTGCCGTTCGTCTTCGCGCGCTCCGACAGGCCCTTCGTCACGGACCGGCTGCCGCTCCTGATCGGGCTCGCCGTCACGTTCTCGGTCGTCACGGGCGTCGGCATCGCCGGCCTTGCGGGCGCCGCACAGCTGAGCCACTACGGACGCTGGGTGTCGCTCGCGCTGTTCGCCGTGTTCGGCCTGTCGCTGCTTTTTCCCGCGCTGTGGACGCGTGTGTCGCGCCCGTTCTTCAGCATCGGCAACCGCGTCGAGGCGTTGTCGCATGCACAAGGCGCGCGCTTCCAGGTCGTCTCCGCGCTGCTGCTCGGCGCCGCGACGGGCTTGCTGTGGGCGCCCTGCGCCGGCCCGATCCTCGGCCTGATCCTCACGGGCGCCGCGTTGCATGGCGCGAACTGGCAGACGGCGGCCGCACTGACCGCCTACGCGTTCGGCGCGGCCAGCTCGCTCGCCGTGGTCTCGGGGCTCGGCAAACAGGCTCTCGGTGGCCTCAAGCGCTCGATCGGTTTCGGCGAGCGCGTGCGCCGCGTGATGGGCGCCGTTGTGCTGCTGAGCGTCGCGGGTATCGGCTTCGGCTTCGATACGCGTGCCCTCGCGCATGTGCCGTCGGCGTCGACGACGGGTGTCGAAAGCCGTCTGGTCGGCCTGCTTTCCGCCAGCAATATCAGTAATAACAGCGACGGCAGCGACCGTCCGCACCTGCAGCGCATCAGCCTGCAGACGCCTTCGAAGCTGCCCGTCGAAGGCAAGCTGCCCTCGCTCGACGGCGCCGAAAGCTGGATCAATTCGCCGCCGCTCACGGCCGATGCATTGCGCGGCAAGGTCACGGTCGTCAACTTCTGGACGTATTCGTGCATCAACTGTCTGCGCACGCTGCCGTATCTGAAGACGTGGTCGGACCGTTACGGCAAGGACGGCCTCACTGTCGTCGGCGTGCACACGCCGGAGTTCGCGTTCGAGCACGATCCGTCTAACGTGAAGCGCGCGGTCGCGGATCTCGGCATCCGCTATCCTGTCGCGATCGACAACGGCTACAAGATCTGGCAAGCGTTCGGCAACCAGTACTGGCCGGCGTTCTATATCGTCGATACGCAAGGACGTATCCGCTATCACCATTTCGGTGAAGGCGGCTATGGCGAAGCGGAAAAGGTCATCCAGCAGCTGCTGGCCGACTCGGGACACACGATGCAGGCAGGCGATCTGCCGCCCATCCACGGCTCCGGCGCACAGGCAGCGGCGGATGCATCGAATGTCGAATCGGGCGAGACCTATGTCGGCTATCAGCAGGCGCGCGGCTTTGCTTCGCCGCAGGACATCCGTCCCGATGACGCCGCAAGCTACACCATTCCGTCGCAGTTGCCGCTCAATAGCTGGGCGTTCGGCGGCAAGTGGATCGTCGGCGGCGAAGCGGCTGTGGCGAACGAAGCGAATGGGCGCATTGCCTACCGCTTCCATGCACGCGACCTGCATCTCGTGCTCGGACCGGGCGCGAACGGCAAGCCTGTGCGCTTTCGCGTGACGATCGACGGCGCCGCGCCCGGCGAGTCGCATGGCGCCGACGTCGCCGCCGACGGCAGCGGCGTGGTGACGAGCGCGCGGCTCTATCAACTCGTGCGCCAGCACGATGGCGTGCGCGACCGGACCTTCACGATCGAGTTCCTCGATCCGGGCGTGCAGGCCTTCTCGTTCACGTTCGGCTGATCGCCCGGCGGCAGCTTCCTGAAAGACGCCACTGCGCCCTTGCGGCGCAGTGGCGTTTGCATTTGAACGGTTTCGAAACGCGCTTGAACGCCGGAGCGCCCGCAAGTCGCCGGCGATTTGTACCCGAATGTATATATCGCCGGTCAGGAAATACTGGCTTACATTCCGGCGCGTTCCGGAAACAAGCCAGATACGTCAGCGGGTTCAAATAACGACACGCAAGGTTGATTCATGACAGTGCGAACTGACCGGGCAACCAGCGCATCGCAAACGCGATAACCGCCCGGGTGACGTCAACGCAGTCCATTCACCTACTGGAGAAAACCCATGAAACTCGTTCAATCCCTCGTCGTTGCAGCATTGCTCGCCGCTCCCGCTCTCTCGTTCGCACAGTCGAACCAGCCGTTGACGCGCGCGCAGGTTCGCGCCGAACTCGTGCAGCTTCAACAGGCGGGCTACAACCCCGCCAGCGACAACACGCAATACCCGGAGAATATCGAAGCCGCCCTGTCGCGCATCCAGGCCGAACAGGGCGTGGCATACGGCGGCGTGGCAGCGGGCCAGTCGAAGTCGGGCGCGCGTCGCGACACCGCGCAAACGCCTGCGCCGCAGCAACAGGACGTGCTCGGTCTCGAACCCGTCTACGCACACTCGTGATGGCAACGGCTCCGTTGCGAACGCGTGCGGGCCGCCGTTCGCAACGGACCAACCTGGCAACGTAAGCGCAGCACGAAGCCATTCACCGATAACGCGGTACGCAGGGGCAACACAATGACAAGAACCTTCCGGACTTACTGCTGCTGACGCAGATCATCCGGCTGCGCGGCGGCAAGCGGGCGCCGATCATGTGATCGTCGACAGCGAAGGCCGTTTCGCCGACGACGTCATGCGCCTCACCGACGGCGAAGGCGTGCATGTCGTCTACGACGGTTCGGGGCCCGCGACGTTTCAGGGTTCGCTCGCGTCGCTGCGCCGCTCGGGCACGTTCTGCTGGTATGGGCCCGTGCTCGGCGATGCGGGTCCCATCCACATCATGAGCCTGCCGAAGAGCATAAAGATCGGCTACGCGACGTTCGCGGACCACATCCATACGCCTGCGCTGCTGCGCGCGAAGACCCGGCAGCTGTTCGACTGGATCATCGCGGGCGTGCTGGATGTGCGGATCGGCGGTGTGTATCCGCTCGCGGATGCGGCGCGGGCGCATGCCGATATGGAAAGCCGCAGGACGACGGGAAAGCTGCTGCTCGTACCCTAGGCGAAGCAGGCGCGCACAGGCACATGCAACGTGGCGTTATCGTCGGCCGTCACCGTCGCGGTGAACAGATAGCCTTCGTTGCGAAGCGTCTTGATGTAACGCCCGTCGCGCACGCCGTCCTGCAGGCGCTGACGCACGCGGCTCACGAGCAGGTCGATCGAACGGTCGAGCAGATCGGCGTGACGTCCCTGCGTCATGTTGAGCAACTGGTCGCGCGTGAGCACGCGGTTCGGGTGATCGAGAAACACCCGCAACAGCCGGTACTCGGCGCCGCTCAACGCGACCAGTGTGCCTTCTGCATCGAGAAGATGGCGTGCGCCCGTGTCGAGCCGCCATTCGCCGAAGCGCAGGATCGATGCCGACTCCGCGATCCGCATGCCGGGCGGCAGCATGTTCGTGCGGCGCAGAACGGCGCGGATGCGCGCCAGCAGTTCGCGGATCGCAAACGGTTTGGACAGGTAGTCGTCGGCGCCCATTTCGAGGCCGAGGATCCGGTCCGCTTCTTCGTCACGCGCGGACAGCATCACGATGGGTATCGCGTGAAAGTCGCCCGCACGCAGTTCGCGGCACAGCGTGAGGCCATCCGTATCGGGCAACCTCACGTCGAGCACGATCAGATCGGGCCGGTCGAGGACGAGCGCGGCGCGCATCTCGCGCCCGTTGCCCGCGTGCGAGACGCGCATGCCATTGCGTTCCAGATAGACGGCGACCAGCGCGCGGATCTCACGATCGTCGTCGACGATCAGGACGTGTTCGAGCTTCTTCATGACAAGTTCTACGGCTGCGGCGAAACACTCAGCCTGCTGTTCCCACTGACTGCGCGGCGTGCGCGCGCGACGCGAAAGCGCCGCGTCTGTATGCGCATGTATCCGCCCTTGCGCGGCGATACACGACGTTGCACGCGAAACCATTTCAGACACGCGGCAGATACATCTGGCTGCTCAAATGAAGCTCGACGATGCGCGCCCATGCGGCCCCGCTGATCGCGGTCGATGTGCGGCGCATGGTGGCAGGAACGCGCGGGCAACACAACAGCAACTGTGCGCACTCCCTGTTGCCTTCTGGTCAACAGTCGAGATTTCATAGGTCTGACAACGATGCGAACCATCAATCACCAGCGCCTGAGATATTTCCATGCCGTGCTCACGCACGGCTCGATCCGCGGCGCCGCCGACGACATGAACACGTCCCCTTCCGTCATCACGCGGCAGATCCGGCTGCTCGAAGACGAACTGGGCGTCGCGCTGTTCGAGCGCGGGGCGAAAGGCGTCCGGCCGACGGAACCGGCCGCGCATCTGCTCGAGTTCTGGGAGGGCTGCCAGTCGCAGCAGGAGAAACTCGAAGATCAGCTGCATGCGTTTCGCGGCTTGCGGCACGGCCGGGTGCAGCTTGCCGTCAGCGAGGGTTTCATCGATACGCTGACGGAGGATGTGCTCGCACCGTTTTGCGCGAAGTATCCCGCGCTGACCATCGAAATGAGCATGCTGACGCGCGACGGCATCGTCGAGGAAATCGCCGGCGATCGCGCGCATATCGGGCTTGCCTACAATCCGCCGCCGCATCCGCGCATCCGCTGGCTCGCGAGTTCGATCCAGCGCGCCGTGCTGCTGCTGCGCCGCGAACATCCGCTTGCGCAAAAGAAGCGGCCCGCCACCATCGACGATCTGCGCGCCTTTCCGCTCGCGCTGATGCCGCAGAGCTTCGGCATCGGCCACGCGGTGAAGATGCTCGAAATCGCCGAGGGCATGCAGATCCAGCCCGCGATGACCACCAATTCGCTGGCCGTGCTCAAGCGCATGGTCGCTGCCGAGAATTTCGTCACGCTGATCGGCGAATTCGCGGCGCGGCGCGAAGTCGCGAGCGGCGAACTGACGACCGTGCCCGTCGATCACCCGCTGTTTCAGGGTGCGCAGGCGCGGCTGCTCGTGAAGTCGAGCCGCGCACTTACGCCCGGGCCGCTCGAATTGCTCAGATGGATCCAGCAGCGGCTGTCGGTGTTTTCAGCGGGGAACGCGGGTGGTGTGTCGCCCGTGACGGTGTAGATCGAACAAGCCGGTTGTCGATCCGCCCGCGTCTCGTTCGTCGTGCCGGTCACGGTGATCCCGGTGGTGAAAGCGATGCCTGCGAGTGCGCGCCATGTCGAAGGGCTGCAGTGCATTCGCGATACCCAGAGCCCCAACTTCAATGACGTTCGTTGCGCCCCGTCGAGCCGGAGTCCGCGTGCCTCGCGTCCGTCGAGTCGTCTGCCCGTTGCGCAACGATGTGTCGCACGAAGCACAGCACGTCGGTCCGATGCAACGAAGCACCGACAGGTTCGATGCGCTCTTTGCATCGCGCGCCGGGCGTGTCTTCCGCCCCTCAAAAACATGTCTAAAGGCCACCTGAATACATCCGTTAACAGGCTTGGAGATCACCGTTTCCCCTTAAATATCAAGTAATTGTTGCCGAGATGTGTAATTCGCGCAGTACCGCGCGAGATGTCTGGCGCGGGCCGCGCTGCCTTCCTCTCGCTGCTGTGTCCGGTGTGACCGCCGCAGTCGCCCGTCAGGCGGAAACAGCTACGCGCGTCGCTGCGCCAGCCGCATTTCGCGCAGGGCGTGTTGCAGGCGCGCGCGGAAAGCGGGCTTTCCGCGCGCTGTCTCGTACTCGAACTGACCGAAAGCCTGTTGATGGAAAACGTCGAGCTGGTCACCAAGCTGCTGAAGACAATCCGTGCCGCGGGAGTGCGCCTGTCGATGGACGACTTCGGCACCGGGTATTCGTCGCTGTCGTACTCGTGATGGCGGAACGACGCGCGTCGATGGTCCTGACCCTGCCCGACGGGGAGGCGTAATGTCTGCAAGACTTCCCGTGATCCGCTTCATTCTAGGTATGCCCGCGCGCCGGCAGAACGTCGTGAGCGGCGCGATCCGCACGTCCCTGCTGTCGACCGTCTTCGAGAACGCTTACCCGCTCTTCATGGCGGGCGCCGCGAGCGCCTTCGTTGCGCTGGTTGCGTACTGGCGGCTGCATGCGCCGTGGGCGGCCGTCTGGCTGCTGATCGACGTGTCGATTCTCGTCACACGGCTGCTTTGCATCCGCGCTTACGCTCGTCGACACAGCAATGCAGGCGCACGACATACGGATACGTGGGCCATGCGTTATGCGCCCCTCTGCCTGCTGGCGACGCTGACGCTCGGCCTCGGCACGATGGGCTGCGTGATATCGCCCGACGGACAACTGGCGGCGCTCGCCATCATGGTGACGGCGGGGATTCTGGGCGGCATCGGATCACGCAATGCCGCCGTGCCCCGCCTCGCGATTGCGCAGATCGCGCTGGGGGCCATTCCGATCGGCATCGGCACGCTGGTCGCTCCGCGCAGCGGCTCGTGGATACTCGTTCCGCCGCTCGCGGCCTATCTCGGCGCGATGTTTTCCGTCGTCTGGCGGCATTACGACGGCCTGCTCGCGCTGATGTCCGCGGAACAGCGGCACGCCGAGCTGGCGGCCCGTTTCGACGCGGCTCTCGCGAACATGCCGCACGGTCTGTGCACGATCGACACCTCCGGCAAGGTGGTCATCGCGAACCGGCGCACCGCCGAACTGTTCGGCGCCCGTGTCGATGAATTGAAACTCGATCTGCCGCTGCCGGAGTTCATCGGTCACGTGGGGCTGGGGCAGTTCGGCCCGGGGCTCCGGAAGCAGCTGGTGGAGCGTTGCGCGGCGTGGCTGCAGGGCGAGCGCCGCCCGTTCGACCTCGACTTGCGCGACGGCCGCCAGCTTGAGATGACGCGCAATCCCGTTCCGGACGGAAGCGCCGTGATCATCATCGAAGACGTGACGGAGCGCCGCGAAAGCGAAGCCAGGATGCTCCACCTCGCGCGCCACGATTCGCTGACGGGACTGGCCAATCGCCGCGAATTGCATGACCGTCTGCGGCGGATGCTGGGCGCGGCCCCGCCGTCGGCGGCGTCGCGGCCGGCCGTGCTCTATCTCGATCTGGACGGTTTCAAGAACGTCAACGACAGCCTGGGTCACGGCGCGGGCGACGAAGTGCTCACGATGGTCGCGGCAAGGCTCAGGCAGACGCTGCGCGAAGGCGAGCTGGCTGCGCGGCTCGGCGGCGACGAGTTCGCTATCGTCGTCCGCGATTCGACGCCGCTCGTGGTGTCCACCATCGCGCAGCGGATCATCCGGGTCATCAGCCGGCCCTATCGTCTGGCTGCCGGCAAGAACGTGTCGATCGGCACCAGCATCGGTATCGCGTTGTCAGCGCCCGGCGACGCCGTCGACGAACTCATTACACGCGCCGACCACGCGCTTTACGCGGCCAAACAGGCGGGCAAAGGCACGTTCCGCGTGTCGAAGCGCGACGGCGTGCTGCTGTAGCAGCGTCGGCGCAGCCCGCGGCATGCGTCGTGCTCAAGACCCTGAACCTCCGTGACGGTCCGCAGGAATTCGGCGACGGACATGGGCGCGTGGCATGCAGATGCCGCCAGTCGATCCGTTGCGTTCGACGCAGGGACGCTCGGCCGTTGCGAGGCGCTGAACGCGTGACCCGCTTTTGTACCGTACCCGTCGGGAACGGCCAGCCTGCGCAGCGGGATGTCGGGCGTCAAGAGGTTTCTTTCCATGAATCACAATGCTCCCGTGCACAGGCTGCTGATCCGTGTCCTCAACGTCGATGCCGAGATTCAGGCAATCCGCAACGAACGCGATGCCGCATTGCACTGGCTGACGCGAGCCCAGGACGAGCGTTGGACGAAACGCGGCTCGACGCAGATCGCCGACTGCGAGGCGCTCGTATCCGAACTGAACATGGGCATCGCCGCGCTCGTTGCGCATCGGAGTTCGCTGGCCTCTACGCTGTCGCGGCTGGCCGATCATTCCGGCGATTCAGGACGCGAGATCCGTTAGCGCAGCGTCGATTGCGGTGAGGGCATGATGGAAACCCCGCTTCGCGCCCTCTTCCCTTAGTCGCCGCAATTCGTCGCCGCAATTCGTCGCTGCAATTCGTCGCTGCAATTCGCCGCTGCAATTCGCGCACGCCTGCCGGACCACGCTCGCCTCTGCATCGCGGCGGCGGAAAGGGTCGGCCATCTCCAGGCGCTCGCGGTCGCGCATCGGTGAATGCGCGCCTCTTCTCGCCGCAGCCCGTGAGCCACTGCGACGGCACCGGCGCAGCAATGCCTGCGCGTACGGCTCGAGCCCGAGTCCACCGAGCCGCAGTCCGATATCCATCGTCATCGCCCGAAGCTGTTTCCCGTTGAGCGCTTAAGAAATACCGCGCCACGCGTCTTTTCCAGTGCAGGTGTTGTGCGCGGCGCTCGCGTGCCGCGTGGTTTGACAGCGGCGAGAACAGCGGCGGATACTGGCCCGGACGGCCGCCCGCCTGGCGCGGGCCCGCGCGTTCCGGGAGAGCGCCGTGAAGCGGGGTGCTACAGGTTCTTCGTCGGAGTCCACGCCGGCGTCGCACGTCGGCGCCGCGGCACGCGTCAGCGGACTGTTCGGCGACCTGACGGCGGGCGCCGTTTCGACGCTCGTCATGCTCTGCTACGCGATGAGCCTCGGCACGTTGATCTTCAGCGCCGACCTCGCGCGCTATGCCGAACTCGGCGTGCCGACCGCGCTGATCAGCTGCATCGTCACGGCGCTCGTGATCGCGCTGACCAGCTCGATGCGCCTGAACATCGCCGGGCCCGACAGCAACGCGACCGCGTTTCTCGCGGGTGTGGCGGCAGGCGTCGCGAGCAGCGTGCATGCCGACGGCGGCTCGCCGCAAACCCTGCTTCTGACCGTGCTGATCGCCATCGCGCTGTGTTCGGTGTTGACGGGCATCGTGCTGTTTGGGATCGGCTCGTCGAAGCGCAGCCGGTCCTTGCAGTTCCTGCCGTACCCCGTCGTGGGCGGCTTTCTGGCGGGCACGGGTTATCTGCTGCTGGCGGGTGCGTTTCGCGTGCTGACGGGCGAAGCGCCGCAGTGGCATACCCTCGGCCTGCTCACGCATCTGCACTGGCTCGCGTGGGTGCCGGCCCTCGTCATCGGCGTGCTGACTACCATACTCACGCGCGGGCAGCAGCACATTGCCGCGTTGCCGTTCGTGCTCGTGTGCGGCGTCGCGCTGTTCTATGTGCTGCTGCGTCTAGCCGGACTCTCGATCGACGATGCGCGCAACATGGGCCTGCTGCTGCCGCACGTCAAGCTGCACTTCTTCCCCGATCTGCGTGTTCCCGCGCCGCTCGCGCAGGGTGCGATCGACTGGCCCGCGATTGCGGCACACCTGCCCGAGACGCTCATCGTGACGTCGGCGTCGGCGATCACGATCCTGATGAACTCGACGGCCATCGGCGCGGCAACCGGCGAGGACATCGATCTGAATCGCGAAATGCGTGCCGCGGGGCTTGCCAACATCGCGAGCGGATTGCTGGGCGGCATGGTCGGCTATCAGTCGTACAACCGCTCGATGCTCAATGCGCGCGCCGGCGCGACGAGCCGCCTCGCGGGCGTGTTCGCGGCGCTCGCGTGCCTCGCGGCGCTCGCGGCATCGCCCGATCTGGTCGCGCTCTTTCCCGTGCCCGTGCTGGTCGGGCTGCAACTGTTCATGGGGCTGCGGCTGATGCTGCAGTGGCTCTTCGGCGCCTATGCGAGGCTCAACTGGTACGAGTACGCGCTCGTGCCAGGCATGCTGGCCGTCGTCGCGTTCTATGGCGTCGTCGCGGGCGTGATCGCGGGCGTCATCGCCGCCTGTGTGATGTTCGCGCTGCTGTATGGGCGCGTCAGCTGCGTGCGCATGGCATTCGATGCCGCCACGCGCACCTCGTCGGTCGAACGCAGCATCGAAGATTCGGCGCAGCTGCGCGAACGCGGCGCTCAGGTGTACGGCTTGTGCCTGCAAGGCTTTCTGTTCTTCGGCACCGCCAATTCGATTCTGCAGCGCGTGCGCGAACGGCTCCAGGCGAACGGCGCGGTTGCCGTGCGCTATGTCGTGCTCGACTTCGCGTCGACCAACGGCATGGATGCGTCGGTATCGGTTGCTTTCGTCAAGCTGCGGCAACTGTGCGCGTCGTCGGGCGCCGACCTCGTGCTCACCGCGTTGCCCGCCCGCTCGCGCAGCCTGCTCGCGAAGTCGGGCACACTGAACCTGCGGATACACGAATTCGCGACGCTCGACGCCGGTCTCGAATGGATCGAAGACCGCGTGCTCGAATCGTGTTGTGTCCTGCCGCGATCGGATGAACAGGATTTCCGTGCGACCCTCGCGCCGCATTTCACGCTGCCCGCGCTGGCGAAGCTGTGCGACTGCCTCGAAGTGCGCGATCTCGTCGCGGGCGAGCCGCTCTTTCTGCGCGGCGAGCCGGGCGACGCGCTCTATATCGTCGAACGCGGACGCGTCGCCGTTTCGCTGCCGCTGTCCGACGGCCGGCTCGTGCGGCTGCGCTCGTTCGGTCCCGGCACGGTGGTTGGCGAGATGGCCGTGTACACGCAAACCACGCGAAGCGCCGATGTCGTCGCCGAATCGCCCACGCGCGTTCATCGGCTGTCGGCGCCGGCGCTGTTCGCGCTCGAACGCGATGACCCCGTCGCCGCACAGCAGTTTCACCGCTTCCTGATCAAGACAATTGCGGCACGGCTCGCCGTCGCCGACGAGGCCTTGCGTGCCGCGTATTGATCGCGCACGACCCAGCAGATTCAGGCATTCAGCGCACGCAGCGTTTCTTCCGTCGTCCAGAGCGCGTGAGCGAGGAAACGGAAGTTGATCAATGCGGCAAGGTAGCCGTCGCCCTCGGGGACACGCGGGCCCGCCGTCGCATCGCGTACGACGAGCACTTCGAATCCCTGCTCGATCAGTTCGCGAAGATGCGACTCGATACACAGATTGGCCGCCATGCCCGCCAGCACGATCTGCGAGATGCCCTTCTTGCGCAACTGCAGGACGAGGTCATTCGTTTCGGGTCCGTACACCTTGTGCGGCGACGCGATGATCGTCTTTCCGTCCAGGATGTACGGCTTGTACTGTTCGAGAAAATCGGCGCCCGAGCCTTCGAATCCTTCCAGCGAAATCGGCCCTTTCCGTTCGAACATGTTGATGTCGTGCATGACCTTCTCGAGCGGGCCGCCGAAGTGCCAGTGATGATCGTACGGGTAGTAATAATGCGGCGACACTGCAACCGTGAGATCGAGCGCCTTGAAGCCTTTCAGCAATTGCTCGACGTGCGCCACCGTATTGTTTTCGGTGACGCTCGGCCCGAAGATGGGCCAGCTTGCGCCCGCCGGACTGAGAAAATCGTTTTGCGGATCCACCACCACCAGCGCGGCCTTCGAACGATCGAGCGTGAAGCCGGTTCCGGGAAGTGCCGGATCGGCGGGGTCGGCATATGCATTGACACTGCCTGGTCGAACCGTGTTTTCGTTACTCATATCTACCTCTCCGTTTGGGACCGTCAGATCTCTAAGAAAATATAGATGACCGGTCACCTTATAAAAAGACAAAAAAAACTACCGCAATAACCGCGGCAGCACGACACGCTCGAAACGCGCACAGGCGTCGCCCGATTGCTCGACCTTGCCGCGCATCAGCGCACCTTCGTAAGCCTCGATCACGATCTGCGCCAGCTCGGCAGCCTTGATTCCCGTGTCCAGTTCGCCGCGTTCCTGGGCTTCTGCAAGACAGGCCGCGAGACCGTCTTCCCAACGTTGCAGAAGCTCGGTGAGCTTGCCGCGCGTGCTGTCGCTCGTGTTCGACAGTTCGAGCGACAGATTGCCGATCAGGCAACCGAGCTTGAAATTCTCGCGGCCATGATCTTCGCTGATTGCGCGGAAAAAGCGCACGATACGCTTGAGCGGCTTGATGCGCGCGTCGTACAGAATCGGCCCGTGTCTGTCTTCAATGGACTGCCAGTATTGCTCGACGATTTCCGCCGCAAAGGCTTCCTTCGTCTCGAAGTAGTTGTAGAACGAGCCCTTCGGCACATTGGCGGCCGCCGTGATGTCCTGCACGCCGCAGCCGTTAAACCCTTTGTCGAGCACGACGTCGCGCCCGATGCTCAGCAGTCGGGCACGCACTTCGGGGTTCGGGGTCTTGGCATGGTGTCGGCTCATCATTGATCGGTTGATGGATAATAAAGTAACCGGTCATCTATTTTCTGTCAAGCTGCGGCGGGCTCTCAATGCGCGACGTAGCGCTGCGCCAGCGCCTCGTACAGCGGCGGCGCAAAGAGCTTCGACACCTGGCTCGCGATCAGCGCAGTCGCCATCAGCGACAGCACCAGCGCGTGCCCGTTGATCATCTCGATCACGATGACGAACGCGGTGATCGGGCTTTGCGTGACGGCCGCGAGATAGCCGACCATGCCGAGCGCGATGAGCATCGGCAGCTGCATCTGCCCGAACAGAAGATGCAGTGCGTTACCGATTCCGGCACCGATCGCGAGCGAAGGCGCAAAGAGACCGCCTGGCGCGCCGGGCAGATACGAGCCGACCATCGACGCCATCTTGAGCAGCGGATAGCTCGCGCCGAGTTGCGAGCTGCCTTCGAGCATGCCGCGCGCTTCGGCATAGCCGCTGCCGAATGTATGACCGCCGGCGGCGACGCCGATGACGGCGATGAAGAGGCCGCACGCCGCGCCGAATGCAACGGGATGCGCGTTGCGCCACACGACCAGTCTTGCTGGCATCCAGCGTCCCGTATTCAGCAACAGCCAGCAGAATGCGCCGCCCGCGACGCCCGTCACGCCGCCCAGCATCACCACGGCAACGGCGAGCAGATCCGGAAAGTGGCCGTCTATATCGATCGTGCCGAAATACGTGTAGTTGCCCTGCATGCCGAGCGAGACGATACCCGCGAAGATGATCGCCGTGATCAGCACGCCGCTGGTCCGCTGCTCGAAGCTGCGCGTCAGTTCTTCGATGGCGAAGACGACGCCGGCGAGCGGCGCATTGAATGCCGCGGAGAGCCCCGCGGCCGCACCCGCCAGTGCGAGCTTGCGTTCCAGTTCCGCGCCGCGGATATTGCGCAGGCGCTCGGGGTAAAAGCGCCGCAGACTGAACATCAGCGACGCGCCGACGTGGATCGTCGGCCCCTCGCGGCCAATCGTGAAGCCGCCCAGAATCGATAGAAACGATATGGCGATCTTGCCGAGGAGAATCCGCAGGTTCAGCAGACGCGGGCCGAGGTCGCGCCCGTCATGCAGCGTCGCGATCACTTGAGGAATACCGCTGCCCTCGGCGCCGGGGAACCAGCGGCGCGTCATCCAGACGCCGACCGCGCCGACGGCCGGCGTGAGCACGAGCGGCAACCACCAGAGCATCGCCGTGTAGCGCAAAAAGGCTTCGTAGCCGGAATCGATCAGACGCGCGTACATGACGGCGACCAGACCGGTTGCCACCGCGCCCAGCCAGAACACCCCATAGTGGAGCCAAAGCCGCCTGGCGCGCAGCACCGCGCGTCGGTCGAGAGGAACGGGAATGCGCATCGGAATGCTTGTGTGTGGTCGAAACGAAATAAGGCACATTGTGACATAAATGCGCACTCCCCCGTTTCGCCCCCGACAGCCCACTGCGCAATGCCTATTCGCCCACCTCGCCGAACACCCAGCCGAACGAGCCATAGTGCGCCTTGTGCTCGGCTGCGAGCTTGAGCAGGCAGCGCTCGCCCTTGGGCGTCAGATGCACCTGCACCTGACGGCGATCGTCGGCGTCGGGCTTGCGCGTCACGAGCCCCGCCGATTCGCAGCGCGACACCAGCGCGGCCGTGCCGTTTGGCGCCGCCTGCAGACGTTCCGCGAGTTCGCCGACCGTGGCCCACTGGCGGCCTTCGAACCCGCGCACGTGCAGCAGCAGCTGATACTGAAGCGTCGTGATGCCCGCCGCGTTGGCGATCTCTTCGGAGACGCGCAGAAACTTGCGCAACTCGTAACGGAATACCGACATCGCTTCCAGATCCCGTTTGGCTGGAAGGTCGCGTTTGGCTTGCCTGCTTGAACTCATTTGCAGTCCCGGTGAATGGCCTTGATGTTCGCGGATCATACACACACGCACGAAATGCCCCGCACTGCGCCTTTCGTCTGTCTTTCCGCTACCTATACTTCGCATGGACGCCGTCGACAACGTGCAGGCATGGGCGGACGTCCTTTTCGTCAGATCAATTCTGCCTTCGCCGAGGAGGTGGCACATGCAATACGACGAGCAAAAAGTGCAGGACTTCATGGGGCGCATGGTCGAAGAGTTCGGCGCGGTCGCGTCCGCACCGCTGATTGCGCTGGGCGACCGGCTCGGGCTGTACAAGGCAATGACCGAGCAAGGCTGGATGACCTCGGAGCAGGTGGCAGAACGCGCCGGTCTCGCCGAACGGTACGTGCGCGAATGGCTCGCGGCGCAGGCCGCCTCAGGCTTCGTCCGCTACGAGCCTGAAACCGCGCGTTATCAACTCGATAACGAAATGGCGATGTGCTTCGCCGAGGAGACGAGCCCCACTTTCATACCGGGTTTCGTCGACTGCGCCGAAGCGATGTTCCGCAGCCTGCCCAAACTCGAAGCCGCGTTTCGCACAGGGCTCGGCGTCGGATGGCATCAGCATCATCCGTCGCTGTTCAGGGGCACCGAGCGATTCTTCCGTCCGGGCTATGCGGCGCATCTCGTCGATGAATGGATTCCCGCGCTCAATGGTGTCGAAGCGATACTCAAGGGACGCGGCGCGAAGGTCGCCGATGTCGGCTGTGGGCACGGCGCATCCACGATGCTGATGGCCGAGGCCTACCCCGACGCGACGTTCGTCGGCTTCGATTATCACGAACCCTCCGTGCAGAGAGCGCGCGAGCTTGCCGACGAGGCAGGTCTCAACGAACGCGTCACGTTCGAAGTCGCGAGCGCGCAAGGATTTCCGGGCAACGACTACGACCTCGTCGCTTTCTTCGATTGCCTGCATGACATGGGCGACCCGACGGGCGCCGCGGCACACGTGCTGCAGGCGTTGAAGCCGGATGGATCGTGGATGATCGTCGAGCCCTTTGCGAACGACCGGCTAGAAGACAATCTCAATCCTGTCGGACGCGTGTTCTATTGCGCATCGACGATGATCTGCACGGGCGCTTCGTTGTCGCAGGAAGGCAGAAGAGCGCTCGGCGCACAGGCGGGCGAAGCGCGGCTCAGAGATGTCGTGACGGCGGGCGGCTTCACGCGTTTCAGGCGCGCGACGCAAACGCCGTTCAACCTGATCTTTCAGGCGCAGGCATAGACAGCGTTGATGAAGCCGGGCGCGCCCGGCTTCATCGCCAGCTGCAAACCGCTTATTGCGACATCGCGCCCGATGCAGGGTGATTCATACCCATCGCATCGTGCTTCTTCATCTTGCTGTTTTTCTTCATCGCATCGTGCGACATGCTGTCTTTCTTCATCGCGTCGTGCGACATCGCGTCCTTGCTCATGGCGTCATTCGACATCGCACCGCTCGCCTGCGCAAATGCAGCCGTCGTGCCCATCGCCATCGCTGCTACGAATACAGCCGTCATCAGTCGTTTCATTGCTCATCTCCTTGGTGGGTTGAAACGGTATCCGGCCAGACCGGAACCAGAAAAAAGCAGAACAGCACTCAGGAACCGCCGAACCAGTTGTAGCCCTGGTCGACCCAATACCCGCCCGGATAGGTATTGGTGACGAAGATCTCGACGATGTGCTTCGGGTTCTTGTAGCCGAGCTTGGTCGGCATGCGCAGCTTCATCGGATAGCCGTATTTCGCGGGCAGACGCTGGCCGTCGTATTCGAACGTGAGCAAGGTCTGCGGATGCAGCGCCGTCGGCATGTCGATGCTCTCGTAGTAGTCGTCCGCACAGCGAAAGCCGACGTACTTCGCCGTCGTGTCCGCGCCTATGCGGCGCAGGAATCCCGCGAACGGCGTGCCGCCCCAGCGCCCGATCGCGCTCCATCCTTCGACGCAGATATGCCGCGTGATCTGCTCCGCGTGCGGCAGCGCATAGAGTTCGGGCAGCGTCCACACGCGTTGTCCCGTCACGAGGCCGCTCACTTTCAGGCGATAGTCGCTGCCATCCACGGCGGGCACATCGTCGATGCCATAGAACGCGTTGAACGGAAACGGCCGCGTCAGTTGCGCTTCCGTGTACGTCGGCGCGAGCTGGTTCGGATCGAACAACAGTGCTTGCGCGCGGTCGTTGAGACGCGAGACCGCCGTCAGAAACCTGTTGACGGAATCGTCGTCGGTGATCGAGCAGCCTGTCAGCAGCGACAGTCCGCCCAGCGTCAGCATGCGTTTGCCGAACAGACGCCGCGACGGCATCTCCAGTTCGCGGCTTGCATCCGCGAGAATCGAAGCGCGGTCGAGCTTGACGGTCGGTTTGGCGCTGGTTTTCATGGGGTTTCCTCGTGCAAAGATCAGCGGCCGCGCAACATGGTCAGCAGCGAGCGCGGCACGAGCGCGACCATCGCGACATGCACGACGACGAACGCCGCCATCACCGCCATTGCGCAGAAGTGAACGATGCGCGCGTTGTCGTAGCCGCCCATCAGTTCGCGCAGCAGCGGAAACTGCACGGACTTCCAGATCGCGAGACCCGACAGCACGAGCACGATCAGATCGACGATGACAGCCAGATACGCGAGCTTCTGCACCGCGTTGTACTGCCGCAAATCCGCGTGGGACAGCTTGCCGCTCGCTGCGGCGACGAAGTCGCGCAACACGGCGCGCGGCGAAAGCGGAAAGAACTTCGCGACCAGGCGTCCGCTCGCGATGTTGAGCGCGAGATACACGATGCCGTTGAACACCAGCAGCCACATCGCGGCGAAGTGCCATTGCAGCGCGCCGCCGAGCCAGCCGCCGAGCGTGATCGACGGCGGAATGACGATGCTCCTGAACACGGGCGAAGCGTCATAAATGCGCCAGCCCGAGAACATCATGACGAGCGCCGCCAGCGCATTGAGCCAATGCGTGATGCGCAACCACAGCGGATGAATGGGCGGATTGCGCTGAACGCCTGCGTGCGCTGGAGTGAGTGACGCCTTTAACGTGTCCATGTCGATCACCGTGACGGTCGGATACACGTAAATTCGCCGGGAATGGGCGGCCGGTTACAGCGCGGCGCGAAGAAATATTTTTTGTGCGGGCTGTAACCGGCCACTGCGGAAGAGCGAATTAACCCGTTAAAGGAGGCGGGTGACGACGATGGACGATGACCGCGCTATAGTGGCGCATCACGGCTTCGGCTTGACGGAAGCCATCGATATGAAGCTGGCCGCTCCCCTCGCGATCGCGACGGTAAGCCATGCGCACGCGTCGTCTCGCCGTTCCGCCAACACGGGAGTCAATTTGCAAGAAGCGGAAAGCCGCCTGAAAGCGTTGTTCGTCCGCGGTCTCGACGGCGACGCCGACGCTTATCGAAGCTTTCTGCAAGCGCTCACGCGACATCTGCGCGCGTTTCTGCGCAGACGCATCCCGCACTATCGCGACGATGTGGAAGACCTCGTTCAGGAGATTCTGCTCGCTGTGCACAATGCGCGTCACACCTATCGTCCGGACGAGCCGCTGACGGCCTGGCTGCATGCCATTGCCCGCTACAAGCTGATGGATTTTTTCCGCTCGCGCGCGCGCCGCGAATCCCTCAATGATCCGCTCGACGACCACGCCGATCTGCTCGCCGACACCGACGACGAACCGGCGCAGGCGCGTCACGATATCGGCAAGCTGCTCGAACACCTGCCCGACAAGCAGCGGCTGCCTATCGTTCATATGAAGCTCGAAGGCCTGTCGGTCACGGAGACGGCGCGTATCACGGGACTGTCCGAATCGGCCGTGAAGGTCGGCGTGCATCGCGGCCTCAAGGCGCTGGCGACGCTCATACGGGGGCTGCGATGAAGACCGACGATCTCATTGGCCTCCTGTCGAACCAGGTCACGCGCATCGACCGGGGCGTCGTCGCGCGACGCTTCATCAAGGCGCTCGTGCTAGGCGGCTTGGGCTCGCTGATCCTGATGAGCGTGGTGTTCGGCGTGCGGCACGATCTGGCGAGCGTCGCGCGCACGACCATCTTCTGGGCCAAGATGGCGTATCCGCTGGCAATTGCAGTCGGCGCGATGCTCGCCGTGATGCGGCTTGGCCGGCCGGGTGCGCGTGCGGGCTATTCGTGGGCGCTGATCGCGTTGCCGTTCGTCGCCGTGTGGGCGGCGAGCATGGTCGTGCTGGACGGCACGGCGCCCGCCGGACGATGGGCGGTCGTGCTCGGCCAGACCTGGCGCACATGTCCGTTCAACATCATGCTGCTGTCGCTGCCGACCTTCCCCGCCGTGTTCTGGGCCGTCAAGTCGCTCGCGCCCACGCAGTTGCGGCTCGCGGGCGCCGTCGCCGGCCTGCTCGCGAGTTCGACCGCGACGGTCGTGTACTGCCTGCATTGTCCCGAGATGAGCCCGGCGTTCTGGAGCGTGTGGTACGCAATCGGCATGCTGGTTCCCGCGGGCATCGGCGCGTGGCTGGGGCCGAAACTCCTGCGCTGGTAAGGCTGATGAAACACAGTGTTGCAGCACCGGACGGGTTGACTTTAATTTAGATGATGACTAACATCTAATCAACCTGTTACCGAGCACTGCAATCATGAGGAAATCGAGAGCGGAAACGGCCGATACGCGCCGCAAGATCGTCGAGGTCGCGGCACGGGAGTTTCGCGCCAACGGCATCCAGGGCACTGGCCTCGCCGATCTGATGTCCGAAGCAGGGCTTTCGCACGGCGGCTTCTACCGCCATTTCGAGTCCAAAGATCAGCTGGTGGCGGAAGCATGCGAGGCGGGACTGAACGCGATCATCCATAAGCTCGACAGCGTCGCCAAAGCCAGCGCGGCTGATGACGGCTTCAAGGCGATCATCGACGCCTACGTGTCCAGTTCACACCGCGACCAGCGGGCGGAAGGCTGCCCGCTTGCCGGAATGGGCAGCGAGCTTGCCCGGTCCGACGACAAGACGCGCGCCGTCGCGGCACGCGGCTTCGATGGCCTCGTCGAAGTCCTCGCCAAACGATCGAAACGCCGGCAGCGCGCAGTGGCGAAATCGGAAGCGGTCTTCGCACTCTCGGCGATGATCGGCGCGCTGACGATGTCTCGTATCGTCGACGACCCGGACGCGTCAGCCGCCATTCTGCAAACCGTCAGGGAACACCTCACCGCGATGTAGATATCCCTGCCGTCGAATCCGAACCGATTACGCGCGCCGCTAAATGTGCGTATGCACTTTCAAAAGATATCGAAGTGACGATCCGATCGCGGCGATATCCGGCAGTCCCCTGCACTCACGTCGAGTGCCACACCGTTAGATTGGAGAGTCCATCATGCAGCAACGCAAATTCCTCATCACTGGCGCCACCGGCAAGACAGGCGTTCACACCATCCGCCATCTGCTGAACGACGGGCACGCCGTTCGCGCCTTCGTTCATTGCGAAGACGAACGCAGCGCGGCGCTGCGCGCCCAGGGCGCCGAAATCGTCGTCGGCGATCTGCTCGAACACGACGACGTGCGGCGCGCGATGGACGGCGTTACGGGCGCTTACCTGTGTTATCCCGTGCGGCCAGGCTTCATCCAGGCCACGTCGTATTTTGCGGAGGCGGCAAAGCGCGCAGGCGTCGAGGTCGTGGTGGAGATGTCGCAGATTTCCGCGCGCGAAGACTCGAAGAGCCACGCCGCACGCGACCACTGGATCGCGGAACGCGTGCTCGACTGGTCGGGCGTGCCGACCGTGCACATTCGCCCGACCTTCTTCTCCGAATGGCTGGTTTTCCCGTGGGTGCGCGATCAGATCGTGCAGGAAGGCAAGATCACACTGCCGTACGGCGACGGACGTCACGCGCCGATTGCGGGCGAGGATCAGGCCCGGCTCATCGCCGCCGTGCTCGCGCAGCCGTCTGACCATATCGGCAAGACCTATCCGCTGCTCGGGCCCGTCGAGATGAATCAGCGCGAAATCGCCGATGAAATGAGCGAAGTGCTCGGCCGCAAGATTACCTACAGCCCTTCGACCATCGAGCAATACCGCACGCATCTCGAGCGTTACGATCTGCCCGAATTCATCATCCAGCATTTTCTTGCGATCGCCATCGACTATCAGAATGGCATTTTCTCGGGCGCCGACGGTGTGATCGGTGAAATTACTGGGCGTGCCCCTCAAACCGTCAGCGACTTCGTGAAAGCGCATCGCCAGGCGTTCGAGCAGTAACGAACGACGCATGCGGCTCGCACCGGCGGGCCGCATTTTTCACGCACGACGCGAAAAGCGCCCTCATTTATTGTTGACAATAAACAGAACGTGCCGCAATGTCTGCGCAGACAACGTACGAGCGCCGATACTCCCGGATCGATCTCCATGAACGACAACAGCAGCCTGCCGCATGCTTTCGACCTCCTCCGGCGGCAATCGCTCGCCATGCTCGTGCAGGAGAGCCTTCACCGCAGCATCCTGTCGGGCGAGTACGCGCCCGGCGAGAAGCTCAATGAAGCCGATATCGCCACGCGTCTGAACGTATCGCGTGGCCCTGTGCGCGAAGCTTTCCGCGCGCTGGAAGCGTCGGGGCTTCTGAAGACGGAAAAGAATCGAGGCGTGATGGTGCGTGTCGTGTCGCTGCGCGAAGCGGAAGAAATCTACGAAGTGCGGGCGATGCTGGACGAAGCGGTCGCACGCAAGCTCGCGAATCACATGCCGCCCGAGACGCTCGACACACTGAAGAGCATCGTCGCGGCGATGAAGGCCGCAAAGAAAACACGCGATCTCGCGCGCTATACGGAACTGAACCTGCAACTGCACGACGCGATGATTGCGGGCGTCGGCAATCAGCATCTCATTGCGACGTACCGCCAGCTCGTGCTGCAACTCGGATTGCTGCGCCAGGCCGCGATCGAAACGGACCATAGCGCGTTGAGCGAATCCATCGCCGAACACGAGAAGATCGTGAATGCGCTCGCGAGCGGCGATGAAGAACGTGCGGTCTCGCTGGTGCGCGAGCATGTCGCGCACGGCATCGCGAGAATGCGGCGCGCACACGAGCAATGGATCGAAGCCGGCCGAACCAATGGAGCATCCGTCACGTAGCGGTAAAGCCCGCCATGCTTCAAAAAAAGCCTCGCGCATCACCGCCACCGCGCGAGGCCTTCGGGTCACGCCATGTCCTTCACGCCAGCGCTTTCGGCGACACCTGCGAAATCCCCATCGCCTTCAGCGTCTCGGCGATCGCCGCAACAGCGCCGGGAATCCCCGCCTCGCCGAAGTGCCCGATGCATCCGACGCGGAACGTTTCGATCTGCGTGAGCTTGCCCGGATACAGGATGTAGCCGTGCCGCTTCACTTCCTGATAGAAGGTCTTGAAGTCGTATGCGGGATCGTCCGGTGCGTGGAATGTCACGATGATGGGCGCCTGAATCGACGGATCGAGGAACGGCCTGAAGCCGAGCTTCGCCATGCCGTCGATCAGCGCGCGGCAGTTGCGCGCATAGCGTGCCCCGCGCGCTTCGAGGCCGCCCTCGTCCACATACTGCGCAATGGCCTGATCGAGCGCGGCGACGACATGCGTCGGCGGCGTGAAGCGCCATTGCATCGTGCGGTTCATGTAGACCCACTGGTCGTACAGATCCATCGCCAGCGAATGGCTATTGCCCTCGCAGCGCTCGAGCACGCTGCGCCGGACGATCACGAATCCCATGCCGGGCACGCCTTCCAGGCACTTGCCCGAAGCCGCGACGACGGCGTCGAACGGCGTCTGGCGCGCATCGATATCGATCGCGCCGAATGAACTCATCGCATCGACAATCAGGCTGCGCCCGTGCTTCGCCACCACCATCGCGATGTCGTGCAGCGGATTCAGCACGCCCGCGCCCGTTTCGCAGTGAACCAGCGCGACGTGCGTGATGGACGGATCGGCGGCGAGCACGCGGTCGATGTCGGCGGCCCTGACCTGCACGTCCTCCGGATAATCGATGGTCTGATGACGCCGCCCGAGTGCGCGGCAGATCTTCGCAATGCGCTGGCAATACGCGCCGTTGTTCGGCACCAGCACATGGCCGTCGCGCGGCACGAGCGTACCGATCGCAGCTTCGACCGAGAACGTGCCGCTGCCTTGCAGCGGCACGCATTCGTGCGTCTCTTCGCCATGCACGATGCGCAGCGTCTCGCGGCGGATGCGCGCGGTGATCTGGTTGAAATCGCCGTCCCACGAACCCCAATCGCGCAGCATGGCCTCGCGCGTGCGGTCGGACGTGGTGAGCGGGCCGGGAGTGAGCAGAATCGGTTGACGGGGCAGATTCACGGTATCTCCTTGGTGGACACGATGAGGGTTCGGTTCAGCCACGGCGCGTGGTGCGCCATGCCTGGGTTCGACGCAACACGCCGTGCGATACGCCGGCGAACAGCAGACATGCACATGCAGCCGTGACGAGAACGAGCGTCGCCATCGCGGCGGCCGGTCCGATCTGACCGGCGTCGTCGAGGTTCAGGATCGCCACCGAAGCGGGCTGCGTGTCGGGCGAATAAAGGAACGCGACGGCCGACACCGTCGTCATGCCGTTGACGAACAGATAGCGCGCGATCTGCAGGATCGACGGCAGACACACGGGCACGGTGACGCGCCAGAACGTCTTGTAGAAAGGCACTTTCAGCGAAGCCGACACCGCTTCGAATTCGTTGTCGATCTGCCGCAAGGCCGTCACCGCCGTCAGATGACTCGACGAGTAGTAGTGCACCACCGTCACCACGGCGAGCAGCGCGAGTGTGCCGTAGAGGCCGTTGAGGGGATTGGCTGGCGCATTGAACAGAAAGATGTAGCTGATGCCGAGCACGAGTCCCGGCACGCCCATCGGCAGGATCGCGCAGAGGTTGATGAAGCCGCGCAGCCAGCGCGGCCCGCGCGTCTTCTCGACGAGATACGCGCCGCCGAACACGATGGCCGTGCCGCCGATCGCCACGCAGGCCGCCATCCGCAGGCTGTTCTTGTACGCATCGAAAATGCCCGCTGCAATCAGCCCCATCTTGTAGTGCTGCAAGCCAAGGCTCATCTGATACGGCCAGAACTTCACGAACGACGCGAAAACCGAAATGCCGACCACGGCGATCATCAGCACACAGATGAATGCGCAGTACGCGAGCATCGCCATGTCGAAGCCGCGCGACGGCTTCGGCTGGAACGGCGTCGAACGCGCGCCGAGTTGCGACTGCTGTTTGCGGCGGATCAGGAAGTCGACGGCGAACGCGACGAGCGCGGGACACAGCAGCAGCAGACTCACGACGGCGCTGCGGTTGAAGTCCTGCAAGCCGATGATGAGCTTGTAGATATCCGTCGACAACACCGTGTACGGCCCGCCGATCACGACGGGAATGCCGAAGTCGTTGATGCAGATCGTGAACGAGACCATCGTCGCGCTGATCAGGCCGTACTTCGCGCCAGGCAGCGTGATCGTGACGAACTTGCGAAAGCGGCTCGTGCCCATCGCATCGGCGGCTTCGTACAGGCGGCCATCGGAAAGCGCCAGCGCCGTGACGAGGATCATCAGCACATGCGGGAACGCCGCGTACACGAGACTGCAGACGATGCCGGAGAAGCCGTAGATCGAATGTCCATGCAACAGCGGCTTGAGCAGCCCCGAGTTGCCGAACCAGTATATGAACGACACGGCAGACAGCAATGTAGGCGCGAGCAGCGGCAGCAGCGCCACCGTGCGGACCGCGTTCTTCATCGGCATGCACGAGCGCGTGAGCGCATACGCGAACGTGAACGCCATCGGAATCACGATCGCCGTCACCGTGCTCGCAACGGCCACGGAATGCAGCGCCGACGTCCAGACCGCGCTATTGCCCAGATAGCCGGTGAAGTTCGCGAGCCCGATGAAGCGGCCGTCCGCATCGACGAAGCATTTGCCGATCACGAGCGCGAGCGGCACCAGCAGAAACATGGCCAGCATCGCCGACATCATCAACAGCGCGAGCTGCGCGATCCGGTCGTGCCAATGCGTGATTTGCCGTACTTCGGCGTGCGCTTCGTCATCGCCGCGGCGTTCGATCAATACGGCGCTCATTGCAGACGCTCCTTCGCGGCCGTGAACACGCACACGTTTTCGCGTTGAATGGCAAGGTCGCAACGCGCGCCCGTTTGCAGGCCCGTGCGGCGCATCTCATGGAACGACAGGTCGGCGACGATCTCCTGGCCCGTCAGTCCGTCGACCTTGAAGCTGACGCGGCAGAATGCACCGAGAAATTCGAGCTTCTCCACGCGCGCGGCGAGCCGGTTGTCGGGCGCGCCGCCGGGCAGGCCGATATGGATGTCTTCGGGACGCACGAAAGCGGAGACCTGCGACCCCACTGCCGCCTGCGCCGTACCGCAGCCGTAATGCAGGCCGATCTCGCCTGCCTTCAGCGTGCCGTCGCGCATCACTTCGGCGGGAATCATGTTGACCTTGCCGATGAAGTCCGCGACGAATGGCGACGCGGGCTCGCGATAAATCTCGGGCGGCGTGCCGATCTGTTCGATCACACCTTGATTCATCACGACGATGCGGTCCGCCATCGACAGCGCTTCTTCCTGGTCGTGCGTGACCATGATCGTCGTCACGCCGAGCCGTTGCTGCAATTGCCTTATCTCCTGGCGCAGACGGACGCGCACGCGCGCATCGAGCGCGGACAGCGGTTCGTCGAGCAGCAGCAAGCCCGGCGACGTCGCCAGCGCACGCGCGAGCGCAATGCGCTGCTGCTGGCCGCCCGACAACTGGTTCGGATGCTTGCGATGCGAGTCGGGCAAGCCCACCAGCGCAAGCAGTTCATGCACGCGATCGGCAATCGCCGCGCGCTTCATCTTGCGGTTCACGAGGCCATAGGCGACGTTGTCGAAGATCGTGAGATTCGGAAACAGCGCATACGACTGGAACACGATGCCGTAGTCGCGCAACTGCGGCGGCAGGCGCGAGATGTCGCGGCCGTCCTGCATGATGCGGCCCATGCTCTGCGTTTCGAGCCCCGCGATGATGCGCAGCAAGGTCGTCTTGCCGCATCCCGAGGGCCCTAGAAAACACAGCATCTCGCCCTTCTTCACGCCGAGATCGATATCCTTCAGAACGGGCGTTTCGTTGAACCGCTTTGAAACCTGCTCCACGCTCAAATACGCTGTCATCTGATCCTCCGCCTTCGCTACGCTTTCTGCGTCCCGGCGACACACTCACGCGATGCGCGTGCGCCGCCGGCGTGGTCGAAGCGCGCCTGAGTCATCACCCCGCGCGCTTCACGCGAACATCCGCGCTACTTCTGCTCCTTGCTGCCGTAGCGCTTCTGCCAGTCGTCGAGAATCGACTGGCGGTTCTTCGCGGACCAGACGAAGTCGTTCTTCACGAGCATTTGCGAGTAGTTGTCGGGGATGCCGGAAAGCTTCTTCGCGACGCCGGGATACGCGACGATCGCCCACCATTGCGCGGTGATCTCGTTCGCCTGGCGGCTCGCCATGAAGTCGGCGAGCTTCTTCGCTTCTTCGGGATGTCGGGTCGTCTTCATCACGCCCGTCGCTTCCATGTCCCAGCCGAGCCCTTCCTTCGGAAAGATCAGGTCGATGGGCGCGCCTTGCGCCTGCAATTCATGGCCGCGGAATTCGAATGAGATGCCGATCGGAAATTCGCCCGTGCCCGCCAGCGTGCAAGGCTTCGAACCGGAGTGGACGTATTGCGCGACGTTCTTGTCGAGCGCGTCCATGTACTGCCAGCCCTTCTCGTCACCGAAGGTTTGCAGCCACGACGTCACGTCGAGATAGCCCGTGCCCGACGAGACCGGGCTCGGCATCACGATCATCCCTTTGTAGACAGGCTTGGCGAGGTCTTCCCACGACGTCGGCTTCGGCAGATGGCGCTTTTCCGCTTCGACGCGGTTGTAGCAGATGGTTGCGCCCCACACGTCCATGCCGACCCAGTGCGGCGGATTGTTGGTGTCGCTGTATTTGCGCGTGAGACTGTCGAAGCCCTTCGGCGCATACGGCATCAGCATCCCTTGCAGATCGAGCACCGTCAGGCTCGACGCCGCGAGACCGAGCACGACGTCGGCGCGCGGGTTGTTCTTTTCGGCGAGCAGCTTCGCCGTGACCGCACCCGTCGAATCGCGCACCCAGCGAATCTCGATGTCGGGATTCGCTTTCTCGAACGCGTCCTTGTACGGCTTCATCGCCTCGTCCTCGAGCGCCGTATAGACGAGCAACTGCGTCTTCGCGTGCGCGGCCTGAACGGCCCCGAACGCCACCGACACCGCCACGGCACAACGCGCCGCCACTTTCAGAAAACCCTTGCAACCGTAGAAACCCGTTCCTTCCTTCATCTCCAGACCCCTTTGATAAGTGGCGTCGCAGCCAGCGACGGAAATGGCCAGTGCTGCGCAATGCGGCCCTTTTGCTGCTTTCTCCCGACAAATGCGTTTCTTGTTGTCTGTTGTTGACAATCTACAAAGCGTCAATTTTAATGTCAAGTATTGCCGCACAATGCCACACAACGCCACATCATCAATTCCCGGATTACCCTGGTCAAAGGAGAAGCGAATGAGCACATCCCCTGCATCCGTCGAAGTGAACGGCCGCCGCTACAACTGGATGCGCAGCCCCGTCGTCGTGGTTTGCGTGGACGGCTGCGCGTACGAATATCTGGAGATGGCGGCCGCCGCAGGCGTCGCGCCGTTTATCGGCAGGCTGTTGAAGCCGGCCACCGCGCTTCGGGGCGACTGCGTCGTGCCGAGCTTCACGAACCCGAACAACCTGTCGATCGTGACGGGCGTGCCGCCCGCCGTGCACGGCATCAGCGGCAACTACTTCTTCGATCGCGAGAGCGGCACCGAGGTGCTGATGAACGATCCGAAGTACCTCGTCGCGCCGACCGTCCTCGCGCGTTTCGCCGAAGCGGGCGCGAACGTCGCCGTCGTCACCGCGAAGGACAAACTGCGCCGCCTGCTCGGCAAAGGCCTGAAGGGCATCTGCTTTTCATCGGAGAAGGCGGACGAGGCGACGCTCGAAGAAAACGGCATCGACGGCGTGGTCGAACTGGTCGGCAAGCCGGTGCCGGGCGTCTACAGCGCGGATCTTTCGGAATTCGTATTCGCGGCGGGCGTGCGGCTGCTGGAAACGCGCGACATCGATCTGATGTATCTGTCGACCACCGACTACGTGCAGCACAAATGCGCGCCCGGCACGCCCGGCGCGAACGCGTTCTATCAGATGATGGACGGCTATCTGCAACGGCTCGACGAGCTGGGTGCGATCGTCGCGATCACGGCGGATCACGGCATGAACGCGAAACACAACGAAGACGGCGAGCCGAACGTGATCTATCTGCAGGAGCGTTTCGACGAATGGCTCGGCAAGGACGCCGCGCGCGTGATCCTGCCCATCACCGATCCCTACGTCGTCCATCACGGCGCGCTCGGCTCGTTTGCAACCGTGTACCTGCCGCCGTCGGCGGATATCGAGGCGCTGCGCGGCAAGCTCGCCGGCGAGCCCGGCATCGAACTCGTGCTGACGAGCGCGGAAGGCTGCGAGCGCTTCGAGTTGCCGCCCGCGCGAATGGGCGATCTGATCGTGATCTCCGGGCGCGATGTCGTGCTCGGCACGCAGCGCGCAAAGCACGATCTTTCCGGACTCGACGCGCCATTGCGTTCGCACGGCGGCCTTGCCGAGCAGACCGTGCCGCTGATCTTCAGCCAGCCTGTCGCGAAGTCCGCCGCGCAACGCGCGCGTCTGCGCAACTTCGACGTCATCGACATTGCACTCAACCATCTCCAGTGACGAGGAATCGTTCATGAACGCTATTGCAGACACGACGAAGGGACACGCGCAGGTTCGCCACGAAGCGCTGCGCATCGACGGTGAAAAGCTCTATCGCGACGAAGTGATCGAAGTGCGCAATCCATACGACGGCGCGCTCGTCGGCACCGTGCCGAAGGCGACGCTCGACGACGTGCGCCGCGCGTTTGCGGTTGCGCGCGCGTATCGCCCGGCGCTCACGCGCTATGAGCGCGCGGCGATCCTGCGGCGCGCCGCCGATGCCGTGCGCGCACGCACGCAGGAAATCGCCGCGCTGATCACGGCGGAAGCCGGTCTGTGCATCAAGGATTCGACCTACGAAGCGGGACGTGTCGCCGACGTGCTGGTGTTCGGCGCGGGTGAAGTGCTGAAGGACGACGGCCAGATCTTCTCGTGCGATCTCACGCCGCACGGCAAGAAACGGCGCGTGTACACGCAACGCGACCCGCTGCTCGGCGTGATTTCGGCCATCACGCCATTCAATCATCCGATGAATCAGGTCGCGCACAAGATCGTGCCGTCGATTGCGACCAACAACCGCATCGTCGTGAAGCCGTCGGAAAAGGTGCCGCTGTCGTGCTATCTGCTCGCCGACATCCTGTACGAAGCAGGCCTGCCCGTGCAGATGCTGCAAGTCGTGACGGGCGACCCCGCCGTGATCGCCGACGAACTGATCACCAACCGCGCAATCGATCTGATTACTTTCACGGGCGGCGTATCGATCGGCAAATCGATCGCGTCGCGCATGGGCTACCGGCGCGCGGTGCTCGAACTGGGCGGCAACGATCCCATCATCGTGATGGAAGACGCGGATCTCGACGAAGCCAGCACACTCGCCGTGTCGGGCTCGTACAAGAACTCCGGACAGCGCTGCACCGCGATCAAGCGGATGCTGGTTCATGAAGCCGTTGCCGACCGCTTCACCGATCTCGTCGTCGACAAGACACGTGCATGGAAATACGGCAATCCCGCCGATGCATCCGTCGACATGGGCACCGTGATCGACGAAGCCGCCGCGCGTTTCTGCGAACGCCAGGTGGACGACGCGCTCGCGCGCGGCGCACGGCTTCTGGCGGGCAACCAGCGCGACGGCGCGCTCTATGCGCCAACCGTCGTCGATCGCGTGACGCCCGACATGCCGCTCGTCAAGCACGAAACGTTCGGCCCCGTGTCGCCCATCATGCGCTTCGGCAATATCGACGAAGCGATCCGCATGTCGAACAGCACGGACTATGCGCTGTCGTCGTCGATCTGCACGAACCGCTTCGACTACATCACGCGCTTCATTTCGGAACTGGAAGTGGGCAGCGTCAACGTGCGCGAGGTGCCGGGCTACCGTCTCGAACTCACGCCTTTTGGCGGCGTGAAAGATTCCGGATTAGGCTATAAAGAAGGCGTGCAGGAGGCGATGAAAAGCTTCACCAATACCAAAACCTATTCGCTGCCGTGGTGAGCGTCTGACGAATGAACTGAAAGGCATCGCTTCACGGCAGGCTTGCAGTTCCATACAGGAGGCAATATGCACATAGGCGTTCCGAAGGAGATCAAGAATCACGAGTATCGCGTCGGGCTTACACCCTCTTCCGTGCGCGAGATCGTCGCTCACGGACACAAGGTGAGCGTGGAGACGGGAGCGGGTGCGGGCATCGGCGCATCGGACGATGCATACCGGGCAGCAGGCGCACAGGTCGCGCCGGATGCCGCCGCGATATTTTCAGCGGCCGACATGATCGTCAAGGTGAAGGAACCTCAGGCGCCCGAACGCGCGATGCTGCGCGAAGGGCAGATTCTTTTCACCTACCTGCATCTCGCGCCCGATCCCGAGCAATGCGCCGATCTCGTCAAGAGCAAGGCGGTCTGCATCGCCTACGAGACGGTCACGCAGCGCGGCGGCGGGCTGCCGTTGCTCGCGCCGATGTCGGAAGTCGCGGGCCGCATGTCGATTCAGGCGGGTGCGTTCTGCCTGGAGCGCGCGCATGGCGGCAAGGGCGTTCTGCTGGGCGGCGTGGCTGGCGTTCCGTCGGCGAAGATCGTGATTCTCGGTGCCGGCGTGGTCGGCAGCAATGCCGCCCAGATGGCCGTCGGCACGGGCGCGCAGGTCGTGGTGATCGATCGCAATGTCGAGGCGCTGCGGCGCATGGACCGGCTGCTCGGCGCACGCGTGATCACGGTGTACTCGAATCAGGACAATATCGAGCAGCATGTGCTCGATGCCGATCTCGTGATCGGCGGCGTGCTCGTGCCGGGCGCCGCCGCGCCGAAACTCATCACGCGCAAGATGGTCGAGGCGATGAGCGCCGGTTCCGTCATCGTCGACGTTGCGATCGATCAGGGCGGATGCTGCGAGACGGCCAGGCCGACGACGCACGCGGCGCCGACCTACAAGGTCGGCGAGGTCGTTCACTATTGCGTCGCGAACATGCCCGGCGGCGTGCCCCGCACCTCCACCTATGCGCTCAACAACGCGACGCTGCCCTTCGTCCTGCAGATCGCGGATCAGGGCTGGCGCAAGGCGCTCACCGACGACGAGCATCTGCGCCGCGGCCTGAATGTGGCGTTCGGCAAGGTGACCTGCCCTGAAGTGGCTGAAGCGCTCGGCTATGCGTGCGAAGACGCAGGGGTCATCGCCGCCGGATAGCGGCAGTCTGGAGTTGCAGCGCGGCCGGCTCGTCCGGCCGCGTTCGCGCCGTCAGCCGACCTGCTGCGTGTTGCCGTTATTGCCGTTATTGCCGTTATTGCCGTTATTGCCGTTGCCGCCCGTCAGGTAGTTGATGGCGTCGTTCGCATGGTTCGTGTAGTCGTTGCCTTTATCGACCATTTTCGCGCCCTTCATCAGGCTGCTTACGGCGCCGTCGGACGTGGTCGCGAGCTTCGCTGCCTCAGCGCCGCCGCGCGCCGCCATGACGCCCGCCTCGACTTCGGGCGCGGCTTCGGGTGCGACGACCATCGCCGCGTCGGTCGCCGCGCCGACGAACGCCTGTCCGAACTCGGACAACGCGCCCTTGATGTCGCCGTGTACGAGATCGATCGCGCCGCCCACGGTATCGGTGACGGGCGACACGATCTGCTGCATGAACCCGCCAGCCTTGTCCTCGATCTTGTTCCAGGTCTTCGACGCCGCGCTCGATCCGCGATACAGCGTATCGGTGCCGAACGCCTGCGCGAACTTCTGGTCTTCCGCGGCATTGACCTTGCCTTTGCCGAGCGAGCCTACCTGGCTGCCCAATAGCTGCGCATCCTGATCGCTGAACGTATTGGGCACGGCGCCCGTTTGCTGCTCGTTCCTGAGGTTCACCATATCGTCGACCATCGCGTTGCCGTCGCCCTTGCTGGCGTCCTGCTGAAACTTCCGGGCAAGCGCGGGATCGGCGGACTGCATGTCGGCCATCGCCTGCTGAACGCCTTGCGACAGTGCGGGCTGAGCCGCCGAGAGAATGTCTTCGGAGGGTTTCGACGTCTTGTCCTTCACACCTTTGACGATCGCGCCGATGGGATTGAAGCTCTCGAAGAACTTCGAAATGGCGTGACCCGCCCGCGTTTGACCGCCCTTGATGTAGCTTCCGCCCAGCAAGGCCTGCGCATCGCTCTTCACGTGAGCGTTGATCTTGCCGCCGCCATGGTCGTTGGCCATTTTCTGCGCGCCCGATACTTCCTCGATCGCCTGCTGTCGGGTGATCGCGCCTTCCTTGTACGCCTGCAGTTCGTCTTCGACGAGCGCATTGCCGTCGCCGCTCTGCGCGTCTTTCATCGTCTTCGCAAACAGCGTGGGATCTTTTGCCTGCGTCGACGACATCGCATTCTGGAGGTCGGTTCCGCCTTGCTGTGCATGGGCGGCCGGCGCGCCGGACGCTGATGATGTGGCGGCCGGCATGGCAGGCGTTGCAGCGCCCGAAGCAGGCGTTGCGGAAGGCAGCGCGCCCGCCGTGGCGGCCGGGTTCGCAGCGAACGCGCGATCCAGCATGGGCGCCAGATCGGCGAGCAACGCGCTGACTTCGTCTTGCCGCGCGGCCTCGGGAGTTTGCGGGTCGCGCGCGACTGAGGTGACCAAACCAGTCTGGATACCGGACACATTCATGACTTCTCTCCCAAAGAGGCTCGTTCGATCGGTTGCGAGGCGCACGGTCATCGACGCGCCATGCGTCGCGGCATGCGACCTGCGCGAATCTACGCAGCCAGGCTTGCGGATTCGTATCGCATCGGAAGAGAGAAGCATGAAAGCGAAGCTTGCCGACGCGGCCGATGGAAACGCGTGATGAATGCCCTAGTGAGAGTCCACCCGATCGCCCAGCACATCGGGCTCGCCGGGCTGCCTCGCCAGTTCGCCGAACTGCAATGCCGCCAGCTGCGCATAGAGCGGCGAACTGTGCAGAAGCTCCGCATGACGGCCTTGCGCGACGATACGCCCCTGATCCATCACGACGATGCGGTCCGCCTGCTTCACGGTGGCAAGACGATGCGCAATGACGAGCGTCGTGCGATTCAGCGCGGCGTTGTCCAGCGCCGTTTGCACGAGCCGTTCGCTCGCGGCGTCGAGCGCGCTGGTCGCTTCGTCGAGCAGCAGGATGGGCGGATCCTTGAGAATCGCGCGTGCAATCGCCAGGCGCTGGCGCTGTCCGCCCGACAGCCGCACGCCGCGCTCGCCAAGAAAGGTGTCGTAGCCTTGCGGCAACGCGTCGATAAAACCGGCAGCCGCCGCCATTTCAGCGGCGCGTTGCACCTGAGCGAGCGTGGCGTCGGGCATCCCGTAACGGATGTTGTCGAGCACGCTGCCCGAAAAAATCACCGATTCCTGCAGCACGACGCCGATCGCTTTGCGCAATGCGGCAAACGAGACCTGATCCGTCGACACGCCGTTGATCGATATGCTGCCCGATTGCGGATCGTAAAAGCGCAGCAGCAGCTGGAACAACGTGGTCTTGCCCGCGCCGGACGGTCCGACCAGCGCGACATGCTCGCCAGGACGCACGTCGAGCGAGAACGCGGAGAGCGCGGCGATGCCCGGTCGCGACGGATACGAAAAGCCGACGTTGTCGAAACGGATGCCTTCGCCATGCGCGGGCAGCGGCACGGGTGTCTGCGCTTGCGCCACGGGCGAGCGCGCGGCCATGAGTTGCAGCAGCCGTTCCGTTGCACCGGCAGCCCGCTGCAGATCGCCCCATACTTCGGCGACGGCCCCGACGGCGCCCGCCGTGAAAACCGCATAGAGGATGAACTGCGACAACTGGCCCGCCGTCATGCTTCCCGCCAGGACGGCCTGAGCGCCCAGCCACAACACGAACACGATGGCCGCGAACACGAACACGATCACCACTGCCGTCAGCGAGGCGCGGGCGCGGATGCGTGTGAGCGCCGTATCGAAGGCGCCTTCTACAGCGTTGTCGAAACGTCTCGACTCGTAGCTTTCCTGCGTGTACGACTGCACGGTCGGCATCGCGTTGAGCACTTCGCCCGCCAGCGCGCTCGCGTTCGCGACCTTGTCCTGGCTGGCGCGCGAGAGCCGCCGCACGCGCCGCCCGAAGATGATGATGGGCGCAACCACGACGACCAGCGTCGCGATGATATAGCCCGACAGCACCGGGCTCGTCGCGATCAGCATCGCAACGCCGCCGACCGTCAGCAGGAGATTGCGCAGTCCGAGCGACAGGCTCGTGCCGACCACGGTCTGGATCAGCGTCGTATCCGTGGTGAGACGCGACAGCACCTCGCCCGTCTGCGTCGTCTCGAAGAACTGCGGGCTCATCCGCATCACGTGATCGTAGACGGCGCGCCGCATATCGGCCGTCACCCGTTCGCCGAGCCACGACACCCAGTAGAAGCGCAGCGCCGTCGCGGCGGCAAGGATCAGCGAGAGAACGAAGAGCGCGATGAAGTAGCGGTCGATATGCGCGCGATTGCCGCTCGCGAAGCCGCGGTCGATCAGGTACTTGAACGCGACGGGCAACGCCAGCGTGGCGCCCGCCGAAATGACGAGCGCCAGAAACGCGAGCGCCCAGCGCGTTGCATAAGGACGGAGGAACGGAAACAGGGCAAAAAGGGGAGCGACACGTCGCGTGCGCGCGGCGGCATCGGGCATGGACAGGTTCCTGTGCGGATCGGCGATAGGTGGATTGTGCCAGTCCGCGCAGGCGCGGGTCAGGCAACGGAACGGCCATGGTAGAGTCTATGACCTTCTGTCCCTCATGTAGCCCTGTGTCTGCCCGGGGCATGCACTGTGAACATGCAGATTCCATCGATCGTGCCCGCGCGAACCGCTCTGGTAGTCATGCATTATCAGACCGACATTCTGGCGCTGTTCCCCGCCGCAGCGCCTGCCCTGCTCGCCAATACGCGCACGCTGTGCGATGCCGCGCGAGCGCAGGGCGTCAGCCTCTACTTCGCCAAAATCCACTTCAGTCCCGGCTATCCGGAAGTCAGCCCGTTGAACAGGAACGGACAAGGAATCAGACAGCTCGGCCTTTTCGTCAACGACGGGATCGCGCCCGAACTCGACCGGCGGGCCACCGAGCCGCTCATCATCGCGCATCGTGCCAGCGTGTTTTTCGGCACCGATCTGCAGGTGCGTCTGTCTGCCCAGGGTATCGATACATTGATCATGGTGGGCATTGCGTCGACGGGTGTCGTGCTGTCGTCGGTTGCATACGCAAGCGATGCGGACTTCCGCCTGTTCACGGTCAAGGATTGCTGCTACGACCCGGATCAGGTCGTGCATGATCATCTGTTTTCGACGGCATTCGATTCGCGCACGACGGTGCTCTCGCTCCCTGAAGCCCTGTCGATGCTCGCCGGGCCTGTGCGAGCATCTTGAGCCGCGACACCGCACCGCCATTCATGGATACCACGACACACCATCGTTCACGCGCTCGCAGTCTTGCTCTGGGCGCAAGTCTCGCCTTGATGGCTTTCTCGTTGCGCACGCCCGTTACGAGCGTCGGCCCGATCCTGATCGACGCGGTTCGCGCCACCCGGCTCTCATCCAGCGGCGCGAGCCTGCTGACGACCTTGCCGTCGCTCTGCTTCGGCCTGTTCGGACCGCTCGCACCATGGGCCGCTCGCCGGCTGGGCAGCGAGCGTGCGTTGCTGGCGCTGCTCATCCTGCTTGCCTGCGGCACGGCGTTGCGTGTCGTGCCTTCATGGCAGTCGCTATACGCCGGACAGATCGTCGCGTGCTTTTCCATCGGTTTGATGAACGTGCTTCTGCCCGGCGTCGTGAAACGGGACTTCCCGCATCATGTTGCGCTCGTAACGGGAATCTACAGCGCCGCAATGTGCGCCGGCGCGGCGGCCGCCGCCGCCGCGACAGTGCCCATCGCCAATCTTCTGGCCCACATGCCGGGCAACAGCGGCAACGCCGCGTGGTCGAGCGCGTTGGCAGTCTGGGCCCTTCCCGCCGCGATCGCCGCCGTCATCTGGCTCGGTCAACTGCCGCCCGTCGAACCGGGCGCACAAAAGCGCGCGTCGGCTATCGGACGTTTGTTGCGGGATCCGCTTGCATGGAACGTCACCCTGTTCATGGGCACGCAATCGTCGCTTGCGTATATTGTGTTCGGCTGGCTGCCGACCGTCCTGCGCATGCGCGGCATGAGTGCAGTCGATGCAGGCTTCATGCTGTCGCTGAGCGTGATTGCCCAGGCGGGCGCGTCCCTGCTACTGCCCGTTCTGGTTGCACGGCTGCCTGACCAACGGCCGGTGAATGCCGGTGCATTGTTGCTGGCCGGCGCGAGCCTCATGGGCTGTTTCTTCGCGCCGCTGTGGACCATGTGGGGTTGCGCCATTCTGCTCGGCATTGCGCAAGGGGCGGCATTCACGCTCGCCCTCACCGTTATCGGACTGCGTTCGCATGATTCGCGGGTGGCCGCACAGCTTTCCAGCATGGCGCAAGGTATCGGCTACCTGCTGGCATCCGCCGGCCCCTTTATTGCGGGCGCCCTGCTCCACGCGACAGGCTCGCTATCCAGCCTCGCGGGCTTATGCGCGGGCATCTGCGTGCTGTCCGCGTGGTTCGGTTATGCGGCAGGACGACGCGCGCACCTGAAACTCGCCAGCGACTGATCTTGCCACCGGACTCTCCCACTATCGCAACATGCGTCGTTCAGATCCTGAATGATCAACTGTCTGCCCAGAAAGACTTTGCGAACACCGGTCGCCGCATCGCTCCGCTGATCGCGAAGCGGGCTGTGTTCAGCGACGACCGCATCATGCGTCGCATCGACGGCAGCCACTTCTGGGTGACCGTATGCGGCTTCGGCTTCAATCCGAAACGCCCTTATGAGTTGGCTCTGTGGACATTTTCCGACCTGTCGCTCAAGGACAAGCACTCGGACTTCACGACTCTGCTGACAGCGCGCGAGCGCGATGTGGCCGCGCTCGTGGTACATGGGATGACAAGCAAGGAAATCGGCAAGGAACGGAGATCAGCCCGCGGACCGTCGACATCCATCGGGCCAGCCTGTTGCGCAAATACGATGTGAAAACGACCCAGGACCTGATCAAGCGATTGCTAGCGTAGAGGGCTTGCCATTCATCCTCTTGAAAGCGTCTCACGGTGCGCTGTCACCAGATCGGCCATGCTGTCGAAACGGAAGTCGATTCGCGGTTGCATACCCGGATCCATCGTCGCACCGAAGCCTCGCTGTGCATGACGTCGATAAATCCAGCATGAAGCGAGACCCGCCTCATTAGCGGGCTTGTGATCGTGGAAGAGGCTTTCAGCCGTATGGAGGATTTTCTCCTTGCGCACGCCGCAGCCTGCAAGCTTGTCGAGCAGGTACTGGAAGTTGCGCGGCGACGGCTTGTACGATCCGATGTCCTCCGCCGTCATGACTGCGTCGAACCGGACCCGCAACTTGCTGTTGCTATAGGTGAAGCTCTCGTTGTCCACATTCGACAGGATGACCAGCCTGTAATACTGCGCGAGATATTCCAACGCGTCGGCCGAATCCGGAAACGCAGGCCAGTCGCGAATCGACCTGCCGTACGTCACGCACTCTTCATGCGAGTAAGCAACGCCCCACTCTTCCGCGAGTCGCTTGTACACGATAGCCAGCAGTTCCTGATAACGCTTGCCCGGCGTGTACAACTGTTGCGACGACTCGTGCCGTGCATGCGCTTCAAGAACCTGATCGCGCGTCGGCGCAGGCTCAATGCGATCCAGCAGCGGACGAAGGCCCTCGAAAATGCCGGTTTCCCAATCGATCAGCGTGCCGTAGCAGTCGAATGTCAGGGTATCGAAGTCGGTCAGTTGCACGGCGATCCTCTTTGTCAAATGGGTCAGGGAGATCGCAGTGTACTGCTGGCCGATGCATTCGGGCCTGCGTCCACGTTCTTGCGAATGGGTGAAAGGCCGGCCGGCGCGAGCCGGGTCAGGCCGCGCACGATCACCCCGGGGACACGCCCCTCATCGGCCGCGAGGTCCGACTGCGCGACGGCATGGCGGACCGCACGCCCGCCCAGATAGCGGAACGGCTCAGGTGGAAACGCGCGGCGCAGCGGTTGAACCAGTCCGCATCGCGCCCATTCGTCATCGAGAGCAAGCGTCAGCGAGCGAAGAATCTTTCCGCCTAGCATCGAAGGGCCGACACCGTTTCCCGAATAGCCGATGCCGTAGAAAATGTGCGGGCTGCCGGGCAAGGCGCCGAACAAAGGCAAGCCATTGCTCGAGCGGTCGATCGGTCCCGTCCAGCTTTGCACGACATCGCTTTGTGCGACGCCCGGATAGATGCGCGACAACCATTCCGCTACCGTCGATTCGATCGGCGAGCGGCCATCGAATTTTCCTTCGACGCGCGATCCGAAGGCCATCTTTCCGCTGCCGCCTCCTTTGCCGAACACGATGCGTCCATCGGGCGTCGTTCGATAGTAGTGGACCAGCATCCGGCAGTCGGAGATGGTCATGCCGTCCGTCCAGTGAATTGCTTCCAGCAGTTGTGGTAAAGGCCGAGTGATGACGATATCGCTCGAAACAACCGCGATCGCTTTTCGAATCTCCGCGAAGACGGAACCCCACGCATTCATCGCGAGAATCACTCTTTGTGCCTTGACGGTTCCATGTTGACAGCGGACCTGCGCAGGCTCACTGCGATCGAGCGCGAGCATCGGCGATCGCTCGAATACTTTGACCCCAAGCCGCACTGCATGCCGCTTGAGACCGCGTGCGAGCTTCGCTGGTTGAACCGACGCCGAAATCCGTTCGAAGACGCCAGCGAGATGTGCGGGCGATCCGCCCGGCAACGGGGTTTCATTACGTGGTGTCTCGAATGGAGCCTGACCCAGCCGCGCCGCTGCGGCAACGGTGGCGTCCCACGTGCCGATTTGCGCCTGGGACGTCGCAGTCCACAGCCATCCGTCGAGCCGCATTTCCGCATCAATGTCATGCTTCTCGCAGAACGCCTGCAAATCGAGAATCGCCTGCGACGACAGATTGCATAGCCGCTCAGCCTCGATCTCGCCGCACACTTTTGCAAGCGACGCGAACTTGGCCCACAGGCTAAGGACGAAACCGCCGTTTCGCCCGCTGGCTCCGCTGCCACACAGGTCTCGCTCGACGACGACGACCTCTGCTTCTGGCCGCGCCTGCTTGATCTCTATTGCGCTCCATAAGCCCGTGAATCCGCCGCCTACGATACAGACATCGGCTGCAATGTCATGGTCGAGCGCGACGAGCGGCTCGTGCGCTTCGCTGTCAAGCGCATCCTTTAACCAGAAGCTGAGATCGCGGGTGGATCGGATTGTCGGGTGCATATTGGCAGCATCGAAAGTCACGCCCAAATCGCAACCGCTCGCGCCGCATTCCGGCCGCGCAGCCATTCGAGCAATTGGAGCAGGCAAGTGGAAAAGGCGACAAGAATCGTCGCGAGTGCAGCAATCGTCAGGCTGATGTTCTCACGGATTCCGGTGAACATCTGGCGCGGTACTGTCGTCTGATCCGCGCCCGCAACGAATAACGTTACAACGACTTCATCGAAGGAGGTTGCGAAAGCGAAGAGCGCTCCCGAGATGACCCCGGGTGCAATCACCGGCAATGTAATTCTAAAGAATCTTTTCACTGGATTCGCGCTTGGCGAAAGGCTGGCACGCACCAGGTTGTGATTGAAGCCCTGCAACGTCGCTGCGACTGTCGTCACGACGAACGCCACGCCCAGCGATGCGTGCGCGAGAATCAATCCAGTATAGGTACTCGCAAGTCCGAGCGGCGCAAAGAAAAGGTACATGCCGATGCCGACTACTACGACATGCACGATCATCGGCGAGACGAGGATCGCCATCAGCAGACCTTTACCGCGAAAGTTCGCCTTCGTCATATAGCAGCGTCAACACGGCAAGACCGCGGAGCACGAAAAACAGGCTCGGCCAGCCAGCGTCTCCGGCACGACCGCAACTCGCACAAAACCCGGCGTGAGCCCGTCCATGCACACCGATACAGGCGCGCATCTGCCGCGCGACGCGAATGTCCTCGCCATCGCCGTCATGGTCGACGTTGCGAATCATCTCTTCGCCGGGCATCAGCGTTTTGCTGGCCGCCCACGCCCAGGCGACGGCATCAGAATGGCCAGAAGAAGAAGGAGTGATGACGTCGTGCGTGGACCGCACGAGGGGGGCGCGTTTCGGGACCGAGCTGGGCACGGGAATCGATGACTCGCGCGCGCAGCGCCATATCGTAGAAGGCGCCCACCATCGGCAATGCGCTGTGCGCCCCCTCACCCCAATAGTCGTTGCCAAGCGTCACACGCGCATCGTCGAAACCGACCCACGCACCAGCGACCAGTTGCGGATGCATCAGGATGAACCAGCTATCGGTGTTGTCTTGCGTCGTACCCGTCTTGCCGGCGACGTCGGCGCGAATCCCGAAGCGGCGTCGGATGTCAGAACCGGTGCCCCTGTTCACGACGTCGCGCATCACGTCGGCGAGCGTCTGCGCTGCACTGACGGGTAGCGCCCGTTCCGGCGATGCACTCGGGAATTCCGCGAGCACCTTGCCATCGTGGTCCTCGATACGCGTGACCATGCGCGGTGCGATATAGGCGCCGCGGTTTGCGATCGTGCAATACGCCGAGACCATTTCTTTCAGCGTGACCGGGCTCGTGCCCAGCGCGAGCGACGGCACCGCTTCGAGCGGACTTTCGCGCACACCCATCGCACGCGCGAGCCGCGCAACCTTCCCGGGGCCTTCCTTTTGCATAAGCTGCGCGGTAACGCGGTTGCGCGAATTCGCGAGTGCGTCGCGCAGCGTCATGGGTGCGCCAGTGGGCGGCTCCGCGTCGGTCGGCCGCCAGATCGCATGTTCGCCTAGCGGAATGGCGACATTCCGGTCGACAATCGTATCGCCTGGCCGCGCGCCGTCCGCAAAGGCCGCGCCGTACACGAACGGCTTGAATGTCGAGCCCGGCTGACGCCGCGCCTGCTGCACGTGATCGAACGGCTCGTCGCCGAAATCGCGACTGCCGACCCATGCCTTGATATCTCCGTTGCGTGGATCGATGGCGACAAAACCTGCCTGGATCGTCGCTTTGCTCCGGCACAGCGCACGCACGAACGCGGGGTCCGTGGCGAGCTTCCTGAGCGCGACCTCATCCGCCTGGCCGGCATCGCGTGCGGTGCGGTAGTCAGGCGTTTGCCGGATGAAGTTCTGGAACAGGGCGTTCCCGGGCGAGCAGCCCGTGCGTTCGTTCCATGCGCCATTTGCGATCCATTGCAACTGGTTCGTCTGCCAGTTCATCGCCTGCGTCGCCATTGCCTGCAGACGGGAATCGATCGTCGTGCGCACGACGAGTCCGTCAGCATAGATGTTGTAGCCGTTGCGGTCGGCCCATCCCGTCAGCCACTTGCGCAATTGCGCCGCAAAATGCGGCGCGGGGCCCGGCGACGCAGTCTGCTGTTCGAAATCGACGTTGAGCGGTTGCCGCTTGAGCCATGCATACGCGGCGGGCTTGAGCTTCCCATACCTGTTCATCTGCCCGAGCACCGTGTTACGCCGCTGCAAGGCGCGCTCGGGATTGAGCACCGGGTTATAGGTGCTGTTGGCCTTCAGCATGCCGACGAGCGTCGCGCTTTCGAGAATATCAAGCTGCGCGGCCGATTTGCCGAAATAGGTGCGTGCGGCCATTTCCACGCCGTAGGCGTTATACAGGAACGGCACCGTGTTCAGGTACGTCTCGAGAATCTGATCTTTGCTGTACACGGCTTCGATCTTGAGCGCCGTGATTGCTTCCTTGAGCTTGCGCGTGAGGGTCGGCGCGCGGCCGATTTCGTCGGGATACAGGTTGCGCGCGAGCTGCTGCGTGAGCGTCGAGCCACCTTGCCGGTCACCCGAGAACGTGTGCAGTGCGGCCGACACGATACGCTTCCAGTCGATGCCGTGGTGCTCGTAGAAGCGCCGGTCTTCGGTCGCGACCAATGCGTCCACCATATACGGCGAGACCTGCTTGAGCGACACCCATTCGCGATTGACCGGCTTGAATTCCGCGAGCAGTTTGCCGTCGGCGGACACGATCAGGGCTGGCCGGTCGACACGTGCCTTGCGGATATCGCCGATACCCGGTGTGAACGGTACAAGCGCGAGCACGTACACCACGAGCAGCGCCGGCACCGCGCCGAGTGCCCACGCGATCCCGCGTCGGGTCGGGTGACTCAGGCCTCGCAGCGCGGCAAAAAAGACGAGTCGGCCGTTCGTTCTACTGGCAGCGGCAAGCGTTCGAACGCGGGCAAGCGACCTTGTGCAACGTTGACGAAACAAGGACCAATATCGGCGAATCACGGTGACGACGGGCAAGCGGGAAAGGCGGGATCGTACCAAAGCGCAAGGACGCTTCTGCCGCCAGAAGAGGGTCGCCAGCCACGTCATTAACAGATGATTACAATTGTTTCGATGTGAACGACGTTCTCAGCTGCCGCCCCCGTTTTGCTTTAGCCGTGTGTGCAAGTTCGGGGCGCATGCCGCGGTGGCCGTTTGCACTCGATCACGATCCGGTCACAGCGAGCGACCGCTGACCTGAGCGTCACCGCCAAACTCACCGTCAGCTAGCGGCGATGGAATAGATCACCACGCCTGGCTGTTCTGGTAAGGCGAACCACAGCGATGTGGCCCATATGCGTCGCCCCCAACCCGGATAGTCATCATGTTCCCTTTTCGGTTTTGTCCGATTAGCGCCATTGGCTCGCTCTGCGCTGATGGCCCACGACGACCCGCCGCTCGAGCCGCAGTACTGGTCTGTGTTGCGCTGATATTGCCCGTCGCAGCGAATGCAGCTGATCCCGTCCCACCGACCCTCTCGCCTGCCGACGTCCAGCCGTTTGCGGTCACGACGGCCACGGGCGTGCAGATCTATCGCTGCGAATTCGACAGCAGCCGTCATCTTCGCTGGGTGTTCCAGCATCCGAAGGCCACGCTCTACGATGCGGCCGGTCAAGCCGCCATTCAGCATGACGCCGGCCCGTCCTGGGAAGCCGCCGATGGCAGCCGGATCGTTGGCCGTGTGCTAGCCCAGGCACCGAGTGCCAGCCCGAACAGTATTCCGCAACTGCTGCTCGAAACTCACACTACGGCTCAAGGCAGCCTGTCTGCCGTGCGTTTCGTGCAACGACTCGACACCGCAGGCGGCACCGCGCCCGCCGAATCTTGCGTCGACGAACATCAAACCGGTAGTTCTCCCTATTTTGCACGCTACATATTCCTGAAGTAGCGCCGCCGCGTTACATGCGCTGTTGGCGAACATATCCGGCCCGGGCATCCGGACGAGGGAGCTTCACCGCCAATTGCTGGGGTGCGCGTCTCGGGCCGCGCCATGCCGACGCTTCACATCATCGAAGCGTCGGAACCGATGAGCGTCACATCGGCTTTTACGTCGAATGTTCTGCTCGCGGCAGCGCCGCTCCTCTTTTCCCTCGGTGTGGCCCGTGATTGGCCATAGCCGACGTTGGAGTATCGGTCGCTGTGAGGTGCCTGACAGGCCCGTTGCCGCCGTTCGCACTGTCGCAGCCTCGAGTGCACAATTTGGCCGGTTGGGACGGGCGCGGCCCAAAGGCCGCGTTGAAGCCCAACCGACGCTCGAACGTCATCGAGCTGCTTTCGATCGCGTTCACACGGGTAGTGACAGGCTTCGTCGACTGATGGTCATCTTCCAGCCAGATCAGTGGCCCCGTCGACCAGCGAGATCGTGCTAAGCGTCGTCGCTCGCCCGTTGGAATGCATCGACGGCGGCCTCGAGCGTCATTCGTGCCTTCTCGCGCCGCCGGCGCGCGAGTCGCTCCGCGCCTGCGCTGCGTTCGGCTTCACCGGCAAGCAAAGCGTGAATGTCGGGTAGCGTAAAGATGGTGCCGCGACTTCCCCAGGTACCGTCCGGAATCTCCGTTGGGAAGACCCAGACGCGCGATACGACCTCTTCGAACGGTCGGTTCTCGGCGCGTGCCACCGCTTCCGTGATTGCCCTAACGAGCGCTCTACGCGACTCGTCGGTGTATTGCCCTTCGGGCGCCGACGGAATGATCCGGTAGCGCGCGGCTTCCGAGCGTTCCCCACCGACGAATACGGCAGCAGGTCGATGGAGATTGAGAACAGACACGCGCTGTGCAATCGGATTGGCGGGATCATACCCTTCCGCCTTGATCAGAATGTCAGTCAATTCTTTGATCAGATGGGCTTCCGCCTCTCGGGTCAGGGCATCTTCGGGCCAGAGTGCGTCGATCATCGGCATGGTGCTGCTCCTTAATCAGGTGTAATAGGCCTAGTGGTTTGCGAGAGAGCTTTTCTACTCGTTCAGGCATGAGTTCCGGTTAAATGAGTGCGATCACGACATCGATGTTGCCGCGCGTAGCCTTGGAATACGGACAGGTCTGATGTGCGCGGTCCACCAGCGCCTGAGCGATGTCACGCGACAAACCGGGAAGGCTTACGTTCAAACGTGCCTGGAGAAAGTAGGCGTCATCAGTCGTTCCGAGATCAATTTCGGCATCGACACTCGTGTCGACCGGCAGCACGACGTTCAGGGCGCGTGCGGCCCCCCTCATTGCGCCAATAAAGCATGCGGACCAGCCGGCACCCAACAGTTGCTCGGGATTCGTCCCGTCGCCTGCGGAACCCGGCCGCGAAAGTTTGATGTCAAGGCGGCCGTCCGAACTGCGCGCGACCCCATCGCGGCCGCCCGCCGTATGAGTCTTGCCTGTGTACAGCACGTTTTCGATTCGAGTCATGATGGTCTGCTCCAGTCGATCAATAGAAGTATTAAATTGTGGAGATGTATCCCGCGTGTGTCGGAATGCGCTGGTTTTGTAATCTCAAGTATCAGCTTGCGCTGCGGATAAAGTGCACTGCACGGCTGCGGCGCGCCAGATCCAGTGAATGCGGCACCGGGTCGCGCGCCGTCATGTCGAGTGACAGAAGAGATGTCGGGCGCCTATCCACACCATACTGATCACCGCCCGGAATACCCGTCGGCGTCGAATTTGGCGAACCGTGCGTCGCGAGCCGATTGTTCGTCATACGTTCTGACGACTTTTTGCGGGTTGCTCATGATTGACCTCCGAGATTGTTCGGCATTTGCTGTCGGGAGTCCGCAGCGCCATTGGTTCGCCAATGTAGACTTACTCGACCCGGTTGCGTACACCTGCAATGGACAAACAGTTGTGATCTCCAGGAACAAATGCAGCCGGCGTCTCTGTGGACTTCAAGCGTGTCCGCATGCGGCGAAACGTGTCCAGATGAGTCGAGACGGGAACACCAAAGCACTAGAGTTGATCAAGTCAGTTTGACTGAATAATCGTGCGCTGCGCTAGAACGTGGGCAAGAGACAGTACGGGTGCTTTCAGCGGATGGTCCGTTATCGCGGTCCGTGGAATGACGAACGACTTACTGTATGGTTATGATAGTCAGAACGAATTCGCGAAACCGCGGCACGCCGAGCGGACTGACGCCGCGAATGTCGCGCTACGTGGGACTTTCCGGAGAATGCCATGTGGGAAAAGACCAATTTTAAGGGCTTTGAGGTTTGGGTGATGCCGATCCTTGCATACGGGCCGCCAGCAGACGACACTCCGTACCATTACGTCGGATACGTTTGCCACCCAGGGGCTGATGTTCGTATGTCCGATCAGCGCACGCAGTTCTTCGAGCTCGCGAAATTTTTCGTGACGGCAGATGAGGCTCGTAAGGCCGCATACGCGGAGGGACGCGGCCTGGTGGAAACGCTCATCGGTGATGATTGAGCAGGCTGGTCCACGGCCGAGACCTGCGGGGCGTCCCTGTGGAAGCATCTCGGCCATTGCCGACATTGGAGTGTCAGGCACTGTGAGGCAGCTGTTAAGCGCTATGTCGCCGTTCGCGCCGTCGTAGCGAGCTAAAGTCAGAAGTGGTGTACGAGAGAGAGAGAAGCGAAAAGCAACGACCCGGCATTCTGCCAGTGACAACTCAAGCTAACCACGCTCATGTTAGATGGTGCGAGCCGGATTCATTCAGTTGGTGAACAATCAGGCCGCCCGCGACCTCCAAGAACCTCCTCAAACTAGCATCCAACTGCTATTGCGCGACGACACCAAGAGACGCGAAGTAAGACGCATAGCTGCAAGCGGCCACTGCGTTAATGCGAGTTAGACGACTGCCGAGTGTCCGCAAGTACTCATTCACTTACAACGATCCCTGACATTCAAGGCGACGACAGCGCGAGCGGTGCAAAGCGTCTATGACGCCGTCTCACAGGGGCACACACTCCAGCGTCAGCTTAGAACGACTCGCGGATTAGTGGACGATGCTAGCCATTTAGCCACCGCCTGCACTCGCCTATCGAAACCGGATGAACTCACCCTCGCCGAGCCCGGCAAGCGTGAAACTATAGGCACTCGCCCCCTTTTGCAAAAAGCTGCGGGATTGTGTATCAACGCCAATGTTCCGGGTCGGTCCACTTGCGTCATTCAACGACCCGTCGGGTGATTTCGCTCGCTCGCGAATTCTGGTTCCCCGTCCGTCTCGACTGCCGTTATGCGCCGTGACCGGTCACTCCGCAAGCAACCACGCGCTTCTCCAGAAGAAAACGAAGGGAAACTGAAACACTCCGCTAGCTGCTTGCGGCGACTGGCAGATGCGTTCTTTACTTTCGGAGTCCATATCTACTTGTTCTATGGAAGTCGAACTTTTGACCGGATCAGGGTGCGCGACGCGATAGTCCAGGCCATGAAAATATACCCATCAAAAAGGCCTATCGCTATTTTTCATGATGTGGAATTAGAAGTGCGTTCCTTTTTGTGCGCGGAGTGCGGCGTCAAAAAAGTGCGTGCTTTTTTGTCTGCCGATACCTATCACCCCCATTAAGAGTAAGGCCATCCAATCATATCGTGAAAATCCGATATAAGATTCGGACCATAGCGATGCAGATGCCGACGTCCCGGCCAGAGAGTCAGCCCGCCGTTTCATGAACACGAAGACCAACCCCAAGTCCACTGATATCGACATCGACGCGATCCACAAGGCGCTGGCCAACCCGGCGCGTCGCGTGATTCTTGCGAAGCTGCGCGAGCCGGAGACGTATTTTCCGGAGCAGCAGCTGTCGTACGAGCACGGCGTCTGTGCGGGTCAGATCGACGACTGCTGCAGCCTGTCGCAGTCGACTGTATCCGCGCATCTCGCCACGCTGCAGCGCGCGGGACTGATCACGTCGAAGCGTGTGGGCCAGTGGGTGTTTTTCAAGCGCAACGAGGCCGTCATCCAGGCGTTCCTTGCGCACATGAACGCGGATCTCTGACGGCGCGCCCGCGTCTTCGCTTGTTCCCGAATGCAGTCTCGACACACACGGGCCATGCGCCCGCAAGGATTGAAACAACATGCCGACTCTTTTCGACCCGCTCCAGATTGGCGATCTCACACTGAAGAACCGTATCGTGATGGCGCCGCTCACGCGTGCACGCGCCGGCGATGTCCGCGTGCCCAACGCGCTGATGGCGAAGTACTACGCCGAGCGCGCGAGCGCCGGCCTGATTCTTTCGGAAGCCACGTCCGTCACGCCGCAAGGTCTCGGCTACGCGGACACGCCGGGCATCTGGTCGGATGAACAGGTGGAAGGCTGGAAGCTGGTGACGCAAGCCGTCCACGCAAAAGGCGGCAAGATCTTCCTGCAACTGTGGCACGTCGGCCGCGTGTCGGATCCCATGTTCCTGAACGGCGAACTGCCCGTCGCGCCGAGCGCGATTGCGCCGGAAGGCAATGTGAGCCTCGTGCGTCCGCAGCGTCCGTTCGTCACGCCCCGTGCGCTCGACGTGTCGGAGATTCCGGGCATCGTCGCCGCGTATCGCAAGGGCGCGGAGAACGCAAAGAAGGCGGGCTTCGACGGCGTCCAGGTGCACGGCGCGAACGGCTATCTGCTCGACCAGTTCCTGCAGGACAGCACGAACAGGCGCACCGACGCATACGGCGGTCCGATTGAAAACCGCGCGCGTTTGCTGCTCGAAGTGACGGACGCGTGTATCGATGTGTGGGGCGCGGATCGCGTCGGCGTGCACCTCGCACCGCGCGGCGACTCGCACACGATGGGCGACTCGGACCCGGCCGCGACCTTCGGCTATGTCGCGCGCGAACTCGGCAAGCGCAAGATCGCGTTCATCGCGGCCCGCGAAGCGCGCGGCGAAGACAGCCTCGGACCGCAGCTGAAGCAGGCATTCGGCGGCGTCTATATCGCCAATGAAAGCTTCACGAAGGAAAGCGCTCAAAAGCTGCTGGACTCGGGTGAAGCCGACGCTGTCGCATGGGGCAAGCTGTACATCGCGAACCCGGACCTCGTGCGCCGCTTCGAACTCGATGCGCCGTTGAACACGCCCGTTCCCGCTACCTTCTACGCGGAAGGCGCAACGGGTTACATCGACTATCCCGCGCTGGAAGCAGTCAACTAGGATCGCGCCGATTCGTTAGCGGCACATGGCGATGCGAACGCGGCGGGAGCGATTCCCGCCGCGTTTTTTCATTGATGGCCTGGGTTTTTATTCGCCGGGCTTCACCGCGCGCCGCATGAACACGCGCATCGTTTCGTCGACGCCGCGCGCGATCCGCAGCTTGCGGATACGCAGCAACGCGGCATCGAGCTCGTCGTCTTCGAGGATATGAAAGCCGAGCCGCTGGTAATACGGCGCGTTCCACGGCACATGGCGGAACGTCGACAGTTCGACATGCGCCGCGCCTGTTGCGCGCGCCCTTGCATCGACCCGATCGAGCAAAGCCGCGCCGATTCGCCGGCCCGCATGCTGCGGCACGACGTCGAGCGCTTCGACATAGATGCGCGCGCGCAGCATCGCGAACATCACGAAGCCGACGCACGCACCGTCGCATTGTGCGACGATCACTTCTTCCGCCCTCACCTTTTTCAGCACGAACGGCGCATCCATCGGACGCGCTGCCGCGATGCCCGTCAGCCCGACGCTCACGAAGCGCTGCGCCGCCTCGTATTCGACGACGCGAATCGACGGAACGTCTTCGGGCACCGCGTTTCGATAGTGGACTTCGGGCATTGGCATCGGTTGCATCATGAAAGACGGACATTCACGCGGACATATTGACACCGCCTGCACGCGCAATTCAACCCTCCGTCCGAACGCGCGCGGCACGCCGATATAATCCAGCCTGAGACCCACTCGCAAAGGAGTCGTTCATGGCACTTTCCGGTCTTCTCGTCTTCGCGCTCGCGCTGATCGTCGCAGCGGGCTCGCCCGGCCCCAGCATCGCGGCGCTCGTCGCACGTGTGCTCACCAACGGTTTGCGCGACGTGCTGCCGTTCCTCGCCGCGATGTGGATCGGCGAAGCGCTGTGGCTGACCTGCGCGGTCGCCGGTCTCGCCGTCGTCGCGCAGACCTTCGCGCTGGTATTCATCGCGCTGAAATTCGCGGGCGTCGGCTATCTGCTGTTCCTCGCGTGGAAGATGTGGTTCGCGCCCGCCGACGTCCACGAAAGCGCGCTGCCGCGTGGCCAGTCGCCGTGGCGCATGTTCGTCGCGGGGCTGATGGTGACGCTCGGCAATCCCAAGATCATGGTGTTCTATCTCGCGCTGCTGCCGACGCTCGTCGATGTATCGCGCGTCGGCACGCTCGCGTGGCTCGAACTCACGCTGACGATGCTCGCCGTGCTGATGACCGTCGATTTCGTCTGGGCGCTGCTCGCCACCAAAGCGCGCACGCTGCTGACCAGCCGCCGCGCGGTGAAGATCGCGAACCGCACCAGCGCGACGATGATGGCAGGCGCCGCAGCCGCGATCGCGACGCGCTAGCGCCGCATTTCCTTCCCACGGGAGCCTGCATGCGCGCCCACATGTTCAAGCAGATCGGCCGCGACGCGCTCGTCGCGCTAGGCCGCGAACTCGCTGCCTGGAAGCCGACACCCGAGCGCGCACTGTACGGCGTCGAAGCGGTGATCTCCGTCGTGCTGTCGGTGGCGCTCGCGCATCTGCTGCATCTGCCGAATACGTGGTGGGCCGCGATCAGCGGCTTCGCCGTGATGCAGACGCGCTTCTCGGCCTCCGCCCAGCGCGGGCTGCATCGCGTGCTCGGCACGATCGTCGGCGGACTGCTCGGCGCGCTCGTCGGGCCGATGATCGGCGATCGTCCCTGGCTCTTCGTGCCCGTGCTGGGCGCGATCAGTGCCGTCTGCGTGTATCGCGCGAACGGCTCTTCGGCGTCGTATGCATGGGTGCTCGGCGGCATCACGTGGGTGATGGTCACGTATCAGGCGCACGAACTGCTGACATTCAGGCCGACCGCTTCGTTCGCGATGCTGCGGGTGGCCGAGGTGTGCGTCGGCACGTTCGCGTGCGTCGGCGTGTCGGGCGTGTTCCATGTCGGCATGCGCTGGTACGAGCGGCGCCACCCTGCATCGAAAGTCGCGGCGGCAGCGGTCGCCTCCGCGAACGCCCCGCGCCCCACCTTCGAGACGCTGCGCCACGCGCGCATGGTGCTCGCCGTGCAGGCGGGCGCCGCGGTGGCGATCCTCGCGGCGCTCACGTATGCGCTCAAGCTGCCCGGCTTCGCGCAGGCGCTCGTGACGACGATCGCGGTGCTGATCCTGCCGCCGACGTCGATCGTCGTGCGCTCGCAAAAGCCCGTCGCGGACAAGATGGTGCAGCGCGTGGTCGGCTGCCTGATCGCAGGCGCGATAGGCATCGCGCTATTGCCGCTGATGCAAGGCCAGGTCCTGCCGTGTCTGCTGGCGCTGGCGGCCGGCGTGTGGGCAGGTTGTCACGTGCAGACGGGCAAACAGGGCGCGAGCTATATCGGCGTGCAGTTCACGGTCGCCTTCATCATGGTTTTCGTGCAGGACCACGCGTGGTCCGCCGATCCGCACCCCGCGATGATGCGTCTCGCGGGCATCCTGACGGGCATCGCGATTCTCACCTGCGTGATGCTGCTCGCGGCGCGCCTGTCGTTCCTGCCCATCTCCGAAGAAGCGACGCCCTGAACCCGGCTCGAACCTGAAGACGTATTACGGCTCGCCGAACAGCGCCTCGCACAGTTCGCGCCCTTCGTCCGTGAGCGTCGCCGTGCCGTGCCCCTCCTCGTCCATCTGCACGGCGATCACGCCCGCCGACTGCAACTGCGTGAAATAGCGTCGCAGCGTGCTCATGGGCAGGTCGGAACGCTTGCTGATCTTCGCGAGCGACCACGCCTTGTCAGGCGATGCATTGGCCGCCTCCCACAGCAGCATCAACAGCTGCTCGACGGCGGGATCGAGTTCGTGGTCGTCGTCATCGTCGTCGCAATGCTTGTCGTGTGCGGAATCATTCGGGTTCACGTGAAGTCTCCTCTGCTCATTGACGCGCGCTCGCCGCGGCAAGCTTGCCGACCGTCACCAGCGCATTTTCGATTTCCGGCGACCACGCGTAGCTGTAGTTCAAGCGTATGCAATGGCTGTACCCGTCGGTGGTCGAGAACATATAGCCGGGGCCAACCGTGATGCCGTGTTCCAGCGCGAGCTTGTACAACTGCATCGAGTCGACGCTCGGCGGCAGCTCGACCCACAGCACGTATCCGCCCATCGGATGCGACACGCGCGTGCCTTCGGGAAAGAAGCGCGTGACCATCGCCGTCATCAGTTTCGCGCGCTGCGCGAGGCCCTTGCGCAGCTTGCGCAGATGATGCTCGTAGCCGTCCTGCTTCAGATACTCGGCAATCGCAAGCTGCGGAATCGACGGCGTGGTCAGCGTGTTGAGAAACTTGAGTTTCTCGACCTGTTCGCGGTAGCGACCCGGCATCGCCCAGCCGATCCGGTACGCAGACGTCAGCGTCTTCGAAAACGACGCGCAATGCAACACGAGCCCTTTTTTGTCGTAGTTTTTCAGCGCGCCGGGATGCACGTCGCCGAAGTACAGTTCGTGATAGACGTCGTTTTCGATCACGGGCACGTCGTGCCGCGCGAGCAGCTTGACGAGTTCGCGCTTCTTGTCGTCGGGCATCTGGAAGCCGAGCGGATTCTGGAAGTTAGGCATCACCATGCACGCGGCGATCTTGCGCTTGTCGAGTATCTGCGCGAGTGCGCCGAGATCGATGCCTTCGCGCGGATGCGTCGCCACTTCGATCGCGCGCATGCCCATGCGCTCGATCGCATGCAGCATCGCGTAGAACGTGGGCGATTCGACGGCCACCGTGTCGCCCGGTTTCGCGACGGCCTGCAAACACAGGTTGATCGCCTCCGTCGCGCCGACCGTCACGACGATCTCGTTCGGATCGACGGCGATGCCGTTCTCCAGATAGCGCCGCGCGATCTGCCGGATCAGATCCGGGTTGCCGGGCGGCAGTTCGTCGGTGACGCCCCATTGCGTCTTGCGCCGCCCGATTGCGTGCGCGTAGCGGTTGATCTTCTGGAACGGATACAGGCTGGGATCGGGATACGGAGAGCCGAGGGGCACGGCTTCATCGCTGCCGATCGAGCGCAGCGTGGACAGCACGAGCCGGCTCACGTCGACCTGCGCCGATACGGCAATCGGCTTCGACACATCCAGTTCCTGCACCGTCGACGGCGCGTCGTTCGCACCGAGCCGCACGAAATAGCCCGACTGCGGGCGGCTCTGGATCACGCCCTTGCTCTCCAGTATCAGATACGCGCGCAGCACCGTCGTGATCGAGATTTGCCGGTGCTGGCTGGTCTGGCGCACGGACGGCACGCGCTCGCCGGGACGAAACACGCCGCGCCGGATCTGCCCTTCGATTTCCTTCGCCAGTTCTTCGTAGAGCTTCAATCGATGCCTCTGCCTCGAGCACAACGGACGGGCACGGCGCCCAATTTTTGAGCACAGTTCACCGCCAAAGCACATTTAGGGGGATAACAGTCGAAACTGTACTCTTTTTCTATCACACATTGTGTACACACCGGCTACGCGTATTCCCCACTACCCTAGCGTCAACGTAACGTCATACCGCACGCAAAACATGGACAAGACCACCAAGCCGGGCCGCATCGAACCGTACACCGGGCCTGCCGCCGGATGGGGCGCATTGAAGTACGTCGCGATCAACCTGATGAAGGAGAAGGTCGCCGGCGGCAAGTACAAGACGCTGTTCAAGCAGAACCAGGCGGACGGCTTCGATTGTCCCGGTTGCGCGTGGCCTGATCGCCAGCATGCATCGACGTTCGAGTTCTGCGAAAACGGCGTGAAGGCCGTTGCGGCGGAAGCGACGAGCAAGCGCGTGACACCCGCGTTCTTTGCCGGGCACACCGTCGACGAGTTGATGAAGCAGGACGATTACACGCTCGAACAGCATGGCCGCCTGACCGACCCGATGGTGTTCGATCCGCTGACGGACAAGTACAAGTCCATTTCGTGGGACGCCGCGTATCAGTTGATCGCGAAGCATCTGAAGGGGCTCGACAGCCCGCACCGCGCCGCGTTCTACACGTCGGGCCGCGCGAGCAACGAAGCCGCGTTCCTGTATCAGCTGTTCGTGCGCATGTACGGCACGAACAACTTTCCCGACTGCTCGAACATGTGCCACGAGGCGACGAGCCGCGGCCTGCCGACGACGGTTGGCATCGGTAAGGGCACGGTGACGCTCGACGATTTCGAACACGCCGACACGTTGCTGATCTTCGGCCAGAACCCGGCGACGAACCATCCGCGCATGCTCGGCGAACTGCGCGAATGCGCGAAGCGCGGCGCAACCATCGTGTCGATCAACCCACTGCGCGAGCGCGGTCTGGAGCGTTTCGCGAGCCCGCAGCACGTGACGGACATGTTGACGATGTCGGGCGTGAAAATCGCATCCACGTTCATCCAGCCGAAGATCGGCGGGGACTTCGCGCTCATTAAGGGCGTCGCGAAGCGCGTGCTCGAACTCGACGATCTCGCCGTCGAACAGAACGCCGGGCGCGTGCTCGATGTCGCGTTTCTCGAGGAGCACACCGCGAACTTCGATGCGTTCGCCGCCGATCTGCGCGCCGAAAGCTGGGCAGCGCTGGTTGACGAAGCGGGCGTGCCGCGCGAAGACATCGAGAACCTCGCGCGCATCTACGTGAACGGCAAGCGCGTGATTTCAACGTGGGGCATGGGCATCACGCAGCACAAGAACTCGGTGGCGACGGTGCACATGCTGTCGAACCTGATGCTGATGCGCGGCAATATCGGCCGCCTGGGCGCGGGCTTGTGCCCGGTGCGCGGCCATTCGAACGTGCAGGGCAACCGTACGGTGGGCATCGAGGAAAAACCGGCTGACGCGTTTCTCGACCGCCTTGGCAAGGTGTTCGATTTCGAGCCGCCGCGCGGCCACGGCTTCGATGTGGTCGAAACGATCGAAGCGATGCTCGAGGGCCATGTGAAGGTGTTCATCGGGCTCGGCGGCAACTTCTCGATCGCGACGCCCGACACGCCGCGCACGTGGGACGCGCTGCGTGCGTGCGACCTGACCGTGCACATCACGACCAAGCTGAACCGCAGCCATCTCGTGCATGGCCGCGAAGCGCTGATTCTGCCGACGCTCGGCCGCACCGAAATCGATTTGCAGAATGGCGTGGCGCAGGGCGTGACGGTCGAAGACTCGATGAGCATGGTGCACGTGTCGTATGGCATGAACAAGCCGGCGTCGGAGAATCTCGTATCGGAGACGCGCATCGTCGCGCAGATCGCGCATGCGACGCTCGGCAGCGCGAAGGTGGACTGGCTCGGGTACGCGAACGACTACGCGAAGATCCGCGATGCGATCGAATGGTCGATCGACGGTTTCTACGACTACAACGCGCGCATTGCGCAGCCGGGTGGTTTTCATCTGCGGGTTGCATCGCGCGAACGCGACTGGAAGACGGACACGGGAAAGGCGAACTTCGTCGTGCATCAGATTCAGCGTGACACGCCGATTCAGCGCGCGAAGAGGTTGCACGGCGAGCGTGCGATGACGTTGATGACGACGCGGTCGCATGACCAGTACAACACTACGATTTATGCGCTCGATGATCGCTATCGGGGGTGTATAACCAGCGGCGTGTTGTGTTTGCCAATGCCGCCGATATGGCGATGCTTGGTTTCAAGGCTGGGGATTGGGTTGATATGGAAACCATCTGGGACGATGGCATCGAGCGGCGTGCTGAGCGGTTCTTGCTTGTCGAGTATGACATTCCGCGCGGGTGTCTTGGGGCCTATTACCCTGAAACCAATCCGCTCGTGCCGTTGAATAGCACCGCCGATGTTTGCAATACGCCTACGTCGAAGTCGATTCCCGTGCTGCTGCACGCATCTGGTGTTGCTGCTTGAGGTTTGGTTTTTTTCGATGTCTGCTGCGCTGGCATCCGCGTTTTCGTATCTGTGCTTCATGCGTTGCCCCTGTGCGGGGCGGCACCTACTTTTCTTTGCAGCGGCAAAGAAAAGTAGGCAAAAGAAAGCCGCTCACCCCGCCAATCCTTGTGTTTGCCTGCGGGCCCCCAACGGGTCCCGCACTCCAGACGGCAACACATTTTCCCACGCATGTTGCCAGCGCCTTTAACAGGCGCATCACCCACTCCAGTCACCCTTAGCGCAGCCCGCGGCAGCGATCCGTCTGCGCCGCCCAGGTGGCAAACGGTGTGTAGGCAGTCGCACCTTACGCGTTGGCGCTTCTACGACACCTATCCCGCTTTTCAGTCCGGAGTGGTGCACTTCGATTGCGACGGCCTACACACCGTTTGCCACCTGGGCGGCTGTGGACTTTCTGGTAAAGCGAAACGTGACGCGGGAAGGTGAAGTGGGTGAGGCGTGAGTTAGTACGCTGGCAACGTGCGTGAGACAGTGCGATGCCGTGTGGAGTGCGGGACCCGTAGGGGGCCCGCAGGCAACGACTAGTGCTGGCGGGGTGAGCCCGCTTTCTTTGCTTACTTTCTTTGCGGCGGCAAAGAAAGTAAGTGCCGCCCCGCACAGGGGCAACGCTCGCAAACCAACGACATCAAGCGGATGCCAGCGAATAATCAATCCAAACATCCGGCAATCCGACGAATCACCCTATCGAGGGTAACGCGGCCCTTCAGCGCCGCAGAAGCGACCTCAAACTCGATCCACCCTTCATTGAATCCATCGATCATCTGCATGCGCGGCAGCGGATTCTTCATCCCTTGGGAACGAAACAGCGATTCCCACTCGCCTCGCGGCACAACCTGCATACGCACATCACGCCCGAGTGCATCGGCAAACGCAGCAGCAATCTCATTCGGCGTCACGCGCCGCGGCCCTTCAAGCTCAACAATGCGCACACCCGCCCACGAATCCTGAAGCAGACCTGCAGCAACGCGACCAATATCCTCGGTGCCGACCATAGGCACAGGCTTATCGAGTGGCTGCAAAAAACTCGGAATCACACCGCTCGCACGCGCTGGCTCGAGATCCCACACACTGTTTTCGAAAAACCACGCGGCGCGCAGAAACGCCACAGGCATCGGCAACGTGCGCAGCTCCTGCTCCATGATGCCCAGCTGATTCAGCAGATTAGGCCGCGTAACCTGTGCACCAATGGTCGACAGCACGACCACACGCGACGGCTTCGCCGTGCTCAACGCCGTACGCAACGCTGCAATATTGCGGCGCGACTCCCCGAAATCCGGCGAAGGGTCGAACACCGGCGGCAACAGCACGAACACGCCATCAGCGCCTTCAAATGCATGATGCAACGCGTCGACATCATGCATCCCGGCAAGCGCCACCTCACATCCACGCGCGGCCCACGGCCCGCCCTTTTCCGCGCTGCGAACCACAGCGCGCACTGCCCTGTCCTGCGCGAGCAACGCATTGGCGACCACGCCGCCAACTTGACCCGTGATACCCGTGACTGCATACATGCTGCAACTCCCGTTCAATTGAATAATGCTTGCGACGGAAGCCATTCTGATCTTCACAGACACTTGATGCCATGACATGGATGTCATTTGATTCATGACACAATGGCATTCGGATCAACGCAGGAGCACACGATGTCCTTCGACGAACGCATTCTCAACGGCATGGGCGTACTGACAGCAATCGTCGAAAGCGGCAGCTTCGCGGGCGCGGGCGAGCGGCTCGACATGTCGCAATCGGGCGTGAGCCGCTCGGTCGCGCGGCTGGAGGCGAGGCTCGGCATCCGCCTGTTCGACCGCACGACGCGCATCGTCAAGCTCACCGACGAAGGGCGGCGTCTCTACGAGCAGATCGTCCCGCTGATGGACGGCCTCGAAGAAGCGGCTGCCTCGGCGGCAGGCGGTGCGACAGCCGTGCGCGGGCGGCTGCGCGTCAACGTCGATCCGTTCTTCTCGAAGATCGTGCTGAGTCCACGCGTGGGCGAATTCGTCGGGCGCTATCCGGAACTGAATCTCGACCTGATCACGCGCGATCAACCCGGCGATATGATCGCCGACGGTTTCGATCTCGCCGTGCGTTTCGGCGAGCCGCGTCCATCGACACTCGTCGCACGCAAGCTACTCGACACGCGCATCGTGACGGCCGCATCGCCAGGCTATCTGAAGAAACATGGACGGCCGTTGAAACCAACGGACCTGGAGCGCGAACCGCACAGTTGCATCCAGTATCGCGACCCCGAAACGGGACGGCCCTTCGTGTGGGAATTCCACCGCCCGCGCAAGAAAGTCATCATCGACGCGCGTGGCCGCCTGATGGTCAACGACGTGTCGACGATGCACGGCGCATGTCTCGCCGGTCACGGCATCGCGCAGATCATGGCGCTCGGCACGCAGCCGCTATTCGACAGCGGCCGCCTCGTCGACCTCTTTCCCGACTGGCCCGACGAGCGCTTTCCGCTATACGCGCTCTATCCTTCGCGGCGTCATCCGTCCGCGAAGGTGCGCGCGTTTCTCGACTTCATCGTGAAGATCACGGGTTCATCGCTCAACGACAAGCCGTGGTACTGATGCTGCGGCTGCACAACATCACTTGACGTTCTTCGCCCGCGCCTGCTCGGCGATCGTCTTGTAATCGTAAGTGGGATAGAACTCGGTTCGGTAGCTGCCCCACGCGGTCTCTTCGATCGCGCGATTCACTTCGCGCAGCCGGCCGGCGGGAACGCGCAGCGTCACGACCTGCCCGACGCCCATCATCACGTACCACGACACCACTTCGATGCCGGGCGGTGGGAACGCCTTGTAGAAGCCCTGATCGGCCAGTTGCTGGTTGATCTTCGGCAGCGGCTTGGACTGGTCGTGCTTCAGGAAGATCGTCAGGAGGAACGTGCCGTCTCCGGCGGGTGTCGGCGGCGGCATCGCGCTGGGACCGGTCTGCGCGGCGGCTGGAATCGGGGCTAGCGCGGCAAGCGCCGCGACGACGGCGACTCCCGCTATCCATGTGCGAACGGCGTGCATCGGCTTTCTCCCTGGTTCTGTTGACGGACGAAACGGCGAAGGCAAGCACTGACGCATGCATCATGCCACTTGCGCACCCCACGCACGTGACGCGCCTTCGCCGCAAACGCGCATCGGCACATAACCCTTTAGGGTTAAACATATGTTGCGATTATTTTTTTCATGGCAACATATGTACACACGCTACGAACCGTGTCAGACGACCGGTTTGACGACTTAACGGATTCAACCAGGGGACTTGCAATGAACCGACTGACTTCGCTTGCGCTTGCCTTGTGCGTCGCGGCGCCCTGCCTCATGACGACGACGGGCGCTGCCGCGCAGGAATCGCAGCCGACGCTCGCCAGGATCGAGGCCGCCAATCTGATCGCGATTGGCCATCGCGAGACCTCGGTGCCGTTCTCGTATGTCGATTCGAACAATCAGGTGATCGGGTTTTCGCAGGATCTTTGCAACCGCATCATCGATGCGGTGAAGGTCAAGACACACAAGCCGAACCTGCAGGTGCGCTTCATTCCCGTGACGTCGCAGAACCGCATTTCGCTGGTGCAGAACGGAACTGTCGATCTCGAATGCGGCGTGACGACGAATCTCACGTCGCGGCAAAACCAGGTTGCATTCGGCGACACGTTCTTCGTCGCCACGACGCGGCTGCTTACGCGCAAGGACTCGGGCATCAAGGACTTTCCCGATCTCGCCGGCAAGACGGTCGTGACGAATCAGGGCACGACGTCCGAGCGCATTTTGCGCAAGATGAACGAAGAGAAGAAGATGAACATGCAGATCATCAGCGCGAAGGATTACGGCGAAGGACGCATGACGCTGGAGACGGGACGCGCCGTTGCCTACATGATGGACGACGTGCTGCTGGCGGGCACGCGCACGCTTACCGCGAAGCCTGCGGACTGGGTGATCACGGGCACGCCGCAGTCGTCGGAGGCGTATGGGTTCATGTTGCGTAAGGGCGATCCCGCGTTCCTGAAGATCGTCGACGACACGCTTGCGCAGGTGATGAAGAGCGGGGAAATCGACGCGATGTATGACCGGTGGTTCATGAAGCCGGTGCCGCCGAAGAACATGAATTTCGATTTTCCGATGAGTGAGAATCTGCGCACGCTGTATAAGAACCCCAACGATAAGGCATTCGAATAAGGTTGCTCGTACTGCCCTTGCACCGCGCTTTCATTCGCGGCACGGGCAGACGGGTTACGTTGCGTCAGGTGCAGGCTGCCGGAGTAGAATCGAACGAATCGAAACTCGTGACGATCCGCCTCCGGAGCTGTAATGAAACCGCCTTCGCCAAAAGAAGAAAAGACGCGCTGGAAACCGTCTCCCACGTTGTTGAACGTGCTGACCGCACTTATCGGGATCGGCACGTTGTGTGCCGGTATCGGCTGGCTGGTTTATAGCTGGTACGTCGATCTGGAGGTGCCTTACTTTGCGATTCCGCTCGTGATGTGTGTGCCTGTTATTGTTGCTGTTGCGTTTCGGAATATGTTTGATTAGTGGGTTTTGGGTTTATGCCTGCGGCGCTTTTTTTTCGCGGGCATCCGCGGGTGGCCTTCGCGCGGCGAGATGATTTTCGCGCTGGCATCCGCGATTTCGTATCGGTGCTGCATGCGTTGCCCCTGTGCGGGGCGGCACTTACTTTCTTTGCCGCCGCAAAGTAAGCAAAGAAAGCGGGCTAACCCCGCCAGTGCTTGTTGTTGCCTGCGGGACCCGTTGGGGGCCCGCAGGCAGGAAGAAGGATTGGCGGTGTGAGCGGCTTTCTTTTGCCTACTTTTCTTTGCCGCTGCAAAGAAAAGTAGGTGCCGCCCCGCACAGGGGCAACGCATGAAGCACCGCTACGAAACCGCGGATGCCAGCGCAGCGCAGCGCAGCGCAGCGCAGAGCAGCTCACCTCGCCACAGTAGTATCACTCAAACCATCATCGCGAGAAGAAGAACTCAGCAACGGCTGCAACTCAGCAGCCATCGACTTCAGCAACTGCACTGCAAGAGCACTGGTAAAGTCATACCGCTTCGCATAAGGCTCATGCACCACCGCCGTCAAGGCGCCAAAAAACCGATCGCCGATCACAAACACAAACGTCGCCGTGCGATTAACCTTCCGCGATTCAATCAGTCGGCGCCCCTTGGCGTAGATATTCAAACGCTGATCCCCGGTCCCCGTCTTCCCGTACACTTCGAAAGTCTGCCCATTGGGAAACGTCATCCCGCCTGCGAGGCGCCGGGCCGTCCCACCAGCCACGACATCCCGCAACAACGTTTGCGCGACTCGCGCAATCTCAGGCGAAATGGCCTCGCTCGGCTGCGGCGTCGCGGGCACGAAGCGCGTTTCATACGGCGTGCCCTTCGCAAATTCGAGTTCGGACAGGCTTTGCGTCGGCGCCTGATTCCCCTTGTTCGCGATCACCCCGATCAGCTGCGCCAGCGCCGCAGGACGATCGCCCGATGCGCCGATCGCAGCCGCATACGAAGGCGTCAAATGCGCGAACGGATAGCCGAGCGCCTGCCATGACTTGCCGATCGCGTCGTATGCATTTTGCTCGACCATGCGGCGAATGCGACGGTCCTGCGTCGCGTGATAGCGCGTCTTGAAGAGCCACTTGTACGCATCGGCGCGCACGTCGCGGCTCGCCTCCATCACGTCGTTCGCGCTCGCGTCGGGATGCTCGCGCAGATAGTCGACCAGCCACAGTTCCAGGGGATGCACGCTCGAAATATAGGCCCGGTCGTTCAGGTTGAACTTGTCGATGCCGTATTTCGTGTAGAGCTGCGCGAGCGCATCATCGGGCGGGTTCGCTTTCGGCGTGTTCTTCAACGCGGCACGCATCTGCTCGTTGAACCACGCCTGCGATCCGTCGGGCCGCACGCTGCGCAATACGGTCGCCACTTTCGGCGGCGACTTGCGCACGCCGCGCAGCAGGATAGCGAGCATCTCGTCCTGCGTCTTGCCGTGATACCTGGTGTAAAAGCGATTCATGTACACACGGCTTTCCTGATCGGCAAAGCGCGTCAGGTACATCTTGCGCGTGTCGGGATCGTCGAGCCATTGCGACGACGGACCCGACGTCCTGATCGTTTCATAGTGAACGATGTCGCGCATCATCCGCACGAACACGAGATTCACCGAGTGCTGAAAAGCCTGATGCACGGTGAGAATGCGCGAGTTCTCGTCGGCTTCGAAGTTCGTGAAGTTCTGCGCGCCCCCGCCCGTGAAGAACGTTTCCCCCGCATTCGCCGAATACTTGCGCTCCACCGACGCATCGAGCATCGCAGGCAGCGAGCGGTCTTTCGTGTGCATGAAGTAGTCGACGGCCCAACGCGTCAACGCGTCTTCGCGCTCGGGCTTCACAGCGCGCAGTTCATCGACGCTCATTTCACCATAGCGCGTATGCAGTTCCGACATGATCTGCAGATACGTGATGATCGTGCGCAGCTTCGCCGTTGAACCGAGGTTCAAACGCGCACCCGAATTGATATCGAAAGGCCGGTTGACGCTGTCGGTCTGCACACGCAACAGATTTGCGCCGTCGCGCTTTTCGAACAGCGTGAAGCTGAGGGCGATCTTCGACGGATCGTCTTTCGGCTGCAGCATGTTGAAGCCATAGAGGCCCGCTGCCTGCGCGCCTTCCTTCGTCGTCGCGGCGGCGAGACGGTCGCTGATGTCCTGCTGCACCTTGTTGTTCATCGTCGACGTGACGCGCACATCGAGCCGGTCGAGGTCATACAGATTCGACACGCCGAGCGACGCCATCAAATGCGTGCGCAATGACGTCACCGCCTTGCGTTCGACGAACGAGCCTTCGGGCGGCGCGAGCTTCGAGCGCGTCAGCACGAGTTGCTGCGCGAGCGCGGCGTCGCGCAGTTGCGGCGTAATCACGCCATTTGCCGCCAGCAGCCGCAGATAGCTTTCCGTCAGAGCATTGAGTTCATTGTTCTTGCGCAGCAGGAAATGCGACGGCCCGCGTTGCGCGATCATCAGCGACAGAACCTGACGGAACGCGAGACCCTGTTCGGGAAGATTCCCGGGCGTCGGCGGCGCTTTCAGCACGCGGTTCGCTTCGGCGAAATCGCGGCCGTACCAGGCGGCAAGCCCGTCGCCGATGCCGTTCACTTCGCCGATGCCCGGCTGCGCCGCGAGCGGCACCGAATTCAGATAGCGCACGACGATCTGCTCGCGCGCGGGCATCGTGCGCGGACCGTCGAGATACGCACGCACGGACGCCGATGCGATCTGCCGCAGCTTTTCCTTCGGCGTCGCGGTACGGCCGCCGGGAGAATGGCGGAATTTCTCGATCTGCGTCGCGAGCGTGCTGCCGCCAGGCTGCGCCTGATTGTGGTTGAACACCCGCAGACCCTGATCCATCAGCGCCCGGCTGAAGCGCCCCCAGTCGATTGCGGGGTTGCGGTTCGGCTCGTCGGCGTCGAGCAGATGACGGTCTTCGATAAACAGCAGCGCCGACACGACAAGCGGCGGCACCGACTCGAAATCGTCATACGCGCGCACGGGATACTGCGCGCCGAACAGGCGCGTGCCCGTCGAGTCGTACAGCACCAGGCCCGCCTGATCCTTTTCTTCGTAGGGAATGAAAAGACCGTCGTCCGCGAGCGACGCCATGCGTGCCGAATCGCGCGCCTGCGACGCCACGGAAAAACCGCGCTCTTTCAAACGGCGTTCGAATGCGGGCAGCAGCGCGTAGCCGAGGCGGATGTCGTACGGGCCGTCAGTGGGAAAGCGGATGTTGTCGCTCGGGCCTTCCGAAACGGTAAAGCCGACGTCGCGCGTCAGTTCGGAGAGGTAGCGCGCCTGCAATCGCGACGTGTCCATTTCGATCTGGACGAGCCGCACGCCCAGCGCGACGGCGACGAGAAACGCGGCGAAAAAGAGCCACTTGAACCACTTCCAGGCGGGCGTGGTGCCGATTGCGCGTAGCGGAAACCGTAGTGGCCGATTCATGGCGGCGTTTCCTTGCAGGTGCCTAACCAGATTAACCTCGACTCATGTCAGTCTAGCGCGGAACGCACGCTTGCGAGGGTCGGAATCGACAGGACTTGAGCGGGTGAGTACGGCACGCAACACAGTTGTCACGCAGAAGCGACAGGACCGCATTTTTTGCCGCCCGGCGTGCCGCCGTCCGGCGCCACCGCGTAAAGGAGACCGCGACTTCGATGCCGATGCAACCTGCGGCTGTGCGCCCTTGCCGTACGCGAAAACGCCTGGGCACCCGGGAACGCCAGGCGAACCCCAGGAGAACACCCTGGAATACCGAATACGGCGAGCGGGCGAACCTGAGTAACATAGCCGCGCATCCGAGCCACTACGCGCCTTTGTGCCGAACCTTATGCAAAGTTACTACGAAGCAACCGTCGAACGGCCGAGCCGCCCTGCATTGACGGGAAAACTGGGCGCGCACGTCTGCATCGTCGGCGGCGGGCTGGCGGGCCTGTCGACGGCGCTCGGACTGGCAGAACGCGGCGTGCGCGAGATCGTGGTGATGGAAGCGAACCAGGTCGGCTACGGCGCGTCGGGGCGCAACGGCGGCTTCGTGTTTGGCGGCTACAGTCTCGACTGCGCGGACCTGCTGCGGATTCTCGGGCCGGCGCGGGCGCGCGAACTGTACGCGCTGACCATCGACGCCGTCGACCTGATGCGCACGCGGATCCAGCGCTACGCGATCGACTGCGACGCGACGGACGCAGGCGTGATCCTCGCGAACTGGTTCGACGATCCGGCGCGGCTAGACAGCCAGCGTCGACTGATGAAAGACGGATTCGGCGTCGACTGGGAACCGCTCAGCGCCGCCGAACTGGGCGCGCGCCTGAAGACCACGCGTTATCACGGCGGACTGTTCGAGCGCAATGCGTTTCACTTTCATCCTTTGAAGTACGTGCTCGGTGTCGCGCGCGCCGCCGAAGCGGCCGGCGTGCGGATCGTCGAGCAGTCGCCCGTGACGTCGCTGCGCCGCCAGGGCGAAGGCTTCATGGTCGGCACGGCGCACGGGACGGTCGAAGCGCGGCATGTCGTGATGGCGGGCGGTGGCTACGCGCGCAACGTGTATCCGCGCGTCGAACGCGCCGTGCTGCCCATCGCGACCTACGTGATGGCCACCGAGCCGCTCGGCGCGCGGCTTGCCGGGGCGATCGGCTGCCCTTCCGCCGTCTACGACACGCGCTTCGCGTTCGACTACTACCGGCCGCTGCCCGACACGCGCATCCTGTGGGGCGGGCGCATATCGATTCGCGAGCGCGAGCCCGAATCGATCGCGCGGCTTTTGCGCCGGGATCTGCTGAAGGTGTACCCGCAATTGCACGACGTGCGCATCGAGCATGCGTGGGGCGGCCTGATGAGCTACGCGCGGCACAAGATGCCGCAGATCGGCCAAAGCGCCGACGGCGTCTGGTACGCGGTAGGCTTCGGCGGCCACGGGATGGCGCCGACCACGGTGTCGGGCGAACTGCTGGCGGCCGCGATCGCGGGCGAGCGCGCCGTGCCCGAAGCGTTCGCGTCGTTCGGCCTCACGCACACGTTCGGCGCGCTGGGACTGGCGGCCGCACAGTTGACGTACACGGCGATGCAGACGCGCGACGCGCTCGCGGACCGTCCGCGCCGCACGCGCTGAAGCCATCGCACGGCGTACTCGCGAGGGCCGCGCAGCGCCGCTGGACACGCCGCCAGGCCGCGCCGGCCGGGGATTTCGGCATGCTAGAATGAAACGTCATCGCCGCCGGAATACACAATGAAAAAGGGAAGCCGAGCAACCGTGCCCGAGCATGTCGAGACCCCGAACGAGACCTCCGAACCGCGGCGCAAATACGATCCCGAAGAGACGAAGCGCAACATCCTCGAAGTGGCTACGCAGGAGTTTTCGTCGATGGGACTGACGGGCGCGCGTGTCGACGCGATCGCCGAGCGCACCAATACCACGAAGCGCATGCTGTACTACTACTTCGGCAGCAAGGAGGGGTTGTACGAGGCCGTGCTCGAAAAAGTGTATGGCGACATCCGTGCGCTCGAACAGGATCTGAAGGTCAGCGACATGAGCCCGGTTGATGGGCTGCGCAGTCTGGTGGAGTTTACTTTCGACTACCACGACAAACATCGCGATTTCGTGCGGCTCGTGACGATCGAAAACATTCACGGCGCCAAATACATCGAGCAGGTGAAGACCTTCAAGACCCGCAACGCGACGGTGATCCACACGATCGAGGATCTGCTTGCGCGGGGTGTCGCGGCGGGGGATTTCCGCGAGGATATCGATGCGATTGATCTGCATCTGCTGATCAGTTCGCTGTGTTTTCACCGGATTGCGAACCGGCATACGTTTGGGACCGCGTTTGGGCGCGATCCTTCGCACGCAAGGTTGCGTGCTCGGCATCGGGCTATGATTGTTGATGCTACTTTGCGGTTTGTTAAACGGTAGTTTTTTGTCTGCGACGCTAGTCGCCATTTATTTGGTTTTTGTCTTTTGCTTTTTGGTGGCATCCGCGATTTCGTATCTGTACTTCATGCGTTGCCCCTGTGCGGGGCGGCACCTACTTTTCTTTGCAGCGGCAAAGAAAAGTAGGCAAAAGAAAGCCGCTCACACCGCTAATTCTTGTGTTTGCCTGCGGGCCCCCTACGGGTCCCGCACTCCACGCGGCATCGAGCTACTCAATGCGCGTTGCCAGCGCTCCTGGATTCGCATCCCCTACTTCACACTCCCACGTCACAGACCGCGTTACCAGAAGCCCACCGCCGCCCAGGTGGCAAACTGTGTGTAGGCAGCCGTGACGGAAATGCACCACTCCGGACTGACAAGCGGATCGGTGTCGTAGAAGCGCCAACGCATGCGGTGCGACAGCCTACACACCGTTTGCCACCTGGGCGGCGCAGACGATTCGCTGCCGCTGGCTGCGCTACGGGTGACTGGAGTGGGTGATGCGCCTGTTCAAGGCGTTGGCAACGCGCGTGGAAAAGTGCGTTGCCGTCTGGAGTGCGGGACCCGTGGGGGGCCCGCAGGCAAACACAAGGATTAGCGGTGTGAGCCCGCTTTCTTTGCTTACTTTCTTTGCGGCGGCAAAGAAAGTAAGTGCCGCCCCGCACAGGGGCAACGCACGAAGCACCGCTACGAAATCGCGGATGCCAGCGCAGCAAAAACCAAAAACCAAAAAGCAAAAACCAGAAATGCCGACCAGCGTCGCAGACAAAAAAAACCTATTGCTCTAACGCCCTGAGCCGAGGAGCCAAAGCCGACGACAACAGAGCCTCCAACGACATAGGCCGCGCGAGATGATACCCCTGCCCATGCGCGGCACCGATAGCGCGCAAAAGCTCGAGCGTAGCCTGATCCTCAATCCCTTCGGCGACGACAGTCAATTCAAGCGATTCAGCCATCCGCACGATGGCTCGCACAATCGCACGACTGCGCGCACTCTGCGTCAACTCGAACACGAACGACTTGTCGATCTTCAGCCCGCTAAACCGGTACTGATGCACATAACTCAACGACGAAAACCCGGTACCGAAATCGTCGAGCACGACGCACATGCCGCTATCGGCAAGACTCTGCATCGTATTGCGAGCAAGATCCGGCTCGGCGACGAGCGCGCCCTCCGTCAGTTCGAGCGAGATACGCGACGGATGCACCCCATATCGCTTCAACAGTTCGAGCAGTTCGTTCGCGAACTCCGGACGCGTGATGCTATAGCTCGACAGATTCACCTGCACGGGCGGCCAGTCGATATGCTCCGGCTGCGCCAGAATCTCGGCCACACGCGTCAGCATGTACATGTCGAGCCTGCCAATCAGCTTCAAGCCCTCCACGGCAGGCAGAAAGCGCCCCGGCGCCCACACTTCGCCATTCGGCTGCTGCCAGCGGATCAACGCCTCCAGCGCGACCAGCTCGCCACTCGCGATGTCGACGATAGGCTGGAAATACGGCACCAGTTCGTCGTCGCGCTTGAGCGCATTGCGCAGCGCGCCTTCTGTTTCGATCTGGTCCGACAGCTCGCGGCGCATCTGCTGGTTGAATACCGCAAAGCTGTCGCGCCCGCGGTTCTTCACGCGATACATCGCGGCATCGGCATCGCGCAACAAGTCGGCGGGCTCGCGATGATGCGCGCTGTCGGCACTCACCACGCCGACGCTGCATGACGTGAACACCGTCTGCTCGCCGATGCTGAACGGCGTATCGAACGCCGCGAGAATGCGCTCCGCCAGCGAGAGCACCGTTTGCAGGCTCGCGCCCGGCACGACGACGGCGAACTCATCGCCGCCCAGCCGCGCGAGCAGATCGTCGCGCCGCAGACACTCGCGCAGACGCCCCGCCACTTCGACCAGCAACGCATCGCCGAACAGATGGCCCAGACTGTCGTTGACGACCTTGAAGCGATCGAGGTCGATAAACAGCACGGAAAGCGGCTCGCCGCGCCTGCTGTAGCCGAGCCATGCCGCTTCGAGCCGCTCGTACAGATGCGAGCGGTTCGGCAAGCCCGTCAGCGCATCGTGATAGTTCTCGTGCAACAGCCGCGCGTTGGCGGCATCGAGTTCCTGCGTGCGCGCCAGCACACGCGCTTCGAGTTCGAGATTCGCCGCTTGCTGCGCTTCCGCGACGCGCCGCCGCGACAACGCCGTATCGATGTGGCGCGACACGAACGTCAGTAACTCCTGATCGCGCCGGTCGTAGCGCACGCTCGACGAATAGCTCTGCACGACGAGCACGCCGCGCACGACACTGCCGTCGAAGAGCGGCACGCCGAGCCACGAGCGCAAACGGATGTTCTCGGTGTCCAGCTTGATCTCGCCCGCTTCGACGAGGCGCACGGCATCGTTCGTATCGAGCAGACAGGGCACGCGCCGACGGATCACATGCTCGGTGAGGCCCCGCTCGCCGCGGCGCCGTGCAGGCACTTCCTGCTGCGTTTCGTCGATGTAATACGGGAACGACACTTCCTCCGTCAAGGGATCGAACAGCGCGACATAGAAGTTCTTCGCATACAGCAGCCCGCCGACGATTTCATGCAGGCTGCGAAAGAACTTGCCGATCTCGACCGACTGGCTCGACAGTTCCGCGATTTCGAACAGCGCCGCCTGCAGATGCTGCGCGCGCTCGCGCTCGGCAATCTCCGCGCGCAGCGTGTCGTTGAGATGCGAGAGTTCGGCCGTGCGCCGTGCGACTTCCGCCTCGAGACCGACGCGATGCAGAATGCGGTCGAGCGCCATCGCCACGTGCCGCGCGACGACGAGAAAGAGCGCGCGGTCCTCGGCGCTATAGATGCGCGACGCATCGTAGACCTGCATCGTCACCATGCCGAACACTTCGTCCGATGCGTTCTTCAGCGGCGCGCCCATCCAGAACTTCGGCCTGTGCCCGACGCAGTAAAAACGGCCCGTCGCGGCCGCTTCGATGATGCCCTTCTCGTCGATCAGCAGCGGCTGGCCCGTCGTCAGCACGTAACCCGTCAGCGACAGCCGCTCCGGGTTGACCATGTCCATGTGGTTCGTGTCGACGGCCTCGGTGTCGATCAGGTCGATGTAATGCGGATACGTGACCGCGCCCGTTTCGCGGTCGAAGAGCGCGAGATAGAAGTTCTCCGCGTCGATCAGCGTCCCGAGCCGCTCGTGAATCGCCTGCAGGAACTCGCCCCGCTCGCTGATCGAACTGGCGAGATACGCGATGTCGTACAGCACGCGTTGTACATTCTGCGCACGCATGAGCGCATCGGCCTGCATCTGTTCGCCGATCACGCGGGCAAGTGCGGCAAATGCGGGGGCCGGCGCGCACGAAGCCGGCGCGAGCAGCCAGCCGAGCGCGAGATCGCTGCGGCCAGTCGGCCACGCGAACCAGCCGTACTCGACGCAGGCATCGTGCAGGCTCGCGGGCACGATCGAGCGCGGCCAGTCGAACGGCGCCGCGCCTTCGCGCACGAGTTCGAGGTGCTGGCCCGCGCGATACCACGCCCAAGGCGCGCCGGCGGCTTCCACCGCCCGCGCCGCCTCGTCGATCGACCGCGCTCCCGTACCGTCTGCCGACAGATCGGCATTCCCCATAAATCAGCCCCCGCGCCGTCTCATGATTGTTTTCACCCTCGACCTGTTATATCGACGTAAGCCATAGCAAACTTAATGTATCTGGCCCGCAAAAAAAATACCTCGACCGAGCCGAAAACGTTTGCCTGAAGAATTCTTCGTTTCGTTTTTCCTGGGTCTTGCCTGGGTCTTGCCCCGATTGCTGCGGAACGGCACTTGCTGCCCAGCCAGGGTCCGCGCCGCTCACGCGATGCCCTCTTTCGCTTCGCTTGCGCAGTGCACAGTTCGAGGAGCCAACATGCAAGCACATACGAGGGGCGCGGTGCACGCCGATGTTTTCCGGCTCGGCCCGCGAGACTGGGTGCCGAACAACGCGCATCTCCCCGTCATCCTGTATCGCGACGTGCTGGATGCAAACAGCATGGGCGACAGCGACAGCCTTGCCGAAACATTCGAAGCAATGTTCAGCCGCAACGGCTGGCCGCCGAAATGGCGCAATGGGATTTTCGACTATCACCACTTTCATTCGTCGGCACATGAGGTGCTTGGCATCGCCGCGGGCGCGGCGGATGTGATCGTGGGCGGCCCGGGCGGGCGCGTCGTGCATCTGGAAGCCGGCGACGTGCTGCTGTTGCCGGCGGGCACAGGGCACTGCCTCGAATCGTCGAGCGGACCGCTCGAAGTGGTCGGCGCCTATCCGCCTGGCCAGCAGTGGGATATCCGGCGCGAAGCGTTGACGGAGACGGAACGCGCCGCGATGGAAGCGCTGCCGTTTCCCAACAGCGACCCCGTGCGCGGCGCACAGGGGCCGTTGCTGCAGAACTGGTCGAAAGCAGCGTAACGCTCACGCATCGCAGCGTCAGTGCTGCAGGCCCCAGCGGCGCACCGTCACGCGCTCCAGCGTGTCGAACACCAGATGCTCGACGAGCAGGCCGATCGCAATGACGGCAGCCAGTCCCGCGAACACGCGGTCGGTATAGAGTTCGTTGCGGTTCTGGAAGATGTACCAGCCGAGTCCGCCGTTGCCGCTGCTCGCGCCGAACACGAGTTCGGCTGCGATCAGCGTGCGCCATGCGAAGGCCCAGCCGACGCGCAGCCCCGCGAGAATCGACGGCAGCGCGGCGGGCACGAGAATCAGCACGACATGGCGCAGGCCTGTGAGGCCATAGTTGCGTCCCGCCATCCGCAAGGTTGCGGGCACGGCGCGAAAACCCGCATACGTGTTGAGCGCGAGCGGCCACAGCACGGCATGCACGAGCACGAACAGCAGACTGCCCGTGCCGAGACCGAACCACAGCAGCGCGAGCGGCAGCAGCGCAATCGACGGCAACGGATTGAACATCGCGGTCAGCATCGACAGCAGATCGCGGCCGATGCGCGTCGATACGGCCAGCGACGTCAGCAGAAAAGCGAGCGCGACGCCGAGAAGATAGCCGCGCAACAGCACGGACATCGACACGGCCGTCTTCTGCAGCAGTTCGCCCGATGCGATGCCCTGCACGAATGCGGAGAACGTGGCGCCGAAGGTCGGCAGCAGCAGATCGTTGTCGATCGCGCGTGCCGCGATTTCCCACGCGGCGATCAGCACGATCGCAATGATCGTCTTGCTGAGCCACGACTGGTTCGCGAGACGCCGCGCGAGCGGCAACGGCGCTTCGACGGCGAGATCGCCGACAGGTTCGAGCGGCCGTTCGTATTCGGCGCGCACGGGCGGCAGCAAGGTGGAAGGCGTGCTCATCGGCTCGACTCCGCTTCTTCGAACAGCAGGCGATGAATCTGCGCGACGCGATGCTGGAAGTCGCTGCGGCCAAAACTGTCCTGTGTGTATTGATGACTGTTGAGTTCGGCGCGCACACGGCCCGGATGCGGCGACAGCAGCAGAATACGATTGCCGACGATCAACGCTTCTTCGATCGAATGCGTGACGAACAGCAGCGTGAAGCGCACTTCTTCCCACAGCCGCAGCAGCTCTTCCTGCATCTTGCGCCGCGTGAGCGCGTCGAGCGCGGCGAACGGCTCGTCCATCAGCAGCACGCGCGGCTGCATCGCGAGCGCACGCGCAATCGCGACGCGCTGCTTCATGCCGCCCGACAGCGTGTGCGGATATGCATCGGCGAACTGTGCGAGGCCGACCTTGTCGAGGTAAAGCAGCGCGCGCTCCTTCGCCTCCGCGCGGCTCAGCTTCTTCGCGGCGCGCAAAGGAAACGCGATGTTCTCCAGCACCGTTTTCCACGGCGGCAACTGGTCAAACTCCTGAAACACGACGATGCGGTCCGGGCCCGGCTCGCGCACCGTCTCGCCGTCGAGCGTGATCGTGCCCGAGACAGGTTTGATGAATCCGCCGACGGCCTTCAGCAACGTCGACTTGCCGCAGCCCGAAGGTCCGAGCAATACAAAGCGGTCGCCGCCGTACACGTCGAAGCTGACCTCATGCGTCGCGCGCACCACGCGCTCGCGTGTGCGGTATTCGAGGCTCACGCGATCGACGGCAAGCAGGCGGCTGGAGTGCGCTGCGTCGCGCACGGCATTCGTCGCGGCATGTTCCGGGAATAGCACGGAAGGATTCGCGACCATCAGCGCGCTCCTGTGATTTGAACTGCGTGCGAAATGACTTTCACGATGAGACACCGGATAAGCAAAACGACAACATAAGACGCGCGTCTGCAAAGACCAACCAATGAATGTGCATATTCAATGCTGTGTGATGCATAAGCGCCGCAAATCGCGCTATGACCGCATGTATGTCTTGTTTGGCGTCGGCATTGGCAATGTGGAGCGTGGTCGCCTGAAAGCAGAAAACCCGCTCAAATAGCGGGTTTTCCTGTGTTGCGGCACGCCTGCATCAACTGCCCGACGCAGTCGCCGGATCGTCGAAGAAATAGTCCTTCCACGACTTCGGCTCGTTGCGGATCGCGCCGACGCGATACATGAACTGCGCCAGCGCGAATGTGTTCTGCGGTGCGACCTTGAACTGCACTTGCGGATTGCGGATCACCGACAGCAGCAGATTGCGGTCCGTCTTCGCCTGGTTCACGCGAATGTAGATGTCGGCGGCGGCCTCCGGATTTGCGGTGATGAATTGCGCTGCGTCGGCAAGGCCATTCACGAACGCGCGATACGTCTTCGGGTTGTCGTTGCGGAACTTCTCCGTAGCATAGAGCACGGTGGCGGAGCTCGGGCCGCCGAGCACATCGTATGAATTCAGCACGATGTGCGCTTTCGGATTCGCGGCCAGCTCCTGTTCCTGGAACGGCGGATTGCCGAAATGCCCCGTGATTTCCGTGCCGCCCGCAATGATGGCGGCAGCAGCATCGGGATGCGGCACGGCCTGCGTGATCTTGTCGAGACGGTTGTACTCCTTGTCGCCCCAGCGTTTCGCGGACGCGAACTGCAATACGCGCGACTGCACCGACACCGACACGGCCGGCAACGCGATGCGGTCCTTGTCGGTGAAGTCGGCGATCGTCTTCACGTTCGGATTGTTCGACACGAGGTAGTACGGCAGATTGCCGAGCGATGCGACACCCTTCACGTTCTGCTTGCCATGCGTGCGGTCCCAGATCGTCAGCAGCGGACCGACACCCGCGCCCGCGATATCGACCGAGCCCGACAGCAGCGCGTCGTTCACGGCGGAACCGCCCGACAGCTTCACCCAGTCCACCTTGATATCGAGCCCTTCCTTGCGCCCTTCTTTCTCGATGAACTGCTGATCGCGTGCAACGTTGAGCAGCAGGTACACGATGCCGAACTGTTCGGCGACGCGAATATGCCCTTCAGCGTGGGCGTCGAGCGACGCGCCGAGTCCTGCCGCGCCGAGCGACAGCGCAAGCAGCGACGAAACAAAACGACGGGCGAACGACGGCCGCGCCGCGGCCGGGCGAATGGAAGACAGCATGGAAACCCCGCGAGTCGAAAACGGAAAATGAAGAATGCGTGCGGCTCAGAACGGCACGTCGCCTTCGATCGTCGTGCGATACAGCTTGCGGCGCAGATGATCGGGCGTGCCCGCGGCGAGGTGCATCAGCGAGCGGTTGTCCCAGAACACGAGATCGTGCCCGGCCCACTGATGACGATAGATATGCTCTTCGCGCACGCTGTGCGCAAAGAGTGCTTCGAGCAGATCGCGGCTTTCGTCCTCGGGCAGACCGACGATATGGGTCGTGAAATGCTCGCTGACGAAGAGCGCCTTGCGCCCCGTCTCCGGATGCGTGCGCACGATGGGATGCACCACCGCCTTCACTTCGGCGATCTGCTCAGCCGAGAGATTCGGCCGCCACGGACTGCGCTTTTGCAGTTCCGCGTATTTCGCGAGGTACATGTGCTCCGCCGTGCGTCCTTCGACGGCTTTGCGCAGGTGCTCGGGCAACGTGTCCCACGCCAGATGCATGTTCGCGAACAATGTGTCGCCGCCTTCCGAGGGCAACTCCTGCGCGTGCAGCAGCGAGCCGAGACTGGGCTTTTCCTTGTATGACAGATCCGAATGCCAGAAGTGACCGGCGTCGCCGAGACCGACAGGCTGACCGTTCTCGCGAATGTTGGACACGATCAGCACTTCAGGATGACCGGGCAACTGGAACTGGCGCAGCACGTGAATCTGCAGCGGGCCGAAGCGGCGGCTAAACGCGATGTGCTGTTCCGGCGTGATGCGCTGATCGCGAAACACCAGCACGTGATGATCGAGATGCGCACGGTGAATAAGCGCGAAGTCGTCGGCGGAAAGCGGCTCGTTCAGATCGAGGCCGAGCACTTCAGCACCGACGGGTGCATCGAACGGAACGATGTCGAGCGCCCGGCGCACGCCGGACGATTGCACGCGCGGCGCCGCGCGATGATGGGACGAAACGGTGGTTGTCACGCTGAATGTTCTTTATAGGTTGCAACGATAGAAACAATCTACGGCCCGCGTATCGGACCGTCAACGAAGCAAATCCCATACTTATATCTGCTTTAACGATAAACGCCCCGTTAGCCTGGACATCAATTGAACGACACATACGTATCGCATGTCAGACCCGGCATGCGCACATTATTGGCTCACCAGTGCGTTTGCGCGCCGTCCCCGTACGGCAGGCATCGCGCGCTAGCGCACAGACGTTCGCTGACGCGTATGACAAGTTCGGGCTAACATCGGGTTGCGGCGTTTGCCACTTCACGGTCTCGCAGTCTCGCGCCAGTGCCATGACAAAGGACTTCATCCATTCGATTGCCGTGCTGGGCGCCGTGGGAGTGGGACTCTGTTGCGGGTCCGCGCGCGCGCTCGAACTCGACGGACAGCTCGTGTGCAAGAGCGACGCGCACACTTTCATTCAGCCGCTGCTCGACGACCAGTACATCGACCCCAATCCGATGCGCGTCGAGGCCAATTCGGTGAATGCGTTCCGTCCCAAGCGCGGCCGCGATCTCACTGCATTCGGTTTTCATGTATATGCGGTGCTTGGTTATCAGCGCGACGACGCGATCTTCCGCAAAGGCAGCGGCAAGGAAGAAGCCGATTCGATTTACGGCGTAGTCGTGTCCGGTCCTTCGGAATCGGTGCGCGTGCGCGTGCAGCAGGCGGGCAGCGAAGCGACCGTCAAGCAGGTTCTCCCTTTCGTTCTGACAGCCATCGTGTGCAGCGCAGGGTAGCGCCTGTTTTGCAGGGCTTTTTACACAAACAGTCCATGACTGTTGTTATTCGCCCAAACGGTGCACGCTGCCATCAAACAGAAATCCCCCTCCAGGTAATCTCTTCCGCGCAGTTCATGCGTTGCGGGTTCGTCGCGCGCCGCGTCAAGGCGAACTTTCCGGCGATTGTTTCGATTTGATGACGCATTCATGCCGCAGCACGCAAGAGTCTGCTGCAGCAACACCGCGTTAAATCGGACCCCGCGTTTTCCTATACTCGCCAGGCTGTTTTTTCACTCACTGTCTGGACTAGCTGGAGCTTAACCATGAAAAGAATCCCCGCCGCCATTGCGGTGCTCGGCGCGCTTGCTGCATCGACCGCACACGCGCAAAGCTCGGTCACGCTGTACGGCATCATCGACGCAGGCCTCATGTACACCAACAACGTCCAGAAGAGCGGCACGAGCGGTGCGCTGTGGCAAGCGACGAGCGGCACCATCAACGGCAGCCGCTTCGGCCTGCGCGGCGCTGAAGACCTGGGCGGCGGCTACAAGGCGATCTTCGTGCTCGAAAACGGCTTCAACGTGCAAAACGGCAACCTCGGCCAGCACAGCCGTCTGTTCGGCCGTCAGGCGTACGTCGGTCTCGCCAGCGCCAACTACGGCCAGATCACGCTGGGCCGCCAGTACGATTCGCTCGTCGACTTCGTCGCGCCGCTGTCGGGCACGGCAGGCACGTTCGGCGACACGGGCTTCGCTCACCCGTTCGACAACGACAACCTCAACCACTCGGTGCGGATGAGCAACGCCGTCAAGTACACGAGCACCAACTACGCGGGCTTCAAGTTCGGCGCGTTGTACGCGTTCTCGAACAGCACCGATTTCGCGATCAACCGTGCCTACAGCGCGGGCGCGAGCTACCAGTGGGGTCCGTTGAACATCGCTGCCGGCTACCTGCAGATCAACGGCTCGAACAGCACGACCAACACGGGCGGCGCTGTCGATACGGCTGAATCGGCGGCGAACGGCATCGGCGGCTTCCAGGTCGGCGCAGGCGTCGAGCGCGTGTTCGGCGCGGGCATCAACTACGCGTTCGGTCCCGCTGTCGTCGGTTTCGTGTATACGAACAGCCACTATCAGCAATCGGCTGCATTCGGCATGAGGAACGGCTCGATGCACTTCGACAACTACGAACTGAACGCCAAGTACGCGTTCACGCCCGCGATCTCGTTCGGCATCACGGATACGTACACGAACGGCCACACCAGCGGCTCGGCTGCGTTCGGCTCCGATCCGAAGTTCAATCAGGTCAACGCACAGGCCGTCTACGCGTTCTCGAAGCGCACGGACGTCTATGCCGAAGCGATGTACCAGCACGCGATCGGACACGGCTACGTTGCGTTCGTCAATACGTCGGGCGGCGCATCGTCGACGGCGAATCAGGTGGTCGCGACGATCGGCATGCGTCACCGCTTCTAGGCAGCAGCGCTGCAACTTCCGGGACTTGCTCTGGAAGCCCGCCGCATGTCGCGCGGCGGGCTTTTTTTCGCACGCGGCGTCCCAGCTCCTTGCCTGTATCTTTCTACGACCAGCAAGGCTGCCTTCCAGACTCGACGGTTTTTCCCCATTCGTGCGATCCGTAGACTTCCTCTTGCCGGCTCATGCAACACCGCCGGCAATCATCGGAATCTCATTGGGAGAACGTCTTGAAGTCCACCGTTGCCGCCGCCGTCGCCACGCTGACCGCGGCCTTGTTCGCCGCCGCACCCGCGCTCGTGCACGCGCAGGAACCCAGCACGCGCCTGACGCGCGCGCAGGTACGCCAGGAACTCACCGATCTCGCTTCCGTCGGCTATCGCGCCGGTGGCGGCGAAGATCCCACCTATCCGTCGAAAGTGCAGGACGCGATGCAGCGGCTCGCCGCCAAACGCGCCGCGCAATCGGCCTATGGCGCGGGTACGTCGGGTTCGTCTCAGACAGGCTCCGCGCATTCTGCCGCGGCTCAATGACACGCGTCGTCACCTCACGTTATCTGCAGACGAACTGCCGTGCGCCACACGACGTGGTGGCCGCACGGCGATCGCCCGAAAATGCCATGCAACTCGCGCCTGTTCACACGCAATAGCGCGCATCTTTTCACTGACGTGTAGCGCTTAATCACGCGTCGGCGCGCGGCATTGACTCCAAAACAACGATTAGACCTCGAACTCCATCCGGCTTTGTGCAGCGCACCATGATTTTGACTATAGTGGTGGGTGGACATGCCTTTCGCGTCTGCGAAAGCGCTAACTATTGACGGATAGTCCGCCCCGAAGCGGACACCAGCCCGCCGCGTCCCACAAGGCCCGCGGCGCTCAGGCGAGGAGAAATCACGATGTTCGACGCCGAAATCGCCGCAACACTGCTGAACCGGTGGAAGGTCAAGCCGCCCACCGCGCAATGCGACAGCTATCTGGATCTGCTGCGCGAGGGGAATCTGAACTTCACCCATCAGATGGGCAGCGTGACGCCAGGCGGCGTCGCGTCGACGAGTCTGTTCGAACTCGAATCGCTCGAATTCGTCGATGGCTCTCGCGCGCTGCGTCTGAAAACGCCGGGCGCGACGCCCGACTGGACGCAATGGGCCGCGTTCGAGCCGCCCGTGCGCAACACAGTGAGCGCGTCAGCGCCGTTGTCCGATGAGTCGTACTCGCTCGAAGCGCCTGAGCGCTGAACTGCGCGGCAGAGTATCGGGCGTTACGCGCCGATGCGCTCGATCAGCGCCATCGCGGCAGCAGGGTTGTGCGCCTTGTATCCGCTGATCACGAACAGATAAACGTCGCGCGCCTTCTTCGGCGCAGCACGTCCATAGGTATCGAGATCGTCGGGCGTGCCGCCCGATGCCCATGTCTGCGCCCGCTCGATCCATTGATCGAGTGATTTCTTTGCATAGCCGAGCGGATGCGCCTCTTCCGTGCCCATGATGCGCGCGTAGACGAACGGCGCTGTCGGGTCGGCGATCTGCGGATATTTCGAGTCGCCCGCAACGACGATCGCCACATTGTGCTTGCGCGCCAACGCGACGAATGCCTCGTCGCAGAAGCTCTCGTGCCGCACTTCGACGGCATGGCGCAAGGTCCGGCCATCGGCCTCGGCGGGCAGCAGTTCGAGGAAGCTGCCGAAGTCGTCGGCATCGAACTGCCTGGTCGGCGGGAATTGCCAGTTGATCGGACCGAGCTTGTCCTTGAGTTCGAGCACGCCGCTCGCCACGAAACGATCGATCGAATCGCGTGCTTCGGCCAGCACCCGACGATGCGTCGCGAAACGCGGCGCCTTCAGCGCGAAAACAAAGTTGTCGGGTGTTTCGTCGTGCCACTTCGCGAACGTCGCCGGCTTTTGCGAGCCGTAGAAGGTGCCGTTGATTTCGATGGTCGTGAGCTGTTGGCTCGCGTATTCCAGCTCGCGCTTCTGCGCGAGCCCTTTCGGATAGAACACGCCGCGCCACGGTTCGAACGTCCAGCCGCCGATGCCGACACGAATGCGCGTTGCTGTTGCCGTCCTTTTTCGAGTGGTCATGGTTCACGCCTTCGCGCGCCGCGCGGGAGCAATGATGCACAGAATAGCCGATGAAAGCCGCTATTTCCGCAACGGCACATCATTGCTGCCAGGCATGGACCCGCGAAGGTTCAGAACACGGCGCGAACGACTCCGCCATCTGCGCGCAACGCTGCGCCGTTGGTTGCCGACGACAGCTCCGAGCACACATACACGACCATGTTCGCGATCTCTTCGGGCGTCGTGAAGCGCTTGAGGATCGAACTGGGCCGCGCCTCCACGAAGAACTGCTTTTCGAAGCTTTCGAAGCTCGCTCCGCCCGACAGCTTCTCGACGAATTCCTCGACGCCGTCCGAACTGGTCGGCCCCGGCAGCACCGAGTTGACGGTCACGGCCGTGCCCGCGCAGGTTTCGGCGAGACCGCGCGACAGCGCGAGCTGCGCGGTCTTGGTCAAGCCGTAGTGAATCATCTCCGTCGGAATCTGGATGCCGCTTTCACTGCTGATGAACACCACGCGCCCCCAGTTCTTCTGCTTCATGCCGGGCAGATACGCGCGCGACAGCTGCACGCCCGACATCACGTTCACGTTGAAGAAACGCAGCCATTCTTCATTGGAGATCTCTTCGAACGGTTTGGGATCGAAGATGCCCATGTTGTTGACGAGAATGTCGACGCTCGGGAACTGCTCGACCAACCGCGCGACCTGCGCCGGGTCGGACACGTCGCCCGCGAAGCCCTGCACAGTCGCATCGGGTACTTGCGCGCGCAGCGTCGTCACGGCCTGATCGACCGATTGCTGCGAACGTCCGTTGACGATCACGTGCGCGCCCTCACGCGCGAGTCCCACGGCGATTGCGTGGCCAATGCCTTTCGTCGAGCCCGTCACGAGTGCGAGCTTGTCCTTGATCTTGAGATCCATCTGGGTTCCTTTCAAATCGGAGGTTGCCGACGGGACATGCGCATCCGCGCGATCGACCCGCAATGCGCAGCTGCATCCGCGAGTGTAGAACCGGAGGAAAAATGTTGCAGTCGGGGGGACGCAGCGTGAACGCAGCCTTTTGATTGCGCTGCCGACGTCGCCATGCGCACACTCGCCAGCACGATTTTTCAAACGGTACTAGCATCCGACAAGCATTCGCCGCACGCGTGACTGCGCATCGATGCAAAACGCTTCAAGTGCCGGCGCTATGGCCCATAACGAGTTATCCACCCCAACGAGGATACGAAGAGACGCTCATGAAGGCTCCCGCCCGGCTCGCCGCGCTGCTCGCCACAGCGCTACCTCTCGCCTGCCCTGCCGCATTCGCGCAGAACAGCGTGACGCTCTATGGCCGCGTCGATGGCGGCGTCCAGTATCTGAACCACATTGCGCAGCCCTCGGGCGGCAGCACATCCAGTTGGACCGCGGAAGGCGGCGACTGGGGCACCAGCATGCTGGGCTTCAAGGGATCGGAAGATCTTGGCGGCGGGATGTCGTCGGTATTCGATCTGGAAACCGCCCTTCAGGTGATGAACGGCACGACGGGCGGCGGCCGTCTGTTCTCGCGCCGCGCCTATGTCGGACTGGCCGACAAGCGCTTCGGCCAGATTCAGGCGGGCCGCAATCTGTTCATCGATAGCGACGGCGTATGGGAATTCGATCCGTTCGTGCAGCAGGCGTTCTCGTCGGCCTCGCTCGTGCGCGGCCGCAACTGGCAGCAGACGAGCAACAACGTCGAGTATCACAGCCCCGTGTTCCATGGCTTCGACGTGCAGGGCCAGTATGCATTCGGCAATCAGGCGGACGGTTTCAACCGCGGTGCGCCTGGCGAGTTCGGCCGCTCGGACGGGATCATGCTCACGTATCACTCGGATCTGTTCGACGTGCGCGGCATCTATGACGAGCTACGCGACGTGAACGGCCGCATGGAGAACATCTTCACGAGTTCGCGCGAGTACTTCGTCGGCGCGAACGTGCGCGTGTCGAGCGTGAAGATCCAGGGCGCCTACACGCATCTCTCTGCTCCCGACACGCCGGCAGGCCAGTCCGATAGCGCCGACTACTACTGGCTAGGCGCGACGTGGGACGCAACGCATCAACTTGCGATCACTGCAGCGGCCTTCTATGTACATCTGAACGAAGGCGCCGGCGACGCCTCGCACGACCCCGGCGGCCACGCGACGATGTTCGTGCTCGGGTCCACCTATCACCTGAGCCAGCGCACGTTTCTATACGGCACGGTCGCGTATCTGCGCAACAGCGGCCAGTCGAATTTTTCTCTGCTGGCAAACGCGCGCGACGCAGCGGGCAACGCGAATACGAATCCGCTGCCGGGCGAATCGCAGACGGGCGCGTATGTGGGCGTGATGCACGTGTTCTGAGTGTGCCGCGCGGCTTGTCCACGGCCATCATCCGTCTAAACAATAGCCGCGCACATTCCACTTTGGCATCGACGCGATGCCATTGCCGGAATGCGCGGCGTTGTCACGCCATTCGAGGAGTACTTCAATATGCGGCGCTACACCACGCACACCGCCGCATGTACTTCCTTAACATTGAAGTCGCACACTGATTCAACCTGAGACGGAAGCCAGAGATCAGCACGCGCAGATCCGCTTGCGCGCATCGCCTCTCTCCAGGTCGATTTCGATCGCAGCACTCGTGCTCTTGCCGCTGACAGGCCTGCTTCCGGGCCGCGTTCAGGTTCATACCGGCAACGAGCAAGCAGAGGCTGCCATAGCGATTTCAACCTTGTGAAGGAGGTGCCATGAAAAACCCCATCTACGAAGAGCGTCTCGAACTGCTCGGCTCGATCGCGAGCGAAACGCTCGGCATCGACGATCTGGATGAGCATCCCGACGTGCGCACCGCGCTGGAAGCGGCTTATGACGCCGGGCTGTGGGTCGGCCACACCGTCGGCCGGGGTGAAGAAGCCTGTCTCGCGGAGAGTTGAATGGCGCGCGCCGTGCTTCGAAGCATCGATGAAGCAGCGGCCGCGCGCTTTTGCATCTACGTTATGCGGCCTTTGCGCTTTGCGCGGCCTGTTCGGGTTTTGCGGCTGGTGCATCGTCCTTCTGTTGCGCAATCTGCTCGCGCAATTTGATCAGCGCCAGTACGGTGTCGATGGTCGGCGTTTCGTGTCCGACGAGGCGCCCCATCTCCTGCACGACGGTCAGCAGCGGATCGATTTCCATCGGACGTCCCGCTTCGAGATCCTGCAGCATCGAGGTCTTGTGCGCGCCCACTGCGCCCGCGCCGTCGATGCGCCGCTCGACATCCACGCGGAAATGCACACCGAAGCGATCGGCGACCGACTTCGCTTCGAGCATCATCGTCTTCGCGACGGCACGCGTGCCGACGTGGCTCGTGATGACATCAAGCGTCGCATGCGTCAATGCGCTGATCGGGTTGAAGCAGAGATTGCCCCACAATTTCAGCCAGATTTCATCGCGGATGTTGTCGCGAATGGGCGCTTCGAGTCCCGCTTCCGTCATTATCTGCGAGAGCGCTTCGACGCGAGGCGTGCGCGTGCCGTCCGGTTCGCCGATCGGAAACTTCTTGCCGTACACATGCTTGATGACGCCCGGCTCGATGATTTCCGCTGCGGGATACACGACGCAGCCGATCGCGCGCTCCGGCCCGAGCCTCTTCCACTGCGTGCCGCCCGGATCGATGCTTTCGAGCGTCGAGTTCGCGAACTCGCCGCCATGCTTGTAGAAGTACCAGTACGGAATGCCGTTGACGGCCGTGACGATAGCCGTTTCCGGCCCAAGCAGCGGCTGCATCGCATCGATGACGCCGGGTACCGAGTGCGCCTTCAACGCGATGATCACGTAGTCCTGCGGACCCAGCTCACGCGGGTCGGACGAACAGCGTACGTTGACGAGTCGCTCCGTATCGTCGATCAACAGACGAACGCCGTTGCGCTGCATCGCGGCCAGATGCGGGCCGCGCGCGACGAAACTGACATCCGCACCCGCAAGCGCCAGTTGCGCGCCGACATAAGCGCCGATCGCGCCTGCTCCATAAACACAGATCTTCATCTATCTGCTCCCATTCTCAAGAAGTGATCAGTGAGATCGAGCCGGGCGTCCAGCGACGCTACGCGCCGTCGTCATTGTCGATGCATGGTCGACTCATTGGCGATGACGCGTCCGGCTCTCATTTGCATGCTCAGTGCGTGTTCTTTTCGCGCGTGCTTTCTAACGCGTTCCCATCAGGCGGCCGGTTCGAGTTGCCGCGCAGCTGCGAGCTGGTTCGGCAATGCGCCGATCCCGTCGATCGACACGACGACCGTCGAGCCGTCCTTGATCGAACCAACGCCGACCGACGTGCCGCACGCGATCACGTCGCCGGGCATCAGCGTCATGTCGTGCGAGATCATGCTGACCTGTTCCGCCGGCGTGAAGATCATGTCGGAGAGCGGATAGTTCTGCCGCTCGACGTCGTCGAGGCGCGTGATGACATTCGCGTTACGCCAGTCGAAATTCCGTTCGATCGCGGGGCCGATGCAACTGAAGGTATCGAAGCCTTTCGAGCGGCACCATTGCGCGAAATTCGGATCTTCGTTCAGCAGGTCGACAGCCGTGACGTCGTTGATGCAGGTATAGCCGAAGATGTAGTCGTCGGCTTCTTCGGGCGAAACATTCGTGCAACGCTTGCCGATGACGATGCCGAGTTCGCCTTCGTAGGCAATCTTGCCGCTATAGCCTTTGGGACGGCGAATGGGCGCGCCCGGACCGATGACGGACATCGGCGGCTTGATCAGAAACAGCGGATGCGACGGCGCCGCCTTGCCGAGCTTTTGCGACAGCGCATGAAAGTTGTTCCAGAGCGCGACGACTTTGGTCGGCAGGCAGGGGCTCAACAACTCGACGTCGTCCAGTTTCCATTGCTTGCCGCTCGCTGCGGCTTCGCCGAACATGTCGCCTTCGAATTCGGCGATGCTGCCGTCAGCGAGCACGCCAAAACCGATATGACCTTGCGGCTGCCTGAAGCGTATCCACGATGTCATCGAAACTGTCTCCACAATGATTTTTATCGGCCGACACGGTGAATACGCCCGCGTCACGAGTTTGAATCTTCAGATTGCGCCGACTGTCCTGAGCGCTTCGATCTGTGCCGGCGAATAGCCGAGTTCGGCCATCACTTCGTCGGTGTGTTCGCCGAGCAGCGGCGAACGCGTCACTTCCGTCGGGCTGTCCGACAGCTTGATCGGATTGCCCACCGTCAGATACTTGCCGCGCACCGGGTGATCGACTTCGACGATCGTGCCTGTTTTACGCAGCGATTCGTCGTCTGCGATTTCCTTCATCGACAGAATCGGGCCGCACGGAATGTCGTACTTGTTGAGGATTTCCATCGCCTCGAACTTCGTCTTCGTCATCGTCCAGCGCTCGACTTCCGCGAAGATTTCCTTCAGGCGCGGCAGGCGTGCATTCGGCGTCGCGTACTCAGGATCCGTCGCCCACTCTTCCTTGCCGATCACGTTGCAGATCTTCACCCACACAGGGGCTTGCGTAATGAAGTAGATGTACGCGTTCGGATCGTGCTCCCAGCCCTTGCACTTGAGAATCCAGCCCGGCTGTCCGCCGCCCGATGCATTGCCTGCACGCGGCACGGCTTCGCCAAACGTGCCGTTCGGATACTGCGGGTACTCCTTCATCACGCCCGTGCGCTCCAGACGCTGCTGGTCGCGCAGCTTCACGCGGCACAGGTTCAGCACGCCGTCCTGCATCGCCGCGAGCACCTTCTGGCCGCGGCCCGTCATCGTGCGCTGGTAGAGCGCCGTGACGATGCCAAGCGCCAGATGCAGACCCGTGCCGCTGTCGCCGATCTGCGCACCCGTCACGACGGGCGGACCATCGTCGAAGCCCGTCGTCGACGCCGCGCCGCCCACGCACTGCGCGACGTTCTCGTAGACCTTGCAGTCTTCGTACGGACCGGGACCGAAGCCCTTCACGGACGCCACGATCATCTTCGGATTGAGTTCCTGGATGCGCTCCCACGTGAAGCCCATGCGATCGAGCGCGCCCGGCGCGAAGTTCTCCACCAGCACGTCGCACTTCTGGATCAGCGCCTCGAGCACGAGCTTGCCTTCGGGGTTCTTCGTGTCGATGGTCACCGAACGCTTGTTGTGGTTGAGCATCGTGAAGTACAGGCTGTCGGCGTCCGGCACATCGCGCAGCTGTTCGCGCGTGATGTCGCCTGCGCCTGCGCGCTCCACCTTGATCACGTCCGCGCCGAACCATGCGAGCAGCTGCGTGCAGGTCGGCCCCGATTGCACGTGCGTGAAATCGAGAATGCGCACACCGTCGAGTGCTTTGCCCATGCTACGTCTCCATCATCGTTGAATGCTGTTGGATTTTGCTCGCTTCGAACCCGTCTGATATGTGATATATCGTATTTACAGGTCGCTATTTGGGCAAGCTTTTTCCCAGATTTTTGGGCGGGGATAAACCCCAGGGTGTTCACGTTGTGTTCGCCTTTGGCGGCTGGGCGTTTTTCTGCTAGCTCGTGCTGGCGTTTGCGCGGCATTTTCATGGCTCTTTTTCGCTGGCCTCCGCGTGGCGCCTACGCGGCGCGGGCGTTGCCCCTGTGCGGGGAGGCATCTGCTTTTCTTTGCAGCGGCAAAGAAAAGCAGGCAAAAGAAAGCCGCTCACACCGCCAGGCTCGTGACGATCACCCACGGGCCCTCAACGCCCTGACGCTTCACACGACACGTTGCGACGCGATCTCCGATGCAATCGCGCGGATCCGGCGCCTGCCCATTTCATGCACCGACGTCACAGCCCACAATATGGAAAATCGACGGCCGCCATCCAGCAACTTACATGTAGGCTCCAGAACCAAAGATGAAGCCAAACGTAGAGATCGGTTGGAGTCCGTGCCGGGGCGCAAACGGCGCGCCGACCTACACACCGTTTGCCACCTGGGCGGCCGTGGACTGTCTGGTACCGCAGTAAGTAACGCGGGCGATTGAAGTGGGTGATGCGCCTGAAAATGGCGCTGGCAACGCGCGTGAGACAGTGCGCTGCCGTGTGGAGTGCGGGACCCGTTGGGGGCCCGCAGGCAGGAAGAAGGATTGGCGGTGTAAGCGGCTTTCTTTTGCCTACTTTTCTTTGCCGCTGCAAAGAAAAGTAGGTGCCGCCCCGCACAGGGGCAACGCTAGCAAACCATTACGAACACGCGGATGCCAGCAAAAAAACTGCGGAGCAAAAAAAACCTAAACAGGAATCATGGCCACAACAGCACCGCGCGCAGCGGCAATAGCGGCGGCCTCAGTAGCAAACACAGTGTGATCGACAACCTGCTGAAAAGGCAGCACAGCAACAGGCGCCTCAGCCCCATCATCAAGTTTCCGAACGGAAGCAAAAGCCGCCCATCCACCGTTATGAATGAACTGCATGGCAGACAGTTCGAGTTGATAAGGTCCAAAGTTTTCTACACGCATCGATATTCTCCGTGCGATCGCCGCGATGGCGATGAACAAGATATAAACGACTGCGCGAAGCGCAAAGCGGCCCGCCGCATGGCCGCCTTCAGGCAAAAAAACGGGAACAACGCTACATCAGGCGCCGACACGCGCCTCAAGTTCCGCGATGCGCTTGCGCAGACTGCGGTCTTCCTGGAAGCGCGCGGTCTCATCGCGGATCACCGCGACGATGCCCGTCAATTCGCGCTCAGGCGAATAAAGCAATGCAACAGTAAAAGCGATGGACAGCGCACGGCCATCCTTGTGTACGGAAGGCACGCGCAGAAGATCGTGACCGTAGCGCGTCTGTCCCGTCGCCATGGTCTTTTCGTAGCCTTCCCAATGACGCCCACGCAGGCGCTCGGGAATGATCAGATCGAGCGATTTGCCGAGTGCTTCTTCTTGAGTGAAACCGAACATGCGCTCCGCTGCGGGATTCCACAGCGTAATCGCGCCGCTCTTGTCGGAGATCACGACGGCATCGCCGATCGCGTTCACCAGCTGTTCATAGTCGATGGCTGCTTGCATATAGGGGCTCGTGTGTTATTGGGCTTCGCTGCCGCTCAGTTGAAAACAGCGCCACGCGGGCGCTGTTTATCGGACCGCGCTGCTCTCCAGCGCAGCGCAGTCCCGTCAAACGCCTGCTTCGATTACACCACTTTCGCTTCCCGCATGTTCGCGATCTGCTCGAAGCTGTAGCCGAGACCTGCAAGCACTTCCTCCGTGTGCTCGCCGAGCAGCGGCGAACCCGTGATTTCCGGCTTCATGTCCGAGAACTTGATCGGGCTGCCGACCGTCAGGTACTTGCCGCGCGCCTTGTGGTCCACTTCAACGATCGTGCCGCTCTTGCGCAGCGATTCGTCATTGGCGATTTCCTTCATCGACAGAACGGGCGAACACGGAATGTCGAACTTGCGAAGAATGTCCACAGCTTCGAACTTCGTCTTGTCGGCGAGCCACTGTTCGATCGTGTTGAAGATATCGAAGATGTGCGGCTGACGCGCCTGCGCCGTCTTGTATGCCGGATCGTCGATCCATTCCGGCTTGCCGATTGCACGGCAGATCGGCTCCCATGCATGGCCCTGAACCGTGAAATAGATGTACGCGTTCGGGTCCGTTTCCCAGCCCTTGCACTTGAGCACCCAGCCCGGCTGACCGCCGCCGCCAGCGTTGCCGCCGCGCGGCACGACATCGGTGAATTCGCCGTGCGGATACTGCGGATACTCTTCGAGGTAGCCGACGCGGTCCAGACGCTGCTGGTCGCGCAGCTTCACGCGGCACAGGTTGATCACGCTGTCCTGCATCGACACGGCCACCTTCTGGCCCTTGCCTGTCTTGTCGCGGCCGATCAGCGCCGTGAGAATGCCGATCGCGAGATGCATACCCGTGTTGCTGTCGCCGAGCGCTGCCGCGCTGACCGTCGGCGGGCCGTCCCAGAAGCCCGTCGTCGATGCCGCGCCGCCTGCGCACTGCGCGACGTTTTCATAGACCTTCAGGTCGTCGTAGTGGTGGCCGTCGCTGAAGCCCTTGACGGAGGCGACGATCATCTTCGGGTTCAGTTCGTTGATGCGCTCCCACGTGAAGCCCATGCGGTCGAGCGCGCCCGGTGCGAAGTTCTCGACCAGCACGTCCGATTCCTTGATCAGGCGTTCGAGCACTTCCTTGCCGTCCTGCGTCTTCGTGTCGAGCGTCAGCGAGCGCTTGTTGCTGTTGAGCATCGTGAAGTACAGCGCGTCAGCCTCGGGAATGTCGCGCAGCTGGTTGCGCGTCACGTCGCCTGCACCGGGACGTTCGACCTTGATCACATCCGCGCCGAACCAGGCAAGCAACTGGGTGCACGCCGGACCTGCCTGGACGTGCGTGAAGTCGATGATCTTGACGCCTTCGAGTGGTTTGCTCACTTTTGTATCTCCGTGTTTGGCTGCTGTTACTTTTTCATTGCCGCGCTTTGCGGGTTCAGATTGGTCAGGCGTCCGCTTTCCGTGCCCGCCGCTTCGTCGATCACTGCGTTGATGAGCGTCGGCTTGCCGGAAGCGATGGCTTCGTTCACGGCCTTCTCGAGCTCTTCAGGGGTCGTCACGTTGTAGCCGATGCCGCCGAATGCCTCGATCATCTTGTCGTAGCGCGCGTCCTTGACGAACACGGTCGGCGCGACGTCCTTGCCGCCCGTTGGGTTCACGTCGGTGCCGCGATACACGCCGTTGTTGTTGAAGATGATCGTGCAGACAGGCAGCTCGTAACGGCAGATCGTTTCGAGTTCCATGCCGCTGAAGCCGAACGCGCTATCGCCTTCGATCGCGAGCACCTGCTTGCCGCTCGTCACGGCTGCGCCGATCGCGAAGCCCATGCCGATGCCCATCACGCCCCACGTACCCGAGTCGAAGCGCTTGCGCGGCTGGTACATGTCGATAATGGCGCGCGCATAGTCGAGCGTGTTCGCGCCTTCGTTCACCACGTTGATGTCCGGGTTCGCCTTGACGATGTCGCGCAGCACGCGCAGCGCGCTGTGGAAGTTCATCGGCGACGGATTCTTCGCGAGCGTCGCGGCCATCTTTTGCAGGTTCGTATTCTTCTTCTCGTTGACCGCGTCGATCCATTCCTTCGGCGGCTGCGGGAAGTCGTCGCCGACCTGATCGAGCAGCGATGCCACGCACGAACCGATGTCACCGACGATCGGCGCCGCGATCGCGACGTTGCTGTCCATTTCCTGCGCCGAGATATCGATCTGCACGAACTGCTTCGGCTTGCCCCACGTCTTGCCCTTGCCGTGCGACAGCAGCCAGTTCAGACGCGCGCCGACCAGCACGACGACATCCGACTCGGCCAGTACGAACGAACGCGCAGCCGAGGCCGATTGCTCGTGCGTGTCGGGCAGCAGGCCCTTGGCCATCGACATGGGCAGATACGGAATGCCCGTCTTTTCGATGAACGCGCGGATTTCCTTGTCCGCCTGCGAATACGATGCGCCCTTGCCGAGCAGCACCAGCGGACGCTTCGCGCCCTTCAGCAGATCGATTGCGCGCTTGACGGAATCCGGCGCCGGCAGCTGGCGCGGCGCGGCGTCGATCACACGGATGATCGACTGCTTTGCCTTCACTGCATCGATGGTCTGCGACAGCAGTTTCGCGGGCAGGTCGAGATACACGCCGCCAGGACGGCCCGACACGGCAGCGCGAATGGCGCGCGCGAGACCGACGCCGATGTCCTCTGCGTGCAGCACGCGATACGCAGCCTTCGCATACGGCTTCGCTGCGTTCAGCTGATCCATTTCTTCGTAGTCGCCTTGCTGCAGGTCGACGATCTCGCGTTCGCTCGATCCGCTGATCAGGATCATCGGGAAGCAGTTCGTCGTGGCGTTCGCCAGTGCCGTAAGGCCGTTCAGGAAGCCCGGTGCGGACACCGTGAGGCAGATGCCGGGCTTCTGCGTCATGTAGCCGGCGATAGCGGCTGCATGACCTGCGTGCTGCTCGTGACGGAAACCGATAAAGCGCATTCCTTCCGCTTGCGCGAGGCGCGCGAGGTCGGTGATAGGAATGCCGACCAGACCAAAAATCGTGTCGATATCGTTCGCTTTCAGCGCATCGATGACGAGGTGGAAACCGTCCGTCAATTGTTGTGCGTTCTCTTCAGCGGATTCTTGCGGTCTGATCTCAAGTACATCTGCCATGACGTCTCCTCCTTGGCCGGGTGTTGTGTGCGTCTCGTGATATACAATATTCCAAACACAATATTAGTCAACGGATTTTTGCAGGCGTCGATTCATGTTGTTGCATTGCAAAAGTTGGCTAGGGCTTTGTGTCTGAGGGGTTTGGGCGTCTGAATCGTGCATTGCATCAAGCGCCCATACGGGATAGTCCTGGGGTCGTAGCGGCCTCAGTCCAGAAAATCGCAATGCGCTTCGACGTACAGCGCGAGGTCGAGCGAGTGCTGACGCACGAGCGTTTCGACGCGCTCGGTGTCGCGCGCTTCGAGCGCCTCGATGATGCGCATGTGGTCTTCGATCGAACGCGATGCGCGGTCGCTCTGCGCGATGGTCATGCGGCGTATCGCGCGCACGTGCATGAAGATGTTCTTGATCGTGTCGAGGATGATCTGCGAGCCGGACAACTCGACGAGCGCCTGATGAAACGCGATGTTCACCTCGGAGTACTCCTCGATGTGCTCGGTCGGCGTCGCCGAGTGGAAGTCGTCGAACATGCCGCGCAGTTTCGCGATGTCCTCGTTCGACGCGCGCAGAGTCGCGAGCCGCGCGGCCACGCTTTCCAGCGCGGCCCACATGCAGATCATCTCGACGATCTCTTTCTTCGTCTTGCGCAAGATGTAGACGCCGCGCCGCGGCACCGTGCGCAGGAAGCCTTCCTGTTCGAGCAGCGTCATCGCTTCGCGCACGGGCGTGCGGCTCACACCGAGCGCTTCCGTCAGTTCCTTCTCATCCAGACGAACCTCTTCACGCGAGTGATAGATGTCGGTGTTCGCGATCGCCTGCTTGAGCCGCGCATATGCCTGATCGCGCAGCGAAGCCGTCGCGTTGATCGGCGTGAGATTCAGGCTCAATGGGACCGCGCGGACATTCTCTTGCGTGTCGGTGGACATGATCGACGTGTCTCCTCGGTGTCGAAAACGGTGGCGGCCTGCTCGACGGACGCGCCGGATACGGCGTGGTCGTTCGGCCCTTCTGCGTGTCTGCAATACCGCTTTGCATATGTGCAATACTGTATATCACATATCTATTCGCCACCAATTCTCCTGCACCCTAGGTTTGCAGCGGTCTTTCCATAAACATTAATGAATAGTTTTAAAAGAAAACTTTAACTATCGTGAATTGATCGTCGCGCCTAAGCTGTCGTAACGCAACCGATTGAACTGGAGGGGATGATGCGCAACGCACACGATCAACACCGGACCGACTACGACCGCGCCGTCGAGACGCAGCTGTGCGCGTTCAACAGCGCATTCGCCGATCTTGGGCTGAGGTTCCGCTGGGACGCGGAGATGCTGACGTCGCTCGCGACGATCGATGGCGAGCATGCTCGCGTCGTGGCTTATCTTCAGGCGCATCAGGCGCATTTGCTGAATGCGTATAGCGCTGAGTTTTTGTGTGCGGCGATTCTTGCCAGGAAGAGCGCGCAGGCGCCTGATGTGTTGCCCACACGGGTTGTCGCATCTGGCGATGCGGAGCGGGCTTCTCGTTCCGTGTTCTCTATTTCGCAGTACTTTTCCGATGATGCAGTGCCTGCTCTTGCAGGTGCTTGACGCTCTTTTTTGTCTGCGACGCAGTCGCCATTTCTGGTCTTTTCTGCTGCGCTGGCATCGGCGGTTTGCTGCGCTGGCATCCGCGAATTCGTATCGGTGCTGCTAGCGTTGCCCCTGTGCGGGGCAGCACCTACTTTTCTTTGCAGCGGCAAAGAAAAGTAGGCAAAAGAAAGCCGCTCACACCGCTAATCCTTGTGTTTGCCTGCGGGCCCCCGACGGGTCCCGCACTCCACACGGCAACGCACTGTCCTACGCGCGTTGCCAGCTCCTTTAACACGCGCATCACCCACTCCAGTCACCCGTAGCACGGCCCGCGGCAGCGAACCGTCTGCGCCGCCCAGGTGGCAAACGGTGTGTAGCTTGTCGCACCTTACGCGTTGGCGCTTCTACGACACCGATCCCGCTTTTCAGTCCGGAGTGGTGCATTTCCGTCGCGACAGCCTACACACCGTTTGCCACCTGGGCGGCCGTGGCCTTCCTGGTAACGCAGTACGTGACGCGGGAGTGTGAAGTGGGCGATGCGTGAGTTAGTACGCTGGCAACGCGCGCAGAATGTCGTGTTGTCGTGTGGAGTGCGGGACCCGCTGGGGGCCCGCAGGCAAACACAAGAATTAGCGGTGTGAGCGGCTTTCTTTTGCCTACTTTTCTTTGCCGCTGCAAAGAAAAGTAGGTGCCGCCCCGCACAGGGGCAACGCTAGCAAACCGATAACACAAAGCGGATGCCAGCGAAAACCACTAGTTATTCACCAGAACTGGCACGCAGCCCAGAACCACCAGCAGAAGAAGACGCGGCGCTTGCCGACGCCCCAGACTCAATCCACCGAGCCCGCATCGGCGCAAGAACAAACTTGGCGGACACGCCGGCGGCAATCGTAATCACAGCCGACACGATAAACACCAGATTCCACCCGCCGGCGGCGGACAACACAGAAGCCAGCGGCACGAGCAAAGCCGCAGTCCCCTTCGCGGTGTACAAAGTGCCCGCATTCGAAGCCGCAAACTTGCTGCCGAACGTGTCCGCGCAGATCGCCGGAAAGATCGAGAAAATCTCACCCCAGAACAGGAAGATCAGCGCCGCGAACGTCATGAACGCATACGGATTCTGCCCGTACTGCATCATGCCCAGCAAAGCGAGCCCTTCGCCGATAAAGATCGCGAACATCGTGTTCTCGCGGCCGATCTTGTCCGAAATGAAGCCGCACAGCGGACGCGTAAAGCCATTGCAGATGTTGTCGATCGACAGCGTCATCGTGAGCAGCGGCAGCGTCATGCCGAACATCGTCATCGGCAGCTTGGCGAGGCCCCAGTCCTTCGCGATCGGACCGATTTGCGCCGTCGCCATCAGACCGCCCGCCGCGACCGCGACGAACGACACATAGATCACCCAGAACACCGGCGTCTTGATCATCTGCCCCGGCGTGTAATCGATCTTGCTCACCGCGAACTTGCGCTTCACGCCCGTCGTCGCGCGCGCCACCGGCTTGTGCAGCAACAACGCCAGCACGAAGATCGCGACGCCCTGCAGAATGCCGAAGAACAGGAACGTGTGCTCGTAACCCGAGCGCGAAATCATATTCGCAATCGGAATCACGGTGACGGCCGCGCCTGCGCCGAAGCCCGCAGCCGTCAGGCCAGCCGCAAGACCGCGCTTGTCCGGAAACCACTTCAGCGCATTGCCGACGCACGTGCCGTACACGCCGCCCGCACCAATGCCCGCGATGACGGAGCCGATATACAGCTCGGGCAAGGTCGTCGCATGCGCGAACATCATCCACGCGAGACCCGCGCAGATCGCGCCGCCCGCCACCACAGGACGCGGACCGAAGCGGTCGACGAGCCATCCTTCGACGGGCACGAGCCACGTCTCCGTGACAATGAAGATCGAGAACGCAAGCTGAATCGATGCTTCGCCCCAGTGATGCCGCGCATTCATCGGCGCGACAAAGAGCGTCCAGGCATATTGAAGATTAGCGACCAGCGCCATGCACAGCATGCCGATCACCAGCTGACACCAACGGTTTGAAAGCAAGCTGCTTCCCGTCGCCTGTCGGGTGTTTCCATTCATGAGCATCGTCTCCGCTTCTATATTGTCTTGATGCTGGCCGCGCCATTCGTGATGGCACCGCTGCATCCGCCTTACTGATTTTGTTCCACCCGGCGTTAGGGACTGTCGACAGACCTGCGTAGTTAACCATTCAAACAGGTTGCAGTCTTTACATTTTTATTCGAGCGGCCTGCGGATTTTCCCCAATGCGATGCACATAAATGCGCATTCGCACGCGTTAACCCTTATGGCAAGCCACTTACCGGGCGAACCCATCGTAAGGGGCCTCGCTGGATTGCGAATAATTAAAGAAAGTTATTGAATCTATTCGCGATCGTTTATGGATGCGATGGCGCGGTGCGCGCAGAGGAGCATGCCGGTTGGCAATGAGGGAAGATGCGGACATCCGGAAACGGATGCCCGCGATAGATCAACGGAAAGCGTGACGGGTGCGCACGGCTGCGCTCAGTCGAGAAAGTCGCAATTCGCCTCGATGAATGCGGCGAGATCGAGCGAGTGCTGACGCGTGAGGCGCTCGGCGAGTTCGGTATCACGCTTCTCCAGCGCCTCGATGATGCGCAGGTGATCGACGATCGAACGCGATGCGCGGTCGCTCTGCGAAATCGTCATGCGACGGATCGCGCGTACATGAATGAAGATGTTCTTGATGGTGTCGAGAATGATCTGCGACTTCGACAGTTCGACGATCGCCTGATGAAACGCAATGTTCGCATCCGAGTACTCGGCGATATGTTCGGCGGGCGTCGAATCGCGGAACTGGTCGAACATGTGGCGCAGCCGCGCGATCTCTTCATCCGTCGCGTGCAAGGTGGCGAGACGCGCCGCCATGCTTTCGAGCGCCGCCCACATCTGCACCATCTCGACGATCTCGCGCTTGCTCTTGCGCACGATGTAGATGCCGCGACGCGGTATCGTGCGCACGAAGCCTTCCTGCTCGAGCAGCGTCATCGCCTCGCGAACGGGCGTGCGGCTCACGCCCAGCGATTCGCTGAGCGCGCGGTCGTCGAGGCGAATTTCTTCGCGCGACGCGTAGATGTCGGCATCGGCGATCGCCTGGCGCAGCATCGCGTACGCGCGGTCGCGCAGGCTGGCGCTGGCGCCGATGGGTTGCAATGACAGGGTGAACGGCGTCGTGGCCGCTGGTCGGCTGTCAAGTTCTGACGACATGCATCGCCTCTGATCCGGTCGGTGCGAATGAACACCGTAGGTTGGTTCAAGCGGCGTGCTGCGCCGCGCCCGTGTCGCGCGTGTCTCCTGCTGCCGTCGTCGTCACGCGGACTCTGAATGTATTTAGTATATCAGCGTGTGAGGTATTGTCGACGGCAAGGCGCATGCACGCTGACCCGGCGCAGTGTCCCGCCAGGGGTCAGGGGTTGGGAACCGTCGTCGCGGCGCCCGTCACGGCCGCCGTCAAAGCATCAGGCGCCGCGGGCGCTTCATGCGCAATCGCGCCGCATTGAAGCCGACCGTTGTCGCTGGACTCGAGTTCGGCAGCGTTCAGGTTCGCGCAGGCTGCATCGACGATCGTGCCGACGTCGTGCCGGTTGCGCTCGCGCGCGGCGTGCTTCATTTCGGCGTGAAGCCAGCCGCTGAAGCTGAAGACTGCGAACAGCGCAACGGCGGAAAGGACGGACTCGGTCTTGGTCAAACGCATCTTCGTTATGGCTCTGCAGAAGGGACAGCCATTCACGTTATCGGCAGCGGCACGGAAAGCTTGAGCGAATCAGCTTGCGCAGTAGAAGCCGTCGAACAGCGCGATGGGCGCATCGACGGCGAGCGCACGCAGCGGAAAGCACTGCGCGATGTCCTGCAAGCGGGTCTGCCGCGCGATATGTTCGAGCAGGATCGCCTTCCCTTCCTGCCGCACGTTGCCGTGCCGGTCGAGAAATTGCCCCCACAGCGGCATGTTCCGAAAGTGAGAAGACGATTCGCGCGCCGTTTCCACATAGCCGGAAGGAAAGAGCCTGCGATAAGCGGGCAGATTGTAGAGCCACGACGTGCCCACCACGCGCTGTATGGACGGGCGCGTCCGGCGCACATAATCGACATGATCGAATAACGCACGCAATTCGGCGCGTCTTTCGCCGATACGCTCACGGCTCAATGGCGAGCAATCGCCGGATTCGGCATTGGCGAAATGCAGGCGAATGGCATCATTGCCCGCATTCGAATATGAAAAGCAGCCGAATGCCGCCACCAGCGAAGGCGGCGGCACGGGCGGCCGCGCGAGAAAAAAAAGCCAGGTCCAGTCCACCGCGTCCCCGGCTTGGGACAAACCGTCGATATAAATCCGCCACACAGCATGGTTAGGATCGAATTCGCGGCCCAGGCCAAAGCGGATATAGAAATTCGTGTAATGCAGCAGCGCCTGCTCGCGCGGCATGCCAGAAATAGCGGCAACGCGTTCGGCGAATTGCCATTGCAGTTCGAAAAATGCCCGGCTATATCTGGTCACGCATCGCCCTTCGTGCAAATTACGTCGAATCAATCGTCTTGGTGTTAGCTGAAATGATCCTTTAGCTTGCCGAATGCTTCAATCGCACCAACATTACCGCCGGCTTTCGAAAGTCGAATAAAAATCCGCAAGCCGGAATGCGCCAGTCAAAACATGGGAGCGCGTCATATGGCCGCCGAACCCTCCAGTTTCCGCGATCACTTCGTCTCGCTGTTTCAGTCAGCCGTCGATCAGGTCGTGCGCAGCACGACGCCCTCCGCCTCGCTCGCGTCGCGGCCCGGCACGGACAACGCGCTGGTCAACGCCGCCGCTGCAATCGGCTCGATCAGATCGCAGGGACAAGGACAGACGCCCTTGCCCGACGCCCCGCCTGGCGGCATCGCGCAGGACGCATGGACCTGCGCGAAGATGGGTTTTGCGCTGCTGCAGGCGCGCGCCCGCGGCGACACGGCGGGCGCGGCCAGCATCGAGGACGATCTGCGCTTCAACGTCTGCGATCCGGCGTGGATCAAGACCATCGAGAGCTTTATGGCGTTTTTCGGACCCGACGGCAAACGCGCATCGATTCCATACCGGCGCGCGCCGACGATCGGCCCTGTCACGCTTTCGCTGAAAGCGGGCGCGACAGTCGCGCTGATCGCCGACTGGGGCACGGGCACGCAGGTCGCCGTCGATCTGCTGAAGCAGGCCGCGCTCCAGAACCCCGATGTCGTGATTCATCTCGGCGACATCTATTACTCGGGCACGCCGCAGGAATGCGAGGCGAACTTCAGGAACATCGTCGACACGGTGCTCGAACGCAGCACGAGAGACGTGCCCGTCTACACGCTCTCCGGGAATCACGACATGTACTCGGGCGGCGCCGGCTACTACGGCCTGATCGACACGCTCAACGATCACGCGCGGCGTCAGCCCGCGAGCTTCTTCTGTCTGCGCAACGACGACTGGCAGTTCATCGCAATGGACACGGGGCTGCACGACTACATCCCGATCATCGGCAATGACATGCTGACCTTCCTCGAAAAGGACGAGGAAGACTGGATCACCGAACGTATTGCCGAATTCGACGGCAAGACGATTTTGCTGTCGCACCATCAGCTGTTTTCGGCGCTGTCGGAGATCGGTCCGCTCCAGCCAGGCAACAAGCTCATTGCGCACAATCCGAAGCTGCTGCCGAGCTTCCAGCGTTTCGCGCAGGCGGCGAAGCAGCCGATCGCCGCATGGTTCTGGGGCCACGAGCACAATCTGAGCATCTATCAGCCCTACCTCGGATTGAATCGCGGCCGCTGCATCGGGCACGGCGCCGTGCCCGTGCTGGTCGACGGCCCGGAGAACGCGCCGGATTCGCGCATCGTCAATCCGCCCGCGCTGCAGAGCGTATTGCTGAAGGAAGCGGACAAGGTCTACATGCACGGCTTCACGATCATCCGGCTGGGCCAAGGCGCGCAGCATGCACAGGCGTCGGCGGAGTACTACGAGAGCAGCGACGGCACGAAGCCCATGTTCACGGAAACGCTCTAGCGTTTCGTCGACGCCTTCACACGTCGACAATCACTTCGAAGCCGCCGTAAATCAGCCGCTTGCCGTCGAACGGCATCGGCAGCGTGTCGGGCTGAAGGCGCGGGTCGGCCATGACCTTTTTCATGCCCTCGTCGCGCGCCGCGCGCGAAGGCCACGCGACCCACGAGAACACGACCACTTCGTCCGGCTCGCGCTTCACGGCCATCGGAAACGACGTGAGCTTGCCTTCGGGCACGTCGTCGCCCCAGCATTCGACGACCCTCAGCGCGCCATACTCCTTGAAGACACCTGCCGCAGTCGTAGCATGCCTACGGTAAATGTCGCGATTCTCCGCCTTGACTGCCACCACGAATCCGTCCACATAGTTCATATCAAACGCTCCTGTGCGAGGTTGAAGGAAGCCGGGCATAAATTGCGCCGCGGCCCGGTTCTATACAGACGACGAATGGGGCAACGGCGAATCGACAGCATCGCGACGATTTTTGTTCGAATGCGCGCGGCGGCGCGCGAGGCAGGCCGCGCCGGTGTCATAATTCCGCGCAGCGTCGCGCAGACGTTTCCAGCACACGGTTTCAACATGTCGAGCCTGTTCTATCGGAAGATTGGCAGCATCCTCGGATTGCTCGCGATCCTGATGACGACGCTCGCGCCCACGGTCTCGCAAGCCATTGCGGCGAGCCGCGGCGCCTACGATCCCGCCGCCGCACTCTGCTCGGCGCACACGGCGAGTCCTGCCGACACACAGGAAGACGATCCCGGCGACACCCATACGCTGGCCTCGCACTGGCATGCATGCGGCTATTGCAGCCTGCTCACGCATGTGCCCGTGCTGCCAACATCGCCGTCGACCTTTGCTCTCACCGTCGCTGCCGTCGCGCAGCGCGTCGCGACGCGCTTCGAAAGCGTCGCGCTGATCGCACCGTTCGAAGCCGCGCAGCCGCGCGCGCCGCCCGTTTCTCTCTGAGCCGACATTGCGTCGCGGCCGCGCCGTCATGGCGCAGCCGTGTTCGCGCGTGCCGCTGCGCCTCGCGCAAGCGGTCTGCGCGCGCTCCCACTCACGACGAAACGATGAACACCCGACACGACAGGCGCGGCGCGTTGCCGTTTGCCTGCTGCATGCTTGCAGCCCTGCTCTTTCCTTCCCTCTTCCCGTCCGTTTCCCACGCGCACGCGATTGCAGGCGACCGCGTCTTCCCCGCCACGATGGCCATCGACGACCCCGGCGTCGGCGACGAACTCAATCTGCAATACGGACATCAGCGCGTGCCCGGCGACGACGGCGACCAGAGCGTCAACACCTTCAGCTTCGAATACGACAAGCTGATCACGCCGCGCCTCGCGGTATCGATCGGCGGCGCCTATGTCGGACAGAACAATCCGACTGCGCATGGCTTCGACAACTTCAGCGTCGGACTCAAATACCTGCTGTACCTGAACGAAGCACACGAGTTCATGACGTCGATCGGCGTCGACGCGGATCTGGGCGGCACGGGCAGTCATGCGATCGGCGAGAGCTTCTCGACCATCTCGCCGACGATCTTCGCGGGCAAGGGTTTCGGCGACCTGCCCGATTCGCTCGCGTATCTGCGCCCGATCGCGATCACGGGCGAAGCGGGCCCGGCGCTCACGACGGGCGCGGGCCAGCCGAACGCGTTCAACTACGGCGTGACCGTGCAATACAGCCTGCCTTATCTGCAGCAGCATGTGCACGACGTCGGCCTGCCGCAGCCGCTCGCGAACCTGATTCCCATCGTCGAAATTCCGCTGTCGCGCAGCCAGGGGCAAACGACGGGCACGGTGAATCCCGGCTTCATCTGGGTCAACCGCTACGGACAGTTCGGCATCGAAGCGCAGATTCCCGTCAATCACGCGAGCGGTTCGCACGTCGGCGTGCTCGTGCAGGCGCATCTCTTCTTCGACGACATCGCGCCGACGACCATCGGCAAGCCGCTCTTCCACTAACCAGGACACGACCATGAAAAACCCGACACGACGCGCGGCGGTGCTCGCGCTGTCACTGGCGCTGGCGCCCCTCGTCGCGCTCGCCCATGTGTTTCCGAAGAAGCAGGAGCCCGGCGCGGGCACGACGGTCGACGCGCCCGCGAAGGTGACTATCGCATTCGATGGCCCGCTCGAACCGGCATTCAGTTCGTTGACCGTGACGGATGCGTCGGGCAAGCAGGTAAACACCGCGAAATCGACGGTCGATGCGCAGCAGCCGAGCGTCGCGTCCGTCGCGCTGCCCGCGTTGGCCGCGGGCAAATACACGGTGCATTGGGTGGCCGTGGCATCCGACGGGCATCGCACGCACGGCGACTATTCGTTCAACGTGAAGTGACGTGTCGAGGCATGCGGCGCATGCCTCCCTCTCGTCGAAGGACCGCACGAAGTGCGCGGACCTCTCTGCTGCACGGCAATAGAAAATGTCGTAAAAACTCGGCTCGAACGTGCAGCGGCGACATGGCGGCGGCCATGATGCCGCATGGCGCCAGGCCGTGTTACTGTCGCGGCAGATGGTTGGCACGTCCCGCTTGCAAGTCTTGTTGACCGTTCAACCCCGCTATGGAGTGTGCGTGAACAATCCGCTGATTTTCGGCTTTGCGCTCGTCGCATTCGATGTCGTGGTCTGGCGTTGCGCCGTACCCAAAAACGAAGTCGCGCGGCTGCTGGTGCGCCTGTGCATCTACGCAGCATTCAGTTGGCTGCTGTTCGGCTCGGGCCTGAGCCCATTCTCGCAGGCGCCGTATGCGGATTCCAGGCCGCAGCACCTGCTCGGTCAGGTGCTGGAGATCATCTGGTGGCTGATGGGCGCGCGCCTGCTCAGCCTCGCGCTCGACACGCTGCTGCTGCCACAGACGTGGCGCCGTCAGCGGCTCTTTCAGGACGTGTTCGGCGCGCTCGTGTTTCTCGCGGCCGTCGTCGCCGCGCTCGGCTTCGTGCTGGAATTGCCCGTGCGCGGGCTCGTCGCGACATCGGGCGCGCTCGCCATCGTGCTCGGCCTCGCGATCCAGAGCACGCTCAGCGATGTGTTCGCCGGCATCGTAATCAACACGACGGAGCCGTATCACATCGGCAACTGGGTCATTATCGACGGCGTCGAGGGCAAGGTGCTGGAGATGAACTGGCGCGCGACGCATCTGCTGACTTCGCAGGGCAATATCGTGATCGTGCCGAACGCCGTCGCGGCCAAGGCGAAGATCACGAACAGCAGCCGTCCGCCAGCGCTGCATGGCATCACGATCCTGCTCGAGATCACGCCCGAAGCGCGTCCGAGCACGGTGATCGCCGCACTCGAGGCGGCGCTCGCGGGCGTGCGCGCGGTGATCGTCGATCCCGCGCCGTATGCGATCGTGAAGCGGACGAGCGCCAACGCCATCATCTACGAAGCCACGGCGTACGTCGACGACATGAGCAAGAAGCTCGCCGTCACGAACGAGCTTTACGACCTGTGCTACCGGCAACTCGCGGCGGCGTGCGTACCGCTTCGTCCGCTCGGAGTGGGTTATCCGCAGCCGTCGCCGGCGCCTGCACAGGAGACCGATCCGCGCATCAGCCTGCTGCGGCGCGTGGAGATTTTTGCCGCGTTGACGCAGGACGAACTCAAGCGGCTTGCGCCGCTGCTGTCGCGCCGCGACTACGAGCGCGGCGACACGGTGGTGACGCCGGACAAAGTGCTGGACGAACTGACGATCGTCGATTCGGGCGTGCTGTCCGTGGTGGCGGAAGACGCGTCGGGGCCTGTCGAGGTGACGCGGCTCGGGCCCGGCGATGCGCTGGGCGAAGCTGGACTGCTGGCGGGCATGCCGGCGCGCGTGACGATTTCGGCGCTGACCGCGTCGACTGTGTTCCAGTTGAACAAGGATGATTTGACGCCGTTGCTGAAGGATAAGCCGGATGTGGCCCGGCTTATGTGCCAGATGTTGTCGCGGCGGAGCGATACGCTCAATAAGCTCGGGACGCCGACGCCTGTTGCTCAGTCAGAACAATCTGTTTTTCAATGGCTATGGGATGGGATGAGGAAGTTGCATGATTTGACGTTTTGATTTTTTTTGTCTGCGACGCAGTCGCGGTTTTTTCTGGCATCCGCGTTGTCGTATCTGTGCTTCATGCGTTGCCCCTGTGCGGGGCGGCACCTACTTTTCTTTGCAGCGGCAAAGAAAAGTAGGCAAAAGAAAGCCGCTCACACCGCTAATTCTTGTGTTTGCCTGCGGGCCCCCTACGGGTCCCGCACTCCACGCGGCATCGAGCTACTCAATGCCCGTTGCCAGCGCTCCTGGATTCGCATCCCCTACTTCACACTCCCACGTCAAAGACCGCGTTACCAGAAGCCCACCGCCGCCCAGGTGGCAAACGGTGTGTAGGGCGTCCCGACGTATGTGCACCACTCCGGACTGAAACGCGGGATCGGTGTCGAAGGAGCGCCAACGCGTAAGGTGCGACACCCTACACACCGTTTGCCACCTGGGCGGCGCAGTCGATTCGCTGCGGCTGGCTGCGCTACGGGTGGTTGGAGTGGGTGATGCATTTGTTCGATGCGCTGGCAACGCGGGTAAGCTAGTGTGTTGCCGTGTGGAGTGCGGGACCCGTGGGGGGCCCGCGGGCAATGACTAGCATTGGCGGTGTGAGCCCGCTTTCTTTGCTTACTTTCTTTGCGGCGGCAAAGAAAGTAAGTGCCGCCCCGCACAGGGGCAACGCATGAATCACAGAAGGCAAAACGCGGATGCCAGCGAACAAAGCACAAGCAAAAACCCCATCCCTGGAATGCCGCTCGCTAAGCAAAAGATACGGAGCAAATAGAACAGTCATAGACAGACTGGACCTAAAGCTCGCCGCAGGCGAATTCGTAGCCATCATGGGCGACTCAGGCGTCGGCAAATCGACGCTACTCAACCTGATAGCGGGCCTGGACCGCGCCGACTCCGGCGATGTGCTGATCGACGGCACACCGATCTCCACCCTCGACGATGACGCCGCGACGCGCCTGCGTCGCCAGAAGCTGGGCTTCGTGTTCCAGGCCTTCCACGTGCTCCCGCATCTGACGCTCGCGCAAAACGTCGCGCTGCCGCTGCTGCTGAACGGCATCGCGCCGCAACGCGCACACGACATGCTCATGGCCGTCGGTCTCGAAGGTCGCGACAACGACATGCCGCGTCAGTTGTCGGGCGGCGAACTCCAGCGCGTCGCGATTGCGCGCGCACTCGTGCATCGACCCACATTGATTCTCGCCGACGAGCCCACAGGCAATCTCGACCCCGACACCGCCCACGAAGTGCTCGCGCTGCTGCGCGAAGAAACCAGGGCGAACGGCGCGGCGACGATGATGGTGACGCACTCGGAAGCCGCCGCCGCCTTTGCCGATCGCGTACTCGTACTCAGCGACGGCAAGCTGCATCATGCAGAGATCTCGCACGCACTGCGCCCTTCGCATGAATGACGCCGCCATCGACGCAAACGGGCACCACCCGCAGCGCGCGCGCCACGGCCTGCGCACGCTCACCCGCTGGCTGCTCGCCGCCGAATGGCGCAGCCACAAAGGCCGCGCGCTGATCGCAATCGCGACGATCGCGCTCGGCGTCGCGCTCGGCTATGCCGTGCAACTGATCAACAGCGCCGCGTTCAACGAGTTCTCGGCGGCGGCGCGCAGTCTGTCGGGACAGGCTGACCTGCAGGTGCGCGGCGCACAGCCCACCTTCGACGAACACATCTATCCGCAACTCGCAACGCAGCCCGGCGTCGCGCTCGCAAGCCCCGTGCTCGAACTCGACGTCACCGTGCCGGGCCGCACTGCGCCGCTGAAAGTGCTCGGCATCGACACGTTCCGCGCGAGCCGCATCGCGCCAGACCTGACAGGCGTGACGAACAGCGATACGCCGCTCGACGCCCTCGCCGACGACGCGATCTTCCTCTCGCCCGCCGCGCAGCAATGGCTCGGCGTGCGCGTCGGCGACGCCGTGCCGCTGCGCAGCGGCACGTCCGATGTGCGCCTGCGCGTCGCGGGCGGCATCGTCCGGGCGCGGCCCGGGCAGCGCATCGCGGTGATGGATATCGCGGCCGCGCAATGGCGCTTCGGACGCGTCGGCAAGCTGTCGCGCGTCGATCTGCAACTCGAACGCGGCGTCGATCGCGAACGCTTCAGACGCGCGTTGCAGGAGCGGCTCGGCAGCCGCTTCGCGGTGGGCGAGACGCGCGATATCGAAAGCCGCACCGACCGGCTGTCGCGCGCGTATCGGATCAATATGAACGTGCTCGCGCTCGTCGCGCTCTTCACGGGCGCGTTCCTCGTGTTCTCGACGCAGGCGCTCGGCGTCGTGCGGCGCCGCGCTCAATTCGCGATGCTGCGCGTGCTCGGCATCACGCGCACGCAGCTGCTGCGGCAGATCCTGCTCGAAGGCGCGCTGCTCGGCACGCTCGGTTCGCTCGCCGGCATCGCACTCGGGTTTGCACTCGCTTACGCCGTGCTGCGCTTTTTCGGCAGCGACCTGGGCGGCGGCTACTTCCCGGGCGTGCAGCCGGCCGTCGGCTTCGAGCCCGTCGCCAGCACGATCTTCGTCGCGCTCGGCATCGGCGTGTCGCTGCTCGGCAGTCTCGTGCCCGCGCTCGAAGCAGCGCGCGCGCATCCCGCGCCCGCGCTGAAGGCGGGCGGCGAAGAAGCCGCGCTCGGCAAGCTGTCGACGCCGTGGCCCGCGCTCCTCTGTCTCGCGCTCGGCATGGCGCTGACGCAGGCGCCGCCCGTTTTCGATGTGCCCATTGCGGGCTATCTCGCCGTCGCGTTGCTGCTGATCGGCGGCATTGCGTTGATGCCGCGCGTCACGTCGATGCTGTTTCGCGCACTGAGCCGCGCCGGCAACGGACGGCAACGCGCGCCCGTGAGCGCGCTCGCGCTTGCGCGGCTCGCGAACGCGCCGGGCCAGGCGTCGATTGCAATGGGCGGCGTGCTGTCGAGCTTCACGCTGATCGTCGCGATGGCGATCATGGTGGCGAGCTTTCGCGTGTCGGTCGAAGACTGGCTCGCGCACCTGCTGTCCGCCGACGTCTACGTGCGCGTCGCGCCGAACGGCGACACGGGCGGACTGAATCCTCAGCAGCAAACGATGCTCGCCGCCACGCGCGGCATCCGCCACGCGGCCTTCGCGCGCACGTCGCAGTTGACGTTCGATCCGTCGCGACCGTCCGTCGCGTTGCTCGCGCGCGAAATCGATGCCGCCGATCCGGGCGCGAATCTGCAGATCACGGGCGCGACCTTGGCGCCAACTGCATTACGCGAAGGCGAGACGCCCGTGTGGGCGTCGGAGGCGATGGTCGATCTGTATGGCTATCGCGTCGGTGAGCGGCTGACGTTGCCGATCGGCGAACGCAGCGCTCGCTTCGTCGTGGCGGGCATCTGGCGCGACTACGTGCGGCAGACGGGCGCGCTGCAGATCCGGCTCACCGACTACCGGCGTCTGACGGGCGACACGGGCGCCACCGACGCCGCGCTCACGCTCGAACCCGGTGTAAGCGCCGCGCAGGCGATCGCCGCGTTGCGCGCGCTGCCGTTCGCCAGCGCGCTCGACTTCGCGCAGCCGGGCGAGATCCGCGCGCGCACCTTGACGATCTTCGACCGCAGCTTTGCCGTCACGTATCTGCTCGAGGCCGTGGCCATCGTGATCGGACTGTTCGGCGTCGCCGCGACGTTTTCCGCGCAGACGCTGTCGCGCTCGCGCGAGTTCGGCATGCTGCGTCACGTCGGCGTGACGCGCGGACAGATTCTCGCGTTGCTCGCGGCGGAAGGCGGCATGCTCACTGCCCTCGGCATCGCGATGGGCTGCGTGCTCGGCTTCGCGATCAGCCTGATTCTCGTGTTCGTCGTCAACCCGCAGTCGTTTCACTGGAGCATGTCGCTGCATGTGCCGTGGTTGCTGCTGTCCGCGCTCGCGTTCGTGATGCTCGCGTCGTCGTGCACGACGGCCGTGGCCGCGGGCCGCCGGGCCGTTTCCGTCGATGCCGTGCGCGCCGTCAGGGAGGATTGGTGATGCTGCGCCTTCTCGTTCCGTTCACGCTTGCCGGCCTGTTCGGCGTGTCCGCTGCGCTCGCGGCGCAACCGCAGTTCGCCGCTGTCTTGCCGGGCAAGACCATCGAATTGCCTCGCGACACGGGCGCGCATCCCGCGTTTCGCACCGAATGGTGGTACGCAACGGGCTGGCTCGACACGCCCGATCATCAGCCGCTCGGTTTTCAGATCACGTTCTTCCGTTCCGCGACGGGCCATCCGGCCAACGATCCGAGCGCGTTCGCGCCGACGCAGTTGATCATCGCGCACGCCGCGCTCAGCGATCCGAAGCTCGGCCGGCTCGCACACGATCAGAAGATCGCGCGACAAGGCTTCGGACTCGCTTACGCGAAGGCCGGCAACACCGATGTCCAGCTCGACACCTGGCGCATGGTCCGGGCGCCCGACGGCCACTACGACGTGACCGCCGATGCCGCAGGCTTCGCACTGCACCTGACGTTCACGCCGACGCAGGCGCCGCTGCTTCAGGGCGACAACGGCTATTCGCGCAAGGGACCGCTGGCGTCACAGGCGAGCTACTACTACAGCGAGCCGCAATTGCGCGTCACAGGCAGCGTCACGCGCCCCGCCGCCGGTGGTGCGAGCCGCATCGCCACGCCGACGCCCGTCACGGGCAGCGCGTGGCTCGATCACGAATGGTCGAGCACGCTGCTCGCAGCGGATGCCGTCGGCTGGGACTGGCTCGGAGCGAACCTGTCGGACGGCGCGGCGCTGATGGCGTTCAAGGTGCGCGCCGCCGACGGCCACGCGGTGTGGGCGCACGCCGCGCTGCGTAGCGCCGACGGGCAGATCACGCAATTCGGTCCCGGCGATGTCGATTTCTCGCCGACGCGCCAATGGCGCTCGCCGCGCACGGGCACGCAGTATCCCGTGGCGACCGTCGTCCGTACGGGCGAGACCCGCTGGCAACTTGCACCGCTGCTGGACGACCAGGAGCTGGATTCGCGCGAATCGACGGGTGCGCTGTACTGGGAAGGCGCCGTCACTGTGAATCGCGACGGAAAACCGGCGGGAAACGGCTATCTCGAACTGACCGGCTACGGTAAAAAACTCACGCTCGAACGGCGCTAAGGCCCGCCCGCATTGAAACCAAGGGTTAACCCTGAATAATGGAAAAGTCACTTCCACCGGGAGGTCTTAATCTTAAGCGGCTACATACCTACACTGACTTCACACTGATTGCGAGCAGGGCTGTTCGCAAAGTCAAAGCAAAGTCGGAGGTCATCATGAAGTCGCTCATCAAGGCTGTTGCCATCGCTGCCGTGCTCGCTATCCCCGCTGTGTCGTTCGCCCAGTCCAACCAGCCGATCACCCGCGCGCAGGTTCGCGCCGAACTGGTTCAGCTGGAAAAGGCCGGCTATCGTCCGGGCGCAGGCACGGAAGCGCACTATCCCGATGAACTGCAGGCCGCGCAGGCGCGCGTGAACGCGGAGAACGGCGCAGCGAGCGGCTACGGCGGCGTCGCGAATGGCGTGTCGCAATCGGGCCGGCCGGGCGTGTCGGCCGCGGACTGGAACGCGATGTACAACCATCCGTAACTCGCGCACCTTCGTAGAGTCCGATCCGCCGTTACTTCGCGCCCGCCGTTCCCGTCGCGGGCGCGACTCGCCAGACCGTGTTGCCGACGTCGTCGGCAACCAGCAGCGCACCGCGCGCATCGAGCGCGACGCCGACGGGCCGCCCGAGTGCGTGCCCGTCCGGCGTCAGAAAGCCGCTTAGAAAATCTTCCGGGCCGCCCGCGGGCTCACCGTTCCGGAAGGGCACGAAAATCACCTTGTATCCCGCGTACGGCCTTCTGTTCCACGAGCCGTGCTGACCGACGAAGGCGCCGCCGCGATAGCGATCCGGAAACAGCTTGCCGTCGTAAAACGCAAGTCCCAGCGACGCCGTGTGATTGCCCAGCGCGTAATCAGGCGCAATGGCCCGCGCGACCCTATCCGGGTTCTGCGGCTTCACGCGCGTATCGACGTGCGCGCCGTAGTAGCTGAACGGAAAGCCGTAGAACGCGCCCTCCTTCACCGACGTCATGTAATCGGGCACGAGGTTGTTGCCGAGTTCGTCGCGTTCGTTGACGGCCGTCCACAGCGCGCCCGATTGCGGTTGCCACGCCATGCCATTTGGATTGCGCAGTCCCGTTGCGTAGGGACGCAGCGTGCCGCTCGCGATATCGAATTCGACGATGCGCGCGCGATCCGCTTCCGCGTCGAGGCCGTTCTCGGCGGCATTGCTGTTCGAGCCGACCGTGATGTAGAGCCGCTTGCCGTCGCGGCTCGCGAGGATATTCTTCGTCCAGTGATGGTTGATCGGTCCGGCAGGCAGATCCACAACCTTTACGCCTTGCGACGCGATGCGCGTCTCACCCGTGGCGTAATCGAAGCGCAGCAGCGCGTCCGTATCGGCGACATACAGCTGGTTGCCGATCAGCGCCATCCCGAAAGGCGAATGCAGATTCTCGATGAACACATTTTGCGTCTCCGCAATGCCGTCGCCATCGGCGTCGCGCAGCAGCACGATCCGGTCGGGGCTCGGAACGCCCGCGCCCGCGCGCTTCATGAACTGCTTCGTGATCCAGCCGACGATGCCGCGCCCTTCGTCATGCGGCTGCGGCGTGTTGCTCTCGGCGACCAGCACGTCGCCGTTCGGCAGTGTGTAGAGCCAGCGCGGATGCTGCAGATTCGCCGCGAACGGCGTCACTGCGAAGCCGGGCGGCGCCGTCGGATGGGAGCCTGCCGGACGCGCTTCGACGGGCGCAACGTGGACTGTCGGCACGAGCGAGGTGTCGGGCGCGGGCAGTGTCGGCGATGGGCCGAAGCTCGCTTCTTCAGGCGCAGTCGATGGCGTGGCGCACGCGGCGAGCGGGATGACGAGGATTGCGATCAGAGTCGGACGAACGCGCATGGAAACTCCAGCGTCGATGCAAACAGTATCTGCTCAGCAAACGTCTTGCCCGAGGGTGGCTATCCACAGAAATTGTGGAGAGGCTTGTGGACAAGCTTGGGGTAGCTGGGGTAAGTCCTTGATGTGGATAGCTTTGTGTGGTGCGGTGCAGAGCGGGTCATGACGACGGTCGGGCGTGGGCCGGGTGGGGGGCGCGTCGTGTGCGACTACACGACGGTAGCGCCCGTGCCGCTCTCGACTGCCGTGCCGACGCGCCTGGCATTTGGGCGACGCGCGTCATTCGCGATGAGAGTTCCTCTTTGGGAGATAAAGCTCACGCGGCCTGATTCTGCTTCACGTCGATCAATCCGGTGACAACTCCCGCACTGCCACCCAATTGATTCTGCACAATGTACTCCTGCTTCATGCGAGCAAACGAAAGCGAGACCGTTTCGATTGAATTTGCAGCATCGACGGAGGGCCATACCTTCGTGATAACGACGTCGTACATGGTGAGCCGATAGTATTCGAACGGCAGCCCGCCGGCCTTGCGCATCGTGAGTTTTACATCAGGAATGTGCCGTCCTTGCGCAGCATAGACTGCCAGATTGGGCGACGCGCGATCCAGTTCATGTCTGAACGTGAGATCGGACACGGAAGCCTTGCCCGCACCGCCGCCGGAGCCGGAGTGCATGGCGGAGTTCTGCTCTATTGACATTTCCCAATGAACAACCTCAATCGCATTCGTGAAGGTCGCATCCTGCGACTCCCCGTCAATGCCTTTGAACTGAATGAAAATATCTGAAGCCATCGAACAATCCTTTAACCTTGACCAGACGAATTGAGTGTGCGGCGGACAAATCGCATGGCGATTCTGTAAAGCGTGATGACAACGATGGCAATGATGATCCAGCACGCAACGAGCGAGAAAAGCATAGAGAGGATGCTTATATCGTCTGGGTCACGAAGATCTGCGTTCCCGGTGTGATCCAGCACAAAACGCATCGAGTCGTACATCCATATAGGCATTTCGTAGAAAATGCCATACGCGAGGTATCGTGCGAGACAGACGCCTCCGATAAAAATCACTAACGCTAATGCGACCACATGCGCCGCAACCAGCACCTTACGTTTCATTTGACCTCGATCCATCCGTAAGCCTTCAGATTCGAACCCGGAACCGGTAGGCGAGCCGGGCTTCGTCGGATAAATCTCTGCAACGACTCGAATTCCGCTGGATTGACGAGTGTAATGCACCCTTCGCTCACCCTGTGTGGGCCTTCGGGATGAAGTCTGAAATTCCCCCGACGAACACCATCGATCATGGTCGTGTCACCTGTGCGCGGGTTCCACAACGAAAACCAGCTACGATGATCTGTCGTGACGTGCATGAGTGGACCCACTGTGTCGTAGACCGCGCCCAGCATGCCGCCCGATTCGCGATCAACGATGTAGTACGTCCCCGGAGGAATCGGGCCGATCTTCGGCGTAGCGACCCGATCAGGATTGTCGCGACCGTCCATTTGACCCGAGTACGCTTCAACCGTGCCGTAGCCTTCGCATACGAGCGTCGAGGTGTCCTTCCGGTTAAGAGTGAACGTGCAATGTACCGGCATCCTGGGTCCTTACGTGTGCGCGAGCCGAGTTGAAAAAAGGGCCCGCGATGCCAATCCAGGCAACATAACGGGTTCTCGCTGCGCCCTGCCGTTTGAATAGTATTACGAAGTATTCTTAAAGAACAATCGCGCGGGATAAGACAGTTATAGCCACCTGCTCGCGTTCGACAATCACACCCTGTGATTTTTCTTCCCCCGCATCAATTCCGCACCCGCGGGGGCGAGCGGCAAAACCGGCGCGTGGCCGATCCGTTCGAACAGTAACCAGATGATGTCCTGCAAAAAGCGGCACAGCGTCAGACGTTTTTTGCCTTCGCATCGCGCCCCGTCGCCGGTTCCGAGGTTGTGCGGTCACGTCCGGGGAATCATGGGGAACGCGTGCGGATTACGGGGAATTCCCCTTCCCCAGCATCTCTCCCGAACTGGTTGCGAACCCCTGTTCTGCATAGCGCTCGCGCATTTCAAGTCTTATCCACAGTTTCCGTGGAGAAGCCTGTGGGTATCCTGCGCAAGACTCACACAAGTCCTTGATGCGATTGGGATTGAACGTGCTGCCCCGCTGCGCCGAATCATCATCACAGCAACCAGGGCCGACCGTTATCCACAGTTTCCGTGGGTAACCCTGTGGACAACACCAGGACTCGACGCCCATCTACCTGACGCATCAGGACTTTACATCGCATCGCCATCGGGCAGCACCGCGCACTACCCGTTCGCATGCACACGCTCGCGCGCGTCCTGCAGCCGGTCGCGCACGAACCGCACATGCTCGCGCAACACATAGAAACCGTCGGCGTACGCAAGCGGCATCCGCAGCGTGTCCAGCGACGCCTCGATCCGGTCGAGTTCGGCCAGCAGCTTGCTGCGTTCCTCGGCGGACGAATCGCGCATCGCATCACGCTCGATCGCGATCAGCGAACCGTAGTAGCGATAGATCCGCGAGCGCACCCGCCAGGTGAACAGCGCGGGAATGAGCCGCAACGCCGGAAACAGCAGCACGGCGATCGGCAGCAGCAACACCAGCAGACGATCGACCACCGTCACGAGCCAGAACGGCAGCGTGCGGTACAGGAAGCTCTTGCCCGACTTGTAGTAGCGCATCGCGTCCTCGCTGATCCGGTATTCCCGGACCACGGGGTTCGGAAACTGCCCGGCTTTCTGCAGCAGGCCGGCCATGCCGTGCACTTCCTGCGCCGCCTCGATCAGCAGATCGGAAATCGCCGGATGCAGATTCGTGCGCGCCACCAGTTCGGCCGTCGGGCTGATCAGATGGATCGTCTCGGGCGGAATCCGGCGGCGCAGGTCGAGCACGCCGGGCGGCAGTTCGAGTTCGTCGAGATACGGGAAGACGCGCGTATAGGCCGTCGCCTCGTCGAAGTTCATGACCGAGACACCGGGAATGCCGAGCAGCCGCAGCATTAGCACGCGCGTCGCCGAATCACCGTTGAGCAGCGCCGCATCGACCTGATTGGAGACCAGCGCCTTCGCGGCGTCGAGCCCGTCGAGCGGCAGCAATGCCGTCTCGCCGCCCGGTCCGATGCCGTTCGCCTCGAGCAGCTTCAGCGACAGCAGACGCGTGCCGCTGCCCTCGCGACCGATCGCTATGCGCTTGCCATCGAGATCGGACAGCTGCGTGACGCCGCTGCCGCGATAGAACACGACGAGCGGCACATAGGTCACGCTGCCCAGCGACATCAGCGACGACGTATCGCGCCCGCCCGCCACGCCGCCCTGCACCAGCGCGATATCGACCTTCTGCTTTGGATCGAGGAGCCGGTCGAGGTTCTGCACGGAGCCGTCCGATGTCAGCACCTTGAGGGTCACGCCGTTACGCGCGAGGATCTTCCTGTACTCCTCGGCGATCTGCATGAACGAACTGTCCTGGGGACCGGCACTGATCGTGATCGTGCGCGGCGGCGCGGGGTCGACCAGCCACACGACGAGCCAGACGACCACCGCGAACAGCACCACGAACGGCAAAGAGGTCAATGCGAGATCGCGCCACACGGGATGCGTGTGATCGCGAAGGAAGTGCGGAGAATGCGGACGAAGTCCTTTCATGATCCGGCGTGCCTCCGATGTGCGCCACCGTCAATCGTAGCCGTCTCGCGCGATTCTGGGGAGCACCTTGCGATGCCTCGAAATGCTGACCAGCCGCCCCAGAACGACTGTCGATAACAAAATCGCGCGAAGCACTTGCGCGATCGAAAAGGTGTCTCTATAATTCGCGCCTTCGCTAGGCTCGTAGCTCAGCTGGTTAGAGCACCACCTTGACATGGTGGGGGTCGTTGGTTCGAGTCCAATCGAGCCTACCAACGAATATGCAGTACAGGAAAGCGGCAAGCATCTCGTATGCTTGCCGCTTTTTTGCGTTCTGGATTCGCGCAGGCTTCGCGCGTGGCACGCAAACAAAAAAGCCGAAGAACAAACCTGTTCTTCGGCTTTCGTTCGCCGCGGCGCGTCGCGCTTTATCGCGCGACGCCCGGATGCATGCGCGAGCGCTTTAGCGCGACATCATGTTCATGCTGACGTTATGCATCACCCACACCGTGCCGAACACCAGGAACATCACGGCCAGCACCGTATAGGCGAGCGCGAGCGTGTTCCATCGCTGACCGGATGTCGCCACGCTCATGTGCAGGAAAAACACCAGATGCACGACGATCTGCACGACGGCGAGCGCGGCCAGCGCCATGGGCGCCGAAGCGGCCGGCAGCCAGCCCTGCATCACGATGCCGAACGCCGCAGCCGTCAACACCACGGCCAGCACGAAGCCGACCACATAGCCGCCAATACCGCCATGCCCTGCTTCGGCATCGAGCGCGTGGGAATTCGAGTGAGCCATCAGTACATGCTCCCGAGATAGACAAAAGTGAACACGCAAATCCACACGACATCGAGGAAGTGCCAGAAGAGGCTCAGGCATGTCAGACGCGTGATTTCACGCTGCGTCAACTGCGGCGCGCGCGCCACCTGGACGGCGAGCACGGCCATCCAGATCAGGCCCGTGGCCACGTGCAGGCCGTGCGTGCCGACCAGCACGAAGAACGACGACAGGAACGCGCTGCGCGACGGGCCCGCGCCTTCCGCGAGCAGATGCGAGAACTCAGCAAGTTCCAGCTTCAGAAAGACAGCGCCGAGCACGAACGTCACGGCCAGCCAGCCGAGCGTGGCGCGCGTGTTCCGACCGCGCGCCGCGACCATCGCGAAGCCGTACGTGATGCTGCTGAACAGCAGCGCAGCCGTTTCGACGGCGACGCCCGGCAGGTCGAACAGATCCTTGCCCGTCGGTCCTGCATTGAACTGATGCGCCATCACGGCGAACACCGCGAACAGCGACGCGAACAGCACACAGTCGGTCATCAGGTACAGCCAGAAGCCGAATACCGATTGCGATTCGCCATGATGACCGTGGCCGTCGACTTCGTTCAGGGTTGCGGCATGGACTTTTTGCAGCATCACTCGACCTCCGCGAGTTCCGGCGACACATCCACACGTTGCGGGAGCGGTGTGCGGCCTTTGTTTTCGATCGTCCGCACCACGTCGGACGGAATGTAGTAGCCGTCGTCGCGGCCGAAACTGCGGCCGATCACAGTCGCGGCAATCGCCAGCAGCGCGGCGATCGCGAGCCACCAGATGTGCCACACGGCAGCGAAACCGAACGCCAGGCTAAACACGCCGATAAAGAAGCCAGCGCCCGTGTTCGACGGCATGTGGATATCCTGATAGACGGCCTGAATGCCGAGGCCCTTGCCCATTTCCTTCATATGGGCGAAGGCATCCAGTTCCTCGACGACGGGAATTGTCGCGAAGTTATAGACGGGCGGCGGCGACGAGATCGACCATTCGAGCGTGCGGCCGCCCCACGGATCGCCCGTGACGTCGCGATACTCAGGCTTGTTGCGGTTGATGATGCTGACCACGAACTGCGCCACCTGGCAGACCACGCCGATTGCGATCAGCGCGACGCCGATTGCGGCAACGATCATGTACGGCTGCCACGCGGGGTTGTCGTAGTGATTCAGACGGCGCGTCGCGCCCATGAAGCCGAGCACGTACAGCGGCATGAACGCCACGTAGAAACCCGAGAACCAGAACCAGAACGCAGCCTTGCCGAGCCGGTCGTTCAGCTTGAAACCGAACACCTTCGGGAACCAGTAGCTGACGCCCGCCAGATAGCCGAACACCACGCCGCCGATGATCGCGTTATGGAAGTGGGCGATCAGGAACAGCGAGTTGTGCAGCACGAAGTCCGCGCCCGGGATCGCCAGCATCACGCCCGTCATGCCGCCGATCGTGAACGTGATCATGAAGCCGATCGTCCACAATACGGGTGCCGTCATTTCGAGCCGGCCGCGGTAGATCGTGAACAGCCAGTTGAAGATTTTCACGCCCGTCGGAATGGCGATGATCATCGTCGCGATGCCGAAGAACGAGTTCACGTCGGCGCCCGAGCCCATCGTGAAGAAGTGGTGCGCCCACACGAGGAATGCGAGCACCATGATCGCGCACGATGCGTACACCATCGTCTTGTAGCCGAACAGCGGCTTCTTCGCGAACGTCGAAATCACTTCCGAGTAGATGCCGAACGCGGGCAGAACCAGGATGTAGACCTCGGGGTGACCCCAAGCCCAGATCAGGTTCAGATACAGCATCGCGTTGCCGCCCGCTTCGTTGGTGAAGAAGTGCATGTCCGCGTAACGGTCGAGACCCAGCAGCGCCAGCGCAACCGTCAGGATCGGGAACGTTGCCATGATCAGCACGTTCGAACACAGCGCCGTCCACGTGAACACGGGCATCTTCATCAGCGACATGCCGGGCGCGCGCATCTTGATGATCGTCACGAAGAAGTTGATCGCCGTGATCAGCGTGCCGACACCCGACAGTTCCAGCGCCCAGATGTAGTAATCGACACCGACGCCCGGACTGAATTGCAGTTCCGACAGCGGCGGATAGGCAAGCCAGCCGACCTGCGCGAACTCGCCGATCACCAGCGAAATGTTCATCAGGATCGCGCTGATCGCCGTCATCCAGAACGACAGCGAGTTCAGGAACGGAAACGCGACGTCGCGTGCGCCGATCTGCAGCGGCACGACGATATTGAACAGGCCCACCATCAGCGCCATCGCCATGAAGAAGATCATGATGACGCCGTGCGCGGTGAAGATCTGGTCGTAGTGATGCGGCGGCAGATAGCCGGCCGCGCCGCCGCTCGCGAGCGCGAGTTGCAGGCGCATCATCACGGCGTCGGCGAAACCGCGCAGCAGCATCAGCACGGCGACGACGATATACATCACGCCGATCCGCTTGTGATCGACGCTCGTGAGCCATTCGGCCCACAGCCAGCGCCACTTCTTCGCGCGCGTAAGAAACACGGCGACGGCCAGAACGATCAGCCCCATGAGCACGCCCGCGCCCATGATGATCGGCTGATCGAACGGAATCGCCTCTAGAGTCAGTTTGCCGAACATGCGTTACTCCTTCGAAGCGTTCGTGCTGCAGTTGGCGTCACGGAAATCGGCGACGTGACCACTGTTGTATTTCGCAATGACGTTGTGGAACAGCTTCGGATCCACCGACGAGAAATAGCGCACCGGGTTCTTCTCGCTCGGCTTGGCGACCGCGTAGTAGCCGTCCATATCGAGCCGGTCCGACGAGGCCTTGACCTTCTGCACCCAGCCGTCGAAATCGGCCTGGCTCACGGCGAGCGTGCGGAACTTCATGTCCGAGAAGCCCTTGCCGCTGAAATTCGCCGACACGCCCGCGTAGTCGCCCGCGTGATCCGCTATCAGGTGGACGCGCGTCTGCATGCCCGCCATCGCGTAGACCTGCGTGCCCAGTTGCGGGATGAAGAACGAGTTCATCACCGAGTCCGACGTGATGTGGAAATTCACGGGCGTGCCGACGGGCATCGCCAGCTGGTTCACCGACGCAATGCCGAGATCGGGGTAGATGAAGAGCCACTTCCAGTCGAGCGCGACGACTTCGACGTCGATCGGTTTGACGTTCGATTCGAGCGGCCGGTACGGGTCCAGCTCGTGCGTGGTTCGCCACGTCAGGATGCCGAGGAACAGGATGATCAGCGCGGGGATCGTCCACACGACGACTTCGATCGCGGTGGAATGCGCCCACTTCGGCGCGTAGACGGCATTTTTGTTGGTCGCGCGATACCGCCACGCGAAGAACAGCGTCAGCAGGATGACGGGGATGACGACGATCAGCATCGTCCACGTTGCCGTCGCGATCAGCGATTTCTCGGCAACGCCGACGCTGCCTTTCGGGTCGAGCACTTCAAGTTGACATCCCGCAAGACACGCCGTCAGGCCGACGCCGACGGGTACGAGGCAACCTCTTAAGGTTTTTCTGGCTAACATGTTTGCCCAATAATCGATGAACCACGCTGAACACGTGTGGGGTTTGCGAGGCAAAAAAGCACAAGTTCTTATGTGCCAGCACAAGGTCTTATGTGCCCGGCGATTCTAGGGACGCGCAGCGTTTGAAATCCTGACTTCAATCAAGAATGCGGACAAAAACGCTGTGGGAAGGCGTGCGACGCGTTGTCACACGATGACGGAATGCCCGCTGTGTCTGTCGTCCCGGCGTGCGCCGTCCGACAGATTGCTTCGGGCCCGCTGTCGGCGTAATCGCGCACGACTGCGATCCGACGGGCCGCCCGGACACCGTTCGTGCCAAGGCGGCCCGCCGATCATGCTTGCCCGGATTCCGGGTTGTCGGCCGGCTCGTCTTCCGTTTTGTGGCCGATCAGTTCCTCCAGCGCGCCTGCGCCTTTGAAACCCGCAACCGCCGCGAGGCCCTTCGTCAACAGCGATGCATTCGGGTCCGCTTTCTCCAGCGTTTCGACGGCGGCTGCCGCGCCCGCGATCTCGCCCAGTGTGTCGAGAATGCCCATTGCGTCTCCTTAGCTCGTCAGGTCGGCGGGCAGCTTGCCGCCGTTCGCCGCGAGCGCCGTCATCAGCTGCTTGTGTAGCCAGATGTTCATCGACGCGGAATCGTTCGTGTCGCCGCCGTACTTCAGTTCGCCCGCGAGCTGCCTGCGATGCTCCAGGCTGCTGTCGACGTCGAGCAGCTTCATCAGATCGACGATCGAGCGGCGCCAGTCGAGTTGCTGCGGGTTCGCTGCCGCCAGCTGATCCATCACGGCGCCGACATCGACGTCCGCGAGCGCAGCCGACACGGGTGCGGCCGGCGCGCCTGCCGATGCGTCCGCGGGCGCGGGCGCGACGGGTTCGGCGGGCAGCGTCTCGGCGGGCTTCGCCTTGCCGAAAATCTTGCCAACGATGGTTCCAAAGATGCTCATGATGCGGATCCTTCTGAAGAAGTGATTGGAAAGAGACTGCGCAGCGTCGCCCGCACTCCGGCTCTCATGAATCGCGGCGACGCTGACTGCGACTAACGTTGTCTGATCCGAACCGTTGACCCTTCGCGCGCAATTGGACGCAAGTTTCACGCTTGTTTGCACTCCGGCGTATCCGCGCGACATCTTCGTGTCAAATTTTGCAAAACATTTTGCATGCCTGATTACTTCGCATCGCCATTCGGCAAGAATCGTGGTTTGATCCGCCTCCTCTCTCTACCTCTCCACCTCTCCACTTCTCCACTTCTCCACCAACGACATCAAGACCATGAAAAAACTGTTGACCATCACAGCCTGCGCCGTCTCCCTGTCGATGCTCGCCGCGTGTGCCGGCCTGGATCGCAGCAAGGAAGAAGCGCTGAACCAGCAAGCCGGCATCGAAGTCTCGCAGACGAAGGAAGGCGTGCAGGTTCGCCTGCCTGAAAAAGTCCTGTTCAACTTCAACGAATCGAGCCTGCGCGACGACGCCACGCCCGCCATCTCGCGTGTGGTCGTCGTGCTGGGCCGTACGCAGAAGCCGATGATCATCGAAGGCCATACGGACAACGTCGGCACGCGCGAATACAACCAGCATCTGTCCGAAGCGCGCGCGAAATCGGTTGAAGACGAACTCGAGCGTCGCGGCATCGGCGCGTCGCGCATGACGCTGAAAGGCTACGCGTTCGATCACCCCGTTGCGGACAACGACTCGCCCGAGGGCCGCGCGCGCAACCGCCGCACGGAAATCGTCGTCAAGGGCGAATCGCTCGAAGCGGTGATGGGTAAGTAACGGCTATCGCAATCATGCAAGCGTCGCAACTGTGTCTCCGATGCTTGCATTGCGCTGATCCATTTGCGGCAAATGCGTAAAGATTTGTCAGAAAGCAGGCGCCGCTGCCACAAGCCGTCAACTCAAACATATTGAGACCGTTGAAACCCGCTTCACTTGCCGATTCATGGTCTATCGTGTCGACCCTGCGTATTGTTGGATTACTAGGAATTATCGGAATGTTTGCCGGCTGTGCGCAAATGCCACCGGAACAGCGAGCGTCGAACGCGATCGCCGCAGTCGCGACACCGGATATGGGCACGACAGCTGACAGTGGTTCAGACGGCACACGACTCCAGTCTGAAGCCATCGCGTCCCAACCATTAAGCGGTGTGCTTCAAACAGGTTACGCGTCGTGGTATGCAAGAAAATTCCAAGGCCGCCGCACCGCAAACGGTGAACGCTATGACAGTCGCTCATTGACTGCGGCACATCGCACGCTGCCGCTCGGCACGTATGTGCGCGTGACTTCGCTGACGACGGCGAGATCGGTGGTGGTACGTATCAACGATCGTGGGCCATTCGTCAAAGGGCGCATTATCGACCTGTCTCTTGCGGCGGCCGAGGCACTGGGCTTGACCCGAACGTCATCGATGCAAGTGCAGATTCAACGCGTCAATAAGGCAGCGGATACGCGCGTGGCGTCCGACGGGTCGGAATCTTGATCCGATTTGCGGTTGTCGCGTACCTCTTCACGCTAAGTATTTCTGGCGCATTAGCCGCGCATGCGAGCGATGAAACGCACAATGCGGCGGCCCTAGCGCTTTATCCGGCGTACAAGCCATTGGCACAACCGCTCCGTCGACTCAAACCGCTAGCGAAGAGCCCGCAACCTCCGCACCAGACTCGTCGCAAGAAGAAGACCGCGCACCGCTCCGATGTTTTCTATCGCTGGTCAGCTGAACAGCTGATGCTGGGTGGCGTCAATCCATCGCGAATCGGAAAAAGCACGGACGACATCACCGGAAGAACAGCAAGCGGGAGCGCGGCCTCCCTCAAATAGAGGCCGCTCGAAAGAGATGTTCTTAGATAAGCTTAGGAAGACGCGTTACCGTACTTCACGACATCAAGAAGCGTCTTCTTTTTGTCCTGATAGTGATAGAGCGTGATCGCGCCCTCCTTCATGTCGCCATGCGCGTCAAATGCGATATGTCCGATCACGCCGTTGTAGTCGGTATCGGGCAGCGCGGCAAGCACCTTCGCGGCGTCGGTGGTGTTGGCCCGCCTCATCGCATCGGCGATCACGTGAACGGCGTCGTACGCGAACGGCGCATTGAAGAGAATCGGGCCGTTGAAGCGCGCCTCGAAGCGCTTCTGGAATTCCGCGCCCTTGGGCATGCGGGAAACAGCGAGACTCGCTTCGGAACATACGAGATTGTTCACCGCGTCGCCAGCAAGCTCGGCCACTTTCTCCGTGCATGCACCATCGCCGCTCAGAACCTTCGCATTCAATCCAAGCGCAGCCGCTTGCCGGATGAACGGCCCAACCGTCGAATCCATGCCGCCGAACATGATCACGTCGGGATGCGCGCTCTTGATGGTGGTGAGGATGGCGCGGAAATCGGTGGCTTTGTCCGTCGTCGCTTCGCGCGCGGCGATGCGCGCGCCGCCCGCTTGCGCCGCCTTCGTGAATTCGTCGGCGAGACCCTTGCCGTAGGCGCTTGCATCGTCGACGACGGCGATCGTCTTTGCGCCCAACGACTTGAGCGCATAGCCGCCGAGCGCCGGCCCCTGCTGCGCATCCGTCGCGACCACACGGTACGCGCTCTTGTAGCCCTGCTTCGTATAGTCGGGATTGGTCGACGACGGCGAAATCTCCGCGATGTTTGCGTCGTTATAGATACGCGACGCGGGAATCGACACACCGGAGTTCAGATGGCCGATCACGGCAACGACATGCTCATCGACGAACTTCTGCGCGATCTGCGTGCCCGTCTTTGGATCTGCTGCGTCGTCCTCGCCGTCGAGTTCGAGCCGCACCTTGTGTCCGCCGATCACGAGCCCTGTCCTGTTGATATCTTCGACAGCGAGACGCGCGCCGTTCTCGTTGTCCTTGCCCAGGTGGCTGCTACCGCCTGTCAGCGGCCCGACGTGTCCGATCGTCACCACTTCTTCGACTGCCCCGCCTTCGCTTTGCGCTGCGCGCTGCGTTGGCTGCCCTTTCTTGTCGCAGCCCATCAGCGTCAGGCTCGTCAGCGATATGCCGACCAGGGTCAGTTTTGCCAGATTATTCAACGGCGGTCTCCTCTGTGAAAATGTACTGTGTTTTTATCCAATTCGTTTCGTATTCCGAATCGATATCCAAAAAACGGTAGCACAAGGTAAAGGTCACCGCTGTAAAGATTGGTCAAGCGACGGAAACGCCACACACCGCGTCGTCCTTGACAGAGTTTGACGCATATCGCGCGCCATCCAATGGACAATCGGATGCGTGCGTGCGGCGCTTTCTGTCCGGCACCGTGCACGCTGAATTCACCTATCAACCGGAATGAAACAACCATGAAAAGAAGCTCTATCGCTCTGTTCGTCTCGCTGCTGGCCGTGGCAGGCGCCGCATCGGCGCAAACCGCCAGCAACGGCATCCTGATGACCCACGACCGCGACGTCGCCTCGAAAATCGAACAGCATGCGCGCGATATCCAGGCCCAGCCGGTCGTCGCCCAACAGAACGTGGATGTGCCTGTCGAAAGGGTCGAGCAGAAGCCCGCTCACCGCGATCATCGCGGGCACGGTCATCACCACGCCGCGAACGTGCATGCAGCGCGCGCGCATATCGAAAGCAGGTAAGCGCGGCACGAAACAAATGAAAAACGGGCTAGCAAGCGCTAGCCCGTCTGTTTTGCCGCAATGAAGAACCTTGCGATCAGGCTTCGGCCAGTGCCGCCGCCTGGGCGTCTTCTTCGTCTTCGACGCTCGTGCGGATGAGGTGATCGAACGCGGCCAGCGATGCCTTCGCGCCCTCGCCCACGGCAATCACGATCTGCTTGAACGGCACCGTTGTCACGTCGCCCGCCGCGAACACGCCCGGCACCGAGGTCGCGCCCTTCGCGTCGACGACGATCTCGCCGTGCTTCGACAGTTCGACCGTGCCCTTCAGCCATTCGGTGTTCGGCACGAGACCGATCTGCACGAATACGCCTTCGAGTTCGACATGCTTCGACTCGCCCGACACACGGTCCGTGTACGTCAGCCCGTTGACCTTCTTGCCGTCGCCCGTGATTTCCGTCGTCTGAGCCTGCGTGATGACGACCACGTTCGGCAGACTGCGCAGCTTGCGCTGCAGCACTTCATCGGCGCGCAGCGTGGCGCCGAACTCGATCAGCGTCACGTGATTCACGACGCCGGCCAGATCGATCGCCGCCTCGACGCCCGAGTTGCCGCCGCCGACAACAGCCACGCGCTTGCCCTTGAAGAGCGGACCGTCGCAGTGCGGGCAGTACGCGACGCCGTGATTGCGGTACTCGCGCTCGCCCGGCACGTTGATCTCACGCCAGCGCGCGCCCGTCGCCAGCACGATCGTCTTCGCCTTCAGCACCGCGCCGCTCGCGAGGCGCACTTCGTTGATCTTGCCGGGAATCAGCGCTTCGGCGCGCTGCACGTCCATCACGTCGACTTCATAGCTCTTCACGTGCTGTTCGAGCGCCGTGGCGAACTTCGGCCCTTCCGTTTCCTGCACGGAGACGAAGTTTTCGATTGCCAGCGTATCGAGCACCTGGCCGCCGAAGCGTTCCGCGACGACACCCGTCGCAATGCCCTTGCGCGCCGAATAGATGGCGGCCGCTGCACCGGCGGGACCGCCGCCGACGATCAGCACGTCGAACACCGGCTTCTTTTCCAGTTCCTTTGCGGCGCGCGCACCGGCGTTGATATCGAGCTTCGCGAGGATTTCCTTCACGCCGCTGCGGCCCTGGCCGAACACTTCGCCGTTCAGGAACATCGTCGGCACGGCCATGATCTGGCGCGACTCGACTTCGTTCTGGAACAGCGCGCCGTCGATCGCCGTGTGACGGATACGCGGGTTGATCAGCGCCATGATGTTGAGCGCCTGCACGACTTCCGGGCAGTTCTGGCACGACAGCGAGAAGTACGTCTCGAACGCGAAGTCGCCGTCGAGTTCGCGGATCTGCTGGATCACCGCGTCGTCGAGCTTGATCGGATGGCCGCCCGTTTGCAGCAGCGCGAGGACCAGCGACGTGAATTCATGACCCATCGGGATGCCCGCGAAGCGGATGCCCGTCGGCTTGCCAGGCTCGCCGATCGAAAACGACGGCTTGCGCTCGTCGTCGCCGCGCCGTTCGATCACGCTCACGCGCTCCGACAGCGATGCGATGTCGTTCAGCAGCGCCAGCAGTTCCTGCGACTTCGCGCTGTCGTCGAGCGAAGCGACGATCTCGATAGGACGACTGACTTTCTCGAGGTAGGCTTTGAGTTGGGCTTTCAGATTCGCGTCGAGCATGGTTTTTCGGGGTCCGTGGCGAGATGAAAATGGATTTTGATGCGCGCCGCGCGCAGTAACGGCGCGGGCAGTAAGGCAATTCGCAAGGCATCGCCTTGCGGACTGCCTCACGCGGCGCCGCTCGTGGCGGCGCCGCTTGGGAGACAGAGTGATCGCGGGTAAGCGCGTGTGGCTTCTAGCGAGCCGGTGAAACTTAGATCTTGCCGATCAGGTCGAGCGACGGGCTCAGCGTTTCAGCGCCCGGCGTCCACTTGGCGGGGCAAACTTCACCCGGGTGCGCCGCGATGTATTGCGCAGCCTGCACCTTGCGCAGCAGTTCGCCGGCGTCACGGCCGATGCCGTTGTCGTGCACTTCGCACAGCTTGATCTCGCCTTCCGGGTTGATCACGAACGTACCGCGCAGCGCCAGGCCTTCTTCTTCGATCAGAACGTCGAAGTTGCGCGAAATAGCCAGCGTCGGGTCGGCGAGCATCGGGTACTTGATCTTCTGGATCGTGTCCGACGTGTCGTGCCATGCCTTGTGCGTGAAGTGCGTATCCGTCGACACGCTGTAGATTTCAACGCCCAGCTTCTTGAATTCGTCGTAACGATCGGCCAGATCGCCCAGTTCCGTCGGGCAGACGAACGTGAAGTCGGCCGGGTAGAACACGAACACGGACCACTTGCCCTTCAGCGTCTCTTCGGTAACGGTCGTGAAGTCGCCGTTGTGGAAAGCGGTGGCCTTGAACGGTTTAACCTGGCTGTTGATGATCGGCATCTGATGCGTCCTCTTCGGTTGGTGAGTTGAGTTGGGTGCTGCGATGGATTGGATTATGAAGGAACCGCCGAATTTGCTAAATTTGATTGTTCCGATTTGCCCAATTTAGATTTTCTATGAGTCGTCCCCGTCTGGCACAAATACTTGATTAACAAGGAAAAGTGCCGTCGGCCCGGCAATTTCCAGACGGGTAAAATGGCTGAAAAAAATTTTCCGGCATGAGTCTACAGCAAGGGTTTTCCGCTTGAGCGAGCTTCAACAGGGGTTTCTTCTCACCCGCCATTGGCGCGATACGGCGTCCGGAACGGAGGTCGAGTTCTGGCTCGCGACCGACGACGGTCCGCGCCATATCCGCCTGCGCCCGCAGCCGAACGTCGCGTTCGTGCCCGCCGCGCAGCGCCCGCGCGCGGAGGACGTGCTGCGCCAGGAGAAAAACACCCGCGGCCTCGAACTGCGGCCGCTCGATCTATCCGATTTCCACCATCGGCCGGTGCTGGGGCTGTATTGCCCCCATTACCGGCAACTCACCGCGCTCGACAAGCGGCTCAGACAAGGCGGTGTCGACGTGTACGAAGCGGATGTGTTTCCGCCCGACCGGTACATGATGGAACGCTTCATCACGGCGCCTGTGCTGTTCGGCGGCGAGGCGAATCCCGCCGGCGGTCCGCTGCTCAACGCCGACATGAAGCCCGTGACCGGCTACCGGCCGACGCTCAAACTCGTCTCGCTCGATATCGAAACCAGCGCGCACGCCGAGCTGTATTCGATCGCGCTCGAAGGCTGCGGGCAGCGTCAGGTATATATGCTCGGGCCGGAGAACGGCGACGCGACGGGCCTCGACTTCGCGCTGGAGTATTGCGAAACGCGCGCGCAACTGATCGAGCGGCTGGTCGGATGGCTCGAACGGCACGATCCCGATGCGATCATCGGCTGGAACGTCGTGCAGTTCGACCTCAAAGTGCTGCACGAAACGGCGCAGAAGCATGGCGTGCCGCTGCGCATCGGGCGCGGCGGCGCGGTGATGGAATGGCGCGAACACGGCCTCAAGCAGAATCACTTCTTCGCGGGCGCGGCCGGGCGGCTCATCATCGACGGCATCGAGGCGCTGCGCTCCGCCACGTGGAGTTTCCCGTCGTTCAGCCTCGAATACGTGGCGCAGTCGGTGCTCGGCGAAGGCAAGTCGATCGACAATCCGTATCAGCGGATGGACGAAATCCAGCGCCGCTTCGACGAAGACAAACCGGCGCTTGCCCGCTACAACCTGAAAGATTGCGAGCTGGTCACGCGCATCTTCGAGAAGACGGACCTGCTGTCGTTCCTGCTCGAACGCGCGACGGTGACGGGTCTGCCCGCCGATCGCAGCGGCGGCTCGGTGGCCGCGTTCACGCATCTGTACATGCCGCGCATGCACCGGCTCGGCTTCGTCGCGCCGAATCTCGGCGACGTCGCGGGCGCGGCGAGCCCCGGCGGCTTCGTGATGGACTCGAAGCCGGGGCTCTACGACTCCGTGCTGGTGCTCGACTACAAGAGCCTGTATCCGTCGATCATCCGCAGCTTTCTGATCGATCCCGTGGGCCTGATCGACGGCGTGCGGCATCCCGACGACGCGCATTCCGTGCCGGGCTTTCTCGGCGCGCGTTTTTCGCGCACGCAGCACTGTTTGCCGTCGATCGTCGCGCAGGTGTGGGAAGGGCGCGAAGCGGCGAAGCGCGAGCACAACAAGCCGCTGTCGCAGGCGCTGAAGATCATCATGAACGCGTTCTACGGCGTGCTCGGCTCGACGGGCTGCCGGTTCTTCGATCCGCGGCTCGCGTCGTCGATCACGATGCGCGGCCACGAGATCATGCATCGCACGCGCGAACTGATCGAGGCAAGCGGCTACACCGTGATCTACGGCGACACCGATTCGACCTTCGTCTGGCTCAAGCATGCGCATGACGAACAGGACGCGGCGCGCATCGGACGCGAACTGGTCGGCGGGATCAATGCGTGGTGGCGCGAGCATCTGCGCGAGCGGTTCGGACTGGAGAGCGCGCTCGAACTGCAATTCGAGCGGCATTACAGGCGTTTTTTCATGCCGACCGTGCGCGGCGCGGAAGAAGGCAGCAAGAAGCGCTACGCGGGTTTGACCGTGATGGCCGACGGCAGCGAAGACGTCGTCTACAAGGGTTGGAAACGGTGCGTACCGACTGGACGCCGCTCGCGCAGCGCTTCCAGCAGGAGCTGTATCGGCGCATTTTCAGGCAGGAGCCGTATCGCGACTACGTACGCGATTACGTGCGGCGCACGCTCGCGGGCGAGTTCGACGAGTTGCTCGTGTATCGCAAGCGGCTGCGCCGGCCGCTGTCTGACTACGAGCGCAACGTGCCGCCGCACGTGCGCGCCGCGCGCACCGCGGACGAATTCAACCGCCAGCGCGGCCGTCCGCTGCAATACCAGAACGGCGGATGGATCAGCTATGTGATGACGAGCGGCGGACCGGAGCCACTGGAGACGCTGCGCTCGGAGATCGATTACGAGCATTATCTGACGCGTCAGTTGCAGCCCGTGGCCGATGCGATTTTGCCGATGTTGAAGGACGATTTCGCGACGCTTGCGTCGGGGCAAGCGCAGTTGTTCTAGGGTTTTGGTTTTTCTGTCTGCGACGAAGTCGCCATTCTGGTTTTTCGTTTTTTGTCTTTTTGCTGGCATCCGCGAATTCGTATCGGTGCTGCTGGCGTTGCCCCTGTGCGGGGCGGCACCTACTTTTCTTTGCAGCGGCAAAGAAAAGTAGGCAAAAGAAAGCCGCTCACCCCGCCAGTCCTTGTGTTTGCCTGCGGGCCCCCACGGGTCCCGCACTCCACACGGCAACACGCTATTTCACATCCGTTGCCAGCGCCTTGAACACGCGCATCACCCACTCCACTCACCCGCAGCACAGCCAGCGGCAGCGAATCGTCTGCGCCGCCCAGGTGGCAAACGGTGTGTAGGCTGTCGCACCTTACGCGTTGGCGCTTCTACGACACCGATTCCGCTTTTCAGTCCGGAGTGGTGCACTTCCGTCGCGACGGCCTACACACCGTTTGCCACCTGGGCGGCCGTGGACTTCCCGGTAAGACCGTCCGTGACGCGGGAGTGTGGAGTGGGGGATGCGAATCCACGAGCGCTGGCAACGAGCATTGAGTAGCTCGTTGCCGCCTGGAGTGCGGGACCCGTGGGGGGCCCGCAGGCAAACACAAGGACTGGCGGGGTGAGCCCGCTTTCTTTGCTTACTTTCTTTGCGGCGGCAAAGAAAGTAAGTGCCGCCCCGCACAGGGGCAACGCTAGCAAACCGCTACGCAAACGCGGATGCCAGCAAAAATCCAATATAAGCGACTGCGTCGCAGACAAAAACTACACCACCTGCTCAGCAGGCCAAACCCCAACCTCAACCCGCTGCGCGCCGCGCAAGACATCGACCTTCACTTCACGCCCGATCTTCGACCCATCGAGCGCGCGCTGCAAAGCATCGACGCCATCGACGATCACCGAATCGACAGCAACGATGGTGTCATCAACCCGCAGGCCGCCGACCGAGGCTGGCGACTCCTTCACAATCTCCATCACCCGCACCCCGCTCTCCGATTCGAGCTCGAAGTAACGCTGCACACGGCGCGGCAACGCCATCGTCGTGCCGGCAACGCCGATATACGCGCGCCGCACGCGCCCATGCGCGAAGATCTGCATGATTACCCACTTCGCGGTATCGATGGCCGTGGCGAAGCTGATCGACTGCGCGCCCGGAATGATCGCCGTGTTCACGCCGATCACCTGCCCTGCCGAATTGATCAGCGGCCCGCCGGAATTGCCCGGGTTGAGCGCGGCATCCGTCTGGATCACGTCGTAGATCATGCGGCCCGAATCCGAGCGCAACGAGCGGCCGAGCGCGGACACCACGCCCGCCGTGACCGTCTGCTCGAGCCCGAGCGGATTGCCGACGGCAATCGCGATCTGGCCCACGCGCAGCTTGCCCGACTCGCCGAGCGCGACGTGCGGCAGCGGCTCCCGCGAGCCAATGCGCAGCACGGCGAGATCACTGTGCGGATCGTCGCCGACCAGATCGGCGTCGAACCTCGTGCCGTCGGCGAGCTGCACGCGGATATGCGTCGCGCCGTGCACGACGTGGCTGTTGGTCAGAAGATAACCGTCGGGCGTGAAGATGAAACCCGAGCCAGTGCCCGCGCGCGCATGGCGCTCCGGCGCGCCCGGCACCCGGCGCTCGACGGTGATGTAGACGACGGCCGCCCGCACCCGTTCGAGCGCATCGATGACGGTGCGCGAATAGGTGTCGAGGAGTGCGGCGTCATCGTCGGACGATCCGGACGCAGCCGCGTTTGGCAGCGCACCCGACAGATCGTCGATAAAACGGGGACGGCTTCCCATGATCAGGCTCCCGATAAGCGAGAGCCGCACATGCGGGGCAGCCAGGCTGTTTTCAAGCGGAGCGGCGGGCGCTCCGGCAGACGCGGGAACCGCCCGAAAGAGAAAAAAAGAAAACCCGGCGTCAGATGAGTCGCAGGTTGCGGATCTTGCCGATGCGCGGCGAGCGTTCGAGGATCAGCTTCTCGATCACTTCGGGCAGCAGCGCCTTGGGAATGTTTGACGGCACGTCCGACACCAGTTGCGACGGTACATTCACGATGAAATCGTCGGGGGCGGTGGCGAGGCTGTGCTCGTAGGTAACGCGGTAGTCCATGCTGGGCGTGAGAAACGTAGGTAGTGTTGCGGAATCGTCGTGCCAGAATGACGCCGCCCGTGGACGACGCTTTCTGTCCCGAGATCGTACCTCAGACGCGCGACCCGCGCCGCACAGCGAGCCCCGGCAATGTACGCTGCCGAACGGGCCCGCGCGCAAACACGCCGCACGGCGTTCGCGTCTTCACCCAGGTTTTACCGATGCCAGCCGCCATGGCCCCAGCAACAGCTGTAGCCGACGCCGACGCTCACCGACGGCGCCGCGTAATAGCCCGGCGCATAGCCATACGCCGGTGCATATCCATATCCGTACGGCGGCGCGACGACGCAGCCTCCCAGACCCATCGTCGCGAGAGCGACGGCTGCCAGCGTCAGAAGTTTCTTCATGATCGTTCTCCCTTTCTTTCTCTCATTTGAGCAGACGCTACAGAAGGTAATCGTGACCACTTGTGACAGCGCATTACGGCGCGCTACCGGGCAGCGGCGGGCACCCGCGGCGGCGCCGTGCGCAAGAAAGGGGCCCGGGCAACCCAGGGCCTCTACGTGCAGACCGCGCGCTAACAGTTGCTTACCATTCGCCCGTCGTGAAAAAAAGAAAGCGGGCATGCCCGCCGTGCGCAGGCAGATTTCGATGTCGCCGGTATGAATCGGAAATCGGCCTCTGTTCGGCAGATTGAAACATGGCCTCGGGCCGCAAACTGCAGTTGTGCAGATGCACTGAGGAGCCTGAAATGTCTTCGCGTCATGACAGAAGCAATCCGTTCGAGCCCGCCGCCCACGAAGCACAGGATTCGAACAGCCCGCGGGAAATCCCGGAGGCCGATCTGATGCGCGGCCTGCAACTCGCGTCTGACACCGTGCTGCGCCTCGCCACCCAGACGCATGCCGCCGTGTCGCGCGGCGACGCGGCGAGTGCGCAAGCGGCGCGCGCGTCGCTGGAAAAGCAGCTCGCGCTGACTACCCGGCTGATCGACGAGCTTCTGTTCGACGGCGAAGTCCGCCACACCACCCATTGACCCGCTGCTCACGCGACGGAACGAATCGAACGTAGCAACAGCAACTGCAGCGCCGGCTGACTGGAACTGGAAATGAACGTCTTGACTGTACTTCTCTGCATCTGGGCAATGGTGGCACTGTGCGCGGTGCTGTTCATCCGCGGCGCGAGCCCGCGCGTCGAGCGTCCGACGAAGGCGAAGGCGCCGCAGGCGCGGCCGTCGCGCTATTCGATCGCCGAGTAATTCCTGCCGATCCGGCGAGCGCGCCGTCCATCGACGGGTCAGCGCCCTCGCCGTCCAGCCGCCTCGCTCGCCGCGAGTCCGGCTTTTCCCGAAGTCTCTATCGCCCGATGCGCGCCGACCCGCGCGCTATCGCGCCCTTTTTACGCGTCAGCCCGTCGTCGCACGCAGCGACGGCAGCATTGCGCGTCCTTCCTGCGCCGCCGGCTCCGGCCAGCGCAGGCGCTCGACGGTAATCCGGCGGCGCGCCGCCTCGTCGGCGAACGCATCGAGCGCATCGCGAATATCTCGGTCGATGAAATCGGCGCGCTCCGCGTCGATCAGCACCGTCGCGTGATCGGGAATCTGCGCGAGGCAGTGCGTGAGCATCGGCTTCGACAGAAACGTCGCGTCCTTGCGCAGCACCAGCAGATAGTGATCGTCGTGACGCGTCAGCGTGAACGTGCGCGACAGGTTCGCGCGCATCGCCAGCAGCGCGCTCGTCGCGATGCCGATGCCAATGCCGATCAGCAGATCCGTCGCGAGCACGCCCGCGATCGTCGCGACAAAGGGCACGAAGCGGTCGACGCCTTCGCGCGCCATCGCCGCGAACAATGCCGGCTTGGCGAGCTTGTAGCCCGTGTGGATCAGGATCGCTGCGAGACACGCGAGCGGAATCAGGTTCAGCACGGCCGTCAGCGCAAACACGCTCGCCAGCAGCAGCACGCCGTGAATCACGGCCGACATGCGCGTCTGCGCGCCCGCGTGCACGTTCGCCGAGCTGCGCACGATCACAGCCGTCAGCGGCAGGCCGCCGAGCACGGCCGCCACCATATTGCCGACGCCTTGCGCCTTCAGTTCGCGATCCGGCGACGCGCGGCGGCGCTTCGGGTCGATCTGCTCGACGGCTTCGAGACTCAGCAGCGTTTCCAGACTCGCGACGACGGCGAGCGTCAGCGCGACGCGCCAGACGTCGGCATCGACGAGCTGCGTGAAGTCGGGCATCGAGATCGCGCCCGCCAATGCCGCGAACGAATCCAGCGACACCAGCGACACGCGATGCTCCGCACGCAACGCAAGCGCGGGCGCGAGCATATCGAGCGCGAGCGTCGCGCCGATGCCGAGCGCGACGGCCGCGAGCGGCCCCGGCAGCATCCGCACGATCGCGTAGCGCTTCGCGCGCGGCGTCTCCCACGCAAACAGCATCGCGACCGATACGACACACAGCACGACCGAGACGATCGAGATAGCGCCGAACGGCGTCGCCAATGTACCTGCGTGCGCAACACTGGCATCGGCCACGCTCGCGAGGCCCGTGCCGAGCGGAATCTGCTTGACGATCAGCATGATGCCGATCGAAGCCAGCATCCCCTTGATGACCGCGACGGGCACGAAGCTCGCGAGCCGTCCCGCGCGCAGCAGACCGAAACCGATCTGCAGCGCGCCCGCGATCAGCACCGCGGCGAGAAACGCGGAGAAGCTGCCGAGCGACGCGATCGCCGACACGACGATCACGACGAGACCGGCTGCCGGTCCGCTCACGCTCAGATGCGAGCCGCTCAGCAGCGCGACGACCAGTCCGCCGACGATGCCGGACACGAGCCCGGCAAACGGCTCGACGCCGGACGCAGTGGCGATGCCGAGACACAGCGGCAGCGCGACGAGAAACACGACGATGCCCGCGAAGACATCGCTGCGCAGGTTCGAAAGACGGGAAACGGGTGGAGTGTGCATGGTATCCATGAGGTCGAGTTGAGCCCTGCCGCGCGGCGAGATGCGCCGGCGGCTCGTGGTTCGCAGATTGAAAAGGAAGTGCTGAAACGTCGCTAGGCGGCGTCGCGAACGGTGTGGGTTTCCGTGTGCGATTCGGCGATCTCGCGCGCTTCTTCCATATCGGTGAGTTGCGTCAGCAGCCCTTCGCGCAGCCCGAAAATCCAGCCGTGAATCTGCGGCGGACGCGGCGCGCGGCGCACGATGGGCGACTCGCGCAACAGGCGCACCTGCTCGATCACATTCAACTCCGCGAAACGGTCGACACGCGCGTCGAAATCCGCAATCGCAAGCAGTTCGTCGCGATGCCGTCCGGCCAGATCGCGCAGCCCGGCGATGCGGCGGTTCACGACGGGCAGCGCATCCGAAGGCGGCGACAGCGCGGCGCGCACGCCGCCGCAATGATGATGTCCGCAGATCACGACGTGTTCGACCTTCAGCGCATGCACCGCGTATTCGATCACGCTCGATGCGTTGCCGTCGTCGGACGTGTAGAGGTTCGCGATGTTGCGATGGACGAACAACTCGCCCGGTTGCGCATTGGTGATGCGCTCGGCGGGCACGCGGCTATCGGAGCAACCGATCCACAGAATGCGCGGCTGCTGCCCGCGCGCGAGATCCGTGAAGAACTCGGGCTCCCGCGCAGAGACTTCCTGCGACCAGGCCAGATTGGACAGCAATAGGCGTTTTGGATGATTCATCGATCGTGCTCCTGCCGGGTTCTGAAGTGAACGGAGTCTGCCCATCGCGGACAAACGCGATGGTGTTTACGAAAAGCTTACGGCAAGAAGGTTCCGAAAAAAATCGATAAAAATCATTTGATGCCGACTGCATCCAATGCCCGGAAAGCGTGCATTCATGCGGCTCTCCGGGCATTTATGTCATTTGCGTGATCGGCTGCACCGTGATGAAGCGATGCGTTCGGGAAGTGGATGAACAGGGATCGATGTTTGTCACGCGTGTCATGTTTGAGCGCGTGTGCGGACAGGATGGATCGCATGCATGCGATCCATCGTTCATTCGACTACTTCGCGCTGACCTCGATGGCGTCCACGCGGTCGCGATAGAACGCGACATGCTCCCTGATCGATGCAACGGCATCGTAAGGGCTTTCGTAGCTCCACACCGCATTCACGGAACGTTCGCCGCCGGCGGGGATGCTGTAGTAGCTGCACTCGCCCTTGTACGGGCAATAGGTCGAATGATCGGTGCGTTCGAGCAGCGACATGTCCACGTCCTTGCGCGGAACGTAGAGCACTTCCGGATACGACGCCTCATGGAAGGACAGCGCATCGGTGCTGTCGGCGATCTTGTGACCGGCAACGGACACGACAACGCGCGATCCGCTTTTCGAAATCGTGATGGGATGTTCGGGACCGGGAATCTTCACTGTCTTGTGCATGGGATCGTGTCCTTGCGATGGAAACAGGTGGCGGGCGGGATGGCGGTCAAGGTGCGAAGTACCGTCCGAGTATGGACGCGCGCCTTGCGATGTCAAGGCAAGACCCTGCCTCGCGTAACGGCTATCCGGCGCTTTCCGACGCGGATCATGTGCATATGCATCGCTGAAGACCTTTATGCAGCAAGCCATTGGCGTTCATCGGGCATTTCCGATACGCCATTGTTTGAATTAGATAAATTGAGTGTTCATTTAGCTGGCATTTATCTGCCCTTGGCAAGCCGCTACGATGCACGCCATGCGACCGGTCGTCCGTGCCGGCCGCGAAAGCCAATTGCCACGCTGCGAGACAGCGTGAAACCGCTCAGATCGTTCGCTGTCATGGCGCAACGACGCGCGGCGCATGCGTTTTCGCCCGCACGCAAGCGGCCGCGATTGCGGCTGCCAAAGCGTTCATCACAAGCAGACCGTAAGGTTCTGCGTAGCCGGATGAGTCGCTTCGACGGGCCATGATTTAACGAGGAGTCGACGTGAGCAGGATTGGAACTGCAACTGGCACAACGGCTGAACCCCGGCCTCGCGCCCACGCAAACCGGCGCGCGAGCGGCGAGCCCGAACTGCGCCGCAAGGAAACGCTGTACGCCGACGTGCGGTCCGATCACGCCGGCGGCGCGGCGCCCGCGCTACGCGATCCATGGGCCACGACCATTTCGCGGCTCGGCAAAGCACCCGCGCAAGACATCAAGCTCGGGCCTTCTGACAAATGCGATCAGGGCGCATGCGCTGCGCGCGCCGCGCGCCGCACGGCAACGGCCGAGCGCAAGCAGGCGGCTGAGAGCGAACACAGCGGCGCGGTCATTACGTTCGTCGAGCGCTTCGGCGCCAAGTCGATTTCGATCACATGGCGCGATTCGACGGCGGGCCGCTATACCGAGCAACTGTGGGTGCGCCGCATCGCGCGTTCGCGCGGCGTATGCGCGCTGACGGGCGCGGACATCGTGCGCGGCGATGCCGTGTACGGTCCGTTCAGCCGTCCGTCGAGCCGCCCGCGCAACATGTCGCAGATGATTCTCGCCGAGTTGCTCGACGACCTCGAATGAGCGTTCGCACGCGAACGCGCTACACTTCGGACGCGCACGGCTAGCGTGCGCCGCGCCGCCCTCGCCACCGTGCCAGGGCGGCGCTTCAGTCTGGAGACCGCTCATGGCTTCGCAAGCCGATATCGCGCGCACCGCGCCTGTCACGCTGCACTCCGCCTCGTCGGCAACCGTCGACGGCAGCGCGAGCACGAGCGCGATGGACCGCTTCGGCTCGATCAACGTGTTCGTCCGCGCAGCCGAAACCCGCAGCTTTGCGGAAGCCGGCCGCCAGCTCGGCATCTCCGCTTCCGCCGTCGGCAAGGCCATTTCCAGGCTGGAAACGCGGCTCGGCGCGCGGCTCTTTCATCGCAGCACACGCAGCATCACGCTCACACCCGAAGGCGCGCTGTTCCTCACGCGCTGTCAACGCATCGTCGAAGAAATCGAAGCCGCCGAAAGCGAGCTCGCGCTCGCGCATGCCGCGCCGCGCGGCAAACTGCGCGTGAGCATGCCGATGGTCGCGACGCTCGTGATGCCCGTGGTCGGCGAGTTCATGAAGGCGTATCCGGAGATCACGCTGGACATCGACTTCAGCGACCGGATCGTCGATGTGATCGAAGAAGGCTTCGATGTGGTGATGCGCACGGGCGACGTCAACGACTCGCAGCTGATCACGCGCATCATGGGCACGTATGTGCATCTGATCGTGGCGTCGCCGGCGTATCTCGCGAAACATCCGCCCCTCGCGGCGCCCGAAGCGCTCGTTCATCACGCGTGTCTTCAGCATCGATTTCCGACCACGGGCAAGCTGCGCCGCTGGCCGCTCGAACGCGACGGCGAATCGCTGGATATCGAGTTGCCGTCGACTGCCATCGCCACAGCCGTCGAACCGCTGATCGCGATGGCCGGGCAAGGTCTCGGCCTTGCCTGCGTGCCCGACTTCACCGTGCGCAAGCAGATCGCGGACGGCACGCTCGTCGCCGTTCTGCGCGAATACTCCGGCGCGCTCAGCGTCTTTCGCGCGCTGTGGCCTTCGGGCGGAAAGCTGACGCCGAAAGTGCGGGCCTTCGTCGACTTCATGAGCGTCCATCTCTTTCCCGCCGACGCGGCCGACACCCGCGTGCAAGAAGGCTGAGAGACCGCTCAACGAGCGTTCAATGACCGTACAATATGTGCGCGCCGCTATCGTCCGCTCACTGCTCACAGGTCATCATGCTTTCGCACGAACCGCTACAGACGCTCGACATCATCGCGCCCGATCGCATCGGCGCCCATCTTCCCGCACACGTCGCATCGTCGATCGAAGGCCGCGACATCGTCGTGTTCTCCGTCACCGACGATGCGTCGGACACCGCCGACTTCAGCGCACGCTACGGCTTCCCGATGGAAGACTGCGCGAACACGATCGTAGTCCGCTACAGGAAGGACGGCGGCGAACATCTCGCCGCGATCGTGACACTCGGTTCGCTGCGCCTCGACGTCAACGGCGCGGTGAAAGCCGTGCTCGGCGCGAAGCGCATTTCGTTTGCGCAGCGCGAGATCGCGACCGAACAAAGCGCGATGGAATTCGGCGGCATCACGGCGTTCGGTCTGCCCGCGAACTGGCGCGTGCTCGTCGATACCGCCGTGATGGAGCGTCAGCAAGTCGTGATGGGCGCAGGCATCCGCAAAGCGAAACTGTTGCTCGCGCCGTCCGCGCTCGCGCAACTCGACACCGTCGAAGTCGCGCAATTGACGTTGCCGCCCGGCGAGCCCGACGCGGCCTGAGCACGCCCCGGGCAAGACGCTCAGCCAAACAGCTTCGCCGCCGTCTTCGCGACCAGTTCGCCCTGATGCCGCGCACCTTCCAGATCGATGGCGCTCGGCTGACGCGAGCCGTCGGCCGCTGCGATCGTCGTTGCGCCATACGGCGCGCCGCCGACGATCTCCGTCATGTTCATCATCCCCTGATGGCTGTACGGCAAACCCACGATGATCAGACCGAGATGCATCAGGTTCGTGATGATCGAGAACAGCGTGGTCTCCTGTCCGCCGTGCTGCGTTCCCGTCGATGCGAACGCCGCGCCGACCTTGCCGTTCAGCGCGCCGCGCATCCATAGTCCGCCCGTCTGATCGAGAAACGCAGCCATCTGCGACGACATGCGTCCATAACGCGTGCCCGTGCCGACGACGATCGCATCGTATTGCTCGAGATCGGCGACGGCAGCAACGGGCGCCTGCTGATCGAGCTTGAAATTCGCCTTCTTCGCGATCTCTTCGGGCACGGTCTCCGGCACGCGTTTGATGTCGACCTGCGCACCCGCGCCGCGCGCGCCTTCCGCGATGGCTTGCGCCATCGTTTCGATGTGACCGTACGACGAGTAGTAGAGAACGAGAACCTTGGCCATGGCGATCTCCTGTCAAGAATGCGAAGCCCGCGTGCTTCGCGTTGAGAAGGCGGCATCGATTGCCGTCTCGCCTACGATACTCCCGGCACGTCGCCCACGTCAGCGCAACACCCATGCGGATGCATGCATCACATCGTGCGCGCCACAACCCGCGCGGAACGCGCCACAAGCTTTACGCACCGTTACACAAGCGACATCGCCGTTGCACCTGCCCGCACGCGCGGCCCCTAGAATGCCCTCGACCGATTCACCCGCTCATCGATTCACTGAAGGAGAACACATGATCCGTTTGCCCATCGCTTCCATCGTCTGTGCATCCACGACCAGTCTGTTGCTGTTCGCATCGGCGGTGAACGCGCAAACCACGCAACCGGCACAACCGGCGAAAGCCGCGCAGCCCGCCGAAACCGTGCGGCTGCACGCTGCCGACCAGACCTTCATCAACGAGGGCACGCAAGCCGTCGCCACGCAGCGCGATGCCGCCCGCATCGCGACATCGCGCTCGACGGACCGTGCAGTAAAGGCATTCGCCGAAAAGGTCGCCGCCGACAATCTCCAGATCGCCGACGCGCTCCGCGCAGCCAGCCCGCGCGGTGTCGACGTGCCGCACAACAACCCGGACACGGCGACGCTCGACAGCATCAAGAATCTGCGCGGCGCGGAATTCGACAAGGCGTATATCGAACAGATCGCGCTGGGCGGCGAGCAGAAAACGCTGTCGGCATTCCAGGCGGAAATCGCGTCGGGTCGCAACGAGCAGCTGAAGGACGCCGCCCGCAAGGCGCTGCCGACCATTCAGGCACAATACGCGTCCGCACAGGAGCTTGCAAAGCGCAAGCATCTCGCTGCGCAGTAAAGCCCTTCGCAAGAACTCGCATTGCATGAAGCGCATCGCGGCATTCCGCGATGCGCTTTTTCATTCGGGCGTCAGCTCCGCTTCCTTCGCCGACCAGCTGACGCTCGACACGCTCTTCTCCATGCTGAGCCGGCTCGCCATCAGTTCGAGTTTGGGCTGATCCTTCGGATGCATGCGCAAGGTCGCCGTCACCTGGATGCGCGGCGGATCGCCGTCGACGTCCTCGCTCGTCAGACTCTGAAACGACAGCGGTTGCGAATACATCGCGTTCGACAGCACCGTGCGGATGTGAATCTCGTCGTGCTCACGGCACACCACCGTCAACACGTATTCGCGCACGAGGTCCGCGCTCGACACCGGCGTCGCGTTGATCGCGCGGCTCACTTCGCGCAGCACCGTGTTGGTTGCGAGCACGACGACGGTGCCCGCGAGCGCCGGTCCGTAATGTCCCGCGCCGCACAGTACGCCGACAGCCGCCGAGCACCACAGCGTCGCCGCCGTATTGATGCCCTGGATCGAGCCCTTGTCGCGCATGATGACGCCGCCGCCGAGAAAACCGACGCCCGACACGACATACGCGGCGATCTGCGTGACGCCCGCGACGCCGTTGCCCGTCAGCATGCCCAGCGTGACAAACAGGCACGCGCCGCTCGCGACCAGCGTGATCGTGCGCAGCCCCGCCGTGCGCTGGCGCATCTGACGCTCGAGCCCGATCGCGACGCCGCACGCGAACGCGGCCAGCAACCTCCAGATGAAATCCGCTGACATGTCGTTTGAAAGATTGGGCGGGTTGAACGCCGGATCGAATCCGGTTGGGAGCGATATCCTGAGGCCGCTGTATTTCACTGATGTGTTGCAGGAATATGTTGCGCGGCCAATCATTTCCCTCGTCGCCGCGTGACGCCGGACGCCCTCCCGATTACCCCCGACAGCGCCGCCGGCGCGCGAGACAACCTCACCGCTTTCCCTCCCCCCGACGGTCAGAGTTTCCGCGTGACTATTGTTCTTGAGTCAAGTTTCCCGATTTGCCAAACGTTTGCGGTATGCATATCAAGTTCGCCGGGAACCTGCCGAAAAACCGATACAGCGTCAACGACTTCTGGGAGCGGTTCGTGAAGCAGCTTGCGATTTGTATGGTTCTTGCCGTGATGGCCGGTTGCGCGCAGTTGCCTGCCAATACGGCATCGCAGGCGGACAAGCCGCCCGCGTCGAACGACGTCATCAGTTTCGCGATTCCGCCCGACGCGCTCGGCGCTCGCGATCCGCAGCTGTCGGCCGTGCTGGCGAAGGCGGGCGCGCTGGCCGCGTCGCAGAAGCAGCCGACCACCATTCTCGTCACCGCGCTCGGCCAGGATCTGCCGTACCTGAATCAGGCGATCTGGCGCGGCGTGCCTTCGCAGCACCCGGCGAAGCTGAGCCTCGAGAATCTGACGGCGGGCGCGAATCAGCCGTATAGCGTGTCGATCCGGCCGACGGCCGCGACGCCATGAGGGGAAGCCACGCCATGTTCCGCACTGTCATCCTCGCGGCGAGCCTTGCGCTCGCCGCGCTCATGAGCCAGGCCGCATTCGCAGGCCAGCCGGCCGTCGCCGGCGCGCTGTCGGCGAATGGCGGGACCGCTACGTCGGCCGCCGCGTCGGCTGCCGCTGACAAGGTCTATCCGCCGCTGCCGACGCTCGCGATGCTGCCGCCGTCGGCCGGCGACGACGACGAGCCGATCGCCGCGCCGAAGCCCTCTGCGAAGAAGCGCAAGGCCCGCGCGCCCGTCGACGTGCGGCCCGCCGCGCCCGCTGCGCGCCTCGTCGTGTCGGACACGACGCGCACGTATCTGCGTTCGGTCGAAAAGCAGCTCGACCTGGCGCTGGCGAAATAACCGAGGATCCGCGCATACAACGGAGCGTCACACGTGTCCCTTCACCGACTTCACGCCGCGCCCCGCTCGCGGCGTCCGCTCAGGCGTGCCTTCGGCGCTTTCGCACTAGCGCTGTCGCTCGCGGCCTCGACGTGCGGAACGGCCCGCGCCGACGACTGCTTCGAGCAGGCCGCCGTGTATCAGGGCGTCAATCCGTTGATCCTGCGCGCCGTTGCATGGCACGAATCGAAAGGCGATCCCGCTGCCGTCAACCGCAATTCAAACGGCTCGATCGACGTCGGCCAGGCGCAGATCAATTCGGTGCACTTCAGCGATCTGAAACGCCTCGGCATCCCGCACCGCGCGCTCACGGATGCTTGCGTGAACATCTACGTCGCCGCGTGGCTCATCAAGCAGAAGATGGTGAAGTACGGCAACACGTGGCGCGCGATCGGCGCATATCACTCGGAGTCGCCGAAGGAGCGCGACGCGTATGCGCGCAGCATCCAGAAGATTCTCGTCGCGTGGGGCGAACTGCTGCCTGCAGCGCACTGACTACTTGCGCGATTTCGTCAGCCGGTGTCCGAGGCCGAGATTGGTCGCGATCTGCCAGGTATAGACACGTGAGTAGCTGACGCCGAACCTCACGCGTATCACCTCGCGCAGACGGTTGCTGGTCCAGGCATCGGAAGGAAAACCGTGGATGCCCGCCGGACCGTTCAGCGCCGCCGCGATCCATTGCAGCGCCGCCTCGTCGAGCACGGACGAACGCCCGCCGACGCTCATCTGCCGCAACGACTCCAGCCCGCCCTCGTTCACGAGCGTGCGATATTTGCGCACCGTGTTCTCGGAGATATGCAGTTGCGCGGCGACATCGCTGACGGACGCGCCCTCCATCAGCATCTTGCCCGCGGCAAGCCGGCGCATGACGGTCGGCAATGCTTCGTTTCGTGGAGGCATGAGCGGTCTCGCTGACGATCGGAACGGATAAGCCTCGGGTGCCGCATGACAGGCCTTGCACGGCGCGCAACAAAAGACAAAAAACCAATATATGCTTCAAGACTGTTTGTGTCAGGGGTCCGTAAAATTTCATGAATATAGAAAAATCATTTACAGATTTTATTGCACTCTCTTAATCCGTATAAACAGTTGAAATCATTTCGGTTAACAATAAGAACCCTCATATTTTTTCAACGGTATTACATCGCGCCTTGAACTTACCGAAGTCGTTTGCTAGCATGCAGTAACCATTACTTGCGTCGAGTGCAGTCAAGTCTGACGAACGCACTTTGGTCCGTGCGCCTGCCGCGTTTTCACGAGGGAACGTCGTATGGCAATACGTCGATTTCAATACCGCACTAAGTAATCGCCCTGGCTAATCGCCCTGGCTTTGCATGCCACGGCAATAACCCGCCATTGCTGTTTATTTGCAGCCTCAAAAGGCGGCGTGTGCGCGTTTGCCCGGAAATATCATTTTCGCGTAACCCGAATTAAATCAAACTTCACCAGCACGTAATCGCTTTTGGCCGTCAATGACATAGCGGGCAGTTGCAGTCGTCTGTCGCGCAGCGCCGGCAGCCGGCCTGCGCGACGGCGCACCACGCGCGGAGGTAGAGATGGAAGCGGAACGGGTCGAGCGTATCGTCGTGGCGTTGCGGCGCGCGGCGGAACATGAGCGTCTTCTCACCTATCAGCGCTTTCACGCTATGTTCGGCGCAGGCGATCCGCTCACGGCTCGCTACGACGCGCTGGAGCGCGCCATCGCTTCGCTTGGCGAAGTATCGAGCATCGATTACGGCGTGCTGCTCGCGCTGAGCAACGGCTTGCCCGGCCCCGACTTCTTCCGCCGCTATCAGAAGCATCGCTATGCCGACTATGTCGCCGTCATGGGGCCGCCCATCCACAGGCAGTCGGTCAAGCGCAAGCGCGAACTGGTCGAGGCGGAACGCCGCCGGGTCTATGACGATGCAAGAAGAAAAGCGGCCAGCCACGCCGCCGAAACCGCCTGAGCCCCCGCCGGATTCACCCGCGCAGAACGCGCGCACGGCTTATCCCGCTATCCGGCCAACGGACCACGCGTCCATTCAAACGAGGAGTCTCACATGCAACTTGCAGCTCGCCGTTCGATCCGCATCCTGGCCATTGCCGCTTGCGCGGCGCTCGCCGCGCCCGTCAACGGCGCTCTCGCGCAGGACAATCCGGCGTCCGCGACGAATGCCGTCGGCACGGCCGCTGTCGCCGACGTGACAGCGCACATCACGCATATCGACGCCGACAACAACGAAGTGACGATCCGCGGACCGCGCGGCAACTCGATGATCGTCGACGTCGATCCCGATGTCGGCGACGTGAAAAAGCTCAAGGTCGGCGACGAAGTGCACATCTCGTACAAGGGCGCGCTGCTGCTCTCCGCGGACAAGGTCGATTCGAAGGGCATACGCTCGCGCGTCGAATCGCAGGCGACGACGCCCACGCAAGGCGGCGCGTCGACGCAAATGCGCCACGTCGAAGTCGTCGCAACCGTGCAGAAGATCGATCGCAAGAAGCGCCTGGTGACGCTGCGCGGCCCGCAACGCACCGTGGTGCTGGAAGTTGCGCCCGACGTGCCGCTCGACAAGCTCAAGGTCGGTGACAGCATTCGCGCGAACTACGCATCGGCCACGGCCGTGCAGATCACGCGCAATGGCGCGCCCATCCAGTAACGGCCTGCTTGCGCCTTGCGTCTCGCCTCGCGTCTCGCCTCGCGCATCGCGCCGGCGAGACATCTCGCTGTCCATCATTGCCCGCATGGTCGATCCGATGCCCATCGAACCCTGGAACTCGCCGAAGCGCCGCGCGCGCCGCAAGATGATATGGAGCAAGGCTCATGTCGTGCTCGCCGCGATCGGCACGCTGTCGGCCGTCGCGGGCATCGCCGTCGCGATCAACGGCGGGCTCGAATTCAACCGTACGAAGGTGTTCGTCGGCGTCGGCATCATCGTCGTGTCGACGATCCTTTACGTGTCGATGCTGTTCGTCGACGACTAGCGCGAGCGCAGGAAGCGCCGCTAGCCGACGAGCATCACCACGCGATTGCGGCCCTCGGCCTTGGCCTGGTACATCGCGCGGTCCGCTTCATCGACGAGCATGCGTCCGAGCCCGTCGAGATCGGCGCCCAGCTGCATCGCATGCGCGGCCACGCCGATCGACACCGTCAACGGAATGCGCGCGCCGCCGTCGTCGCCGAGCAGCTCGAGCCGCTCGACGGCTGCGCGCATGCGTTCGGCCACGACGAGCGAATCCTTCAGATCGCCTTGCAGCAGCACGGCGAACTCTTCACCGCCGTAGCGCGCGATCGTGTCGCCAAGACGCGTCTGCTTGCGCAGACAAGTGCCGACCAGCGCGAGCGCGCGGTCGCCGACCGCGTGACCGTAAGCATCGTTGATCGGCTTGAAACCGTCGATGTCAATGAAGAGACAGCCGAGGGGCAGACGGTAGCGCGACGCGCGGGTCGTCTCTTCGCGCAGACGCTCGTCGAAATAGCGGCGATTGGGCAGGCCCGTGAGCGCGTCGGTGGCGCCGAGGCGTTCCAGTTGCTCGCGATGCGCGACGTTGTCGAGGCTCGCCCCGACGATCACGGCGAAGCGCTCCAGCATGTCCGTCGCCATGCCCGGTGAAAAGCGGCTGTCGTTGTCGCTGCCGAGACACAGGTAGCCGCACGGCTGGCCGTTCGCGGCGAGCGGCAGCAGCGCGACGCTGGCCGGCTGCATGTCGCCCGCAAAGAGCGCGTTGCGCGTCGCGTCGTCCATCGACGCCGGCGCGCCCAGCCACGGACGTCCTTGCGGACACAGGCGCGCCGCCGCTTCGCCCGTTTCCGGCGACGTCTTCAGCGACGCTGCCGGGCTCACGTTCGCGGCATGGTTCGCGTGACGCGAGGCCAGCTCATGCAGCAGCGGCAGCGTGTCGTTGAGCCACAGCATCACGCGCTCCAGCCCGAACTCGCGCGGCAGATAGTCGAGCAGCACGCGGCAAAGCGACTGGAAATCCTGCGCGCGGATCAACTGGAGTTCGACATCCTGGAAGCGGCGCAACGTGCGTTCGTTGCGTTGCACCGTATCGACGAGTGCGCGAAGGCGGACGGACTGGGGCGTGTGTGGTGTGCTCATCTGGGCCGTTGCATTGGGGCCCGCTACAGGGCCCAACGTCTGGTTATCGGCCTCGAAGCGCATTTGCTTGAGGCCGATGCTTGCAACGGTTGAAACGTGCCCGATATGTGCCGGATGCGGAGCCGGTTCGCGCCTGAGACGCGCGGCTCCCCATGCGCTTACGACCGCCGGCCGAGCGCCTCTTCGATCTTGCGATCGGTCTTGTACTGGCTCAGCGCGTAGACCGACCAGATCGCCGCGGGCAGCCAGCCGATGATCGTGAGCTGCAGCACGAGGCAGATGATCCCGGCAAACGGACGGCCGATCGTGAAGAACTGGAACCACGGCAAGAGCAAGGCAAGCAACAGACGCATGAGATTTCCTTCTGGTTGAAAAGCCTGAATCAGACGCTGCGGCGCGCGTGCACGGCGGTGCCGTAGCAGAGCACTTCCGTCACGCCCGCGCCGATTTCGGTCGCATCGTAACGCATGCCGATGACAGCATTGGCGCCGAGCAGCGCGGCTTCCGCCAGCATGTGCTCGTAGGCGTCGTGCCGCGCGCGCTCGCACAGCGACGTGTACAGCGAGATGTTGCCGCCGAAGATCGTCTGCAGCCCCGCGCCGATCGATCCCACCACCGAGCGCGAACGCACGATGATGCCGCGCACCATGCCAAGCGATGCGTCGACGGTATAGCCGGGCAAATCGAAGGTCGTGGAGACCATGTGTCGTTCGATCATATCGTTTCCTCCGCTGTTGATTCGTTACGCGTTTTGCTCAGCGCCCCGCTGCCCACAGCAGCGACAGCCCCGACGACAGCATCAATCCGTCGACGACCATCCGGAACGTGCCGGGACTCATGCGCACCACGATGCGCCGCGCGCAGAACGCGCCCGCCATCAGTGCGGACCCCGCAATCAACCCGTCGACCACGACGTGCAGCGGCAACGCGCCGAACCGATCGAAAGCCGCGACCTTGGCGGCATAGACGGCGAGCGAGCCGGCCGCTTCCGTCGCGAGAAATGCGCCTTTCACGAGGCCGTAACCCATGAACACGGGCACCGTGATCGGTCCCGTCGAGACCACGATGCCCGTCAGAAATCCAACCGGCCCGCCGATGGCGGCCAGATGCCACGGCGAAAAGCGGACCGGGCGGCGCGCGAGCCACCGTCGCGCCGGCACCATCGCGACGAAGAACAGGCCCAGCGCGATCTCGACGGCATGCGGCGGCAATGCGAGCAGCGTGCGCACGCCGAGCGCCGCGCCCGGCACGGCCGTCGCGCAATAGGCGCCGCACGCGCGCCAGTCGATTTCGCGCCACCATGCGAGCACCTTGCCGAAATTGCCCATGATCGCGGCGATCGCCATGATGGGCACCGCCTGTTGCGGCCCGAACAGCATCACCAGCACGGGCATCAGCAGCATCGACGAACCCGTGCCGATCACGCCGCTTAGCGTGCCGGCCGCAAGCCCGACCACGAGCACCAACAGATAACCCATACGGCTCCCCGAAAAGCGCGTTGGCGCCATGCTACTGGAAAAAGGCGGCGCATCACGCAAACGTGTGACGAATGCGGGCGAGCGTTTATGCGTTCGGGCGCGTCGTCGCCGTCAATTGCTGCTACAACTCGTATTGGACGCGCGCGTGACGCCGCGTCCTTTTTGTCTGCGGATTGTAGTCGTAGCAATGCGGGTATCGGCTGTGCCGTGCGACTGCGAAGGAACGCGCGATGATGAGCGAATCCAGCAGGATGATCGTGGCGGGCGGCGTGCTGATCGGCGCGCTGACGCTCGCCGCGCTCGGATTGCGGTTCGGCAATCGCGAGTCGTCGGCGAAGGAAGCGGACGGCCACATCGACGCTTCGCTCGCGTTCCACGCGCGGCCCGCGACATCCGACACGTCCGTCGACGATCCGCAAAACGCAGGCATCGCGCGCGTGTTGCAGGCCGTGCATGACTGTCTGCAGAGCGGCGACCTCGCGTCCGCGCACGTGCTGCGCGATGCCGTGCTGGCGATGCGCGCAGACGAGCCGCAGGCGCTCATGCTGCAAAAGAAACTGGCCGCGCGCGAAGCGATGGCGCGCACGGCGAAGACATCGTCGCCAGGCGACGTGAGACCGTCCACGCGCACGCACGCATCGCGAAAAGCGCAGCATGCGCCCGGCACTTCCGACGATGACGAAGCGCTGGCGGCCAACCTGCCGCCGCCCGTGGATATCCGCCCGGACAACGCAAAAGCCGATGCAACAGAAAACGCTCCGCAGATGCAGGCTGAAGTCGTATCGCAAACGCCGGCGTTGACGGAAGAACCGCCTGCACAACCCGCCGCCTCCGCCCCCGCCATCGCATCGGGCAAGCCCAACCGCGAACCGCCCGTTACCGCCGCCCGCGACGCACCGAAAACCCGCGCCGAAGTACGCGACGAACTGACGCGAGCGCGCAGCGACGGCTCGCTGTCGCGCTTCGGTAATCCTGATCCGTACGGTCCGGGCGGCGTACCGAGCCGCGACACGCAGCCCGCCGCGCGCAACTGGTGACCGCCCATCACAGGCGGCATGTTGCCTGACCGGCCGGTTGGCGAATCCGCGCGTGCGTCTCTACAATGACCGGCCAGATCAACTGCGTCTTGCACAGGTAACACGATGATCCGCGATCAGGAAACACTGTCCATTCTTCTCGATTCATTGTCGCGCTTCGTGCGCGAGCGTCTCGTACCCGCTGAAAACGAAGTCGCCGAAACGGACGAAATCCCCGCCGACATCGTCGGCGAAATGCGCGAACTCGGTCTGTTCGGGCTGTCGATTCCCGAGGAATATGGCGGCCTCGGCCTGACGATGGAAGAAGAAGTGCTCGCCGCGTTCGAGATCGCAAAGACCTCGCCCGCCTTCCGTTCGCTGATCGGCACGAACAACGGCATCGGTTCGCAAGGGCTCATCATCGACGGCACGGAAGAACAGAAGCAATACTATTTGCCGAAGCTCGCATCGGGCGAACTGATCGCGTCGTTTGCATTGACGGAGCCAGGCTCGGGCTCCGATGCCGCGTCGCTGCGCACGACGGCCGTGCGCGACGGCGACCATTACGTGATCAACGGCACCAAGCGCTTCATTACCAATGCGCCCGAAGCCGGCATCTACACCGTGATGGCGCGCACCAATCCGGACATCAAGGGGGCGAGCGGCATCTCGGCGTTCATCGTCGAGAAGGGCACGCCCGGTTTGTCGCTCGGGAAGATCGACAGGAAGATGGGCCAGAAAGGGGCGCACACCTGCGACGTTATCTTCGAGAATTGCCGCGTACCCGCGTCGAATATCATCGGCGGCAAGGAAGGTGTCGGCTTCAAGACAGCCATGAAAGTACTCGACAAAGGCCGCCTGCATATTTCGGCGATCTGCGTCGGCGCGGCGGAGCGCATGCTCGACGACGCGCTGCGCTACGCGATGGAGCGCAAGCAGTTCGGCCAGCCCATCGCCGAATTCCAGCTCGTGCAGGCGATGCTCGCCGACAGCCGCGCGGAAATCTATGCCGCGCGTTCGATGGTGCTCGACGCCGCGCGGCGCCGCGACGACAGGCAGGACGTGTCGACGGAAGCATCGTGCTGCAAGCTGTTCGCGTCGGAGATGTGCGGACGCGTCGCCGATCGCGCGGTGCAGATTCATGGCGGCGCAGGCTACGTGTCGGAGTACGCGGTCGAGCGCTTCTATCGCGACGTGCGCCTGTTCCGCATTTACGAAGGCACCACGCAGATCCAGCAACTGGTGATCGCGCGCAACATGATTCGCGACGCAAGCCGCTAAAGAAAGCATCAGCAAATATCGCATTGTTCGACGCACGATTGCGAGTGCGTTGATCAATGTCAATGCAGTGATAAGCCTGCTTCAAACACCCCCGCAAGCAGGCGCTTTTCACGTTGCCAGAAAAATTATCCCGTCCTACACTGGGTTGTTGACGCAACGCAACAAGCACCGGATGACGCTTAATGCCTGTCCGATGTGCGTGTCCGATGTCCGCATTCATCGAGGCGTCATGCTTCTGCCATTTTTTTCGCTGATCTTGATCGAAGCCGCGCCTCATTCGAGGTGCGTTGAAGTCTCGCCCTGGTTTCGGGCCGCGTGACTCGTCGCGACGATGCACGCGCATCGCCTGCGTTGCACGCCCATGCAGCCTCGCAAGAGACCGCGGCGCCGACCCTTTGATGGAGCAGATGCGACCATGAGTCAGTCTCAACCGATCCCCGTTCTGTCCAGCACGCTGACCACGCCCGCGCCCTTCGCGTCGATGCCGGGCACTCTGTTCGCGCAAGGCTATGCGTATGCCGTCGACGCGTGGCAGCGCAGCGTGCTGTTCGCCGACGTGATGCGCGAACGCGGCAACCAGTATCAGGCTCACTTGCAGGAACGCGTGCCCAACGTGCTCGACTTCGGCACCGAACTCATCGTCGATGGACGCACGCTGCCGCGTCCCGTCAATTACGGGCTCGTGCGCATCGTCGCGCCCGACGACCTGAAGCCCGACCACGACCTCGCGGAAGGACACGATCCCGGCCGTCGGCGCCCGTTCGTGGTCGTCGATCCGCGCGCGGGGCACGGTCCCGGCATCGGCGGATTCAAGCGCGACAGCGAAATCGGCGCGGCATTGCGCGCGGGGCATCCCTGCTATTTCGTCGGCTTTCTTCCCGACCCGGTGCCGGGACAAACGGTCGAAGACGTGATGCACGCGGAAGCCACGTTCCTCGAAAAAGTCATCGAATTGCATCCCGACAGTCCCGGCAAACCCGCCGTGATCGGCAACTGTCAGGCGGGCTGGCAAGTGCTGATGACGGCCTCGATGCGCCCCGAGCTGTTCGGGCCGATCGTCGTCGCGGGCGCGCCCGTGTCGTACTGGGCGGGCTGGCGCGGCAAGAACCCGATGCGCTATTCGGGCGGCATGCTCGGCGGTTCGTGGCTGACGGCGCTCACGGGCGATCTCGGCGACGGCCGCTTCGACGGCGCATGGCTCGTCGAGAACTTCGAGAACCTCAATCCCGCGAACACGCTCTGGACGAAGCAATACAACCTGTACGCGAGCATCGACACGGAAGGGCCGCGCTATCTCGGCTTCGAGAAGTATTGGGGCGGCCATGTGTTCCTGAATGCGGCGGAGATGCAATACATCGTCGACAACCTGTTTGTCGGCAACCGCTTCGTGAGCGGCGAGATCGTGACATCCGAAGGCGTGCGGCTCGACTTGCGCAACATCCGTTCGCCCATCGTCGTGTTCTGCTCTTATGGCGACAACATCACGCCGCCGCCGCAGGCGCTCGGCTGGATCACCGACCTCTATCGCGACGACGCCGACCTGCTCGGCCACGACCAGACCATCGTCTACGCGACGCACGACAACATCGGCCATCTCGGCATCTTCGTATCGAGCAGCACGGGCAAGAAAGAGCATCGAGAGTTCGTCAGCAACATCGATCTGATCGACCTGCTGCCGTCCGGTCTCTACGAAGCGCATATGGGCGCGAAGACGGAAGACACGCCGCACGTCGATCTCGTGCAAGGCCAGTACGTGCTATCGATTTCGCCGCGCACGATTGCCGACGTGCGCGAGATCGTGCAACCCGATCCCGACAGCGACCGGCGTTTCGCGACAGCCGCGTACGTGTCGCGCTTCAACCTCGGTCTGTATCGCAGCTTCCTGCAACCATGGGTGCGCGCCTGCACGACGCCGTGGACTTCCGATGTGTCGAGCAAGCTGCATCCGCTACGCGTGACCTACGAGCTGTGGTCCGATCGCAATCCGTTTGCCTCGTCGGTCGCGCAGGCGGCCGCCAGCGTGAAAGAAGCGCGTCAGCCCGTCGACGACGACAATCCGTTCATGCAGATGCAGACGGTCATGTCGAACGCGGTCATCGCATCGCTCGATTTCTATCGCGACATGCGCGACGCCGCCGTCGAACAGGTCTTCGAAACCGTCTATGGCGCGCCGTGGCTGCAGGCATTCGCGGGCTTGCCGCCGCACAGCGACAGCGCAGCGAATGCGGCGTTGACGGAACCCGGCGACACGGAAGAACGCGAGGCGTCGATCGTCGCGGAACACACACGTCTGCGCAACGACATGACGGAAGGCGGGCTCGTCGAAGCGAGCGTGCGCGCGCTGCTGTATGTGAGGCGCACGCGCGGCGAAGCCGACGAACGGCGCTTCAATCTCGCGCGCGAAATGCTGAGCAAGCTGTCGGAGGACGGCATCCTGGCGTTCAAGCACGTGGTGCGCGAACAGGCGGCGCTGCTGCGCCTCGACAGCGAAGCGGCCATCGACGCCTTGCCCGGCCTGCTCACCGGCGCGCCGCCCGACAAGCTCCGCACCGTCGCGCGCGACATCGACAAGCTCAGCACGATGCTGCCGCTCGACGACGGCGAACGCGCCGATCTCGCGCGCGTGCTGACCATCTTCGAATCGGCATCGAAGAAGAAAACATCGCGGCGTGCGGAGCCTGCACGCCAGCAAGTGGAATGACACGTATCGCCGTGCGCGAGCGGACGGCCACAGTCCGCCGCGCCTGACGGGCACTGGATCGGTTCACCTACGAGGGCACGCACCATGGAACACAAGCGCGAAAAATACGAGCGTCTCGTCGCCTTTGCCGCCACGCTTCCGCCCACGCCGACGGCCGTCGCGCATCCGTGCGATTACGATTCGCTGTCGGCCGTCGTCGAAGCGGCGCGCATGAAGCTGATCGCGCCGATACTCGTCGGCCCGCGCGCGAAGATCGAAGCCGCCGCGAAGGAAGGCAATCTCGATCTCGGCGACCTGCCCATCGTCGACGCGCCGCACAGTCACGCGGCCGCCGCCCGCGCCGTGCAACTGGTGCATGAAGGCCGCGCGCAGGCGCTGATGAAAGGCTCGCTGCACACCGACGAACTGATGGCCGAAGTCGTCGCGCGCACGACGGGCCTGCGCACCGAGCGGCGCGTGAGCCATTGCTTCATCATGGACGTGCCGGGCCGCGACGACGCTCTGATCATTACGGATGCCGCCGTCAACATCTCGCCGACACTCGACGAAAAGCGCGACATCGTGCAGAACGCGATCGACCTCGCGCATGCGCTGCGTTTCCCCGTTGCGCGCGTCGCGATCCTGTCGGCGATGGAAACGGTCAACTCCAAGGTGCCGTCGACGCTCGACGCGGCCGCGCTGTGCAAGATGGCCGACCGCGGCCAGATCAAGGGCGGCATACTCGACGGTCCGCTCGCGCTCGACAACGCGATCAACGAAGAAGCCGCGAAGATCAAGGGCATCGACTCGCCCGTCGCGGGCCATGCGAATGTCCTCGTTGTACCCGATCTCGAAGCGGGCAACATGCTCGCCAAGAGCCTCACGTTTCTCGCGGGCGCGGATGCCGCTGGCATCGTGCTCGGCGCGAAGGTGCCCATCATCCTCACGAGCCGTGCGGACTCCGTGCTCACGCGCCTCGCTTCGTGCGCAGTTGCTTCGATGGTCGCGCTCGCGCGGCGCGAACAGCCCGCTTCCGCCATCCTCTGAACACCTCTAGAGGGATTGCATGGACGTCATTCTCGTCATCAACGCGGGTTCGTCGAGCATCAAGTTTCATGCGTTTCGCGCAGAGAACGCGCAACTCGAACCGATCGCGGGCGGCAAGCTCGAAGAGATCTACACGAATCCGCGCTTCACGGCGAAGCGGCAAAACGGCGAAACGATCGAAGACAGGCGCTGGCCCGAAGGCGAGCAGCTCGGACACGACAACGCGATCGCGTTTCTGCTCGACTGGCTGCGCAGCCACGGCGAAGGCCGCGCCACGTTGCTTGCCGTCGGCCACCGCGTCGTGCATGGCGGCGATCAATACTCGGCGCCGGTGCGCGTCGATGCAAAAGTGATGCCGGCACTCGAAGCGCTCGTGCCGCTCGCGCCGCTGCATCAGCCGCACAATCTCGCGGCCATCCGCTCGATCATGGCGCGCAACGCGAAGGTGCCGCAGATCGCGTGCTTCGATACCGCGTTTCATCACACGCAGCCCGCCGTCGCAACCCGCTTTGCGCTGCCGCCCGAGATCACGGATCGCGGCGTGCGTCGTTATGGATTTCATGGGCTGTCGTACGAGTACATCGCGAGCGTGCTGCCGCAAGTCGACGAACGCGCGGCCAAAGGCAAGACTGTCGTGCTGCATCTCGGCAACGGCGCCAGCATGACGGCACTCGACAACGGCAAGAGCGTGGCGAGCACGATGGGCTTCACGGCCGTCGAAGGCCTCGTGATGGGCACGCGCTCGGGCAGTCTCGATCCCGGCGTCGTGCTGTGGATGCTGGAAGAAGCGAACATGGATGCGCGCGCGATCGAATCGCTGCTGTACAAGCGCTCGGGACTGCTCGGCGTGTCCGGCATTTCCAGCGACATGCGCACGCTGCTCGCCAGCGACAACCCGAAGGCCGCCGAAGCCGTCGAATTGTTCTGCTACCGCATCTCGCGCGAACTCGGCTCGCTCGCGGCTGCGCTCGGCGGACTCGATGCCGTCGTGTTCACGGCGGGCATCGGCGAACGCGCGGACCCGGTGCGCAAGCGCGTCGGCGAACTGGCCGCATGGCTCGGCGTATCGATCGACGAAGCGGCGAACCAGCGTCACGGCCCACGCATCAACGATGCGAAAAGCGCCGTCGACGTCTGGGTGATTCCCACCAACGAAGAACTGATGATCGCCCGGCACGCGCTCAGCCGGCTGGAGGATTGAGCATGGACAAGCCCGCGGGACAAGTGCTGGCCGGCAGCAAGGTGCTGATCGTCGGCATCGCCAACGAGCATTCCATCGCATACGGCTGCGCGCGCGCGTTCCGCGAACTCGGCGCCGACCTCGCCATCACGTATCTGAACGACAAGGCGAAAGCCTATGTCGAGCCGCTCGCGCAGGAACTCGGTGCAGCGCTGCTATTGCCGCTCGACGTATCGAAGCCCGGCGAACTCGAAGCCGTATTCGACGAAGTGCGCTCGACATGGGGACGGCTCGACGTCGCCGTGCATTCGATCGCCTTCGCGCCGAAGGCCGATCTGCAAGGCGGCCTGCTGAACAGTTCAGCCGAAGGCTTTTCGGTCGCGATGGACATTTCATGTCATTCGTTCATCCGCATGGCGCGCCTTGCCGCGCCGCTGATGGACGACGGCGGGTCGCTGTTCGCCATGAGCTATCTGGGCGCATCGCGCGTGGTGCCGAACTACGATCTGATGGGGCCCGTGAAGGCGGCGCTCGAAGCATCGTGCCGCTATCTCGCGCACGAACTCGGGCCGAAGCGCATCCGCGTGCATCCCATTTCGCCAGGGCCGCTGAAGACGCGTGCCGCGTCGGGACTGAAGGACTTCGACCTGCTGCTCAACGAAGCGGCCGAACGCGCGCCCATCGGCGAACTCGTCGACATCATGGACGTCGGCTACACCTGCGCGTTCCTTGCGACGCCCTACGCGCGCCGCATGACGGGCAATACGGTATTCGTCGACGGCGGCGTGAGCATCATCGGCTGACGCGGAACAGGTGCATGAAACTATTGATCAGCGGCCTGCCGCCCAAAGCTTCACTCGACGAAATCAAGGCGCTCGTCTACCGCTATTCGCACGCGGATTGCCGCGACATCGAACTGGTCGGCGAGGCCGACGAACATCCCGCCGCGCTCATCGCCATCAAGGGCGCCAACTGGACCGCGCTGAACTACATCCGGCGCCGCCTGCACGGCATGTACTGGCATCGCCGCCGGCTGTCGGTGCAGGTGCTGTCGTTCTGGGACGTCAGCGAGGCGGCCGAGGCGCGCCGCCAGACGCGCACGGCCGTGCCGCCGCCCATATGATCCCGCGCGTGTAAACCAGTTTCTCCTGCGCCGCGTTGTACTTCTGCACGTCCCTGCCACCCGCGCTGAAGTGAAAACCGTTATGTCATAACATGATGGATCTTCCGCGCGGCTGCCGGCAGCGGCATTCGTCCAACCACGCCGAGTTACCGGTTCGAAAGAAACACGTAGTCGAAATGAACGATGCGTCGCATAAGATGAGTTCTATCTCCTCGCCGTCAAAAGCGCCTGCCGTGACCACACCGTCTACCGTTCCCGAGCCGGAACGCGCGCAGGACGCCTGCGCGCGCAAGGGTTCCGCCAGGCATGGCGGAACCCCTTGGGCGATGTTCGCGCTGTCGGTGATCGGTCTGCTGGTCGGCGCGTTCGCGGTAATCGGGCCGGAGCATGTGTCCATGGCCGTCGCCAAGACCCTGCTGACGGTCGGCTGCGTACTGCTCGCGGCGCTGGCAGGCGTCGTCGCCTCCGATCTGTCGCGCAACCGCTGACGATGGCCCGCATGCACCAGCGCGGGGCATCAGCAGTTGCATAAATGTGGTGCAACGCACCACATTTGCTGCTATACTTGCAGATTCACTTTTCCGCACGCGTCGGTCGCACTGCGATCTAACTGGTCCGCGCCAATCGATTCGTGCAACACCCCGCCCTTCCTCACGATCCGACAGGTCACGCCGCCTGCCGCGCGTGCGCGCGCGGGGAAGCGAAACAGCCTGCCGAGGAGAACGTATTGGCAAAGCTTGACCGGGACAACTCCCAGTTCGAAACCACCGCATCGAAAGCGCCCAAGCGCGCAGCAAAGGCCAAGGCGCAACCCGCCGCCGCGCCTCACGACGCGGCCTTGATGGAATCGCTCGTTGAAGAGCGTCAACGTCAGATGCGCGCGCTAATCGCGCTCGGCCGCGAGCGCGGCTATTTGACGCACGCCGACATCAACGACCACCTTCCCGACAATTTCACCGAAACGGCCGCGATGGAAACCATCGTCAGCACGTTCGGCGAAATGGGCGTCTCCGTGTACGAAACGGCGCCCGACGCGGAAACACTGCTGCTGAACGACGGCCCGTCGGCTGCCGCATCGGACGATCAGGCCGATGAAGAAGCCGAAGTCGCGCTGTCCACTGTCGACTCCGAATTCGGCCGCACCACCGACCCCGTCCGCATGTACATGCGTGAAATGGGCGCGAGCGAGCTGCTGACGCGCGCCGGCGAAATCGAAATCGCCAAGCGCATCGAAGGCGGCCTGCAGGACATGGTGCAAGCCATCGCGATGTCCCCGTCCATCATCTCGACGATCCTCGCTGACGTCGACCGCGTGGTCGCGGGCGAAATCCGCATCGACGAGCTGGTCGACGGCATCAGCGACGCGAGCGAAGCCGCCGAAATGGACGACGACGCAGCCGATGCCGCCGCTGAAGAAGAACTGGAAGCGAGCGCCTCGGACGACGAATCGGACGACGAAGACGGCGACCTCTCCGACGACGGCGGCGAAAAGGCCAACGCCGCGCGCCTCGAACAGCTGACGGCGGACAGCCTCGCGATCTTCGAGCGCGTGCGCGCCCTGTTCGCGAGCGTGCCCGACATGCCCGTCACGGACAAGCGCCGCGCCACGGCCATCGCGAATCTGCGCGAATCGATCCAGCAGGAGCTCACGCCGATCCGCTTCACGGCGAAGACCATCGACCGCCTGTGCGCGGAAGTGCAGGCGCAGGTCGCGCAAGTGCGCGCGATCGAACGCAGCATCCTGTCGATCGCCGTGGACCGCTGCGACATGCCGCGCGAAGCGTTCGTCGAGTCGTTCCCGGGCAACGAGACGGATCTCGACTGGACGATGCGCGTTGCCGCGAAGTCGAAGACGTATGGCCCGGCGCTCGAGCGTCACCTGCCCGCCATCCAGTCGGAACAGCAGAAGCTCGTCGACATCGAAGCGTCGATCGCGCTGCCGCTGCAACAGCTGAAGCAGATCAACAAGCAGCTCGGCTCGGCCGAATCGAAGATGCGCCAGGCCAAGCGCGAGATGATCGAAGCGAACCTGCGTCTCGTGATCTCGATCGCGAAGAAGTACGTGAATCGCGGCATGCACTTCCTCGATCTGATCCAGGAAGGCAACATCGGCCTGATGAAGGCGGTGGACAAGTTCGAATACCGTCGCGGCTGGAAGTTCTCGACGTACGCAACGTGGTGGGTCCGTCAGGCCATCACGCGCGCGATCGCCGACCAGGCGCGCACCATTCGTGTGCCCGTTCACATGATCGAGTCGATCAACAAGCTGAACCGCATCCAGCGCGAAATCGTGCAGCAGACGGGCCAGGAGCCGCATCCCTCCGTGCTCGCCGAACGCATGGACATGCCCGAAGCGAAGATTCGCAGCATCCTGAAGATCGCGAAGAATCCGGCGTCGCTGGATTCGCCCGTCGGTGAAGATGCCGACACGACGCTCGGCGATATGATCGAAGACACGTCGGCCACGTCGCCCGCCGAAGCCGCCGTTCACGCGAACATGCGCCGTGCGATCGACGAAGCGCTCGACGCGCTTACGCCGCGCGAAGCGAAGGTGCTGCGCATGCGCTACGGCATCGACACGGCTTCGGAACTGACGCTCGAAGAAGTGGGCCGCCAGTTCGACGTGACGCGCGAGCGTATCCGCCAGATCGAAGGCAAGGCGATCCGCAAGCTCAATCACCCGAGCCGCGCGGACAAGCTGCGTCCGTTCCTCGAACGCAGCTGATGCTTTGAGCCGCGGCTGTCAAGGCGCGCGGCCTCCTGCCTCAAAACAAAAGCGCGGCAGCCTCACGGCTGCCGCGCTTTTTCATATCTGCGGCTCGCCGATGCGAGCCGCGTTCAGCGCTCAGTGATGCTCGCTGTATTCCTTGCGCGCCATCGGCGTCGCGCGGACCTTCGCATACTGGAACGCCGGAATCGCCTTCACGGCGTCCTTGGTCGCGCCAGCCCACACCAGCTTGCCATCCGTATAGTCGATCTGCGAGAACGGCACGGCAACGTCATGCTGCGACACGCCGAGGAACTGATGCGCGGCGACGATAGCGAACGAAGCAGCGTTGTCCGGCGAAATGATGATGTCGTGAAGCACGCCGACTTTCTGGCCCTGCTCGTTGTAGATCGGCTTGCCAAGCAGGCTCTTCTTCGCGCTCCAGCCGTTGATGATGATCGATTCCTGTTCGACGCTCACGCCGATGGTCTGCGCACCTGCCACCTGTGCGCTTGCCTGGCTGGACATCACGCCAAACGTCGATGCCGCGATCAGAACCGCTGCCCACTTTGCTTTCATAGCTTATTCTCCGATGTGAAATGTTGCGAGTAACTGCCGCTGCTGTGAGAAGCGTCATACCTTACCGCATCAGAAAGAAATCGTCGCAGAAGGGTACAGGGCCGTTGCGTAAGCGCACGGCGCCGAGCGATAAGCGGCTAGCCGTTACTTCGCAAGCCGCAATCCTTTTGCGAGCACTGTGTTGTCCTTTTTGTTCACGAGCCAGACGGCCTGAACATTCGCGTGCAGCGTCGAAGTACGGCGCGTGATGTCGGTGGGCTCTTCGTCGGTGGGATCGCTGTGCTCGCGCTCCTCCGTCAGATACGGCGCTTCGAGCGTGCAGACGAGCACGATCGCGAAGCTGTCGCCGGCCTGCTCGAAGGCTGCTTGCGGCAGTTTCAGGCGGCCGCGCGCCGTGGTCTTCTGCTTGCCTTGCGTCGCCAGTTCGATCGAGTCGATGTTCTGGATGAAGCCCTTTGCCTTCGCATCCGGCGCGATCACGAGACCACGTCCGCTCGGCCCGACGATGTTCTGATAGAGCTGGATCGCATCGGGATCGTCATCGCTCGCGAGCGGCACGTTCACGCTCAGCATATGCGTGGCCGACCGGTACAGAATGCCGTGCGGCGCGGGAATCATGAACAGAAACGTGCGTTGCGCGTTGTCCGCCGTCGCCGCATGGCCGCGCACGATGCGGTCGTACGGTTCGCGCGCGAGCTTGCGGATGCGGTCGGTCAGCGAATGCGTCCCGGCCGAAGGCATCTGGCTCGCGAGCATGTCGCGCACCTTGACGGGATCGTCGGCAGTGAAGCGGTCGGGCGTTGCCGTCGCGCTCGCCTCTTGCGCGCCTTGCGTGTCGTTCGATGTCTTCGATTCACCCGCCTTCGGCGCGGCAGGCGAAGCCGCATACGCAACCGGGCCACCGCTCAACGCCAGTGCTGTACACAACACGGCCAGCGGCGTGGCCAGCACACGATTCAGAACTTGCACAACATCCTCTCCGTTGATGATGGCGCTATCGGTGCGCCTTGCTGCGTCGAACGCAATCCATTTCAGCACGCATTCTAAGCGTATTCGTTGACGCGCATCGGGCATGCATGCACGCGCGAAAAAAAACGCCAGGCACATCGGCACCTGGCGTCGGTCGACAATCAACTGCACAGGCGCGCAAGGCGCCTTTCTTCTTGTTGGTTATTCTTCCTGGTTACTTCACCGCAAGCGCATTGCTCACCAGCTGACTCCAGTACGCAGGCAGGTTCTTGTACGGATTTGGCAAGCCCGTCGACGTGACGAACACACTGCCCGCCCCATGCCTGGCCGCATACGACACGATGCCGGGCATTTGCGCTTCCGTCGCGCCATACACCATGTGCACAAAGCGATTCGCCGGATAGCCCGCTTGCCATTTGGCGGGCGCGTAGCTCGCATAGCGTTTGGCCGAGTCTTCGAAGACGACGAACTGATCGGCCGTCGGCAGGCTTGCGTAGAGTTCGGGAATGTTCGTGCCGGGATTGCCCATCACCGAATAGGCCGGCGACATCCCCTTGATGTAGTTGTAGACCGACTGATAGAACTGGATATGCGCGGTTACGCTATCGGACGTCATCTCGTCGATAAAGAATCCGTCGATCTTGTAGAGCGCGACATATCGGTTGATATCCGTCACGACAGCCGAGAGCGAACGCTTCGAATACGACGTGGACACATAGCCGATCACACGGCCGCCCGCCGCATGCACGTTCGCAATGGCGGCGATATAGGTGGAGTCGGCATTCGTGCCCGGGCCACTGTCGGGATTGAGAATGACCGTGGTCGGCACCTTGGCCGCCGCCGTCGCGAGGTCGTTCCAGAAGCCGGCGCCCTTGCCGACAGGATCGAAATAAGCGGGGACGGTCAGCGGCATCACGGTGGCCGCCAATGCGTTCGCGTGAACAGCCATGGCGAGCGGCGCCACGGCGAGCAACGCTACGCGACGCAGCCATTGAATGGCGCGAAAACCCGAAACGGGTGTGCGAGCGTCGAACATCCGATGCCTCCTGACGACGGCGTCTCGCCATCGATCGTTTGGCCCGCTGCAGATGCAACGGGCAACTGGCTGACTCCTGTGTGGAGTCCCTTTAGCTTTGCGTCGCCGGATCGCTCCGGTTTTGCCCTTCCGTGTATAACGACGCGCGGTCGCCCGCCTTTAGGCCTGGTTCCGGAAATTTAAATGGGGAAAGAATCAGGAAATCAGCGAATGATTTTTCGATCCTGATTAAATGATCAGTTGCGAACGGCGTTAAAGCCATTCGCAAACGTTTTCTTTTACCTGATTCGCGGCAGACGGTGCCGCAAAAAAATCAACCGATCAGTCCGCGCGATGCGAGATTCGCGTAAAGCGCGCGCACGCCGAACGTCCACGGCGTGATCTCCGTGCACAGTTGCACCGTGTTGCGCAATGCACCGAGTTGCGGCGTCGAAATTGTGACGACGTCGCCCAGGTGATGCGTGAAGCCGCCGCCCTTCGTATCGCGGTCCTTGATCGGCGAGAACATCGTGCCGAGGAACAGCATGAAGCCGTCGGGATACTGGTGATGCCTGCCGCACGTCTGCGCGACGAGATCGGCGGGATCGCGGCTGATCTCCGACATATGGCTCACGCCTTCGAGCAGAAAACCGTCGTCAACACCTTCAACCCGCAGCGACACACTCGCACGCCGCACCGAATGCAGAGTGAAATCGCCGTCGAACAGACGCACGAACGGCCCGATCGAGCACGAGCCGTTGTTGTCCTTGCATTTGCCGAGCAGCAAGGCCGAACGCCCTTCGATATCACGCAGGTTCACATCGTTGCCGAGCGCCGCGCCCGCGATCACGCCCTTGCTGTTGACGGCTAGCACGATTTCCGGCTCGGGATTGTTCCATGTCGATGCCGCGAGCAGGCCAACATCGGCGCCGAATCCTACGGACGACATCGCTTGCGACTTCGAAAACACTTCCGCGTCGGGGCCGATGCCGACTTCCATGTATTGCGACCACGCGCCACGCCGCTCCAGTTCCGCTTTCAGACGCGCCGCCGCTTCCGAGCCCGGTTTGACTTTCGACAGATCCGTGCCGATCACCGAGGCGATCGTCTGCCGAACTTCTTCCGCCTTCGCGGGATCGCCGCCCGCCTGCTCTTCGATCACGCGCTCGATCAGACTCACCGCGAATGTGACGCCGCATGCCTTGATCGGTTGAACGTCGCACGGCGCGAGCAGGCGCAGCTTCGCCGACTCATCGTTCGACAGACTCGCCGCGATCAGTTCTGCCGCGCTGCACAGACGCTCGCCTGGGGCGTTGCGCGCGATATCGGGCGCATCGTCGCGTTCGAGCAGATCGGCCGTGGTCGGCGCGCTCGACGTAATGTCGAACACGTCGCCATTGCGCACGGCCACGACGCTCGGTCCTTCATATGCGTCCGTCTTGCGCCACACGCGGCCAATCAGCAACGCGCGGTCGAGGTCGTGGGGAAGATAGTTCGCTACGTTCGATGAAGTCGATGCATTCATGAATGCGTGTCTCCGATGTTCGTTCAGATGCGGCTGCGTTCAATGCGAATGCCGCGGATTGCCGCGTTCGGCGATCACTTTCAGATAGAGCGTCGCGGGTTCGAGACAGCCGCCCGTCGAAAGCTGGCCGACCGTCTGCCGATACAGCTCCTGCCACGGCGTTTGCGCAGGCGGAATCTCGAACCGCATGCTGGCGCGCCGACGTTCGAGTTCGTCTTCGTCGACGAGCAGCTCCACGCTGCGCGCATTCAGATCGACGCGAATGCGGTCGTCCGTGCGCAGCAGCGCAAGGCCGCCGCCGACGGCCGCTTCCGGCGACATATTCAGAATAGACGGACTCGCCGACGTGCCGCTCTGCCTTCCGTCGCCCATGCAGGGCAGCGACGTGATGCCCTTGCGCACGAGTTCGGCAGGCGGCGCCATGTTCACCACTTCCGCGCTGCCGGGATAACCGACCGTGCCCACGCCGCGAATCACGAGCATGCAGTGTTCGTCGATCTTCAGCGACGGATCGTTGATGCGCGCATGGTAATCCTCGGGACCGTCGAACACGATCGTGCGCGTTTCGAAGGTGTTCTCCTTGCCGGGCTCGCTCAGATAGGTCTGCCGGAACGCGTCGCCGACCACCGACATCTTCATGATCGCGCTATCGAAGAAGTTGCCCGACAGCACGATAAAGCCCGCGCCATGCTTGAGCGGTTCATCCGCCGTGCGGATCACATCGCGATCGCCGGTCGCCGAGCGCGCGGCGATATCGCCGATCATTTCGCCCGATACCGTCATGCACGACGCGTGAATGAGTCCCGCCTGCCGCAGTTCATGCATCACGGCAGGCACGCCGCCCGCGCGATGAAAACTCTCGCCAAGGTATTCGCCCGCCGGCATGCAGTTGACGAGCAACGGCACCTGTTCGCCGACACGCTGCCAGTCGGCGAGACTCAACTCCACGCCGATATGCCGCGCAATCGCGATCAGATGCGGCGGACAGTTGCTCGACGCGCCCAGCGCCGACGCAACGACGATCGCATTTTCGAACGCCTCTTTCGTCATGATGCGCGACGGCTTGAGATCTTCGCGGACCATATCGACGATGCGCTTGCCCGTCGCATACGCCATCTGTCCGCGCTCGCGGTACGCAGCGGGAATGCTCGCGCAGCCGGGCAGCGACATGCCCAGCGCTTCGGCGAGGCTGTTCATCGACAACGCCGTGCCCATCGTGTTGCAGTGGCCGATGGAAGGCGACGAAGCCGTCGTCAGTTCCATGAAGCCTTCGTAGTCGATCTCGCCCGCCGCCAGCAGATTGCGCGCATGCCAGATCACCGTGCCGGAGCCGACGCGCTTGCCCTGATACCAGCCGTCGAGCATCGGTCCGCCCGAGAGCACGATTGCAGGCATGTCGACGGTCGCGGCCGCCATCAGACAAGCAGGCGTCGTCTTGTCGCAGCCGGTGGTCAGCACTACGCCGTCGAGCGGAAAACCATGCAGGATTTCGACGAGACCGAGATACGCGAGATTGCGGTCGAGCGCGGCCGTCGGACGGCGGCTCTGCTCGGCGAGAGGATGCACGGGAAATTCCATCGGGATGCCGCCCGCGTCGCGGATGCCCGCCTTCGTGCGTTCCGCGAGTTCGATGTGATGCCGGTTGCAGGGCGCGAGATCGCTGCCCGTCTGCGCGATGCCGATGACGGGCCGGCCCGATTGCAGCTCTTCGCGCGTGAGGCCGTAGTTCATGAAGCGCTCGACATATAGCGCCGTCATGTCCGCGTGCGAGGGATCGTCGAACCATTCCTGGCTGCGCAGGCGACGCGCCGGCGCTTGCGTCCTGTCCGTCATCTCGTGTCTCCGTGTCGATTTATGTCTTGCTTCATGCGCTGCTTCGTATCGTCAGGCCGCTCATCAACGTGCGCGCAAAACACGCGTCATGCAGCGGACGTTATCGGTAACATCCGAGCATGGTAGCACGCATGCGGCGCCTCATGAAACGCACGCGGAACGTCAGGCGCTTTCGCGCGCGATGACCGTGTAGTCGATTTTCACGCTCCTGCGCGACGGCGTTGCATGGCGTGATGCGCCGTCGTTTTCCGCCAGCGCGGCCAGCAGCGTTTCGCCCGTACGCTTGCCGATGCCATAGGCATCGACGGAAATCGTCGTGATGGCGGGCGTGCAGCACGCGGCGACTTCGAAGTTGCCGAAACCCGCGACGGCAATGTCGCCCGGCACGGAGAGACCGCGCCGATGGCACTGCATGATCGCGCCGAACGCGGACATGTCGCTCACGCACAGAACGGCGTCCGTGTCGGGCCATTGCTGCAGCAACGCATCGAGCGCGGGCGCGCCGTGGCTCATCGTGATGGGCGAGTCGCCCAGACGCACGACGCGTTCGCTCATGCCCCGCGCTTTCACCTCCTGCGAATAGCCCTTGAGCCGCTCGAGACCGCGCCGGTCGAGTTCGCTCGCGCCGCCGATAAAACCGATGCGCCGATAGCCGCGTTCGGCCAGATAACGCACCATCTCGCGTGCCGCTTTCGCGTTAGAAAACCCGACAGCCGCATCGATAGGCGATGCGGGCAGATCCCACATCTCGACGACGGGCACGCCCGCGCGCACCAGCAGCTCGCGCGTCGCGGGCGTGTGCTGCGCGCCCGTCAACGCGATGCAGCGCGGCTGATGGCGCAGCATCGAACGCACGAGCCGCTCTTCGCGCTCGAGGTCGTAGTCGGTATCGCCGATCAGCAATTGCAGGCCGTGCGGCTCCAGCGCGGCCGTGAGTCCGCGCACGGTGTCGGAGAAATTGGAACTGGCAAGCGACGGCACCAGCACGGCGGCGAACGCCGAGCGCCCCGAGGACAGCGCGCCCGCCGCCGCGTCCGCGACATAGCCGAGTTCGTCGATCGCATGCTGCACGCGCTCGCGCGTGGCGGGCGCGACGCCGCGCCCCGCCAGCACGCGCGACACCGTCATCTTCGACACACCCGCGAGCGCCGCGACGTCGGACATGCGCGGCGGTCCCGCGAGCGGGCTGCGTGCTTCGGAGGCGCGCTTTGCGGTGCGTGGAGTGCTCGACATGCTGATGGGCCAGCTCGCGTTCGTGGACAGGCGCCTATGATACCGGCAGTGCCACTGCCCTCGGCCCAACTGCCATCAATCCGTCACGCGCAACGCGCTGCGCTTCTCGATCAGCCCCGGCACCGACACGCGCATCGCGAACACGCCGCCCGACTGCGGATATCGCTCGATTTCTTCGGCGGGCCGACCTTGACGCGCCGTCGTCACATAGAGCGTGCGCAGATCGTCGCCGCCGAACGCGCACATCGTCGGACAGCGCGCGGGCAGCGGATGCGTTTCCACCACTTCGCCTTCGGGCGAGATCCGCACGATGCGCCCGCCTTCATACAGCGCGGCCCAGTAGTACCCTTCGCTGTCCACCGACGCGCCATCGGGACGCCCGCGATCCGTCGCTGTCGGCTCGAACTTCACCCACTCTTCGCGCGGCCCGACCTCGCCGCTGTCGACGTCATACGGATGGCGATAGATGGTAAAGCGCGGCGTATCCGAGTGATAGCACCAGCCGTAGTCGGGACTGAACGCCATGCCGTTCGAGGTGAGCAGGCCGGCGTCGACCTTCGTCAGCGTGCCGTTTCCGTAGCAATAGAGCGATGCCGCGTTGCCTGCCTTCGGCTCGTCGAGCGTGCCGAGCCAGAAGCGGCCATGCGCGTCGCAACGCCCATCGTTGAAGCGGCTCGTCGCGGGGTTCTCCGGGTTGGCGCACAGCTTGCGCACGACCTGCCCTTTCGAATCGAGCAGAAAGATGCCCGTGCGCATACCGGCGATAAACCCGTCGTCCTCGGTCAGCGAGAAGCATCCGATGTTCTCGGGCATCGGAATCACCGTGTCCCGCCCCGTCTTCGGGTCGAAGCCGTGCAGCGCGGGCGCCTGGATATCGACCCACCACAGCTTCGCGCGGCGCTCGTCCCAGCGCGGGCACTCGCCGAGGGCCGCGGCGGCCGGCAACACACACTCCAATGTCTGCATGATGACTGTCCTTTCTGCTGGCTGCGGGAAGCGCGCGGGCGCGCCCTGAAAACAGTAGCAGACATTCGCGTGCGTTTGGAGTTCGCGTCCCGCGCGCCCGTTACGCCCGTTATGCCCGTTATGCCCGTTATGCCCGTTATGTCCGTTATGTCCGTTATGTCCGTTACGCCCGTTATGCCCGTTACGCCCGTTACGCCGGCGCGATCACGCGCACAGCTGCGCCAGCACCTGCTCCAGCTTCTGCGCGACGACCGCGCGCGATTTCCCGTCGCCGCCTTCGGGCGTCGGCGGCGCGATCGTCAATGTGCCGTCCTGCACCGCTTTCCACAGCATGCCAAGCAGATCCTTGCGCGTGCGGGCGCCGTCGATATAGTGCAGAAGGAACTGTGCCGCCTCATCGAGTTGCACGGGTTGATGCCACGGATTGACCGTATGCGCGAGCTGGCCTTCGGGCAGCAACGCAGGATAGTTGCGCATGGCGGCGGGCACGGCCGGATTGCCTGCGCTGCGCGTCACCGGCTGCAGCCGGAAGCGGCCGAATCCGCGCACGACCAGCGCGTTGACGAACCGGTCGAGGCAGACGTCGAAGGCGGCTGCGTCGCGCGTTGAAGCAGTGTTCAGACGCGTGAGCACGTCGCGTTTCAATGCATCGAAACTCATCGTGAAAGGCCATGCTTCGCCAAGCGCGACAGCGGCGGCCTTGGCGACGGCGTCGTCGAGTACGATCGGGTTGCCATTGTCCGCATTGAACTGCTGCGGCGAATCGTCGGGACGAACCTCGCCATTCGCGCACGTCAACGAGGCCGCGACATGCAACCCGCGCAGGCGCTCGTGTCCGACGTGATACGCGATGCCTCGTGCGCGTTCGCCGTGCACGAGCAGCGACGTACGGAACGAGCGGTCGCTGACGAAATCCAGATACTGCTCGATCGCCACCTGGCTGTGTCCGCACTCCTCCATCAGCAGGCGGCCGATTTCGTCGCCGTAGTTGAACGCGAACATCGAAGGCAGAATGGCGTCGCCGAGATACGCGAGCCCCTGTTCGCCGGCGCGACCGGCGAAGTCCTGCAGGTAACACGGCGCGTTGGCAGGCGCCAGATAGTCGTGCGCGACATACGCGGACATGCCCGTGTCGCCGTTGCTGATCAGCGGGTGATCGCGCTCGACCGCGCGCGCGAGCACGCTGTCCTTGCTCGCATGCTGGCGCAGAAAGTCGATCATGCCGCGCCCATACGCGAGACGCTCGCGGCCGCCCGTCAGGCCGCGTGCACGCAACAGCATCGCGTCGCGGACGATCTCGCGCGACTTCCACCCCGGATACGTCTTGTACCCGATATACGCAATGCCATCCGCCGACAGGTTCTCGCGGCAGACACGCAGGATCGCCTGCTGGACGTCGGCCGGCACCCAGCTATAGACGCCATGACAGATGATGTAATCGAACTTGCCGTCGACCTCGCCGAGCGTCAGCAGATCCTGTTGCCGCAACTCGACGTTCTTCAGCTTCAAACGCTTCACGCGCTTGCGCCCTTCCTGCACCTGCACGCCGGAGAGATCGACGCCGACCGCGCGCGCATCGGGATTGCGGACAGCGAAGGGAATCAGATTGCCGCCCGCCGCGCAGCCCAGTTCGAGCACGCGCGCGCCGCGCGGATCCGGCGCGGACAGGCCGAACACGTGCGCGACGGCCGCAAGGTGTTCCGGCGCGGAGTGCTCGTACGGGAACGAGTAGTAAGGGTAGTCGTCGTAGTTCTGCTGGATCTCGTTCGTTTGCGTGTTGACGTCCATCGTGCGATACCGTGTTCCGGGTTACGGGAACGCACAATGTAGTCGCCGCGCGGCGTGCAACTGTCGTTTTGTGTGAATGATGCGGCGTGAAGCGTGCGGCACGGTCGTGGTGCGCCGCCGCACAGCGCGAGTGCAGTCCCGTATCGGAAGGCAGCCGCCAACGGCCTTTTCGCCGGGTTCGGATGATTGGCCTCGTTCTTGCAATACGTATGACGCCGGCAATGGCGCCGGCATCGGATTGCAGACGGGCGTGGCAACGTGTCCGCTACGAACACACATCATCGATCGGTCAGGACAACGGCGTCCCCTTCGTGCATGCACGGACGGGACGCCGTTTTGCATTGGAATCACGCGATGGAGAAAAGGATGAACACGGGCAAAGTCACACTCGTCAGCGCAGGACCAGGCGACCTCGATCTGCTGACCTTCCGGGCGGCCAAGGCCATTGCGGCGGGCGACGTGCTGCTGATCGACGACCTCGTGAACGACGACATCGCGACGCTGAAGGCCGCGCACGCGCGCGTTGTCAGGGTCGGCAAACGCGGCGGCTGCAAATCGACGCCGCAAGCGTTCATCCAGCGCCTGATGCGCCGCTATGCACTGCAAGGCAAGCACGTTGTGCGCATCAAGGGCGGCGACGCGCTGCTATTCGGGCGCGCCGGCGAAGAAATCGCGGATCTGCGACACGCGGGCATCGAGGTCGAGATCGTCAACGGCATTTCGTCCGGCTTTGCGGCGGCGGCGGGGCTCGGCGTATCGCTCACGCATCGCGATCACTGCCAGGGCGTGATCTTCGTGACGGCCCATCTGCGCGACGGCACCGAGCCCGACTGGGCAACGCTCGCGGCCACGGGCATGACGCTCGCGATCTACATGGGTGCGAGCCGCATCGACAGCATCAGCGAGGCACTAGGCAAGACGCTCGCAGCCGGTACGCCCGCCGCCGTCGTGCAGTGGGCGGGCACGTCGCGCGAAAAACGGCTGGTCGCGACGCTCGGCGACATCGCAGCCTGCGCCGCTGCGCACGACATTGCCAGCCCGGCCGTGATTCTGATTGGCGGGGCGATGGGCGAAGCCATGGAGGCCGTCTCCGCGCGCAGCGAACCGGCGATGCGCAGGCTGAGCGCCTGATTCGCCTACAGCCCGCCCGGACGGCCGCACATGATCTTCACGATGTCGGCCTGCGTCAGCATGCCGACGACACGTCCGCCCTCTTCCACCACGGGCAGATGATGATGGCCGTTCTTCGTGAAGAGCGGAATGACTTCCGTGAGCGGTGTGAGCGGGTCGACGTACTTCACGTGAGCCGACATCACGGTCGTGACAGGCCACCCGCGCCGTTCGCTTTCGGGCGCGGTCGTGTCGGAAGCGAGCTTGAGGAACGGCAGCACTTCGTCGAGCGGCTGCAGGTCGACATGTGTTACGACGCCTTTGAGCAGCCCTTGTGCATCGACGACGGGGAGCAGCTTGATATGGTGAGCGTCGAGCGTTTTCAGCGCGCCGCCGATGGTCTCGTCGACGGACACGGTGACGGGCGGCTTGCGCATCACATCCGCGCAGGTGAGCCGCAACAGCTCGTGCAGATAGGTCTGCCGCTGCAGTTCGCCGAGCATCGTCTGCCGTTCGTCCCGCGGCGGCGAGCGGCGTTCGCCGTCGTCCCGTCCGCTGTCGCCGTCGCTGCGGCCGTGGTCCGGTCCGACGTGATGCGGCTGGGCCCCGAAACACCAGTGCAATACCGACGAAATCGACATGTTGCGCCTCCGCGGTGACGTTCGACCGTGCATGAAACACCTTTTCCGGCGATGCACACCCGTCAGATCGACGGCTTACATCGCTTTCCGTTACTTTACATCATAACGTGAGCTATTTGCTCGCGACAGGCCGTCGCGGGGGCGGACGGGAAAAAGAGCCCGGCATGCGATAATTGAACGTTACGTCGCGCCGCGACCGCTCCTTGCTCCAGCCCTTGAAATCGCTTCTCGCCCCGCTCGACCAGATCGCGGATTTCGATGAAATCGTCGACGTCCGTACGCCGCTCGAATTCGCCGAAGACCATATCCCCGGCGCAACCAACGCGCCCGTGCTGTCCAACGAAGAACGCGTGATCATCGGCACGATGTACAAGCAGGTGTCGCCGTTCGAAGCGACCCGGCTAGGCGCGGCAATGGTGTCGCGCAACATCGCCGCGCACCTCGAAACGACCTTCGCCGACCGTCCGCGCAACTGGCGCCCGCTCATCTATTGCTGGCGGGGCGGCAAGCGCTCCGAATCGATGACGACGTGGTTCAACCTGATCGGCTGGCGCGCGCGGCAACTGGAGGGCGGCTACAAGACCTATCGCCGCGACGTGGTCGAACTGCTCGACACCTTGCCTCAGCGGTTCCGCTACATCGTGCTCGCAGGCCACACGGGCAGCGGCAAGACGCGGCTGCTGAATGCGCTGGCGGGCGCCCATGCGCAAACGCTCGACCTCGAAGCGCTCGCCGCGCATCGAGGCTCGATTCTCGGCATGCTGCCCAACCAGCGACAGCCTTCGCAAAAGGCGTTCGATACCGCACTCGTCGGGGCATTGCGCGGCTTCGACACGGAACAGCCGGTGTTCGTCGAAGCGGAAAGCCGCCGCATCGGGACGATCGCGCTGCCTGTGTCGCTGACGGAGCAGATTCATCGCGGCACCTGCGTCCGGGTCGAAACGGAACGCGACGAGCGCATCCGTCTGCTGCTGCAGGACTATGCGCATCTGTTCGACAATCGCGCGCTCTTCAAGTCGCAACTCGCGCGGCTCGTCGAATTGCACGGCCGCGCGCGCGTCGGCGAATGGCACACGTTGATCGACGAAGACCGCCGCGTCGAACTCTTCGAGCAATTGATCGATCTGCACTACGATCCCGCGTATGCGCGCAGCACGGGCAAGCATTTTGCAAAGCTGCCCGAGTCGCTGCGCTTCGCGCTCCGGCCCACGGATGCCGATCTTCACGAGCAGGCCTGCGCGCTTCTGGCGCAGTTGCGCTGACGTTCTTTTAGCGGTTTTCCCGGCGCGTCTTCCGGCCACGTTGCAGGCCGCGCGTCACCAATGCTCGGCCGTCGGCCAGGGCAAGCGCTGCAGCGACCAGTCCAGCTCCGCGCCGACCACGCAGCGCCCGGCATCCGACTGCAACGCGACCGTCACGGCAATACACGGCCTGCCGCTCGCCAGCGACAGATACGGGCTGCTCGTGATCGGCACGCCCGGCTTCAACACCGCGTTGCGGAAATACGGACGATGATCCCAGCGTGCATCGCGCGGATTCGCAACGGGATGCAGCGATCCGCCTTCGATCGCCGACGCCTTGCCCGGTAATTCGTGCCCGATCTGCCGGCCCGTATCGTCGAGCACGAAGCAGCTGATGCACAGTTCCAGTTGCGCGAGATCGAAGAACGCGTCGGTGAGCGGCGTGCCCTTGAGCCATGCGTCGACGCCTGCATCGAGCGCCTGGCGGTACGGCAGCACTTCCGATTCGAATAGCGCGTGCTGGTGCGCGCGCCCTTCCGCAATCACATCGAACGCGTGATCGATGCGCCGGTGCACGGCATCGGGCGGCGTGACGGACGGCGAAGGACGGCCCAGCAGAAAGCCCTGCGCGAAATCCACATTCGATTCGACGGCGAGAATCAGCTGCTCCGTCGTCTCGACACCTTCCACCACGACGAGCATGCCCGCCTGATGCAGCAGCGACACGAGCCTGGGCAGAATCGGCTGGTCGGCGCCGGGACTCTTCGCGCGGATCAGTTCGCCGTCCAGCTTCACCAGATCGGGCCGGATGCGCAGCAGGCGGTCGAGGTTCGAATGCCCGGCGCCGAAGTCGTCGACGGCGATCAGAAAGCCGTGGTCGCGATACTGGCTCGCCGCGCGCGACAGGTCGTCGACGCTGCCGCCGTGCGATTCGAGCAGTTCGAGCACCACGCGCCCGCACGCAATGCCCGCCAGGCGCGTGATCTGCGCGAGTTGTTCCGGATAGCCGTCGGCGACGAACGTCGACGGCAGAATGTTCAGGAACACCCACGCATCGTCGGGAATCAGACGGCGTGCGTTGCCGAGATGCAGCGCGTGGCTCACGCGGTCGAGCTCGCCCTGATCGCTGAACGGCTTCGGCGAAAACAGCACGGCGGGCGGCACTTGCGCGCCGTCCTCGCGCTCGCCGCGCAGCAGCGCCTCGAAGCCGACCTGCTTCTGATGCGAAAGGCTATAAAGCGGCTGGAAATGCGATGTCAGCCAGAAATCGTCCCATTGCTGGCGGGCGGGCTCCACCCCTGCGCCGTCCTTCGCGTCGTGCGTCCATGTGAGGCGCACGGGATCGACGAGGGTCGCACGCTCCGCGCACACGCGGTTGCGCCCCGAATACTTGGCGCGCAGCAGCGCCTCGTCCGCGCGGTCGAGCAGCGCCATTACGCTCTCGCCCGGCCGGTATTCCGCGACGCCAAAGCTCGCGCTCAATTTCCCGTCGGGCCGCGCGATGCGCCCGATCGCCACGCGCAGCGTTTCCGCGAGCTGCGCAGCGGGGCGCAGCGCCGCGTCGTGCAGGAGCGCGAATTCCTCGCCGCCGATACGGCTCACCAGGTCTCCCGCCGCCGCCAGATCCTTCAGTGCGCGCGCCACGTCCGACAGCGCCTGATCGCCGACGGCGTGCCCGAACTGGTCGTTGAGCGACTTGAAGTAGTCGATGTCGAGAAAGATCGCGCTGACCTTCGCGCCGCTTTCCAGCGACGACAGACGCAACGCCGCCTGTTCGAGAAACGCACGGCGGTTTTGCAGGCCCGTCAGCGGATCGGTGGCAGCGAGGCGCGCGAGCCGGTCTTCGAGCAGGAAGTGATTGCGCCGGAACCAGTAGAAGCCGAAGTGAAACACGGCCGCCGTCGGCACGGCGATCAGCACCCACATCCAGCACACGACGCTGACGTCGCCGCGCGGATGCGGCAGGCTCAACAGAAAAGGCGTGCCCGCTGCGTAGAAGAGCGCGGTGCCGATACAGAAGTGCGCGGGCGTCAGCCATAGCGGCGCGGCGCAGACGGAAATGACGACCATCGCCGGCAGCGCCCATAACAGCGGCTCATCGAGTCCGGCGACGTTCAGCGCGAGCCCCGCCAGCAGCACGAGCGTGTACGCGACACCGATGCCGCCGAAGACCCAGATGCGGCGCGTGCGCGGAATGGCGGCAACGAGCAGCGCAAGGGCCAGCGCGCACGCGAGCCGCCACACGAGCGGCACAGCCGGTCCTGCGACCAGGCTGCGTGCGCCCACGAAGGTGATGAAGGCGACGACGGTGAACGCCATCGTCACGGTAGAAAGGGGCCGCTGATGTTCCAGCGAACGTCGGTGAAACCGGCTTTGAAATCCGGCGTCGGACGTCTGTTCCGTCGGGGAAAAAAGCATTGTCTACTCAGGCCAGTTCCGGTCACTCTGCCCGTGTATAACGGCAGTAAAGGCCTGAGGTTAATACTTCAGATCAATTCGCACTCGCAAAGCGTCAATTTGGCGCATCGATTCATTTGACATTTGACGCTTTACGCCCGACAAATTGCATCCGATGCGATTTGTGTTGCGCGCGCAACCAGTTATTCCCTTTATGTGGGACATCGGGCGCCGGGGTCTGCGTGCTATAGCGGCGGCCGTTGGAGTTCGAGCCAGCGCTGCACGGACGGCCGCTGCCATTGACGCCGTGCGTAAGCGGCCAGATGCGGCGGTACGTCGTCGCCGTGCAGCGCGAGCCGGTTGAGCATCAATGCAAGGTCCACATCCGCGATCGACCATTCATCGAAGAGATGCGGTGCGCCTTGCGCGATCCATGCATCGCAGGCTGCGAACAGCTTGTCGGCAGCACTGCGCGCCGACGCGGACAGCGCGTCGCCACGCGCGCCAAAGAACACCACTTCCGTCGAACGCTCGCTGCGAATCGGCATCAGGTCGCTGCGCAGCCAGGCCTGAATCTGACGCGCCCGTGCGCGCTGTTTCCGGTCCTTCGGATAAAGCGCCGTGCCTTCGAATGCTTCGTCGATGTATTCGGTGATCGCCGACGACTCCGACAGCGCAAAGCCATCGTGAATCAGCGCAGGCACGCGCTGCGTGATCGAAGTCGCGGCGTAGTCGCGTTCATTGTTCGCATGCTGGCCGAGATCGACGGTCCGCATGTCGAATGTCAAATGCTTTTCGTGAAGCGCGACGAACACCGACATCGCATAGGGACTCGCGAATTGCGTATCCACGTAGAGAAGCAAAGCGTTGGCTGATGACATGGATTCCTTGCAGGCTCAGAGGTTTTTAGCGCGCGCTCTCCGTTGAGAACTTCACAGCACGAGTTCGAGAAAGCGCGTTCCCGCGACGGGATTCGCATAGTACGGCGCCGTTTCCGTGAAGCCCATACGCTCGTACAGCTTTTGCGCGAATGCCGTTTGAGGTACCGAATCTAGCACGAGCTTTGCAAAGCCCAGTGACTTCGCCTTGCCGATCACGCGCGTCATGATCTTCTCGCCAAGCGCAAGTCCGCGGTAAGCGGGCCGCACGTAGACGCGCTTGACCTCGGCGACGTCATCCGAATGACGCAGCAGGCCGCCGCAGCCGGCTACTTCGCCATCCACTTCAACGATGAAGAACATGCCGGACGGCAACGTGTAGGTCTGCTCGAACGACTGCATCTCTTCTTCGAAGCCGCGATACGACAGGTCCATGTCGAGCCAGCGCACGTACTCGCGAACGATCGCGACGAGGGACTCCGTGTCGCCCGGAAACACCGCCTCGCGGATGTGCGGGTCGACCTGAGGCCCGGGTGGAGTGAGTGAAGTCGTCATAGCGTCCTCGCATCGAATACCGGATCAACCGTACGGTCTGGAGCGTAGCGGTCGTGCAGACGGCGTGTCTTGAACGTTTGTGCATGACGGAGGGGAGAGCCATTTCTTCCACATTCTGACGCACGGGCAACTTCTCGTAAGCAATCGGCTTTATCGCCCGTTGCTCGCGCGAATGCGCACGCACGCGCCACCTATGCTTGCAGGTCGAGACTATCTGCATCGAGGGCCAATGCGCTTTACCACCGTTTCCATCCTGCTGGCGGCCGTGCTGTGTCTGCAAGGATGCGCGACATCGCTTCAGACTTTCATGCTCGGCGGCCTGGTCGGCGCGGCTGCCGGCATCAGCGCCGTCACGTGCGTCGTCGTGTGTCACTAACCTGGCGCGATCTCATGAAGCTCAACCGATCCATCCTCGCCGCGCTCGGCCTGCTCGCGATGTCGAACGCGCACGCTACCAGCTTCAACTGCGCGATCGCGCATTCGACGGCCGAGACGCTGATCTGCCATGACGCCGGGCTCTCCAGAGCCGACGACGAACTCGGCAAGCTGTTCAAGCTCGCGCAGAAACAGGCCGCCGACCGTCGCGCCTACCGGCGCGACAGCGACAGCAAATGGGCATGGCGCGAAGAGAACTGCAAGGACATCGCGTGCCTGGCCGACTGGTACTCGACGCGCATCGAGGAAATCCGCGAGCAATTGCACAAGCCCGCTCCCGACGAAGAACGCGCGCGTCCCGTCGACGCCGATCTTGCCGCCGTCAGCAAGCCCGCCGGCGAATCCGCCGGCAAGCCCAAAGCATTCGACACCCAGACATTCGCCCGCGACGTACAGCAATGCACGGCCACGACTCAAGACCTCGTGCCGCCCGTGCAATGCAACAACGTGCTCGGCAAGCGCGCCGAATGGCAGACGCGCGAGCCTGCATCGGATAGCTGGTTCTGCGGCGTCGCGATGATTGCACCGCATTCGGCGGACGGCAGCGCTTCGCAATAAGCAGCAAACTGCTGCGTCAAAACTGCAAGACGCCTTGCCGGAACAAATAAAGCTCGAACGCCGCAGCGTCCGAGCTTTTTTGTTGCCCCTGACGAACAGGATCAGAACTGCAGCGTCGCGCTTGCCACGGCCGTGCGCGTCGCACCCGGCAGCACGTAGTAGCCGTATGCGGACGTCCAGTAGCGCCGGTTGAACAGATTGTTGATGCCCGCGCGGAACGTCACGTCCTTGCCGGCAATGCGCGTCTCGTACTTGCCGCTCACGTCGTACAGCGTATAGGCGGGCGTGAACTGCGTATTCGCGGCATCGACGGCCATATTGCCGACGTACTTGCCGCCGAACGCGAGCGTCAGCTGGCGCAGATACGACGGGTTGTATTCGATGCGGCCCGTCGCCGTAAACCGCGGTGTCGCGTAGACACGCTTGCCTTCGATCGTCGTATCGTCGACATCGACGGCCTTCGCATTCAGCCACATCACGCCGCCAAGGAAACGCCAGTCGTTCGCGACCTGCACCCAGCCGCTCGCATCGACGCCCGTATAACGCTTCTTGCCGCTCTGCACATAGACGTTCTGCGAGTTCGTGTACTCGTAGCCCTGATCGACGCGGAACAGCGCGAGATTGGCGCCCCACTTCTGATGATCCGTCTTGAAGCCGACTTCATACTGTTTGCTCTTAAGCGGCCCGAAGGTCTCGCCGTAGTTCACGTTCGTGTTGCCCGCCGCGCCGCCCTGCTGCAGCGATTCCACATAGCTCGCATACACCGTCGAATAAGGATCGGTCTTGTACATCACGGCCACCGTCGGCGTGACGGGGCTCGCGCTATAGCCCGCACTGACCGAGTAGTCCGTGTTGTACGAAGTCTCACGGAACTGCGTGTAGCGCACGCCGAGCAGCACGGACAGACGCGACGTGAGGTCGACGGTATCGCTCGCGTACAGCGCGGCCTGCGTCGTGTACGACTGGCGATACATGTTCTCGCCGATATGCACTTCGTCGTTCGTCAGCAGCGTGCTGCTGTACAGGTTGCCGATGCCGAGGCTATAGCCGTCGTTCCAGCCCGTGCTGTTGTCGTACACGCTCGTCTGCGTCTGATAGCCCGCGCCCAGCACGACGTCGTGCTTCACACTGCCCGTGTCGAACCTGCCTTCCACCATCGCATCGACGTTCGAATAGAAATAGCGCGTGAGTGCGGCATACAACGTGTTCGAGTAGTCGCCCGCGTTGTCGTAGACGTACAGCAGGCTATCCGAGTTGTAGCGGTTTTCCTTCGCGAAGCGGTACTTCACGCTCGCGTGCCAGTTGTCGTTGATCCGGTAATCGAGGCCCGTGCCGAACGACGCCATCTCCGTTTCGTAGTAGTTCTGCGGCTGCGTGAGGTTATGGCTGATCGTGCTCGCATCCGGAATGCCGACGCCCGAACCGAAGTACATCGCGAACAGCGTGCCCGTCGTTTTGCGCTTCTGGTAGAACGCATCCATGCTCCAGACGAGGTCCGGCGTGATGCGGAAGTCGAGTGCGACCGACGCAACCTGGCGGCGCAGATGCCCGTTCGCTTCGGCCGTATTGCCCTCTTCGTTCACGAGATTGAAGCGGTAGCCGAAACGGTCGTCGTTGCCGAAGCGGCCGCCCACGTCGAGCTTCTCGCTGAACACGCCCGCCGACTGATAACCGACCGACACGCTGCGATACGGTGTATCCGTCGGACGCTTGACCACGTAGTTGACGATGCCGCCCGGCGAGCCGAAGCCGTACATGAAGCCCGACAGGCCCTTGAGCAACTGCACCTGCTCGAACGGTTCGAGGGGAAGATCCGTATCCCACGACGGGAAACTCTGAGCGTCGACCTTCACGCCGTTGAGCATGTCGATCTGCAGGCCGCGCACGCTGAACACGGAGTTCTCGGCCGTCGCGTTGTCGCCGACCACGGTCACGGACGGATCGTATTTGAAGAGATCGTTGGCCGTGTTGGCCATCAGATCCTTCGCGTCCTCGCTCGTCTTCACGTTGGTCGAGAAAGGCGTGTCGACCTGTGTGCGCGTGCCCAGTGCGCCCGCGCTGATGGTTGCGTTATCGGTCGACGGATCGCGTTTGGCCGCGACTTTCACGGACGGCAGCGTCTTGTCTTGCTGCTGTGCCTGTGTCGTCGATGTCGTCGCAGCGGAGTCGGCTGACGTGGCTTGCGCCCATGCCGCCGTCGTCACCGACGACAGCACGACGCCCGCGCTGACGAGAAGCGCCGCGCCTAGCGGCAGGCGCGTCGCGCCCGGCAGGCGGGCGGCGCGGCGGACTGAAACGCGCGCGCCGGCGGCGCGCCCCGTGAAAGGCGTGTGGTCTGTCATGTTGTCGTGTTGATGGAGCGCCCGCACGAGGCGCAGTCAATTGGATGAAAGCGCGTCAGCTTATTAAGAATTATTCTCATTTGCAACAAGCGAGCGCGACTGCTGCTTTCCGAATCTTTCTGCAATCGTCCACACGACGGTCGACGGCGCGCAGAAAGCGGCGACGGTAGACTGGCCGCTTCGTCCGACCTTGTTCGACCCGAGGAGCGTCAATTGAACACACCCGACACCGACGTCGTTTATCTCTTCTCGTATGGCACGCTGCAGGATCGCAACGTGCAGATTTCGAGCTTCGGCCGCGAACTCGCGGGCCGTGCGGACGCGCTGCCCGGCTACGCGCAGACGCTGCTGGCGATCGGCGATCCGAAAGTCGTCGAGATCAGCGGCAAGACGCACCATCCCGTCGTGCGGCCAAGCGGAAACCCCGCCGACGAAGTGGCGGGCACCGTGTTCGAGATCACCGCGCAGGAACTCGCTGCCGCCGACGAATATGAAGTCGACGACTACAGGCGCGTGCTCGTCACGCTGAAATCCGGCATCGACGCGTGGGTGTACATCGCCGCCTGACGCACGTTGATGCATGCGGCTGTTTTGCTTACCGCGCCTTACGCGCTCTAAAGTTGTGCGCGCAAGCAGACGTTAGCGCCATCAGTGCAACTGGAATTCGCGACTGAAGGAGGCGTGCAATGGTAAGCAGTGTCGGATATGGGACGGCGTCCACGACGTCGACACATCGCGCTTCCGTGGCCGGCGACGCATCGGCTGAAGCCGCGCAAGACGCGGCCGTCAGCATGCAGAAGGAAGCGAAGCAGGACGCAGCGGCCAAACCCGCGCAGCCGGGCGTGACGGTCAGCATTTCGCCTGAAGGCGCAGCGGCGGCGTCCCGTGTGCAGCGAGCGGACAGCGCGGATCGCGTGGAGAGCGTGAGTTCGAAGAGCAACACGGCCGCGGACGACACCGGCCTGGACGCCGACACGGACACGGATACCGATGCGGACACGGCGGACATCGATGCAACCGACGACGTCGACGCCGGCAACGATGCAACGCCCGCGAACGTATCGCCGATGAAGGCGTTCGCATATGGGGCACTGGGCCTGGAGCGGCCGGATCAGCCGCAGGACGAGCGCAACAGCTTCTACTCGGCGGGCAAGTGGCTCGCGGCCGGGCTGACGATAGGCGGGATCATTTCGCTGCTCGTCTGATACGAGCAGCCGTCTTTAGCGCAAACGTTTAGTTAGCGCCTGGCTGGCAGTGCAGCGTGCTTGTCGAGCGCTTCGATGTCTTCGTCGAGGCTCTTGCGGATCGTGTCGATTGCCTGATCGACGTTGGCGGGCTTCAGCTGATTGCGCGCCAGCGCGACATACACGTAATGGCGAAGCGCGGGATCGTGCGTCTTCGACAGCACGTCGTGATAGACCGCGTTCATCTCGGCATCGCGCCCGCTCATGTCGTAGAGACGCTGCAGGTGCTCGAGATCGTTGACGGCTGCAAAGCCCGGCCCGTGCGGCGGCGGACCATCGTGCGCAGGGCCGTCGTGCTGCGGCGGAAGATCCGACGATGGCGACACTTGCGCGTGAGCGGCGGACGTCAGCGCGACGAGCGCGGCGAGAAGGGAAATTCGTTTCAGCGAGATCATGGCGGTCGGCAGATATTGCGCTGCCGTTGCAGTAATGAAGATGCCGAAACGATAGCAATGCGTCCCCCGCGTTGGGAGAGCCGCCGCGCCACGCTCGCTTACGCACGCTTTCATGTATCACATGCGTACTGAGTCGATATCGCACGGCAACGCGCGCCGCGCTCCGCCTGATCGAAGCACGCAGGCACGACGAAGCGCTAACACCAGACAGAAAAGGAAAGACGGCGAAAGGCGAACCGCCCATCGCCGCCATGGTCATCGCCACGGCATGCTCACGGCATGCTCACAGCGCGCCGAGCACCGCCTTCGGTTCGAGAAACGCTTCGATCCCATATGTGCCGTACTCGCGTCCGATGCCCGACTGCTTGAAACCGCCGAACGGCGCGGCAGGCTCGTGTGCCAGCGTGTTGACGAGCACACGCCCCGCCTCGATGCGCGACGCCACTTCGTGCGCCCGCTTTTTGTCCTGCGAGAACACATACGCCTGCAAGCCGTAGTTCGTATCGTTGGCAATCGCAATGGCTTCTTCGACGTCGCCGTACGCGATGATCGACAGCACCGGCCCGAAGATTTCCTCGCGCGCGATCGTCATGTCGTTGCTCACGTCGCTGAAGACGGTCGGCTTGATGAACCAGCCCGTGTCGAGACCATCGGGACGGCCTTCGCCGCCCGCGATCAGACGCGCGCCTTCGTCGATGCCGATGCGGATATAGCGCTGCACGCGCTCCCACTGCTTCTGGCTGACCATCGGACCGACCGTCGTGCGCGGATCGCGCGGGTCGCCCGATTGTGCGCGGCCCACTTCGTCGCGCACGAGCGCTTCGAATTCCGCGAGACGCCGACGCGGCACCAGAATGCGCGTGCCCGCGATACACGCCTGGCCGCTGTTCATGAAGCCCGCGTGAATGGCGAGCGGCACGGCCTGCGCGAAGTCGGCATCGTCGAGCACGACGACGGGCGACTTGCCGCCGAGTTCCAGCGTCACACGCTTGAGCGTGTCGGCGCCCGTGCGCAGAATCGTCTTGCCGACAGCCGTCGAACCCGTGAACGAAATCTTCGCGACATCCGGATGCGAACTGATCTGCGCGCCGACGGAATCGCCGCGCCCCGTCACGATGTTGAACACGCCGGGCGGCAAATCCGCGTCGTGCAGCGCCTGCGTGACGATCTGCGTCTGCAGCGCGCTCATCTCGCTCGGCTTGATGACGGCCGTGCAACCCGCCGCCAGCGCCGCCGCGAGCTTGCCGCAGATGAAGCCCGCGTTGCTGTTCCAGGGCGTGATCAGTCCCGCGACGCCGAGCGGCTGCATCACCACTTCCGCGGTGCCCGCACGGCGCGTGAATTCGTAGTGCTCCAGCACCTTGGCCGCTTCGCTCAGCACGTTGCTCGCATGCTGCGCCATCCAGCGCCCGCGCGACACGGGCGCGCCGTATTCCTCGACGATCGCTTCGTAAAGCTCGTCCTCTTTCGCGACGACAGCGGCGTGCATACGCTTGAGTATGTCGATGCGGGCGCGCTTGCTGGTGCGGGAAAACGCAGGAAAGGCGCGCTTCGCGGCGGCAATCGCGTCGCGCGCATCCTTTGCGTCGGCGAGCCGCACGCGGCCGGTCACGCGTTCGGTGGCAGGATTGAAGAGGTCGAACCACTCTTCGCCGTGCGGCATGACGAACTCGCCGTCGATATAGATTTTGTCGATTGTGTGCATCTGCGTACCTCGTAACGTGCTTCCAGTGGCATAAAGATAGCGGCGCATGATTGAACCGACTAGCCGTACAATCGGACATGACCTATTGAGCAAAACAGGACAATGAAAACAACGGGCATGGCGGAACTGGAAGCAGTCCTGGCGGTGGCGCGTCATCGCAGCTTTCGCGCCGCCGCCAGCGAACTGAGCGTGTCGACCTCGGCGCTGAGCCACGCGGTGGCGGCGCTCGAAGCGCGCATCGGCGTGCGCCTGTTCAACCGGACGACTCGCAGCGTGTCGCTGTCGGAGGCGGGTGCGCAATTCGTCGACAGCGTGGCGCCCGCGCTGTCGAGCATCCGCGTCGCGCTCGAACAGGCGGGCAGCTTTCGCGACACCCCGGGCGGCACGCTGCGCATCAATACGTCGGTGGGCGCGGCGCATCAGGCGATGCCCGTTTTCATCGCGTTTCTCGAACGCTATCCGGAGATGAAGCTCGATATCGTCACGGAAGGCCGGCTGATCGATATCGTCGTCGAGGGCTTCGACGCGGGCATCCGGCTCGCGGAAACGGTGCCGCAGGACATGATCGCCGTGCCGTTCGGCGACCGGCAGCGCTTTGCGGTGGTGGGCAGCCCCGCATATTTCGCGCAGCACGCGCCGCCGCGCACACCCCACGATCTCGGCCAGCATCGCTGCATCCGCACGCGCATGCCGAGCGGCTCGATCTGGCAGTGGGAATTCGAGCGGCATGGCGAAACGGTGCGGATCGACGGCAAGGGCGCGCTGACGCTCGACGAGTCCGGCCTGATGCTCGACGCCGCGCGAGCCGGCGTCGGCCTCACGTATCTAAGCGAATGGACCGTCGCCGCCGATCTCGAAGCAGGTACGCTGGTGCGCGTGCTGGAAGACTGGACGCCGCCGCTCGACGGGCTATGTCTCTATTATCCGGGCCGCCGTCATGCGCCGGCCGGTTTGCGCGCGCTGGTTGCGATGATTCGTGAATGGGCGGATACGCAGCGGGCCGACGCTGCGGTGAAACGCAAGGCTGCCGCCAGGGACGCCGCTGCCTCACCCCGACCGGCTCGAAAATCCAAAACCGCGCGGCCAGGCAAGCTGATTCGGCACAAGAAGTAACGACCAAATTTGACAGATTGACGCGCGGTTGCGCCCTCATTCCCGTGCTATGGATATCCGGTCCGTCCACGCGACGAATTGCTTTGGGCTTATCCATGTTTAGACTTGGACCGCATTACGACAATCGCGACGAGAACTACCGATATAAGCATCTATTCTGGCGAAGCCTGCATCAGCCGATCACTCTAAGCGTATGGAATCCGCGCATGTTCGAACCGACACGGCATTACAGCTTCGGGACGGACAGGCATTTCACTGAAATTCCGCGCGACGAAATCGCCGATATCACGGTGGCCATGAAGTCTGCGCGCATGGCCTTTTTGCAAAGCGGCCTGTGGCATCTTTCGCTGTCAACGGCGGAATCAGATCTTAGGGCGGTACTGGGACGCATCGACGGCTTTCACAGTTGCACAATTTTCGAAGTCAAGGATGTTGTCAACGCGATACCTGACGCCGTCAGGAGGGGAGAGTTGATCTTCGTACCCCGGCATGACGATTTGCGCAGGTGCGTGAAAGCCATTCAGGATGACAGGGGGAGGAGGCCCGCGGTGCGCCAGCAGTCCCAACCTGACTGCTTCGACACACGCGCGGCCGCGCAGCCGATGTATGGCAAGCTCCCGCGTGCGCCCCAGGACTTCGACGCGCCGTCCTCTTCGCGAGGATCGACGCTGCCGGGCGATGCGCATTCGTTCGAGTACAGCGCAGAAAATGTATCGAGCGACTCAATGGAACTAGCCGGGATTCCGTTTGACGGCGCGCCCAACACAGGGGTCGAGAACGCACCGGGAAAAAAGATCCAGTGGCGGATGTATGGTTCGGATGGGACGCCTGCTGTCGACATCGATTTTGATGACCATCACGGCCAACCGAACCCGCATGCTCACAACTGGGACGACCAGAGCCGCGACCACGGGTGGCCGGTTTCCATACTTCCCCAGGACATTTTCGATGACGATCAAAGATTCGCTAGATCAGTTCGGTGGCTTCCACGACTGGTACCTGGATGTCATTGCGACGGCCATGGAAGACGGCGCGAGTACGCCAAATACGCTGAAACTTGGGCTATACGATCAAAGCCGGCGCGCGACCGTCTGTTTTTGCGGGGTAACGCGCGCGAGCATCGTCGACGGCGGATTGCTGAACATCGTCAACTCCATCGAGGAGTTGACGCCCGATAACGCGGCGTACGCCGCTGCAATGGAAATGCTGAAAAAGTCGGCGCATTTCGGAAAGCGCCGTGCCGAACATATTGCATATCTTTTTTCAACTGTCGGAGCAGAGATCGCCGTGGAGTTCGACTCGCTTGAGATCGAGACGGGCTGATGCACGTCGGCATGGCGGGGGTTGGTGCCGCACGATTACTGAGGTTCGACATGCACTCACATCAGCTTGCATACGCATCACTCACCATATCTGGCGATGACGTCGAGCCCAGTTTCTGGACACGCTACTTTGGCGTGGAACCGGACATTTGCGTCAGAAAGCGAGAGCCGTTTACAACGCCGTCCGGGCGCACCAGCAGCGTTCCCGGCCGAACGGGCGTTTGGGGCTTGCGCAGCAAATCAATTGTCAGCAGCGACCAGTTAGCGCCACATCTTCGTTATCTGATCGAGCGTTTGGCGCTTCCCCGCCACGATCTTCGGCAGCTTGTCGAACGTATCGACGCGCGTATGCGCTTCTTCTGCTATTGGAGTAACGACAGCGGCGACCGCGTACCCGACGTACCGGAAGACATAAACGCCATGATGGAATCGCTCGGCGGCTCGATCGAGATCGACGAGTACCGTTAGATGCTTCGACGTCGGCCTCTGAGAAAAAAATAACCCCGCCCTGTCGATTTCCCCTCTCCTCAACCGTCGTCAACATAAGCGCCACGTCACGCGCGATTCCCGACAACCCGTTCCCGGAGAAAATCATGAGAGTCATGGTGATCGTAAAAGCAACCACCGATTCGGAAGCGTACAAGATGCCCAGCACCGAACTGCTCGCGGCCATGGGCAAGTTCAACGAAGAGCTCGTGAAGGCGGGCGTCATGCAGGCGGGCGAAGGCCTGCATCCGAGTTCGCGCGGCAAGCGCGTGCGCTTTTCGGGCGCGAATCGCACGGTGATCGACGGGCCGTTCGCGGAAACGAAGGAATTGATCGCCGGGTTCTGGCTGTGGCAGGTGAAGTCGATGGACGAAGCCGTTGAATGGGTGCGCCGCTGCCCGAATCCGATGGAAGGCGAATCGGAAATCGAAATTCGTCAGATATTCGAGGCTGAGGATTTCGGCGACGAATTTACGCCGGAACTGCGCGAGCAGGAAGACCGGTTACGCGCCGAGATCGAGCGGCAGGCGCACAAGCCGGCTTGACCGCACGGACACGGGCGCAGCAGAGCTTCAACGCGCCCGCAACGCATCGACGATATTCATCCGCGCCGCCCGCATCGCCGGCAGAAAGCCGCCGACGAGCCCCATCGTCATCGAAAACAGCAGCGTCTTCACGACGATCGGCGGCGTGAGGACGAAGCGGAACGACAGGTCCGCGAAGGTCTGAAAGTTCGTGGTCGAAAATGACGCGAACTGCATGAACGCCGCGCAGCCGAGACCCGCCAGCCCGCCTGCCAGGCCCAGCAGCATCGCCTCGATCAGAAACGCGGCCAGCACGTTCGCGCGCTGGAAGCCCAACGCGCGCAGCGTGCCGATTTCCGCGACGCGATTCGCGACCGACGCATACATCGTGATCATCGCGCCGATCATCGCGGCGATCGAAAAGATCGTCGACAGCGTGATGCCGAGAATATTAAGGAACGTCGAAAGCGCCTTCGACTGATCGCTGTAGAACGTCTGCTCGCGCTTCGCTTCTTCGGCTAGACGCGGATCGACGTCGATATCGGCGCGAAACTGCTCGAAGCGATCCGATTGCGCGAGCCGCACCACCATCGAAGAAAAACTGGTGCGCCGGAACGACTGCATCAGTTGATCGACATCGCCCCAGATTTCCGAATCGAAGCCGCTGCCGCCCGCGTCGAAGGTGCCGACCACGGTCCAGTCGCGCTGCGCGAAGTGCAGGTGCTCGCCCAGTTGCGTGCCGCTGAAACCCTTCGCGATGCTGCTGCCGACCACGATCTCCGACGACCCCGGACTGAACATGCGCCCCGACGCGAGCTTCACCTGCGGCCGCAAGCTCATGCCCGCGGGCGACACGCCGCGAATCACCACATTCGACGGCTTGCCCGTGCCGATTTTCAGCAGCGAGATGAGCACGACGGACTCTTTCGACGCCATCCGCATGCCGTCGCCGCCGATCGCCACGGCGGGATGCATCTCGATCACGTTGGCCTGGCCGCGATCGATCGCACTCTGCACTTCCGTTTCCGCGCCCTTGCGGATCACGACGACGTTGTCCCGCTCGCCCGTCGACACGAGCGTCTTCTTGAGACCGGCGTCGAGCATCAGCACGGTCGCGAACACGAACACCACGAGCGCGAGGCCGCCCGCCGTGAGCGCCGTGGTCAGACGGCGTGTCCACAGATTGCGGGCGATGTACGAGAGCGGAATGGCCACGATGTCTTTGTCCTGAGCGCCGTCTAGCCGATCGCCCGCAAGCCTTCGACGATCCGCACACGCGCCGCCTGCAGCGCCGGAATCACGGCCGCGGCCAGCCCGACGACGAGCGCGCACGCCGCCTGTTGCAGCATCGTGTCGCGCGATACGGCGAACACGGGAAACACGCCGCCCGTCGCCTGCTTGAAGAAACTCGCGGCGGGCGGCGTCGCGAGCATGCCGAGGCCCGCGCCCACGGTGCAGATCGTCAACGACTCGCCGAACATCAGCAGCGCGAGAAAGCCCGGTCCGAAGCCGAGCGCCTTGAGCGTCGCGTATTCGGTGGTGCGCTCGCGCGCGCTCATGGCCATTGCGTTCGCCATCACGGCCATGATGATCACGATCACCACATACGACACGAGCTGGATCGCCGCGATGATCTGATTCGACATCGCGACGAAGCCGAGCTGGAACGCCTGCTCCGTTTCCGTCAGCGTTTCGGCGAGCGAGTTCCTGAACACGGCATCGACACGCCGCGAGATTTCAGCGGCATCGTCGGGATTGTCGATGCCGAGCACGTACACGCCGACCTGATCGGCCTTGCGGCCCGGCATCTTGCGCACGCTTTCGTTCAGATAGTCCCAGTGAAAAATCAGCTGGCGCGTGATCGTCGATTCGTCCCGGCCGTCGAGAATGCCGCGCACGACGAATTCCCACGTGCCCGGATAGATCGTCCCCTTGATGGGAATCACGTCGCCGACCTTGAAGCCGTATGCCGTCGCAAGCTGCCGGCCAATCAGGCAGCCCTTGCGGTCGCGCTCGTAATCCGAGCGCTGCTGCGCGGGCAGGACGAACTCCGGGTAAAGATCGAGATAGTTGTCCGACACGGCGAACTGCGCGAAGAAGTTCTTCGGCTCGCGATAGACGCCGCCGAACCAGCTCGACCGTGCGACCGTCGTCACGCCGTCCACGCCGCGAATGCGGTTCTCGTAGCTCAACGGCAGCGGGAACACGAGCGAGATCGCGTTGCGCGTCACGAGCCGCGCATTCGAAGCCGCTGCCGCGCCTGCATACCACGCGTCGACGACCGTATGCAGCAGCCCGAAGGCGAGCACGGCGATCGTCAGGCCGAGCACGGTCAGCATCGTGCGCAGCTTGTGACGCAGCGCGTTGCGCGTGATCAGCTTCAGCAGGTACATGATCGCGTGCCGGGTTCACTGTCAGCGAGCCGTGCCATCGATCAGCTCCCCCTTCTCCAGATGCACGAGCGCATTGGCCGCGCCCGCCGCGTGCGCGTCGTGCGTGACCATGATGATCGTCTTGCGCAGTTCGCGGTTCAGGCGCTGCATCATCGCGAGCACTTCTTCGGCAGAGGCGCGGTCGAGGTCGCCCGTCGGTTCGTCGGCGACGATCAGCGTCGGATCGGTGATCAACGCGCGCGCAATGGCGACGCGCTGCTGCTGTCCGCCCGACAGCTCCGATGGGTAATGATGCGCGCGATTGCCCAGATTCACCATGTCGAGCACGAGGCCGACGCGCTCGCGCCGCTCCTTGCGCGACAGACGCGTGAGCATCAAAGGCAGCTCGATGTTTTCGAACGCCGTCAGCACGGGCATCAGGTTGTAAAACTGGAAGATGAAGCCGACATGCGCCGCGCGCCATTGCGCGAGCGCCGACTCCGACAACCGCGTGATATCCAGCCCGCCGACGCGCAGCTCACCGCCGTCCGGCCGGTCGATACCCGCGATCAGATTGAGCAGCGTGCTCTTGCCCGAGCCCGACGGCCCCATCAGCGCGATGAAGTCGCCTTCGCCGATCGCAAGCGTGATGTCCGACAGCACGGGCACGGTCTGCACGCCGCGCCGATACGACTTCACGAGGTGCCGGATGTCGACGAGCGGCGGCGCGGCGTGCGCGTTGGCGTTGGCGCTGGCGTTGTCAGGCGGCGCGCTCACTGCTTCTTCGCCACGGTGACTTTGGCGCCGTCCTTGATGTGCCCGTTCGGCGCGCGCACCAGCACGTCGCCAGGATGCACGCCTTCGACTGCGACCAGTTCGCCGAAGGTCGCGCCCGTCGTGACGGGCACTTCGCGCACGCTATCGTCCTTCACGACGAACACGACCTTGTGTCCATCGCGCTCGACGACGGCCGCCGGCTGCACCGCGACCACAGGCTTGCGGTCCTCGGGCGGCACCGGCTTCGACAGAAAGGCGATTTTCGCGCTCATATCGGGCAGCACGCGTTCGTCGCGATCGACGAAACGCACCTTGACGAGCACCGTCGCCTTCGAGCGGTCGACGGTCGGCACGATGCGCGACACGCTGCCCGCAAGGCGCACGTTGGGCAGCGCGTCGAGCTGGATTTCGCACGGCGCGTTCACGGCGATCTTCGCGATGTTCGACTCGGCGACGTCGGCCTCGACTTCGAGCGTGTCCATGTCGGCGATCGTCACGACGGCGCCTTTACTGTCCGACGCTTGCGAAAACGGCGTGATGTTGTCGCCGACGTTCGCGTGCTTTTCGATCACGACGCCGTCGAACGGCGCGCGGATCACCGTTTGATCGACGGCGACCTGCGCCGCCTGCGCATTCGCCTGCGCCGACACGATTGCGGCGCGGCTGTTGTCGACCGACGCGACCGCCTTGTCATAGCGCGCGAGATCGGCGTCGTACTGCGTTGCGGGGATTGCGCCATTCGGCGCGAGGATCTTCGAGCGGCGCAGATTGATTTCGGCGTTCTTCAGTTCGGCCTGCTGCAGCGCGAGGTTCGCCTCCGCGACCTTGACCTGCGCCTTCGCCTGCGCAAGCGACGCCGCGACGTCGTTGCTTTCGATCCGCGCGATCACTTCGTCTTTCTTGACGCGCGTGCCTTCCAGCACGCCGAGCCATTCAAGCCGCCCTTGCGCCTTCGACGCCACGGCCGCCTTGCGTTGCGGCACGACGTAGCCCGTTGCGTTGAGCAGCGTATAGGTTTGCGAGGGAAAAGCCGAGACCACGGTCGTGGTTTCGACGGTCTGCGGCCCGCCGAGCCGGAGCCCGACGACGAGCGCCACGATGAGGATCAGCGCGATGGCCCCGTAGCCGATCCAGTTGCGCCGGCGGCCGCCCGTAGCGAGCGCGGGCCGGTCGATTTTCAGCCGCTTCAGATCGTGATCTGCCAATTTGTTATGTCGTCGCCGGATGTGGACGGGCACACAGTATAGCGCCGCGTCCCGTCAGCGTTCGCGTCGGCCGGGCATTCTGTTTGCGCGGAGACAGGCTCGCTGAAATGCGCCGATCCATGCGATCGGCATCGATGCGCATTGCGCCGGTGTTGACAGACGCCGGCACCACCGTTTTAGATGCACACCGTTGGCATTCAAACTCCAGGGAGACATTCATGCAGGACGATCAGACTGTCGCGCCGGACAGCACTGCCGTACGTGTCGCGTTGTGGCGCGCGATACACGTGCAGGCCGACGCCGCGCCGCATGTGCTCGACGACGAAACCGGCCTGCGTCTCGCGGCGCCCGATGACGGCTGGCGCAACCGTCCCGACATGGATGTGCAAGGCACGCGTGGTTATCGCGCGTCGATCGTGGGCCGCGCGCGTTTTATCGAAGATCTCGTCTCGCAGGAACTCGAGCGCGGCGTCAGGCAGTACGTGATTCTCGGCGCGGGGCTCGATACGTTCGCGCAGCGCAAGCCGGAGATCGCATCGCGTCTGACGCTTTTCGAAGTGGACCGGCCCGGTGCGACGACCTGGAAGCGCAACCGTCTGGCCGAACTCGGCTACGGCGTGCCTGACTGGCTGCGGCTCGTGCCCGTCGATTTCGAAGCGGGCCAGTCGTGGTGGGAGCAGATCGCACATGCGGGCTTCGACACGAACGCGCCCGCCGTGATCGCGTCGACGGGCGTGTCGATGTACCTGACGCGCGAAGCGAATCTGGCCACGCTGCGCCAGATCGCGCAACTCGCGCCCGGCTCGACGCTGGCGATGACGTTCCTGCTGCCGCTCGATCTGATCGATCCCGCGGAACGCGCGCAGCACGAGTTCGTGTACGAGCGCGCGCGTGCAGCGGGCACGCCGTTCGTCAGCTTCTTCGCACCGGACGACATGCTGGCGCTCGCGCGCGAAGCGGGTTTCAGGAGCGCCGGGTATGTATCGACAGCCGATATGGTCGAACGCTACTTCGCCCGTCGACCGGATGGTTTGCAACCGTCGACGGGCGAAGCGTTTCTCGTTGCGACGACCTGACGATCAGAGACGTCCGTTCGACTGGCCTTCGCCGCCGTCCCAGCGAACGGGCGTCTTGCGGTAGCTGCTCCAGTTGTTGCCGCCCGTGCAGTTCAGCTGCGAGCCTTGCGCCTGGCACCATGCCTCGTAGCCCGGCGAGTACAGCCACTCGCCGATCCAGTTCAGATCGACACGCGCGTCCTCTTGCGCCAACACGAAATTCGCCGCGTCGTCGGTGCTGCCCGAACCCGTGTAGCGCGCGACAGCGGGATACGGAAACACGGGACGCGTGCGCGTAGTCTGCCCCGTCGAGTCGACGATCGAGGCGACGATGTTGCCCGGCTTCGCGCCCGACTCCGCCCATGACATCAGCGGCGTCAGGACATCGAACGTGTTCGGACCGTCGCCGCCGCCGCAATGCGCGACGCCGGGGAACAGATAAAGCTTCGCGAAGCTGTCGACGCGCTCGCTGCCCATCACGTTCTTCATCTGCGTGTAGTACTCGATCGTCGAACGCGGCGAGATGTGCTGATCCTCCAGTCCATGCCACAGCAGCAGCTTGCCGCCGCGGCGCTCGAACGGCTGCAGATCGGGATCGGTGGCCGCGAGGTATTTCGAAACGGGCACGGTCTTCAGGAAGTTGTCGATCGTGAACTTCAGATCGCCGAACGTCGCCGCCGTGTTCGTGCCATTGAAGTAGTCGAGGTACTGCAGGAACGGCATCACGAAGTTGATGCTGCCGCTCGGACCGGCATCCGTCGCGGGCACGAACAGACTCCAGTTCAGCTCCGAACCCCATTCGCGCGACACATACGGCTCCAGACGCGCGCCGCCCGCATCCGTTGCGCCGTCGTGAATCTTGCGCACGACCGCCGCTTCCGCAGCGGAAAGACACGTCGCAGCCGCCTGCCCCTGCGCGCACAGCAGCGTCGAGGGATCGAAGCGGCAGGCTTGCGGCCGGTCGACGACGCCATCCGTCACGCCGTCGATGCTGTCGCACGCCTTCAGCACGGCGGCATGGATCAGCGGCAGCTTGCCCGCGAGCAGAATGTACTTGCCCGTTTTCGGATCGATGTTCGCGGCGGCGGCCCAGCCATGATGGAACGTGTTCTGCACGATCAGATCGTTCGCGGGCGCGCCCGCCGCGATGCCGTCGAAGTCGTCGGGAAAGCGCTGTGCTTCCATCAGCGCCTCGCGGCCGCCGTCGGAACAGCCGTCGAAATACGCATACTTAGCGGGCCGCGCGTAGAACTTGTTGATGATGGCCTTCGAGACCTGCGCCGTCGCGTGTTCCGCGCGATACGCGAAGTCCAGCTTCGCCTTCGGATCGAGCGCCCACGAACTGTCGTTGCCGCCTTCGTGGCCCATATCGGTCGCGGACATCGCGATCTGCCCGTTGGTCACGGGCACGCAGGTCGAAGCCATCGGCGCGTTGATGGACAGGTTGCCGCACAGTCCGCCGCAGCCCGTCTGCAGATAGCGCTGCGTCCAGCCTTGCGTTGGCAGTTGCAGTTCGAACAGCGAGGCGCCCGGCCCGATCGTGCCCTTCACGTCGCACATGGCGGCGGGCAGCGTGCGATTGCCGACAACCGTTCCTGCCGGCAGCACCACTGCCGATGTGATCGTCACCGTGCCGTCCGTCACGCCCGTCAGGTCGAGGCTCGCGACGGCCGCGCAAGTCATCGCGGGCATCACGGCGGGCAGGCTCGCGAGCCCCGATGCGGCCTGCGCACCCGACGGAAATACGAGCGCCGTCAGCAGCGAAACGAGCGCGGCGAATGTCGTCAATACATGGCGCATCAATCGATGCCTGATGAGCGCCGCCAGGCCTCCCGCGCGGGCTGCCGCCGGCGATGAAGGCGCAAGCGGTCCTGCGTTGCAGATCGCACGCATCTGTCTGTCTCCTGTCTGTCGTTGTCCTCGAATGGCCGCGATGCGGCGCGCTTATCAGCGGCTCGCAGCGGGAAGGGTCGCGCTGAATCGAGCGCTCGTGCCGCACCGCCCCGGCATCGCGCGCAGCCCAGCCGCATGCTCAGGATAGCCAACGTAAGGGACGGTGATCATTGCAAATATCGTGCGATTCGATCTGTTTTTCTTATCAGCGTGCAGACGTTCCGAACGCCGGGACAGCGCGATTTCCGTTCCGGCAGATTTGTCCGTGTGCTTCGAAGCGGTGCACGGCAACGGTCAAATCGGCATGTGCCACGCCGCGTGTGCAATCCGTCTGCTCATTTCCGGAGGCGGTGATAAGGTGGCGCGCTCTTGCCGACGCATGACCCGGCAACGGCACCCGTCGCTGCCCGTTCGCGCGTCACTCACCTCTTCATCGATCCGGCGATTCAGATATGAACTTCGAGAACAACCCTTCGGGCAACCTGCAAGACGTCGCCGATGGCGCGTCTTCGCCGTTGCGCGCCTGGCTCGCGGTGGCGTCGGTAACCGTTGGCGCATTCGCGTTCGTGACGACGGAATTCCTGCCCGTGGGCTTGCTGCCGCAAGTCGCGCAAACCTTCGACGTGCTGCCGGGAACGGCGGGCCTCATGGTGACGATCCCCGGCATCATGGCGGCGATTTCGGCACCGGGCATGATGCTGGCCGCAGGACGCGTGAACCGGCGGCTGATACTGATCCTGCTGTCCGTAATGCTGCTCGCGTCGAACCTGCTGTCGGCATTCGCGCCGTCGTTTCCCGTGATGCTGGTGGGCCGCGCGATGCTCGGCGCCGCGCTCGGCGGTTTCTGGACACTCGCGCTCGCGGCAGCGGGCCGGCTCGTCAAGGCGCACGAAGCGCCGCGCGCGACGGCCATGATTCTCGCGGGCGTGACCTGCGCGACCGTGATCGGCGTGCCGCTCGGCACGTTCATCGCGGGCTTCGCTTCGTGGCGCATGTCGTTCGTCGCGACGGCGGTGCTCGTGGCCGTCGCGCTCGTGTCGCAGTTCGCGCTGCTGCCGTCGCTGCCGTCGAAAGCGGCGCTGCGTTTCGCCGATCTCGTCACGCTCGTGCGCCGTCCGTTTCCGCGCAAGAGCCTGCTGATGGTCGCGCTGATCTTCGGTGCGCATTTCTCGTCGTACACGTATATCGCGCCGTTTCTGCAGGACGCGCATTTCAGCGCGTCGACGATCACGGCAGTGCTGCTCGGCTTCGGCATCATCGGCTTCGTGTCGAACTTCGCCGTGTCGACGTTCGTGGCGCGCAAGCTGAAGGGCTCGCTCGCCGCGATGACGCTGCTGCTGCTGTTCGCATTGCTGACAATGCCGCTGCTCAGGGACATGGCACCCGTCGTGACGGCTGTCGTGCTGATGTGGGGCGTCGCGTTCGGCGCTATTCCACTGTGCGTGAGCGTGTGGATGCAGGAAGCGGCGCCCGATCTGCCCGAAGCGGGCTCGGCCCTGTTCGTCGGCATCATTCAGGTGGCGATTGCCGTGGGTTCGTCGGCGGGCGGCACGATCGTCGATCACGCCGGCATTCCCGCCGATTTCTGGTTCGGCAGCGTGCTCGCGATTCTCGGCCTCGTCACGCTGGCGAGTTTCCGCACGCGCAAGAGCCTGCAGATGGATTCGCCCGTAAAGACAGCCGACGTTCAAACCGAATGCGTGTGACGGACAACAGGTTGCCGAACGCCTGATCCCCTCTTTTTCGACAACACGAAGCCTGCGCACGAGCCAGCGTGCGCAGGCTTTTTTCATGGCGGCGGCGCTAATTTTCCCCTCATTCGCGCGACGCATCATGTCGTCACACCCAGCCACGACAGCCTTCGGCGCTGGACCCGACGACACATCGCACCGACTATCAGGAGCCCGCCATGCCTTTCCATCCGCCCTTTTTCGTCTTCTGTGCACTCGGCGCGAGCGTCATGATCGTGTCGGCCATGCTGGCCGTTGCCGCCGGGAAGATCGACGAATGGCTCACGCGGCAGACCCGGCTTCTGGCAAGCCGCCGCCCGATCGCGCAGCGCCACATGGAAGTCACGCATCTGCTGTAACACACGGGCAGAACGCCGAGGCACTCGCGCGCACGCTTCCCGATGCGCAATTGCTCGTCGTGCGTTCGGCGCGGCACGCGATGATGTATCAGTACCCGCATGCGCTCGCGTCGGCGATCAACGGTTTCATCGCGCGATCGCATGCGCGCCAGGCGGCGAAGGCGGCGCCACGATGCATGATGCGCATCGACGCGCGGGCTGGCGTAAGATCGAAAGCCGTCTTCCTCGCGAAGGCCCGTTATGCTGCAACCGATGCGGAGGTGGCGATGACGAACGAAACCTGCCCTGTGCGGCGCCTGCAGCTTCTGCTGCGCGAACCATGCCGCACCGACGCCGCACGCAAAGCGGCCAGACGCGCCGCCGAGCAGCTCGGCATGCAGATCAGCGGCGAAGGTCACGCGTCACTGTCGGCGCGTATGCCGGATGACGCCTTCCGCCAGCTTTTTTCCTGTTCTTCCGGCACGAGCGGAACCCTTGCCGTGCCGGGCAGTCTTGAACCCTACGTCTCGTCGATCAGCGAAGCGCCGCAGCATCTTTCATTCGATTAACCTGCATTCGTCTTGCATCTGACGGCGCAAGCGCTCTTGCGCGTGCTTCCGTCGACACAGGAGAAGAAACGATGAAGGCCTACGATCCGCATGATGCAACGACCCGCCCCTCACGTAGCGACACCGGCGAAGAACTGCGCGTCGCCATCACGTTCAACCGGCCAGGCCAGGACTTCGGGCCGACCCGGTTCGGCGCGCGCATGTCGACGGACACCGTGTCGTCGTTCATCCCCGATCCCGCGCAAGCCGATCTCGCGCTCGCCGAACTCGCGCGGCGCGGCTTCACGCTGACGGGCCGCGGCTCGCTGTCGGCGTCGATGCGCTGCACGCGCGAGCAGTTCGAAGCGCTGTTCCAGACGAAGCTCAAACGCATGAAGGCGCCGTGCGCGTCGGCGGCGCAGTTCGGCTCGGTGCTCTATCCGCCCGACAACGCGCCGTGGAATCCGGATCCCGCAATCCGGTCGCTGCTCGACGACGTGTATATCCAGTGGCCGCACATCTACATGGCGAGGGCTGCGAAGGCCGCGAAGAGCGCAAAGTCGAAAAAAACCTCGACGACAGCGGCGAAAAAACGCGCCGCGCCGAAGCCACGCGAAGCCGGCACGCCGTCCGCGACGCCGCCCAACGTGCCCTACTTCCATCTCGCCGCGCCCGCCGACATCGCGCTCAAGCTCAATGCGACGCCCGTGCACCAGCAGGGCATCACGGGCAAAGGCGTGCGGATCGCGATGATCGACAGCGGCTTTGCGCACGGCCATCCGTATTTCAAGGCGCACGGCTACGCGTCGTCGATCGTGCTCGCGCCGGGCGCCACCGACCGCCGCACCGACGGCAACGGCCACGGCACGGGCGAATCCGCCAACATCTTCGCGATCGCGCCGGGCGCGACGTTCATCGGCGTGAAGCTCGACAACGAAGCGAACCCGTCGAGCGGCGCGTCGGTGCTCGAAGGTTTGCAGGAGGCGCTCAAGCACGATCCGCAGGTGATCTCCGTGAGCCTCGGCTACGACTTGCGCGGGCCCGGCGACACGCCGCTGAAGACGCTGCCGAACGGACTCGTCGCGCTCGAGGCGGAAATTCAGGCCGCCGTGAAGCGCGGCGTCGTGATCGTGTTCTCGGCGGGCAACGGTCACTATTCGTTTCCCGGCCAGATGCCGGAGATCATTTCGGCAGGCGGCGTGTACGTCGACCAGAAGGGCGCGATGCGTGCGTCCGACTACGCGAGCGCGTTCACGAGCCTGATCTATTCGGGCCGCAGCGTGCCCGACGTCTGCGGGCTCGTCGGCCTGCTGCCGCACGCGACGTATATCTCGCTGCCCGTGTCGTCCGGCTGCGAGATCGACCGCGAGAACGCGGCCTTCGACGGCACCACGTCCACCGACGGCTGGGGCGTGTTCAGCGGCACATCGGCCGCCGCGCCGCAGCTGGCGGGGCTGTGCGCGCTGCTGTTGCAGGCCGATCCGCACCTCTCGCCCGGCGACATCAAGGCGATCCTGCGCCGCACCGCGCGCGACGTGACGAAAGGGCACGCGAATCCCGCCAGCGATCCCAAAGGCGTGGGCGTACCGGCAGGCGCCGGCGAAGACGGCGCGACGGGCGCGGGTCTCGTCGACGCACTCGCGGCCGTCAAGCAGGTGTAACGGCATCGCGCGAAGACAGTCCGCCCGCCGCCCGACCGTCTTCGCGCCCGCCTGCGCCATGCGGGACGCCGTGCCATACTTGCGGATCGTCCCGGCCCATATCCCAACGTAATGATCGTCCCTTCCGCTTCCATCGGCTTCAATCTCAACCATCTCGACCGCCGCTCCGAGAAGCGCGACGACCAGGAGTTCATCGCGAAACTGCGCAACGATGCCGCTGCGCGCTTTCTCGTCTTCGATGGCGACGTGCCTTTGCTCAAGCGCGGCGAAAAGCATGACGCATGGTTCACGGCGAGCGAAGCGCTCACGTTCGGCGAGGCGCTGCAAAGCGTGTTTCTCGGCCAGGAGCGCGACGGCAGCGGACGTTTCGCGCTCGGCTTCACGGCTGGGCTCGTGCAAGCCGAAGGGAAAGACGAGCCGCACACGCGCAGCGTGCCGTACGACCGCATCGATCTGCGTTCAATCGCATTGCAGGGTCTCGTCCCGCAGGCACTGCTCGGCGCGCTCGGCGAAGCCAAATCGATGCTCGACTGGCACGGCCGCCACCGCTTCTGCGCGAATTGCGGCGCGCGCAGCCGTGCGACGGCGGCCGGCTGGCAACGTCTGTGCGATGCGTGCGGCGCACGCCACTTTCCACGCGTCGACCCCGTCGTCATCATGCTGACCATCGACGGCGAGCGCTGTCTGCTCGGACGCCAGCGCCAGTTCGCGCCGGGCATGTATTCGGCGCTCGCGGGCTTCGTCGAACCGGGCGAAACCGTCGAGGACGCCGTGCGCCGCGAAGTGCACGAGGAAGCTCACGTGAGCTGCGCGGAAGTCGTCTATTTCGCGTCGCAGCCGTGGCCGTTTCCGTCTTCGCTGATGATCGGCTGCTTCGCGCAGGCGAGCGATACCGACATCGTCATCGACACCACCGAACTCGAAGACGCGCGCTGGTTCACGCGCGCGGAAGTCGCGGCGATGCTCGAAGGCACGCATGCGGACGGCCTGTCCGCGCCAAAGCCGTTCGCGATCGCGCATCATCTGCTGCGCGCGTACGTCGAGCACGGCGCGGCCGTATTGCGCAGCTAGACTGTCGCGCCGCGCCGCCGCTCCGACGCGGCGCGTTTCATGAACCGGTCCCACGCGTCGCGCCCCGCATCGACAGCGGCGCGAGCAAACATGTACGCGAACGTACACGTTGATGTACAATGCGGCCTATTCCGAGTTGCATGGCCGCCGCATTTTCCGCATGTCCACCGAAGACTCACCCGTCGCCACGTTCGCCGCCACTCAGCAGCACCTGTACGCGGCCGCCCCGTCGTCCGGACAGGGATGGTTCACGGCAAACCGGCTGCGCGACGACCTGTTCCCCTGGGCCATCGCGCTCGCCACAGGTCTCGAGTATTTCGACAACACCATCTTTTCGTTCTTCACCGGCTATATCGCGGGCGGCATCAACGCGTCGGCGGACGAACTGGTGTGGTCGTCGAGCGCCTATGCCGTCGCATCCGTGCTCGGCATTCTCCAGCAGCAATGGTGGGTCGAACGGCTCGGCTATCGGCGCTATATCAGCGGCTGCCTGCTGCTGTTCGCGGCGGGCTCGATGGCGGCGGCGCTGAGCGGATCGTCGATCGAACTCGCCTTTGCGCGCGGCGCGCAGGGCTATTTCATCGGCCCGATGATGAGCGCGTGCCGCATCCTGATTCAGACGAACTTCAAGCCGCAGCGGCGGCCGGCTGCCGTGCGCGCATTCCTGTGCATGATCCTGCTGGCGAGCGCGCTGGCGCCGCTGATCGGCGGCTCTCTGCTCGCGGACTTCGACTGGCGCGCGCTCTTCATCTGCACGACGCTCGGCGGCATCGTGCTCGCGCTGTTCGTTCTGCTCGTCGTGCCGTCATCCTCAGGCAAGCTGCATCCGGCAGCGCGCGGCGATGCGCATTTCTGGCCATACATCGTGTTTGCGTTCGCACAGGGCGCGCTGCAGATCGTGATGCAGCAGGTGCGCTTCGAACTGTTCGCCAGCTCGCCGCTGCTGGTGGGTCTGACGGCGGCGGGAATGATGGCGCTCGGCTGGTTCGCGTGGCATCAATGGCATCATCCGAACCCGCTCGTGCGGCTTCATGCGTTGCGCGAACGGACCTTCCAGACGGGCATCGTGCTGTACGTGCTGTTCTACTACATCAGCAATGCGTTCAGCTATCTGGTGTCGCGCTTTCTCGAAGGCGGGCTTCGCTATCCCGTCGACCATGCGGGGCGGCTGGTCGGTCTTACCTCGCTGGCATCGCTTGCGATCGCTTTCGCGTATTTCCGCGTTTCGCCCCTCGTCAAACACAAGCGCTGGCTGATCGTCCCCGGCTTCATGATGGCCGCGCTGTTCGGCGGCTGGATGATCTGCATGCCGCCCGACGTCAGCCTGCCGTGGCTGTTGCCGCCGCTTCTGCTGCGCGGCATGCTGCTCGTGTTCATTGTGCTGCCCGTCGCGAATCTGGCGTTCCGCCTCTTTTCCGCCGAAGAGTTCAGCCACGGCTACCGCTTCAAGAACATGGTCAAGCAGCTGACCTACTCGTTCTCGACGGCGACAATGATCATTCTCGAGCAGCACCGCCAGGCCCTGCACGAGACGCGTCTGACGGAATTCGTCAATCCGTTCAACCCGGTGTTCCAGCATTCGCTGGAGAGTCTCACGCATGCATTCGAAGCGCTCGGCCATACAGCGGGCGAAGCCAAAAGCCTTGCGCTCATCGAGATCAGCCGCGCCGTCACGCAACAGGCGAGCTTCCTGAGCGCGCTGGACGGCTTTTACTTCCTGATCGGCATCGCCGCATGCGGCGGCCTGTTCGCGCTCTGTCAGCGGCAAATCGACTGATCGCGTATTCTTCGCTGCGAAGCGGCATCGACGATACAGATTTGAAGGAAGTGCGCGATGCGCACTGTGGAGCGGTTGACGATTGGATACTCTCACCAACATGCGCATCTTCGCTCGCGTAGCGGAGGAAGGCAGCTTTACGGGCGCTGCGCAGCGCATGAACATCACGGTGCCCGCCGTGTCGCGCGCGGTCTCCGCGCTCGAAGCGTATCTGCGCGCGCGCCTGTTGAACCGCAGCACGCGCCGCGTCGTGCTGACGGAGGCGGGGCATCGGTATCTGCAGCGCAGCGAGCAGATTCTCGCGTTCGTCGATCAGGCGGAAGCCGAGGCCGCGGACGCTCAGGTTCGTCCCACCGGCCAGTTGCGCGTGCACGCCACGTCGAGCTTCGGTCAGACCTATGTGACGCCTGCCATCGTGCGCTACCGGCAGCGTTATCCGAGCGTCTCCGTCGAACTGACGCTGTCGCAGCACATGCCCGACATCATCGACGAAGGCTATGACGTCAGCGTCCAGTTGAGCGTCGACGAATTGCCCGATTCGAGCCTCGTTGCGCAGCGGCTCGGCACGCTGCACAGCGTGCTGTGCGCGGCGCCTTCGTATCTGGGCGAGCATGGCGCGCCGCGCGACGTTCACGATCTGCCGCAGCACGCGTGCTTCCAGTTCGTGTCGTCCGTCTATCCGACGGACCGCTGGCTGCTCGAAGGCCCCGACGGCAACGAGACCGTGCATCTGCGCGCGCCGGGTTTCCGCATCAACTCGGCAGACGGACTGGCCGTGGCGCTGAAAGAGGGCATCGGCATCGGCGCCGTGCCGATGGCGGCGGCTGTGTCTGCGTTGCGCGACGGGTCGTTGAGGCGCGTGCTGCCCGCCTATCGTCTGCAGCCGCTCACGGCGTATGCGCTGTACACGTCGCGCCGGTATCTCGACGCGAAGATCAAGACTTTCGTCGAATTCCTGAGAGACGAGATTCCGCAGATTCTCCGCGCCTACGAGGCGAATTTGTGTGAGATGAATCAGGCAAGCGTCTGAGGATTGCGCCGCGCGCCTCCGTCTGCACGCTTGCATGCGGAGGGCCATACTTCCAGCAGGTCCCCTGCCAGACACGCGCCCGCGCCCGGCGTTATGTGCGGCAGCGCACAGAGCCGTCGCGGCCCGCACCGTATTCTCCCGAGGATCTCCGCAAAGCCGCGCCCGCTCTCGCGGGCGGCGTTCGGGCGCAGTGTTCTGGCGCGTCGTCCAACCCGCCATCACGGTCGTCACCTATGCGCAAACAAGCCTTGCAGTATGCAGCGGTTCTCGCCTGCGGGTGCGCGCCTGCCATCGACGCATGCGCCGCGGACGCCATCGGCGTCGTCAAGACGGTCAAGGGTGCGGTGCATATCGAGCGCACCGCGCAGAACCTCGACGCGATCGTCGGCAGCGAGGTCTATAGCAGCGACCGGATCGTGACAGGCCCCGCTTCGTCCGTCGGCATCACGCTGCGCGACAACACGCTGCTGTCCGAGGGTTCCAGTTCCGTGCTCGAACTCAACCATTTCGCCTTCAACACGACCACGCACGACGGCGCGCTCGATGCCACCATCCGGCGCGGATCGCTCGCTGTGGTCGACGGCAAACTGGCGAAGGCGCATCCCGAAGCCGTGCGCTTCAGCACGCCGACCACGACGCTGGGCGTGCGCGGCACCGAGTTCATCATCGAGGTCGGCGACGGGGAGAGTGGGCGTTGAAGGCCACAACACCGGCGGCAAGGCGCACGCGGTTCGCGTGGAGCGCGATCGGCGCGGCGCTCGCCGCTTGTGCGGCGGGATGCTCGACGCCCGACAAGATCACGCTGCTGCCCAATTCCGATGGCACCGTCGGCTCCGTCGTCGTGCGCAGCGGCGACAAGACCCAGGTGCTGGATCACGCCTACGCGACGGCCGAAGTGGCGAAGAGCGGCAAGATCGAACAGACCGTCGACACGCCCGCGAACGTCGAAACACGCTACGGCCCGCTGCTCGCCGCGCAGCCGCCGCGCCCCACGACGTTCACGATCAACTTCCTGTTCGACTCGGCGACAGAACTGGCGCCGCAATCGGCCGCCACGGTGCGGGAAATGAAGGCCGTGCTCGCCAGGTGGCCCGCGCCGCATCTGACCGTCGTCGGCCATACGGATCTCGCGGGCTCGCAGGAATACGACGACAAGCTGTCGATGCAGCGCGCGCAGACGGTCGCGAAGTTCCTCGTCAAGGCGGGCATTCCGGCGAAGGAAATCGAAACGGCCGCACGCGGCAAGCGCGAACCGCTCGTGCACACGGCGGATGGCGTCCCCAATCAGATGAATCGGCGCGTCGTCATTACAATCCAATGATCAGGGTGACACCTCACCGCGTCCGTGGCCGGCATTGACGTGCCGTTGATCCGATGAAACGCTTGAGCGCTGCATGGGTGACGTTTTTCCGTAAGCTGCTAAAGGCGGGACAAGGCCGCCCGGTCGCACTGGCCGTGCTGTTCGGACTGAGCCTGCTCAACCTGTCCAGCGAATGGCCCGGCGGCATCCCGCGTCCACGGGTGTTCGACAAGCTCGACGACGTCATGCCGGATTCGTTCAACTCGGCGCGGCAGCTGCTTTTCGATCACTACCAGCGGCGCTTTCCACGCGTGCCGGCTTCGCAGCCCGTGATCATCGTAGCAATCGACGACAAGACGCTGGCCGCCGTGGGTCAATGGCCGTGGCCTCGCAACAAGCTGGCAAATCTCGTCGATGCGATCGCGGCGCAGCAGCCGCTCGCTATCGGCCTCGACGTCTACATGCCGGAGGCCGATCAGACTTCGCCCGACAAGGTCGCCGACAACCTGCCCGCGTCCGCCGCCGCGCTCGCCGCCGGTTTGCGTGCGCTGCCGAGCCACGAGACCATCCTCGCCGACGCATTGCGCGCCGCGCCCTCCGTACTCGGCGCAGCCGCCGTCGATCACGCCGCACTCGATACCAGCACCGATCTGCGCAGCGCGCCCATCCTCGTGCATGGCGCCGATCCCATCAACATGGTGAAGCGCTATGGCTACGTGCTCGCGAGCCTGCCTGAATTGCAGGCGGCGGCGCACGGCCAGGCGTTGCTGAACGTGGCGCTCGAACAGGGCACGGTGCGGCGCATTCCGCTGGTGCTGGGTCTCGGCGACAAGCTGGTGCCGTGCATGCCGATCGAAATGCTGCGGGTCGTCACGCGATCGGCTGCCATCGACGTGTATGCCGACGCGGCGGGCATGCAGTCGGTCGGCGTCGCCGATGTGCAGGTGCCCACGCAGCCCGACGGCGACATCTGGCTGCATTTCGCGTCCATGCGGTCGACGCAGCATCGCTATGTGTCGGCTCGCGACGTCCTGCAAGGACAGATCGATCCCGCGCGCTTTCACAACAAGCTCGTGCTGGTCGGGCTGACGGGCACGGGCCTCACCGATATGCGCACGACCGCATTGGGCGAACTGGTGCCGGGCATCGAAATCCAGGCTCAGATCATCGAGACGATCTTCGAAGGACGCTTCCTGCGGCGGCCGGTGTGGGTGAAATGGGCGGAGACCTTATTCGTGCTCGGATTCGGGCTTCTGATCATCTGGTATATCCCGCATACCGATTCGCGACTCGCGGCGCTCGTGCGTGCCGTGCCGAAGGCGACGGCCATGCTCGGCGTCGTGCTCAATCTGCTGCTGCTCGCGGCCTGCCTGCTGCTGTTCAAGTTCTTCGGCTTGCTCGTCGATGCGGCGTCGATCTTCATCATCCTGTCGGCCGTCACGGGCTGCTTCTTCTCGACGGCCTTGCTGGACACCGCACAAACGCTGCGCGATGCGCTGCGCTCGCGTCCGACGAAAAAACACCCGCCCGAAACAACGCCGCCGGATCAACCCGTTCGCCAGCCTGAGCCGACCACAACAGCGATCGCGAAGCGCCAGCCAGCGGCGCCTCGCGACGGCGCGGATCAGCTTCCGCGATAGACCTGATCGCGGCTGCCGACCGATGCACGGCGGCCTGACTGCGTGCTCATGGCTTCGTCGCCGCCGACGCTCGCGCGGCTTGCTTCAGCGGCTTTTGCCTGCGCTGCTTCGGCAGCCAGCGTTTGCGCGGTTTGACCCGCTTGCGAAGCGGGCGCGCCGACTTCCGGCGAATAGTACGGCGCAGGACCATAACCGCTTGCAAAAACAGGAGCAGCCAGCGACGCAGCGCTTGCGACGAACACAGCAACGATGATCTTCGATTTCATAAGGACTCCGATTAAAAAAAATAACGCCTTGACGCGTTGCGCTCACGCTGCGCGTCAATGTTTCGGCGTTGATGGGACGATGTGCGCGGCCGGCGTGCGGCACGCTGACAAAAGGCTCAAACGGACAACACTTTCGCGAACTCTTTCGAACTCTGATCGATGCTGCCGACGCCGGGGCAAACATGCGGACCGGTCGTCGTTGCGCCCGCGGCTATTAATGCACGGCGTATGCCAGTCGAGTGCGGTTAGCCGCACCCGAGCTGCAAGGCGTTTGAAAACAAAGAGAAAAGCCCGCTCGCCGCCATCGGTCTGATCATTCTTTCGCACGGCGGCATGTCGGCCGTTGGCCAACGGATCAGCAGCAGCTGTCCGTCGTTGACCAACAAAACATCAGGCCGCGAGTACCGCGCATTGCGCGCGGCACTCGCGGCCTGTTTCAGTCGTCTGCTGCAAAACATGTCAGCGTTATTGCGGCTCGTACCAGTTGTAGGTCGCGAGCGTGCTCACAGGCGTGCCGATCTGCAACGTGACGTCGCGGTGCGAGGTCAGAGGGATATCGCGCAATTCGCCCTCGTAGCGGCGCACATCGCCGTTGTCATTGATGTACGCGACCACCGTCCCCGTGACGCCCGCCACGTTGGTTCTCGACAGCGTCTGGCCCCAGATGTCGAAGAACTGTCCCAGCGTGAAGTTCTTCACGCTCGGCGTTTCGATGTGGATGATGCCCGTCTGGTCGTGCGTGTGCATCTCGTAGTTGCACTGCGAGAGAATGCCGACGTTCTTCGGCAACGCAAGCCATTGCCCGTTGTTGATGATGGCCAGATGCGCGTGCACGTGATACACCTCGCTCATGCCCGACGCGCAGACGAGCCCGTCGACGTCGCTGCCCGTGCCGCCCGTCGACGTGTTGCCGTCCGCCCAATGCGCGGTGCCGACCACGCCGCCGAACGTGAGAACCGTCTGGTTCGGATCGAAGGAAGGCGGATCGGTCCATGTGAAAGTGGGAATCTGACCGAGCGGCGAGCCGATCTCGATCGACACTTCGCCGTGCGGAGGCAACACGAGACTCGCAGGATCGCCCGTGTACTTCGACAGCTGGCCGCCGTTGTTCACGTAGATGGTAATGGGCATGCCCGTCAGGCCGGCGACGTTCGACGACGTGAGCGGCTGCCCCCAGATCGCGAAGAACTGCCCGAGCGTATACGACGCCCCCGTGGACGCATCCATGCGGATCTTGCCCGACTCGTCATCCGTGTGTACTGGATACGCGCACCCCGTTTGCGCGGCCATCGTCGGACCGACTGTGCCGATGTTCGTCGGCAGCGCCAGAGCCTTGCCGTTCAGATAGATCGCCAGATGGGAATAGGTGTAGATGTTGCCGCGCGTGCCGCAATTCAGGCCGCTGACGGGCTGGCCCGTTCCACCCGATTGCGTCGAGCCCGCGGACCAATAGTCGTCGCCGACCTTGCTGCCGTCGGCGAGCGCCGTTGCGTTCGCAAGCGCCGGCTGGCTGTTGTTCGCACTCGGCGAGCCGGGCGACGAACCCGACCCGCCGCCGCCTCCGCCGCAACTCGCCAACATCAGAATGGCGCCAACCGTGACGATCCGTGAAACGATGCCGTACGACATATCGAACTCCGCGTGATTGAATTGGGCGACACCCCGCACCGATGCCCGGCTCCGATACCGGGCGAATGCGCGTGAATGCTTTCGCGGGACGACCCGCGTTCAGCACGCGTTTTAGCCTTTGCGGCTGACGCTTCTGACGAGCGCCTTCATCCATCGCAACACGAACGACAACGTGCCTCCATCGGGATTCTGTTTAACCTGACGATGCGGCATGCGCTGGAGATCCTCCCAATCTGTTTCCAGCGAACGCGCATGTCCCTCGGCCGTATAGGGCCACACGGCCGCCGACGCTCTCACCATGCGCGTCGGCGCCCGCTCTTCCCTTTTGTCTTTCAAACTGTCCAGATGAGCGTTGATTGCGGAAGCCTCGCGCTCGGCCGCTTCCCGCGAAATAGTTGCAACGAAGTCGTCCAGCCCTTCGATATGAACGCACCAAAGCTCCTCGCTCAGGGCGCGCTCCTGATGAACGGCTGCTCGATCTTTGCTTTGCGACATGTGCCCCTCGTCGCGCTGCGCGCGAATCGAAGACTTGTCCAACCTGATTGCATGAGTCATGTCTGGCGCACCCGCGTTTCTCTATTCTCAATACGCGCTCAATACGCGTTCTGATGAGAAATGCCCTTGAAAATGGTCGCGAGGATAATCCTCACGTCCAGCGCAAAGGACCAGTTGCGCAGGTAGTAGAGATCGTGCTCGACCCGTCCTTCCATCTTTTCGAGCCGGTCCGTTTCGCCGCGATATCCATTGATCTGCGCCCAGCCGGTAATACCTGGTTTGATCCGGTAACGATGGATATAGCCCGACACGACGTGCTGATAGAGATCGTCGTGCTCCAGCGCATGCGGACGCGGTCCGACCACCGACATATCGCCGCACAGCACGTTGAAGAACTGCGGCAGCTCGTCGAGACTCGTGCGGCGCAGGAAGGCGCCCACGCGTGTAATACGCGGGTCGTTGCGTTTGGCCTGCTCGAGCACGCCTGCCTTCTGCACATGCAGACGCATCGTGCGGAACTTGTAGATCGTGAAAACACGGCCATCCGCGCCCTTGCGCTGCTGCCTGAAGAACACGGGTCCTCTGGAACTCAGTTTCACTGCGATCGCACAGCCCAGCAGAATGGGCGAAATCGCGATCAGCGCGGCCAGTGCGAACAGCCGGTCGAACAGATCCTTCTTGACCATCGCGTTCGGCGGCAGCGGCGAAGCCGCGAGGTTGATGGTCGGCTGATCGAGCACACTCGTCACGCTGCCTTCGAACAGTGCGAGCGCACGCACGTCAGGCATGAAGCGGATGTTGATCAGGTCGTTGCGGAACTCGTCGACGAGCTTCAGGATCGCGCGTTCTTCCGTCAATGGCAGCGCAAGCCAGACCTCGCCGATATTCTGGTCGCGCACGTATTTGGCGAATGCCTTGTGCTCGGTGAAGATCGGCACGCGCGACGTCGCTTTCGAATCGGGCGCGAGATTGTAGACCGCCCATGGCCGGAAACCGGATTCAGCGGCGCCTTCCATCTTATGAATGATGTCGTTGCAATGGTCTCCACACGCTGCAATGGCGACAGGCTGCAAATCGATGCCTGCATGGCGAATCCGCCCGATCAGACTATGGATCACGAGGCGGCTCACGATGAGCCCGCTGCCGGAGAGCGCCGTCCAGTAGACGAACCACAGACGCGACACGAAGTCGATCCGGTGCAGCGAAAACATCAGGGCCATCGCGCAGCCCTGCACGATCAGCCAGCCCAATGCCACCTGTCCCGTGAGCAACCGTTTGGAACGGCCGCGCCACGATTGATACACGCCGAGGGCGGGAAATATCGCGAGTGAGAATGCCGCGGCAAATGCGACAAACGCCAGGTAAAAACCGCGCTGGGAAACGTCGTCGAAACGGATTTGCGACGCTACGAGCGCACCCGATACGATCAGCGCGACGTCGAATAGCCTCGCTAGCAGACCTGTCAATGCACGCATCACAACCCCTCTTTCACTACATACATGTTCACAACAGCCGCTCAGTTGCAGCGGCCATACTGATCATCGAACCGGACGATGTCGTCTTCACCCAGATACACGCCCGATTGAACCTCAATGATTTGCAGCGGAACATGGCCGGGGTTCTCGAGACGGTGCTGCACGCCGATCGGGATGTAGGTCGACTGATTCTCTGTCAGCAAGAACTGTTCATCGCCGCGCGTTACGAGCGCCGTGCCGCACACGACGACCCAATGCTCCGCGCGATGGTGATGCATCTGCAGTGAAAGCCGTCCACCCGGATTCACGACGATCCGCTTGACCTGGAAGCGCTCGCCATGATCGATGGAATCGTAAAAGCCCCACGGGCGCCGCACTTTCCGGTGATTGTCGGCTTCAGGGGAATTGGTCTGCCGGATCCGCGACACGAGTCCCTTCACATCCTGCACATGCGAGCGGTCCGCCACGAGCACGGCGTCATCCGTTTCGACAACGACGAGATCACTGGTACCCACGCATGCGACGAGCCTGCCGCCCTGCGAACGCGCGTAGGTGGTAGTCGCGCCTTCCATCAGCACGCGGCCGTTCGCCACGTTGCCGAATTCGTCCTTCTCCATGGCCTCCCACACGGCATCCCACGAGCCGAGATCGGACCAGCCGGCTTCGAGCGGCACGACAACTCCCGTGAAGGGCGAGTCGGCTTTGCCGAGCTGCTCCATCACCGCATAGTCGATCGAATCGGAAGGCGACTGTGCGAAAGCATCGGCTGCCGGCGCGATGTGGCCGTCGTCGCGCTTTGCGTTCTCGAACGCCTGCACACAAGCGGCGTACATGTCCGGCTGAAAAACTTTCAACGCCGCGAGCCACACCGATGCACGCATGACGAACATGCCGCTATTCCACCAGTAGCCGCCCGACGCGACGTATTGCGCTGCCAGCTCGGCCGCGGGTTTTTCGACGAAGCGATCGATGCGATGCGCGCCGTCGGACAACTGCGCGCCGAGGCGGATATAGCCGAAGCCGGTGTCGGCTCGCGTCGGAGGAACGCCGAGCGTGGCGATCTCGCCCGCCTGCGCATGAACTGCCGCGAGTTCGATCGCCTGATGCAAGGCGGGCAAGTCTGCGATGGCATGATCGGCAGGCATCGCGACGAGAATGGGATCGTCGCCGTCGCTGCATGCGGCCAGCGCGGCGAGCGTCAATGCGGGCGCCGTATCGCGCCGCGCGGGCTCTACGACCACGCGCGCCTTCACGCCGCAATCGTGCGCCTGCTCGGACGTCACGAAGAAATGCTCGACGCCGCACACGATCACGGGCTCTGCTGCCACGTCCCATGTTTTCGTGAAGCCATCCATACGCTTCATCGTGGCTTGCAGCAGCGATTGATCGCCGACGACATCGATCAGCTGTTTCGGATATTGCTCACGCGACACCGGCCAGAGTCGCGTACCCGACCCGCCAGCGAGAATGACCTGCACCAGCCGTTGTGAATCGATCGCCGTTTCGCCCGCCGCGACAGCAGCGTTCTGTTGATTGGCTTGAGTGGTTCGTTTGTCCACTTCAATCTCCCTGGTATTGAAGTCTGATCCTCATCGTCCGTAACTGTCTGGACGAAGCTCATAGGATCCAACCATCGTGTTTTTGGTCTGCACATCTCCCGCGTGGATGTTCTGGCTATCGACGCGGGATTGTGTTGACTGCGGACCGCACAGGCCGCGAATGGCGGACGACTCGTATGCGTCTGAGTGCATCCGGTACGCGTCGTGCTCGCGCAACCATTGCAGATGAATTGAAAGGTCGAAATCCGGTGCAGAGGTTTAGACCACGCGGTTTTAAACGGCTCAGTGCGACCTTATTCGACTCGACCTGAGATAGATCATAGACACGTTACGCTGCGCTACAGCATCTCTGGCGCGAACGGTTGATGTTATGGCTTGTCACGCTGAGCATTTCGGATAAGACCTATGATCTGGCGAATCTATCTTTTTTTAAAATCGATTTACGCTTGGAATTACAGGGGTTTTCGTGATACGTTGCGACTAGAAGGTGTTCGCTTCTTCTCATCGAAGCAGACTGCAAGTGGCTCATCCCGGCTGTACCGGCGCCTTGCAGACTCACTCTCCCAGATATGGGAACACCGCACGTCACAGCAGGTCACAACCCTGTTCTGGCCGGTCAATCGAACACTCGATGACTCGCCGCGCGTATTGTCGGATCCATGCGTATCCATCATTGACATGCGCCGCTTCCACCAGTGGATGTGCACAACCATTCTTCACGAGAGTCGAAATGGCTTATATATCGGTATTGGCGCTGTTCCTGACGGTTACCAACCTGATACCTGTTAGCGCAGTGGGATTTTTGCCGATCGTATTCTGCGCATGGCGCTTTTTCGGAAGAAGCTACCCGTCGTTCATGGGTCCGCTGACCGCGCTCACGCTATTCATACTGGCGTCAACGCTTCTCTACAATCCGCATTCGCTGACTGAATTCGAGTTTTACCGGCGCGATGGCAATTTCTTCATTGCCTATGCGCCGATCTTTGCAGGCTGCGTGTATGTGCATCGCTGGGATATGAACAAACTGCTGCGCGCATTCTTCGTGTTCGCGGTTCTGATCAATATTCCGCCGTACATGCTTTATCTCGCGCAGAACGGCTTGCTCAGCATTTTCAAGCACCCCGACGACAGCTTCGGCAGCTTCTTCATCGCGCGTAACGCGGCAGGCGGCTTCCTCGCGATGCTGTTCTGTCTCGGCGTCGCGTGCTATCTGCAAAAGCGCAGCAGGATCATGCTTGCGCTGATCGCGCTCAATGGGCTGATGCTCTTTTCGACCTACAGCCGCGGCTCGCTGCTGGGCGCTTTTGCGGTGCTCCCTTATCTGTACTTCGGCCGCAAGCGCCTGATTCTCGCGTCGCTGATGTCGTGTCTCGTGGTGGCGTCGCTTGCCATGGCGATGTATCACACGCGTCCTTTCGTCGACTACATGGGCTATACGTTCAGCATCCAGAACGCGGACGCCAAGGTCGCGAATCTCGACATACGCTACGAGTGGCTGTGGCCGAGAGCGCTGGCGTACTTCCGGCAGAGCCCGATTGTCGGAATGGGATTCGGCTCATTCGACGATACGATCCGCAACGTCACGTCTTATTTCGGCCTGCTTGCGGTGCCCTCGGACGTCGTCATCGAACATAGCGACTCGCACGCGCACAACTCCTATCTGAACTTCCTCGCCGAAACGGGCGTGGTCGGGCTTACGCTGGTGCTGAGCTTTTACTGGAAACTCGTCAAGTGGAGTCAGAACGGCGCCGCGCGCAGCGCACTCGTCGAACACGGGCAGAACTTCGCTGCCTACCGGTTCGTCGAGCTCTCTGCCGTGTGTCTGCTCGTCATGGCGGCAACGGAACACCGGCTCGTTGCGCCGTCGAACGTGCTCGTCCTCTCTCTCGTGATCTCGCTGCTGCTGGCGTCGCGCCCTGTGCGCGTGATGAAGCCCGTACGCGACCCACGCGTGCTGCATCCGCAGGCGCCACCGTATCGCGAGCGTGCACAGCCTTATCCCGCCGCGACGGGACGCAGCGTGCCCGGCTCTTAACTGAACTGAACAAACAACGTCGCCTATGTGGAAAATCGATCCCTGGACTGTCTATTCCAATGTCGGCGATGCGGCCGTCACGCTGCCCGTCGCGATCGTCTGCGCTATCTGGATTGCGAAGACCGACTTGCGCCTCGCGTTACGCTGGGCTTTGACGTTGAGCCTCGGGATGCTGCCCGTGGGCGCAAGCAAGATCGTGTATTACGCGTGGGACATTTCATTGCCGCTGGCGCACTTCCGCGTGATCAGCGGTCACACGATGCTCTCAACCGCCGTGTGGGCCGTCGCGCTCGCGCTGCAATTGAAATGGTGGCGGCTGCCGGCGTTTCCGGGCATCGCTGCCGGTCTGCTGCTAGGCGCGCTCACAGGCGCTTCGCGCGTGCACGGCCATTCGCACTCGGTCGCGGAAGTTCTGGTGGGTTGGGTGATCGGTATGATCGCGGCTACCGTGTTTCTGCGCACGGCGCTGCAGGTCGAGTACAAGCCGGTTCGGCCCGTGTGGTCGACATTCGCCCTGCTGGCGGTGTCGACTCTGGCGTATGGGCACACGGCGCCGTTTCAGGATCTCATCGAGGAGAACTCCGCGGCGCTCAAGGAGAACACGCCCAGCCTCGTCTGCGCGCTTTCACGCGTGCGTTCGAGAGTTCACAGCTGATATGCGAAGGGGCATCAAACGAGCAGATGCCGCTCGCGTTCTTCATCCCTGACTGACTTGACGGGCACTTCTTCTTCGACAGGATACGGAAGCGTCGGATCGACGAAACTGTCCGGCATCCGCGCATCGATAAACGACATCAACGCCGTCTTGAACTTCTCCGACGAGAAACGCTCTGCATTCCGGCGGCACTGACGTGCATCAAAGAGGCCCGAGTACTTCTCGAAGCGCTCCACTGCCTCGAGCAGCGATTCCGTCGTTTGCTCCTTGAAGAAGACACCCGTCGGCCGTTCGCGCGGCAATCCGAGTACCGATTCGAGCGCCCCGCCTCTGCCGAATGCGACGACGGGCGTTCCGCACGCCTGCGCCTCGACGACCGAAATGCCGAAATCCTCTTCAGCCGCAAACACAAAAGCACGTGCACGCTGCAGATGGTCGACCAGCACGTCGAACGGCTGGTGACCGAGGATCGTCACGTTGTCGCCTGCAGCCGCCTTGACCTTCTTCATGTCCGGACCGTCGCCGATCACGACCAGTCTACGTTCCGGCGTCTTCGAAAAGGCCTTCACGATCAGGTCGATACGCTTGTACGGCACCATGCGCGAAGCCGTCACGTAGAAATCGTCCTTCTTCTCGCGCATCGGCATATGGCTCAGATCGACGGGCGGATAGATCACCGTCGCATCGCGTTGATAAGCCTTCTTGATTCGCCGCGCAATGAACTTCGAATTGGCGAGAAGATGATCGACGCCATTCGCCGAGCGTGAATCCCAGCCGCGAATGTAATGCAGCAGCACGCGTGCCATCGCGGACTTCACGCCCGCAGTCAGATGCGACTCTCGCAGGTACTGATGCTGCAAATCCCACGCATAGCGGATGGGCGAATGCACGTAGCTCACGTGCATCTGGTTGGGGCCCGTCAGCACGCCCTTGGCGACCGCGTGCGAACTCGAAATGACGAGATCGTAAGCGGAAAGATCGAGCTGCTCGATCGCAAGCGGCATCAGGGGCAAATAGGCCCGATAGCGCTTGCGCGCAAAGGGCAGCCGCTGAATAAACGAAGTCTGTACCGGTTTGCCTTTGATGCAGGCCCGGTCTTCCATGAAGTCGACCAGCGAAAACAGGTCTGCGTTCGGGAAGCATTCGATTATGTTCTGCAGCACTTTCTCGGCGCCGCCCGATACCACCAGCCAGTCGTGAACAATGGCAACTTTCATCGCGACCTCCCTGTTCTCGTTCAATCCGTCTGTAGCATTTTTCATTCGATCAATCTTCCTTGCCTGCGCCCGCTCCGCCTCGCGCGCCCCACGCGACGCGCGCCATTGCGATGGCGCGCCCTGCACCGGGCACCAGCGTGATCAGTTCCAGCCGGACCATGATGGTCAACAGCATCATGGACAGCGACAGCTCGCCGATCACACGAGCGAACGCCATGCCTTCCGCGCCGTATCGCGGCGCAAGCCACAATGCCGCCACAAGATTCGTGACACCGGACGCGGCGCCCGCAATAGCAAGCAGGCGGTCTTTTTTGCGCGGCACGAAGACATAGAACGCCGCGAATTCATTGAAGGCTGCAAACGGGAACATCCATGCAAAGCACTGCAATACGTGGCCGCTAGGCGTAAAGGCTTCGCCGAGAATCAGCGGCAGCACGAACGGCGCAAGCGTCAACGCGCCGCAGAAAACCAGCAATCCATATCCCAGCAACAGCGTCGCGCCGCGCCGCGTGGTAACTTGCGCACCCGCCTTGTCGCCTTGGGCCAATTGACGCGAAATGGTCGGGATGAAGACCTGCGATGCGGGCCCCATCAGGCTCAAGCCGATCGTCGCAAAACGCTCTGCGGCGCCGAAGTAGCCGACCTGAGCGGGCGTGGACAGCAGCGTCAGCAGATACGTCGACGAAGCCGTGAGTACGACGGAACCCGACGAATAACAAAAGAGCAGGGTCGAGCCTTTCACGAGGTCCGTAATGCCCTCGAACGAAAGATGCGGCCGTCCGAGCTGATACGTCGCCAGCCCATAGGAAATGGCAAGCGAAAGCACCCCCGCCGTCAACAGGCTCGCGACGACCCACACGGAGTCGGCCGGCCCTCTTACCAGGCACAGCACGAGTGCGAGACTCACGGCGAAGCCGAACACCTCGATCATGATCGGCGTGCGGAAATGGTGGCGTCCCTGATAGAGCCAGCCCAGGTTCAATGCCGACACGACCCCGAGCGCCGTCGCGAGAAAACCGATCAGAGGCCGCTCCGACAGCGTCGGCGAACAGTACGTCGCAATGATGCCGATGCAGCCGCCCAGCACGCACAGCGCAAGGCGCGCGCTGACGTGCAACGAGTAGATGGCGTTGCATTCGCTATTGTTCTGCGCCTTCGAAATCTCGCGCATGCCGACGAACGTGAAGCCGTAGCTCGCCAGCATCCAGATGACGTTCATGAGCGACATCGCCGCGAGCACACGCCCGTATTCGGCGACGCCCAGCACGCGTCCATAAAACGGCACGACGATGATGAGATACACGTACCTCATCAGATAGCCGCCGTAAACGAATGCTATGACGCTAGCGCTCTTCTTACCGTCCATACCCGCCCCTCCTGTATCCGCGACGCTGCATGGCTATTGCCCGGCCGTGCTACGGCGCGCAAGCGGGTTGGTGATGTAGCGAACCACGAAATCGGAAAGCGGCGAATAGGGCAGCAGACACAGACACGACAGAAACAGTGTGCCCGCTTTCTTTTTAAGGCCCCAGAACGGATTCGCGACGATCGTGTGCAGATAGGCGCGCGAATCGTGCAGCATCCAGCGCCAGCGCGCGCTCAGCGACGCGTGGTAAAGACTCGAACCGAAGTACGCCTTTTCATGTGCGAAATCATGAAAAGCGGGCGGCAGTTCGAGATCGAGACGTTCTTTGGCAATCTCGCGCAAGGTGACCCATCGTTCCTTGAATGCCTTCGGCGCTTTCTTGATCTGCTCGGAGTTCGCGAACGACACGCTCGGCGTCGCCGTGTGATGCACGCGATAGGCGCCGAGAGAGAGCGTCAACGTGGCGACGGGGCCCACGAGCGCAGCGCCATAGATCGCATAGAAATCGGCCCCATAGCGATTGATGCCGCCTTCAGGCACGGGAAACACCGCCTTCAACGCACGTACGCTATAGGCATTCCCCGACGCAGGCGGCGACGGATAAAGCCAGCCGTCTCTCAGCAAGCGGCCGCAGTCGACGGGCGGCTCGGTGTGCGGCACGTGAGCGCCCGTCTGCTTGCCCGCTTCGTCGATCACGTCGAGACGGAACTGCACCTTGGCCAGATCGCCCTCTTCGAATTTGCGCATCACTTCGGACACGGCGCCCGGATACAGCACGTCGTCCGAGTCGAGGAAAATCACGTACTCCGTATCGGCAATCTCGACGCCAAGGTTGTAGGCGGACACCTGTCCGCCGTTTTCCTTGAACACCGCCTTCACGCGCGAACCGTACTGCCCGATGATGGCTCGCGAGCCGTCAGTCGATCCGTCGTCGATCACGATCACCCGCGTACCGGGATAGTCCTGCGCCAGCGCAGAATCGATCGCCTCGGCAAGAAAGCGTTCATAGTTGTAGTTGCAAATGACGATGGCAATCTGTTTCATACAGCCTCGTAGCGATAAAAAGGATCAGTCGGCAATTGAATCTCGCTGCAAAAAGAACGCGTCTCCCTCAAGCTGACTTCCCCTGACCGGCGCGCACGACGAGATACGCAAGGTGTCCCGGCGTCTTCCTGTCGGCGCCATTGACGTTATCCGGCACACGAAAGCGAATGCTCATGCCGTCGTTATTCCAGTCCAGCGTGGCGTCTTCCTTCGGTGCGGCCGTGCCCGTCAATGCATCGACGAAGAGCACCTGCGCGCCGCCCGACGGCGGCGCGATGCCCGTCGTCTGCACGGTGCGCCAGCCCGACGGCGCGCTCACCTGGATGACCATGTCCTGATCGGACAGCAAGCCCGATCCCGCCACCTCCGGACCGAAGCGCAGCGGTTGCGGCAAGGGCGCCAGCGCACCGGGCGCTATCTGATTCAGCACGATCAGGCTTTGGCCGGACACGTTGTAAGTGCGCGCAGGCGGGCCGCGATGGGTCAGTCGAAAGGGCTCGTAGCCGTCCCAGTGATAGACCATCGACACATACTTGTCGGGGTCGTCCCAGTTGCGCGCAAGTGCCCAGACCGCGAGCTCGAAGAAATAGCGCGGCAGGTAGTGCTCGTCGATCATGTACCTGTCGCCGATTTCCGTTTGCCACACGCCGCGCGCGGGGCCCTGTTTGACATACCGCTCATACAGCCCGTCGAGATCGTGCACGGGCAGGTAGTGCGTATCGAGGTAGTCGACCCAGTCGGCCATGCGCGCGTTCAGGCGCGGGCTTCGGTAATCGAGCCACTTGTCGAGGTTGTCGAGCCCGCCCTGATCGGGCCATCCGCCATACACGACATAGCCGCCGTAGCGGCGAACAATGCGTGCAGCCGGAATGTGAATGCGTTCGACGTAATCCTGCATCGCCTGCTCGTAAGGACGCGCGCGATGCTCGTCCCTGTCGAATTTCGGGCCGTGCCAGAACGTCGCTTGCGGCAAGCCTCCCGACAGGCGCCCTGCCGCTTCATTCCATATCTGGAAGTGGCGCACGCCATACGGCGGCGCCGAGTACTTGCGAACCACGGCATCCACGTACTTTTCCCACGCCGACACATCGTTGGGCGCCGATTTCGTATCGCCCGCAACACTCGCATTCCACTTCGGCGTATAGCCCAGAAAGAGCAACGAACGGATGCCGTTCTGGTTATTGCGCAAGATAACGGACGGCAAATCGCTGTCGTAGGCGTTGCCCGTTCTGTCGACACGCATCGGCTGCGTCGACGCATCCGGCTGGCCAGGGCCGACAGAGCCGCGACCCCAGCTGATGCCCATCTTCTTCCACATCGCGATGTCGGCAGCCGAGCTGGGCCAGCCATTGGTTCCGATCAGATCGGTCATCCTGCGTGGCGCGCGGTTGCCCGCCGCGCCCGACGCCGCGTTGGCAGCCTGCGCGCGAAAGGGCGGCACGCCCGCGCACGCGAGCGCCGCGAGCGTCGCCAGCACGCGTCGTCTGGAAGGCTGGTAGGTCATTCGATCCATAGGCTGCCCCGCTCGCCGCTCAGCTCGCCGACACTCGCGCCGGCATCTCCGGCACGGATTCGCTCTCCTTGCCATACAGCACATCGAGCAGCCGCTTCGCCGAGCGATCCCAGCGATACTCCCGCGCATGCGCCATGCCTTTCGCCCGGTACTGCTGGCGAATCGCGCCGTGCGTCATCATCAGCGAGATCTTTTCCGTCATATCCGCCACCGACATCGCATCGCAGTACATTGCGGCGTCGCCGCATGCTTCGGGTATGGACGTGCGCGACGAAGCGATCACGGGGCATCCGCAGTACATCGCTTCGAGCGGCGGCAATCCGAAGCCTTCATATAGCGACGGAAAAACCAGGCATCCCGCATGCTGATAGAGCGCCTTCAATTCGCCATCGGTGACGAAGCCGGCCCAGATGACCTGCTTCGAACGCGACATCGCCTCTAATCCTTCATTAGCGAAGATCCGCTGGTTCCTTCCGCCGACGATCACAAATCTCACGTCGCGCAAATGGCTTAGGCCTGAGATCGCTTCGAGCACGCGCTGCAGGTTCTTGCGCGGATCGAGACTGCCCACGATCACGCAATACGTGTCGTCCTTGAGTTGCAGACGGTCGAGCACGCCAGGCTCGGGCACGACGCGATCGAGATGGTCCGCGCCAGGCTGAATGACGGCAATGCGCGACTCGTCGATCTTCAGGTGATGGCTGATGCGCCGCTTCGAAAACGCGGACACGGTCAACACGAGCGGCTTCATGTGCGGCAGGATCGAAAAGCACAGCCGGTACCACAGCAGAAACTTCTTCGAAAAGCCGTGCGGCACGTCGTACACGGCCATGTCGTGAACCATCACCACCTGCCGGCGCTTGAGAACAGGATTCGTGTTGCACAGATTGACGAGCGTGCGTCCTCTCGCTGCGATCGGCAGCGTGATCTGCTCCCACAGCGTGCCGCGCAGCCACGGAAAGCGCCGCTGCCGTTTGAGCGACGCGCCGGGTTCTCTGACGTTTTGCGGCACGAAGATCTCCAGATCGCTGCCCGGGGATTCGCGCATTTGCATTGCCCGTGTGAGTTCATAAGCGACTCGTTGAACGCCTGTAACAGGCTGCGAAGTGAACTTGCCGTTGATCGCGAATGCCATCTGATTCTCCGCCTCACGAAGTTATGCCGATTGCTGTGCTTGCGTAAGTGACATCGCACTGTCAGGCGGTTGTCTCGACGTCCCCGAAATCGCTCGCGTAGTTCGTCGCGTAGCCGTAATTCTTCGTGCTGCGGCGCAACGGAATGCCGTTGAACACAGCGCCCGCGACGCGCCCGCCCGCACGTTCGATCTTCTTGACCGTGTCGGCAATCTCTTCTTCAGACTGCATGCCCGAGCGCAGCACCAGCAGCGATGCACCCGCTTCGTTCGCGATGATCGAAGCGTCCGTCACCGCAAGGAACGGCGGCGTATCGACGATCACCATGTCGAAGTGATTGCTCAGTCGCTGCAGCACTTCGCGGAAGCGAGGCCGCGTCAGCAATGCGGCCGGGTTCTCGGGGCGCGTGCCACAGGACATGAAGGTCACGCCTTCGATCCCGACATTGCGCAGTGCGTCGCGCAGCGGCATGCGTTCGGCGAGCACTTCGGAGAGGCCGCCGCGATTGCTCTGACTGAAGAACGCGGCAAGGTGTCCGCGACGCATGTCGGCGTCGACCAGCGCGACACGCGCGCCCGCTTCCGCATGCAGCGTCGCGAGATTCGCCGCGACGAAGCTCTTGCCCGCCGATGTCGTCGGACCCGTCACCATCACGATGTTGTTGCGCGTGTGGGCGAGGTCGCGCGCCATCGCCGTGCGAACGGCACGCAGCGCCTCGACGGACGAGTCATGCGGGAACCGCTCGGCAAGAATCTTGTTGCCCGAGTAGCCGAACGACGGATCGATCTTCTCGTCGGAAGCCGACTCGCCTCCATCTGCGCCGCGCTGCACGGTTGTACCCGGCAGGGGCTTGCGCGCCGACGCCGGCAAGCTGCGGTCGAGCAGCGACTGCTGATGACTGAACAGCACCTCGCCCACGACAGGCACGCTCAGGCGCCGCTCCACATAACGCGGATCGGTCACGCCGACCAGCACATGGCGACGCATGAACACGAGGAACACGCCCGACACGAGACCCAGCGCGAAGCCGGCCGGCAGCACGATCAGCGGATCGGGCTTGACGGGGCGATGCGGCCGCACGGCGGAGTCGAGAATGTGCGCGCCACCCGTCGTGCTCGCGCGACGCACGGTCAACTGTTCGGCCTTCTGCACCATGCCCATGTAGACCGTTTCCGCGACCTTCTGCGCGCGAATCAGATCGACGCTCTCACGCTCGGAAGCAGGCATACCCTGGAAGCGGCCGTCGAACTGCGCCTTGGTCTGCTTGAGTTGCGCGAGCTGCGCGTCGATGCTCTGGATCCAGCGGCTACCCGGCGCGTACTTGTCGAGCAATTGCGTACGTTGCAGTTCGAGACTCGCGATCTGCTTGTCGAGATCGAGACCGCCCTGCAAGTACGACTGCGCTTCTGCCGTCGGTTGCATCGAATTGGATTTCGCGCGGAAGGTCTTGAGTGCTTCTTCCGACTTGCGCAAATCTGCAAGCAGCCGCGGCAATTCGCCCTTGATGAAGGTCAGCGTCTGCGTGTCGTTCAACTGGCGGCCGGCCACGGCGGACGCGAGATATTGCTGGCCGAGCGCATTCGCCACGTCGGCGGCCTTGGATGGGCTCTTGTCCGCGTACTCGATCTGGATGAGGCCGGAGTCCTTGACCTTGTCGGTGATCTTCACGACATCCAGGAAGCGCTTGGTCGCATCCACCTGGTTCCAGCGAATCACTTCGAAGCGGGTATCCGGACGCGCCGCAAGCTGATTGATCAGCACCGAAATGCCGTTGCCCTCGGCGGGCTTGCCCACCGTGCCCTTGACGAGAAATTCGCCGGACGGGCCAAGCAGTTCGTACCCGCCGTTATCGAGCGCCACGAGACTCAGCTTCTCTTCCTCGAGATTCTGCGGAACGTTGAGATAGCCGAACTTCACCACCTCGCCGCCCCACGCAAACGACTTGAGGCCGAGCCATGCGCCATTCGGCTCACCCGGCGTCGCGAACTTGTCCGCGATATCGCCGAGGATCGGAATGCGGCGCGGCTTCACGGAGACGTCGAAGCGGTACTTGTCGATAACGGGATCGAGCACCGCGCGGCTGCGCATGACGCCCATCTCCGTGCTCGGCGATGGCGCTGGCGGCGGCAACTGCTCCTGGTTCTGAAGCGCGAGACCGAGCGCGTTGGCTTCGGGCGGATCGACGCGCACGAGCACGTCGGCCGAATAGATCGGCGTTGCGATGAGCTGATACGCGACCGCAAGCAGAAACACCACGACCGTGGCCGCGACGATCTCCCAGATGTGGTCCCGCATCAGGTTGAGCATCTCCCGACCGGTGAGTTGCCCGCGCTCAACTTCGGGGGCTACAGGAAGCGAGTTCGAGGGGAAATAATCCACGGGAATCATCCTTTGATAACCGGTTGTCGAGCGGGCTGAGAAGCATGTCAGTCCACGACCAGACGGCGACCTGAAGCCGCCGGACGGAACGCAACAGAAGCTCGATCAGCCGTGCTCGGGGCCGATGATGAGTTACAGGGACGGCTGACAGCAGCAACCGCAGGGCGTCACAAAGCCGGGGTTGCTAAAAGGCCGTTTCAGAACGTCAGGACGAGAAGAGCAAGATGCTTTGCGTATTCACTCATGCGCTATCCTTTTTTCGTCACTGGCGATTGCGAAGAGCCCGCCGTATCTACGCTAGTGCGGAGACCTGATCGAAGGTGCAAGACACGTTCCTAAATCTTCCGACTTCGCTGCTGGAAGTCGCATGTCATGCGCGTTCGCGACGTGAGCAATTCGCGTGGAGAGAGCTTCAGCAAATTTCAAGAATTGGCTTCTGATCCGGTAAATCGCCTTTCCATTGATGTTGCGATGAAGCATAGACGTGCAGAATTCGAATTAGTACAAACCCGGCTTAAATTCGGGTACTAATGGCCGATATCGTGGAACACGTTACATCCACCGACAGACAGAGAAAGAGTTGTTGCGATCTGAAATTCGTGTAACAGAGTGATACGCAGCGCGGCGAATGGGGTAACACAACGGTAGTGACAGTACACGAGTGCGCTTTTTTGGCCGTGAAAACCCTGACTCCTCTGCGACCCTTATATAACAAGCCCCAACGGGGATGTGACTCGATTTTGACTCAACAAAATCGGACATTTTCTCCCAGAAAATCTTTCCGCGATCAGCAAAAACACCAACAGCTTAATTAAGGCTTCACAGTAAAAATTTCCCATACCCGAACGATTTCGCCACATCGATCGCGCCAATCGGACAACGGTCGCGTACCCCTTTTCTCTACGGTATTCTGATTTGCGTCGAATTGTTGCGCATTAATTGGGAGAGCTAACGGTGAATGGGATTTATCAATCGCACCCGTTGCGTGCCGATGAACGGCCCGAAAACTCGAAACTCGAAAAGCACATTGGTCTGCTCATCGCTCCGCATTGCTCTATGGCAGCGGCGGGTGCGATTGGCGATGCCTTCTGCCTCGCCAACAAGCTCGAAGAGGAGCTGGGCGTGGACGCGCCCTATCGCTTTTCGGTGTTGTCGGAGGCAGGTGGCTTCGTGACGGGCGGCTCCGGCTTTCCGATCTGGACGCAGAAACTCGACCGCTATCAGCTGTCGGACTTCCATGCGTTCTTCGTCGCGTGCAGCGGGGACCCAGTAACGGAATCGAGCGAGCACCTTGTCTCGTGGCTTTCACGCCAGGGGCCGGGCGCGCCAGCCTGCACGCGGCAAAAGACGGATCTTTCCAATGGTCCCGTGCACGCCGCCGTTCCCGTGTTCGTTCTCGACGACGGCCTTTCGGAGACGCGCCCCGCAGGCGCGACGCCGACCGAGATGGCGCTCGTGCAGATCGAACGCGACGTGAGCGCGAATACCGTGCGCCGCATTGCGCATGCGCTGCAGCCGCAAGTGCGTCAGCGCATGCGGCCCGACGCCGACGATCTGAGCATCGCGACCACGACGGAGAAGATCCGCGAATCCGCGCGCTGGATCAGAGAAAACTACAGCAAGCCCATTTCCGTGAGCCAGGCCGCCGACTCCGCCGCGATGAGCAAGCGCAATTACCAGCGCCGCTTCAAGGTGGAATTCGGCATGACCCCGCTCGAGTACCTGCTTCGCACGCGCTTCGAGGTGGTGTGCTCCATGCTGATGGATACGGATCTGCCCATCGACAAGATCGCGCGACGCTGCGGCATGGGCGATGGCAATCGGCTGGGGCGGATCTTCAAGGTTCGCTATGGCATGTCCCCGACGAGCTTTCGGGCGTTGCGTCATCTCGGCAACGCGAATCATGGTGTAGCCCCGCCGCCCGCGGCGGCGAGCAGCAATGCCGTGCAACCCGTCGCAGCGGCAGGTTCGCTAATGAAGTCTGCTTACTAGCGCGATGTATGGAGCGCAACAATGCCAACAACTGAATATGCGCAGGCTGATGAAGAAATGCGTGTCTCCGCCCCGGTCAGAGAACCGGCGGGATCGTCCGCAACGTTTGTTGCACGTGAGTTGCCAGAGGAAGCCGTCTTGAGAGGGCCTGTCCCTTCGCAGTCCGCGATGAGGAGAATGAAAGAGAAGGTAAAGCTGATGCTGCCCGATCCGCTTTTTCTAAGCCTCTTGCACCGCAAGTGCATTGGGCGCTATCCGCGGCTCGTTCATCCCGCCACTTTCAATGAAAAGATTCTCCAACGCAATCTTCGGCCTGATCCACGCTATGTACGTTTGACCGACAAGCTCACGGTCAGGGAATATGTTGCCGTCAAACTTGGCGAAGAACATGTCGTACCGTTGATCGCGGCGCCTGAGGCCTTTACACGTGAGGTATTCGACAGTCTGCCCGACGCTTTCGTGATGAAGGCCAATCACGGGAGCACGTTTGTCGAGATCGTGCGGAACAAATCGGAGACCACGTTCGAAAGACTGCAGGAACTGGCTGACAGATGGCTGTCGACGTCGTTCTATTGGGTCGCGCGTGAACGCCACTACAGGCGGATCAAGCCGCGCATCTTCTTCGAAGCGCTGCTATTGGACCGGCAGGGACGGATTCCTGCCGACTTCAAGATCCACTGCTTTGGCGGCCATACCGGACATCCGCTGATGTACATACTTTTGATCACGGACCGGTTCGGCAAGCACACGCACGGCGACGTGTTCGACGCGCAATGGCGGCGTACGGATGTGATGATCGGACCCTACACGCGCAGTCCGACGCCACCGCCCCGTCCTGAGAATCTGGATGCGGTGCTGAAGGCAGCGGCCATCCTGGCCGCTGATTTCAACTATGTGCGCGTCGATCTCTACGCATATGACAACCGCGTGTACTTCGGCGAATTGACGTTCACACCAGGCGCAGGCGTGTTGCCCTTTACGCCCGATCACATCGACTATGAATGGGGAAAGCTTTTGAGTGATAAGGCGGAGATATGATGTGCGCCGGCCCGCTCGCAATGCGAGCGGGCCGGCGTTTTCAGATGCGATTGCTGACGGTCAACGGTCAGATGTCGGCGTTGCCCGTCGTGAAGCCGGTGAACGCGCTGTACGGAGGATTGAGCGCGGTGCCGTTGGTCATCACGCCATACGTGTTGTTGCCGCTATCGAGCACGTAGTACATCACAGCCTGGATGTTGTGCGTTTTACGCGCCGCGTAGTATTTGCCAAGCGTGCTCGTGATGTAGCCCGCGCGGTAGGTTTGGGTCTTCTCCGGTCCCGTGTTCCATTCGGTGATGATGAACGGAACGCCATAGCGCGCCTTGCAGTACGTCGGCAGATCGAAGCCCGGACCCGAACCGTCGATACCGATGTTGAAGATGTCGCCATACACTTCGTAGTTGTGCCACGTCGTGATGTCCCAGCGCACTTTCGGATGGCCGCCCGAACCGTCCGGCTGCATGCCGTCCCACAGTGCGTCAGCGGCACCGATATCGGCCACGCAGAAGTTGATACCGCACTTCGCGTTCGACTGCACAGCCTTCACGCCGTCGATCATGCCGCGCATCACGCCACGCATGGCGGGCCAGTTTGCGTTGTTGAAGTCGACTGCCTTGGTGCCGGCGTTGGTGAAATCGAGCATCGTCGCGTTCTGGCGCGTCAACTCGTTACCGCATTCGTAGATCGTGACGCCGTATGCCTTGAGCGCATTGGCGATCGTCATCGCGGCCTGTTGTCCGCGGGTATAGGCGGCCGATTCGCTGGTGAAGACGTTGCCGTTCGAGTCGTAGACACCCTGGTTGATCAGCACGAGCAGCGTGAGACCCGCCGACTGGAATGCCTGCGCAATCTTGCTGACGGCAGCGATCTGCTTCGGGTCATCCGTACAACCGACGCGGTAGCTCTTGCAGCCCATGCCCTGCACGATCGACACCAGCTGCGCCGGCGTATACGTGTAGTCGTAGTGGCCGTTGATGCCGTAGAACATGCCCGCCGTCGCTGCCGTCGCAATGCGCGGATCACTGCAAGGCAGCCAGCCGCCGATGTCCGTATTCACGTAGAACTGACCGCCCGTGCCCTTGTGCCAGATCTTGCCGCCGTACCAGAGCAGCAACGAAACGTTGTAGGTGTTACCCACCGTTTTGTTGTTGCGGTAGATGACACCGCCGACGACCGTCCACATCGCGCCCGTCTTGTCGATGATGTACGACGCGGACGGAATCGTCGTGCCGTCGGGCGAAGTGCCGCCGAGGCGCGGGTCGTTACATGCGTTCCAGGCCGAGCCATTCCACGCATAGAACTGACCGCCCGATCCCTGGTGATAGATCACGCCGCCCATGAACAGCACGAGCGATACGTTATAGGTGTTGCCGGCTTTCGCGCCGTTACGGTAGACCGAACCGCCCGACAGGGTCCACGTATTGCCCGAATTGTCGACGATCGATGTGGCCGAAGGAATGGTCGTGCCGTTAGCCGAGGCTGCTGCGCGAGCCGTCGCTTTGGCAACGGCCTCGCCCGCACCGCCGGCGAGATCGGAACCGCCGCCGCCGCACGCGGTGAGGATGTAGCTGCCACCGAGAGCCGTGAGGGCACCTAGAAATTGACGTCGTTTGTTCATGGCGAAACGTATCCCTGTCGAGAAGTTCTCGAAAAAAAGTCCAAAAAATGACGACTGGATTTCGAGGCAAAAGGCCGGCGCGAGCGCGTCCGCATTACTCAGTAATCCTTACTGGTAATGACACTTGACGACCCGGTTTGTAGACAGGGAGAAGTGAATGAACCGCCCGCTGTATCTTCAGGCGGCGACGCTGACGTCTAATGTCCCCTTGGCTTCAGGCAGAACATCCAACCCGGCGCTGCGTTGAACCAGCGGGTTATGACGATTCCCCTAACGTGTTGCCACTACTGCCAACCATCCTCGCGGATCCCGCAAACGTTTGATCTTCGGCCTGAAAAGGCATCCGGAAAAATGTTCGCGTCTGTCCTATCGATCGGCGTAAATAATACCCAAGAGACACGGTAAATTACACAGGAAATTAACTACGTCGGACAATTAGCAGGATTCTTCCGACTATAACTTTCCAGGAAGAAAATTCGCCTTTGCGATTTCTGACGAGTCGTTCTTACGCCCGCGCGACGAGCAATTTGACCCTATGAGGTATTTTTGTGATCCTGATTGTTTCGCGCAGTGCGGGTATTGCCGTATTGGAAATCGGCCAACGGAAAAGCGGTAACGCAGCCTTTACCGTATGGGACATAATTACCGAAGACAAAATGCGTATCGAATGACGCAATTTTTGTCATGTTGAGAATATTATTTCGGTATCGACCCTGGAAGTATTGACCGAATCAGGGTGCAAATCGAATGAGGCGGAATAAATGAGGTGGCGCTAAATAGGCGCGCCACCCCGGGTAAACCCGTTCTGATTGCTATTAGCGGAAAAGCGTCGAATTACGCAATGGCGGCTTTTTCCTCGTCGCACGCGTCGTGTGCGAATTCGGGCTGGCCACCATTGCCGCTCGAATCGCCGGAGGCCTCGGCCGTTTCCGGCGTGCCGCGCGTCCATGCACGGTATTCGGTCGGAGACTTGCCGACGCACCGTCGAAACAGCTTCCCCAGGCGGTCGCCGTTGGTCAGTCCCACGCGCCGCGCCACCTTGTCGGCGGGCAGGGAAGTCTCGGCCAGCAACTGGCACGCACGCTCAAGGCGGACTCGCTGCAGATACTCGGACGGCGACGCGCCCATATGCGTCTGAAAGTTGCGGAGCAGCGTGCGCTGACTCATTGCGCACGCTTCGGCGGCATCGGCCACGCTCACCGAGCGATGGCAGTTTTCCTGGAGCCACCGCGCCGCGGAACGGATTCTGTCCGCCGCCGTATTGGCCGCGTCGACGGACGGCGAAAGCCATTCGCTCGAATCGACGAAAGCCGTTCGGCGCAATGCCTCATGCGCGATCGATTCGCCGAAATCCGCGCGGATCACTTCGAATGCCGCTTTGACTGCGCTGCCCAACTGGGCTCGCCTGCGGCGCGCCTGCTCGTATCCGCTTGCGACGCCCGCACCGCCTTCCGCTCCCATCGCGGCACCCAGGTTCGATGTATCGACTCCCGCCGCGAGGAACCTGACGGGCGTGCCGTGAGCGCGTACGCGCTGCAGCCACGCGGCAAGCGCCGGCGCATCGCATGCCGCTCTCGCATGCGCGCCGCCCGCGATGAACACGCGCGCGAAGCGTGTCTCGCCGCCCTTCGGCAATTCGTCAGTCGAGACGAACAGCGATCGATCGCATTGGACATGTCCGCCGCTTTCCGACAGGAACTTCATCTCGTACTTGCGCGCAGCCGTGTTCGACTCGAGCGAGCATGCGCATTCGAGCGCCTCCGCGATCGCGCCGATCCCTAGCAGATCGCATGCGTCGCTGAGAACGAAAGCGATTCGCTGTGTAGCCGAAGTCGCGCTGAAATGCTTGTGTGGTATCCATTGCAAGTTATTTTCGACGAACATGGTCGCTCCCGCGTGTTTTGTAATGACATGCCTGCGCATGCAATGACTACTAAGACGATCGTTTAAGTCTTTTGCTTAAAGGCCAACAGGACCAGCAGAAAAACCAACTCTTGCGAATGTGCTGCTAACGAACTCCAAGGGCCTGCGTGACAGCCCGCACCACGTCGGACGGATCGGCCGACCGGGGGAACCATGTGTCCCATTGCGCCCAGTCCATGCGCGCGTCGTCGGTCGAGAAAGCGATCATCACAGGCCGGTGCCGGGCATCGACCGCTTCAAGCAGTTCTCCCGCAACGGCCACGCCGCGCGGGCTCGAACTCACGATCACACGCGGATTGAGCCGCCGCGCTTCGTTGCGCGCTTCTTCCGTCGTGAGCGCGGGCATCACGTACATGCCCAGCGAGGTCAGCCGCGACACCAGTTGCGACAGACGTCCGGCATCGGGATCGAGCACCAGCACATCGACGCGCGCCTCAGCCTGCACCGCATGACGATGCAGGCGCGGCCGCACGCGCGAGCGCACCCAGCGCCTGAGCGGCCACACGGTCCGGTTGAGTTCGTGCCGCAGAACCACGCTTCTCCACACGTGCGTCGCGCTGAACCCAGGCCGGCGTGCCTGACGCTCGAGCAGCCTCTTGCAGCCGGGCAAATGGAGCAGCGAACATCCTTTGAACCAGCGAAGATCGCGGTGCGTATTGCCCGACCAGTGACGTCCGACCATACGATGTGCGCCGAGATCAATGATCGGATAGCCATCGTCGGCAAGCAGATTGAGCGCGGCGGAAATGAATGCTTCGTCGCCGTTGTGATTCAGCTCGCGGATCACGTGCGTATAGCGCTCGAAGCAGGCGTGTGCGCGAGGCACCAGAGCCTCGATGAATTCCGCCGATGCAACGAGAACCTCGCCGCCAAACCATCGGGGGTTCCTCAAGCGCTTACCCGCCACGGTTTCGAGATCCGCGATCACACGCGCATCGCCATAGGCGGAGAATTCCTGATCGGAGATGTCGAAGGCGCCGACGCCTGTCGTCCGACAGCGCGCCAGCAGTTCACCATTTACGCAGTGAAGCGCGAGCATGTCGGTATCGAGCACCATCAGCAGTTCGCCATCACGCAGCGTCGCGCCTAACTGCTCCATCATGTCCAGCTTGAAATGCGCGCTGTAGAAACGCGTGATCTTCGGCAACGCGAGTACTGAGGGTGCAAGCTGTACGACATGCGGACGCGCATCGGCGTCGACCTTCTCGAGATACTGCACGACCTGCCCTGCAACATTCGTTGCCACCGTCAGAGCAGGAAGCCCCACCGCCTTCAGACTCCGGTTCAACGTGATGGCTTGTTCGAGGTAGCAGAACGGATCAGCGCTCGTGCAGTTCGGGCTGCCTGCACTATCCGTTTCGACATAGACGAGCGCGCACGGTACCACGCCGACGCCGCAATCAGGCAGGCCGGAAGATGAAGCTGACATCTGTCTGATTGTTGGTGCGAAGTCTTTGCGCAGGAGCGCTGCGTCGAACATCGTCGCCTCCGGGTTGACAGGTAAGGTGAGGTGCGTCGTCCTCGACCCTTTGCTCAAGGTGCTTGTGACTCAATTTCGCAAAAGGCATTCAATGCGTGGCGCATGGGAATAGCAGCATCCATGCCACACGAATAAATGGCATGGAGTCGGAGGCTATGGAAATGACGCTACGGGGTTTTGAAATTTTGTCGTGTAGCGTGTGCAAATTCGCGGAGCGGAATTTGCTCGATCGGCAAGTTTTTCATTCTATGCGAATGCAATGCACTCGCCTGAAACTCTTGCCTGGTTCTTGCCTAGTTGTCAGCGTGGCTCGCAACGAAACTCACGAATGCGTTGTACGGAAGGTTCAGCGTCACGCCGTCGATCATCAGGCCGTATGTCGCATCGCCGCTGTCGAGCACGTAATACATGACTGACTGGATGTTCCTGGTCTTTCTCGCCTGATAGTAAGTCGCGTATCGCGCGCTGATGTAATTCGCGCGATACGACTCGCTCTTCTCCGGCCCGGTGTTCCATTCGGTGAGCAGAAACGGCACGCCATAACGCGCCTTGCAGTAAGTGGGCAGATCGAAGCCCGGACCCGCGCCGTCCGTGCCGATATCGAAGATGTCGCCATAGACTTCGTAGTTGTGCCACGTCGTCAGATCCCAGCGCACCGTCGGATAGCCGCTCGTGCCGTCCGGCTGCTTGCCGTCCCACAACGCGTCGGCGGCGCCGATATCGGCGACGCAGAAGTTGATGCCGCATTTCGCACCCGGCTGCGCCGACTTCACGCCGTCGATCATGCCGCGCATCACGCCGCGCATGACGGGCCAGTTCGCATTGTTGAAGTCTGCTGCCTTCGTCCCAGCGTTGGTCGAGTCGAGAATGATGGCGCTGTCGCGCGTCAGTTCGTTACCGCACTCATACATCACGACGCCGTACTGCGACAGCGCGGCCGCCACGGTCGCACCACATGCCTTGCCCCGCGTGTACGCCGCCGATTCGCTTGCGAACACGACGCCGTTCGCGTCGCGCACGCCGATATTGACGAGCACGAACAGCGTCAGCCCTGCCGCCTGAAATGCCTGCGCAAGCCGCGTAACGGCGCCGAGTTGCACAGGGTCATCAGTGCAGCCGACGCGATACGTCGAGCAGCCCATGTTCTGCATGATCTGCACGACTTGCGCGGCCGTGTAGCGGTAATCGTAGTGCCCGTTGATGCCATGGAACGTGCCGGCCATTGCCGCGACCGCGATACGCGGATCATTGCATGGCAGCCACTTGTCGAGATCGGTGCACACGTAGAACTGCCCGCCCGTCGAGCGATACCAGACCTTTCCGCCGTACCACAGCAGCAACGCGACATTCGACGTCACGCCGACGTAGGCGTTGTTGCGAAGAACCATGCCGTTGGACACGGTCCATAGCGCGCCCATCTTGTCGATGATGTATGACGCCGACGGAACGGTCGTACCGTCCGCCGACGTGCCGCCCAGACGCGGATCGTTGCACGCGAGCCAGGTCGTGCCGTTCCATCCATAGAACTGTCCGCCCGTTCCCTGGTGATAGACCCCGTTGCCGTACCACAGCAGCAGCGACACGTTGTACGTGTTGCCCGCGGCTACGCCGTTGCGATACACCGAGCCGTTGACGAGCGTCCAGAGCGCGCCCTGATTGTCGGTGATCGAAGCGGCGGGCGGCACTTCCGTGCCGCTGGGCGAGCCAACGGCGCCGCTGTTCGAACCCGTGTTGTTCGAACCCGCGCTGGGATCGGTCGAGGAGCCTGACGTCGTGCCGTTTTGCGTCGTAGACGTGGTGGTGACCGTCGCGCCCGACGCCGCGCCGCTGCCTGTTGCGCTGGCGCTGCTCGCATTGCCCGTGCCGCCGTCCGCACCCCCGCCGCCTCCGCCTCCGCCGCACGCGGTCAGCACATAGCTGCCGCTCACTGCAGTGACCAGACCAAGAAACTGACGACGTTTAACCATGACAAATCAATCCACTGCGCGGAAATGCGCCCGACGAAAAAAGCTGCGACAGGCACTGGCAGCAATCGCGACAGCGACGGACATTGCGCCCCTCGCATTCGATTCGCGATCCTTATCAATCGATGCTGTGTGCCGCTAACTGCCCGATCGGCAAGAGTCCCGTTTCGCAAGCGTCGCTATCGGGCTTCAGAGGATGACGGTAATAATTCCCGCCGTTCATCCGAGTCGTGCAGTTAGTGTCTGGATGTCGGCACGGCGGAACCATGGCCGCAGGGCGTCGTTGAAATAACACGATTCTTTCGCTATTTCGCAAAACGCGGGAACGATTCACTTTGGCCCAAGGGAATGGGCTTTTGTGATTTTCCTGTTAATTCCCTTTTAAACTGCGTATGGATCGCTATTCGGCTCTATTCATCACGCTTTAATTTTCTGGCAATTCGACAATCGGCATTTCTTTCCATTTCCGTCGACATCGCCTGGAATGGAACCCGAGGCAGTCGGCCGCACGTCCTCTTTCTGGCTTACCCCTCCCCGTCCTGGTGCCTTCATTGCCCGCACCAGCGCCTGTCTGTATTGTGAAACCGACGACACGCGCACGAGGATCATCCATGACAACCGCGTCAAACACACCGCCCGCCTCACCGGTCAGCACTGACGTGCTGATCATCGGCGCGGGCCCCGTGGGCCTGTTCGCCGCGTTCGAGGCGGGCGTGATCGGGCTTTCGAGTCTGATCGTCGACAACATCGAGCGCGTGGGCGGACAGTGCATCGAGCTGTATCCGGACAAGCCGATCTACGACATTCCGGCCATCCCTTCGTGCACCGCGCGCGAACTCGTCGACCGGCTGCTCGAACAATGCCGGCCCTTCGCACCGCCGCTGCATCTCGGCCATCGCGTCGAAACCGTCGAGCGGCTTGACAGCGGACGCTGGCTCGCGCGCACGGACAAAGGGCTGACTTTCGACGCAGCGGCCATTCTGATCGCGGCGGGCAATGGGTCATTCGTTCCGCAACGCCTGCAGCTCGACGAGGCGGCGGCGCTCGAAGACCATCACGTGCACTACAGCGTCCGCAATCTCGACGACTTCGCCGGGAAGAAGGTGGTGGTGGCGGGCGGCGGCGACTCCGCGCTCGACTGGTCATTGGCGCTGCGCACCGTCGCCGGGCGCGTCACGCTCGTGCATCGGCGCAACGGCTTCAGCGCGACGGATTCTAGCGTTGCCAACATGCGCCGCGCCGTCGAAGCGGGCGAAATGGACTTCGCAGTCGGCACGATTGCAAGCCTGAACGCGCCGGGCGGACAGCTCGAATCGATCGACATCCGCCAGGCCGAAGGAACGGCTCAACTGGCCACCGATCATCTGCTCGTGTTATTCGGTCTCGTCGCCGACCTCGGTCCGATTGCTCAATGGGGAATCGAGGTACAGGGCGGGCGCATCACGGTCGACACATCGAACTACGAAAGCTCGCGCCCCGGCATCTTCGCGGCGGGCGATATCGCGGGCTATCCGAACAAACAGAAGCTGATTCTGTCGGGATTTCACGAGGCATCGCTCGCGCTTCGCAAAGCGTATAGCTATGCGTTTCCGGACAAGAAGCGCGTGCATATCCACTCGAGCTACGATGCGAAGCTCGCGGAGCGCGTCGCGGCCTCTCACGCATGATGGGAGGCGCTCCACGTTGCGCTTCGTGTATAAAGGAGGAAGCCAGAATCCACGGAGCCCCACGTGTCCGAAACGCCGCCGTCAAGCACGAACCCAGCTGCCGAAGACTTCCCTGCTTCCACGTGGCGCCGTTATACACCGTGGGCGATCGGCGCCGCAGTCGTGGTGGTGCTCATCGTTCTGTTCGTCGCATTCGGATCGTCGCGCAAAAGCCCGGATGAACGCGCGCTGAGCGAACTGGGATTCATCAAGGGCACCTGCAGCGACAGCGATACCGGAGCCACAAAACCCGATTCGACCTGCCTCGCGCTGCGGGCACAGCCGACACTGACGGCCTCTCAGGTCGCGGCCGCCGTGCCGCATTTGAAGAACTCCGACCGCAATATCGAGCTGAATCTTGCCAACACGCAGATCGACAATCTCGATGCGCTGAAGGATCTGGACACGCTGGAGTCGCTCGATCTGACGGGAACAACCGTCTGGAACATCGACGCGCTCAAGGACATGCATTCGCTCAAGCGGCTCGTGCTTCATCGCACGGAAGTCGAGAACATCGCCGCGCTAAAAGGACTGACCGGCCTACAATCCCTCACGCTTTGGGACACGCGGGTTTCGAATCTCGACGCACTGAAGAATCTGACCGGACTGCGCCAACTCGACCTGCGCGATACGCAGGTTCGCGACCTCGATCCGCTCGAAGATCTGCCTCACCTCGAGACGCTGAAACTCGGCGGCGCGAGAAACGTGCGGGACATCGACGCGCTCGGCCAACTCACGTCGCTGAAAACGCTCGACCTGAACGAGACCCAGGTGGACAGCATCAAGGCGCTAAAGAAGCTGCGCGACATGCAGGCGCTCTATCTCGCCAATACCCCGCTGCACGACATCGACGCGATAAAGAACATGTCCTCGCTGAAGACGCTGGTGCTCGACGGCTCGAGGGTGGACGATATCGACGGCGCGCGCGGACTGTCGCAGATGGATACGCTCGTACTCGCGCGCACGCAGGTCACGAACATCGACGCACTGAAGGGACTGACAAACCTGCAAAGACTGAATGTCGCCGACACGCGCGTCGACAATATCGATGCGCTAAAAGACTTGAGAAACCTTCGCATGCTCAATCTTTTCCGCACGAGAGTTCGCAATATCGATGCGCTAAAAGGCTTGACGAATCTGCAAGAGCTTTATCTGGCGAACACACCCGTCGAAGACGTCGACGTGCTCAAGGGTCTCACGGGGTTGCGCGAGCTCGTTCTCTACGGCACCAAGGCCAGGAACGTCGACGATCTCAAGGCAGCACTGCCGAAAACGCGGATCGTCTGGTAAGCATTCGACATTTTTGCAACAGGTGCGCAAGGTCACACAGCAGCGGCCAGGATTTTGATAGTCTGTATCTGCCGACACGCGATGCATGGCGACGGCAAAGAAATTCGACCAGGTGTCTGAGTACCGGAGGGTACGCTCATGCTTAACTGGCTTGCAAACCTCATCTCCCATCACGCCCCCACCCCCGAAAAACAGGCCGAACGGGCCTTGAGCGAACTTCGAATGGGCCTCTTCCAGGCAGAGCAGCGCGTCCTGGACGCACTGTTGCAGGCCGATTATTACCGGTCGCGCATCGCGTTTTGCGAACAGGTGGCAAAAGCGGGCATCGAGCAAGTATCCGATCGCCGCAAGAGCCCGCCGCAAGAAGTCGCCATCGACACGCTGCGGCCAAGTCTCAAACTGACAGCAGCGCAATAACGCATGGCGAAAGCGGTGGCGCCCGTCGCGCGCCGCCGTCGATCGACATGATGTGTCATGCGCCCGAATACGGCTTGCCGTCCTTATGCAGGAACCGGCCGTCGCTGCTCGGGCTCATCATGTCGATGTCCGCGCAAGTGATCACCTCCGCGCCCGAACGCGAGCCGGCTTCGAGATAGACGGCCATCGCGTTCGACCGGTTGATCATGTGGTGGCCATCGCTGGAGTTCTTCGGAAAGGCCGCGCAATCGCCCGCGCGCAGCACTGTCTCGCCATCGTCTTCGATCAGCGTCAGTTCGCCTTCCAGCACGTAGACGAATTCGTCTTCGGCTGAATGCCAATGACGCTGGCTCGACCAGTTGCCTGGCGGCAGGCGCATGAGGTTCACGCCGAAATCGGCGAGCCCGCCGGCATTGCCCAGCCGCTGCCGTATGCGCCCGGCGCACGGTGCGTCGTACGGCGGCGGGTAACCCACGCCTTGAAGTTCGGGGACGCGGCGATATCGATTCTGGGCATCTGCGGCTCCGTGGAGGCTGGCAACCAGGTCATCAAACAGGTCATTCTAGTTCGCACCTTGGCCATGCGCCGCGCATGCCCTTTTCTGCCAAGCGGTCGCAACTCGTCGTACGATGCATACCGCTCCAGCATCCGCTCACCTCCGACCTCATGAAAGATTCATCATCTTCCGGCTCGCTCGGGCCGCTGCCGTATGTCGTCGCCGCGACCTTCTTCATGGAGTACCTCGACACGACGATCATCGCGACGGCCTTGCCGCAGATGGCGCACTCGTTCGGCACGAGCCCCAATGCGCTCAGCCTCGGCATGAGCGCGTATATGATCGCGCTCGCGATCTTCATCCCCGCGAGCGGCTGGGTCGCCGACCGCTTCGGCTCCCGCAGCGTGTTCTTCTCGGCGATCGTCACGTTCACGCTCGCTTCGCTGTTGTGCGGCATGTCGCAGAACGTGGTCGAATTTACCGCTGCGCGCGTACTGCAAGGCATTGGCGGCGCGCTGATGGTGCCCGTGGGACGGCTCACCGTCGTGCGCAGCATCGACAAGAAGCAGTTGATGCAGGCCATTTCGACGATCACCTGGCCCGGCATCGTCGCGCCCGTGATTGGGCCGCCCGTAGGCGGCTTCATCACCACCTATGCATCGTGGCGCTGGATCTTTCTGCTCAACCTGCCCGTGTGTCTCGTCGTGCTGCTCGCCGTGCTCAAGTGGGTGCCGAATCTGCGCAGCGCGGAGCGCCGCCCCTTCGATGCGCCCGGCCTCGTGCTCAGCGCAATGACGTTGACGGCAATCCTGTACGGCGCCGATATGGCCAGCCAGCCGGATACGAATCCGTTCGTCGGACTGGGTATCGTCGCCATCGGTCTCGCCATCGGCTGCGTGGCGTTTTATCAGGCGCGCCGCCAGCGGCATCCGCTGATCGACGTGAGCACGCTGAAAATCCCGACGTTCTCCGTCACCGTCGTCACGGGAACCATCACGCGCATCGGCATCGGCGCGGTGCCATATCTGATGCCGCTGCTGTTCCAGATCGGCTTCGGGCTGTCGGCGTTCAAGTCGGGCTTGCTGCTGCTCGTCAGTGCAACCGGCAATCTCGGCATGAAGGCGCTCACGACGCGCATCCTGAAGCGCTACGGCTTCCGCCGCGTCGCCATCGCGGCCAGTGCGACGTGCGGCCTTTTCACCATCGTGTGCGGTATGCTCACGCCCGATTCGCCGCTCGCGTGGACACTTCTGGTCGTGTTCATCTACGGGCTCGGGCGTTCGCTGCAGTTCTCCACGCTGGCGACGCTCGCCTACGCCGATGTTCCGCCCGAGCAGACGAGCGCAGCCAACACGCTGTGGAATGCGGCGGCGCAGATGAGCATCGGCCTGGGCATCGCGTTCGGCGCAGTGGCGTTGCGCGCCGCATCGGCTGTCAATGGCAGCGGCGCCGATCACACCCAGGCGTTCACGCTCGGCGACTTCCGCTTCGCGTTCCTGTGCTCGGGCCTGGTGACGATCGCGTCGGTGTACGGCTACGTGAAACTCGCCCGCGATGCCGGAAACCGGCTGCGCGCCGTGACGAACTGAACGCGCGCGTGAGTCGCTCATTCAGGCCGAATTAGAGGCGCGATTCGGTTTCTGCACACATTGCGCATAAAGCAGCGCGCAATGCTCAAGCTTCGATCGCTTACGCCGATATCCGGTGCATGAATGAAAATGAACTTGACAAGCGCTTTCCCGAAGACCCGATGTGGAATGTCGCACAGGCGGTCGAAGGCTGCGTGCGCGCCATTCGCAAGGCGCGCGGAAAGCTGAATCCGGAAGATTGCACGCCCGGCACGATCGAATACGAAGCGGTCACGATGGACTTCATCGACGACTGCATCCGTTCGCTGGGCGGCGACCCCGATGCCGAAGACGACGAAGACGAATCCGGCATCGGCGCAGCAGGCTGATCTCTTTGGCTTCTGTCGCCGTGCGCGGAGAAAACGCCCGTGCTCGCCCGAAAAGGCACGCTGTTGCCGTTCGTGTAGGCTAGCGTCTGATCCGCGATGCATCGAATCCAACGATGCATGCACTGTTGGCAAACCAGGGGATGACGTGAAGAAACGGCTGCTGTCGACGCCCGAGTTCGTCTGGCTCTTCTGCTTTCTCGTGCTGGCGGCGCTGGCGCCGACGGTATTCGCGAAGGTTCTGCTGCTCGCCATCTGCGCGCTGCTCGGCTGGCTGTATGTCCGTTGAAGCACGCCGCAGCCAGCCACCGCGCATACTCAAGTGGGCAATTGCCCGCCCGTCTGTTCCCGGATGATGTACTCGGCGTACCAGTCGGGCCAGTTGTCGTCGTGCTGGCCGGTGCGCTTCTCGTGTTCGCCATGCGCGGCGGCGGCGCGGCGTAGCGCACTCGCGAGTTCGACGGGCGACACGAAGGTCGTGGCATCGGCATCCACTCTGCCCGGCAGCCGCGCCGTCACTTCCTGGAACACCCAGCCGTTGCCGTCGGGATCGCTGAACGAAGCGAAAGATCCATAGCTCTTGCGCTCGGGATGCGCGCCGCTCACACGGCCCACTTCTCCGGCATGGTGGAATACGCCGCCCACGTCGTGAAAGATTTCGCTCACCTCCACGCCGCGACCGATGAGTTGCGCACGCGCCGCCTCGACGTCGGACACGATGAGATGAAGTCCCTGCACCGAGCCCGGCTCTTCCGTCGTCACGCCCTTGCCGAACAGGATCGAACAGTGCGATCCCGTGGGCGTGAAGTGCACGACGCGGAAGTCATCGCCTCGCACGATATCGACGTCGAGGCGCCAGCCGAGTCCCGCGTAGAACTGCATCGCGCGATCGACGTCCGACACGGGAATGACGACAACCTCCAGCTTCATATCGACTGTTTCATTGCTCATGTGAAGCTCCTTGCGATTTGTGGAATCCGAAGATGGCAAATGCAAACAGACAACCGGCAGAAACACACCACAGAGACTGCCAGTTTCCATCAAGGAGACTTGCCGCGCATGCAAGGGGACGAAGACGAAGGAGTCGGATGCAATCGAAGCGCGACTGGCAGTCGCGCGTGGCAGCCAATGCGCCAAGGCGCGTTTAGAAAGAGAAGTTCCCGGCTTTACTCGGCCGACGTTGCTGCACCTACCTGAATGTCGACGAACGGCGTGGCTGTGATCGCCGTGGCGACATGATCCGATGCGGGCAGAAGGCCTGCGAATGCGGCAACTCCCGTCGCGCACAGCACGACGATCGACAGCACCGCGACGGCGACCAGCGAATGACGAGGCGTGATGAATCTGAATACGGTCGGCAGGGTGAACATGGCGTTCTCCGGTATTGGCGCTGCGGCTATTGCCGACTACCTCCGCAATAACCGCGCCAATCTGGAGTGCATCGGCTCCTCTTCCTTGCGCACGCGGGCTTCGCGTGGCATTTCGGCCGCCATACGCAGACGGCGCGATGTTGGTTGAGCCCCGACACCGCGCCACCCCCTTCATGCCCACACCCAACACCTACGCTTTCGTCAGACCGCGCTAGTGACCGCCTGCGTCGATTTCGCTGAGCTGCATGCCCTTCGTTTCGCGGACCGATCTGAGAATCACGATCGCCGCCAATGCCGCAGCGATCGTGAACGCTGCGATGCCAAGGGCGATCGTCATATCCGCGGCCTTGACCGTCGACAACACGATGTACGGTGCAATGCCGCCGCCTACGACGCCGATGTTGTAGAGAAAGCCGACGCCCGACGCGCGCACGTCGCGAGGCAGGTTCTCGGTGAGAATCGTGCCCCAGATGCCCGACGATCCGACGAGGAAAAAGCCGCTCAGAAACGCAAAGCACTCGGCCAGCAGGAACTGGTTGACGCTATACACGAGCGCGACGACGCATGCCGCGCCGATGCAGAGCATGAGGCTGATGCCTGCGCGCCGCCCCAGCCGTTCCGCGATAAAACCCGACGCGAAGAAGCCGAACACCTGTCCGACGGCCGATGTCATCGTGAGCCACGTGATGGTCAGCGGCTCGAACGACAGCGACTTCAGATACGTGGGAAACAGTCCCTGGAACGGCCATGAACCGAAGCACAGCACGAGCATCAGCAGCGCGAGATAACCAACGCGTCCGGGATAGCGGCGGAACAGCACGACGGCAGGATTGTCGCGCAGCGGCGTGCGAATACTGCGGGTGCCGTCCCTGAACGCCTGCGATTCCGGCACGCACGCCAGGATAAAGACGGCCAGCACCAGCGCGGGAATCACGCCGACGAAGAACATCCCGCGCCAGCCGAAATGCGGATAGACGAGGTCGTAGGCGATTGCCGCGCCAATCGCGCCCAGGCCCCAGCCGGTATCGAGAATGCCAATGCCGATCGCGCGATGCCGCTCGGGCCACGACTCGGCGACCATCGTCGCGCCAAGCGAGAAGCCGGGCGCCATGCCGAAGCCGAGCAACAGACGGAACACGGCCAGCGATGCGAAGCTCCACGACAGTCCCGTCAACACCGCACCCGCCGTGAACCACGCAAGCGTGATCACGAGCGGAATCTTGCGGCCGATGCGATCGCTCAGACTGCCGAACATCAGACCGCCGATCCAGCGCACGCCATACGTCGCGAACAGCAGCAGCGACGCCGTGCTGAGCGGCACGCTGAAATGCTTCGCGATGTCGTTCAGCACGAACGTGATCGCCAGAAAATCGACCGCGTCCATCACCCACACGCCCCATGCGGCGATCAGCACGCGCCACTGCGGCCATGAGATCTCCCTGTACCAGGGCATGCTTCTCGACACGTTCGCGGTTGCATCGGCGGCTTTCATCACACCTCCTCCTGACCGGTTGTCCATACCGGGTCTCCTATGTCTCTTCCGTCTCTTCGATCAGATGCCGCGCCGGGTCGCGCTCGGTTACGCGTACCCGGCGAGCCCGTGCGCTTCAGGCGAGCGCTGAATCTTCGAATGCAAGCACCGTCTGCTTTTGCGTGCCGAGTCCTTGCACGCCCAGTTCCATCACGTCGCCCGGTTTCAGGTAGCGCTCGGGCTTCATGCCGAGGCCGACGCCGGGCGGCGTGCCCGTCGTGATCACGTCGCCGGGTTGCAGCATGACGTGACGGCTGACGTACGACACGATCGTAGCGATACGGAAGATCATGTCCGACGTCGACGAGTCCTGGATGCGCTTGCCATTGAGTTCGAGCCAGAGGCCGAGGTTCTGCACGTCGCCGGTCTCGTCGGGCGTGACGAGCCACGGGCCGAGCGGGCCGAAAGTCGGGAACATCTTGCCCTTCACCCACTGGCCGCCGTGTTCGAGCTGCATCTCGCGCTCGGATACGTCGTTGCAGACGCAATAGCCCGCTACGTAGTCGAGCGCATCCGCTTCCGATACGTACAGTGCGCGCCGCCCGATCACCAGTGCGATTTCCACTTCCCAGTCGCACTTCGTCGATGCGCGCGGCAGGATCACAGGGTCGTTCGGTCCCGACAGGCACGACGGCGCCTTGTTGAAGATGATGGGCTCGGCGGGAATCGGCGCATGGGTTTCGATTGCATGCTGCACGTAGTTGAGGCCGATCGCGATGAAATTGCCCGGCTGCGCGATACACGAACCGAGACGCGGCGTGCCTTCGACGACGGGCAAACGCGTGACGTCCGCGCTGCGCAACCTGTCGAGCCCGCCATCCGCGAAGAACGCGGGCGTGTAGTCCGCGCATAGCGACGACGCGTCGCGTATCGCGGCGTGTGCGTCGAGCAGGCCGGGTTTTTCATGGCCTTCCGGTCCGAATCTGAGTAGCTTCATCGTGTTTCCTGAGGTCGATGGTTGGAAGTGGCGAGACGGCTGATCTCGAGCGTGAAGACGCCCGCGCCTGCCTCAGCTGTGTCGCGTTGCGACGCGTCGATGTTTGCCAGCAGGCGCGCCAGCTGCTTTTGCGCCGCTTCGAGCGTCGATGTTTCGACGAGCAGCACGCGCGACGGCACGACGTAAGCGCGCTCGCGTGCCTCCCGCGTGTCGAGATGGCTCGCCGCGTCATCCGCGACGAACAGATGCGCGGCGAGCACGCCCGTATCCGCTGTGATTGCAGGCGCGTCGCCTTCGAACAGATGCTTCGCGTCGAACCCGGCGGGCAGCGGCAACGTCAGCGCATGACCGCCCGTGCTCGCGCCCGTCGTCTTCTCGACGATGCAGATCGAACGGGCCGTGTTGCGAAACGCGCGCACGGTGCTTTGTGTGAGCGGCGTCGGATTGTTCAGGCGTTCGAGATAGGCGGGACTCGTCAGCACCGCAACGTCGTCGGCTTCGTATAGCGTCAGCCACTCCGTCACGCCGCTTCCGCGATAGCGGCGGCCGCGCAGAAACCCGGGCAGCGCGAGACGCTCGGGAATGTGCTCCTTGTCGTGCCAGCGATAGAACGCATCGCGCTCCGTGTCGAGCACGTCGTTCCAGATCAGCACGGCAGCCTTGCCAAGCAGGGACATCATCGCGCTCCTTTGAAGAAGGCGGAGATCGCGTCGACCTGGCCGCCGTGCATCTTCTGTCCGGTGACGACATGCGCGCCAGCTTCGCGCGCGCGCTTCACGAGCGCAGTCGGCGATGCAGGCGGTCTGAGCACGACATCGCCGACGAGCGTGCCGGGACCGATTGCGCCGATATCGCCAGGCAAGCCGTCGCCGTCTTTCATGCCGACGATCGATGCGTTGATCACGATCTCATGCGTCGCGCCGTCATCGCCGGCCTTCACGTCGCAGCCGGCGAAATGCGCGGCCAATGCATCGCGCAATGTCTGCGCACGGTTCGCATCGGGATCGACCAGTGAAATCGAACGCGCGCCATGCGCCGCAAGTTCTGCAGCGATCGCGGCGCCCGCACCGCCGCAACCGAACAGCAGCGCGCGCTTTCCTTCGATAGCCGCAATCTCTTGCGCCGCGCTCACGAAGCCGACGCCGTCGAACATATCGCCCGTCCAGCCGCCATCCGCTTCGCGGCGCAACGCATTGACCGCGCCGACGATCTTCGCGCGCGTCGACACCGCATCGGCGAACGCCATGGCCGCGGACTTGTGCGGCGACGTGATCAGCAAACCATCGAGATTGCCGAGCGCCATCAGACCGCGCATCGCCGTATCGAACGATTCGCGGCTCGCCTGGGCCGCGAACATCAACGCATTCACGCCGCGCTCCGCGAAAAGCGCGGTGTACACGGCAGGCGAGCGCACCTGCACGACCGGGTCGCCGATGATCGCGTAGAGCCGCGTTGCGCCGTCGATGTTCATCGCTGCTTCTCCGTATTCGTCTGCGCGAGCCATTGCGCGATACGGGCGGAACGGAAGCGCCGTTCGCGCGCGACCACTTCGTCGTGTATGCCGAGCCGCGCGGGAGCGAAGAGACGCGCGTCCATCGCCTTCAGATCGGGCGACACCTGCGGGCGGAATTCCATCTGCGCAAAGATGTCCCTTTCGAGATCGATGCCTGGCGCGACCTCGATCAGTTCGAGCCCTTGCGTGCCGATGCGGAACACCGCACGCTCGGTGACATACAGCGCAGTCTGTCCGCGCTCGCGCGCAAACGCCGCGTTGTAGCAGACCTGTTCGAGCCTGCTCACGAACTTCTTGTGCCGGCCTTCTTCGCGAATGACCGTCTGGCCCGCTTCCCAGCCGATATCCAGACCGCCCGCCGTCAACGTGCCGCTGAAGATCACGCACTTCGCGTTCTGGCTGATGTTGATGAAGCCGCCGACGCCGATGATCTTGTCGCCGAAACGGCTGATGTTCACGTTGCCTTGCGCGTCGACTTCGGCGAACGACAGGAACGCGAGATCGAGTCCGCCGCCATCGTAGAAGTCGAACTGCGAAGGTTGCTCGATCATCGCGGCGAAGTTTTGCGCGCCGCCCGAGTCGCGGCCCGTAATCGGCGCGCCGCCGATCAAGCCCTGTTCGTTGGTCAGCACGACCTTGTCGAGCAGCCCTTCTTCGGCAGCGACGGTCGACAGGCCCGTCGACACGCCCGCGCCGAGATTGCATACGGCGCCCGGATAGAGTTCGAGCGCCGCGCGCCGCACGATCACCTTGCGCGGCCCGAACGGCAGCGGCCTGATTTCCGACAGCGGCACGCGCAACTCGCCCGCGTAGCTCGGATCGTAGTCGGTCGCGTAGGTTTGCCGCTGCTCGGGCACCACCACGACGAAGTCGACGAGGATGCCGGGAATCTTCACCTGCTTCGGCGGCAGCGTATTGCGCGTGGCCATCCGTTTCACCTGCACGACGACGATGCCGCCCGCGCGGCGCGTCGCCTGCGCCATCGCGAGCATCTCGCCTAGCACGGCTTCCTGCTCCATCGTGATGTTGCCGTCTTCGTCGGCCGTGGTGCCGCGCAGGAACGCGACATCGATCGGAACGGGCTTGAAGCGCAGCCACTCTTCGCCATCGAGTTCGATCAGCTCGACGAAATCGGCAGGCGTGCGCGCACTTTGACGCGCCCCCTGCTGACGCGGATCGACGAACGTATGCAAGCCCGTTTTCGTGATCAGGCCGGGACGGCCGCCCGCCATGTCGCGCATCAGTTGCGACAGCACGCCTTGTGGAAACGTGTAGGCCTCGATCTTGTCTTCGGCGGCCAGCGTCACGAGTCCGGGCGAATCGACCAATGCGCTGGTGATCGCGCGCCGCAACAGCCCTTCGTGCGCGAGGTGGCTCGCACCGAGCGCCGCGCGGTCGCCGACGCCGACCACGCTGATCGACGTGAGATTGCGCGGTTCGCCCGCGCTCATGAAGCGCGCCTCCAGCGCGGCAAGCAAGGCTTCGGGCACCGAGTGCCCGCCGCCTGAGCCGCTGATCAGAACAGCGTCTTCGTCGCGTACCAGCGAAGCCGCTTCAGTCGTTGAAATGATGTGCATGTCACGTGTCCCGCTACGTTGAGATGAACCGGCCAGCCCGAAAGCGCTGCGAGCCGGCGTCCGGTCAATTCAATGTAACCGGTTACACTGATGACGCAAAGCGGTTTCTTTAGTCTCCAGGGAAAACCACTAACATTGCTGCAAAACGAGTTGTTATCGAGTACATTGATTGACACCGGACGCATTTGCAACCGGTTTCATTACGAATCAGGAGCATTGAGCATGGCCATCAAAGGCGTGGAGATCGGGCAGGAATTCAGGTTCGCCAAGACGGTCGGCGAAGCCGACGTGACGCTGTTCGCCGGACTGACGGGCGACTTCAGCGATACCCACATCAACGAGCAGTACATGCAGGAGAAGTCGTCGATCGGCACGCGCATCGCGCATGGCGCGCTGCTGGTCGGCTACATGTCGACGGCGTCGACGATCAGCATCGCGCACGTGATCCATCGTACGGATATCGACGAGTTCCCCGTGTCGGCCGGATACGATCGCATCCGCTTCATTCGGCCTGTGCTGCTCGGCGACACTGTCACCGTGATCTACAAGGTCGCTGAAATCGACGAGGAAAAGCGCCGCAGTACAGCGGACATGGAGGTCGTGAACCAGCGCGGCGAAGTCGTGGCCGCGGGCCGCCACATCATGAAGTGGGCGAAGAAACTTTCGTCGAAGTAACGGCGCCGCGCACGGTCTTCACATGCGTTTGTCCACGCGTTTGCCCCAATGAACCGGCCGGTATAATCAAAGTGGAAAACACTACGGCAATCGATATGGCAAAGGCCGCGCGCCCCACCCGAAATGAACAGCCGGCCGCGCCATCCGTTCCGGGCCGGTCCGGCGCCGCGACGCTCCGCGACGTGGCGGAACTCGCGTGCGTGTCGAAGGCAACCGTTTCGCGTTTCATCAATTCGCCGGAAATCGTTTCGCCGAGCGTGCGCGAGCGGATCCAGGTCGCCATCGATCATCTAGGCTGGGTGCCGCATGCCGCTGCGCGCGCGCTCGCCACGCAGCGAACGGGCACCATCGGCGCAGTCGTTCCCACGCTCGCCAACGAGCACTTCGCCACGGCCATTCAGGTCTTGCAGGACGAACTCGAAGAAAAGGGCTATACGCTGCTGCTCGGCTGCTCTGAGTACGATCTGCAGCGCGAATACCGGCAGGTTCGCAAGATGCTCGAACGTGGCGTCGATGCGATTGCCGTGGTCGGCGAAGGGCATCATCCCGATCTCTACGCATTGCTCGAGCAACGCGACGTGCCGTGCGTCAGCACCTTCACGTTCGCATCGAAGCAGCAATCGATCTGCGTGGGGGTCGATAACTATCGCGCGTTCTACGATGCGACGAAGTATCTGCTCGACCTCGGGCACCGGCGTATCGCGATGATCGCCCAGAACGCCGATACCAACGACCGTGCCGCCGCGCGTCGCGAAGGCGTACGGGTTGCGCTCGCCGAGCATGGCATTGCGATCCATCCGGCGCATATGGCGGAAGGCTATTGGGGCGTGCATGAAGGGCGCAAGCTCTTCGGCCAGATCATGGCCGCGCCGATCGAGCCGCCGACGGCCATCGTATGCGGCAACGGGTCGTTCGCGACGGGCGCAATGCTCGAAGCGATGGCGGCCGGCTACGATGTGCCCGGCCGTCTCAGCCTGATCGGTTTCGACGATTTCGAAGTGATGGCCGAATTACCGATCCCGATCACGACCGTGCGCGTGCCGAGCGCGGAGATCGGCAGACGCACGGCGGAGCTGCTGATCGCGCAGCTCAACGGCGAAACGGACCCGCAGAGTATCGAATGCGAGGCCACGCTGATCGTGCGCGAGTCTTGCGCGCGGCCGCACTCCGGCTGAACTGACAGGCGCTTATGACTGCGCCGGCACGATGCCGGGCAGCGCGGCGAGCGCGCGCGTCCAGATTTGCCGCGTACGGGTCCACACCAGTTCGCGCCAGTCTTCGTCGGCGGGCATGAACGACTCGAACAGCGCACGGCTGATCGCACGGCCCCGCGCATCGTGCGGATCGCCGTACAGATGCAGCCAGTGATCGTCGCGCAACGCCGTGTGCATCGGCGCTTCAGGATACGTGCCGCATTCGATCACGAGCTGCAGCAGATGCGTGTCGGGCAGTGCATTCAGCATCGCTTGCGACGTGTAGCCCGTCGCCTGCGCGACCACACCCGTTTCGCTCACGGCGGCATCGGCACCCGTGAGCAGCGTGTAGAGCCAGGGTCCATAAAGGCGCTGCGCATCGGCGAGACCGGGATACGCCGATTGCGTAATCGACATCAGCATCGGATGGCCGAATGCGCCCGCGCCCGTGTGCAGGTCGAACGCAATGGCCACTTGCGCCGGCTTGAGAAAGCGCGTGGCGATCTCGCGCAGCGTGCGGTTAGACCAGGTGGCCTCCCGGCCGCCAAAGAAAAGGCCATCGGCGTGAACGTACTGTCCCGCGCCGACTATCGACTGCACGCCCGACCAGCCCAGCGCCTCGATCTGCTGCGCCAGCAGCGCATCGGCGTGCTGCCGTTGCGGCCCGTCGATATCGCGGCACGTGTAGATTTCGTGCAGTTCTTCGTAGCGCGCATTGTTGGGGAGCGGCGCGTCGAAGTCGACGTAGTTGCGATTCAGATCGACGTTGTCTTCGTTCACGCGCCGGACCCACGCCGTGCCCCACGGATTGATCAGATGGATCATCAGCACGGCGACGTCGTCGGGAAGCTTTTGCGCCGCCAGTTCATGCAGCCAGCGCGTCTGGCACGTCGAACCGTAATAGCCTTCGACGCCATGTGTGCCCGACAGCGTCATCAGCACGCGGCGCGCGTCGGGGTTGCCGAGCCACGCGACGTCTGTCGCGAGCGCCTCGCCTTTCGGCCCTTTCAGCGGATGCGCGTAAGTCGTGAGGCTTGCGCCCGTCGCTTGTGCCGCGTGCAGGAATTGATTGCGTAGCGTGTCGAAACCGGGTTCGACGGGAAAGCCGATCTTCATGAAGTCCTCGGATCAATCAAACATGTCTGCGTCATCGGATAGCGCCAACGTTACGCTCCCTGACGGCTTCGCGCAGCATAGCAAGACCGTTCCTTCCGCGGGCGGTTCGAGCGGCGTTTCCGTGTATGCCACTTCACCGTCGACAAGGCGCGTCACACACGTATTGCAGATACCAATGCGGCAACTGAAAGCCGGCTCGTAGCCATGTTGCTCGGCGAATTCCAGCAGCGATGCGCAGGCAGAATCCCATGCGACAGGCTCGCCTTGCGGACTGAAGCGGACTGTCGTTGTGTCCGTTGCAGCCGCATCGATGCGACGCACGGGCGCGGGCACGTCGATGTCCTGTTCGAGCACCGTCGCGGGACCGAAGAACTCATAGTGGATGCGTTCGCGCGCGACGCCGAGACTGCGCAGCAAGCGCCAGTTCGCCTGCATGAATGCGGGCGGCCCGCATAGATAGACCTCGTAGTCGTCGAGCGGCAACAGGCTCTGCAATGTCTCGCGCGTTAGCAGGCCTTCGCTGTGGAAATGCCCGGCGAGCCGGTCTTCCACCGAGGGCTGCCGATAGCAGAAGTGCGCGAGCACGTTCGGATGCGCGGCCGCTACCGCTTCCACTTCGCGGCGAAACGCATGCACAGCGCCGTTTTCGCACGCGTGAATGAAGTGCACGCGGCGCGCGCCGTCCATCGCGCGCAGCCTATGCAGCATGCTGACGAGCGGCGTCAGCCCGACGCCGCCGCTCATCAGCACGACAGGCCGCGCCGTGTCGCCGCCGCACACGAAAGCGCCCGACGGACCGGCCAGTTCCAGCTCGTCGCCGACCTGGACATGCTCGTGCAGATACGACGATCCTCGTCCCGCAGGTACATCGTCGCGTGCGGGCTCGCGCTTGACGGAGATGCGCCAACGCGTCGCGTCGGCTGGGTCGCCCGACAAACTATAGGTGCGCAACAGCTTCTCTCCCGGCGACAGCGGCAGACGCAGCGTGACGAACTGTCCTGCGAGAAACGGTTGCGGCGCGTCGCCATCGGCGGGCACGAGTTCGAATGAAACGATCGACGCGCTTTCCTGCTTGCGCCCGTTCACGCGATAGCGTCTGAAGGCCGGCGCCGCGCTTCGTTCTGCCCGCTCTGCCACCGCGTTCACGTCAATGCTCCGCGCGCTGCCGGCTGACCACATACACAGGCGCAGTTGCGGCAGACGCGTGCGTTTCGCGCTCGATCATCTGCGCAAGCGCGCGACGGAAACGCAGCGGCCCCGCATCGATCGCAAGATCGATGTTCGGCGTGCGCGCGTTCTTCATGCCTGCGTGAACGGCCGTCAACACGACGCGGTCCTCTTCGAATGCGTGACGCACATCCGCGTCGAACTGACGCGACACCTGCTCGTCATCCGGGGCGAAATTGCGCGTCTGAAACCAGTAGTAGCGCGTATTCGATTCGTCGACGGGGGTCATGAAGTTATACGAGTTCATCAGGAACACATCGGGATGAAGCAGCGCGTCATCGCCGCCCGTTCCCGCAGGCGTGAAAATCGCCTTGATGATCGCGTGCGACGGGAAGCGCACTTCGTAATGCTGCTTGCGGTCGCAGCGCCCTTCGAAGCGAACGAACTGCGCATAGAACGGCGCGACGTCCACGTCACGCATCCAGCGCGAAACAGTGACGCCATTCGCAGCGACTTCCGTCTTCAGCGGCTCGGCTTCGCATGCGGCATTGCCGAACGACGACGGATGCACCCACGCGACATGCGACGGATCGAGCAGATTGTCCGTGACGTACAGGTAGTGACAGGCGACCGTCATCGCATCGCCGCGATTCACGCCCCATGCGGGATCGCCCCACTCGTCGATCTGCACGATCGTCGACGGGTCCGCTTCTTCGGCGTTGCCCATCCAGATCCAGAGCAAGCCATAGCGCTCGGACAGCGGATAGCTGCGCACTTTCGCGCCGGGCGGAATCCGCGGACTGCCGGGCGCGCGCACGCAGGCGCCTTCGCAGTCGAACGTGAGACCGTGATAGCCGCATTCGACGTGATCGCCGATCAGACGTCCCATCGACAGCGGCAGCTTGCGATGCGGACACGCATCTTCGAGCGCAACAGGCGTGCCGTCTTCACGGCGATACAACACGACAGGTTCGCCCAGAATCGTCACGGACGTCAGCGCGTGCGTGACTTCTGCGTCCCATGCTGCGACGTACCATGCATTCCTCAGAAACATTGCACTGCCTCCGTTGTTCCGCTTCGTCTTTCATTTCGTGCGTGAGCGGCAAAGAGGCTGTCACACGCATCCAATTTGCAGCACAGGATAAAAAGCCAAAACACAAAAGAACAGATGTCAAACTCTAGTGGTTCGTTTAGAGTTTCTAAATCGTCGAACCCTTCCCCACCTAACGATGACGACGAACAGCTTTCCTCCCTTGCGCGCGCTGCAGGTCTTCGAAGCAGTCGGCCGGTGCGGCGGCGTCACGGAAGCGGCACGCCGGCTCGGTATTTCCGCAGGCGCGGTGAGTCAGCAGATCAAGCTGCTCGAAGACACGCTCGGCCTGCACCTCACGGAAAAGGACGGCAAGCGCCTGCGGCTGACGGCGATCGGGCGCCAGTACCACGAAAGCTGCGCCGCGGCGTTCGAAGGCCTGCGCGTCGCGCACGCGGAAATCGAACGTGCGAAGAACATGCGCAACCTCAGCGTCAGCGCATTGCCTTCGCTGCTTTCGAAGTGGCTCGCGCCACGCATGCTCGAATGGCAGAGTCAGCATGCCGGGCTGAGCGTATATCTCGACGGCACGCATACGGAGCCATCGCCGGATGGCTACGACATCGACTTTCGCATCAGCTACGGCGAACGCATCGCCAACGTCGAGAATTCCGTCGAGCTGTTTCGCGATTGCGTGGTGCCCGTGTGCAGTCCGCACCTGCTTGCAGACGCGCCGCTCGCAACGCCCGCCGCGCTGCTCCGCTATCCGCTGATTTCGGTGGACTGGCGGCCGAAATTCGCGTCGCCGCCTTCATGGCGCGAGTGGCTGATCGCTAACGACGTGGATTGCAGCGCGCTCGACGAGAACCGTCAGGTGTTCTCGCTGTCGAGCGTCGCGATTCAGGCGGCCATCGACGGCTATGGCTTCGTGCTCGCGCAAAGCTCGATGGTCTGCGACGATCTCGCCGCGGGCCGCCTCGCGATGCCGTTCGCGCTGGGCCTGTCGTTGCCGTGGCCGTACTTCCTCACATGGAAGCCGAATGCGTTCGACAGGCCGCATTGCCGCAGCTTTCATCGCTGGCTCGTGACACGCGGCAAGGAACAGCAGCAGCTCAACGACTCGATGCTGAGCGTGATCGCGTGAATTACCCGGCGTGCCAGAGCAAGGGGAATAGCGGATGAACCATCGGCGCACCTTCGGGCAACCCGGCATCGAGGCCCGGAAAGTCGGGTGACGTACGCCAGCGCCGCGGCGCATGGCGAATGTCGTCGCCGATAAAGCGGATCGAGAACGCACGGCGCCGCGTGTTGCCGCTCACGCCACCCGACGCATGCAAGGTCAGCATGTTGAAGCACACCATGTCGCCGGGTTCTAGCGCCCAGCCGACGATCGGATACGCGGCGCGATCCGCTTCGATATCGGGCAGGTCGGCCAGACTGCCTTCCGGGAACCACTTCGCTTCGTTGTCCATGAACGTGCGCGGCATCAGCCATGGGCCGAGATGCGAGCCCGCGACGAATTCGAGCGTCGACTCGCGCGCGACGGGATCGACGGGAATCCACATGCTGATGTTCTGCGAGCCGGCGATGTTGTAGTACGGCTGGTCCTGATGCCACGGCGTGCGCTGCCGCGTATTCGGTTCCTTGACGAGCAGATGGTCGTGATAGAGCCGCACCGTCTCGCCGCCCATCAGCGCAGCCGCCGCAGCAGGCGCCGCCGACTCGCCGATGAAGCGCCGATACGCATCGTTCTCCTGCCAGTTGCAGAAGTCTTCGAAGAACCAGCCCGGATCGTCGGGATGGCTCGCCACTTTCGCGCGCGGACTCGGCTGCGCGAGATTGCGCTCGATGCCTTCGCGCAGCAGCGCGATTTCATCGTCCGTGAAAATGCCGCGGATGCACACCGCGCCGTCGCGCCGAAAATCGGCGATCCGCTGCGGCGTTACCGCGCGTTCGATGCGCGTAGCGAAGTCTTCTGGCATGGGTTCTCCGTGATGAGGCAACATGATGTGACGACGCGCGGTTCGCGAGATCAGCCGTTCAGCACGTCGAAATCGAAGTAGCGTCGCTCGATCTTCTGATACGTGCCGTCCTTGATCATCTCACCGATCGCCTGATTGATCAGCGTGCGCAGTTCGGCATCGTCCTTGCGCAAACCGATGGCCGCGCCTTTGCCGAGCGTCTTCGGATCATTGACGGGCGAGCCGAGAAACCCATAGCCCTTGCCCTGCGGCGTCTTCAAGAAACCCTCGCTGCCGGAAATCATATCGGTCAAGGTCGCGTCGAGCCGGCCCGCGCGCAGATCGGTGTAGACCAGTTCCTGATTGCCATAGGAGACCACGTTGACGCCCGCAGGCGCCCAGTACGCTTTCGCGTACGCTTCCTGGGTCGAGCCTTGCGCAACGCCGATGTTCTTGCCCTTCAGAGAATCAACAGCGGGCAGAATGGCCGCGCCTGTTCGCCCGATCAGACTGCTCGGCGTGTTGAACAACGGTGTCGAGAATGCGACCTGGGTCTCGCGTTTCGGCGTGACTGACATCGCGGACAGAATCGCGTCGAACTTGCGTCCCTGCAAAGCGGGAATGATGCCGTCGAACGCCGTTTCGACCCACACGCATTTCGTGTGCAGACGCCGGCAGATTTCGTTGCCGAGATCGATCTCGAAGCCGACGAGCTTGCCGTCCGGCGCCTTCGATTCGAACGGCGCATAGGTTGGATCGACGCCGAAGCGAAGTTCGGTCAATTCCCTGGCGTGGGAGGACAGCGCTGCGCACAATAGCGCGAGGCAAACCAGCGTCTTCTTCATGAGCATTCCCGTCTGGGTACGTCGCCACGGCGACGGTTAGAAAAGGAACGGATGCGCGGCCCGTTCGTCGATTACGGGTCAAGCATAGGAACACAAAAAAGCGAAGAATAGTGGCCTGCCAGTGCCGGATGATTTAGATTTTCTAAAGCACGAGATGCTGCCGTCCTGGGAGTGTCACGGTGCGGATGCCGCCGTAGAGCCGCTCGGAAGCCGGCTGCGCATTTCCCGTATTTGATGCGCTGTCCGTTGCGTTCAGGCGTGCCTCGCACATCTGCCCGATTGCAGCGCCGTCCACCTTGCCCTGCTCGGTGAGCGGCACACGCTGCGCGGCGATCAGCCGGACTGCCCGTGCGACCTGCGCGCCGCACGCCGCTTCGATCGCGCGCATGCACTGTTCGATATCGATCCGTTGGCGCGGCCACGGCGTCGCCACGACGTTCCATCCGAATCCGCAGGCGCTGTCGCCCGTCGCGATAGCGACCGCGTAGCGGACCTGCGGCAAGGCGCACAGCGGCGCCTCGATCTGCGCCGGAGCGATCACGACGCCATCGGTTTCCGCGACATCGGCCGCGCGGCCGAGCACCTGCAGATAACCCTTTGCGTCGATGAAGCCCACATCGCCCGTCACGCACCATCCGTCGCGAAACTTGCGCGCGGCCTCTGAAGGCTGATGCCGATAGCCCTGCGCCACGGCCGCCGACTTCACTTCGATACCGCCCGGCTCTCCGTCACGCGCAAGCCTTCCGTCTGCATGGCGTATGCGTACTTCGACGCCGGGCCGGATGCGTCCGCCCGCACTCTCAAGCGTGCGAGGATCCGACAGATAGTCCGATGGCGTCAGCACGCTCACGAGCCCCGCCTCGCTCGCGCCATACATGTGCGTGAGCACCGGGCCGAAGCGCGCGATTGCGCGACGCCGCAAGATGGCGGGCGCCGATCCGCCCATATGCACGATCGCGCGCAGCGAAGACAGATCGCGCCGGCCAGCGTCGCGATGATCCATTGTTTCGAACAGCTGCGGTTCGACGAGCAGCAGGTCGGTAATGCGTTCGGCTTCGATCGTTGCGAGCGTGTCGGCGGGATCGTAGCGCGGCTTCAGCACGACCGTGCCGCCGCCCAGAAGCGTGTTGTCGACGAGCACTTGCGACAGATAGGCCAGCGCGCCGTTGACGAGCTGTCGACGGTCCGCGGGACTCGGCGCGCTCACCAGCGTCGCGTACGCGGCGAAGCTGCGCCGGCTCGCTTTCGGCACGCCAGTCGAGCCGCCCGAGGCAACGATCACCGCGAGATCGTCGGGCTGCGCGCCGCTTTCGACGGGCAGATCGGGCTGCATGCGCGCGAGGTGATCCAGGCGCGAACGATCACCGGTGCCGACATAGACGACACGCGCGTCGATTGCGTCGGGCACGAGATGCGCTGTCTGCGCGAACGCGACCAGCAGCGTCGGTCGAATGCGGGCGACATACACCGCGCGAGTTTCCGCCGATGCAATCGCGGGCAGGAACGTCGTCGCTGCACCGAGCAGATTTGCCGCGTAGCGAATGGCGAGCGCATCGGGACAATTCGGCGCGAACTGCGCCACGAGCGAGCCGCGTTTGATGCCGAGCATCGCAAGCGCGCGGGCGTGTCGATAGATCGACGCGCGCAATGCGCGACCCGTGACGTCACCGTCGAGATAGCGCAGCATCGCGCGATCGGCGTGCTGTTCCAGCCGATCGAGCAGGACATCGACGTACGAGCGGAATACAGCGGTTTCAGGGGTTTTCATGACTGCACCTCCTTCGAGAGATGCATGCAGTCTGCTCGCGCTCAATGAGCGGAAAATGAGCGTCGTCTACAGGCCAGTGTTCGCGATCCGGCTACCAGGGCACCGTGCGGCCGAGATAGCGTGGGCCGTCTGCAGGACACGGAATATTTTTAAAGCCGACCACAATATTCGCGCTTCTGAAACGTCTTCAGCCTCATGGAACCGTCACCCTCCTCGGACACGATGAACGACGATCGCGACAACGACATCACGGCAGCCGTGGTGCGTGAACGCTCCCGGCTCGTCAATTTCATCAGGCGCCGCATCCGCGATCCCAACGATGCAGAAGACGTCCTGCAGGATGTCTTCCATGAATTCGTGCAGGCCTATCGCCTGCCCGCTCCCATCGAACAGGCGAGCGCCTGGTTGTTCCGTGCTGCGCGCAATCGCATCGTCGACCGTTACCGGAAGAAGAAGGAACAGCCGTTGACGGATCTGTCCGTGGATGAGGACAGCGCTGACGACGAGTATCGGCTCGACCTTGCATTGCCCGCACACGATGCGGGACCCGAGGCGCTCTACGCCCGCGCTGTTTTGCTCAAGGCATTGCAGGAAGCACTCGACGAGTTGCCGACGAATCAGCGCGATGTATTCGTCGCGCACGAACTCGAGGGGCGGAGCTTCAAGGACATGGCCGCGGAAAGCGGCGTCGCGGTCAATACGCTGCTCGCACGCAAACGCTATGCGGTCTTGCATCTGCGCGCAAGGTTGCAGGCCGTTTATGACGAACTGGATACTTGAAGAGGTGAATGAATGAAATTTCGAATTCGATGTGTCGGGAAAGTGCTGCTCGTGCTGGTCGGAATTGGCGTGCTCGGCTGGGCCGTCATGACGCTCTGGAACTGGGTGATGCCGGCGCTATTCGTCGGTGCGCGTGCGATCGATTTCGCGCACGCACTCGGCTTGCTGGTTCTGAGCCGCATCCTGTTTGGCGGATTCCGTGGACACGGCGGCTGGCGCGCGCGGCGGCACTGGCGCAAGTGGGAGGCGATGACGCCTGAAGAACGCGAACGCTTCCAGGCGGCGTGGCGAACGCGGTCGGGTGAGTAAGACGCTTATGCAACGTCTCGAAACAACGATCAGGAGGAACGGGTGACGTCTACTGCCACAGTGCTGCTGCGGCGGCTACACGAACAAAGCCAGACGGAAGTCATGGCCCGCGTGCGCGCGCAGTTTCATGGATCGAGCGAGGAGCTTCTGACGCTTGCGGACGAATACGACACGCTCGCACCGCGGCTGCGCGGACGGTTTCTCGAGACGCTCGGCTTGTCCACGGAAGATTTCGAGTCCTCGCAGGGCACGGCCATGTCGTTGGCTGTGTCTGCGGAAACCGGACGGTTCTTGCGCAACATGGTGCTGTCGCACAAGCCTTCTCGCATTCTCGAATTGGGCAGTTCGTGCGGCGTCTCCACGCTTTATTTCGCGGATGCGCTTCGAACCTTGGGCAGCGGCACGGTCATCGCGACGGAACTGGACACTGAGAAGTGCGCACGGCTTCGCGCGCATGTCCGGGCGGCGGGTGTGGACACCCATGTCGATCTTCGTGAAGGCGACGTGTTCCAGACCGTTTCCAGACTGGACGGTACGTTCGACATGGTGTTTATCGACGTATGGGCCAACACGTATCTGAATCTGTTCAAGCGGATTGAACACCTGCTGCGGCCCGGAACGATCGTGCTCGCGGACAACATGTACACGGCCGAGGATGCCGTGCGGCCATACAAGCAATATCTCGACGGCAATCCGCGCTTCTCCAGCACGACGCTGAATTTTGAATCGGGGATTGAGTTTACGGTTGTCGTTGCCTGACGCGGTTCCGGCACAGTGGAATTTGTGCCGGTACAAATAGTGAAGCACAAACGCCAAGACCCCGCTTTTAAGGGCGGGGTCTTGGACTGGGTAAGGAGCCTGACGATTACCTACTTTCACACGGGCAATCCGCACTATCATCGGCGTGGAGTCGTTTCACGGTCCTGTTCGGGATGGGAAGGGGTGGTACCGACTCGCTATGGTCATCAGGCATGACGGGTTGCTGCGTCGCGGCGGGTTCGGGTGAACCTGGCGCCACAGCCAATCTGGAAGAAGTGTAAAGCGGGGTGTGTTGTTTGTGGCACAACATCGATCACTCAAACATCCTGCATTCCGTGCCCCCTTCGGGGGTGGGATGCCCGTCAGTGCTGAAGCACTAACGATCATCGACACGAAACACACCTGTTATAGGATCAAGCCTTACGGGCAATTAGTATCAGTTAGCTTAACGCATTACTGCGCTTCCACACCTGACCTATCAACGTCCTGGTCTTGAACGACCCTTCAAGGGGCTCGAAGCCCCGGGGATATCTCATCTTAAGGCGAGTTTCCCGCTTAGATGCTTTCAGCGGTTATCTCTTCCGAACATAGCTACCCGGCGATGCCACTGGCGTGACAACCGGTACACCAGAGGTTCGTCCACTCCGGTCCTCTCGTACTAGGAGCAGCCCCCTTCAAATATCCAGCGCCCACGGCAGATAGGGACCAAACTGTCTCACGACGTTTTAAACCCAGCTCACGTACCTCTTTAAATGGCGAACAGCCATACCCTTGGGACCGGCTACAGCCCCAGGATGAGATGAGCCGACATCGAGGTGCCAAACACCGCCGTCGATATGAACTCTTGGGCGGTATCAGCCTGTTATCCCCAGAGTACCTTTTATCCGTTGAGCGATGGCCCTTCCATACAGAACCACCGGATCACTATGACCTGCTTTCGCACCTGCTCGACTTGTCGGTCTCGCAGTTAAGCACGCTTATGCCATTGCACTATCAGCACGATTTCCGACCGTACCTAGCGTACCTTCGTACTCCTCCGTTACACTTTGGGAGGAGACCGCCCCAGTCAAACTGCCCACCATGCACTGTCCCCGACCCGGATCACGGGCCAAGGTTAGAACCTCAAACAAACCAGGGTGGTATTTCAAGGACGGCTCCACGCAAACTGGCGTTCACGCTTCATAGCCTCCCACCTATCCTACACAGATCGGTTCAAAGTCCAATGCAAAGCTACAGTAAAGGTTCATGGGGTCTTTCCGTCTAGCCGCGGGGAGATTGCATCATCACAAACACTTCAACTTCGCTGAGTCTCGGGAGGAGACAGTGTGGCCATCGTTACGCCATTCGTGCAGGTCGGAACTTACCCGACAAGGAATTTCGCTACCTTAGGACCGTTATAGTTACGGCCGCCGTTTACCGGGACTTCAATCAAGAGCTTGCACCCCATCATTTAATCTTCCGGCACCGGGCAGGCGTCACACCCTATACGTCCACTTTCGTGTTTGCAGAGTGCTGTGTTTTTATTAAACAGTCGCAGCCACCAGTTTATTGCAACCCCTTCACCCTTCGCCCGCAGGGGCGTCAAGCTACAGGGGCGTACCTTATCCCGAAGTTACGGTACCAATTTGCCGAGTTCCTTCTCCCGAGTTCTCTCAAGCGCCTTAGAATACTCATCTCGCCCACCTGTGTCGGTTTGCGGTACGGTCAATGTGAAACTGAAGCTTAGAGGCTTTTCCTGGAACCCCTTCCGATTGCTTCGCTTCCGAAGAAGCTCGCGCCACGCCCTTGAATCCCGTGCCCGGATTTGCCAGAGCACCTTCTCCAACGCAGCGACCGGGACTTCCAACACCCGGACAACCTTCCGCGATCCGTCCCCCATCGCATTTCACACTGGTGCAGGAATATTGACCTGCTTCCCATCAGCTACGCATTTCTGCCTCGCCTTAGGGGCCGACTCACCCTACGCCGATGAACGTTGCGTAGGAAACCTTGGGCTTACGGCGAGGGGGCCTTTCACCCCCTTTATCGCTACTCATGTCAGCATTCGCACTTCCGATACCTCCAGCACGCTTTTCAACGCACCTTCGCAGGCTTACGGAACGCTCTCCTACCATGCGTGCAAAGCACGCATCCGCAGCTTCGGTATATGGCTTAGCCCCGTTACATCTTCCGCGCAGGACGACTCGATCAGTGAGCTATTACGCTTTCTTTAAAGGGTGGCTGCTTCTAAGCCAACCTCCTGACTGTTTTAGCCTTCCCACTTCGTTTCCCACTTAGCCATATTTGGGGACCTTAGCTGGCGGTCTGGGTTGTTTCCCTCTTGACACCGGACGTTAGCACCCGATGTCTGTCTCCCGTGATTGCACTCTTCGGTATTCGGAGTTTGCTATGGCGAAGTAATCCGCAATGGACCCTTCAACCATGACAGTGCTCTACCCCCGAAGGTGATACACGAGGCACTACCTAAATAGTTTTCGGAGAGAACCAGCTATTTCCAGGTTTGTTTAGCCTTTCACCCCTATCCACAGCTCATCCCCTAACTTTTCAACGTTAGTGGGTTCGGACCTCCAGTACGTGTTACCGCACCTTCATCCTGGCCATGGATAGATCACCTGGTTTCGGGTCTACACCCAGCGACTGAATCGCCCTGTTCGGACTCGCTTTCGCTACGCCTGCCCTAATCGGTTAAGCTCGCCACTGAATGTAAGTCGCTGACCCATTATACAAAAGGTACGCCGTCACCCCTTGCGAGGCTCCGACTGTTTGTATGCATGCGGTTTCAGGATCTGTTTCACTCCCCTCCCGGGGTTCTTTTCGCCTTTCCCTCACGGTACTGGTTCACTATCGGTCGATCACGAGTATTTAGCCTTGGAGGATGGTCCCCCCATCTTCAGACAGGATTTCACGTGTCCCGCCCTACTTGTCGTACACCTAGTTCTTTCATGATGTTTTCGCCTACGGGGCTATCACCCACTATGGCCGCACTTTCCAGAGCGTTTGGCTAACACCACAAATAAAGAGTACAGGCTGGTCCCATTTCGCTCGCCACTACTTTGGGAATCTCGGTTGATTTCTTTTCCTGCGGTTACTTAGATGTTTCAGTTCACCGCGTTCGCTCCACGCAGCCTATGTATTCAGCTGCGGGTGACCCATACGGGCCGGGTTTCCCCATTCGGATATCGGTGGATCAAAGCTCGTTTGCCAGCTCCCCACCGCTTTTCGCAGGCTACCGCGTCCTTCATCGCCTGTGATCGCCAAGGCATCCACCACATGCACTTGTTCGCTTGACCCTATAACGGGTGTGTCTCTTGCGTGTTACCACGCCGGGAACCACTCGCTACAGGCTGAGTATTCGCGTTGTGCCGTATTCCAAGGCTGTCTTTCGACAACCCTTAAAATACATCGATACAATCACAACCCTGATTCACCTACTCATGTACCCATCTCTAAGTACACTTTCGTGAATCTCTTTACTACTTCTTCCTGATTGTTAAAGAACGACAGCCGATATCTAACTGCAATACCGCATCTGACTGGCTCAATTGCCAATGCGAAGTCTTCTGCTTCATGCAGACCACTGTGCATTGGGAATTGGTGGAGGATGACGGGATCGAACCGACGACCCCCTGCTTGCAAAGCAGGTGCTCTCCCAGCTGAGCTAATCCCCCAGTCATACAGCGCACAGAGGACGTCCAGCCAGTGATCGAGCCAACCACACCAGACAAGGCAATGGTGGGTCTGGATGGATTCGAACCATCGACCCCCGCCTTATCAAGACGGTGCTCTAACCGACTGAGCTACAGACCCCTGAGCCTGTCTTCAAACAACAGCCGACAAGTGTGAGCGCTCAACTTTGAAACGCTAGCTCTGGAAAGGAGGTGATCCAGCCGCACCTTCCGATACGGCTACCTTGTTACGACTTCACCCCAGTCATGAATCCTACCGTGGTGACCGTCCTCCTTGCGGTTAGACTAGCCACTTCTGGTAAAACCCACTCCCATGGTGTGACGGGCGGTGTGTACAAGACCCGGGAACGTATTCACCGCGGCATGCTGATCCGCGATTACTAGCGATTCCAGCTTCACGCAGTCGAGTTGCAGACTGCGATCCGGACTACGATCGGTTTTCTGGGATTGGCTCCACCTCGCGGCTTGGCAACCCTCTGTTCCGACCATTGTATGACGTGTGAAGCCCTACCCATAAGGGCCATGAGGACTTGACGTCATCCCCACCTTCCTCCGGTTTGTCACCGGCAGTCTCCCTAGAGTGCTCTTGCGTAGCAACTAGGGACAAGGGTTGCGCTCGTTGCGGGACTTAACCCAACATCTCACGACACGAGCTGACGACAGCCATGCAGCACCTGTGTTACGGCTCCCTTTCGGGCACTCCCACCTCTCAGCAGGATTCCGTACATGTCAAGGGTAGGTAAGGTTTTTCGCGTTGCATCGAATTAATCCACATCATCCACCGCTTGTGCGGGTCCCCGTCAATTCCTTTGAGTTTTAATCTTGCGACCGTACTCCCCAGGCGGTCAACTTCACGCGTTAGCTACGTTACCAAGTCAATGAAGACCCGACAACTAGTTGACATCGTTTAGGGCGTGGACTACCAGGGTATCTAATCCTGTTTGCTCCCCACGCTTTCGTGCATGAGCGTCAGTATTGGCCCAGGGGGCTGCCTTCGCCATCGGTATTCCTCCACATCTCTACGCATTTCACTGCTACACGTGGAATTCTACCCCCTCTGCCATACTCTAGCCCGCCAGTCACCAATGCAGTTCCCAGGTTAAGCCCGGGGATTTCACATCGGTCTTAGCGAACCGCCTGCGCACGCTTTACGCCCAGTAATTCCGATTAACGCTCGCACCCTACGTATTACCGCGGCTGCTGGCACGTAGTTAGCCGGTGCTTATTCTTCCGGTACCGTCATCCCACCACCATATTAGGGCGATGGTTTTCTTTCCGGACAAAAGTGCTTTACAACCCGAAGGCCTTCTTCACACACGCGGCATTGCTGGATCAGGGTTGCCCCCATTGTCCAAAATTCCCCACTGCTGCCTCCCGTAGGAGTCTGGGCCGTGTCTCAGTCCCAGTGTGGCTGGTCGTCCTCTCAGACCAGCTACAGATCGTCGCCTTGGTAGGCCTTTACCCCACCAACTAGCTAATCTGCCATCGGCCGCCCCTTGAGCGCGAGGTCCGAAGATCCCCCGCTTTCCTCCACAGAGCGTATGCGGTATTAATCCGGCTTTCGCCGGGCTATCCCCCACTCCAGGACACGTTCCGATGTATTACTCACCCGTTCGCCACTCGCCACCAGGGTTGCCCCCGTGCTGCCGTCCGACTTGCATGTGTAAGGCATGCCGCCAGCGTTCAATCTGAGCCAGGATCAAACTCTTCAGTTCAAACCTGTTACTGTTGTTCGGGCTCTTTCGAACCCGGTCGCTCACTCAAAATCACTGACAGATGATTCGACCGAGCCTCTCGGCTCCATCAAACCTTCCTCAATTTCTTTCTGTGTGAGACTCGATTACTTTCGCTATCTCAGCAATCCGAAGATCGCCGTGCGCCGCCATCGAGCACCCACACTTATCGGCTGTTAGTTTTTAAAGAACATTCGCTAAAAAGCTGCTGTTTCCTGCTGCTTTCTTGCGTCTCCGTCGTTTGGAGAGGCCGAATTATGCGGAAGCTCTAGGGGGCCGTCAAGCGAAAAGTGAAAATATTTTTTGGGCAGTGATTTGCGCAGACGAAAGCGCCCGTTGCACTCGAGACGTGTTTCGCGAGGAAAGCGAGACGGACAGGCAAGGGGGCCGTGCAAAGGACGGCACGGGCAACACGACGCCTACTACCTTCCTCACGGCAAACCCGCCTGTTTGATGCTCGCAGCAATGCACAGCGATCAGTTCCGAGTCAACTCATCGCCAGGTCAATGAAACCATATGACGATTATTTCGGAGTACTAGACATATCGCACTCACCCGATGAACCACCACCGCCAGAACTCTTGATCGTGACAGCGAGCCTGCTTCCCCTGTTGGCCGTGATGATCTGTCCGTAACTGACAGTGGGGATGAACTGAATATCGGGTGCCACCGCGACAGGGGGATTTCTCGCACCGTCCACGGTCAAGTCGAGTTCGACGGTAATCGATTCGATAGAAGCGCCCCAGTCGTGACGACGCGCGGCCTCTTCCTTTTTGAAATTGCACAGCCCGACCATGACCTGCTGCAGTGCCGTGGGTATATCGATAGGTTTGCCCGGAGGAATAGGCGGTGTATTGCAGCCTGCAGCCAGAATAGGCAAGACGATAAGAGCGAGGTGCACGCGCATCACGTTCCTCCATTTCGCGAACTGCACACGAAGCGAATAGCAATACATCAAACCAAGCATATCGCTCACGCACGCCGCCCGATATTGGACCTTGGTCCAATGCCATCCGGAACAGAGAAAAGCCACACACGCCGCACGAATCGCGAAATGGATCGCTAGAGCACGGGCTCATCGCGCTCTGCTACCCGCGCTATGCACCATCACGTCAGCAACAAAAACGAAAGCAAACGTAATGCATATGTATGTAATAAGTCGGTAAGGAATATTTCTCCGTTACGCAATATGAGAATGATTCAATCCCGTTGCGTTACACCCATCTAGCAGTGAGCTTGCAATTCAACCTACAAGAACCCAGCAACTCCACGCGTAACGGCCTTGGAGCGCTGAGCGGCAATCTGGAGCCCTCAACAAAATGTTTTACAAAACAATATTACCCACTGCGATATCTGTTGCTGCGCTGTTAACAATCGCAGCATGCGGCAGCAATTCGCATAACAGTTCGAGGACGACGTCGACCGCCCCGACGGTATCCGCTCAAGACGCATTGCAGACGGCAACGCCCATCAAGCACCTTGTCGTGATCTTCGGTGAGAACGTGTCGTTCGATCACTACTTCGCCACGTATCCGAGCGCGAAGAACGTGACGGGCGAGCCGTCGTTCAGCGCCGCGTCCGGCACGCAGACGGACATCGCCACGCTCGCGGCAGCCGGCCTGACGGGCGCCGCCAACCCCAACGCGCAGGCGACGTCGCCGAACATCGTTTCCGCCACGGTCAACGGTCAGACGACCACGCCGCCGACGCTTGGCGCCGCGCTGACTACCACGACGGCACAACCGTTCCGCCTCGACCGCTCGCAGGCGAACACGAAGAGCCAGAACCACGCCTATCAACCGGAACAGCTCGCCGCCGACAACCTGAAGATGGACGCGTTCCCGCTCTTCACGTCGGCCAGCTCGATCATCGCGGGCAGCACGGGCCAGTTCGGTTCGTCGGCACAGGTGCTCGGCTACTTCGATGGCAACACGGTGACCGCGTACTGGAATCTCGCGCAGAACTTCTCGATGAACGACAACGCGTGGACCGATACGTTCGGCCCGTCGACGCCGGGCGCAATCGCAGTGATCTCGGGCCAGAATCAGGGCGTGACGTTGACGCCGAATCCGAAGAACGCGTCCGTGACGACGACCGCCAACGCGATTCCTGACGGCCAGGGCAGCTTCACGTTGATCGGCGACCTCGACCCGACCACCGACGTTTGCACGGCCGCGGCGCAAACCGCGACGAGCGGCCCGACGGGCATGATGAACGGCAAGAACATCGGCGATCTGCTGAATGCCGCGAATATCACGTGGGGCGGCTTCATGGGCGGCTTCAACCTGCAGACGGTCAACGCCAACGGCTCCACGGGCTGCACGCGCTCAACGTGGTCGGACGTGCTCGGCAGCGCGCCGATCGACTATGTCCAGCACCACGCGTGGTTCCAGTATTACCCGTCGACGGCGAACCCGACGCATCAGCGTCCGACTTCGACTGCCATGGTCGGCTTCACGGAGCCGACGCTCGACAACACGGCGACGCCCGTTCACCACCAGTACGACAGCGATGACTTCTTCGCGGCTGTGCGCGCGGGCAACTTCCCGTCGGTCAGCTTCCTGAAGGCACCCGCTATCGGCGACGGCCACCCGGGCAACTCGAACCCGCTCGACGAGCAGGCTTTCGTCGTGAAGGTCACGAACTTCCTGCAGCAGCAGCCTGACTGGAAGAACACGCTGATCGTGATCGCCTACGACGACTCCGACGGCTGGTACGACCACGCCGTGCCGACGATCAAGAGTTCGTCGTTCGATACGACGCTCGTCACGACGATCGCGGGGGCAACCTTCACGGGCGCCGACCAGCTCTCGGGCCAGGGCCAGTGCACGGGCACGGGCGCGACGCAGCCGCTCGGCATCAACGGCGGCGCAGTCAACGGCCGCTGCGGTCCGGGTACGCGTACGCCGTTCCTGATGATCTCGCCGTGGGCAAAGGTGAATTTCGTCGACCACACGCCGATTACGCAGGCGTCCGTCGTCAAGTTCATCGAAGACAACTGGCTCGGCGGCAAGCGTCTCAGCGGCGGTTCGTTCGATGCGACGGCTGGCGACATCCGCAACATGCTGAATCTGAGCGGCACGGGTAGCACCCCGACGCTGTTCCTGGACCCGAACCTCGGCACGAAACTCGCCGCCGCACCGGCGACGAACTGACGGAACGTGCACCCTGGTCTGTCGCTCGCATCGCGCGAGGTAACGCCGCGCGACGCACCCGGCGGCAGGGCGCGAGACAACTCGTAGTGGGTCGAGCCAGCACGGCGACGTGCTGGCTCGGCGTTTTTTCAGCACTATTTCTTGCCATCATCGCCATGCGCTCTCCAAACTCTGCATTGCCGCCCTCGATGCCTGCCGGCAGCGCCTCGCGCCGCAACAGCGCCAAACGCCAACTGCTGCGCGTGCTCGGCTGGACAGCGGCCATCGTCGCGGCCGGCTGCGTCGCCTTCGTCGCTTATGCCGCGATCTACCCGGAGCGGATGCCGCTCGCGATCGGCACCATCGTCGAAGATTTCACCGGCGCGAATCCGCAACCGGTCGCGCTGCACGTGCCGCCGAGCCAGCCGCTGAGTGCCGTCGCCCTGCTCGGCAAGCAGATTTTCAACGACCCGTCGCTGTCGGCGTCGGGCAAGCAGTCGTGCGCGTCGTGCCACAGCCCTGAGCATGCGTATGGCCCGCCGAACGATCTGTCCGTGCAGCTCGGCGGTCCGCATATGACGGACGCCGGCTACCGGCCGCCGCCGTCGCTTGCGTACCTGTATCGCCAGGCGCCGTTCTCGATCGGCCCCGATCAGAACGACATGGATGCAGCCCCCCTCACGCTCGACCAGCTGGCGTCGGCGGCAAGCGGCACGCAACGCGCGGCGAAGTCGGCGGGCGTCGCGCCTGCCGCGCCTGCGCTCGTACCGCAGGGCGGCCTCTTCTGGGACGGCCGCGCCAGCACGCTGCAGGACCAGGCGATCGGTCCGATGCTCAATCCCGTTGAAATGGCCAACAAGAGCACGGATGAAGTCGTGCACAAGCTGATGAACGCGAAGTACCTCGACCAGTTCAAGCAGCTGTTCGGCGACCGCATCATCCAGCAGCCCGACCTGCTCGTCGATGAAGCGATGTTCGCCGTCGGACGCTACCAGTTCGAAGACCCGTCGTTCCATCGCTTCACGAGCAAGTACGATTACTGGCTGCAGGGCAAAGCGCGTCTCACGCAAGCGGAACTGCGCGGCTTGCGCCTCTTCAACGATCCGGACAAGGCGAACTGCGCCGACTGCCACCTGAGCAAGCCGACGGCCGACCATCTGCCGCCGCTCTTCACCGACACGCAGTACGAAGCGCTCGGCGTGCCGCGCAACCGCGATCTGCCCGTCAACAAGGATCCGAAGTTCTACGACATGGGCGTATGCGGCCCCTTCCGTACTGACGCGGCTTCGCTGACGCAATATTGCGGCATGTTCCTCACGCCGACGCTGCGCAACGTCGCGACGCGCCATGTGTTCTTTCACAACGGCGTGTATCACGACCTGCAGCACGTGATGGACTTCTATAACCTGCGCAACACGAATCCGGAGAAGATCTATCCGCTCGATGCCGCGGGCAAGCCGCGAAAGTACGATGACATTCCGGCGAAGTACGTGGCAAACATCGACGTCGCCGATGCGCCATTCGATCGCAAGCCCGGCGACAAGCCTGCGATGACCGACGATGAGGTCAAGGACATCATCGCGTTCATGAATACGCTGACGGACGGATACAAGCCTTAAGCGCAGTAGCAGTCTGCTTCTGTTGCGTATGATGCGTGCTGGCGAGCTTCACGTGTGCCGTGAAGCCGCCAGCCGCGTTGCACAGAGTTAAAGCGCGGCTGACGTCAGGGTTTCATCCGCATGATAGGAAGAGCGCACGAGCGGCCCGGCGACGACTTCCCGAAATCCCATCTCCAACCCTTCCTTCCTGAAAGCAGCAAAGACGTCTGGCGAAACGTACCGCGCGACAGGCATATGAAACCGCGAAGGCGCGAGATACTGCCCGATCGTCAGCACATCGACCTCATGCGCACGAATATCGCGCATCGTCCGCAGAAGTTCTTCGTCGCTTTCGCCAAGCCCGACCATCAGCCCCGACTTCGTGACGACAGCACCGTTCCCCTGCTTCACCTGCCGAAGCAACGCCAGCGATCCCCAATAGTCGGCCCCTGCACGCGCGGCGCGATACAGCGATGGCACCGTCTCGACGTTATGGTTGAACACATCCGGCCACGCGGCAGATAACGCATCGAGCGCACGGTCCACTCGCCCGCGAAAATCCGGCGTCAACACTTCGACACGTATTCCCGGCACACGCTCGCGCAACAGCGCCACGCAGCGCGCGAAATGCGCCGCGCCGCCATCGCGCAGATCGTCGCGATCCACCGACGTGATCACCACATACCGCAACCCCAACGCGGCGACGGCATCGGCGAGCCGGGAAGGCTCTTCATCGTCGAGCGGCAGCGGCCTGCCATGCGCGACGTCGCAGAACGCGCAACGCCGCGTGCAGATGCCGCCCATGATCATGAAGGTCGCCGTGCGCTGTGCAAAGCACTCGCCGATATTCGGGCACATCGCTTCCTCGCACACCGAATGCAGCTTGTGCTCGCGCAGTATCGCCGCCATGCCCGCCACCGTCTCGCTCATCATCGGACGCGCGCGCAGCCATGGCGGTTTCGGCAGCGCGTCGCCGCGCTCGAGCGGCACGATCTTCACGGGAATGCGCGCGAGCTTGTCGCGCGAACGCAAGCCGTGCTGACCGAGCGCAGTGACGCTGTCTTTCGAAGAAGCGAGCGGCGCCGCGTCCATCGTCACGCTCCCAGGAAATCGTTGAGCAGGCGGTTCACCTCGGCGGCCGACTCCATCTGCACCATATGCCCCTTGCCTGGCAGCACATGCACGCGGATATCGCCGGGCAGACCCTGCGCATGGCTCGACGGAATGATCTGGTCCAGCTCGCCCCAGATCACCAGCGTCCGCGGCGCCAGCCTGTCGACGCGATCGCGATAGCTGCGCTGCTGCGCGCCGTCCTTGAACGCCGACGCCGCGATCTTCTGCAACGTCTCGCTCACGCCTTCGAGCCGCTTGTACTTGACGATATCCTCCACGAGTTGCCGCGTGACGAGCGAGCCGTCGGCGAACAGTTTCGTCAGATGCGGCTTCAGCGTATTGCGGCTGTTGCCCGACACGAATCCGTCGATGTACTCGCGGTTGATCTCGTCGCCCAGCCCCGCGCCCGCGATCAGCGAAAGCGACGCCACACGCTGCGGCGTTTTCTCCGCCACCGTCATCGCGACGAGACTGCCCATCGAATGGCCGACCAGATGCGCCTGCCCGATGCCGCGATCGTCGAGAAACGCGATCACGTTATCGGCGAGCTCGTCGGCGCTGCCCGACTCGACGGCTTTCGTCGATTCGCCATGCCCCAGCAAATCGAGCGCATACACCGTGCGATGCGCGGCGAGGTCCGCATGATTGAACAGCCAGTTGTTCAGATCGCCGCCGAAGCCGTGAATCAGCACAGCAGGCGTGCCGCCTTCGCCGATCTTCAGGAAGCGGATCGTGCGTCCGCCGATCTGCGCTTTCTCGGGCTGCGGCCCGGCATCGGCCGAATCCGCGGCGAGCGGCACGAAGTCGCGTTGAAACGCTTCGACGGCGGCGTCGATGTCCGCGTCGGCCTCTTCCGTATCGGCGACGACACCCAGCAACGCGCCGACGGGCAGCGTGTCGCCCTCCTGCGCAACCTGTCTGCGCAACGTGCCGTTGAACGCGCACTCGACACCCGACGCGATCTTGTCGCTCTCGACGTCGAGCACTTCATCGCCCTTCGCCACCTTGTCTCCGACGGACTTCAACCAGCCATTCACCTGTCCCTGCTCCATCGACAGGCCCCACTTGGGCATTGTGATCATGTGAATCGACATTGCTCGGTTCCTCGCTTGATGCAGTGATAACGCGGTGTCAGTGTCGCGTCTGCTTGACGGCCGCGGCGATCTTGTCCGCCGAAGGGATGTAGAGATCCTCCAGCACGCCCGCGAACGGCGTGGGCGTATGGGGCGCGGTCACCAGCTCGACGGGCGCCTTCAGCGAATGGAATGCCTTCGACGCAACCAGTGCGGCAATATCCGTCGCCACCGAACAGCGGGGATTCGCTTCGTCCACGACGACGATGCGGCCCGTGCGTTCGACGCTTTCCAGGATCGTGTCTTCGTCGAGCGGTGACGTGGTGCGCAGATCGATCACTTCCGCCTTGATGCCTTCCTTGGCGAGCCGGTCGGCGGCGTCCGTCGCGTAGTGCACCATGCGTCCATATGTGACGATGGTCGCGTCGTCGCCATCGCGCACCACGTTCGCTTCGCCGAACGGAATCGCGTACAGCTCTTCGGGCACGTCGCCTTCGCGCGTGTACAGCAGCTTGTGCTCGCAGAAAATCACCGGGTCGTTTTCGCGGATCGCCTGAATCATCAAGCCCTTCGCGTCATAAGGCGTCGACGGGCACACCACCTTCAGTCCCGGCACGTGCGTGAACAGCGACGTCAGCATCTGCGAGTGCTGCGCAGCCGCGCGCAAACCCGCGCCCTGCATCGTGCGGATGACGACGGGCGTCACCGCATTGCCGCCGAACATATAGCGGAATTTGGCGGCCTGATTGAAGATCTGATCGAAGCACACGCCCATGAAGTCGATGAACATCAGTTCCGCGACGGGACGCATGCCTGCCGCCGCCGCACCCACGGCTGCGCCGATGAAGCCGCCCTCCGAGATCGGCGTGTCGAGCACGCGTCCCGGATACTTGTGAAAAAGCCCTTTCGTGACGCCGAGCACGCCGCCCCATGCGTCCTGTTCGCCCGGCGCGCCCGCGCCGCCCGCGTTGTCTTCGCCCATCACGATGACGCTCTCGTCGCGCGCCATTTCCTGACTCAGTGCTTCGTTGATCGCCTGAGAAAATGTGATCTTGCGTGCCATGTCTGTCTCCTTGTTTGCCTGAAAACAATCGCGTTCGATTACGGATACGACACGTACACGTCGGTCAGCAGATCGGCTTCCGTCGGCAGCGGCGCAGCTTTCGCTTTCAGCACGGAATCGTCGATGAGTGCCTTCACGTCGGAATCGATCTTGCGCAGATCGTCGGTGTTCAGCATCTCCGCGCGCACCACGCGCTCTTCGAAACGCTTCAGGCAGTCCTTCTCGTCACGCAGCTTCTGCACTTCGCCCGGCGCGCGATACGTCTGCGCATCGCCTTCGAAATGGCCAAAGTAACGCGACAGCTTCACTTCGATCAGCGTCGGCCCGCCGCCCCCGCGCGCGCGCTCGATCGCTTCACCTAACGCTTCGTGCACCGCGAAAAAATCGAAACCGTCGACGATCACGCCCGGCATGCCGAAGCCGCTCGCGCGGTCCGCGATGTTGTCGGAGGACACCGACCACGTCGACGACGTCGCTTCCGCATAGCCGTTGTTCTCCGCGACGAAGATCGCGGGGAGGCGCCACACGCTGGCGAGATTCATCGATTCGAAGATCACGCCCTGGTTCGATGCGCCGTCGCCGAAGAAGCACACGCCCACGCCGCCCGTTTTTTTCAGCTTCGCCGCGAGCGCCGCGCCGCACACGAGCGGACCGCCTGCGCCGACGATGCCGTTCGCGCCGAGCATGCCCTTCGACAGGTCGGCGATGTGCATCGAGCCGCCCTTGCCTTTGCACACGCCCGTCTGCCTGCCGTAGATCTCGGCCATCATGCCGTGCACGTCGACGCCCTTCGCGATGCAATGACCGTGGCCGCGGTGCGTGGTCGCCACATAGTCCTTGTCGTTCAGATGCAGCATCGTGCCGACGGCCGACGCTTCCTCGCCTGCGTACAGATGCACGAAGCCCGGTATATCGCCCGTCGCGAACTCGACGTGCAAACGCTCTTCGAACTCGCGAATGGTGCGCATCATGCGGTACGCGTCCAGCAGTTTCTCCCTGCTCAACTGACTCGAAACAGACATGGTGTGTCTCCTTGATGAAGTCGATCCTGACTGCAACGGATGCGGAGTGGTCTCCGACTGATTGAAAGAACTCCCTCTATTTCTCTTGCACTTGCACGTGGCTTCGCGACGCAGCCGCCATCTCGCGCATCAACTGGCGCGATGCGGAGAAACGCAGCGTGCGGCTCACGTCGACCGTCAACGGGCCGCTCCAGTCGAGCGATATTTCGTAACGGTCGTCGCGCTCGATTTCGATTTCGCGTTCGCCGTCGAATGCGAGCGTGCCCCGCCGCGCGTCGATGGGCAGCCAGTCGCCGACCTCGAAACGCTCGCAGGTGCGCATCGTCACCTGATCGATGCGGCCGGGCGCGATCGGCGCGTAAATCGGCACACCGTCGTCGTTCATGAAGCCGTGTTCGTCGCGCTGCGCGAAGGTCAGATGCAAACCATGCGGCGCCGTGCGCTCGACAGGCGCCCACGCGCCGCCTATCGACGACAGGCCGATGCCGTCCGGTGCAGCGAACGTGAGAAAGAGCGACTCGATATCCGACGGCTCCGACACGGCTCGCGCGCCGACGAAGCGCTGACGGCTCACGCAGACATCGACGAGCGCGATCTCTTCGCGTCCGCGATTCGGGCCCGCGACGCAGCGCACGACGAGCCGCTTGTTGCGCGTCAGCGCGACGTCGGGCGGCACGACGCCCGACGCCACCAGTGCGCCCGCCATGCCCGCGACGGTGGCCTCGCGCATGTCGGGAAACGCGTTGTTGGTGCCTGTGGACAGCGTCAGCAACGGCACGCCGCCGCAATGCGCGGCCACCGCGCGATGCGTGCCGTCGCCGCCGAGCACGGCAATCAGTTCGACGCCTTCACGCACCATGTGAGCCGTGCCCGTATGGGTGTCGGCGACGGAATCGGTGATGGGCAGATCGACGAATTCGACTTCGGGCCAGCGCTCCGCCGCGCCCGTCGCGGCATGCGTGTCGAGCGCGCGCAGCAGCAGCGAAGCGACGCCCGTGCGATCGCGCAATGTCAGCACGCGATCGACGCCCAGCGCGCCGAGGCCCGCGATCAGACGCACGACCATGTTGGCCTTTTCGGCCGTCGGGAACACGGACGCATGCGTCGTAAGACGGCGAATGTCGCGCCCCGACGCAGGGTTCGCGATCACGCCGACGGTGATAGGCGATGGCACTGAGGTTGTCTCCGATATGTGTGTGTCGATAGCGGCTTGCGTGTCGTATGCAAGGCCACTTCGTGTGGCAAGCATTACTGCAACAGCCATGCCAATCTTTCGTCGGTCGTGCGCAAAGCGCGAAACGCCTTATGCGCAAAGGGTTCGAGGCGGCCGCGACGCACGGCTGCAATGGCACGTGCCGTCGCATGACGCAGCGCACATGACTCACTTCGCGTCGCGCGCCGCACGGGCAACGCTGCGACGCGGGCCAGGTGCCCCGCGCAATCGAACGATGCACGTCTCACCGCTGTCTCACACATGCCTGAGACGATCGTCTCAAGCATCTCGCGTGCTGCAACGCAATGTGATTGCGCTGACGGGATGTGCTACAAGAAGGTCCGATCGCAGAGACCAGCGCGTTCAATCGACCGTTAACGACGGGAGCCCGCCATGCCCTACGTCTCTCAAACGCAGCATATCGACCGCGTGCGCGGCGCCATCGAAGGACGCCTGCCCGCGCCCGCCAATTCGTCGCGCCTCGTGTCGTCGTGGCAGCGTTCGTATGAGCAATACCGGCTCGATCCCGGTTCGGTGATCGGGCCGCGCGTGTTGACGTCGGCCGAGCTGCGCGACGTGCAGGGCAAGGAAGAGGCGTTCCTGCGCGCGTCGGGCCAGTGCCTCGCGCGGCTGCACGACATGATCCGCATGGCCGACTACTGCGTGATGCTCACCGACGCACATGGCGTCACGATCGATTACCGGATCGACCGCGAGCGGCGCGGCGATTTCAAGCACGCGGGTCTCTATATCGGCTCGTGCTGGTCCGAGCGCGAAGAAGGCACATGCGGCATCGCGAGCGTGCTGACGGACCTCGCGCCCATCACCGTGCACAAGACCGATCACTTTCGCGCGGCGTTTACGACGCTCACGTGCAGCGCGTCGCCCATCTTCGCACCGACGGGCGAACTGATCGGCGTGCTCGATGCATCCGCCGTGCAGTCGCCCGACAACCGCGACAGCCAGCGGCTCGTGTTTCAACTGGTGCGCCAGAGCGCGGCATTGATCGAGGACGGCTACTTCCTCAATCAGACTGCGCAGCACTGGATGATCTTCGGCCACTCCAGCCGCAACTTCGTCGAAGCGCAACCGGAAGTGCTGATCGCGTTCGACGAGTGCGGCAACATCGCCGCGTCGAATCGCAAGGCGCAGGAATGCATCGCCGGCCTGTGCGGGCCGCGTCACGTCGATGAGATCTTCGATACGTCGGCGGTGCATCTGCACGACGTCGCGCGCAGCGACACGATCGTGCCGCTGCGTCTGCGCGCGACGGGCGCTGTGTTGTATGCGCGCATTCGCGCGCCGTTGAAGCGCGCGTCGCGGGTTGCTTCCGTGGTGTCCTCTCCCAATGCAGTTCACGATGCACACGCCGATACGAACCTCGACGCCATCAGCCGCTTCCTGCACAGCCGCGACTCGCGTATCGCGCGCAATGCGGACGTCGCGTTGCGCATCGCGGGCAAGCATCTGCCTATTCTGATTCTCGGCGAAACGGGCGTCGGCAAGGAAGTGTTCGCGCAGGCGCTGCATGCATCGGGCGCGCGGCGCGCGAAGCCGTTCGTCGCGGTGAATTGCGGCGCGATTCCCGATTCGCTGATCGAAAGCGAACTGTTCGGCTACGCGCCCGGCGCGTTCACGGGCGCGCGCAGCCGCGGCGCGCGCGGCAAGATTGCACAGGCGAACGGCGGCACGCTGTTCCTCGATGAGATCGGCGATATGCCGCTCAATCTGCAAACGCGTCTGTTGCGCGTGCTGGCCGAAGGCGAAGTGCTGCCACTAGGCGGCGATGCGCCCGTGCGCGTGGATATCGACGTGATCTGCGCGACGCACCGCGATCTCGCCCGCATGGTCGAAGACGGCACGTTCCGCGAAGATCTGTATTACCGCTTGAGCGGCGCGACGCTGCATATGCCGCCGCTGCGCGAACGCGCCGATATTCTCGACGTCGTGCATGCCGTGTTCGACGAGGAAGCGCAAAGCGCGGGACATGTGCTCACTTTGGATATGCGTCTCGCCGAACGGCTGTCGCGTTTCGCGTGGCCCGGCAATATCCGGCAACTGCGCAACGTACTGCGCTATGCATGCGCGGTGTGCGATGCGACTCGCGTCGAGTTGCGGCACGTATCGCCCGATGTGGCTGCGTTGCTCGCGCCTGATGAAGCGGCCTCACGGCCTGCGCTCGCGGGCAACGACGACGACGAACGCGCGCGGATCGTCGATGCGCTCACGCGGCATCACTGGCGGCCGAATGCGGCGGCCGAAGCGCTCGGCATGTCGCGTGCGACGTTGTATCGGCGGATTGCGAAGCTGGGGATCGTCGGGCCGCATCGGAGTTGATGCGTTTTTTGCCCGGGCGCGCCTAACCCGCGTTCAACGCCGCAATCCGTTTTCCGAGTTCGCACAGCCGCTCGCGCAATTCCGGCGGCTCGAGCACTTCGACATGCCCTGCAAAGCCGAGCAACTGCTCGGCGGCATAACCGAACTGTTCGACGGGCACGGTCACTTCCTGCCAGCCGTCCTGTTCCGAAGGCGGCGCGATCTGCGCCTGTTCGACGGCTGCCGCGCCGAGCCGGTGCAGACGCGTCATGCCTTCCGGCGACAGCCGCAGGCGCGCCGTATGCCTGAGCAGGCTCTTCTCGAACGACGCGACGGCCGCCGTCCATTCCTCGCGCAGATCGAAACCGTCAGGACGTTCGAACGTTTCGTCATGCACGCTCAATTGCACGATGCTCGACACGCGATACGTGCGCAACTGCGTCCGCACGCGCGTGACCAGATACCATTCGCCGCCTTTCAGCACGAGCCCGAGCGGATCGCGTACGCGCACGCCTTCGCTGTCGTCGCCGCCGTTCCATGTGCGGTATTGCATTGAGACGCGCTTCTGTTCCCACACCGCGCCCGCGAGCATCGTCAGCCACGGCGTGGGCGTTGGCCGCTGATACCAGCCGACGGGATCGATATGCACCCGCGAACCGATGCGCGACGTGTCGGGCGCGGCATCGGGCAGCGCCGTGACGAGCTTCAACTGCGCCGCACGCAGCTGTTCGGACAGACCGAGATCGGACGCCGCGCCCGTGAGCCCGGCGATGGACAGCGTTTCGGCTTCCGCTTTCGTGATGCCCGTCAGCTTCGCGCGATAGCCGTCGAGCAGCGCAAAGCCGCCACCCGGCCCGCGGTCCGCATACACGGGCACGCCCGCTGCGCTCAACTGGTCGATGTCGCGATAGACCGTGCGGATCGACACGTCGAACTCGTCGGCGAGCGCCTGCGCGGTCACGCGTCCTTTGACCTGCAGCATCAAGAGCATCGAAACGAGCCGGCTCGTTGCCATTTTTTCAGCCCATCCAAATTCATGACAAAGGTTGTCAGTTATTGACGAGTATAAAGTGAGTTATAGACGAAGATCCATTGAGGTGTGCAATATGCGCGTTACCTACGTAGTTCGTTTTCAGGTCTTGCCCGACAGGCTCGAACGGTTTCTGACGCTGCTGAACGGCATGCTCGACGCCATGCGCGACGAGCCGCAGTTCCGTGAAGCCGTGCTGCATCGCGACCCGGACTCGGCGTGCCGGCTGCTGCTGGTCGAAACCTGGGAAAGCGACGAAGAGGCGAGCGACGAGCAGATTCATCGGCCGTACCGGCGTGCGTATCACGAGGCGCTCGCCGATCTGCTCGTGCGTCCGCGTGAAGTCACCGAATGGCGCACGCTGCGTGTGGATCGGCGCGAAATGCGGTTCGAATCGCGCGCCGCAGAAGAATTGGCCGAGGCCCGCGCATGAGCACGTCGACGACTGCTCCGACCCATCATGGCAGTCTGAGCGTCATGCAAGGCGCGGCGCTCTACGTCGGTGCCGTGCTCGGCACGGGCGTGATCGCGCTGCCTGCGCTCGCGGCTGAAGCGGCCGGCCCCGCGTCGCTCGTCGCGTGGCTGGCGCTCGTGCTGTTGTCGGCGCCGCTGGCGGCAACGTTCGCCGCGCTCGGTGCGCGCTATCCTGACGCGGGCGGCGTATCCACGTACGTGCGCAATGCATTCGGCCCGCGTGCCGCGGCCATCGTCGGATGGTGCTTTTACTTTGCCGTGCCGGCAGGCGCGCCCGCTGCGGCGATGTTCGGCGGCGCATATGTCGCTGCGGCGTTCGGCGGCGGCGAGTGGACCGTGATCGGCACGGCAGCCGCGCTGATGCTGACCGTGACGCTTGCCAACGCGCTCGGACTGACGGTGTCGGGCCGCTTGCAACTGGTGCTCGCCGCGTTGCTCGTTGCATTGCTGCTGGCCGCTGTCATCGCTTCGGCGCCCCATGCGCGGATGGCGAATCTGCAGCCGTTCGCGCCGCATGGCTGGCTCGCGGTGTTTCCCGCCGCCGCGCTGCTCGTCTGGAGCTTCGCGGGTTGGGAAGCCATCACGCATCTCGCCGCGGAGTTTCGCCGCCCCGCGCATGATCTTCCGTTGGCGGCAGGCATCGCCGTTGTCGTGGTCGGCGTGCTGTACATGGGCGTTGCGACGATGAGCGTCATGGTGCTCGGGCCGGGCGCCGGGACGTCGAGCGCGCCGCTCGCCGAACTGCTTGCACGCGGGCTCGGCGGCAAGGTGCACATGCTCGCGGCCATCGCTGCGCTGCTGCTCACGCTCGGCACGATGAACGCATATTTCGCGGGTGCTGCGAAACTCGGCGCCGCGCTGGGCCGCGACGGCGCGCTGCCGCAATGGCTCGCGCAAGGCAGCCGGGCGGGCGACGTGCCGCGCCGCAGCCTGTTCATGATTGCCGGGCTGGCGACGTTTGCGCTGGTCGTCGTGGTGATCGCGGGTGTGGGGCCGAAGCCGCTCGTGCTGCTCACCACAGGTTCGTTCGTCACCGTGTATGCGCTTGGCGCGGCGGCTGCGCTGCGTCTGTTGCCGCGAGGCAGCTGGCCTCACCGCTGCGCGCGTGTTGCGCTCGTTGCCGTCGCGGCATTGTGTTGTGCGACGGGCTGGTATCTGTTGTGGCCGCTCGTGATTACAGGCTGCGCACTGCTTTATCTACGAGTGCGACGTGTATTCGTTTCGAGTACGAGGGCGATCCCATGAAGTTGCAATGCACGCAGGAAAACAGGTTGACAACGCATCGACGGCACGACACACTCGAATGCATGCTGACGCTCACCACCACGACATACGTCATTAAAAACCGTATTGCACGCCATCGCGGCGGGCCTATGGGAGCGTGTGTGCGTTAAATTTGCAGCAGTCGGCAAAACGATCCCAAGGCCCCGCCGGAAACGGAAGGGGCCTTTTGTTTTGGGTGTGCCTTCCGTCCCCCGGCTCAATTGACGGAGTGCATGATGGACAAGGCTTGCCAGCAGTTCACCGATGACGAATCACTCTGCTTTTCGCGTACGCAAGAGGAGCGCTTACCCAGAGTCGTCGTTCACTTTGCAGTGCAACCCGGCGCGACGATGTCGTGGCGCGTCGAGGCGAACACCGAGCTTCATGTACAGGGTGCGCGCGTGTGGTTGACGCGCGCGGCGTCGCCATACGACCACTGGCTGCAGATCGGCGAGACGTTCCGTCTGCAGCGCGGCGAGCGCGTCTGGGTCAGCGCGGACGGCAACACGCCCGCGCAGCTTTCGCTGACGACGCATCCCGTGAAATCCCGCGGCATGCTGGTGCGTTTGCTCGAACGCTGTTCTTCGCTGGGCGCGGATATTTTTGCACCGCGCTCCCGTTGAACGCGCGCAATAAAAAAGCTCGTGCAGGGTACGAGCTTTTTTTGTTTTATACCGCGTGACGCACCGTCCAACAGCGATGCGTCACGCGATGCATCAACACGTCGATCAAACGTGCATCAAACGCGCTCGATCGCAATCGCAATGCCCTGGCCGACGCCGATGCACATCGTGCACAGTGCAAAGCGGCCTTGCGTGCGTTGCAGCTGATACATCGCCGTCGTGACGAGACGCGCGCCGCTCATGCCGAGCGGATGGCCGAGCGCAATCGCGCCGCCGTTCGGATTGACGCGGGCGTCGTCATCGGCGACACCGAGCGCGCGCAGCACGGCAATGCCTTGCGAGGCGAACGCTTCGTTCAGTTCGATCACGTCGAACTGGTTGATGTTCATGTTCAGACGCGCGAGCAGCTTTTGCGTCGCGGGCGCCGGGCCAATGCCCATCACGCGCGGATCGACGCCTGCCGTCGCGATGCCGAGCACGCGTGCGCGCGGCGTCAGGCCGAAGCGTTTCGCCGTTTCTGCGTTGGCGAGCAGCAGCGCCGCTGCGCCGTCGTTGACACCCGACGCATTGCCCGCTGTCACCGTGCCGTCCGGACGCACGACACCCTTCAGCTTCGCGAGCGTTTCGAGGCTCGTCTCACGCGGATGCTCATCCTTCGACACGACGATCGCATCGCCCTTCTTTTGCGGAATCGTCACGGAGACGATTTCCTGCGCGAGCGTGCCATCCTGCTGCGCGCGCGCCGCCTTCTGCTGGCTGCGCAGCGCGAACGCGTCCTGATCGGCGCGGCTGATGTTGTAGTCGGTCGCGACGTTCTCGCCCGTTTCCGGCATCGAGTCGACGCCATACAGCTGCTTCATCAGGGGATTGACGAAACGCCAGCCGATCGTCGTGTCGTGGATGTCGGCCTGACGCGAGAACGCGCTCGTCGCCTTGCCCATCACGAACGGCGCGCGGCTCATGCTTTCGACGCCGCCCGCGATCATCAGCCCGGCCTCGCCCGACTTGATCGCGCGCGCGGCGATGCCGACGGCATCCATGCCCGAGCCGCACAGACGGTTCACCGTCGAACCCGGTACATCCTTCGGCAGGCCTGCCAGCAACAGCGACATGCGCGCGACGTTGCGGTTATCTTCGCCGGCCTGGTTCGCGCAGCCGTAGATCACATCGTCGATCGCGCCCCAGTCGACTTCCGTGTTGCGCTCCATCAGCGCCTTGAGCGGCACGGCGCCGAGATCGTCGGCACGCACCGACGACAGCGAACCCGCATAGCGGCCAATCGGCGTGCGAATCGCGTCGCACAGGAATGCTTCCGTCATGAGATGTCTCCAGTAATGGCGAGGGCCGGCGTAACGTGGAAGGCGCCAGCGTCGGCGCAATGGGCAGCGCCAGAAAAACGTGCCGAGCGAATCAGATTTGTTCTATACTCGAACAAACGATCATCTATCGAACATTTCAGGTTCGATAATAGGCGGGTGTTGGAAAGACTGTCAAGCTTGCAGGCCAGGCGGCAGACCGTCAAATTCGGCAAAAGCGTGTGGCGAAAACGGCAGGAATCGGCGCCGCATCGGGTCCGGGCGCGCATTCCCGCCCGGACGCCTGGGCGCCGACCACCATGCGCCGCATGTACGCCGCGGCACCGGGCCTGCGAATTTGGCGAATCTGAGCGCTTGCGCTATCGTCACGGCTTTCCGCAGGCTGACCGCCGCCCACTTCGAGTCCGAACGTTTCGCATCGAGTTCACAGAGGCCATGAGCAAAGTCCCATCCGCGTCACAAGCAGTTCCCGCCAGCGAAACGGACGCGCCCGACAAACCGGGCGATTCGTACGTACAGTCGTTCGCGCGCGGCCTTGCGGTGATTCGCGCGTTCAACGCCGAGCGTCCCGAGCAGACGCTGACGGACGTCGCCTCGGCGACGGGTCTGACGCGTGCGGGTGCGCGCCGTATCCTGCTGACGCTGCAGACGCTTGGCTACGTCGAAGCGGAGGGCCGCCTGTTCCGCCTGACGCCGAAGATTCTCGACCTCGGGTTCGCCTATCTGACGTCGATGCCGTTCTGGAATCTCGCCGAGCCGTTCATGGAAGAACTGTCGTCGGAAGTCCACGAAAGCTGTTCGGCGGCCGTGCTCGACCGCACCGAGATCGTCTACGTGCTGCGCGTGCCGACGCACAAGATCATGACGATCAATCTGTCGATCGGCAGCCGCTTGCCCGCGTATTGCACGTCGATGGGCCGCGTGCTGCTGTCGGCGCTCGACGAAGCGACGCTCGACGCGACGCTCGACGCATCGCGCATTGCCGCTCACACGCCGCGCACGATCACCGACAAGGACGAGCTGAAGAAAGTGATCGCGCAGGTGCGCAGCCAGGGCTGGGCCGTCGTCGATCAGGAGCTGGAAGGCGGGCTGATTTCGCTGTCCGCGCCGATTCGCAACCGGCGCGGTCAGATCATCGCCGCGATGAACATCAGCGGCAACGCACAGCGCAATTCCGCGAAGCAGATGGTGAAGGCGTTCCTCGAACCGTTGCAAAAAGCCGCGCAGTCGGTGTCCAACATGGTCGCGCTACGCGGCTAGAATGCCTCAACGGCCCAGATAGCGCTCCACCAGACGCGTCCAGTAAGCGGCGCCGATGGGCAGATTGCGGTCGTTGAAGTCGTAGTGCGGGTTGTGCACCATGCAGCCGTCTTCGCCGACGCCGTTGCCGAGGCGCAGGAACGAGCCCGGCCGCTGTTCGAGCATGAACGCGAAATCTTCGCTGCCCATCAGGATGTCCGCATTCGGCTCGACGTTCGCCGCGCCGACCAGTTCGCGCGCGACCTGAATCGCGAATTCCGTTTCCTCGTCCGTGTTCACGACGACGGGATACCCTTCCACATAATCGACCCGAGCCTTGCCGCCGTAGCTCGCCGCCTGCGTTTCGGCGAGTTCGGTGATGCGCGCTTTCAGCAGCGCGCGCACTTCCGGGCTGAACGAGCGCACGCTCAGTTCGAGCGTCGCGCTCGACGGGATCACGTTGTTCGCGACACCCGCGTGCATCGTGCCGACCGTCACGACGGCGGGCTGCGCCGGATTCACGTTGCGCGCGACGATCGTCTGCAGCGCCATCACGATACTCGACGCGATCACGATGGGGTCGACGGTCAGATGCGGGCGCGCCGCGTGGCCGCCGACGCCTTCGATCGTGATGGTCGCCTTGTCGCCCGCCGCCATGAACGCGCCCTTGCGGAACAGAAACTTGCCCGGCTCCGCGCCCGGATGGTTGTGCACGCCGAACACGGCGTCGCACGGAAAACGCTCGAACAATCCGTCTTCGATCATCTTCTTCGCGCCGCTGTCGATGCCGCTTTCCTCGGCCGGCTGGAAGTACAGATGCACGGTGCCCGAAAAATTGCGCGTCTTCGCGAGATGCTGGGCGGCGCCGAGCAGCATCGTCGTGTGGCCGTCGTGGCCGCATGCGTGCATCTTGCCGTGCGTGCCGCTCGCGTATGGCAGTCCCGTCTGCTCGACGATGGGCAGCGCATCCATGTCCGCGCGCAGGCCGATGCTGCGCGTGCCGTCGCCGGCCTTCAAGGTGCCGACCACGCCCGTCTTGCCGACGCCGCGCGTCACCTGCCAGCCCCACGCTTCGAGCTTGTCGGCGACGAGCGCCGCCGTCGCGACTTCTTCGTACGCGAGTTCGGGATGGTGGTGAATGTGGTGGCGAATGTCGCGCAGCGCGGCGGCTGCGGGCTCGAGGTCGGCGATTTCAGTCAGGCGGGTGGCGTCGGTCATCAGGTGCACTCCGGGTTTACTCGCTGCGTCTCGTGCGCAGCGTTAAACCGCAGACTATAGCAATGCGTGATCTTTCCGGTAAGACGGCCGTGCGCCAGACTTACTTAACGCTTTCGCCGGAAACGCGCGCGTCCACCCGCGTCTGATGCGCGGGCTGCTTGCTTGCAACACCTTTCAGGACATCGACGAACGCGAGGCCCGCTTCTTCGAGCGAGCCGGAATTGTCGATATGCGTGAGATGCGCGCCATCGGGCAGCGTGAACGGCGCCTGGCGCGCGAGGCGCGCGGCGACCTGCTCCGCCGTCTCGCGTCCGCGTGTCGACAGACGCTGCGCAAGAATATGCGGCTCGGCGTGGATATACACGACTTCGAGCTGCTGATAGCGCTTCAATGCACGCGTCAGATACGCGCGCGAACCATTGACGACAACCGTGCAGCCGCGTTCGAGCCACGCATCGATCTCGATGCCGATGCCATAGTGCAATTCATGGCTCGACCATTCGAGCGCGAACAGGCCTTGCGCCGAACGCGCCGCGAATTCTTCGCGCGTCAGCGAGATGTGATTTTCGTTGTGCCCCGTCTCACGCGTGATGTAGCGGTGCGCGAACACGACGGGCGTGCCCGCGACATGTTCGCGCGCGAAATGCAGCAGTGAATCCTTGCCCGCGCCCGATGGCCCGACCACGTAAATCAGACGGCCTGTCATGCGTTCTCCCGCTGTTCCTGTTCTGCCGTGAACGCGAGCCGTTGCCACAGCATGAACGGCTCGCCCGGCGCGGGCTCGACGAAGATCGCCGCGCCGTCGATGGCCAGCGGCCCGAGGCGTTGCGCCTCGCGGTGCCAACGCTCGACGATCGCATCGCGATCGCCGGCTTGATCGAGCGAATTGGACAGCGTCATGTGAAAGCGGAACTCCTCGAGCACATAGGGATATCCCCATTCGACGAGCAATTCGCGCTGTCGTTCCGTCAGCGGCGCTTGCAAGCGCCTGGCAATATCCGCCGCCGACGGCTTGACGCGCAGCGGCGTAAAGGCGCGCAACGCATTCGCGGCAAGCGTGCGCGTCTGTTCTTCGCCGGCTGAAGTCGCGGGACGCAGCGCAACGAAGTCGCCCAATGTGGCCGCTTCGACAGGCAATGCGAAGGGCATCTGCTGTTGCGCCCAGCGTTCTGCTGTGTCGAGCAGATCGGCGATCGTCACGTTGCTCGCGAGATGAAACGGGGCGACCAGCGTGCCATGCCAGCCATAACGGCGCGGCGAGGACGTCAGTTGCGCGAGAGGTTGCGACAGCTCAGGCGTATCCTGCGGATCGAGCGGCGCGCCGCTTTCGGCATCGCGCGCAAGCCATGTCGAGCCCGCATCCCACCAACCCGATGCACGCGCCGGTGCGTAGTAGATCGCAAAGCGCGCCCGCGCGGACCATGCGTTCCGGATGGCGGCGCTCATACGTCGTGCTCGACCATCAGTTGCACGCGATCGGCGGCGAAGTGCGTAAAGCCGTATTTGATGGGCGTGCCTTCCGTGTCGACGTCGACGTTTTCGACCCACAGCACCGGCTGCTGCCGGTTGATGCCAAGACGCCGCGCGACTTCCGGCTCCGGCAGCACGCTGCCGATACGGCTCCACTTGCGCAGATAGTCGGTCACGCCATACTCGGCCATCGCCTTCGTGATGCCGCCCACGCGTTCGAGCACATCGGGCAGATCGGCAAAACGCGCGGCCGGATAGTAGTTGCGCGCATACGTGAGCGGCACGCTGTCCGCTTCATGCAGCGATTCGATGCGATAGACGAATGCGCCCGCGCGCAGACCCAGCGCCTTCGCGACGGTCGGATCGGCCTTCACGCGCGCCGCCGACAGCATCGTGCCCGCAGGCGCATGATGTTGCTGACGCAAGTTTTCGGTGAAGCGCGTGCGCCGCCCGATGGTGTAGTCGATCGCGCCCGGTTGCACGAACGTGCCGCGTCCCTGCTCGACACTGACGAGCCCTTGAGCCGCGAGACCCAGCATCGCGCGGCGGATCGTGTGACGGTTGACATCGAAGCGCCTCGCCAGCTCGCCTTCGCTCGGCAGACGCCCGTCTTCGCCGAAGCCGCTCGCCGCGATCTCTTTCGCAAGAATCTGTTCGATCTGCCGCCACACGGCGACGCCCGCTCCACGTTCCAGCATCGCGCCCGGCGCTGCGTCGTCGTTCGATGTCATGGTGCTGTCATTCCCTTCGGTTCCAATAAGCGTTCTGTGCATTGTAGTCCGCAAGCCGTGGCGGAAATATGAAACTGCGCCTTCTGCCACAAGCCAGCAGCACTTCATCTCTAAACGTCTAGACGTTTAGACGAATAGATGCTCAAATGTCCGGACCCGTTACCGCCCCTCCCTCTCCAGGAAACCGCCAGGAACCCCGATGAGTGCGCCCCCTTCCTCAGATTCCCCTGCCTCCGCAACCGCCGCGCGCCGTGCATGGATGGCCGTGCTCGCGCGCACGTCGCGCGCCGACCTCGAAACCGCGCTGAACCACGCGATGGAAGGCACGCCGTTTCCCGCCTTCGACTGGCTGCGCCCGCCCGAAACCGGGCTGGCGATGGTGCGTGGACGCATCGGCGGCACGGGCGACGCATTCAATTTCGGCGAAGCGACCGTGACGCGCGCGACGCTACGCCTGCGCGACGTATCGGATGAAGGCACGACCGTCGGCGTCGCGTGTCATCTGGGCCGCGACCGCCGTCGCGCCGAGCTCGCCGCTATGGCAGACGCGCTGCTGCAAACGCCGCAGCATCACGCACGTTTGCAAGCGCAACTGATTGCGCCGCTCGCGTCGCGACTCACGGCGAAACGCGCGGAGCGCCAACAGGACGCCGCATCGACGCGCGTCGAATTCTTTACGATGGTTCGAGGCGACTGATGAACACTTCCGCTCAATCTCCGCAGATCGCGCTGTCGACACTGACGCCCGGCTTCGCCGACCCAGTACACGACACGCAAGCCGTGTTCCGCACGTTGCTCGATACGCTGTCGCGTCCCGGCCGCATCGGCACGATCGACAACGTGCTGCCCGCTTCGCGCAGAGACGCGCGCAACACGCTGCCGCACGCGCGCGCCGATCTCGCCGCATTCGCTGCACTGCTCGCGCTGTGCGACTACTCGACACCCGTGTGGCTCGCTCAGCCCGACGCTGTGCTCGGCTCCGCGCTGCGTTTTCACACGGGCGCGCCGCTCGTCGACGAACCGCAAGATGCCGCCTTCGCGTATGTGCACGATGCGAGCACGCTGCCGCCGCTGCCGTGCTTCGCGCTGGGCGAGCCGGAAACGCCGGAGCAATCGGTGACGCTCATTATCCGCGTCGATTCGCTGATCCACGGCACACCCGTCGTGCTGCGCGGCCCCGGCATCGAGCACACGCATACGATCGCGCCCGCGGGTCTGCCCGAGCGCTTCTGGCGCGAACGCGCGGAACTCGCGCCGCTCTTTCCGTGCGGCATCGACTGCTATCTCGTCTGCGGCGACACGCTGATCGGCCTGCCGCGCACAACTCACGTGGAGCACAACTAATGTACGTAGCCGTCAAAGGTGGAGAGCGCGCGATCGAAGCATCGTGGCGCCTGCTCGACAAGGCGCGCCGCGGCGACACGCAGCTAGCCGAACTGAGCGTCGCGCAGATTCGCACGCAGCTGCGGCTCGCCGTCGCGCGCGTGATGACGGAAGGCTCCGTCTACGATGAAGAACTCGCGGCGCTCGCGATCAAGCAGGCGGCCGGCGATCTCGTCGAAGCGATTTTCCTGTTGCGCGCGTATCGCACGACGCTGCCGCGCTTCGGCTACACGCAACCGGTCGATACGGAAGACATGCACATCGAGCGGCGCATCTCCGCGACGTTCAAGGACGTGCCCGGCGGCCAGATGCTCGGCGCGACCTACGATTACACGCAGCGCCTGCTCGACTTCACGCTGCTGGCCGAAGGCGGAGACGAAAGCGCGCCGCAAATCAGGTGCGCTGAAAGCGCTCGACCCGAAGCGATGCCGCGCGTCGTTTCGCTGCTCGACAAGGAAGGGCTGATCGAACAGGAGCGCGTATCCGAAGGCGCGTCCGAGCCCGGCGATCTGTCGCGCGAGCCGCTGTCGTTTCCCGCGAGCCGCGCGACGCGCCTGCAAAACCTCGCACGCGGCGACGAAGGCTTTCTGCTCGCGATGGGTTACGCGACGCAGCGCGGCTACGCGAACTCGCATCCGTTCGCGGGCGAAATCCGCTTCGGCACGGTGGCCGTCGAAATGGAACTGGACGAACTGGGCTTTGCCGTCGAGATCGGCGAAATCGACGTCACGGAATGCCAGATGATCAACCATTTCGCGGGCAGCACCGAAGTTCCGCCGGCTTTCACGCAAGGCTACGGTCTCGCGTTCGGTCATTCGGAGCGCAAGGCGATGGCGATGGCGCTCGTCGATCGGGCGCTGCGCGCGGAAGAACTCGGCGAAACGATCGGCTCGCCGACGCAGGACGTCGAATTCATGCTCTCGCATAGCGATAACGTCGAGGCGTCGGGCTTCGTGCAGCATCTGAAGCTGCCGCATTACGTCGACTTCCAGGCGGAACTGGAACTGGTGCGCCGTTTGCGCGCAAAGCATGCCGCGCAGGCAAACGGCAACGACCTTGAGGAGCAGGCGGCATGAACGCGCCCGACACGACGATGCAAACAGTCGCGCGCGATAGCGCCGCCGAAGGCTACAACTTCGCGTATCTCGACGAGCAGACCAAGCGCATGATCCGCCGCGCGCTGTTGAAGGCGGTGGCCGTGCCCGGCTATCAGGTGCCGTTCGCGTCGCGCGAAATGCCGTTGCCGTTCGGCTGGGGCACGGGCGGCATTCAGGTGACGTCGGCCATCATCGGACGCGACGACACGCTCAAGGTGATCGACCAGGGTTCCGATGAAACGACGAACGCCGTCAACATTCGACGCTTCTTCGCGCGCACGGCGGGCGTCAGCACGACGCGCAAGACGGGCGAAGCGACGATCGTGCAGACGCGTCACCGCATTCCCGAAACGCCGCTCACCGACAAGCAGATTCTCGTCTATCAGGTGCCGATGCCCGAGCCGTTGTTCAGGCTCGAACCGCGGGTCGCCGAATGCAGGAAGCTGCATGCGCTCGCCGATTACGGCCTGATCAGCGTGAAGCTGTATGAAGACATCGTGCATCACGGCAGCATCGCGACGACGTACGACTACCCGGTGATCGTCAACGGCCGCTATCTCGCGTCGCCGTCGCCGATTCCAAAGTACGACAACCCGAAGATGCATATGAACCCCGCGCTGCAACTGTTCGGCGCGGGACGCGAGCGGCGCATCCACGCAATTCCGCCTTATACGCCCGTAAAAAGCCTCGATTTCGACGACCATCCGTTCGAAGTGCAGCGCTGGGATCATGCGTGTGCGCTGTGCGGATCGACGGAAAGTTTTCTCGACGAAATGATCGTCGACGATCAAGGCAAGCGCATGTTCGTCTGCTCGGACAGCGACTATTGCCACGAGCGACGCGAACAGCAAGGCACGGACAACATCGAAGGAGAAAGCGCATGACGCCGCTTTTGAGCGCACGCGCGCTCAGCAAACAATATGGCGGCCGCAACGGTTGCCGCAACGTCAGCTTCGATCTGTATCCGGGCGAAGTGCTGTGCATCGTCGGCGAATCGGGTTCGGGCAAATCGACGCTGCTCAATACGCTAGCACTGCGCACGCCCGTCGGTTCCGGCACGCTGCACTATGCGAGCGCGCATGGCGAAACGCTCGATCTGCTCGCGCTGTCCGAGCCGCGCAAGCGTCTGTTGATGCGCACCGAATGGGGCTTCGTGCAGCAGAATCCGCGCGACGGACTGCGCAGCAGCGTATCGGCGGGCGCGAATATCGGCGAGCCGTTGATGGCTGTCGGCGCGCGGCATTACGGCAAGATTCGCGAAGCCGCGACGCAATGGATGGCGCGCGTCGAACTCGACGCATCGCGCATCGACGAACTGCCTTCGGCATTTTCGGGCGGCATGCAGCAGCGTCTGCAGATCGCGCGCAATCTCGTCACCCGTCCGCGTCTCGTGTTCATGGACGAACCCACGGCGGGCCTCGACGTGTCCGTGCAGGCGCGTCTGCTCGATCTGCTGCGCACGCTGACATCGACGCTGCATCTGTCCGTGCTGATCGTTACGCACGATATCGGCGTCGCGCGTCTGCTCGCGCATCGGCTGATGGTGATGCAAGGCGGCGAAGTGGTCGAAGCGGGTCTCACGGATCAGGTACTCGACGATCCGCAACACCCGTACACGCAAACGCTCGTCTCTTCCGTTTTGCCCGTTTGAGGTCCACCACGTGATGACAACGTCAATCGACACATCGTTCATCGACAACGACGCGCTCATGCTGCGCGCTGTCGGCATCGGCAAGACCTTCACTTTGCATGGCCAGGGCGGCGTGCAGATCGAGGCGCTCGCGGGCGTGTCGCTCGATGTCGAGCGCGGCGAATGTGTCGTGCTGGTCGGGCCGTCGGGCGCGGGCAAGAGCACGTTCCTGCGCTGCCTGTACGGCAACTATCTGGCGAGCACGGGCGTGATCGCGATTCGCGACGACGCGCAGGAGTTGAAGCATCTGCCCATCACGGGCGCCGAGCCGCGCGACGTGCTGCGTCTGCGGCGCGGCGTAGTCGGTTACGTGAGCCAGTTCCTGCGCGTGATCCCGCGTGTGAGCACGCTCGACCTCGTCGCCGAGCCGCTCGTCTCGCGCGGTGTCGATGAAGACGAAGCGCGTGCGCGTGCGTCCGCGTTGCTCGCGCGTCTGAACGTGCCGGAGAGGTTGTGGCACCTTGCGCCCGCAACGTTTTCGGGCGGCGAGCAGCAGCGCGTGAACATCGCGCGCGGCCTGATCGCGGAACAGCCGGTGCTGCTGCTCGACGAACCCACGGCCTCCCTCGATGCGGAGAACCGCGACATCGTCGCCAGTTTGATCGTCGAGGCGCGTGAACGCGGCGCGGCTATCGTCGGCATCTTCCACGATGAAGACACGCGCGCCAAAGTCGCTACACGCAGGCTCGAACTGACGCCACCGCTGCGTAATACGGCGGCATTACACTGATAACGATCGCTGATTTTTCGGATCCGGAGCATTCACATGCTGATCAAGAACGCCCGCGTCGTCACGCGGGACGAAGTTTTCAACGGCGTCGTGCACATCGAAGACGGTGTGATTCGCGACGTGGCGCGCGGCACGACGTCGGCTGCCGGCGCGCAGGACTGGGAGGGCGACTATCTGTTGCCGGGCCTGATCGAACTGCACACGGACAACCTCGAGAAGCATCTGTTGCCGCGTCCGGGCGTCGAATGGAATACGGACGCCGCTTTCGTGATCCACGACGCACAGGTTGCTGCAGCGGGCATCACGACCGTGTTCGATGCGCTCGCGATCGGCTCGCGCTCGAGCGTCGGCTTGCGCGGCCGCGATACGCAAACGCGCTGCGCCGCCGCGCTGCAGCGCTTCTCCGAACGCAGGCTGCTGCGCGCCGAGCACTTTTTGCATCTGCGCTGTGAAATCGCGACTTCGGATGTCGTCGAGGTGTTCGATACGCTCAAGGATCATCCGCTGCTGCGTCTCGCGTCGGTGATGGATCACACGCCGGGCCAGCGTCAGTGGCACGACCGCGAGCAATGGCGCCGCTTCCAGGAGCGGCACGGCAAGATGACCGACGAGCATATGGCCGCGACGCTCGTCGCGCTCGAAGACGAACAGCAGCGTTTCGCCGACGCGCACCGCCGCGAGATCGTCGAGCGCTGCAAGGCGCTGGGCGTGCCCGTCGCGAGCCATGACGACACGCTCGCCGAACACGTGCAGCAGGCCGCAGAAGAAGGCATCGTGCTCGCCGAATTCCCGACCACGCGCATCGCCGCCGAGGCCGCGCACCGTCACGGCATCGCGACGATCATGGGCGCGCCGAACATCGTGCGCGGCGGTTCGCATTCGGGCAACGTGTCGGCGCTGGAACTCGCGCAAGCGAATCTGCTCGACATTCTCTCGTCCGACTACGTGCCGTCGAGCCTGCTGACAGCCGCCTTCGAACTCGTCGACAAGGCCGGCTGGACGCTGCCGCGCGCGATGGCCACCGTATCGGCCGAACCGGCGCGCACGGCCGGTTTGCACGACCGCGGCGCGATCGAGCCGGGATTGCGCGCCGATCTGGTCCGCGTGACGATGCTCGACGCATTGCCCGTGCCGCGCGCGACCTATCGCGCGGGTGAGCGCATCGTGTGATGCGCTGTCAATCGCACATAAGTCTTTGATCGGAAAGCGTTTGCCGCAATGCCGCAATGCCGCATAGCGGCGGCAAGCGCTTGCCTCTCAGGAACCCAACTCCTCCGCCCGTCTCCTGTCGTTTTGCTTTCAGAACGATATCCTTGCCGCATATCACAAAACGGCCCTTTAGAGGCAATACTCCTTTGCCATCCGGTGTTTCACTAGCACCGCAAATATTTTGATTTGTTAAGCTTGGCGCGCGTTGCTGGCTGGGGCCAGCCAGCGGCCATTAAGACAAGCCCGGCACAACGGCCGGGCAACGTCGCGCAGCGGCACAACCGCATGCGGGACACTTTGAACCACTCCCGGGAGTACATCAGTGAAAAAACTGCTTGCGGCTTTGACGGTTGCCCTGCTCGCTACCGTATCGATCGGCGCACACGCCAAAGACTGGAACACCATTCGTTTCGGCGTCGACGCCAGCTATCCGCCGTTTGAATCGAAGGGCTCCGACGGCAAGCTGGTCGGCTTCGACATCGACCTCGGCAACGAAATCTGCACGCGCCTGAAGGCGAAGTGCGTGTGGGTCGAAAACGACTTCGACGGCATGATTCCGGCACTGAAGGCGAAGAAGTTCGACGGCGTGCTGTCGTCGATGTCGATGACGCCGCAACGCGCTGAACAGATCGCTTTCTCGTCGAAGCTGTTCAACACGCCGACGCGTCTCGTCGCGAAGAAGGGCTCGAACATCCTGCCGACGGCGGAATCGCTGTCGGGCAAGTCGGTTGGCGTCGAGCAAGGCACGATCCAGGAAACGTACGCGAAGACCTACTGGGAGCCGAAGGGCGCGAAGGTCGTGCCGTACCAGAACCAGGATCAGGTCTATGCCGACCTGATCTCGGGCCGTCTGGATGCAGCGCTGCAAGACGCTGTGCAGGCTGAAATCGGCTTCCTGAAGACGCCGCGCGGCGCGGGCTTCCAGTTCGTCGGCAAGGATCTCGAAGACAAGAAGATTCTCGGCGAAGGCGCAGGCATCGGCATGCGCAAGGAAGATGCCGACCTGAAGGCGAAGGTCGACAAGGCGATCGCCGACATCATCAAGGACGGCACGTACAAGAAGATCGAGAAGAAGTACTTCGACTTCGACGTGTACGGCGGGTGATTTCTTAGCTGCAGCATGTAGCGTGGTTGTTTGTGCGCTGCGCGCCGCAGATGAAGGCGGGCTCCTTTGGGGCCCGTTTTTGTTTTTGTGGTTTTGCCTTCGAGGCGCGGGCTTTGCCGTTCTGGTTTTTTGCTTTTGGCTGGTATCTGCGTTGTCGTTTGGGTTTTTTTGCTGTTGCTGGCATCCGCGGTTTCGCATCGGTTTATTAGCGTTGCCCCTGTGCGGGGCGGCACTTACTTTCTTTGCCGCCGCAAAGAAAGTAAGCAAAGAAAGCGGACTAACACCGCCAATCCTTGTGGTTGCCTGCGGGCCCCCAACCGGTCCCGCACTCCAAACGGCAACGCGCTATTTCATGTGTGTTGCCAACGCCTCCAACACGCGCATCACCCACTCCACTCACCCGTAGTGCAGCCCGCGGCAGCGATCCGTCTGCGCCGCCCAGGTGGCAAACTGTGTGTAGCTTGTCGCACCAGTTGCGTTGGCGCTTCTACGACACCGATCCCGCTTTTCAGTCCGGAGTGGTGCATTTCCTTCGCGACTGCCTACACACCGTTTGCCACCTGGGCGGCGGTGGACGTCCTGGTAACTCAGTACGTGACGCGGGCATGCGAAGCGGGTGAGGCGTGCAGTTTGTATGCTGGCAACGGGCGCGAAATGCTGTGTTGCCGCGTGAAGTGCGGGACCCGTTGGGGGCCCGCAGGCAACCACAAGGATTAGCGGTGTGAGCGGCTTTCTTTTGCCTACTTTTCTTTGCCGCGGCAAAGAAAAGTAGGTGCCGCCCCGCACAGGGGCAACGCTAATAAACCGATGCGAAACCGCGGATGCCAGCGCACAACATAGCGTCCACGAGAGCAAAACCCCGCAAACGCCAGCAAAAAACAACGTCAGCAAAAACCAAATCGGCTAAGATCAACCGATACGCGGCGCAACCACAGCCCACGCCAATTCCGAAGTCTCAACCTAAGCCACCACAAAAGGCGCTCTGCGCGCCGTCCGCAGCGCCAACATCGACCATGCAAACCCTCAATCATCCGCTGATTTCCCCGACCCTCGGCACTGCTCGCAGCCTGACGAGCTTCCATTACGGTCCGAGCGGCGGACAGAAGGTCTATATCCAGTCATCGCTCCACGCCGACGAACTGCCCGGCATGCTGGTGTCGTGGGCGTTGCGCCGCAAGCTCGAAGCGCTCGAGGCGGCCGGCAAGCTGCGCGGCGAAGTCGTGATCGTGCCCGTCGCGAATCCGATCGGCCTGAACCAGCATGTGCTCGGCCTGCTCGCCGGCCGCTTCGAAACGAACACCGCTCAGAACTTCAACCGCAACTTCTACAACCTGTTCGATCTGATCGAGCCCGTGATCGAAGAACGTCTCACGACCGACGCCGACCAGAACCGCACGATCATCCGTCAGGCAATGCGCGATGCGCTCGATGCGCAAAAGCCACGCACCGAAATCGAATCGCAGCGTCTCGCGCTGCAGATGCTGTCGTACGACGCAGACGTCGTCCTCGATCTGCATTGCGACTGGGAAGCGGCGCTGCATATCTACACGAACCCGGACCTGTGGCCCGACGTCGAGCCGCTCGCGCGCTATCTGGATTCGAAGGCCTCGCTGCTCGCAGTCGATTCCGTCGGCAATCCGTTCGACGAGATTCACAGCTTCTGCTGGTCGGAACTGCGCACGCGCGTCGGCGACCGCTTCCCGATTCCGAACGGTTCGATCTCCGTGACGGTCGAGTTGCGCAGCCAGCGCGACGTGTCGTACGAGTTCGCCGAGCAGGACGCACAGGGTATCGTCGAATACCTGACGCACCGCGGCGTGATCGCGGGCGAAGCCGCGCCGATGCCGCCGCTCGAGTTCGCCGCGACGCCGCTCGCAGGCACCGAGCCCATCGTGGCGCCCATGAGCGGCGTCGTCGTGTATCGCCAGGAAGTCGGCAAGTGGATCGACGCAGGCGAGCCGATCGCCGATATCGTCGATCCGCTGACGGATCGCGTCGTCACGCTGAAGTCGACCGTCGCGGGCGTGATGTACGCGCGTCACCTGTCGCGCTTCGCGCAGGCGGGCATGGAGATCGTGCGGATCGCGGGCGCCAAGGCGTTCCGGACGGGTCAGCTGCTCTCCGCTTGACATTTGACATCGCTTGCGGCTCACGCTGCGGCGTCGAACGAAATCGCCCGCCCTGTGCGGGCGATTTTTTTGGCTCAGCGCACACGCAGAACCACGGCACTGTCTGTTTCGTGCGCGGAACTAAACAAGGTCAGTTATGACGCATATGCACAGATTCGCGCGCAACCCTTTAGCACGCAAAGTAAGTGCTGTCGCATTTGTACTACATATTCACTAAAAATATTTGCTGTCATATTGATTACCTTTCTCCTCGTTACATTTGCGCCCGTCGCGCGACCAGCCGCAAGAGTTTGGCTCGCGATCGCCATTTTTCAATTCGGAGAAAGCTTTGAACAAAAAAGCACTTACCACCGCTCTACTCGCTTCGGCAGCAGCTGCAGGAACCGCACACGCACAAAGCAGCGTCACGCTGTACGGCATCATCGACGCCGGTATCAGCTACGCAAACCACTCGAAGAACACGGCAGGCGGCTCGGACAAGCTCTTCAAGTATGACGACGGCGTTGCTCAAGGCAGCCGTTGGGGCATGCGCGGCACGGAAGATCTGGGCGGCGGCCTGAAGGCACTGTTCGTGCTCGAAAGCGGCTTCAACAGCGGCACGGGCGCATCGGGCCAAGGCGGCGCACTGTTCGGCCGTCAGGCATACGTGGGTGTGGCAAAGGACGGCATCGGTTCGGTGACTTTCGGTCGTCAATACTCGTTCTCGACCGACTACCTCGGCGGCAACTACTCGACGGGCGGCCTGACGGTTGCCGGTAACTACGCTTACCACATCAACGACGTGGACCAGCTGACGTCGAGCCGCATCAACAACTCGGTCAAGTTCACGAGCGCGAACTTCGCAGGCCTCACGTTCGGCGCGATGTACGGCTTCTCGAACCAGGCTGGCGCATTCGGCGGCGCTCCGGCAACGGGTACGGCGGCTAACCCCGTCGCAGGCTCGTCGCGCGCTTACAGCTTCGGCGTGAACTACGCGAACGGCCCGATCGGCGTTGGCGCAGCGTACACGGATATCCGCTTCCCGAGCCAGGCTACGCCGGCCTTCTCGACGACAATCGCGAACGTCAGCACGGGCACCGTGCGTGACCTGCGCACGTTCGGCCTCGGCGGCCGCTACATCCTCGGACCGGCAACGCTCTACGCGCTGTGGACGAACACGCACTTCGAGCCGATCACGGGCGCGTCGACGACGTTCAACAACTTCGAAGGCGGCGCCAAGTACGCGTTCACGCCGGCGCTGACGGGCGGCCTCGGCTATACCTACTCGCGTCTGACGGGCGCGACGACGGGCCACTTCAACCAGGTGGACGCGAGCGTCGACTACGCGCTGTCGAAGCGCACCGATGTGTATGTGCTGGGCATCTACCAGGACGCATCGGGCAAGACGGGCACGCAACCGATCCAGGCTCAGATCGGTTCGGCAACGTCGTACTTCAACACGTCGGGTTCGGGTTCGCAGAACCAGCTGGCGTTCCGCGTCGGCATGCGTCACAAGTTCTAAGCTGTATCGCACGCGAGGCCCTTCAGGGCGCTTCGTCTGCATGCAGATGGACTGGAAACGCCCCGTTTTTGCGGGGCGTTTTTTATTGCAGCGCCTGCTTCCGCTTTCCCCAATGCAAGGGCGTCAATCCGGCGTCACGAAAATCCGCACTTCGCCACTCGCTGCCGGCAGCGTGAACTCATGAATGCGGCCCGCGCGCACGTCGAACAGCAGCCGCTCCAGCCGTTCGATCCGCGCCGCCCTTTCGCCGCCGCTCATGCGGGCGACGTCACCCTGTTCCTGCAGCAGCGCCTGCCGCGCAGTCATGATGCGCGCGACCGCGCGCGATTTCGATGTGAAAACCTCTTCCATGCCGGGTACATCCTTCCGGCGGCGGCCAGGTTCGCCTGCCGCGCCAGCTACGTTCGTCGAAAAACTGCGCCCGCCTTTACCGGGCGCGCGACGATTTTATGAGCAGGCGCAAATTCTTGCCGTGACGCCGGCATGGCTCCCGACGGACAGGCCACGGCAGATCGATCAATCATTGATTATGATCAACATAAAAAACATTAACTATCATCAATAAATCAATCGGCCTACGCTGAAGTCATTCCAGCGCACAGCCTGGGACGAGCCAAAGGAGTCGATCATGAACGCCCTCGACAGATCGCTGCACCATCAGGTCGAGAAATGGCTCGCGCCCGGTCCGCAAGGACAGATCCGGGTGGTGGAATTCGGGCATCGCCGCAGGGATGGAACGCGCTACGCGCACGTCGAGGCTTCAACGACGCACGGTGCGCGCGCCATCTTCTTCTTTCGTCATCTCGACGGCGGCTGGTGCGTCTTTCCGCCTCATGCAGGCGGCCCGTCGATGGCGGCGCATCCGCTTATGTGCAGTTAGCCGGCCTCGAAGGGAGCGACGGTGAGTGGAAGTCGCACCGCCCTCCTGTCAGTTCGACGACACCAGTTCGGCGAACTTCTGCACGTCGACGTTGCCGCCGCTGATCAGCACGCCGATGCGCTTACCCTCCAAGCGATCCTTCATCTGACGCGCGGCCGCAAAACTCAGGCAGCCCGTCGGTTCGACCACGATCTTCATGCGCGCAGCAAAGAAACGCATGCAGTCGACGAGTTCGGCGTCGCTCGCGGTCAGCACGTCGGTGACGTCGCGCTGGATGATCGGGAACGTGTACTCGCCGAGATGCTGCGTCTGGGCGCCATCGGCGATGGTCTTCGGCGTGTCGATATGGACGATACTGCCCGAGCGGAAAGACTGCTGCCCGTCGTTGCCCGCTTCGGGTTCGACGCCGTACAGCGCGCAATCGGGAGACAGCGCACGCGTCGACAACGCCGAACCGGACAACAGCCCGCCGCCGCCGAGCGGCACGAAGAACGCATCCAGCGGGCCGACTTCCTCGAACAGTTCTTTTGCCGCCGTGCCCTGCCCTGCCATCACATCGGGGTGATCGTAGGGCGGAATCAGCGTAAAGCCATGCTTCTGTGCCAGATCGCGGCCGATCTGCTCGCGATCCTCCGTGTACCGGTCATAGAGAACGACGTTGCCACCGTAGCCCTTCGTTGCATCCACTTTCATTTGCGGCGCGTCCTGCGGCATCACGATCGTCGCGGGCATGCCGAGCAGACGCGCCGACAGCGCGACGGCCTGCGCATGATTGCCCGACGAAAACGCGACTACGCCGTGACGTCGCTGCTGCTCATCGAACCTGGACAGCGCGTTGAACGCGCCGCGAAACTTGAACGCGCCCATGCGCTGCAAGTTTTCGCACTTGAAGAACACTTCCGCACCGAACAGTTCGTTGACGGTCCGTGAAGTCAGAACGGGCGTGCGATGCGCGACGCCTTCGAGGCGCTTCGAAGCGGCAACGACGTCGTCATACGTGGGCAAGGGGAGCTTGGTCATGGGGAGTGTCGTGTGTTAAGCAGCGCGAGCATGGCGGCCATCGCCAGCAAGCGTGCGGACGAGCGGATGGGCAAGGTGCGCGATTGAATCGACGTGCAATTGCCCCGTCGGATTCTTCGCATTCTGATTAGACATATTGTCTATGTCAATACATTTTGTAAATCACCGTTTGCGCCACAGTGGCGGGTCCAGCGCGGCGCGCGCGGCATCGAGAAAAAGTCGGACTCGGGCGGGCATGCCTTTGCGCGTCGGCAGCAGCGCGACGATGGGCGCGGGCGCCATCCGCCATTGCGGCAGCAGCCGTTCGAGCTTGCCGCTCGCGATCAGCGCACTCGCATCCCATTCAGAGCGCACCATGACGCCGAGTCCACGCATCGCCCAATCGCCGATCACGCCGCCATCGTTCGACGACAGCGCGCCCGTCACGCGCACCGTGACCGGCTTGCCGTGCTTCGCCTTGCCCTTCGGTTCGGGCTCGAAACGCCATCGCGACACATCCTCGTCGTTCTCGCGAAGACACAGACAAGGCAGCTCCGCAAGCCGGGACGGATGCTCGAGCGTGTCGAGTCGAGCCGCCAGCCGCGGACTCGCACACAGAAAGCGCTCGTTCGGCGCGAGCACATGCGCGACCCACGACGAGTCTTTCATCTCGCCGATATGAATGACGACATCCGCACCTGCGCTGTCCGCGAGCGGATTGTCGGAGAGATTCAGGCTCGCTTTCACGTTCGGATAGGTCAGGTGAAAGTCTCTGAGAACGGGCGCGATATGAACGCGCCCAAAACCCAACGGCGCGACGATGCGCAAGCTCCCCGATACGGCCTGATGTTCGGAGGCGATCCGTTCGGGCAGCGTGTCGAGGCGTTCGAGCAGATCGATGGCTTCCTGCATCAGCCGCGTCCCCTCTTCCGTCAACGAAATGCCGCGCGCTTCGCGCACCGCGAGATGCACGCCGAGACGCTCTTCCAGCTTTTGCAGCCGCACAGTCAGCGCCGGCGGCGTGACGTCGAGCAGCCGTGCGGCGCCCGCGAGCGAATGCGTGGTGCCAAGCGCCCTGAACATGCGCATGTCGTCGAGATCGATCATTAAATCCAGCTAAATGGAACGTTGATGGAGCATTAACCACACTATAGCCCATCGCCCATATAGTAAATGACGCTCGCAGACCCGCTTCAGCGCAAGGAAACCACAGTGAATCTCGCCTCGCTCAATACGCCTGCCGCGATCGTCGATATCGACGCGATGACGCGAAACATCCAGCGCATGCAAACGCGGATGAACGCGCTCGGCGTCCAGTTCCGGCCTCACGTGAAGACGACCAAATGCAATCAGGTCGTGCAGGCCCAGCTGGACGCCGGTGCAAAAGGGATCACCGTTTCCACGCTGAAGGAAGCGGAGCAATTCTTTGCAGCGGGCATCGACGACATCGTTTATGCCGTCGCGATGGCGCCCAACAAGCTGGAGCAGGCAATGATGCTGCGCCGGCGCGGCTGCCGTCTGAAGATCGTCACGGACAGCGTGTCGTCGGCACAGGCCATCGCGGCATTCGGGAACACGCACGCGCAAGCGTTCGAGGTGTGGATCGAAGTGGACGTCGACGGACATCGCTCGGGTATCGCTCCCGACGACGATCTGCTGCTCGACGTCGGCCGCGTTCTTCACGAAGGCGGGATGCGGCTGGGCGGCGTGCTCGCGCACGCGGGCTCGAGCTACGACTACAACTCGACGGACGATCTGGAGCGGATCGCGGAACAGGAACGCGCCGGCTGCGTGCGTGCGGCCGAACGTCTGCGCGCGGCGGGCCTGCCGTGCGACACCGTCAGCATCGGATCGACGCCGACCGCGCTCGCCGCACGGCACCTCGAAGGCGTGACGGAGGTACGCGCGGGCGTCTACGTGTTCTTCGATCTCGTCATGCACAACGTCGGCGTATGCGCGACCGGCGACATCGCGCTCAGCGTGCTGACCACGGTGATCGGTCATCAGGAGAACAAGGGCTGGGCGATCGTCGACGCGGGCTGGATGGCGATGAGCCGCGACCGCGGCACGCAACGTCAGCAACGCGACTTCGGATACGGTCTCGTGTGCAACGAGGAAGGCGTGCCACTCGAAGGCTATGTGATGAGCGCCGCGAATCAGGAACACGGCATCGTTTCGCGCATCGGCGAGCCGGACACGGCAATTGCGGCGCGGCTGCCCGTCGGCACGCGGCTGCGCATTCTGCCCAATCATGCGTGCGCAACGGGTGCCCAGCATCCCGCTTATCACGCGTTGTCACGCGACGGCACGGTGTCCGAGTGGCCGAGATTCTATGGCTGGTAAGTGCAAAAACAAGCGCCGCGATGACGCGTCACTTTGCGTCGTTGTACACCGTCGCACGTGAGACGCCCAGGTGGGCAGCAATGATCTCCATCGACTTGCGCACTTCGAGAAAGCCCGCCTGCTTCAGTTCCTGCATCAACGCGCGCCGCTGCTCCGTCTTCAGCGCCTGAGGCGTCGTGGCGAGCGAGATCGCAAACTGATCGATGCGCTCGCGCAGCGCTTCCGCATTCGCGGGATCGAGCGACTCTTTCGCGCCGACGCCCGAGGCCGTGCAGAACTGCTCCAGCATGTTCTGGATGCCGCGAAACAGATTCAGATCGACATTCAGACACAGCGCGGCGATATAGCGGCCCGTCGAGTCCTTGATACCGACCGACGTGCTCTTCGCGCGCCGGCCGTCGCCGAACTGGTTCGGATAGTTGCTGAGCAGTTGCGGATAGTCGTCGTCCGCGATCCGCGCGAGTCCGAGTTCCGTCGCCGGATCGCCGACTGAACGCCCGGACAGATTGTTGTGAATCGCGAGAATCGCGTGCCCTGGGTCGCGCAGGTCGTGCACGACGACTTCGCAAAACGGCGCGAACGTCTGCCCCAGACCGTCAGCAATCTGCTTGACCTGATCGATCAGCGACGCCTGCTCCCTCTCCAAAGCGCTTTTCTTCATGGTAGACGTTTCATCTAAAGTTACCAATATTGTACAGATAACCGTCTGCAAGAGAAGCAGCCGCGACAGGCGTCCGATTCATTTCTCTTGAACGCGACCAGGCATCGCCTATAGTCGTCTGATGCATGACGCATTCATCGCGCTCAAAACCGGCATGGCAGCCGGAGCGCCGCGTGTCATCGCAAACGAGTGAGCCCGTCATGTGCAACAAGTATGAATATCCGCGGCAATACAAGGACTCGGGCCGCCGGCGATTTCTCCGGCTGTCGGCCACTGCGGCGCTGGCGTCGCTCGCTCCTGCCGTGTTGCTGCCTGTCGCCGCGAACGCGGATGCGTTGACCAAAGCCCAGCGCGACAGCATGACGCCGCAACAGATCATCGACGACATGAAACGCGGCAATGCGCGCTTCCAGAAGGGCGAGCGCAAGCCGCGCAACTATCTGCGCGAGCAACGCGCCAGCGCGTCGGGACAATATCCCGCAGCCGTCCTTCTCAGTTGTATCGATTCGCGCGCGCCCGCCGAAGTGATCATGGATCTCGGCATCGGCGATATCTTCAACTGCCGCATTGCGGGCAACGTCGCGAACAGCGACATCCTCGGCAGCATGGAGTTTGCGTGCAAGCTGTCGGGCGCGAAGGTCGTCGTCGTGATGGGCCACACGTCCTGCGGCGCGATCAAGGGCGCCATTGCGAACGCCGAGCTGGGCAATCTCACGGGCTTGCTCGACAAGATCAAGCCGGCCGTGCAGGCCACCGCGTACAGCGGCGAGCGCACCGCGACGAACTATGCGTTCGTGAATGCCGTCGCGCGCAAGAACGTCGAGATGACCATCGCGGACATCCGCCGCGACAGTCCCGTGCTCGCCGACATGGAGAAGCAAGGCGCGATCATGATCGTCGGCGCGATGTACAACCTCAGCACGGGGGCGCTGGAGTTTCTGGGCTGACCTGGGTCATGACCTGGCGCCAAGACCTGGGCCCGACTCGTAGGGCAACTGCGTTTTCTGTTACCCTGCGCCCTTTCTCTCAGCCTGAACCCGTCAAGATGGAATCCCCTTTCAACGAACGCGGCGTGTCGGTCACGCGTAACGCGCTGTCAGCAGCCGGCCAGATCTTTCCGTTGCGCGACATCCAGCAGGTGCGCGTCGTCACCGTGCAGAAGAACAAGCTCGTGCCATGCGCGATCTCGGTGATCGGCGCTGCGGCTGCCATCGTGGGCGGCGTGCTGTCGTCGTCGTTGGGGATCGTGACGGGCGTGATGCTGATCGTCGTCGGCTGGCTCACGTGGATCACGCAGGACGTCACGCACCGGCTGATGGTGAAGTCGGGCGGCAGCGAGCGCGAAGCGTTGTCCAGCGTCGATCTGTCCTTCGTCGAACGCGTGGCGCAAACGGTGCGCGACGCGCTCGGCGCCGCCGCCGCGCCCAAAAGCTGAGCGTTCGGCGATCCTGCGCAACATAGCCGTCTTTACACAAAATTGACGGCCCGCATGATTCCTTTAGCACCTGCTTGAGACGCCGCCCGCTACAGTGGACGCGTCCCAACAGCCGCGCCGCCCGCTTCGCGGCGGCGCATCGACGATGCATACCGTGATCGCTTCTTCGCGCACCGCTCCACGCCGCACCTCTTCCCTCGATATCGAAACGCAGCCTGCACTGTCGCTCGTCACCATCGACGTCACCGTGCCCGGCATTTCGTCTACTTCGGGCCGCCGCGCATTGCTCGCCGCGCTCGGCGAAGGCGTGCGGCTGTTCGTGATGGCCGTCGACAAACGCAACGACTGCATCACGTTTCGCATCGACGTGATGGCGAGGAGCGTCGGCGATGTGGTCGGCGTACTCGCAGGCGCATTGCGCCGCGCGACGATCGGCCGGGTGCGCGCGATCTGCCTCGCGCAGTCGATCGTTCAACATCACTGAACGAAGCTCGCCGCGCATTCACACATTTTTGCAGGTAGCGACGACCGCCCGCGTAGAGTCGGCGGTCCTCTCATTCGCGTGCCCTCGCGCCCAGCCGGCGCGCGCCGTCGAGCCCGACCGGCCGCGCGGCTGTCATCGGGGTCACGCACTTCTGCAAGGTGTGTGCGATGTCTGTCCATTTCATCCGGCGCATGGCCGGCTTTGCGGGCGCGCTGATCGCGCTCGCGCTCACGGCCTGTTCGACGCCGATCACCACGCCCGTTCCGCCCGAGACGCAAGCAAGCCTCATCAACGAAGGCCGCGACGGCCTGCTCGTGCCACTGCGCGCAGAACGCAGCGACGTGCGCGGCCGCACGTCGATCGGCCTGCCCGTGCAGCTGGACGGCAAGGCCGTCTATCTGATGCTGGACACGGGCACGCGCGGCGCACGCGTGCTGTCGTCGGTGTTGCCGCGCTCGAATTATCCGGCGGCGGGCGCGCGCTCCACACTGGCCTTCGCCACCGATGCACAGGTTTCCGGCGCGGCCGTCACCGTGCCGCTGAGCATCGGCGGCACGAAACCGATGAACATAGACGTGCAAGCCGTCGACCAGGTCAGCTGCCTGAAGATCGACAAGCACTGCGTCGCGCAGGACGGCTACACGGGCGAGTTCGGCTGGGCCTTTTCGGGCATTCTCGGCGTCGGCGCCGACGGCGCGCACGACGACCCGGGTCATGCCTGCTGCACGCAGCCGCTGCGTGCGTTGCCCGCGAACATCGGCCAGCGCTATCTGGTGCGCGCGCGGCTCGACCGGCCGTTTCTCGTGCTGAGCCCTTCGAATACGCTGACGAAGGACTTCACGCTTGTCCCGCTCGCGATGGACAAGGACGGCTCCGCGCGATGGCCGACGGGCTGCGTGCAGGTGGGCAACAAGATGCGTTTTTGCGCGCCCGTCGTGTTCTCCACGGGCGGCACCGACATGATCCGCATCGAAACCGACAAGGCGCCCGACTGGACCGGCGATGTCGACGAGCGCATGAAGCTTGCGCAAGGCAACTACGACGTCGTGCTAGGCGTCGGCGACTGGGCACACCGCTTCAACGACGCGCAAACGACCATCGTGAAGGCCGCACCCGGCGCGAACCGCATCGTGGTCGGGCTGATGTCGCTGCAGAACATCGATTTGCTGTTCGACTTCGCGCAGGGTCAGTTGGGCCTGCGCGCGTCGCGCGATATCGAGCGGATGGGCGGCTAAGCCACATCCGGCACCGCAATCCAGACAGAAAGCCGCCGCGCGATGCAACGCATCGCGCGGCGGCTTTTTTCCAGCAAGTCTCAGTACATGGGCCTCACTCGAGTTCGAGCGGCTTCACATTCCAGATCTCACGCGCGTACTCCGCGATCGTGCGGTCCGACGAAAACTGCCCCATACCCGCGACGTTTTCGATTGCACTGCGCGTCCAGCCCTGGCGGTCGACATAACGCTTGTCCACTTCGTCCTGCGACTTCGCGAAGTCCGCGAAGTCGGCGAGCACCATGTAGTGATCGCCCCAATCGACGAGCGTATGGAAGATGTCCGAGAAGCGCAGCGGATTGTCGGGCGAGAAGTAGCCGGTGCGAATCTGGTCGAGCGCCATCTTCAGCTCGGCGTTGTGCTCGTAGATTTCGCGCGGCCGATACCCCGTCGCGCGCAATTCGTCGACCTGATCCGCCGTGTGCCCGAAGATGAAAATATTCTCGCGCCCGACGGCATCGCAGATCTCGATGTTCGCGCCGTCCATCGTGCCGATCGTCAGCGCGCCGTTCAACGCGAGCTTCATGTTGCCCGTGCCCGACGCTTCCGTGCCCGCCATCGAAATCTGTTCGGACAGATCCGCAGCCGGAATGATCAGCTCGGCCACGCTGACGCCATAGTTCGGCACGAACACCACCTTCAGCCGGTCGCCGATCACGGGATCGCTGTTCACGGTCTTGCCGATATCGCCGATCAGCTTGATGATCGTCTTCGCCATCCGGTACGCGGACGCCGCCTTGCCCGCGAACATCACGACGCGCGGCACCCAGTCGCGCTCGGGATGCGCGCGAATGCGGTTGTAGCGGACGATCACATGCAGCGCATTGAGCAACTGCCGCTTGTACTCGTGAATGCGCTTGACCTGCAAATCGAACATCGCGTCCGGGTCGAACGTCATCTTCGTATGATGCTGAAGGCGCTGGATCAGACGCAGCTTGTTCTGCCGCTTCGCTTCATGGAACGCGTGAACGAAAGACGGGTCTTCGCGCAGATCGCGCAGCTTGCCGAGTTCGAACAGATCGCGCCGCCAGTGCGTGCCGATCTGTTCGTCGATCAGCTTCGACATCGACGGACTCGACTGTGCTAGCCAGCGGCGCGGCGTCACGCCGTTCGTGACGTTCGTGAAGCGCTCGGGCCAGATCTTCGCGAAGTCCGCGAAGATGTCGCGCGTCATCAGTTGCGAATGCAGTTTCGACACGCCGTTCACCTTCTGGCTCGCGACGATGGCCAGATGCGCCATGCGCACGCGCCGCTGTCCATACTCATCGACGAGCGAAATGCGCCGGATCATGTCGACGTCGTGCCCCGAATGCTCGCTGACGTGCTTCAGAAACTCGGCGTTGATCTCGAAGATGATTTCGAGGTGGCGCGGCAGCAGGCGAGCAAGCGTTTCCACGTCCCACGTTTCGAGCGCTTCGGGCATCAGCGTGTGATTCGTATACGAGAACATCTGCTGCACGTCTTTCCATGCCTTTGCCCACGGCAAGTGATGCACGTCGACGAGCAGACGCATCAGTTCGGGGATCGCGAGCACCGGGTGCGTGTCGTTCAGATGCACGGCGACCTTTTCGGCGAACCGGCCGAACGTGCTGTGCGTTCGCTGGTAGCGGCGGATCAGATCCTGCATCGTCGCCGACACGAAGAAGTATTCCTGACGCAGACGCAATTCGCGGCCCGCCGGCGTCGAGTCGTCGGGATACAGCAGGCGCGACACGTTCTCCGACATGTTCTTCGCATCGACGGCACGGCGATAGTCGCCCTGGTTGAAAGCGGACAGATCGAGTTCTTCCGTTGCGCGCGCGGACCACAGACGCAGCGTGTTCGTCGCGCTCGTCGCGAAGCCGGGAATCACGGTGTCGTACGCCATCGCGTTGACGTGCTGCGTTTCGATCCATTCGACATGACCGTCGCGCTGCACCGTGCGTCCGCCGAAATGGACGATGTACTGCACCTCGGGACGCGGAAATTCCCACGGATTACCCGCGCGCAGCCAGTAATCGGGCGTTTCGATCTGTTCGCCGTCGACGATCTGCTGCCTGAACATCCCGTATTCGTAGCGGATACCGTAGCCGAAGCCCGGAATGCCGAGCGTCGCCATCGAATCCAGAAAGCAGGCGGCGAGGCGCCCAAGGCCGCCGTTGCCGAGCGCGGCATCGGGTTCGAGATCGGTCAGCGCTTCCATGTCGACGCCAAGACCCGCAAGCGCTTCCTTCATCTGATCGTAGATGCCGAGCGCGAGCAGCGCGTTCGTGAACGTGCGGCCGATCAGGAATTCCATCGACAGGTAATACACGCGCTTCACGTCCTGCTCGTATTGCAGGCGCGTGGTCTTCATCCAGCGCGCGACGAGCCGGTCTCGCACGGCGAGCGCCGCGGCGTGCAGCCAGTCTTGCGGGCGCGCGGTCACGGCGTCCTTGCCGACGCCGTACATCATGCGGTTGGAAATCGAGCGCCGCAGCGCGTCGACGGTACTGTTGAGCTGGTCGAATTCCAGATCCACCGCTGTCATCGAAGCCTCCGGTAAAACGACGCGGCGCGCGCCGAAAGTCTTGCCTGTCAGGTGCGGGCGGGGTGCGGGCGGCGCGGCCGGTCTGGTGGACAAATAAGCAGAGTAGGACATTTTGCGTCGTCCCGCGTCTGCGTCCGTTACGTTGTCGAAAAGCCCGTCAAACCATGCAGACACGGCGCGCGGCCGTGCAGTTCCGCGATCGACGGGCGAGATTCTGCCTGCGTTCCTCCGATGTCCTTGCGACGGGCACGATGCCGGTGCAGATGGCCCGCTTCCTTGCACTAGTATGGATGAGTAAAAAGGCGGTCCTGAGACAGCAGCGCCGTGCTGCGTGCCTGCCAGGGCCACTGAAGTGCCGCTGGCTCCGGCGTGCTCCGATGGAGGTCGACATGAACGCACAATCCGTGCTCGGTATCATCCATGCGCAGGAATTGCTGATCGTCTCGCTCGTCCGCGCGCTGCCGCCAGGCGAGCGGCGCAAGGTATCCGACGAGTTTCAAGGTCAGGTCGAACTGGCCGAAGCGCCTCATCTGAGCGACGGCCACGACCGCGAGATGGTGGATGCATTCAGGGCGCATATCCGCAAGCTGTCGATTCTGCTCGCTTCGTGTAGCTGAACGCTTCGCTTGCGTCGTCGCTTGCGTCTTTCCCGCGCTCGCCGTGCGCGATTTGTCCTTGCGGCGCGGTGCTGACAGTTAGTTGCAACCAACGCGCGTCGGCGGACAACGCTTGCAACGAGCTTTCATGCCGGCCGTTTTTGCGCGGCGCCCGGCACGATCTACGCCACTCTGTAACAATCGCTTCATTCGCATTGGATGCACGGGTCGCGCTGCGATCCAGCCCATGCCGATGCATGCCCGCCCGTTCCTAGCAGAGCCACCCTTGTCCGAGAACACAACCAATCCGGCTCGCGTCGCCGACGCGCCCATGTCCGCCGGTCACCGTTTTGCGATGGCGGCGATCATGCTCTCCGTCGCGCTCGCCTCGCTCGATACCGCCATCGCCAACACGGCGCTGCCCGCCATGGCCGCGGACCTGCACGCGAAGCCGGCGGCATCGGTATGGATCATCAACGCGTATCAGCTGGCGATGGTCGCGACGCTGCTCCCGCTCGCGGCGCTCGGCGATATCGTCGGGCATCGGCGCATCTATATCGGCGGGATCGGCGTGTTCACGGTGGCTTCGCTCGCCTGCGCGCTGTCGCCCACGCTGCCCCTGCTGGCGGGCGCGCGGGTCGTGCAGGGACTCGGTGCGGCGGCCATCATGAGCGTCAACACGGCGCTCATCAGGCATCTGTATCCGCCACATCAACTCGGACGCGGCGTCGGCCTGAACGCGCTGGTGGTGGGCGTGTCGTTTGCGGTGGGGCCGACGGTGGCGTCGCTGATTCTGTCCGTGGCCGACTGGCCGTGGCTGTTCGCCGTCAACGTGCCGCTCGGCGTGCTGGCGCTGTCGTTCGCGTTGCCGGGGCTGCCGCGCACGCCGCGCGGCACGCATCACTTCGACCGCGTCGCCGCGCTGTTGAACGTGATCACGTTCGCCGCGCTGATTTTCGCGCTGGGCGAAGCCGCGCAGCGCGCACCGTCGGCCATCGTGCTCGGCGCCGCGGCCATCGCGATCGTGTTCGGCGCGCTGCTGATGCGTCGCGAAGCCGGCCACCCTGCGCCGATGCTGCCCGTCGATCTGTTCAAGCTGCCCGTGTTCGCGCTGTCGGCAGTGACGGCCGTGTGCTCGTTCGCCGCGCAAGGGCTTGCGTTCGTCTCGCTGCCCTTCTATTTCGAAGACGTCCTGCATCGCAGCCAGGTGGAAACCGGTTTCCTGATGACGCCTTGGCCCGTGGTCGTCGCGCTGGCCGCGCCGTTCGCAGGCCGGCTGTCGGACCGCTATCCGCCGGGACTGCTCGGCGCGATCGGCCTGGCAATCTTGTGCGGCGGAATGGCTTCGCTCGCGATGCTGCCCGCGCACCCGCCCGTGATCGACATCACGATCCGCATGGCGATCTGCGGCGCGGGCTTCGGCTTCTTCCAGTCGCCGAATCTGAAAGCGCTGATGGCGAGCGCGCCGCCGAATCGCAGCGGCGGCGCAAGCGGCATCATCGCGACTTCGCGGCTGATCGGACAGACGACGGGCGCGGCGCTCGTCGCGCTGAGTTTCAGCGTTGCCGGACGTCACGGTCCGACGCTTTCGCTCGCGGCAGGCGCGTTGTTCGCAGGCGCCGCGAGCATTGCCAGCGGCTTGCGCCTCTTTGCACCGTCGCATCGGGCGCAAACGGTAGTGACGGCGGTCAGGGCAAAAGAACAATAGACGGCGACGGCGAGCGTCGAGCCCGCCGCAGCACGCACATCAGCGCGCATCAGCGCACATCAGCGCGCGAAATACTCCTTCACGGCCGTCACGAACGTATCGATATCCGCGCGCGACACGTCCATATGCGTGACGAAACGCGACGCGTACAGCATCTGCGTGAGGATGCCGCGTTCCTTGAGCCACGCTTCGAGCGGCGCGCAGTCCTTTTGCGGGAACTGCGCGAACACCATGTTGGTGGCCTGCGACTGCACTTTCACCTGATCGATCTGTGCGAGTCCCGCTGCGAGATGCGCGGCGTTGTCGTGATCTTCTGCGAGACGCTCGACGTTGTTATCGAGCGCATACAGACATGCCGCCGCCAGCACGCCTGCCTGGCGCATGCCGCCGCCCAGCACCTTGCGCCAGCGATGCGCGACGTCGATCAGCGCCTTGCTGCCGACCAGCACCGACCCCACTGGCGCGCCCAGACCCTTCGAAAAGCAGATGGAAATGCTATCGAACGGCGCGCACAGCGCCTCGACCGGCTGCTTCGACGCGACGGCTGCATTGCAGACGCGCGCGCCGTCGAGGTGCGTCGCGAGCCCGCGATCGCGCGCGAGCTGCGTCGCCTCCGCGACATAGCCCGCCAGCAGCACCTTGCCGCCGATCGTGTTTTCCAGCGCGAGCAGACGCGTGCGCGCGAAGTGATTGTCGATGGGCTTGATCGCGGCCACGATCTTGTCGAGCGGCAGCGAACCGTCCAGCGCGTTGTCGAGCGGCTGCGGCTGGATGCTGCCCAGCACGGCCGCGCCGCCGCCTTCGTATTTGTACGTGTGCGCGGCCTGGCCGACGATGTATTCGTCGCCGCGCGCGCAATGCGCCATCAGCGCGGCGAGGTTGCTCTGCGTGCCGCTCGGGAAGAACAGCCCCGCCTCCTTGCCCGCGCGCTCGGCAACCGTGGCTTGCAGGCGCAAGACCGTCGGGTCGTCGCCCCAGACGTCGTCGCCCGTTTCGGCGGCTGTCATCGCGGCGAGCATGTTCTTGCCCGGACGGGTCACGGTATCGCTGCGCAGATCGATCATGTGCTTTTCCTCGAGGATGACGGGGCGCCCGGCGTACAACGGCACGACGCTTGAAGGGCGCGATTGAATCCGCAGAGTGTATCAACTCCGCCGGGGAAGAGCAGATCGGCCGAATGGCCAGGCGCTCAACGGGCAGCCGTGAACGCGGCTGCGCTCAAGGCGTTTCGAGCGCGGGTTCCTGCGAGTCGAAGGTGTCGGTGAAGGCCTCGAAGTCTTCGATCGGCAACGGCCGGCAGAACAGATAGCCCTGATACGCGTGACAGCCCGCGTCGGCGAGGAACTGGCGCTGCGCCTGCGTCTCGACGCCCTCGGCGATCACGCCGAGGCCGAGACTCTGTGCAAGCGCAACGATCGTGCGCGCGATCACGGCGTCGTTCGGATCGTCGAGCACGTCGCGCACGAACGACCTGTCGATCTTCAGTTGCCCGAGCGGCAAGCGCTTCAGATACGACAGCGACGAATAGCCGACGCCAAAGTCGTCGAGCGAAAACACGACGCCCTTGGTGCGCAGCAGCGTCATCTTGCGGATGATGTCCTCGACGTTGTCGACCAGCACGCTCTCCGTCAGCTCGAGCTTCAGACGGCTCGGATCGGCGCCCGTGCGGGCCAGTGCGTCGAGCACGCTGGTCACGAAAGTGTCCTCGCGAAGCTGCTGCGCGCTCACGTTGACGGCGATCGACAGATGCGCGCGGTCCGCGCGCATCGACCACTGCGCGAGCTGCCGGCAGGCTTTATCGAGCACCTTGTCGCCGAGCGCCAGAATCAGGCCCGTTTCCTCCGCGAGCGGAATGAATTCGGCGGGCGGCACGAGTCCGTGCTGCGGATGCTGCCAGCGCACGAGCGCCTCGGCCCCCGTCACGCGGTTGCCGTTGAACACCTGCGCCTGATAGTGCACGAGCAGCTGGTCTTCGTCGATCGCGCGGCGCAGCGCCGCTTCCAGCGCAGCGCGTTCCATCACGACCGTCTGCATGGCCGGGTCGAAGAAGCAGATCGCGTTGCGCCCGCTTTCCTTCGACTTGTACATCGCGAGATCGGACTGCTTCAGCAGTTCGTCGATCGAGGTTTCGTGGCCCGTGAAAAGCGTCGCGCCGATGCTCGCCGTCGTGCGGAACTCGGTGCCCGCGAGATAGTACGGGTTGGACAGCGCGGCCAGCACTTTTTCGGCGGCGCTCTCGGTCTCGCTCGCAGCTTCGTCGCGATTGCGGCTCAGATCGCTGAGCACGATCACGAACTCGTCGCCGCCCATGCGCGCGACCGTATCGCCTTCGCGCACGCTCGCCAGCAGCCGCCCCGCGACCTGGCCCAGCAGCATGTCGCCCTTGTCGTGGCCGAGCGTGTCGTTGAGCGTCTTGAAGTTGTCGAGATCGACGAACAGCAGCGCGCCGTGCGTATGGTTCTGCGCGCTCAGCGCGATGACCTGCTTCAGCCGGTCGCGCAACAGCGTGCGGTTGGGCAGATGCGTGAGCGCGTCGAAGAATGCAAGTTCCTTGATCTGTTCTTCCGCGAGCTTGCGTTCCGTGATGTCGTAGTGCGTGCCGATGTAATGCGTGACGCGGCCGTCGTCGGCCTTCACGGCCGTGATGGTGAGCCACTTCGGATAGATCTCGCCGTTCTTGCGGCGATCCCAGATCTCGCCTTGCCATCCGCCCACGCCGCGGATCGTCTCCCACATCTCGCGAAAGAACGCGGCATCGTGACGGCCTGAACTGAGCAGACGCGGGTTCCTGCCGATCACGTCTTCAGCCGTGTAACCGGTGCATTTCGTGAACGCCGAATTGACGCGCAGGATCGTGCCGTCGGCGTCCGTCACCATCATGCCTTCGAGCGAATCGAAGGCGACGGCCGCGATGCGCAGTTCGGCCTCGCTCTCTCGCACTTCCGCCGTCATCTTCGACGCGAGCCGCATCGCGCGGCTGCGGCCGCTCGCGAGGCTCCATGCGAGCAGCGCGAGCAGCAGGCTCAGCCCCGCGCCCGTGCAGGCGATCAGCAGCTTCGCGTTGTGCCCGAAACGCGCCTTGAAGTCGGGCAGCGCGGTCATCGACAGCGTCCAGTCGTGGCCGCCCACCACCAGGTATTCGTTCGCCGAGATCACTTCGCGCTGCTTCGGCTCCGACGAGCGGTACAGCAGCGATTCCGGCGACGGCTGCGTGCCGTCGTAGATCGACAGAAAGAGCCCCGGCGGCTGGTCGCCGTACAGACTGGCCAGCACGTCGCGCATGCGAAACGCCGCGTAGACCCAGCCGAGCAGATGCACGCGGCGATCCTCGACGGTGTCTTGCGGCGCGCCGCGTTCGTAGACGGGCAGATACATCACGAAGCCGGCCACGGGACGCGCACCCGAATCCGACGCCAGCTGCACCTTGCCCGATACGACGGCGAGGCCCGAGTCGCGCGACTTCTCCATCGCCAGGCGGCGCACGGGGCTCGCCCACGAGTCATAGCCGAGCAGCGCATTGGGATCGGCGTACACGGGCTCGCGTGCGACGACGGGCGCATAGCCGTCGCGCTCGCCGGGCGGATCGATTGAGTAGTGCCTGCCGATGCGTCCGTGCATTTCGGCGATGTGCGCATCGTGCTGTTGCGCGGGCACCCATTGCACGACACCGAGCGCCTGCATGCCCGCGATGCTTGCGTCGGCATTGACCGCGCCGACGTAGCCGTGAAATGCGTCGAGATCGAGCGAGCCGCGCGCCGCGAACATGCCCTGCACGCCGCGCAGCATCTGTTCGTAGGTTGCCATCCGCTGCTCGATGCGGCTGACGGCATCGCCCAGCGCGAAATTGAATTCGGACAGCAGCTCGCGCCGCACGGCCTGACGCTCGTGATCCCACACTGACCAGGTGATCGTCAACCCGGTCAGCAGAATCACCAGCGGCAACAGGACGACGCGCGCGCGGCTCATCGCGGCAGTGTGAAATCGACCATCGAATCCGCCAGTTCAGGTTTGAAATATTTCCTGAAAATGCGGCGCACCGTGCCGTCCGCGCGCATCTCTTCGACGAGCGCGCGCCACTTGTCCCGCTCTTCCGGCGACAACGCCCTCTTCGACATGATGAGGCCGTGCGGCGTGGCGGGATCGTTGAATTCGATAATGGAGGTGATGTCGCGGATGCGCTTCTCATCCAGCGCCGGATAGTCGAACGGCTCGATGATCATCCCCTGAATGCTGCCGCGCATCAGCGCCTGATAGAGCGGGTCCAGTCCGCCCGCCTGACTGACGCGATTGGCTGCGGCAAGCGTATCGACCAGTTCGTTGGCGGACTGACCATACCGGAAGCTTCGGATGACGCCAAGCTGAAACTTGTCGTTGTGTTCAAAATCGGACAGTTGCCGGATGCCGGCATCCTTGCGCACGAGCAGATAGAACCTGTCGCTGAAGTACCACGCGAATGACGCGTACTGCTCGCGCTCTTCGTTGGTGATGCCGGACAGGCTGAAATCGAGCGCACCCGATTCGATCACTTTCCATATGCGCGCCCGCGACATCAGACTGACGCGGATTTCGCAGCCGCTGCGGCGGGTCAGTTCGTCGGCGAAATCCTTGTCGATGCCCGCGTTGGTGTCCTGCGAATAGAGCAGTCCATGATCGTGCAGCGCAAGCGTGAACGGACGCGTGCAGTCGGGGCCGCCCGCGAACGTGCGAGTGCTGGCGGCTGCCAGCGTGAGCGCGATTAGCAAGCCGATGAATCCGCGGTGAATCACGGTGACGCTCCCCGTCGTTGGGTGGTGAGTGCTGTGGCCGTCCCGGACAGCCGATCGCTCGTGAGTCGATTGGCGAGCCTACGCGAAAACGGATCATTCGGGTTAACGGCAAAAATACCGGCTGACTTGACCCGGTGTTTGCCCTGAGATTTGCCTGGTATTTACGCGGCCTTTGCGCGTATATCGGATGCCCTGCCGCCCGCGCTCACGCGACCGTTGCCACGAAAATCGCGTTGTTGACGGCATGCAGCAGCATCGGCATCGCGAGGCCCTTCGTCTTCTTCGCGAGCCAGCCGGCCACGAGCGCCAGCAGGAACAGATAGGCGAACGCGCGGAAGTCCTGATGCATGGCGGCAAACACGACCGCCTGAATCACGTTCGACCAGCGGAAGCCGAGATGCCGCGACAAGCCGCCCAGCAGTCCGCCGCGAAACACCAGTTCTTCGATGACGGGCACGGCCACGCACAGAATCGCGACGGCAAGCGGCAGCGAGCCCATTGCCTTCGCCCCGACCACGATCGATTGCGCGAACGACACGACGCTCGTGTCCGCGACGTGCGGTGCGTGCGACGCCGTTGCCCAACGCAGCACGTTGATGCTGAGAACGGCGGCCGCGGGCAGTATCCACTTCGGCTTCCATGCGCCGCCGCCCCACAGGCCGCGCCACGCGATGCCCTGACGATCCATGCGAGGCCTGCCGCGACGAACAGCAGCGTCCACAGGTAGGCGATCACGAGATCGCTCTGCCAGCCGACGCGCCCTACCTTGTCCTTCACCTGCGCGATCAGCGCTGTTCCCGAATGAAACGACATCACCAGCCAGAGCACGACCGAGAACAGGCCGAGCGCATACCACGCATGCCTGAGCCCGATACCCGCGAAGAGCGGTTCGGAAATCTTGCCCTTGCGCAAGCGGACCACGCCGCGATAGTGAACGGGAAACATCAGCAGGCCCGGCAGGCAAGCGATGACAGCGACCGTCAACAGGCAGCTGAAGGCGAGCGGAATCAGCTCGCGCGTGAAGGCGACGGCGGGGTTCAGGGACAGCAGATGCGCGTAAGCCGATACGAGGCGCGCTGCGTTGTGCGTACGCGAATATTCGTCGGCGATCACGGCGGCAGCGGCGTTGGCGTCGTGCGTATCGAACGCGACGTCCAGGCGCAATTGGCGCAAGCCGGGGGGATCGTTCCTGACAGGCGTTTTGTCGGCCGACAGGACGGACTGCGCAGCCGTCGACTGACCCGCGTGCTGCAGCGCGCGGGCGCGGGTGTAGGTGTCGATCTTCAGGTTCGCGTTGTCGGCGCGGCGCAGTTCGTCGAGCGCGGCTGCGGGCGTCAGCGCGTCGACGGCGGCGTTGATCCGGCGCGACTCCAGCCAGGCCGCCTTCGCGACGGGCGACGCCGCCAGCAGCGCAACGCCTTCCTGGATCTTGCCGTGCGTGCCGAGATAGCGGACGGCCTCCAGCAATTGCGGGCTGTCCGGGTCGAGATGCGCAGCGATGACCGCTTCTTCGCCGGCTCGCTTCTCGTCTTTCTGCATCGCATACGCGCGCGAAAGCGCCGCGTGGAGGCGCGCCTTCTGCGCCGTCGTCCAGCCAGCCGAACGCGCGACGAGCGGCTCGCCGAAACTGGCGGCGTCCTTGCCGAAACGCTGTTCGAGCAGGAACAGCAACACGTCGGCATTCGACGGAAACTGCTTGTCGAGGCGGGTCCGGCAAGCGTCGAGATCTTTCGACGCAACCTCCGCCCACGTCAGATCCTCGGACCACGCGTAGCGCTGGATGAACGTGCAGCGCGCGATGGCGAGCGCGGCGTCGCCGGGCTGCTGTTTTTGCGCGGCGTCGTAGGCGTCGAGCACTTTCCTGTAGGCCGCCTGCTGGTGGTTCGAGACGAGTCCGGATGCGCGGTCGGCGGAGTGCAGCAGATCGGGCGTGGGTAGTATGTCGGCGGCGTGACAGAACTGGAACTGGCAAAGCAGCGCCACACCCCACCCCAGCAGATACGTGCGGATCGGCTTCATGGCTAGGTGGACAGCATGCCCGAATGGATGCGCGCCGGACGAGGCGCGGCGTTCGCCGGCCGTCCCGCGGAGGCGTCCGATGTGACCGTCACGCCTTGCACCATCACGCACAGCACGAAGCCGAGCACCTGAAGGAAGCGCGCGGCGGAAAAGAAATTCTCTTTGAGATCGACGCGATAACGGATCGCCGAGCCGTTCGCCAGCTTGCCTGTCGCATACACGGTGTTGTCGGGCAGCGTGAATATCGCGGACAGCGCGCTGGAGACAAAACGCGCAATGAGGAGCGCGCCGAGCGCGGCCGCGCCGATGTGCAATTCGAGCATCCAGCGCGGCTGGCCGGACATGTCGATCCATGACGCGTCCGCCAGATTGGCATACGCCGACGCGCCCCCGCAGACCGTCGCGAACAGACACGATATCAGCCAGGACCGTGGCGTCCCCGCTTCTCTCAGATAGTTGTACATGACTCCTGTCTCGCAGAACGCGATCTGCGCGATGCGTGGCTCGCTTTGCACACACGGATCGCACAGCGCTCGAACATGCTTACGGCAAGAGCTTCGCGAAACTTTAGATACACACGGCGCGAGCGGGTCTGCAGGAATCGATTTGACCGTGCGAATCGACGACGCAAAAGCAACGCGCCCGCGACCTTGAAGATCGCGGGCGCGTAAAACGCCTGCCTGAAGCCGAGAAGACGCCTACTCAGTGCCCCAGCGATTCGAGCTTGGCCGCCGCTACGTCGCTGACTTGCGGCCGCGCCATCTGCTTGATCAGCAGCGCGACGCACGCGACCAGGCCGGCAATCGCGATTGTCGCGAACACACCCGCGAACGTGAAGTGCCGGCGCGTCAGTTCCGCGACCAGGAACGAACCGGCAATCCCGCCGAAGCGCCCGACGCCGAGCATCCACGCGACACCCGTGCCGCGCCCTTCCGTCGGATAGAACGCAGCCGCGAGTGCGGGCATCGACGATTGCGCGGTGTTCATCAGCACGCCGGAGAGGAACACGATCGCGACGAGTGCGCCAACGTTGCCCGCCGCCTGGCCGATGAAGTACACGCTGACGGCCGTCAGCGCATAGCACACGGCAATCACGCGATTCGCGTTGAAGCGGTCCATCAGCACGCCGCACAACACCGCGCCGACGCCGCCGAGCGGGAACAGCGCCGAAATCAGCGTCGCGCTCTTCGGCGTGAGACCGGCGTCCTTCAGCAGGATCGGCATCCAGTTGATCGACGCGTAGAAGATCACGAGGCCCATGAAGTACGTGACCCACAGCATCACCGAACCGACGATGTACGAACGCGACAGCACGACGCCGAGACCCTTGCTGCCCGTCTGCGGCGCCGTTTCCGTCATCACGAACGAACCGGCGTTCATCGCCTGCTGCGAAATGCGCGCGAGCGTCGCGCGAATCCGCTCGACAGGCTGATTGCTCGCGACCATGAAGCGCACCGACTCCGGCATCTTCAGCAGCAACGCGATGCCTAGCAGCAACGGCGTCACGCCGCCGAGCATCAGCACGCTGCGCCAGCCGAAGTGCGGAATCATCCACGCGGCAAGGAAGCCGCCGAACGCCGCGCCAAGCGGAAAGCCGCAGAACATCAGGTTGACCACCGTCGCGCGCCGGCGGTCCGGACAGAACTCGCCCATCATCGTGACCGCATTAGGCATCGCCGCGCCGAGACCGACACCCGTGATGAAGCGCAGCACCGTCAGCGTGCCGATGCTCGATGAAAAGGCAGACGCGAGACACGCAATGCCGAACACGAACACCGACGTGAGCAGCAGCGAGCGTCGTCCGAGCCGATCGGACAGCGGACCCGAACCGAGCGCGCCGCACGCGAGGCCGAACAGCGCGGCGCTCAGCACGGGCGCGAGGTCCGGCTTCGAGAGTCCCCACTCGGTCAGCAGCGACGGCGCGATGAAGCCGATCGCCGCCGTGTCGAAACCATCCAGCAGGACGATCACGAAACACATGAAAAACACGAGCCATTGGAAACCGCCGAACGGCTGCTCATTGATGAACGTCTGAACGTTCACGACGGAAGTGCGGTTCATCGCCTTGTCTCCAGCTACGCGGCGCAGTGCACATGCTGCGCCTGTCACTCTATATTGCCTCAGAAGCGAGGCACGAAATTCACGTTTGCGGCGAAGTTCGCGGCAAACACAGTTGTTCGCATATCGCACAATCTTTCAGATTGCGAACACTTTAGCCTTTCGCGCCGATGAGCGTCAATGAAGGGTTATTACTGATGGAGCGGCTTCCAGGTCCGGCCGGAACCATGGAGCGCATACATGCGAGAGCGCGTTCCGTGCATCGAACACGATTGCCGCACGGGTATCGCCGCTTCGCGGCCCGGGGCGTTACTATCGTTTTACCCTTCAAAACAAGGGATAAAATTCAACATCAAATACTTCGTATGCCTTATTACATTTCGATGGATGAACGTATCTCGCTGACGATGACATTCACCCGCTGACTGCAACCAGGAAACCGTCGTGCTTCACGCGCGCGACGGCATCGTCCTCCTTCGCATGAACAGCGGCGGCCTCATCGCCCTTTTTCACCCTCGATTGACGCATTCTCATCACGTCTCTCACTTACAAACAAAAAACTTTCATTACGTTTTACTTTCATATATAACGACAGGGCATGTCGCGAACACGCCTGTCTCGCACATGTCCTCAGCCCACCCGTGCTAGCCGGTGGGCTTTTTTTTTCGTGCGTGCGCTTAATCGCAGGCTACATACAAATTCCTTTCATCAGTCGATTCGACTCGGTGAAAACCCCTCCAAGCTTTCGCTTGACTTACTTGATATATCACATATCGTATGGGATCTATCAGCGATGCATTTTGAGCGTCGCTGGTCGGAAGAGCCGCTTAGGCCCCCGCAAATACCTGGCAGGCAAGTTCGCAACTATCGTGCACGCGACCCGGGCAGGCGCCCATGCGCCGACTCGCGTCGACAAAGGAGACAGCGATGAAAACAGAGCATCAGGAAGGGCCGCAGTCGTGGTACGCATCACCGTGGGTGCAGCTCGTGTTCGGCGTGGTCTGCATGGCGATGATCGCCAACATGCAGTACGGCTGGACACTGTTCGTCAACCCGATCGACGAGAAGTATCACTGGGGCCGCGCGGCCATTCAGGTGGCGTTCACCATCTTCGTCGTGACGGAGACCTGGCTCGTGCCGATCGAAGGCTATCTCGTCGACAAGTACGGGCCTAAACCTGTGGTGGTCGGCGGCGGCCTGCTGTGCGCGGTGGCCTGGGTGCTCAACTCGATGGCCTCGTCGCTGCCGCTGCTGTATCTCGCGGCTGCTATCGGCGGGATCGGCGCGGGCGCGGTGTACGGCACGTGCGTCGGTAATGCCCTGAAGTGGTTCCCGACGCGTCGCGGTCTCGCCGCGGGCATCACGGCGGCCGGCTTCGGCGCGGGATCGGCGGCGACCGTCGTGCCGATTGCCAACATGATCAAGAGCAGCGGCTATGAAGCGACGTTCCTGTGGTTCGGCCTCGGCCAGGGCATCGTCGTGTTCCTGCTGGGCCTGTTCCTGCTCGCACCGCCTGCCACGCTGCTCGCATCCGCGAAGAACGCGGCGAAGCGCCTCGTCCACAACGCAACGCCGCGCGAAGTGATCTCCGCGCCGGTGTTCTGGGTGATGTACCTGATGTTCGTGATGATGGCGGCGGGCGGCCTGATGGCGACGGCGCAACTCGGGCCGATCGCGAAGGACTTCGGCCTGCACGACTCGCCCGTTTCGCTGCTCGGTCTGACGCTGCCCGCGCTGACGTTCGCACTGACCATCGACCGCGTGCTCAACGGTTTGACGCGCCCGTTCTTCGGCTGGATTTCCGATCGCATCGGCCGTGAGAACACGATGTTCGTCGCGTTCGCGATCGAGGCCGTCGGCATTCTCGCGCTGTCGAAATTCGGTCAGAGCCCGGTTGCGTTCGTCGTGCTGACGGGCATCGTGTTCTTCGCGTGGGGCGAAATCTACAGCCTGTTCCCGGCGACTTGCGGCGACACGTTCGGTCCGAAGTTCGCGGCGACCAACGCCGGTCTGCTCTACACGGCGAAGGGCACGGCTGCGCTGCTGGTGCCGTTCACGAGCATCGTCACGGCCGCTACGGGCAGCTGGCACGCCGTGTTCATGCTCGCGTCGGGCATGGCCGCCGTCGCGGCTCTGCTGGCGCTCTTCGTGCTCAAGCCGATGCGCCGCGCCTACGCGCTCCAGCATTCGGAGCCGTCGCTGGAAGTGCCGTACGGTTCATCGACGCGCATCAGCGACTCGGCGCGTATCTCGGCTGAAGGCGGCTGACGGGCAGCACGCGGTTTAACGTTGTCACAATGCCCGTCCGCCGGCGCGCGACGGGCATTCGTTCTTCTGCAACGCGAAGACGTACGCCGAACCTGGCGCACTCTGTAGCGGCGCGCGTGACACACTGCCCTCATCCCGCGGCAGTTGTCACGCTCGCGCGCCGTGCCTCCGGTACACGAAGGCCACAGTGCCGCTCTGGCACGAACCGTGCGCGCCCCGCTCTCGCCGATACGCACGCCGCCCCAACCAAGCCTCGCCAGCCGTCGATTCACCCGGCGTCCGTGTCGCCCTTCCGACACTGGCCGACCGAGAGAGGCGAATCCGATGGACCGCGAAGAGCTACTCGAAGACTGGCGCACGCTCGCGCTCGATATCGAGCATCAGGTGGAGAACGCGGTCATCGGGCAGCCCGAGACCATCCGGCTCATCAACGTCGCCCTGTTCGCGCGCGGCCACGTGCTGCTGGAAGGCGGCGTCGGCGTCGGCAAGACGACGATCCTGCGCGCCTTCGCGCGGGCGATCGGCGGCGACTTCGAACGCGTGGAAGGCACGATCGACCTGATGCCGGGCGATCTCGTCTATCACACGTATGTCGATGCCGAAGGCAGGCCGCGTATCGACCCCGGTCCGCTGATCAAGCATGGCGAGCGGCTTGCCACATTCTTCTTCAACGAGATCAACCGCGCGCGGCCGCAGGTGCAATCGCTGCTGCTGCGCGCGATGGCCGAGCGTTCCGTGTTCGCGTTCGATCGCGAGTACCGCTTCCCTCATATGACCGTGTTCGCCGACCGCAACAAGGTCGAGAAGGAAGAGACGTTCGAGCTGGCGGCCGCGGCGCGCGATCGATTCATGTTCGAACTGAATATGTCGACACCCGACGATGCGCCCGCGCGGCGCGCGCTCGTCTTCGATCCCGACTTCCACGACACGGACGCGCTGCTCGCGCGCGTGACGCCCGACGTGCTGCCGTGGCAACGACTGAACGCAATCGCCGCGAGCATCCAGCGCACGATCCACGCGAGCGAAGCGATCGAACGCTATGCGCTCGATATCTGGCGCGCGACCGAAAATCCGTCGCAGTTCGATATCGCGCTCGACGACGTCGACATGCAGCGCCTGATTCTCGCCGGCGCCAGCCCGCGCGGCATGAGCGCATTGCTGCGCGCGGCGCGCGTGGTCGCGTGGCTCGACGGACGCACGTATCTGACACCCGAGGACATTCACCGCGTGTTGCTGCCGACCCTCGGCCATCGCGTGTACTTCACGCCCATCTACGAGCTGCGCCGCCAGCAACTCTCCGACGCGCTGATGACGCAGATCGTTTCGCGAGTCGCCGCGCCGTGAACACGCTCGCGGAGTTCCAGTACCGGCTGCCCGTGCGCGTGTCGGGCGCGCGGCCCGGCGGGCATCGCGGATCGAGCGTCGGCATCGGCCAGGAATTTGCCGCGCACACACGGCTCTTCGATCATCCCGATCCGCGCCGGATCGATGTCCGCGCAAGCGTGCGCACGGTGCAGCGCGAATGGCTCGTGCGCGTGCACCGGCAGCGCGTGGCCGTGCCCGTGCATGCCGTCGTCGACGTGTCGGCGTCGATGCGCTTCGGCGGGGACAACACGAAGCTGGAAGTTGCCGCGGCCTTCGTCGAAGCGCTCGGACATAGCGCGTTCCGCATCGGCGATCCCGTCGGCATGCTCGCATTCGACGACGCCGCGCGCGAAGACCTGTTCGTACCCGCACGGCACGCGCGCGGCATGGGCGCGCTGATGGCCGAACTGTTGCGCGACAGCGCGCCGGATCGAACGCACCCGTCATCGTCGTCGCGCGAAACCGGCCTGCGCGACATTGCCACACGTCTCGCGGGCCGCGCGTGTCTCGTCTTTCTGGTGTCCGACTTTCATTGGCCGCTCGACGCGCTGCCCGATCTGCTCGATACGCTGACGCACGCGTGGGTCGTGCCCGTCGTCCTGTGGGACCGCGCCGAAGTGGAGCCGCCCGCGCACAACGGCTGGATGTCGCTGGTCGATGTCGAGTCGGGTGAAATGCGCTCGATGTGGATGCGCGATTCCGTTCGCGCGCGCTGGCGCGGCGCCGTCGCTGACCGTCGCGCGCAAATCGCCGCGCTGTTCGCGCGCCACGGCGTTCGACCGTTCTTCAATCAAGGCGCGTTCGATCCCGAAGCGCTCAGCCGCTATTTTCTCGAGTTGACGGCATGACGCGCGCCCGCCTACGCCCGACGATCGCACTTGTGCTCATGGCGCTATGTGCACACGCTGCCGCGGAACCCGCGACCGTGCAGCAGCCGCGCGCATTCGGCCATGTGCTCGGGGACCTCGTGACTCAGCAGGTGTTGCTCGATTCAGGCACCCCTCACAACGAACTCGCGGCGATGCCGTCGACGGGCCGCGTGAACGCGTGGCTCGAACGCCGTCCGCCGTCCCTCAGGACGGATGCCGACGGCCGGCGATGGCTGGTGCTCGACTATCAGGTGATGAACTCGCCGCGCGCGCTGACCGTCACGACGACGCCGCCGCTGCAACTGCGCCTCGCGTCGGGCAAGACGCTGGACGTTGCGCAAAGCCCGCTGTCGATCGGTCCGCTCGCGCCAGTCGCTGCCGCCGATGCGCAACGCCTCGCAGGCCTTCAACCCGACCGTCTGCTCGCAGCCGAATCGACGGCGCCGTTGCAGCGCGCATTGATCATGTGGAGCGCGCTCGCTTTCGCGGTGATCGTCGCGTGGCTCGGCTGGTGGCTCTGGCGCAACCGGCGCGATGCGCGGCGGCTTCCGTTCGCGAAGGCGTGGGCGCGCTTCGGCCGCGAGGACGACACGACGCTCGATGCGAATCCGGAAGCGTGGCGCGGTCTGCATCGCGCGCTCGACGAAGCGGCGGGACGCGTCGTGCTGTCCGGATCGGTGACGGACCTTGCGCAGAAAGCGCCGCATCTGCGCGAACTTCAGCCGCAACTGGAGCAATTCTTCCAGCGCTCGTCCGACCGCTTTTTCAGCGACGTTCCCGTGGCATCGCCGTTCTCGCTGCGCGATCTGTATCGCGCGCTGTATCGCGCGGAAAAGCGCCATCACCGATGAGCACGCCGCCCGACTTCCTCTATCCGTGGGCGCTCGTGCTGCTGCCGCTCGCCGCGCTGCCGCTGCTGCGCAGGAGCATCGATACGCTGCCGTATTCATGGGTCGCATGGCTGCCGCGCGACCGCGCGGGCCGCATGGTCGCGATCATCTGGCGCGCCGCCGCCGTGATCGCGCTCGCGGCTGTGATCGTCGGGCTCGCGGGACCGGGCTTTTCCGGCGAGCAGACGCGAATCACGGGTACAGGTGCCGAGATTCTGATTCTGATGGACGGCAGCGGCAGCATGAATCAGGCGATCAGCAGCGGCTCGATGAATGTCGCCGACGCGCCCACGGCGGGCGAGACGAAGAACCAGATGGCGCGCGATGCGATCACCGCGTTCGTCGCGCAGCGCGCGAACGACCGCCTCGCGTTCATGCTGTTCGGCACGCATCCGATGCTCGCCGTGCCCTTCACGCGCGACCGCACTGTGATCGATGCCGCGATCGCCGCAACGGGCGTTGGACGCGGCACGCCCGACACGCTGCTCGACCGCGGCATCCAGTCCGCCGTCGAACTGTTCGACGGCCGTCAGCGCACGAGCAGCCGCGCGATCGTGCTGGTCTCCGACGGCGGCGCGCGGCTCGACGACGTGGCGCGCGAACACATCCGTGCAGGGCTGGCGCGCAACGGCGTCGCGCTGTACTTCATCTATCTGCGCAGCGGCATCTACAGTCCCGATCTGCACGTGCGTCTCGCCGACGCCGATCATTCGCCCGAAGCCGAGCTGCATCGCTTCTTCCTGTCGCTGCCGACGGCCTATCGCCTGTATCAGGCCGACAGCCCGCAGCAGGTCGCGCGCGCGATGAGCGATATCGCACGCACGGAGAATGCGCCTGTGTCGTTCGTCGAGCGCTTGCCGAGACAGGATCGCAGCGCGTGGTGTTACGCGACGGCTCTGGTCTGCTGCGCGTTGCTGGTCGGCGTGTGGTTCATGCAAAGACGGAGCCTGCGATGAAGCGGCTGCCCATCCATCTGATGTTCGGCGCGGCGACGCTATGTTGCGCGGGCGTCGCCGGCTACTACGCCGTGCGGCTTCAACACATCGGGCAGTCGAATCGCGAAGTGGCCGCGATCGGTACGCAGCCGCGCGCGCAGTGGAGCAAGTCCGAACTCGAAAGCAACGACCCCGCCGTGCGCCTCGCGCAAGCCGTCGCGCTCGCGCGCGCGGGCCAGCATGCCGAAGCGGGCAAGCTCTACTACGATCTGTCGCGCGCGGCGTCTTCGAGCGAAGCGGGCCGCCTCGCCCTCTACGATCTCGCCAACATGTATCTGCGCGAAGCTGCGGGCGACGATGCGCAAGGCCCCGTGCGCTCGCCGCCGATGCTCGAAACCGCGAAGGCGCGCTATCGCGAAGTGTTGCGCGTCGACGCAGGCAACTGGGACGCGCGCTACAACCTCGAACGCGCGCTGCGGCTCGCGCCCGAAGCGCAGGACACCGCCGACGACACGAAGGACGTCAAGGAGCAGCACAACATCAACGTGCGCGGCGCGGCGCCGGAGGAATTGCCGTGAAGCGTGGCGCGCAATTCGGCAGACGTTATCTGCGCGGACGCTGGTGGCAGCTTCCGCTCGCCGCGCTGCTGCTCGCCGCTGCCGTGCTGATGCCGCCCGTCGAATTCAAACGGCCCGTGTTCCGCTATGTCGTCACGTTCGATATCACGCAGAGCATGGATGTCGAGGACGTCGCGCTCGGCGGCAAGCCGGCGAGCCGCATCGACTTCGCGAAGGCCGCGATCAGCGATGCGCTGCAGCACCTGCCATGCGGCTCGGAAATCGGCTGGAGCGTGTTCACGAATCAGCGTTCGCTGCTGCTCGTCGCCCCTGTCGAGCTTTGCAGCAACTACGATGCGCTGCTCTCGTCGCTCGATCAGATCGGCGGGAACATGCGCTGGATCAACAGCAGCGTGATCGCGCAAGGCGGCATCTATTCGGCGATCCGCGCCGCGACGGAACTCGGCCGCAACACCGACGTCGTGTTCATCACCGATGGCCAGGAAGCGCCGCCTGTCGCACCGAACGAAACGACCGTGCGAGATATTCCGCAGGGACTCGTGCACGGCTGGCTGATCGGCGTCGGCGGCGACCAGCCCGCGCCGATTCCGAAGACCAATGCCGACGGCGTGCGGACCGGCTACTGGCAGGCCGACGAAGTCCGGCAAGTGCGCCCCGAGCCCGGCGCGCCTGCCGTCGCCGAGAGTCATGAAGAGTTGTCGCAGCTCCGGGAAACGTATCTCGAAGCCGTGGCTGGGCATCTGGGCTTCGGCTATAGACGGCTCGTCGCACCGACTTCGTTGCGCGCGCCGCTGACCGATCCGCGCTACGCGCATGCGGTTCCCGTTGCGACTGATATCCGTTGGGTGCCCGCGTTGCTCGCGCTGATTCTGCTCGTATGGCGCTTTCTTCCGGTGCGACGCGGCGCGGGTGCGGATAAGCGTGTCAGTGCAGACTCCATTCGGGCACGCGCTTATTGAGTGCTTATTGAGTGCTTAATGAACGATGCAGGCATGCGGACTGCTGTCCTTGTCATCATTTTGCAAGGACAAGCGCTCATGCACTCGAACCCGATTTCACCCGTTTTGCGCCAGCTCGTTCTTTCGGCGGGCGTGTTCTGCGCGGCGATATCCCTGTCGACTTTCGCCGAAGCACAGATCACCGCACCGAGCGGCTCGCCGCCGCAAGAAAGCCGCACCGCGCCAATGGGCACGAACCCGCAAACGCCCGCGCCGCACACGCTTGAATCGGATACACCGCAAGCGGCCGAAGCAAAGCCGGACCAGCGCGAAAAGTCAAAAGCGAAGCCGGGACACAAGCCCGAAGGCGCGGGCGGCTTTGATAATGGGCTGTATGGGACGGGGCAGGGGAGTAACAAGTGAACTCTGCACTGCTACTTCACGGACCGCCCACGCGCTGAAGGCCCCCGACTCCCGGCCTACCCCTCACCAGCACGCGACCATCGCGTGACTGACATGTGCCCATGCGCTTTTCGATTGCCGGGTGGTTTCGCCTCTCGCGCAGCCACCTGAGACAAACCCTAACCCCCAACAGCCGCACCGCGCGCAACCCAACACAAGCCCTACATCCCTTTCACCAAGGCTACCAATATCCCAAATCGGCACGCACGCATTGCCGGTTTCGGCGTTGGCCCGATTTTTCGTCGATCTAAAGTCGCCTCACACAACCCATCTCAACTGGAGGCGACATGAGAATAAGGCGACGAACCGCGTCCATCGCGGCGACGCTGTCATTTGCCGCGGCCTGCACCGGCAGCGCGCATGCAATCGAAAAGCCCGAAGAACTGACCGTGCAGAAGCTGCCCGCATGGCATCCGCACGAAGTGTTCGTTGTCGACATTTCGATGCCGTCGATGACGGACGCGCGCATCTACATGTACGACGCCGACGCGAAGAAACTGCTCGGCCAGATCGACGCAGGCTTCGCACCGGGCTTTGCGATCTCGCCGGACCACAAGACGAGCTACGTGTCGACCACGTACTTCGCACGCGGCTCGCACGGCGCGCGCACCGACGTCGTCGAGATGACCGACAACGCGACGCTCGATCACACGGGCGAAATCGTCATTCCGCCGAAGCACGGCCAGCACGTGCCGTCGCCGTACAACACGACGTTTAGCGCGGACGGCAAGCGCGTTTATGTGACCAACATCACGCCTGCCGCATCGGTGACGGTGATCGATGTCGCATCGAAGAAGGTGCTCTCCGAAATCGACATGGCCGCGTGCGTGCTCGCCTATCCGTCGGGCAACGACCGCTTCACGGGCCTGTGCGAAAGCGGCAAGGCGCTGACCGTCACGCTCGACGCGAACGGCAAGGAAGCAAAGCGCGTGATGTCCGATGCGTTCATCGACGTCGATAAAGATCCTGCGTACATCAACGCGTCGCCGTATCAGGGCGGTTATCTGTTCACGACTTTCCACGGCATGGTGCGCAGCGCCGATTTCCGTGGCGACAAGCCCGTGTTCGGCAAGCCATGGTCGCTGCTGACGGACGCCGAGCGCGCCGAAGGCTGGCGTCCCGGCGGCATGCAACAGACAGCCGTACAGGCGAAGCTGCATCGCTATTACGTCGCGATGCACAAGGGTGAAGAAGGCTCGCACAAGGATCCGGGCACGGAAATCTGGGTGTACGACCTGCAGACGAAAAAGCGCATCGCGCGCTGGGATCTGTCGCAGCAGAAGATCGACCCGATCGCATCGATCCAGGTCAGCGAAGACGACAAGCCCTTGTTTTACGGCATCACGGGCACGTCGGATCTCGTCGTGATGGATGCGCGCACGGGCAAGCTGCAGAACGTCGAAAAGCAGGTCGGCAATACGTCGTCGCTGCTCGTCAATCCGTGAGGCCGACATGATGCTCGATCCTGTACTCGCGACGGGCGCGCAAGCCAGCACGGCGATTGTCGTGCTGCTCGGCGCCGTCGCCAAATGGCGGCGCCCGGCCGCGTTCCGTCAGGCGCTCGGCGACTACCGTCTGCTGCCCGACGCGTTGACGGCGCCCGCCGCCATCGCGATTGCGGCAGCGGAAACGGTCGGCGCCGCCGCGCTGCTGTTCCCCGATACGCGCGTGCCCGGCGCCATCGTGCTGGTCGCGCTGCTGCTCGCGTTCGCGGCGGGCCTCGCGTTCAACATCCTTCGCGGTCACACGGATATCGACTGCGGCTGCTCGGGCTTTGCTGCGACGCAAGCCACGACGCAGCAGAACGCGCCGCGCGGCATCGGCTGGTTCCATGTCGCGCGTGCGTTGCTGCTTGCGGCGCTCGCCGCCACTGCATTCATCGAACCTGCAACGCGTTCGATCGTGTGGCTCGACTACCTGACGCTCTTCTTTGCCGTGCTGCTGATCGTCTGCGCACTGCTCACTTTCGATGTGCTGCTCGCCAACGTGCCGCGCCTCTCTCACTTGAGGAATTCATGATGCAAACCGCTCTCACCGTTTCGACCGCGCTCCTGTGGATCGCCGTTCTCGCGCTCGGCGCGATCTGTCTCGCACTCGTCCGCCAGGTCGGCATTCTGTATGAACGCATCATGCCCGCAGGCGCGTTGATGATCGACAAGGGCCCCGCCGTCGGCGCGATCGCACCGACGTTCGAACTGTCCGACATTCGCGGCCAGCAAGTGAAAGTGGGCGGCATCGATGCGCAAGGCAAGGCCACGCTGCTGTTCTTCCTGTCGCCGACCTGCCCCGTGTGCAAGAAGCTGCTGCCGCTGTTGCCTTCGCTACAAGCGAGCGAATCGACGCCCGTCAACATCGTGCTCGCGAGCGACGGCGATGTCGCCGAACACCAGCGCTTCGCGCAGAAGCAGAACCTCGACCGCTTCCCCTATGTGCTGTCGCAGGAACTGGGCATGGCGTATCAGATCGGCAAGCTGCCGTATGCGGTGCTGCTCGACGAAAGCGGCAAGGTCCGCTCGAAGGGTCTCGTCAACACGCGCGAGCATCTCGAAAGCCTGTTCGAGGCGAAGGAACGCGGCGTCGCGTCGCTGCAGGAGTTCGTGCATGGCGATCATCGCCACGAACACGAGCAGCATGCATAACGCGTCGAACCCACTGACAACCTGAGCGGAGAACAATCACATGGGCGTTTTTGATTCATGGTTCGAGAAGTCGGCGCGCGGCGTCGCGCAGCGCAGTTCGCGGCGCAGCGCGATGGCGAAGCTCGGCAAGGTGCTGGTCGGTTCGGCAATGCTGCCGCTGCTGCCCGTCGATCGCACCGCGTATGCGGCCGATGCGGCTTCGGCTGCGTCAGGCGCATCGGGCGCAGCCGCATCGGGTGCAAGCGACGATCCGATGAGCTGCGACTACTGGAAGTACTGCGCAATCGACGGATGGCTCTGCAGCTGCTGCGGCGGCACGTCGAGCAGCTGTCCGCCGGGCACCACGCCGTCGCCGATCACGTGGATCGGCACTTGCCGCAATCCGCACGACGGCTCCGACTACATCGTCTCGTACAACGACTGCTGCGGCAAAACCTCTTGCGGCAAGTGCTTCTGCAATCGCAACGAACGCGAGAAGCCGCTTTACAAGCTGTCGCTCGACAACGACATCAACTGGTGCATGGCGAACGGCAATTCGAACTATCACTGTTCGGTTTCGGTCCTGCTTGGAGCAGCAAAGCAATGAAAGTGAAACACGCTGGAAAAATCGCGGCCTTCTGCATCGCGGCGGCTGCATCGTTCGCGATGACAGATGCCGCGCAAGCGCAGACGGTGCACTACCCCGCCGGCAAGAGCATGTTCGACGCGCAATGCGCGGTCTGCCATCAGGCGGGCGGCAAGGGGCAGGACGGTCTCGCGCCGCCGCTCACCGAATACCCCGGCAAGTACTCGACGACGTCGCAAGGCCGCACGCAGCTGACGACGACGGTCGTGCACGGCATGTTCGGCGAGATCAAGGTGCACGACAAAAGCTACAACTTCAAGATGCCGAGCTTCGCGAGCGCAAGCGACGAAGACCTGGCTCAGGTGTTGAACTACGTCGTGTTCGATCTCAACGCGCAGCACGGCGACGCGAAGCCGTTCACGGCCGCCGACATCAAGGCAGCACGCGCGCAGACGCTGGACAGCACCGCCGTTCACACGCAGCGGGCTGCCGTCGTGAAGGGGCTCGGCCTATGAACGCCGCCCGCGTGTCTCGTGCCGGCCATCGCGTGCACACGCAGCAGCCCGCGCGCGGCGTGCGGGCTGTCGCGCTGTGGACGGACGCAGCGCGCCGTGTATCGATGCTGCTGCTCGCGTGCGCCGCAACATCCGTAACGCCCTTGCCTGCCAATGCACAAAGCGCGTCCGATCCATCGCTTGCGCAACAGCATTGGGTGCTCAACTGCATGGGCTGTCACACGGCGACAGGCGGCGGCATTCCCGGCAAGGTGCCGCCGCTCGCGAACTCGCTCGGCTACTTCGAGCATCTGCCCGCAGGTCGCGAATACGTGATGCGCGTGCCGGGCGCGTCGAACTCGGCGCTCTCCGATCAGGAACTTGCCGACGTGCTGAACTGGCTGCTCACGACCAGGAATCGCGACGCGTTGCCGAAAGACTTCAAGCCCTATACCGCCGCGGAAATCACCCAGCACCGCCGCCCCGCTTACTCCGATGTCGCGACCGTGCGCGCCGGATTGATCCGCGATCTGCACGAGCGCGGCATCAAGGGCGTCGCCGACCGCTACTGAACATTCCCATCCAAAGGAAACGAACATGGAGACGAAGAATACTTTCCCGCTGCTCGACGCCACGCAAGCCTTCCTCGCAAAGCCGAAGAAGATGCTGATCGGCGCGGAGTGGACGGACGCAACGTTGGGCCGCACGATCGACGTCGTCAATCCCGCCGACGGCAGTGTGCTCACGCGCGTGCCCGAAGCGAACGAGCACGACGTGCAGCAGGCCGTCGCCGCCGCGCGCCGTGCGTTCGATGCCGGCCCGTGGCGCTCGATGAAAACCACCGACCGCGAACGCCTGCTGCTCAAGCTCGCCGATCTCGTCGAAGCGAACGCGCGCGAACTCGCGGAAATCGAATCGCTCGACAACGGCAAGCCGGTGATGGTCGCACAAGGTCTCGACGTATCGATGGCCGCGCAGTGCTTCCGCTACATGGCGGGCTGGGCGACGAAGATCGAAGGCAGCGTGATCGATGCAGGCATGCCGTACATGCCGGATAGTGAAGTGTTCGCGTACACGCGCAAAGAACCCGTCGGTGTAGTCGGGGCGATCATTCCGTGGAATTTTCCGCTGCTGATGGCCGCGTGGAAGCTCGCGCCTGCCCTCGCGACGGGCTGCACAGTCGTACTGAAGCCCGCTGAAGACACGCCGCTCTCCGCGCTGCGTCTGGGCGAGCTGATTCGCGAAGCGGGTTATCCGGAAGGCGTCGTCAATATCGTCACCGGTTATGGACACACGGCGGGCGCTGCGCTGTCGCGCGATCCGCGCATCGACAAGATCGCCTTCACGGGGTCGACGCAGACGGGCAAGCTGATCGGTCACGCGGCGCTCGACAACATGACGCGCATGTCGCTCGAACTGGGCGGCAAGTCGCCCGTGATCGTGCTGCCGGATGTCGATATCGATAAGGCCGCGCAAGGCGTCGCGAATGCGATCTTCTTCAACTCGGGCCAGGTGTGCACGGCGGGTTCGCGCGTCTATATCCACAGTAATGTGTTCGACAAGGTGATCGACGGTGTCGCGCAGATCGCGAAGAGCCTGAAGGTCGGCGCGGGCATGGACCCGTCGACGTTGATCGGCCCTCTCGTGTCCGCGAAGCAGCGCGACCGCGTGTGCGGCTATATCGATTCGGGCTTCGCGGAAGGCGCGCGCGCGGCAGCGGGCGGCAAGATGCTCGACAAGCCCGGCTTCTTCGTCGAGCCGACCGTGATGGTCGATACGAATCACACGATGCGCGTGGTGCGCGAAGAGATCTTCGGGCCGGTGCTGGTCGCCATGCCATTCGACGATGTCGAGAGCGCCGTGCAGCTCGCGAACGACACGCCGTATGGCCTTGGCGCGAGCATCTGGTCGAACGACATGTCGGCCGTCCACAAGCTGATTCCGCGCATCGCTGCGGGCACGGTATGGGTCAACTGCCACTCGCTGCTCGACAACGCGATGCCGTTCGGCGGCATGAAGCAATCGGGCTTCGGCCGTGAACTGGGTCGCGCCGTCATCGAGCAGTACACGGAAAGCAAGTCGGTGATGATCAATTACGCGTAAGCGGTTCACTTGTTACGTTGCCGGCGTGTGATGCGCCGGCAACGTAAGCGCGCTGCGCGCTCACGACGCAGACACAAAGAGACAAAGGGGAAGAGACATGAATCATCCGACGACGCCGCGCAAGATCGCGGCGGCGGTGGCCGCGCTCGCCGCGACGCTGGCAGCGCCCGGCATCGCGCATGCAGAAAGCAGCGTCACGCTATATGGCGATGTCGATGCGGGCATCACGTATACGAACAACCAGCAGGTCACGCATGCGGACGGCAGTGTCGGCGGCGGTCACAATTTTCAGTTCACGGGCGGCAATTCCGCGCCTTCGCGCTTCGGCCTGACGGGCAGCGAAGACATCGGCGGCGGCACGGCCGTCACGTTCAAGCTCGAGAACAGTTTCTATACGGGAAGCGGCAGCTTCGTGCAGGGCGGCACGCTGTTCAATCAGAATGCGTGGGTCGGACTCACGAACGAACGCTATGGCACGCTGACCTTTGGGCGCCAGTTCGACTCGTACACGAATGCCCTTGCGCCGTATGCGTCGAGCAACACGTGGGCGACGCTGTTCGGCTCGCATATCGGCGACGTCGACAACCTGAATGCCGCGTTGAATCTGAACAATGCCGTGCAGTACGTCAGCCCGACGTTTGCCGGCTTTTCGGTAAGCGGCACGTATTCACTGGGCGGCGTCGCGGGCGACTTCTCGCAAAAGCGCGGCTGGGCGGTTGCCGCGAGTTACAACACCGCGCCCTTCTCGTTCGGCATCGGCTATCTCGACCTGAACAATCCGCTCGATGCCGCGCTCGGCGGCGAGCAGGGTTATATCGGCGACTTTGCATGCTCGAATCCGACCGCAATGTATTGCGAGTTGCAGAACGCGCGTTCATTGAAGACGTTCGGCGTGGGCGGCTCATACACGTTCGGCCCGGCGACTTTCGGCCTCGTGTATACGCATACGAAGCTGGACGATAGCCAGTACTTCGCGAGCGCCGCGTTGCCGCAAGGCGCGGATGTGCGCTTCGATATCATCGAGGTGAATGCGACCTATGCGTTGTCGCCTGCCTTTACGCTCGGCGCTGCGTATATCTATAACTCGATGAAGACCGACGTGAGTGGCTCGCCGAAGTTTCATCAGGTGAACCTCGGTGCCACTTATAGTCTGTCCAAGCGGACGTCGCTTTATGCCGTTGGGATCTATCAGAAGGCTGCAGGGAGTGGGATCGGGACGGATCCCGTGACCGGGCAAGCTGTGATCTATGCGCAGATTCCTAATCTGCCGAACTCCACTTCCGATAAGCAGGTTTCTGTCATTGTTGGGATGAAGCATAGCTTTTGATTGATCGGGGATGTCAGTGGGTTTTTTGCTGTGCTGGCGTCCGCGATTTGTTTTTGTGCTGGCATCCGTGATTTGTTTTTGTGCTGGCATCCGCGATTTCGTATTGGTGCTTCAGGCGTTGCCCCTGTGCGGGGCGGCACTTACTTTCTTTGCCGCCGCAAAGAAAGTAAGGGAATCTCTGCAAAAGTCCTGGCATTGACGTGAGCTTGGACTATCCTGGGATCAGGAGACTTCATGGAGTGGCGTGATGACACAACTTGGTCTTGGTCTGGATCTGTCGACGAAGCGCACCCGCAAGCGCGAGTTTCTCGATGAGATGACGCGCGTGGTGCCGTGGCAGAAGCTGATTGCGCTCATCGAACCGCACTATCCGAAAGGCAAGACTGGCCGCCCGCCTTTTCCGATCCAGACGATGCTTCGCATTCACTTCATGCAACAATGGTTCAGCCTCTCGGACCCGGCGATGGAGGAGGCGCTGCACGACATCCCGCTGTACCGGGAGTTCGCGCTGCTGGGCACGGGCATGACGCGGCTGCCTGACGAGAGCACGATCCTGCGATTCCGGCACCTGCTTGAGGCCCATGAGCTGTCGGCCAGAATGCTGGCGACGGTCAACGAGATCCTGCAGGCGAAGGGCCTGATGCTCAAGGCGGGCTCGGCGGTCGACGCAACGCTGATTTCGGCACCCAGTTCGACGAAGAAGGCTGGCACGCGAGACCCGGAGATGAGCCAGACGCAAAAGGGCGGCAGCTGGTACTTCGGTATGAAGGCGCACATCGGAGTCGATGTGGAGTCGGGGCTGGTGCATACCGTCAAGTGCACGCCGGCAAATGTTCACGACATCACGGTGGCGCATGAACTGTTGCACGGCGACGAGGAGGTTGCGTTTGCCGATGCGGGCTACGTGGGCATCGAGAAGCGAGGCGAAACGGGGGCGGTCCAGTGGCACGTGGCGATGAGGCCGAGCAAGCGAAGAAAGCTGGACAAAAGCAAGCGGCTCGACAGAATCTACGAGAAAGTCGAGCGGCTCAAGGCGGGCGTGCGGGCGAAGGTTGAGCACCCGTTTCGGGTGCTCAAATGTCAGTTCGGCTATCTGAAGGCGCGGTATCGAGGCATGGCGAAGAACACGGCGCAGATCGAAACGCAGTTCGCGCTGATCAATCTCTGGTTGGCTCGCGGGGTGCTCGGTAAAGCGAAATGAAGGGCGAAGACGCCCCCAAAGGCGCAGCGTCCATGCGCAAGATGCGACCGGCATCGGTTCAACACAGCGTGAATGGGGACGCGAATTCCACTCCGCGCGTGCCAGTTAGAGATCCCAGGCAGAAAACGGGTTGTTCAGACCTTCCTAAGCAAAGAAAGCGGGCTAACACCGCCAATCCTTGTGTTTGCCTGCGGGCCCCCAACGGGTCCCGCACTCCACGCGGCATCGAGCTACCCAATGCGCGTTGCCAGCGCTCTCAGATTCGCCTCACCCACTTCACACTCCCGCGTCACGAATTGCGTTACCAGAAAGTTCACCGCCGCCCAGGTGGCAAACGGTGTGTAGGCCGTCGCGACGTACGTGCAACACTCCGGACTGAAAAGCGGGATCGGTGTCGTAGAAGCGCCAACGCGTAAGGTGCGACACCCTACACACAGTTTGCCACCTGGGCTGCGCAGACGATGCGCTGCCGCTGGCTGCGCTACGGATGATTGGAGTGGGTGATGCGTTTGTTCAATGCGCTGGCAACACGCTTGGAAAAGTGCGATGCCGTCTGGAGTGCGGGACCCGTGGGGGGCCCGCAGGCAACAACTAGAGCTGGCGGTGTGAGCGGCTTTCTTTTGCCTACTTTTCTTTGCCGCTGCAAAGAAAAGTAGGTGCCGCCCCGCACAGGGGCGACGCATGAAGCACCGATACGAAAACGCGGATGCCAGCGCAGCAAAAACCAAAAACCAAAAACCAGAACAGCGACTGCGTCGCAGACAAAAAGACCTCTACTTCATCAACTCATCAAAACAACCCAAAAGCCGATCAACATCGGGCGCATGAATCGCCCCCATCGTCGAGATCCGGAAGAGCTCTTTCGACAACCCACCCTGCCCGGCATAGATCACAAAACCACGCGCTTTGAGCGCATCATGCAAGCGCTCATAAGAAACGCCATCAGGCAAACGATAAGCCCGCAAAACAACAGAAGATTCAGAAGCCGGCAGCACGCCAGCAATCCCACGCTCAGCAAGCCCGGCGCGCGCCTGCTCGGCCAGAGCAGCATACCGTGCATGCCGCGCCTTCCAGCCGCCCTCATCGTCGAGTTCGCGCAGCGCTTCAACCAGCGCGTAATACGCATGCACGGAAGGCGTAAAAGGCGTATTGCGCTGATCCTGCAAACTGGCGAGTCGCACGAGCCCGAGGTAATACGTGCGGCTCGCGGCAACCGCCAGCGCATCGCGCCGCACGATCACAAATGCCGCGCCCGGTACGCCATGCAAGCACTTGTTCGCCGTCGCGGCGACAGCCGCAATCGTCCCTTGCGCGAAGTCGATTTCTTCCGCGCCGAAACTGCTCACGGCGTCGACCAGCATCTTCACGTCGCGCGCGCGGCAAACTTCTGCAAGCGCCTTCAGATCGTTCAAACGCCCCGTCGTCGTCTCATGATGAATCACGGCGACATGCGTGATGGCCTTGTCATCGTCGAGCACAGCAGCGATGCGTGCGAGGTCGGGCGCCTGCATCCATTCGTGCTTCACGATGCTGTGCGCAATGCCGTATTGCTTCGCGATCTGCGAAATACGCTCGCCATATACGCCGTTTTCGATGATCAGCAGCTTGCCGTTTTCCGGCACCAGCGCCGCGATCATGCTTTCGACGGCCGCCGTGCCCGAGCCCGTCATCAGCACGGCGCTCCATTGCACGGGGTCGAGGTCATACAGCTTGACGAGACGCGCGCGCGCTTCGTCCTGAAGATCGAAGAATTCGCCTTCGCGGTGACACAGGTCGGTTTGCAGCAGACTGTTGCGCACGCGCTCCGTCAGCGTGACGGGACCAGGGTTCATCAGCAGCATCAACGCACTCCTTCGTTCGAGCCGGCTGTGGCGATGTGGCGCATCAGGCGCGTCTTCACATCGGGCGGCGTAATGGTCGGGCGCGGCAGGCCGTCCGGCGTGCCGCGGCGAATCGCAACGCGCACGAAGCGCGGGCCATCGAGCAACGGCGACGCGAACAGTTCGTCGATCAGGCTCACATCGTCGCCTTCGACTGCCGACGCATAGCCGCACGCCGACGCAACGCCCGCGAACGACACTTGCGGCGACACCGTCGACTGTCCGCCCGTCGAATCGTGCGCACCGTTGTCGAGCAGAATGTGCGTGAGGTTGGACGGACCGTATGCGCCCAGCGTCGCGAACACGCCCATACGCATCAGCGCCGCGCCATCGCCATCGAGCGCGACCACGTGCAGATCGGGACGCGTCAGCGCGAGGCCCAGTGCGAACGGCGTCAGACAGCCCATCGAACCAACCATGTACAACTGGTTCGGACGATCGTCGATCGCATACAGCTCGCGTCCGCAGAAGCCCGTCGACGCCAGCACGACCGTCGAATTCAACGGCGTATGCGCGATCACGCGTTGCAACGCTTCGTTGCGCGTCGGCAAGGTATCAGGCGTCTTTCCATGCGAGACATTACGCGCGGCACGCACCTCGCGTTTCGCCGAACGGCCGGCGTCCTTCAGTTCATACGGAGCGACACTGCCTTTCTGCATCACGACCGCATACGGGCGGCCCGTCGCATCCATGTGCGCGATCGCGCGATCCAGCGCGGGACCGATCGCGTCGGCTTCCGTCGGGAACGTCTCCCACGGAATCTCCATCGTGTCGAGCATCGCCGGCGTGATGGGCCCCATCAGCTGATGCTGCGGCTCATCCGCGACTCCGGGCTGGCCGCGCCACGTGACGATCAGAAGCTGCGGCAGACGGAAGGTCCATGTCAGCGACGTGAGCGGGCTCACCGCATTGCCGAGGCCCGAGTTCTGCATCATCGTCACGCCGCGGCGGCCATTCCGCGCGCCGAGGGTCACGCCCGCGATGAACGCGACGGCATCGCCTTCGTTCGCCGCCGACACGTAATGCAGCTTCGGGTCCTGCAGCACGTAGTTGATGAACGGCGTCAGATACGAGCACGGCACGCCCGCATACCAGTCGAAGCCGCGCTCGCGCGCCGCTTCGACGAACTGTGCTGCCTCGATCATTGCGCGGCGCCTCCCGCTGCATCGCCCTTCGCGAGCGGCGTGGCTTCGTGCGCGAAGTCGCCTGCACGGCGGAAGTCTTCGAGGTCGTTCACGCCGCGCCAGTGGCCATGCACGTATTGCACTTCGATTTCTTCACCGGCTTCGAGCAGCGCGTTCAGCAGCGCGGGCATATCGAGCGAATCGAAATCGGGGCGTGCACGCAGGGTGTTCATCATTGCCTGCAGACGCTCGCGGCCCGCGCCACGCACGTTCAGGAGACCGATCCAGCGGCCATGCGGCGCTTCGCCCTTTACGTCGGCTTCGTTGTTCGACACGCGGCGCAGCAACACCTTGTTGCCGAACAGGCCGCGATCGTCGCCCGCCGAGCACCAGGCGAAATCGCGCACGTTCTGGTTCGCTGCGCCCGATTCGTCGACCGTCGTCGAATCGACGACCACGCTGAACGGCGCTTCGCTTTCCACCAGATCGCGCACGATGTAGCTGCGGAACAGCAAATCGCCGTACGAAATCAGCGTGTCGTTCTGCAGGTTGTCGACGGCGCATGCGAGCGACGCCAGTTCTCCCGTCTGCTCGTGACGCTCGTTGACGACGAGCTTGATGCCGGCCGTGTCGATCGCATCGGCGCGATAGCCGCCGACGACCGTGATGTCGTTGACGCCCTGCTTCTTGAATGCATCGACGAGCCAGCGCAAGAGCGGCTTGCCCGCGATGGGCAGCATGACCTTCGGACGATCCGTCGTGACGGCTTCGAGGCCTTTGCCGCGGCTCGCGGCGAGCACGACGGCCGAGCCCGCCACGCGTGACGACGAGAGGTAGCGTTCTTCCGCTTCCGAGTATTCGTCGGCGTTCTGCAGACGGAAGATCTCATTGACGGTCGCGATGCGGTCTTCGACGTTCACGAGCGTCTGGCTTTCGTAGATCTCCTTGACGACGGCCTGCATCGCCGACGTGGCCGCGCGAATCTGATGGTTCGCCCAGATCACGGTGCTGATGCCGGCCTTGCGGAACACTTCCGTCGGCGTGCTGTAGTACTTGGTCGGCACGATCACGAGCGGACCGCGGCCTGCCCATTCGCGCGCGAACTCGAGGATCTCGTCGGGGCGCGAGAGCTTGCTGTGAATCAGGATCGCGTCGGCGCCTGCCTGGCGATACGCTTCTGCGCGCTTGAGCGCTTCGTCCATGCCCCAGCCTGCGATGAGCGCCTCGACGCGGGCGACGATCGAGAAATCTTCATCCGTCTGCGAGTCCTTGCCCGCCTTGATCTTGCCGCAGAACTCGTCGATATCGGCGAGCGGCTGCGCTTCGCCCTTGATGAAGCTGTTGGTCTTCGGGAATACCTTGTCTTCGATGCAGACGCCCGCGATGCCGCGCTGTTCCAGCTTGCGCACGAGGCGGCGCACGTTGTTGAAGTTGCCGTAGCCGGTATCGCCGTCGAGCAGGATGGGCAGATCGCTGGCGTCGGCCATGAACTCGAGCGTATCGACGACTTGCGTCCAGCTCGCTTCGTTGTTGTCGCGCACACCGTATTGTGCGGAAATCGCGAGGCCCGAACCCCAGATGCCTTTGAAGCCGGCTTCACGCGCGATGCGCGCGGAGATGCCGTTGTGCGCTTCCATCAGGAATTCGAGTTCGTTGCTGATGAGCATCTGGCGCAGGCGTGCGCTGCGCGACAGGGTGGTGACGAAAGAGGGTTCGCGTGCGTTCATTTATGTTGGCTCCGTTCTCGCTGTCTCGTTGCGCTGCGCGCGTGGCGGCGGTTCTAACGAATAAAAATGGCGACTATATCGGAAATGATTTCAATTTGCCTTTGAAAGGGGGCGGTTTTGGCAATTGATGGTGTTAGGGTGAAAAATGTGGCTATTTACATGGTTTTTTATTGTCTGCGACGCAGTCGCCTGTATTTGGGTTTTATGGTTTTTTTGAACGCTGGCATCCGGTTTTTTTGAACGCTGGCGTCCGCGGTTTTTTTGAACGCTGGCATCCGCGTTTTCGTATCGGTTGATTAGCGTTGCCCCTGTGCGGGGCAATGCTCTCAACTTAAGCGTCAAAGCGCTTGTAAACGAGGCATTGCCCCTGTAAACTTGATTGCATAACTCCCTGATAAATCAACGATATGAACTCAAATACCAGCTTCCTCGAGGCTTCTGGCTGAGTTCTCCGAATTCCTGTTCGATCCGGCGCTCGCCGATCGCGTGCGTCGTTCTCCTACCGCCTTTACCCGTAATCGCACACTGACCTTGCCGCGCATGGCTGCGCTGATGATGTCGGGCATGTGCGCAAGCGTGCAGGCCGAACTCGATGCGCTGTTTGGCGCGCTGGATAAGCGCGGCGGCCAGACCCGCGCGGTCAGCGCACAGGCGTTTAGCAAGGCGCGTCGAGGGTTGTCGGCTGATCTGTTCGATCTGGCCCGCGCTCACCTGATTTCTCTGGCTCAACCCCATATCGAATCGATGCGCTGGAACGGCCTGAGGCTGGTCGCCGCTGACGGCAGCCGTCTGCGCGTGAGCACCCGCCGGGGCCATGAACTACGCGCCGATCACTACGTGTTTGCGCTGTTCCTGCCGGGCCCCGAACTGACGTTGCACGCCGCGCTTCACTCCGCCGACGGCGCCGAGCGCCAGATGTTGTTTGAAGCGCTGGATGTGCTCCAGCCGTGTACCGATCTGCTGCTACTTGATCGTGGCTTTATCGGTAACGCGATGGTGGCCACGCTGACGCAGCGCGAGATTGCGTTCTGCATGCGCGTCGATACACATAACTGGAAGTGCGTCACCGACTTCACCCGCAGCGGCGAAGCCGAGCGCATCGTGACGCTACAAGCGCCTTGCGAGCAGGATGCCCGCGACTATGAACTGGCCCGTACACCGAGCACCGTGCGCCTGATACGGGACGTCACGCCCAGCGGTCGCGTGCGTGTGCTGATGACCTCACTGCTCGATGGCCAGCGTTATCCGGCGGCGTCTTTCGGCGCGCTCTATCATCAGCGCTGGCGGGTCGAGGAAGCGTTCAAGCGCCTCAAGCACCGACTGCGACTGGAGGCCGTGACGGGGCTGGATTACCTGGCATTGCAGCAGGATCTGGGCGCAAAAATCCTCGCCGACAACCTGTGCACCTTGCTCAGTGATCTGGATGTCTCACACGATAATGTCTGTGCCAGCCGCCCTAACCGGGTGTACGCACGCGGCGTGCTCAAGCCCATTCTCGGTGCGTGTCTTCTACGCGTGCGCCACTGTCTGGAAGGCCTCGCCACGCTGCTTGCGCTCATCCATCAGAACCGATGTCGCATACAGCCCGCGCGTTCATATCCTCGACCACCCGGAAAAACCAAGCCCCATTGCCATCTCACGTACAAGTTCGCCTGATGGAATGGGGCTTAAGTTGAGAGCATTGCTGTGCGGGGCGGCAGTTACTTTCTTTGCCGCCGCAAAGAAAGTAACCAAAGAAAGCGGCTTCAAACCTCCGGTGCCGGCCAGGATAACGCGACAACACACGTTCTTTGAGCTGTCGCACAGCGACGCAAACACTCCGTAGAAAGCCCGCAATCAGGCGCGCGCCGCATGAAGGAGTACACCCGGTTGGGGCACATAAGTCGGCTTGTTTTTTGTGCGTTGCCATCGGTTGCGGCGGTATGTGCTCCGGACTGTGTGTGGGGTTTGCGCGCCGTGCGCGGTTGACTGCGGGCTTTCTACGGGGTGCGGACGTCGCTGTGCAATAGCTCGACTGCGGCATGCCGCGGCGCGACCCTGGCGGGCACCGGAGGTTTAAAAGCGGCTTTCTTTGGTTACTTTCTTTGCCGCGGCAAAGAAAGTAACTGCCGCCCGCACAGGGGCAACGCTAGCAAACCGATACGAAAACGCGGACGCCAGCAAAAACCCAAAAACCAAAAAACCAAAAAAGGCAAAGCCGCGCCACAGGCCCAAACCCTCATACAAATAACAAAAGAACCAGTTAGGGGTTTCCCCGCGTTATGCGCAAACGCTGTTGCGCCGTAAACACCACCAAGCAGTGCCACAAGCGGCCGCTGCAACACAACCCGCTGAAAGCAAAAGCAAAAGCAAAAGCAAAAGCAAGCAAACCCACACCATGACACTGAACAAAAAACTCGCCTCGATGATCGCGATCCTCTGGATCGGCCTCGTCCTCATCGGTGCGTTCGGCGCGTGGCAAAGCCGCTCGTCGATGATCGCCGACCGCCGCGATCAGCTGACCACGCTCGTCGAGCAGGCCAATTCGATTGCCAACCGCTACTACACGCTGTCGCAACAACATGTGATGAGCGAAGCCGATGCCAAAAAGCAGGCGCTCGACACCATCGCAGCGATCCGCTACGGCACCGACGGCTACTTCTCGGTCAACGACTCGCAGCCCGTCATGCTGATGCATCCGTTCAAGCCGGCGCTCGTCGGCAAGAACCTGTCCGGCTTCACGGACCCGGCGGGCAATCACCTGTTCGTCGATATCGTCAATGCGGCTGGCCAGGGCAAAGGCGGTTTCGTCGATTACCTGTGGGCCAAGCCGGGCAGCGAAACGCCCGTCCCCAAGACCAGCTACGCCATGCGCTTCGCGCCGTGGGACTGGGTGCTCGTCACGGGCATGTACATGGACGACGTGCAGAAAGCCTTCTACGTCGATCTGCTGCGCTGGCTCGCCATCACCTTCGTACTCGGCGGCATCGCGACCGTCGTGATGGTGGTCGTGCTGCGCAGCGTGAAGCGCACGCTCGGCGGCGATCTCGAAGTGGCCGTCGAAGCAACGCAGCGCATCGCGCGCGGCGACCTCGCGACGCCCGTGCCGCTCGCGCACAACGACCGCACGAGCCTGCTGCACGCGCTGCATACGATGCAAAAGGGCCTGGTCGAAACCGTGTCGCGCGTGCGCACCGGCACCGAGAACATCAACGTCGGCGCGACTGAAATCGCCGCGGGCAACACCGACCTGTCGCAACGCACGGAAGAACAGGCGGCTGCCCTCGTGCAAACGGCGTCGAGCATGGACGAGATGACGTCGAACGTGAAGCAGAACGCCGATAGCGCGGCAACGGCAGCCGGCCTCGCAAGCGAAGCCGCCGACATCGCGAAGCGCGGCAGCCGCGTCGTCGACGACGTGGTCCGCACGATGGGCGACATCACGAACAGCTCGAAGCAGATCGGCGACATCATCGGCGTGATCGACGGCATCGCCTTCCAGACCAACATCCTCGCGCTCAACGCAGCCGTCGAAGCAGCCCGTGCGGGCGAGCAGGGCCGCGGCTTCGCGGTCGTCGCAGCCGAAGTGCGCAGCCTCGCGCAGCGCTCGGCAACGGCGGCCAAAGAGATCAAGGCGCTGATCGAAACGTCGACGGGCAGCGTCGAGGAAGGCGCTTCGCTCGTCGCGAACGCGGGTTCGACAATGGGTGAAATCGTCGCGTCGGTGCGCCGCGTGAACGAGATTCTCGAGGAAATCAGCCACGCGTCGCGCGAACAGAGCGCGGGCATCGAGCAGGTGAACCGCGCCGTCGGCGAAATGGATCAGGTCACCCAGCAGAACGCCGCGCTCGTCGAACAGGCCGCGGCCGCCGCGCATTCGCTGAAGGATCAGGTCGGCGTGCTGCGCGAAGCGATTTCGAGCTTCTCGCTGCCTGCCTGATCGGGCAGCGCTCTCCCGGCAATAACCGAAAAAGAAGGCGCCCCGCAGAGGGCGCCTCTTCAACACGCCGCGTCGGAGACGACGCATAGGTTGAACGGGCGACCCTCGCCCGTTTTCAAAACCGCGCCGCCGCCCCTTTTGCAGACGCCTCCGCGGTGTCGCCTCACACGCAAAAACCTTGCGCGAAGCTCGCGTCTAGATTACGTTCTTATTACAATCTGTCCACGTTCACTGTGGACCGGTTGCCAGAACGGCCGGCTTCGCTCTCATGCTCCGCAAGAAAAACCACGATCCGTACGCGCCCGTCGCGAAGAATCCCGTCCTCGTCGCGCGTCTGCCGATGTGGCGTTCGAAGCTGATCGTGATCCTCGTGTTCGCGGCGTTCGCTTCGCTGGTCGGGCGCGCGTTCTGGGTGCAGGTCGTCAATCAGGATTTCTACGTCGAACAGGGGCAAAAGCGCTATCAGCGCACCATCGAGCTCGACGCGACACGAGGGCGCATCGTCGACCGCCATGGCGCGATGCTCGCCGTGAGTCTCGCGACGTACGAAATCTGGGCGTCGCCGAAACTGCTCGACGAAGCCGCGTATCCGCCGCTCGCAAAGCTGCTCGACATGCCGCTCGCCGACCTCAAGCATCGTGTTTCGGGCGACAAGAGCTTCGTGCTGCTCAAACGCCAGGTCGACGCGCAAACGGCCACGCATATCGACAAGCTGAATCTCGCGGGCATCACGCGCATCGCGGATTCGAAGCGCTTTTATCCCGAGGGCGAATCGGCGGCACACGTGGTCGGCTTCACCGATATCGAGGACAACGGCCAGGAAGGGATCGAGCTGGCCGCGAACGAAATGCTGTCCGGCGAGCCAGGCGAGCGCGAGGTGATCCGCGATCGACTTGGCCGCGTCGTGTCGGACACGCGCCCGCTCACGCCCGCGCAGAACGGCGCGACCGTCCATCTGACGATCGACCGCCGCATTCAACAGCTCGCCTACGCGCAACTCAAAGCCGCCGTTGCGAAGCACAGTGCGCAGGCGGGCAGCGTCGTCGTGCTCGACGCGCACAACGGCGAGATCCTCGCGCTCGCGAACTATCCGAGCTTCGATCCGAACGACCGCTCGCGCCTCACGGGACGGCAGCTGCGCAACCGCGCCGTCGTCGATACGTTCGAGCCGGGTTCGACGATCAAGCCGCTCGTGGTCGCGCTGTCGCTCGATCGCGGCCTCGTGCGGCCCGGCACGATGATCGACACGGCGCCCGGCTGGTACAAGATCGGCCCCGCCGTGATCCACGACACGTCGAACCACGGACGCATGACGATCGCCGAGGCCTTGCAGAAGTCGAGCAATATCGCGCTCGCCAAGCTCGCCCTGAACCTGCCCGCTGAAACCATCTGGAACAAGTACCAGGAATACGGGTTGGGCCGCGCGCCCGAGCTGACGTTTCCGGGTGTCGCGGCGGGCCGCGTGCGTCCGTTCGCGCGCTGGCGTCCCATCGAACAGGCGACGATGGCGTACGGCTACGGTCTGTCGGCGTCGCTGTTGCAGATCGCGCAGGTGTACACGGCCTATGCGGGCGACGGCACGCTGCATCCCGCCTCGCTGCTGATCGACCCGGCGCGCACCTCTTCGGGCGGCCAGCGCGTGACGACACCCGCCACGGCGGCCGCGATCCGCTCGATGCTCGAAATGGCGACCAGCGAGGGCGGCACGGGACGCGCGGCGAACATCGACGGTTATCGCATCGGCGGCAAGACGGGCACGGCTCGCAAACAGGTCGGCGCGTCGTATGCGAAGGGACGCTACCGCTCGCTGTTTGTCGGCATGGCGCCGATGAGCAATCCGCGACTCGTCGTCGCCGTGATGATCGACGATCCCGCCGGACGCGCGTTTTATGGCGGCACGGTCGCTGGCCCCGTGTTCAGCGCGGTGACGGGCGGTTCGCTGCAACTGCTCGGCGTGCCGCCCGATGCGCCTGTCGAGACGCCGGCTTCGGCCGCGACGCATGCGCCCGACGTGTGATGCCTCGCGCGCGGCGCCTGCCTAAACGCTGCTGGCAGCCAGCGCCTGCAGGTCGCGCGTCACGTCATCCATCACAGGCTGCCATTCGCCGAACCGCTGCTGCCGGTAAAGCGTGGCTGTCGGATACCACGCGCTGTCGCGCCCGTCCGTCATCCATGTCCAGTACGGATTCACGTCGAGCAGCACCCAGGTGCGCCGGCCAAGCGCGCCCGCAAGATGCGCCGCCGACGTGCACACCGTGATCACCAGATCGAGTTCGCTGACGAACGCGGCCGTATCGTCGAAGCTGCGCCATTCGTGCGTGAAGTCGGCGATCGACAGACCGGCTGCCCGGGCCGCATCGATATCGCCCGTTGCGCCCGGCTGCAGCGAATAGAACGCGACGCCGCCGATATCGCGAAACGCCTGCGCATAACGCTCCCAGCCGACACGACGAAAGCGGTTGCGTCCGTGATTCAGGCTGCCCGTCCATGCGAGCCCGACCTTCAGACGCCGTTCATCCGCGAGACGTGCGCGCCATGCCGCGCGCGCATCCGCATCGGCGCGCAGATACGGCACGGCCTGCGGGATCGATTCGACGCGCGTATCGAGCATCAACGGCGCGCTCGCGAGCGGCAATTCGACATCGAACGCCGGCAACGATCCGACGTCGCGCGCGACGGAATACGCATCGACGTGTTCGCCGAAACTGCGCGACAGCATCGCGCCCATCTGCGCGAACGAATTCCACACGATCCGTCCGCCCTCGCGATGCACGCGCTCTGCGAGAGGCGGAATGAAGCGGCAAAACTGCAGCACGTCGCCCATGCCCTGTTCGCCCCAGACCAGCAAGGTCTTGCCCGCGAGCGATTCGCCGCGCCATTGCGGCTTGCCGAACGGCGGCCGGCCTTCCGTCAGCATGCTGGCCGGATCGTTCCAGCGCGCTTCGTGCGCAGCCCAGCCTTCCGGGTATTCGCCGCGCAGCAGATGCAGCACGCCGAGCCCCGTGCGCAGCGAGGCATTGCCGGGCGCGAGCGCACAGGCCCGCTTCGCATGTATCAGCGCGTCGTCCCAGCGTTGCGACTCCTTCAGCGCCTGCGCGAGATTGCCATGCGCGAGCGCGCTCTGCGGATCGATCTCGACGGCGCGCGCCGCTGCCGCAAGCGATCCGTCGAGATCGAAGCACGCGCGGCGAGCGCCCATCAGGTTGAGCCACAGCGCTACGTCCGACGGCTCCGCTGCGACGGCCGCTTCGAGTACCTGCCGCTCTTCCTCGGGATCACCGCCCGAGCGGTTCAGCGCAATCGCCAGATTCTTGCGCAACTGCGGAAACGCGGGATCGATTGCGAGCGCGCGGCGATATGAAGCGATGGCATCGCGATGCCGGCTGGCCATCTGCAACGCGTAGCCGAGCCGCATGTTGGCCGCTGCGCTATGCGGCTCGAGTTGCGCGACGGTTTCGACGAGCGATACGGCTTGCTCGAACTGCTGCTGTTCGAGCAGATCGACCATCAGCCTGTCGATCGACGCGCCATCCGTCGGCTGCAGATACGTCGCGGCTTCAAGCCACAGGGCACGCGCGCGCATATCGCCACACGATTGCGCCGCGACAGCCTGGCGAAGAAAGGTCAGAAACGGAGCGAAAGTGGGCAGCATGAAAGCGAGGTGTGATGTTGAGCGGCCCATTCTGCGGCGCGCGATCCCGTCTCTCGTAAAGAATCGTCAAGTTCCCGTCCGATATCAACCGAACGATGCGCAAGTGCCCGCATTCGTTTCGACCCTCGTTTTAAACGGTTTTCGCATCTAAAGTCGCCAGCCGCAGCGCCGATATTCCAGCAGAGGCAAGCACCTCGCTCGTTGCTCCAGCGTTCACGTAGTCAGTCTCGCCTTGTGCGCCGACCTCGCGAGTCCGCTTCGCGCACATCACCGATTGACACGCCGGCCCGGTCCGCACGACCGCGCCGCACGAACCGGCGACGCCGGAAAGGACACCGCGATGGGCAGCCAGCGCACGACATCGATGGCGGCACGCGTCACGGCTTTGACGCTGGCTTGCGCGCTGGCGGCAACACTCGCCGCGTGTGGCGGCGGAGGCGGCGGCGGCACGTCCGTCTCGAGCAAGGGTACGCCCGCCGCCAGCGGCCTGCCCGTGATCGCTGCCGACGGCAAGCTGCACGCCGCCTGCGCAGCCTGCTCGGCGACCGACGATTCGACTTACGCGGGCAGCGGCGCCGGCATCTGGCAGGCGATCAATCCCAATGCATCCTCTATCGACGTGCCCGTCAGCATCAAGGGACTGTCCGGGCAGAACGTGACGCTCGTCTTCACGAACGAGAGCGCGAGCACGCAAACCATGTCGTCCATTGCGTTGAGCGCGAACATGTCGGCGTCGGTCATGCGCGCGCAATCGCAAGCGGCGGCAAGCGCTTCGGCGACTGCCAGCGAAAGCCCCACGCTCGCCGCGATCCGCGACTTCAACTATCAAGGCTGGACGTCGCTCGCGACGAACGGACAGACCACGGCAACCGCGCGCTATTCAACAAACGGCGCGACGGTAAGCGCTCTGTACAGCGCCGCCACCTGGCAGGTCGGCGACACGCGCACCTTCTATTACGCCGACAATTCGCCGCGCACGACGACGCTCGCGCAAACGGCCACGACCTCCGACGGCACCACCGTCAATCTGTGGGTCGAGTCGGGCGAAATCGGCGCCTCGAAGATCTCGCCGCAAATCATCAGCTCGCTGATCACGCAGTATGCGCAAGCGGGCGGCATCTACGACATGCTGGTACGCGTCGGCGGCAAGCTGTATGGACCGAATAGCCAGTCGAACCTGATCGACGGCACGCATCAGCCGATCGATCTCGTCGTGATGAACTTCGACAACAACGGCCAGCCCTACGGTCTGCTCGGTTATTTCTGGGCGCGCAACAACTTCAGGAAGGGCGCGGGTCAACTCGCGTACAGCAACGAGTCGATCTCGCTCTATCTCGACTCCGAAACGCTCTACCTCGGCGGTACATACGGCATGAACCAGATGCTGACGACGATGGCGCACGAAAGCATGCACATGCAGAACTTCTATCGCCGCTCGGTGCAAATGGGCGCGCAATACGCGTTCGAGCCGTGGCTCGAAGAAATGACGGCGATGATGATGGAAGACTGGGCGAGCAGCGAAATCGTGCCCGGCTACAACGCGATCCGCGACGCCCGCTTCGTCACGTACATGACGTATGGCGGTCACGGCAGCTATAACTGCGGACTGACGACGTGGACACCGTACGGAACCGATTGCGAGAGTTACGCGGTGAATGGTTCGTTCGGCGGCTTTCTGAACCGTCAACTCGGTTTGTCGTTCTATCAGTCGCTGCTGACCAACAGGAACCACACGGCATCCCTCGACATTCTCAATGACGTGATCGGCAACGCACGGGCCGGCGCAACCGTGCCGTCGACGCTGCGCGATTTCGCAGCGGCGGCGGGCGGCCTGGTGCCGTTGTCGTCGAACGTCGCGGGCTTCACGTTCCCGGCGCGCAACGAGGGCGGCTTCGCGTTGCCCGCCATCGATCCCGCTTCGCTCTACAACGGTGTGACGCGTGCCTTGCCGAGCTCCGTGCCGGCGACGCTCGCCGTACTCGGCGCGTTGCCCGTCGTGCGTTCGCGCGTCAGCGGCACGTATAGCGAAACCGTGCGCGTGCCGGTGGGGACGACGCTTTCCGTCGTCGTCGACTGATGCGTGGCGTGCAAGTGTGATTCAATGAATCGAGCCCTTTGCCAATGCTACCCGTGACACTCAAACGAAATCTCGCGCTCGCCGCGCTCGCGTTGATGCACGCGGCCTGCGCCGCGACGCTGCACAACGGCGAACCCGTCGATCTGTCGGGACGGCTCGCGCTGCGCGGCAACGAACCGTTCATCGTTGCCGTCGTCTACGATGCGCGCGGCGTGTTCGAACTCGAAGGCATCACGCGTGAGCAGGCGCTGTCGCTGCAAAACCGGCAGGTTCACGTGCATGGCACGGTTACGCGAGCGGAGATGAACGGTGCGCAGCTGCCTGCCGTGCATGTCGAATCGCTGCAAACTTCTCCGGTGCCATGACGCGCTGGCTCCGCAAAGGCGCGCTCACGGCCTGAAAAACGAGAGCCAGACGTTCTTTAAGTCTCGTTTAATTCTTTGCTGTGACTATTCGGCTGAACATAGCCTGTCGACCAGAGTTGGCGCTTTAGCGCCGTACTCTGGTCCCATGCAAAGCCGTCGACCAGAGTTGGCGCTTCAGCGCCGTACTCCGGTCCCATGCAACGCTGTCGACCAGAGTTGGCGCTTTAGCGCCGTACTCTGGTCCCATGCAAAGCTGTTCAGCCGCCTGGGCATCGGCGGCATTTTTTTATCCGCCCAGGGTTGGATCGTTTTCACCGTAGCATCGCGCGCTTGCTTGCAGCAAAGGAGACACACGATGGTCGAAGACACGGTGTTGGATTATTTACGCGCGCTGCACGGCAACGCGCAAACGCTCGCCATTCGCAGTTGCACCGTTTCGCCGCCCATTCAACACCCGTGGGGACGTTCATACCGGCTCGTCGAATGGACTTTCAGACACGACGTTGAATCCTTCCGGCGCGTCGTGCCTGCCGAGAGCACGCCTCTTCAAATTGCCGAGGCCGTGATGTCGCATGTGCCCGGGCGGCGCTTCTGCCAGCCTGGCGGATAGATTGCGCGCCGCACAGCGCAAGCCGTTCGATACGCGCGCCGCGCGCGCTGGACGCCGGGTTGCCGTTCTTCATCATGCATTCCTCCACGCTGACATCGCCGGCCGCACTTTGGCGGGCGGAAACACGTTCCATGATCCGTCGTCGTGACGGAAGAAGAAGATGGACAGCAGTCCGTTGGGACGCAACGTCTCCACACACACGCAGCGCCGATGCATCTGCGTGCGGCAGAAGCGCACCACGCGCGCGGGCATCGCCGGCGTCGGCGCGAGCCATTTGTCGACTGCCCAGTGCAGGGTTTTTCCCGTCGTGCTCATGGTGGTCTCCTTCGCGTTCCTGATTGCATTTACGGCATTCGACGCTTCGAACTTCAATCGCCCGTGTTCAATTGCGATGCTCATGCTGCCGCTGCTCATGCTGCCGCTGCTCATACTGCCGCTGCTCATACTGCGTTAACAACGGCACGGCCTGTTTTCATCCGGTTTCCGACAAACGCGCTGATGAGGCACAACACTGCATGCGCGCCCGTGCGCGGATGCGTGAGGCATGCATGAACCTGTTCGCTGCGGCTTTCGCCGAGCAGGCACCATGCGCAGAAGTGCTCGCAGTTGTTCGTCAGCAGGCGATAGTGGTTTTCGCCGAGACGCGAGCGGGCGCGCAGCACGGTTTCTTCGCCGGAATACTTCGGGAACGGATGCGGGCGCACAGCGACGGCGTGACCGTCGGCAAATGCTTCGAGCGCGACTTCTTCGACGGGACCGCGATGTGCGGACTTGGCGAAACCTGCGTAGTGAATGACCTTGCCGCCGCCGACATAAATGCCGTGATGTTCGTAGCCGCGGCGTTGCGTGATCAGATGGGCACCGAGGGTGGGTTCGTCGCTGGAACCGTCGAGCGCGACATCGGCCGATGCATAAGCTGCCGCGCGGTTTGCACCTTGTTCACTGCCTGATTGTTGAAGGTTGCGGTTCATGGCTTTGCCCGGTATCCGATTCAAAAGGCCAACACTGTTGCAGGCTCTTTTGCATCATCTGGACCAGGCTCGATAAGCCTATGATTTACCTAACTATTTGACCACCTGGAGGCATTCCGCGAGGGTTGAGTGTAGGGATACGCCCAACAGAATTTCGAGCGATTGTGTTGCGCATACACCATCACATTCGGCACGCCGTACGCGCGAAATGGTCGCGGAGCATGTGTTGGCTGTCCCACCGCTTCGAGCGCCGCGCTGTTGGACGGTTGCCAACGTCCCGCACCGCTCGCGCGCTACGCGTGCGCGCGCGTGGTTCCGCTATCGCCCGCCCAGCAAGCGCGCGCGAAAAAGTCCGCGTGCTCGCCGCAAATTGGCACAGCACTTGCACCTTAAGTCGCAACTTCCTTTTGATTTGCGGCCGCGTGACGGGCGGCCCACCGGAGACACGTCATGGCATCCATCACCATCAGCGACATTCCCCACAACCTCGCGCTCGATCGCAAGGCCATGGCCGCGATCAGCGGCGGCGGCGGCGCACCGTGGGTATTCGGCTGGATCACGCCGTATGTTCATGACACGCCGAGCGTCGGACCTGTCGTGAACCTGTACGACATCACGAACAACTTCTATGCTAACCAGATGATCAATCAGTTTCAGTCGGTTGACGTTCACAATACCGGCAACAACTCGAACATCAACGTGACTCCTGACGCCAACAGTACGAACCGGGCTTAGATGCCGTGACCTGTATCAGTCAATTCCGCTGGGCTTCCGCCGCGCGCTCCGACACGGGGCGCGTGCGCGAGATCAACGAGGACGCCTGCCTCGACCAGCCTCAGCACGGCCGCTGGGCCGTCGCCGATGGCATGGGCGGGCATGACGTCGGCGATCTCGCGAGCCAGCTCGTGATCGAGACGCTCGGTCAGTTGCCGGAACAGACAGGCATCAAGCATTGCATCGCCGAGGCGCGCGCGCGCCTGCAAAACGCAAACCGTCAGTTGCGAGAAGAAGCAAGCCGCAGGCAGGTTCAACGCATCGGCACGACCGTCGTCGTGCTGCTCGCGTGCGACCGCTTCTGCGGCTATCTGTGGGCAGGCGACAGCCGCATTTATCTGCTGCGGCAAGGGCAACTGCGTCAGTTGACGCGCGATCACAGCCAGGTGGAAGAACTCCGGCAGTCCGGCTATCTGACCGACGAAGAGGCGCGCAATCATCCCGCGCACAACATCATCACGCGCGCCGTCGGCGCGACGGACCGCCTCGATCTCGACGAAGACGCGATCGAAGTGGCGGACGGCGACGTCTTTCTGCTGTGCAGCGATGGCTTGAGTAATGAAGTGACGGACGCAGAGATTCAGCAGACGCTTGCAAACGTCGACTGCCTTCATGCACCGGCTGAACTCGTCGATATCGCCCTCGCACGCGGCGGCCGCGACAATATCACGGCCGTCGTCGTGCAGGCGGAAGACCCGCAAGCGTCGGACAGGACGCTGCTCAACCCGGCGCCCTGAGGGTCGTCATCCCATATCGGCTTCGTCGTTGGCTTCCTGGTCGTCCTTGCGCGCATTCGCTTGCGCGTGCGCGCGCCGGAAGTCTTTCGAATGCAAACCGTGCTTCTTCAGCAGCATCTGAAGATGCGAACGGTTCATGTCGACGCGGCGCGCCAGTTCCGCGACCGTACCGCCCACTTCCTGCAAACCGCGCTGAAGGAAAGCTTTTTCGGCTTCGTCGCTGGCGGCGCGCTTCGCGTCGCTGAGCGACAGCAGATTCGTCACGTTCGCAGCAACGCCATTCGCCGCTTCGTTCGCGACGCCGAATATGGATGACGAAACGGGTGCCGCAGGCCGCATATCGGTCGGCAGATGATCGACGTCGGCGATATCGCCCGCCAGGCACGAGATGCGGTACATCACGTTGCGCAACTCGCGGATGTTGCCCGGATACGCATACGTCAGCAGAAAGTCCCGCAATTTAGGCGTGATTCTCACGGGACGGCGTTTGAGCACGCCCGCCGCCTCGTCTCCAAAGTACTGGATCAGCAGCGGAATTTCATCGCGCCGCTCGCGCAGCGGCGGCAGCGTGACATGAATGACGCTCAGCCGGTAAAACAGATCTTCGCGAAACGTGCCCTGCTCGCTCAGCTTGCGCAGATTGCGATTGGTGGCCGCGACGATGCGCGTGTCGACGCCGATCGGCTCATCGGAACCGACGCGCTGTATTTCATGCGCTTCCAGCACGCGCAGCAGTTTCACCTGGCCCGTCAAAGGCAGCTCGCCGATTTCGTCGAGAAAGATCGTACCCGTATGCGCGCTTTCGAACTTGCCTTTGCGGTCATTCGTTGCGCCCGTAAAAGCGCCCTTTCTATGACCGAACAGTTCCGACTCCAGCAGGTTGTCCGGAATCGCGCCGCAGTTCACGGAAATGAACGGCTTGTCCGAGCGGCTGCCATTCGCGTGAATGACCTTCGCCATCAGTTCCTTGCCTGTGCCGCTCTCGCCGTCGATCAACACGGGCAGATCGGTCGGCGCGGCTTTCTCCGCTATTTCGAGTGCTTCGAGCAGTTTCGGGTTGTCGCCGAACGTGCCTTCAAAGATAAAGCTGCGCGCGAGCAGCGCCTGACGTCTCGCGCCGCGCGACTGGTCGCCGCGCAGCGGCTCGACGACGGCCGCCTGCACGAAGCGCTCCTTGTGCGACATCTGCATCACTTCGTCGCGCAACGAACTGGCCTGTTTCAGGAGCTTTTCGATGTCCGCGCGTTCGAGCCGCGACGACCAGCGCAGCGTCGAGCGCAGAATCTCGATCTTCTCGATCAAGCCCGCGTACGAGAGGGCCGAGCCGCTTTCTTCAGGCTGCTGGTCAAGTATCTTCATCATGCGCTCAGCTGTTTCTGGACGAGCTGGTAGTACATGCCCTTCCGGTTGACCAGTTCCTCATGACGCCCCTGCTCGACAATCGCCCCTTCATAGAGCACCAGGATCTTGTCGGCGCGCATGATGGTGCTGAGACGGTGCGCGATGATAACGGCCGTGCGTCCCTTCAGGATGTCGTGCATATTGCTGAGGATATTGCTTTCCGATTGCGTGTCGAGCGCCGACGTCGCTTCGTCGAACACGAGCAGCCGCGGGTCGTGATACAGCGCGCGCGCAATGCACAGCCGCTGGATCTGTCCGCCCGACAACCCAATGCCGCGTTCACCCACGATCTGCTCATAACCGAGCGGCAGTTTCGCAATGAACGCGTGCGCGTCGGCCATCTTCGCCACTTCCTCGATGCGCCGGCGGTCGGGCGTATCGTCGCCGCTTGCAATGTTCTCGGCAATCGTGCCGGAGAACAGCAGGTTCGATTGCATCACATAGCCGATCTGTGCGCGGTAGAACGCCTTGTCGATCACGTTCATATCGTAGCCGTCGACGGTCATCTTGCCGTCGCTTGGCGCATAGAAGCCGACCAATAGCTTCGCAAGCGTCGTCTTGCCCGAACCGCTGCGGCCGACGATCGCAATCAGCTCGCCGGGCTTGATCTCGAAGCTGATGTTCTCGAGCACATACGCGCTGTCGTTGTCGCCATAGCGGAAGTAGACGCCGTTCAGGCTGATCTCGCCTTGCAGATCCGGCAGCATCACGCGCGAAGGCAGATCCTCCGGCTTCTGCTCGGGCTCGATATCCAGCACGTCGCCGAGCCGTTCCATCGCGACGCCTGCATCGTTGAGCATGCTCCACAAACCGACGAGTCCCATCAGGGGCGACAGCACGCTGCCCATGAACGCATTGAACGCGATCAGTTGACCGATCGTCATTTCGCGCGCCAGCACGAGATTCGCACCGACCCAGAGAATCGCGATCGTCGTCGCAGCGTTCAGCAGCTGGCTGATGAAGCCGATCAGAATGTTGAATGCGTGCGCACGGTACTGCACTTCGAGTGCTTTCGCGTACTTCTTTTCCCAGCGCAAGCGCACAGGCCGTTCGATGCCCATGCCCTTGACCGTTTCGACGCCCGAGAGCGCCTCCATCAGAAAAGACTTCGAATCCGTCGCGGCGGCGAATGTTTCGCGCGCATAGTTCTTGATCTTCGGCGTCGCGACCAGCGTCAGCGCCATGATGGGAATGACGAAAGCGATCAGCACGAATGTCATCTTCGCGTTGTAGAAGAACATGATCGCGAAGTAGATGAACACCATCAGCAGATTGAGCGCCGTCGTTACCGTCGATTCCGTGAGAAACGCGCGTATCGTCTGGTTTTCCTGGAAGCGCGCAAAGATGTCGCCCGTCTTGCGCTTCGCAAAGAACGAGAACGGCAGCGACATCGTGTGCCTGAAGAACTGCGACATCATCGCGAAGTCCATGTTGCGCACCATGAAATTCGACAGATACGCGCGAATCATCGACATCAGCTGCGAGAACACATTCGAAATGATCAAGCCCAATATCAGCAGATGCAGCAGGCTGATGTTCTGATGCACGATCACGCCATCGAGAATGTTCTGGATGATCAATGGCGGAATCACGCCTAGCACCTGGATCACGAAGGTCGCGAGGAACAGATGCATCAGGATCTTTTTGTACGGCGTCAGATAGCCGATAAAACGCAGCCACGGCGAACGCGACGCGGAGAGCTGCACGAGATTCGGCCCCGGCGCGAACAGCAGACACGTGCCGCTCCAGCCGCGTTCGAAATCTTCGAGACTCAGCTTGCGGAAGCCCAACGCGGGATCGGCGAGCCACACGTGATCTTTCGACACGCCGTACACGATGATGTAGTGATAGCCTTCCCAGTGGACGATGAACGGCAGGTCGAAGCCGCGCAACGAATCGAACGTGCATTGCACGCCGCGCGCCGAGAAGCCGAGCGATTCGCCCGCACGCGCAAGGCTGTCAAGCGTCGCGCCTTGCGTCGTCACGTTCGCGAGTTCGCGCAGCTTGCCGAGCGTCATCGGAATGCCGTAGTGCTTGCAGATCATCGCGAGACACGCGGCGCCGCAATCCATTTCCTCGGCCTGTTCGACGAGGCCGAAGCGGCGGATCACCCGTTCGCCCAGTTCCGGTCTGGTATGCAGATCGAGCCGCAACGGCAGCTTGCGCCGCTGCTCGATGCGCTTCTGGCGGTCCAGTTCGCGGTCCGCGTATTTAATGCGCTCGTCGAGCACCTCGCGCAGTTTCGGATTGCGTTCGAGGATGAAATGCACCGTGCGCTCGGGAATGACGAGCAACCGCGTATCCGTCATAGCGATAGCCGATGCCGTCTGCTCCTGCCGCATCAGGCAGGCCTTCTCGCCGAAAATCTCGCCTTCGCGCAGCGTCGCGAGCGTGTAGTCGTTGCCGTCCTCGTGCCGCACGATGCGCACTTCGCCTTGCCGCACGACGTAAAGCCGCCGGTCGTCGCGCGCCTCCTGCTTGAGTATTTCCTTGCCTGCGGCCACGCGCTTGACGCCTACGCTGCGCACGTACTCTTCCAGCTCCTGCTTGTTCAGCTTGCCGCGCAAGTCGAATAGCTGCGCGACGAATCCACCCGCCGAATTGATCGCGACATAGCTCGCGACGAACGCGAGCGCCGCCTGATTGCCCGCGATGATCGGCTCGATCGCCGCGCGCGGAATGAACAGCAACTCGGTCTTGCCCGAGGAACGCACGGACGACTCATGCGCATACGGACGCAGCATCGCAATGTCGGCGAAGACTTCGCTCGTCTTGCGCACGCCCATGCTGATCTCTTTGCCGTGCTCCTCCGTGAAAATGCGCACTGAACCGGACTTGATCACATAGAGACCGTCCGCAGCGTCGCCGACGTTGCATACCGTCTCGCCAAACGAATAGAAGCGCGACTGTACATGCTCCGCGATGCGTTCGAGTTCTTCGCGCGTAAACGGCGAAAGAATTTCGACCGTCGACAGAAAGTCGGCAGTGGTAGGCGTGGTTTGCGGTGCATCCATGATGCTTGCGGTCCCCGGCAGCAGCGCGCGTCAGTCAGAGCGCTTCGATAATGTGTTCCTGAGCGCGCGTCATCAGCCACTGTTCGCGCAACAGCCGTTTGATTTGCGACGCGACGTCGGCATCGAGTTGTGCGGGATACTTCGCCGTCACCGCGAAGATCTCGAAGCAGGAACGGTCCGGCGAAGCGAATGGCCCGAGCAGGTCGCCGACCGCCGCGTTGAAGATCTTCGCCTCGATATCGGGTTTAAGCGAGCCGCGCAGCACCTTGCCGATCACGCCGCCCGAATCTTTCGTATCGGCGATCGAATGCTCGCGCGCCATCTCGGCGAAAGCATCGGGATCGTCGTGCAGATACGAAATCATTTCCTTGGCCTTGCCTTCGTCGTCGAGCAGGATGTGACTCACTTCGAGCGCGTCGAACTTGGGCGAATTCATCGAAAAGTACTCTTCTATCTCGCCGTCGCTACCCACCTTGTCGAGCATCTTCTCCTGATACAGGCCATCCGTGATGAATGCCTCGAATTCGTCGAGACTGATCTTCAGCGTGTCGAGGTACTGATTCATGTCGGCGGCGCGATGCAGTCCGCGCACGCGCCGGAACTGGTCTGCACGCTCCTGGATTTCGTCGGCGCTCACGCTCACGCCGTGTTTCTTCGCGGCATGCACGGCCAGCTTGTCGCGCACCATCTGCTCGATCAGGCTTTCGAACTGGCCCGTGAGTTTCAACAGACGTATGAATTCGCCGACATCCACGACTTCATCATCGATTCGTACGATCGCGGTCATCTCGTCCGCTCCTCTAGTGGTGGCCCGAACGAACAGGCGGGCTGGCGGTTGTACTCGTGGCTTAGCTTGCAGTGCAGCGCATTCAGTCGACGGTCCGTTTATCCGGCCAGTTGCCTGAACGGGTCCAGCCCCAGGTCGATCAGCCGCCGCTCGCGCACGACGATTTCAGCGCTCGCCGTCATCCCGTAGCGCAGCGGATAGCGGTTTTCCGCGACCTGGTAGTAATTCTTGTCGAGTTGCACGCGGCCTTCGTAGACAGGCTGCTTGTCCTGTGCCGACGGTTTCGTCGCCGGCGAGATATACGCGAGCGTGCCGTTGATCAGCCCATAACGCTGATACGGAAACGCGTTGAATTTCAGCTTGACGGTCATGCCTTCGTGCAGAAATGCGCGATCGCGCTCGGCGATCTCGATCTTCAGCACGGGGCGCGCGTCTTTCGGCGCAATGCCGCCGAGCGGCGCGTTCGCCTGAATCTTGTCGCCCGTTTGCGTCGACGTGACGTCGGTGATCACGCCGGAAGTGGGCGCGAGTATCAGCAGGAAATTGTCCTTGTCGATGTTCTCGAAGCGGATGCGCGCGGCAGCGTCGGCCACGAGGCGCGCCGTCTGCAATTGCAGGCGCAGCTTTTCTTCCGTGCTCGTGATGTCGCGGATCAGATCGTCGTATTGAAGCTGCAATGAGGTCGCCTGCTGGCCGCTCGTTTCGAGCTGCGCATTGGCCTGCGCGTATTCGTGACTCAGCTTGAAGTCGAGTTCGGCGAGCCGCGACTGCGCGACACGGTACGCGTTTTCCGCTTCCATATACGTATTGCGCTTCGCCTCCACCTGCAACTCGGCGACACCGCCGCCGCCCGGCTGCGCAAACAGGCGCGCGTATTTGTCCGCTTCCAGACGTGCCGCATCGCGGGCGCGGCGCGTGTTGTCGAGTGTGCTGCGCGCCTCTTCCAGTTGCGCTTTCTGGCCTTCGGCGAGCTTCGTCGTGCCTTCGGAGACGCGGTTTTCGTGCAGGCGTTCTTCCACTTCGAGCTGATCCTTGAGCGCGGCCGCCTTGCGTTCCATCAGTTCCTTCTTCTGCGGAAACTCTTTCCATTCGCGCTCTGCGTCTTCGAGTTTCAGTTGCGCCTGCAGTGCATCCGTCGCCGCCTGAATGGCGCCACGCGCGTTCAGCCGCGCGAGCACGTCGCCCTTCGAAACCGGCTGCCCTTCGGCGATATAAAGGTCCGTAAGTTCGCCGTCGATTGGGGCATAGATGCGCCGCACGTCCGACTCCGGCGCGAGCGTGCCTTGCGCCGTGACGATCACGTCCGCGCGGCCGAAGAACGACCACAGCAGCCCGGCGACGACGAGCCCGACCATCGTCAGCACAAGCGCCTGCGCGATGCGCACGGGTTCCGCCGCGAGGATCGCCACGCCTTCGGCACTATGATCTTCGAGCGCTTCGTAAAGCGGCTTAGGGTGATTGTCGCGCTTCACTTTCGTCACTGCCTCCAATCAACGCGAGCTTCGATTTGAGCAAGCCCGCCTCGAGCACCATGCGCAGTTCCTGCAACGAGCGGCGCTGCAATTGCGTCTCCGCTTCGATGTCTTCAAGCAGCTTGTCCGAACCATCCGGATGCGGCGCCTTCAATTGCGTGTAGACGCGCATGCCCTGTTGCGCCGACGTATTCGCGCCCGACAGCAGACGCGCCTGATTGCGGAAGCCGTCGGAGATGCCCGCTTCCAGACGCTGCGTGCCGCCAATCGAACCATTCGCGCGATATTGCCGCCACGATGTCTGCGCGCGATTGATCAGATCCTGGGCACGCGCCAGCGCCTTGTCGCGCAGCGCGTTGACGTCGCCCTGCACGGCGCGCACGTAATACGCGTCTTCGACGGGATCGAGGCTGGCGTAAAACGACAGCAGCTTGTCGTCGCGATCGCTCGAACCCCGGCTCTTTTGCAGATCGGCGAACTGATCGAGTAGCGCCTTCTTGTGCGCAAGTTCTCCGGCGATGACATCGGACCACGGGCCGGCCGGCATCGTCTGCAAATCCGTGAGCGCCTGCTGGCTGTTGCCGCTTTGCCAGGCGGCACTCGCCGCGTCGTGGCGCGCGATCACGTCCGCAGACGGCAGACGGCTCGCGCTCGACTGCTTGTACTGAGCCTGAAATGGCGGCGTCCTGAAGTTCGCCTGCTTCATCAGCGGCAGAAGCGGTGCGAGGTGACGCGCCGTCATTTCGTTGAAGATCTGCGTGTATTGCCGAAGATCCGCCCGGATTGCATCGAGCCCGGCGAGGCGCGGATAGCGTTGCGCGTAATCGTCGAGCACGGCAGGCAGCGCATCGGGCTTGTCGCGCGCGAGTTCCGTCGCGATCGTCGAATTGAGCCGTTCGATCGCGGCGAGGTACACCGAGTCGTCGCTTTGCAGCTTGCGCAGATGGCTCATCGCGAGCGCATACGGTTCGGTAAATTCCGGCACATACGAAGCGATGCGGTCCAGAATCCGCTGATGTCCTTTGGCGTCGTCGTCCCAGCGCTTGAGCAGATCGGCGATATGGCCTTCGTCGCTATAGATGCGAATGGGCGCGTCGGGACCGCCACGGCTGACGACGAACCGTTCCAGGTCGCCCACCCACTTCAGCTGATCGATCAGCCCCAATGCATCGGGATTGCTGCCGCTCGACTCGCGCATGCCTTCGATCAATGCCGCCGCACGATCGAATTGCTTCGTCTGCACTGCCGCCAGCCAGCCGGGCACGCGCGCTTTCATCAGCGCTTCGCTGGCGAGCGTCCGGATGGCGTCGCTGGCGGGATGCCGTTGCAGCGACGACGTGGCCGTATCCGCCGCCTGTTCGTATTCGCCCGCGGCGAGCAGGTTCTTCACTTCGCGTTCGGTTGCGTTGCGCATGTACAGCGTGACGGCAAGGCCCGCAACGACGATCAGCACGGCCAGACCGCCCCAGCCGATGCGACGCATCGTCGTGCGGTCACCGCCCGCGAACGTGCGCATCACTTCGCGCATCACCAGTTGCCAGCGGCGGCGCGGACGGCGCGGTTGGGTTTCCGTCGATTCTTCCGGCGTCAGCGGCGGCGCGTTTTCATTGACCTCGTCTTCGCGCTGCAATGCGCGATCCACGCAGAAGATATCGAGAAACGAGTGCGCCGCGCCGACGAAAGTGGTCTTGTCGGGATCCTCCGCAGGCATTGCCATCGCGGGTGCAGCGGGCGTAGACGCAATGGGCACGCCGAGCGCCGCGGCGGGCGGCATCATCTGCGTCAGCGTGGGCTCGATTTCGAACGACTTGGCCAGCGCGATCCGATAGACGAAATGATCGCCGCCGAATCCAATCACGTCGCCGTTCTGCAGCGCGACGGCCGATTCGCCGAGACGCTTGTGATTGACGAACGTGCCGTTGGTGCTGCCGAGATCTTCGATCCACGGCTCGCCGGCCTTCAGAAAGATATGCGCGTGACGGCGCGATATGTAATTGACCTGATGCGGGAAGCGGTCCTTGTAGCGCGCGAAAAGCTCGTCCGTCTTGCTGACGAGAAACGGAAACGCGCTGATGTCGATCGGCTCGAGCCCCAGATCCGCGCGCTGCGGCTCGAGCGTGACGGTCAGATGCTGCACGCCGCGCGCGAAAGCGGAGCTGAATGGGCGCGGTTCGATGGCGACGCGATAGGTCAGGTCGCCGCCAAAGCACAACTCGTCGCCTGCGCGCACGCGCGACGGCGTTTGCCGCACGGCGATGCCATTGACGGTCGTGCCGTTCTTGCTGTCGAGATCGGCCACATACACCGCACCATGCTCGCTAAAGATGCGCGCGTGACGCCGCGAAAGTTTCGTGATCAGATCGCGTGGATAGTCGGCAAACGGCGCCTCGCTGCGGCCGATCGCGAACAGATCGTCGACGATACGGATCGGGCCGAGAGACGCGTGCGAGACGGGCAGCAGCAGGACGTCGAACTCCTTGTCCAGAGCCGCCCGCATCTCAGCAATCGGAGCTTCGCCGGGATTCATCTCTTTGCATCACTAAGCGTGGACACGAACAGAGCGTTCGACGGGCGCGGCGGCCAAGGGGCATTCGACGCAGCCGCTCATCTGACGATGCGAGCGGCTAATCACGAATTTTAAGTCACGCATGGTGTTAGTCAATTATGGGTACGGCTAATACGATCGAATACGGCAAGTGGTTCTCCAGCTTTCTCTTAAGAACCGTGCCAGCGTTTCATTGCTTCACTTGCGCCTGCACATCGACGACGGGCCAGCCACCGCCGAGCGCCTTGTAAAGCAGTACCGTGTCCGACAGTATTTGCTGGTGATTCGTCAGCAGATCCAGTTGCGCCTGAAGCAGCGTGCGCTCCGTTTCGAACACTTCGAGTTGCGACACGATGCCTTCCCGCAATTGCGACTGCATTTGCTCGTTGACCACGCTCAGGCGCTGCACTTCCTGTTGCAGTTCGACGCGCTGCTGTCTGTGCGAATCCAGATTGACGAGTGCGTTCTCGACTTCCTCGAACGCGCCCATCACCGTTTGCCGGTATTGCTGCTCGGCGACCGTCGTTTGCGCTTCCGTCGTTTTCACGTGAGCGCGCACGCCCGGATCGAGCAGCGGGATATTGATGCTCGGCATGAAGCCGAACGTGAACGACTTCAGAAGATCGGATAGCGCGAAACTCGCCGTGCCGCCATGCCCCGTCAGGCTGATGGTCGGCAGTTGCGCGAGCTTGGCTTCGCCGACCAGGTTGTACGCTTCGAGCACGCGCAATTCGGAGGCGACGACGTCGGGCCGCCGCGACAGCAATTGCGAAGGCAGTCCGCCCGGCACGGGCGGCAATTGCACACGCTGCTGCAGGTGTCCGGCAGGCACCGTGAATTCGCCCGCGGGCACGCCGATCAGCGTGCACAGCGCGTTATTCGCAAGGCTGCGCGAACGGCGCAAATCGAGCAGATCCTTGGTTAGACGATTCACCTCGGCCTGTTGACGCATTACCTGCGTCTTCGGAATCAGGCCGTTGCGACTCATGCCGTCGAAGATCGAGAGAATCGTGCGGTTCTCGTCGACCATTTTCTGTTGCGCCTCGATCTGGTCGTCGAACTGGAGAATCTGGAAATAGGTAGTCGCCACATTCGACACGAGTTCCAGATAGCCCGCGCGCCAGTCGGCTTCGGACGCATGGAACTCGGCCTTTTGCGCCTGCACGCCCTTTTCGACCTTGCCCCAGATGTCGATGTCCCAGTTCACCTGGGCCGCCACGTTGTACTGCCGCGTGAGCGGCTGTCCCGTGACCTTCTGGAAATTCGCACCGGCACCGAGATCGGCCGTAGGCAGTGCGCCCGCCTTCGCTTCGCCGATTTGCGCGCCGGCTACGTCGATGCGCGCGGCCAGTACCTTGATGTCGAAATTGCCTGCAATCGCTTTATCGATCAGCGTGTTCAGATACGGATCCTGGAAGCCCTTCCACCAGTCGGGGACGATCGTGTCGGCGGGCGACACGAGTGTGCCCGTCTTGTCGGACCATGACGCCTTGGCGGGCGTGTCGGGCCGCTTGTAGTCGGCCATGTGAACGTCGACGCAGCCTGCCAGCAACGCCGCGCAAGCGGCAGCCGCGCTGAATGCACGCACAACGGCAGCGAGGGGATGCTTGCGCCGCCCTTCGCGACGCACATCCGCACAAGAGCGGACGGGCGAATCGAAATTCGAGCAGGAGGCGACGAGCGAATCAGGCAACGCAGACACGATATTCTCCGATCTTTCCCGGCTGTACTGCACGTGCAGAGCGCGCCTTTCAAGTAAAGCACGTCCAGCGCGGCATCTCTATCGATGTCGGTGGATTTCGTTCGGCGTGGAGTGCGTGCGGTGACGCGGCGGTCGTGTGGACAGGACGAATTGCTTCTGGATCTTTTTGATGATGCGTGATGCAGCTTGCTTCCGTGTTTTTCCGGAAGCCCGCGGAGGCTGGTCTGAACCTCCGCGGGTAACGCCGTTGCTTAGTGCACGGTGACGTTGTTGTTGGCCGTCATCGTCGGCTTGATCGTCGTGTTCAGGCCCGACGCGAAGGCGTTGTTGTTGCCGCTCACGTTGTTGATGTCGAGTTGCTGCGAGATCAGTTGCTGTGCGTCGACGTGCTTGCTGTTGTCGAAGTCGAGCTTGATGCTCGGGAAGTACGGATACGCGAGGTAGCCGCCGCGGACAGCCTTCATCGACTTGCTGTCGAGTTCTTCGGTGACGGACAGGTCTTTGATCATCAGTGCGCTCATGACAGTTCTCCTAAGAGGGTAGCGAAGATTCGCCAGGTGTTTCGGTTTGGGTTCGAGCATCTTGTCTGCTCGGGCCTTACTACGCATAGGCTGTGCCAATTGCACTGCCAGCGTCGCGAAAAACCTGCAAAGCCTTGCTGCCATTGGGTTAGATGTCGGACTGCATGGGCGCGCACGAAACTCAGACACTTTGTTCAGACCACGAGGTGCCGTCAGGTGGCCAACATTCGTCGCGAAACTGTTGGATTGCCAAAGACACCCGCCACCACATCAACAAAAACAGCGCTAAAGCATGTCGCTATTGAGCACTGACGTTCGTTCACTTTGCGATTACCGTGATCTTCTTCGAGTAGACAGGCGGGTTGTGCGGGATGTGATTTTCGTCGCCCATCAGCAACTGGATCGTATGCTTGCCGGGTGGCAAGGTGAGCGTCGTTTCCGTTTCGCCCGCACCGAAATGCAGATGCTGCCGGTCCGACGGAATCTCCTGATCCATCGGCGGCAGGTCCGTGTCGATCAGCAGATGATGGTGGCCCGTGTTCGGATACTTGACGCCCTTGGGCGCGACGCCCATGTAGCGCAAGCCGAACCATACGCGAAACGGCTTGTTGGCGGGCACGACCTGTCCGTCGTTCGGATAGCCGATATAGGCGTAGGCGTCCTTGGGCGCGGGCGTCGGCCCGGCGAATGCCACGTTCATCGAAGCGAGAGCGGCAAGCGCCGCAGCGGCGACAACGATCCTGATCCTGATCATGGCTGATGCTCTCCGTCTGGCGTGCCGGCGCAGCGTGCACGCGTGCTCACTTCACGATGATGGTGATCTTCTTCGAATAGACGGGCGGATTGTGCGGCACGTGGTTGAAGTCGCCGAGCAGCAACTGCAGCGTGTGCTTGCCGGGCGGCAACTCGATGCGCGCATCCGTTTCGCCTGCGCCAAAATGCAGGTGGTTCCGGTCAGAGGGAATTTCCTGATCCATCGGCGGCAGGTCCGTGTCGATCAGCAGATGGTGATGCCCCGTGTTGGGCACGTTGACGCCTTTAGGACACACGCCCATATTGCGCAAGCCCATGCGCACCCAGAGCTTGCCGCCCGTAATTACGGTGCCGTCCGCCGGCCAGATGATGTAGGCCTCGGCGCCCGGCGGCGATGGTGTCGGGCCCGCGAACACCTGTGCCGAAGCGAGAAAGAGCGCGCCGATAGCCGCGAGCCTTATTCTTCTTTGCATTGCGCATCTCCCAGGGAGAGGGTCAGTGCTGCTTGCTTCCGTTTTAGCTTAGGACGTAACTTGTTAAAAAGATACGCCATGCTCGTTAACCTTCTGACGTTGTCACTGCGTGCTATCTTTTGTAAGGGTGATCTGCGCGATGGGGTGCCCGGCAACGGCGTCGCGCGTGTCGGGCAGCATGGCGAACGGCAACGGTTTTGATCGAGCCGCTTCGTCCGATGACGAGGTTCTGTCGAGAACTTCCAGAACAACCAGGATCTGAAAATGTGGCGAAAACTCCTGCTGGCATGCATGTTCGGGGCACTCCAGATGCGAGGAGCCGACGCGCAAACGCTGCCCCGCGACGCGCGCGATGCCACTTCCTACGTTGCCGAAAACGGTGCGCCGAATGTCCGCATTGAAGCGGCGACGCGCAAGATCGCGCTCGTGATCGGTAATGCCGGGTACCGTTTCGGCGCACTGCCCAATGCGTCTCGCGATGCACGAAGCGTCGCCGATATGTTGCGTGCGCAAGGCTTCGATGTCGTGCTACGCACCGATGCAACCGTCCAGCATATGCGCGACGCGCTGGCGGAATTCGGCCGCCGCTTGCAGCCTGGCGGCACGGCACTGTTCTATTTTGCGGGCCATGGTTTGCAGGCGGGAACAGGCACGCGCCTGGCATCCATTACCGCCGATGCGCGCGCGCCCGCTACGATGATGACGGAAAGCATCGATCTGTCGAGCGTGCTCGATACGCTTGCCGCGCCGCGCGCGCACGCGGTCAATCTGCTCGTGCTGGACGCATGTCTCACACAACCATTCGAGCCCGCCCGTCTGGCAACGCCTTTGCCCGCGCAAACCCTGGTTGCATACGCGACGACCCAAGGTGGCGAGGCCGCCGATGGCGCCCGTCACGGCATCTTCACGGGCGCGTGGCTGCGGGAAATGGGCCGTGCGCCGGATGAGCCTGTCGATACGATGTTCGCTCATGTCGCGCAACGCGTGGCGGAAGAAACGGGTGGCGCGCAAAGCCCGTGGTCCGCTTCGTCGCTGGCCGGCCCCGTGCGGGCTTTCGCTTCGAATCGTCCATCGATGCAGCCGGACGATCAGCCGAACTTTGTCGTCGCATTGAACAGCCGCGGCATTCTGCCTAAAGACAGTAACGAGCAATATGAGCTGACGTTCTGGGAATCGATCAAGGACAGCAATTACGCAAGCGACTATGAAGCGTATTTGAAGGCGTATCCGAACGGGCGCTTTGCGGCGCTCGCAAAGGCGCGTATCGACAGGCTCAAAGCCGCCGGCCAGGCGGCGCCGCCGGCGTCGCATGCGGCGCCTGCGCCCGCGCCGTCGCATCCTGCTGCCGCTGCGGCGCCTGCGCCCACACCGGCACCGTCGCCTGCGCCTAAAGCGGCTGCAACGCCCGCACCAGCACCTGCGCCCGCCGCGGCACCTGCTGCGCCCGCGCGCGCCGCGACAGGCGGCGAAAGCAAAGACTGCGCGGCATGCCCGGTGATGATCTCGCTGCCGGCAGGCTCGTTCACGATGGGCAGCAATGTGGGCGACCCATCCGAGAAGCCGCCGCATCACGTGACGGTTTCGGCGCCGTTCGCGATCGGTAAATACGAGGTGACAGTCGAGCAATGGAACGCCTGCGCCGATGTCAACGGATGCCCGAAGCTCGCACCCGAAAGCAATTCCGTGAAGAACGCACCCGCGCGCGATCTCAGTTGGGACGACGCGCAAGCCTACGTGAAATGGCTGAGCAAAGTGACGGGCAAGACCTATCGTCTGCCGACGGAAGCCGAATGGGAATATGCGGATCGCGCGGGCACGACGACGAAGTTCTGGTGGGGCGACCAGCCGCGCAAAGGGATGGCGAACTGCAAGGACTGCGGCGATCCATACCACAAGGAAGCACCCGAACCGGTCGGTTCATTCGCGGCCAACCCGAACGGCTTGTACGACATGAACGGCAGCGTATGGGAATGGGTCAGCGACTGCTGGCATAACTCATACCAGAGCGCTCCCGCCGACGGCCACGCGTGGGACGCGCCGGGCTGCAACATGCGTGTGATTCGCGGCGGCTCGTGGCGCGAAGGAAGCGACTATATGCTGAGTTCGACGCGCTTCAAGTACAGTCAAAGCGTACGTCAGTCGCAAGACGGTTTTCGCGTCGTCAAGGAACTCAAGTGAAGTGAAACGACGAGAAGCATGACGAGAAGCGCGCGGCGGCTTTCACTGCGCGCGCGCTTTACTCGTGATCTGCGCGAAGTCCGCGACGATATGATCTTGCCCGTACCTGGCGGCAAGCTGTTTGAGCCGTGCGTCGAGTGCGCGCAGATAGTCAGCACGCGATTCGCTCTCGGGGCGCGGCGCATCGAATAGCGGCGCAGGCGTGATGAGCAGCACAACCATCTCCTGGCCAAACGGCTTCGAAATGACCCAGTCGCCGCCGCTACCCACCGTTGCCGAATAGTTCGCCGGCGCCTGATTGCCCTTTACGCGCGGTCCCGGCACCATGTGCACGACGCTGCCGTCGAGCACGTAATAGTCGATGTTCACATACGAGTCGTAGCCCGGCGTTCTCACATCGACGACGAGCGGGTCGCCCTCCGTCAGCACGCCATTGGGCATGCGCGCCGTCAGCGAGGCGATGTGTCCCGCCTGCCAGTTGCGCGTCCAGTAAGAACCGAGTTCCTTGAGCACGTCGCATTTGTCGCTGCTCACATGCTGCACGTCGACTTTCGTCGACGCGACGCCAGGCAAGCTCGACAGGCGCTCGTTGACCTGCGCCTCGCCATGCTGCGGTACGAATCCGCGTACCTGTACGGCGCGATCCTGAATCGACGCGGCAAGCGCCGAACATGGCAACGACGCGAGCGCTGCGGTGACGGCCGACCGTGTCGGCGGTGCAGGCGTACTGGCAGGCGGCGCGGACGCGACCTCGGGCGACGACGGTGCAGCAGGGGTAACGGGCAACACAGGCGAAGCGCCCGCGACTTGAGAGCCGGCTGAATCGGACGCGGCACCCGATTGCTGCGTCGCGTTTTCCTGATCGAGCGTTTGCGACGCGCGATAGAAGTACAGCGCGCCGCCTGCCGCGCACGCGAGCGCGAGTCCCGCCACGCCCGACTTCATCAGCATGCCGGTGCGATCGCTGTGTCCCGTCGACTTCGACGCAGACGCACGCTCCTGCGCGCCGAACTCTTCGACGAAGCGCGACACCGTCGGCGTGCGGGCTTTGCGGTCGAACGCCAGCGCGGCGCGCAGCGCGCGCCATTGACGGTTGCCGAGGTTATCCGGCCGTTGCGGCTGCCGATTCGACGCACGCGCCTGCGTCGCCGATTGACGGTCGAACGGATGGCGTCCCGTCAGAAGCTCGTAGGTGATGCAGCCGAGCGCGTAGATGTCGTCGCGCGGATCGGGCTCGAGATGTTCGAGCATTTCCGGACTCGCATAGGCAGGCGTCAACGCGCCGAGGCTGCCCGGGTCGAACACGGTGGCATCGCTCTCTTCTTCGGGACGCTGAAACACGCGTGCGATGCCGAAGTCGATCACCTTGACCTCGCCCGTGTCGGTGAGAAACACGTTGGCGGGTTTGAAATCGCAATGCACGAAGCCGCGCTCATGCGCGTAGGCGAGCGCGCTCGACATGCCGCGCACGATGGGGAGCGCGGACTGAACGGGCATGCCTTTGAAATCCGGCGTGCGCAGTATCTGGCTGAGCGGCTTGCCGGACAGATACTCCATCGTCAGATAGACGATCGCGCCTTCGCGGTCGAAGTCGTAGACGGTGACGATATTGCGGTGCGCGAGCACCTGTGCCTTGCGCGCTTCGCGCTGCAATGCGATCAGCGACTTCGGATTGCCCCGGAACTGCGTGTTCAGCACCTTGATCGCGAGGTACGGCTTGCGGTCGGATGCTTCGAGCTTGCGCAAATCGAGCGCCTTATACACGGTGCCCATGCCGCCCACGCCCAGACATTCTTCGAGCACGAAGCGGTTGTTCAGCGTGTCGCCCGTGCCCTTGACCTGGTCGAAGTTCGACGGGGGCGCTTCGCTGGTGCGCACGGGCGGCGGCGTGAGATGCTCGGGCACCGTCTGCATGCGCGTTTCCTCGCCGCCCGCCGCGGCAAGGTGCGACACGGGCATCTGTTCGATACGGCGGCGCACTTCTGCGTAGAGATCAGGAGGCAGCGGCTTCCTGACATGCGCTTCGCCGAGTATTTCGAGCAGACGAGCCGAACCGACACCTTCCGTTGTGAGCGTGCTGTCGAGTTGAGCAACGAACGCGTCCTGCGAAAGCGCGCCGCTCTGAAAGTCCCGAATCACGTGCGCAAGGCTGGCCATGTGTTCAAAGCGCTGCAGCTCCCGTTGGTCGAAGAATTTCCCTGTCGTAACCAATTACATGTGCTCGTTCGATAGTAGCCCGCACGTATGCCTTTCGCAAACCAGGATTGGCCCGCGACACGGCGGACGTCATGTGTCGCGATACATCCAACAGCTTTGAGCGTCTAGTTGGCTGATCGCCGTCAGCTCTTTGCGGATTCTTTGAGCCGAACCTCCCCGCCTGATTCGGCGCCCATACCGCGAAGCCTTATGCAGCAAGGCTTGCGCGTTTTTTTGGCTGACGGCCGGCAAGATTGGCACAGCCTATGCGTAGTAAGGCCCGAGCAGACAAGATGCTCGAACCCAAACCGAAACACCCTTTAGCGAAACTTCGCTTCCCTCTTAGGAGAACTGTCATGAGCGCACTGATGATCAAAGACCTGTCCATCGCCGAACAACTCGACAGCAAGGCCATGAAGGCCGTTCGCGGCGGCTTCGTCGCCTACCCGTACTTCCCGAGCGTCAAGCTGGACTTCGATAACAGCAAGACGGTCAACGCCCAGCAGCTTGTAAACCAAGGTCTGAGCATCAACAACATGAGCGACAACAACAACGCTTTCGTCTCGCATCTGCCGACCACGATCAAGCCGACGATGACGGCCAACAACAACGTCACCGTCTACTAACACACCATACGCAGCGGACGGGGACCGGGAGCGCCACTTGTCCGGCGCTCCCGGGCAAACAGCCGCAACACTCTTTCCTTGGAGAACGATTATGTCGTCCATCATGATTCGCGATATCGACGGCGAGCGCACACTCGGCCGCAGCGAAATGTCCGCCGTATCGGGCGGTACGGGAACGCCTGGCCTCACGGGCAACTCGTGGCTCAACGGCCTCGGCCCGGTCGCCAACGTCAACATCGGCATCAACCAAAACATCACGCAGGCGCAGTTCATCAACGTCGAAACGCTGAACAACAGCATCGTCGGACCTGGCGTGAAGCTGCCGAACATCAACGTCAGCCCGAAGCTCTGGGCCGAGACGAACGCTGTGGTGTAACGGCGCGCTGTCGTGGAGGACCGGGGGCCTCCGCACAGCGTCCGCAATGCTCGCCAGCCCACACCGCATCGAGCCTGAATTACCTATACTGGTTGTTCGAGTCCTGCGCGTTGCCGTCATCAATCGAAGCGCACTTCGGTTGCGACGGCACCACGCGATCTTTCTTCTGGAACAGCCATGCCCAAGCTCGTCATCAAGGATCTTCCCGAAAGCGTCGAACTCGATCGCGCGGCAATGACCGCCATCGTCGGCGGCACACGAACGGGCGGACGGTTCTTCGGCGTCACCGCGCAGGCGTTGCCGGCGGCGACGCGCGTCGTCGACTATCCAGTGGGATTCCCGACGGCGGCGCGCCAGCCCGTCGACGAGCGCATACCGCCGCAGAGCCTTTTGCGCAAATAGCCGCTGCCTGCTCCTTCTCTTTCACATGCCGCTTGCCTGATGGCTTGCGGCGTGTGTGTTCGCGTGCGCACGTCGACGCGCTAGCGCGCCCGGCCTCTTCACTCGTCGGTTTTATTCCGCCAACTCCACGTGCGTGACGGTCCGCTCACCGCCAACACTTTCTCTTTCCGCGCGCGGTCAACCGGGTATATACGCTTCGGCCTCGCCGGTTATTCCCTTGTGCAGCGGCGCTTTTAAAGCGCAATGTGCGATGCCGCACATTGCGGCTTCAATCCGGCATAAGCGTTGCGGCGTGAGAAGCGAGCGCCGAATCGTGCTCGTCAACACGCATCAGGAGAACTGCCATGAAAGCCACTGTCGTCATCAAGGATCTACCCGAGCCGACCGATCTCGAACGAAAGGAAACCGCGCTGACGCCCGAAAAGATGAAACGCATCGTCGGCGGAAGTATCGCGGTGAATGTCGATGGGGCGCGTGGTCGCGGCGCCGATGATGTCGCTGCCAGGCGCGCCATGTTCGAGGGGCGGCTGAGGGAGCAATGAAGTGCTCGTCGCGGTGCTGGCCGACGCACGACGTCATCGGCCAGGGAAGAAGGAGACGGATCGCGCCGGATGAGGAGTCCGGCATCGCCCCAGCCAGAGCTAGATCCGCCATGCCGTGCATTATCGGCCCCGGCGGCCATTGCGTCATTACGCAAGTTAACAAGAGACTCTTTCCGGATGCGTCAAAATAGGGCCGTGCACGCCCATCCGCTAAGATAGCGGCCCAGACCTAATCCGACCTCACGACGCTCGCCGCCTTGCCGACCTTCACTCTTCCCTCCGCGCTCGAGGCCGAGCTCGAAATCCGCAAAAGCCGCTTCATCGCCTACGCGATTCCTGTCGCCGACCGCGACGCCGCGATGGATGAACTGCGCCGTCTGCGCGAAGCCCATCCGACGGCCACGCACGTCTGCTGGGCACTGCTGGCGGGCGGCCAGTCGGGCATGTCCGACGACGGCGAGCCGTCGGGCACGGCGGGACGCCCGATTCTCGAGGTGCTGCGCCATCACGATCTGGACGGCGTGCTGGCCGCTGTCGTGCGCTATTACGGCGGCGTGAAGCTCGGTGCGGGCGGACTCGTGCGCGCCTATACCGACGCGATCGCGACCGCGCTGCAGGACGCGCCGCGTGTCGAGCGGATCGCGCTCGCGTCGCTGGAAGTCGAAATTGGCTATCCCGACGAAGCGCGCGTGCGCCGCTGGATCGAACAGGAAAATCACGCGCTCGAAGCGAGCGCGTATGGCATGAGCGTGCAATTGACGATACGCATGCCCGTCACCGCGATCGACGGCGCACGCGAAGCGCTGCGCGATATGACGCAAGGCCGTGCTATTTTCGCTGACAAGACTTAAGCGAAGCAGCCATACAAAAACGGCCGCGTGCCGGACAAGTACTCCATGCACGCGGCCGCTATCAGCCAGCGTTCGTCAACGGTCAGTGCGCAGCAGCAAGCGCCTTCGCCGATTCCTTCGCTTGCGCGCCAGCCGCTGCCTGCGCATCTTCGAGAATCATCTCTGCGCCCTTTTCGGCGACCATCATCGTCGGCGCATTGATGTTGCCTGACGTGATGTTCGGGAAGATCGACGCATCGACGATCCGCAAGCCCGACATGCCATGCACACGCAGACGCTCGTCGACCACCGATGTGAGATCGTCCGGACCCATCGCGCACGAACCGCACAGGTGATAGATCGAGCCCGACTGCTCGCGGAAGTACTGCAGGAAGCCCTCGCGGTCGTTCACTTGCGGGCCAGGCGAAATCTCTTCGACAGTGATCTCGTTGAGCGCCGCCGTCGACATGATCTTGCGCACCAGCTCGCAACCCTGAATCGCGTCGTCGATATCCTTTTGCGTCGTCAGCGCATTGATACGGATCTTCGCGGGATCTTCCGCGCGATTCGACGCGATCTCGATCGAGCCGCGGCTTGTCGGACGGCAAGGATTGAAGCACAGCAGGAAGCCCGAATACGGTTCCGGCTCGAGGCTCGCCTTGCTGCTCTTCGGAATGCGGTACGACAGCGGATTGAAATAGAGCTGCAGATTCGGCAATGCTTCGTTCTCGCTGCCCCTGAAGAAACCGCCCGACTGGTTCACGCTCATCGCAAGCGGCCCCTTGCGCGTCAGCAGGTATTGCAGACCGAGTTTGATCTTGCCCAGCAGCGGCCGCATTTCATCGTTCAGCGTCGCCACGTTCGCGCGGTAGTAGAAGCTCACGCAAAGGTGATCCTGCAGATTTCGTCCGACAGCGGGCAGATGACGCACGAGCGGTATGCGATGCCCGGCAAGCAGCGTGCTGTCGCCGACACCCGACAGTTGCAGCAGTTTGGGCGTATCGACCGCGCCTGCCGAGAGAATCACTTCGCGCGTCGCGGTGAAATGCCGTGCACTGCCGTTCTGCTTGACGACGACGCCCGTCGCGCGCCGGTCCGAATCGAACAGCACCTGCGTGACGAGCACTTCGCGCTCCACTGTCAGGTTCTTGCGATTCAGCACGGGGTGCAGGTATTCGAAGCTGCTCGACGAACGCTGGCCATTGCGCGTATTCACGTCGTAAATGCCAGCGCCTTCGAATTGCGCGCCGTTGAAGTCGTCGGTGCGCTTGTAGCCTGCCTGCTCGCAGCCCTTGAGGAACACGTGGCAAATGGGATGCACGGCGTCCTTCATCGGCGAAATGCCGATCGGGCCATTCGCGCCGTGATATTCGGTATTGCCGAGCGGATGCGATTCGAGTTTGCGGAAATACGGCAGCACGTCGCGATACGACCAGCCGCTATTGCCCGCCTGCGCCCAGTCGTCGTAGTCCTTCGCCTGGCCGCGCACGTAGATCATCGCGTTGATCGAGCCGGAGCCGCCCTGCACCTTGCCGCGCGGGCAATACAGCGAGCGGTTGTCGAGTTCTTTTTCCGGCTCGCTGTAGTACATCCAGTTATAGGTTTCGTTGTAGTACGTCTTCGTGAAACCGACGGGAATCTTGAACCAGAACGAATCGTCGGCTTTGCCTGCTTCGAGCAGCAGCACAGAGTACTGGCCCGACGCCGACAGACGGTTGGCGAGAATGCAGCCCGCAGATCCCGCACCGACGATGATGTAGTCGTAATTCATGCTCTATTCGCCCGCAGGCGTCCAATACGTGGAATACGTTGAGGCCGCACGCGCGTTAGCCTTTGGCGGGCGCGAGATCCTTCACGTCGAAGGGTTTGGGCGCCATCTGCAGATGCAGGCGTTCGCCCGTATACGGCGTGTGCTGCCGCACCACTTCCATGTTCAGCTCGACGCCGAGACCCGGTTCCGTCGACGGAATGATGTAGCCGTCTTCCCAGCGAATCGGCGTCTTGAGCACTTCCGCGTGAAAACCGCCCCACGTGCCGATGCTTTCCTGAATCAGGAAGTTCGGCGTGCACGTCGCGAGCTGAACGCTCGCGGCCGCACCGACAGGGCCGTTGTAGAGATGCGGCGCGATCTGCGCGTAGTACACCTCGGCGAGCGTCGCGATCTTCTTTGCTTCGAGCAGGCCGCCCACGCGCGCCACGTTCAATTGCAGGATCGATGCGCCACCCGCTTCCAGCAGCTTGTGGAATTCGTACTTCGTGGTTAGTCGCTCGCCCGCCGAAATGGGAATGCTCGTGTGCTTCGCGACTTCGGCCATGGCATCGTGCTGGCCCGGCGGCACGGGCTCTTCGAACCACAACGGGTCATACTTTTCGAGGCGCTTTGCAAGACGGATTGCCGAAGCGGGCACCATCTGCCCATGCGTGCCGAACAGCAGATCGGCCTTGCTGCCCACTGCTTCACGCACCTTGCGGCAGAACGTCTCGCAACGGTCCATCACTTCGAGCGACAGATGATGGCCCGAGTACGCCGTGTAAGGACCGGCCGGATCGAACTTCACCGCCGTAAAGCCGCGTTTGACGTTTTCCGCCGCGCATTCCGCCGCGAGGTCGGGATCGTCGTAGTCGTATTCGCCGCGGCGGTTCTTCGGATACAGATACGTGTACGAACGCAGCCGCTCATGCACGCGGCCGCCCAGCAGTTCGTACACGGGCTTGCCCGCCGCCTTGCCGACGATGTCCCAGCACGCCATTTCGAGGCCGCTCACGACGCCCATCATCGTCAGATCGGGACGCTGCGTGAAGCCGCTCGAATACGCTTCGCGCCACAGGCGTTCGACGTGGTGCGGATCCTTGTCGAGCAGATAGCGCGAGAACACATCGTCGATGATGGGCCCCATCGCATTCGGATGAAACGTTGCCGAATAGATTTCGCCGATGCCTTCAATACCGCAATCCGTCTTCAGCTTGACGAAAATCCAGTACATGCCGCCGATATGCGGCGGCGGCACGGCGACGATATGCGTTTCGAGCGATACGACTTTCATTTACGCTTCCTTCGTTTTAAGCATATTGCGCAGCACGAGACCCGCACAGCCGCCGACAGCGGACACGGCGGCCACGTAGCCGAAGTACATCTGGTATCCCTGCACGCCCGGATAGTTCTGGGTCAGATAGCCATTGATGAGCGGCAGGAAAACATCGGGCGAATAGCCGAGCACCGAGATCAGGCCGATGGCGAGACCCATCGTCTGCACGGGCACGTTGCAGCGGTCGAGCAGCGACCAGTAGAGTCCGCGAATTGCGTACGTCAGCACGCCGATGAACAGCACGAGAAACACCAGCAACACGTGGCTGCTGATCTGCGGCGCGGCGATCAGACCAAGCAGCGACAGCGATGCGAGAAAGAGCGCAATGATCAGCACCGTGACTTTCGAAAAGCGGTCTCCGAGAAAGCCGCCGCCAATCCCGCCGATAGGGCGCATCCACAGCTTGAGCGTCGTGATCGTGCCTGCCATCACCACCGACAAACCGATCTCGCCTTCATGCAAATAGGCGGAAAAGCTGTACGTCGCCCAGAACACCTGATAGCCGCAGAACACGATGGCGGCGACGAGCCACAGTTCGGGAATCTTCGCGAGCGTGATCAGATCGGCGATCACATTGCCGCGTTTGGCCGCCTGCGCGCGGCTCCCGGCTTCCGCCTTCGACGAGGGATCCTTGATCAGTGCGAGCAGCACGCCAAGTCCGATGCACAGGAACGCGTACATATAGACGACGAAGCGGAAGCCGACTGCGGCCGGTTCGCCCTTCGTCTGCGTGAGCCACGCGAAAAGCGTGATCGCGATCGTCGCGAGCATCGCTTCGATGAGCCCGCGGCCGCCGTCGAGGAAGCCGAAGAAACGGCCCTGTTCGTCGTGACCGGCGATCATCGACACGCGCTTGATAACGGCTGCCCAGAACGTCAGCCCCGTCGAGAGCCCCCAGCCGCCGAAGATCATCAGCAGCAGATTGAACGACGGCGCAGTCGAATACACGAGACCGAGCAGCCCCGTGGCGACCAGCGAGAAGCTGATCAACAGACGCGGCGCAATACGGTCCGCGAGCCAGCCGCTCGGCAGATAGCTCAGCAGAAAGATCGTCCCGAGCATCGAATACAGATAGCCAAGCTGACTTTCGCCGATGTGGAAAACTTCCAGCATCGTCGGCTGATAGACCTGACGCAGATAAAGAATCGGATAAATCGCGCCGGCTGCAATGACGAGCAGCAGCAACTGCATGTAGCGTTGCGTCTTGTTGTCGGATTGCGCCGTTGCGTCGGCGGAACGGCGCGCCGAAGCGTCCGTTTGAAGAGGTTGGCTTGCCACTGAAGTGCTCCTTGGAGACGCGCGAGGAGCACGGCTTGCGCCGTGGCCGTCGTGTCTCCTGTACTTTGTTATTGATGCGGCGTGTGCTTTTTACGGTTTAAAAAGAGAGCGCATCCGCCCGGCTATCGGCATGCAGATGCGCCCGACAGGATCAGTACTTCATGACGACGAGCCGCGTCTGCGTGAATTCGAGCATGCCGTGCTTGCCGTCGTCGCCGCCGAGACCCGAGCGCTTCCAGCCTGCGTGGAAGCCCTGGTATGGATCTGCGGGTGTGCGGTTCACATAGAGTTCGCCCGCCTCGATGTTGTTGGCGACCTTCATCGCCGTGCGGTAGTTCTCGGTGTAGATCACCGACGAAAGACCGAATTGATGGTCATTGGCCATCTGCAGCGCTTCGTCGAGCGTGCTGTAGCGCACGACGGGCATGATCGGGCCGAACGTTTCTTCCTGAATGATCTCCATGTCCTGACGGCAATTCGTCAGCAACGTGGCCGGATAGAAGAAACCCTTACCTTCGGGGATCGTGCCGCCCGTTTCGAGTCTGGCGCCATCGGCCACCGCCCGCTGAACCATCGCGTGAATCGACTGGCGCGAGGCTTCGTTGACGAGCGGCCCCATGAACGACCCATCGACGCCGCGGTCGCCGCTCTTCACTGCGCCCATGTGCTTTTTCAGCAGCGCGACGAACTCGTCGTGAATGCTTTCGTGCACGTAGACGCGCTCGATGGCCGTGCACAGCTGGCCGCAGTGCGTCGTCTTCGAACCGACGAGTTCGCGCGCGGCCTTTTCCAGATCCGCGTCCGGCTCGATGATGGCAGGCGTCTTGCCGCCCAGTTCGAGCGAAGGCTTCGCGATGTTCTCCTTGCAGTAGTCGAGTACCTTGCGGCCAGCGCCGACGCTGCCCGTCAACGTGATCATGCCGACAGCGGGATGCGTGCAGACGGCTTCCGCTGTCGCGTGGCTCATCGCGAGAATGTTGACCACGCCGGCGGGCAATTCGGCGCGGAGTACAGCTTTAGCGATTTCGAATGCAGACGTCGGCGTGTTGTTGCTGGGACGCACGACGACCGTGTTACCCGCGATCAACGCCGGCGCGATTTTGCGCATGAACGTATAGACGGGGTAATTGAACGGAATCAGGCACGCGACGACGCCGATCGGCTCCCGATGCAGCACGAGGTTTTCGTCAGGCGTATCGCTCGGAATGACTTCACCTTCGATACGGCGCGCCCATTCCGCGTGATAACGCGTGATCTGGCCGGCGTAGATGGCTTCGTTCGTCGCATCGGCGACGCTCTTGCCCGACTCCAGCGCGAGCGCCGCGCCGATGGCGGGCGCGCAATCCGTCAGCGCATCGGCGAACTTGTGCAGACAGGCGGCGCGCTCCGCGGCAGGCAGCTTGCGCCAGCTCTTTTGCGCGGCAGCGGCGGCTTCTACGGCAGCCACGGCCTCTTTACGGGACGCGCCCGATACCTGGGCAATCAGTGCCTCGGTGGCGGGGTTATAGACGGAGATGAGTTCGTCGGTTGCGGGTTCGACGAACTGACCGCTTACGAAATTCCGGTCGAGTCGCATGATCTTTACCTGGTGATGCGTGCGCGAAGCACATTACCGGCAGCTATGCGAAACATGCAGCCGGCGCATGACCCGGATTCTTCTCTGCGGCCTTATGAGGCGCAAGCGAGTATTTCGACCATCAAACATTCAAAAAACTCATGTTTGAGGGCCGATGTGCCTTTCCGGCAAGCGAAGCACCAGCGGATGCGGAGGATGTGTGGAATTGCGTGTGGGATGGCAGGCGGGCAGACGGCCGATGCACGGCCGCACGTGAGCCGTCGTTGCAGCGGCTGCGGGTCAGGATGGCGCGGCACGTCGGGCGCGTGCCAAAGAAAAAGGTCCGGCAGATTAAGGCCGGACCTCTGTTACATCAGTGGCGATTTGAAGCGTTCGAAGCGTTCAGGCTTCGCCTGCCGTCGCGGCGGGCGTCTGTACCGTCACGGGCGCTTCGGCGACGGGCGCAACGCTCTTGGCAGCCGCTTTCTTTGCTGCCGCCTTTTTCGCGGGCGCTTTGGCTGCAGCCTTCTTCGCGGCCACGCGCTTGCCGACGGTCGGCGCGGCAGACTTCGCAGCGGACTTCCTGGCTGCGGTCTTCTTGCCTGCCGTCTTCACCGCGGCTTTCTTCGCCGCCGTCTTGACGCCTGCAGCCGATGCTTTCTTGGCGACCTTGCGGCCAGCCGCCTTCTTCGCAGCGGCTTTCTTGACTGCCGCTTTCTTTGCCGTCGATTTCACCGTCACAGCAGGTTCCGAAACAGCCGCGGCGGCATCGATCAAAAACTTGCTGCGGTCTTTCACGTCTTTGATCCATGCCGGCGGGCGAGCATGGCCGCTCCACGTTGCCCCCGTCTTCGGATCGCGATACTTGGGCGGCAATTTGCCTTTCGCAGCCGTTGCCGTTTTCTTCGCGCTGCTCTTGATACCGAGCCGCGCTTCACGTCGCGCTTTTGCACGCCGCTCGATATCTTCCGTGGTGAGACCGTGTTTGATCATCAGTTCGCGGATCTGATCCAACGCGCCTTGCGCCCGTTTAGCGATGAGTGTTTCCGCTTGCGTCTGGAGTTTCTTTATACGAGCCTGGATAGTTTCCAATGTAGCCATTATTGCCTCCCTTTGAATTACATACGCGGACTATGCCACGGAATTGCTTAGAAGCGCTATGGTTTTAAAGCTTGAGTAAGAAAACCGTTGCGCAACGTTACATCGAAATCTTAAGACACGCCTAAGGTTCGTCGCGCGTCGCGCCTTGAACGTCTTTTGACATCGCATTGGATGCAACGGAACGGGGCCTCTCTTTCAAACGTTAATTCCTTTGCACGCCGATTGCTGCATGGCCGCACGCCTGCGCTCAATGGGACGACACTGATAAACTTTCAGCAGCCTTTTCTTTTGCGCGTCCTCGCGCTTTGCCGTGCTCTTTGACGACCGCTTCGACACCTGGAGATATTGATGGAGCACGCGTACGTCCAGCTGCTGCACCTGCTTGCAGGCAACCCTGCCTGGACGCTGGCCGTCGTGTTTCTTGCCGCTTTTCTCGAAGCCGTCGCGATCATCGGGACGTTCGTGCCCGGCAGCACGGCGATGTTCATTGCGGGAGCGCTGGTCGGCACGGGTACGCTGAATCTCGGCTGGCTCTTTGCAAGCGCGATCGTAGGCGCCGTCGCGGGCGACGGCATGAGCTACTGGTTCGGCCGTCGCTATAAGGACACGATAGGCAGACTCTGGCCGTTCAGCACGCACCCCGGGCTGCTCGAAAGCGGTCAGACGTATTTCGACAAGCACGGTGCGAAGAGCGTGGTATTTGCGCGCTTCGCCGCGCCGCTGCGCGCCATTGTCCCCGTCGTCGCCGGCATGCTCGAAATGCCGCCCATGCGCTTCTACGCGATGAACGTGCTATCGGCATTGCTGTGGGCACCCGCGCATATTCTTCCGGGCGTCGTATTCGGCGCATCGATCCAGCTCGCGGGCGCCGTCTCGTTCCGGCTCGTCGCCGCGCTCGCAATCGTCGTGGCCGTCGTGTGGCTGTGCTTCTGGGTGATGCGTCTCGTCGTCTCGCATGCGCGCGCCTGGGCGAGCGCGTCGCGCAGCAGCATCGTGCACTGGGCGCGCGATCACGAAGCGCCCTACGGAAAGCTGATCTATCGCATCGTCGACCCCGAGCGCGCCGCGATCGGCCTGCTGATCGGCATTTCGGTGTTCGTGCTGCTGTGCGCGGGCATTTTCTTCGGCGTCATGCAGGACGTCGTCGCCGGCGATCCGCTCGTCCAGGTAGATGTATCGTTCTATCGTTTTCTGCAATCCGCGCAGGCGCCGTGGATAGGCGAAGCGCTCGCGCGCGCATCGACGCTCGGCAGCGTTCCGACACTCGCCGCGCTGGTCATCGCGTCGACCGTCATGATGGGGTTCGAGAAGCGCTGGCGCACGATCGTCTATTGGCTGATCGCCGTGATCTTCTCGCAGCTGCTGATCTTCGCAATGCAGGCCATCGTGCATCATGCGCCGCCCGCCGCCGCGCTGTCCGACATTTACGCATTTCCCAGCAATCACGTCGCGGCAAGCGTCACCGTGTACGGCTTTCTCGCGTTCGTGGTGGCGCGCCGCGTCAGTGCCCTGACGGGCATCGCCGTCACCGCGCTCGCGAGCCTGATCGTCATCTCCGTTGCGTTTGCAGGCCTGTATTCAGGGCGCTTCGCGTTCTCGGATGCCGTAGGCGGCGCGGCGTTCGCGGCCGTGTGGGTGGCCGTGGTCGCGCTGACGGCCGTATGGCGGCACCCGGAAACGCCGCCTTCACGCGAATACATGCCTGTCGTTTTGCTGATCGTGCTGTGCGCGAGCTTCGCCGTGCAGAACGGATTTGGACGTCAGCCGGATGCGGCGGTGCACGTGCGTCAGCGCCCTCCCGTCGTCGTCAGTCAGACGCAATGGATGGACTCGCTATGGAAGCAGTTTCCCTGCTATCGCTCGGACATGAAGGGCGACCGGCGCGAACCGATCACCGTGCAATGGACGGCCGACCGGCAGCAGATCGCCGCGCAATTGCTCAGCAGGGGTTGGCTCGAAGGCACCCGTTTCAATGCACGCAGTCTGTTCTCGCTCGTTTCGCCCGATGCACCCGCGATGGATTTGCCCGTGCTGCCCAAGCTCAATGACGGCGAACCGTCGGCACTTGTATTCAGCCGGCAGCGCACACGCCGCGACGAACGCGACGTGCTGCGCTTCTGGCGCACCAACTATGCCGTCGCGCAGCGCAACGGCATGACGCCCACGCCGATCTGGCTTGGCTCGCTCGTGCACGAAAGTCTGCTGCGGCCTTCCTGGCCCTTTAACGTGCTGCGCACCGACCGGCAACTGGACCCGCTGATTTCCGCACCATCTCACGACGGCGAATGGCGCGAACTCGAACTGTCGAGCAGCATGGGATGCACCGATATCCCCGTCACGCTGATTAGGTCCAAAGAGCGTTAGCCTGTATTGCGTTGGCTTGGGTTCGCGCAGTACGTTGCTGCTCTAGCCGTGCAACAATGAACGAGCGCATGTCGCATGCACATTCCAGGCGACGAAGCGATGCAATGTAATACGCAAGGAGCAGATTGGAATTGGTCGATCTCCACCCGTCGGCAATTTCTACATGGGGCGCAACTGTCGTTTTCGCGAACGTTCTGCTCACTCGCCTCGGCATTCCCATTCCCGCCGTGCCCGTGCTGTTGCTCGCGGGCACTGCCATCGCCAATGGCCAACTGTCTTTCTGGCATGTGCTGACGGCAGCGCTTGCCGGCGCACTGATCGGCGACGGCGCATGGTTCACCGCGGGACGGCTGCTCGGCCGCAAGCTGATCCATGCGCTCGCGCGCCTGTCGGCGGCCGTCGAAAAGCGTATGCGCAAGGCACGCGCGCTTTTCGTGCGCTTCGGGCCCGCAATCGTGTCCGTCTCCAAGTTCGTGCCTGGGCTCGCGATCATCACGCCGCCGTTGATGGGCACGACCCGCGTCGGCATTGTCATTTTCTTTGCGTGGGACGCGGTCGGCATCGCCGCATGGGCGACGTTCTGGGTGTTGGGCGGCGCCATTTTCGAGCGTCAGCTCAGTCTGTTGATCCACGAAGTGCGCGCGCACGGCTGGACGATTCTCGACGTGCTGTTCGTCATTGCAGCCGTCTATCTGGCGTTACGGTTCATCCAGCGCTGGCGCATGCAGCGGCCGCTTTCGCTTGCGCCCGTGTCGGCCGAACAGGTCGACGCGATGATGCGCGCCGACAAGCCGCCCATCGTGCTCGACGCCCGCCCCGAGGAAGTAAAGCGGCAAACACCGCAGTCCATTCCCGGCGCTTTGCCTGTCGACGTCCGTTCGCCGGATACGATCGATGCCGCGCTATTGGCGCGCGATGTCGTCGTCTATTGCGTCTGCGCCGACGATGCCACCGCAAAAGTGCTTTCGCAGCAGATGCGCGAGCGGGGCTTTACGCAGGTTCGTGCGCTAAAAGGCGGGCTCGATGCATGGGAGCGGCGCGGCTATGCCGTCGAGCCTTCTAACGGACCCGCCGTTATCGCCGCCCAATCCCGGCGCGAAAAGAACCGTGCGTCGCCACAAACGTGCGGCATTACATTGCGCGGTATCGCGCCAAGAGCAGCAGCCACCAGCTAAAAGAAGGAGCAGGTTAGCTTTATTCACCTGGATTTTGTCCGGTTCGTTTCTGGCGTCTATCCGACAGACGGGAAAGGGCACGTTCATTACTGCTTCCCTTAAGCGGCAATAGTTCTCGCATTCAAATGTGTACCTCCGAAGCAAGCCGGAAAGTTTCTGCCTAGAATGCGCTCCTTGACATGCGGTGATTTAAAAAAGCCGCTCGTTCAGGTAGTTTCCCGAGTTCAAGGTATGCGCTGGCTATTCGTCTTCTGGTTTATTCTTGGCGTCGCGTATGTGGCAAGGCGAGGCAATGCCCGCTTCACGTTCGGGCGTCAGTTATCGGATCACTCGACGTTTCTGGCGCCCATTAACTGCCTTTGCTATCTGTCGACCGCAAGCGCTTCTTCGCGGATGCCAGCAATACTATTGGCGCGACGGTGAAGCCGTGATGTTCGACGAGACCTACATTCACTACGCAAAGAACGAAACCGACGTGTCGCGCATCGTGTTGTTCTGCGACGTCGAGCGTCCCATGTACTTCGGCTGGGCTGCCGGATTGAACCGGATGTTCTCGAATGTCGTGATGCGCTCAGCGAGTTGGCCGAACGAAGCAGGCGACCGCACGGGCTTTTTGAACCGCGTGTTCAAATACGTGTATGCGATTCGCCGCGTCGGCAAGCGCCTCAAGGCGTGGCATCGCCCAACGTACTACGTCGTCAAATGGGTGCTGTTCGGTTCTATTTTCGCGGGCACCGTTTATGCGCTGTAAAGCACGCTCTTCGAGCGGCTCGCTCTAGCCCCAACGACGCGTGCAGACGCTTAACCGCGCACCGCTTCCTGAACGGGCGCGACGCCACCGACGACAATCCGGTCGCGCCCCGTTGCCTTCGCCTGATACAGACTTCGGTCGACTTCCTGCAGCCACGTGTGATAGTCAGGCAGATCGTCAGTCAGTTGGGCAATGCCAACGCTGATCGTGCACGGGCATTCCTTCGACGCCTCTCTGGTTTTTTCCCGCACGCGCTGCACCAGCACCTTCGCGACGGTGTGCGCTTCGCGCAGCGTCGCGCCCGGCAATACGACGCCGAACTCCTCGCCGCCATAGCGCCCGATGCTGTCGCCTGCGCGGAAGTGACTGCGCAGCAGATCGGCGAACGCTTGCAGCACCGCGTCGCCGGCGGGATGGCCCAGCGTGTCGTTGATTCGCTTGAAGTGATCGAGGTCGATCAGCATCAGGCACGACGCGTAGCGGTTCGCGCGGCAACGCTCGAACTCTTCTGCGAGCAGCCCTTCCCAGTGACGGCGATTCCACAAGCGCGTCAAGCCGTCTGTGCGGCTCAGATGCTCGAGTTCGCGCGTGCGCTGCGCGAGCTTCAGCGACAGGCGATAGCTGGTAAAACCCAAAGCAAGCGGATAAATGACGAGGAACGGCAGGCACGCAAGGATGGTCGGCATTTGCGACATCGGCGAAAAGACAAAGCCGACCGTGAGGAGCCCGACCAGCATGCCGAGCACATGCGCGACCAGGCCGCGGGCAAAGACCTGCAATCCGCCTGCGCCGATGTTGTTCATGCTGAGCATGGCGAGAATCAGCACGCTGGGCAGCACGTTGAACTGCATCGCTACCACCCAGAAGCCGCCGAACATGGCGTCGACCATCAGGTTCAGGCGCTCGCCGCGAAACGGCACTTCACACGCCAGCGCTGCGCGCCGCGCGACATGCGGCCAGACGAAACCATGAAAAACGAGGAGTGACCACAGCACGAAGCCGCGATGCTGTAGCGCGAAGACGGACGCGACGCAAAAAAAGCCCAGCCCCAAACCCGCAATGCGCAAGCGGTAGATGCGCTCGACGAAGCTTTTCCCTTGCCCGGCCCTGCTTTTCGTTGCCAACTTCATCGATCCCTGAGCAAGTGACTGCGAGAGTGATGGCACGCCTCTAAACATGCACCGCGCGTGCCGAGATCTCTATGTGCGCCAAGCCTTGATACAACTGTTGCAGTTTTCGATGCAGTTGCAACGTTGTCGATTGGTATAAAAATGATACCAGCATATGCAGGGTGCAATTAGTCCATTTACGAAGTGGAAACGCTTCTGTCGTTTTTCGTTGTATTCGCACAAGCCGCAATGGATGTTTAACGTTTGCGCGCCATCGCCAACGAAGTTGGCATGCACGATCCCGGCAGCACGCTGTCTGTTGGATATGAGGCAAACGAATCAGCTGAAGTGAGTCAAAAGCGGCGCAAACGGATATTTGCGCCGTTCGCGCTCAGTGGCCGCTGATCAAAGGTACGGATGAAGCCGCCGACATTTCGAAGCCGCGCTGCGTGAGCCACACTTCCTGTTGCAGCCAGTCGCGAAACACGGCCACGTGTGGCAGGTCGCCCTGCTCCGGACGCGTCACGAGCCAATACGACTGATGTCCGTCGACATGCACGTTGAGCACCTGCACGAGTTGTCCATTCGCGAGTTCGTGCGCAATCATATGACGATCGGCGATCGTGATGCCGAGGCCGTCGATCGCCGCGCGGATCGCGTGATCGAGCAGATCGAATTCGAACCCGCCCGACGTGTCCACGCCTTCGATGCCCGCTGCCTTCAGCCAATGCTGCCAGGTCAGATAGCGCTGGTTGTCGCCGGCTAAAACATGCAGCAGCGTGAATTGATTGAGGTCGATGACTTCATTTCCTGACTGACGCGCCAGCAAGGCAGGCGAACACACTGCAATGTGCCGCTCGTTCATCAGCAGCAGATTGTCGAGACCTTCCCATTCGCCATTACCGAAACGGATCGCGCAATCGAGCACACTCGATTCGCCGAGATTGTCTTCGAGCCGCGTCGACAGACTCAGTTCGAGTTCGGGACGTTCCGTATGCAAGCGCCCCAGCCGCGGCAGAAACCAGCGGCTCGCGAAGGTGGGCGGCGCATTGACCCGCAAGCGGTTCAGGTGCGTCTTCTCCTGAATGGAGCGCACGGTCCATTCGATCTTGTCGAACGAATGCTGCAAGGCCTGCAACAGCACGCGGCCCGAAGCCGTGAGATCCAGATGATGATGCCTGCGCTGCAGCAGCGATTCGCCGAGCTGCTCTTCGAGTTGGCGCACCTGACGGCTCACCGCGCTTTGCGTGACGTTGAGCAATTCCGCCGCACGCGTGAAGCTGCCCGTGCGTCCCGCCACTTCGAAGGCTTTGAGCGCATTCAGCGCTGGCATTTTTCTTTTCAAGCTGGTCTCGTTTCTCGATGGGCGCGCAAACGCCAGACGAGCATTTTAGCGTCAGCGCACTAGCGTTCTCTTCATGCAATGTGCCAATGGCGAGGCGAAATCAGCAGCGCCAGAACGCATTGATGCGAAGCACAAATGTTGAGGGGCATATCCGTCACGCGTTTGTCATCGTACCGACATACTGGCCTTGCAGCATCGGAAATCCCCCCGACCACCCGAGGCCCAGGCCATGCCGGAACTCTCATACCCGCAAACAGGCACTGCGAGTGCCAGGAATCGCAACTTGGGACTTGCCGTCTTTGTCATTGCGCTTGTCGCCGGCGCAATCTATTGCGCGTTCCAATTGATCGGCGACCTCGAATCCGTGCGCATGGGTTCGCTCCTGCCTTACCTGCTGCTTGGCGTCGCTCTTCTGATCGCACTCGGCTTCGAGTTCGTCAATGGCTTTCACGACACGGCCAATGCCGTGGCTACCGTGATCTATACGCACTCGCTCGCGCCGAGCGTTGCGGTCGTGTGGTCCGGCACATGGAATTTTCTCGGCGTGCTGACTTCGAGCGGCGCAGTCGCATTCGGCATTCTGCAGTTGCTGCCTGTCGAACTGATTCTTCAGGTTGGCAGCAGCGCAGGCTTCTCGATGGTGTTCGCGCTGCTCATCGCCGCGATCATCTGGAACCTGGGCACATGGTGGTTCGGACTGCCGTCGTCGAGTTCGCACACGCTGATCGGCTCGATCATCGGCGTCGGTCTGATGAACCAGATGCTGCACGGCGCGGACGGCACGAGCGGCGTCGACTGGAGCCAGGCTGCGGGCGTCGGCAAGTCGTTGCTGTTCTCGCCGCTCGTCGGCTTTCTGCTCGCAGCGCTTCTGCTGCTGGTTCTCAAGGCACTCGTGCGCGTGCCTGCGCTGTACGCCGAGCCGAAAGGAAAAGAACCGCCGCCGTTCTGGATTCGCGTACTGCTGATCCTGACGTGCACGGGCGTATCGTTCGCGCACGGCTCGAACGACGGTCAGAAAGGCATGGGTCTCATCATGTTGATCCTGATCGGCACGGTGCCGACTGCTTACGCGCTCAACAAGGCCGTGACAGCGAGCGAAACACAGACCTTCCTCGCCGTCTCGCAGCAGGCTTCGACCGCGCTCGGCAAGTACGCGGCGCAAGGCGTGCCGCCCGTCGTCGCGCCGCGCAGCGAAGTGGAGAACTACGTCCGTACTCGTCAGCTGACGCCTGCAACCGTGCCCGCGCTGCAGAAGCTGGCGGAGCAGATCGGCCAGCAGGTCAGCACATCGGGTTCGATGGCGAACGTGCCGCAAGACAAGGTCGATAACGTGCGCAACAACATGTACGTCGCGTCCGAAGCGATCCGTCTGATGGAAAAGGCTAAGCAGCCCGCGTTTGCCGCAGACGACGCCAAGGCGATCGACAACTTCAGGAAGCAGATGGATCACGCGACCAAGTTCATTCCGACGTGGGTGAAAGTCGCTGTCGCGATTGCGCTGGGCCTCGGCACGATGGTCGGCTGGAAGCGCATCGTCGTGACAGTTGGCGAAAAAATCGGCAAGCAGCATCTGACCTATGGCCAGGGCGCATCGGCCGAACTCGTCGCGATGGTCACGATCGGCGCGGCCGATATGTATGGCCTGCCCGTATCGACCACGCACGTGTTGTCTTCGGGCGTCGCCGGCACGATGGCGGCCAACGGCTCCGGTCTGCAATGGGCCACCGTGCGCAGCCTCGTGCTCGCCTGGGTGCTGACCTTGCCGGTATCGATCGCGCTGTCCGCTGGTCTTTACTGGCTGTTCCGTCATCTGTTCTGACGGCATGCGATTCGCCCTGCGCGATGCGGGGCGAGCGTCGCTGCAACGCCGATGCAACGAAGCAGCGACGGCAAAAGAAAAAGCGCGGCAATTGCCGCGCTTTTCATTTCACTCTATACAAGCAGCGTTCAATAGACGTCGGGCACGATCATCGAATCCGGCACGGGATGACGGATGTACTCTTCGTGGAAGACGCGTTCGGGCAGCACGATCGACGGATGATCGATCTCGTGATACGGCACCTGGCTCAGCAGATGGCTAATACAGTTCAGGCGCGCGCGTTTCTTGTCGACAGCCTGCACGACCCACCACGGTGCTTCGGGAATGTGCGAACGCTGCAGCATCACCTCTTTCGCTTGCGTGTACATCTCCCAGCGGCGACGGCTTTCCAGATCCATCGGGCTCAGCTTCCACTGCTTAAGAGGATCCTGAATGCGCGCCTGGAAACGGATTTCCTGCTCTTCATCGGTGATCGAAAACCAGTACTTGATGATCTGCACACCGCTGCGCACGAGCATCTTTTCGAACTCAGGCACCGAGCGGAAGAACTCTTCGTATTCGTCATCCGTGCAGAAACCCATCACACGTTCGACGCCTGCGCGGTTGTACCAGCTGCGATCGAACAGCACCATTTCGCCGCCCGCGGGCAGATGACTGACATAACGCTGGAAATACCATTGCGTGCGTTCGCGGTTGTTCGGCGCGGGCAGCGCCGCGACGCGGCAGACGCGTGGGTTCAGGCGTTGCGTGATGCGCTTGATCGCGCCACCCTTGCCGGCCGCATCGCGGCCTTCGAAGATTACGACGAGGCGATGCCCCGTCTTGACGATCCAGTCCTGCAGCTTGACGAGTTCGCCTTGCAGACGAAACAGCTCGCGGAAATACTGTTTGCGCAATTCGCGCGCTTCGGGCGTGAAGCCTTCCGAGCCGTCGAGGATGCGGTCGTCGACTTCCATTTCGAGTTCCTCGTCGTATGCATCGACGAGCTCCTCTTCGAAGCGGCGCTGCCGTGCGGCGAGCGATGCAGCGTCAAGTTCCTGCTCGGATTCCTTCATCACAGTGGCTCCTGTTTTTTCCGTTCGACGGAAAGGTTTTACGCTGCGCGTGGGCTCTTGTGATTGTGAACGTTCTGGGTGTCAGTCATATTACTCTCCTGCCGCCACCGGATCTTTTCAAGCCCTTTTCAAAGCCTCCTGGCAATGCTGATCTCGTGCCCGTCGGGATCGCAGATATGAAAATAGCGCTCGCCCCATGAAGCATCGGCCGGCGGCGCCTCCGGCCGGTATCCTGCTGCCAGCGCTTTCTGATAGACGGCGTCCACGTCTGACACATGCACGATCACGCGTCCCCACCAGAGAACGGGCCCTCGCGTGTCGAGAATCAGGTTCAGATAGGTGCCGCCGAATTCGAACGACGTGAACGCCTCGGATGGCCCGCCATAAGACAACGGAAATCCGAGCGCCAGATAAAACGCAACGGCCCGCTCCATGTCATGCGTCGCGAGCGTGACGGCACTCAGTCCTTCGAATCGTGGTCCGGTGGCATCGTCGTGTGATTGAGGCTGATTCATCGCTTTCTCCCGCGTCTGAAAGTGAAAACAGCGGACCCCGCCTGTCGGCGATGTCCGCTGCAAAGCGAGTCGACCGGGCGCCGTGCATACCGCGACGCGACGCCCAGGCCTGCCGTCCGATCAGGGTATCACTCGCGTCACGCCGCGTCCGCGCGGATCCGATACGGCGTCCGGCGTTTCGCCGTCGATCTTGATCGCCTGGATGTCGCCGTTGAAGTCCTGCGCCTTAAGCTTATAGCCCTTTGCTTCGACCTGCTTCGCAAGGTCGCCGTCGATGGGTGCATACGGCTCCCAGAAAATCGTGTTCGGCGGCAACAGCTGATGGTGGAAACGCATCGCGCCAACGGCTTCCTTCAACGGCATGTTGAAGTCGTACACGTTGTTGATCACCTGGAAGATCGACGTGAAGATACGCGATCCGCCCGGTGTGCCGATCACCAGCGACACCTTGCCGTCCTTCGTCATGATGGTCGGCGTCATCGACGACAATGGGCGCTTCTTCGGCTCGATCGAATTCGCGTCGCTGCCGACCACACCGAACATGTTCGGCACGCCAGGCTTCGATGCGAAGTCGTCCATCTCGTCGTTCAGCACGATGCCCGTGCCTTCCGCCACGACGCCCGAACCGAAATAGCCGTTGATGGTGTACGTGTTCGACACGGCATTGCCCCATTTGTCGACCACCGAAAAGTGCGTCGTCTCCGCCTTCTCGGGCATCGACATGCCGAGCCCCGCCACCACGCTCTTCGTGTCCGACGGCGCGGACGGATTCACTTCGGAGGCACGCTTCGCGATGTAGGCATCGTCCGTCAGTTGCGCGACGGGCACCTTGTAGAAATCCGGATCGCCAAGATATTGCGCGCGGTCCGCAAAGACACGCTTTTCAATTTCCGCAATCAGGTGAATGTACTGCGGCGAGTTGAGATCGACATTCGTGAAATCGCTCTTCAGATCCGCTTTCATCTTCAGCAACTGCACGAGTCCAATGCCGCCCGAACTCGGCGGCGGCGCAGTGATCACGCGATAGCCGTTCCAGTTCGCCTGAACGGGCTGACGCCAGACGGCCTTGTACTCCTGCAGATCGCGCTTCGTGATGAGGCCATGCCCTTTCATCGACGATGCAATCAGATCCGCCGTCTTGCCGTTATAGAACTCGCGCGCGCCCTGATTGGCGATGCGCGTCAATACGGCGGCGAGATCGGGCTGCTTGAAATTGACGCCCTCTTTCAGATTGCCGAAGTAGGTATCGAAGTTCGTCTTGCCCGCAAAGTCTTTCTCGGCATCTTCGCGCCGCCTGGCGAGTTGTGCATCGACTTCGAAACCGTCGCGTGCATACTTGATGGCCGGCGCGAGAACCTGCTTCCATTTGAGCTTGCCGAATCGGTGCTGCGCTTCCCACATGCCCGCAACCGTGCCCGGCACGCCCGCCGCGTAATAGCCATACAGGCTCTTACCCTTGATCACGTTGCCCTGATCATCGAGATACATGTTGCGCGTCGCGGCCAGCGGTGCGCGCTCGCGGTAGTCGATGAAATACGGCTTGCCGTTCACATACAAGGTCATGAAACCGCCGCCGCCGATATTGCCTGCTTCCGGGTACGTGACGGCCAGCGTGAACGCGATGGCGACAGCGGCGTCGACAGCATTGCCGCCTTCCTTGAAGATCTGTTCGGCAGCATCGGCGCTGTACTTGTCAGCGACAGCGATGGCCGATGCGTTGAGTACCGGTTTCTGCGCAGAGGGCGCTTTCGCGTAGGCGGGGGCGGATTCGAGAAAACCCGCTGAAGCGGTGAACAGTCCAACGACAGCGAATGCTGTTGCAGAGAACCTTGCTTTATCGATTAGTTTCAATGCATGTCTCCCAAGACGTCATTTATTAAACAAACGAAAAGAGCTTGTCTTGGGCTTATAACACGCAAAGCGTGCTTCTGAAACGACCCCATGCGCAACGCATAGGGCCGCACTCAAGCTTCTATTCGAAGCGCATTAAAGCAGGAGCGCAATCAGGCAGTGGTGGATTCCTTGAGCACCTGTGAAGCCACTTCATCCACGGCGGCCTTGGCCAGCTTGACGATCTCATCGACTTCGTCGCGCGTCGTCACGAGCGGCGGCGCGAAGCCGAGGATGTCGCCGTGCGGCATGGCGCGCGCGATCAAGCCGCGTTGCATTGCAGCCGCCGACACGCGCGGGCCGACTTTCAGCGCGGCATCGAATGGACGGCGCTCTTCCTTGTTCGCCATGAACTCGAGCGCCGCCAGCATGCCTGCGCCGCGCACTTCGCCGACGAGCGGATGCGAGTCAAATGCGTCGCGCAGTTGCTGCAGCAGATAGCCGCCGACATCGGCCGCATTCTGCGTGAGGTTCTCGCGCTCGAGAATGTCGAGATTCGCAAGCGCCGCAGCAGCGCAAACCGGATGTCCCGAATAGGTCCAGCCATGGCCCATCGGACCATGTTCCTGCGAGCCTTGCGCGATCACATCCCAAACCTTCTCGCCGACGATCACAGCGGACAGCGGCGCATAGGCGCTCGTCAAACCCTTCGCGACCGTGATGAGATCCGGTTCGATGCCGTAATGCTGTGCGCCCATCTTCGAGCCTAGCCGGCCAAAGCCACATACGACTTCATCGCTGATCAGCAGAATGTCGTGCTTCTTCAGCACCTTCTGGATTGCGGGCCAGTAACCGGCCGGCGGCGGCAGGATACCGCCCGTGCCCATCACCGGCTCGCCGATGAAAGCGGCAATCGTGTCCGCGCCTTCTTTCGCGATCAGCTTCTCGAGTTCTTCGACGCAATAGTCGACGAACTGCGCTTCGCTCATGCCTGCAGGCGCCTGACGATACCAATGCGGACACACGGTATGCTTGACACGATCGATGGGCAGATCGAAGTGCTGATGAAAGCTCGGCAATCCCGTCAGACTGCCCGTGACGATACCCGAGCCGTGATAGCCGCGCTGCCGCGAAATGATCTTCTTCTTGTTGGGGCGGCCCTTCACATTGTTGTAGTACCAGACGATCTTGATCTGCGTTTCATTCGCGTCGGAACCGGACAAACCGTAGTACACCTTCTTCATGCCCTTCGGCGACCAGTCGATGATGCGCGACGACAATTCGATGATCGTATCCGTCGAATGACCGACATACGTGTGGTAATACGCGAGCTTCTTCGCCTGCTCGTAGATCGCGTCGGCGACTTCCGTGCGGCCGTAACCGATGTTCACGCAGTAAAGGCCCGCGAATGCGTCGATGAACGACTTGCCTTGATGATCTTCGATGCGGATGCCTTTCGCGCCCGTCACGATGCGGCCTGGCAGCGCGCCGCTTGCGTGATCGTGAGCGTGCGTCGACGGATGCATGAAATGCGCGCGGTCTGCGCTAAACAGTTGATCGAGCTGGGTCATGGGACACTCCGTTTGATCGATAGTGAATAAAGAGGCTCACGCGGCGAGCGGCCGGTGAACAGAACCAACAGCATCGGCGACGGGCAAACCCAGTTGACCGAGGCAGAAGTAACGCGTTTCGACAAATGGCTCAAAGCCTTCGAGTCCGCCTTCGCGGCCCAGACCCGATGCCTTCATGCCGCCGAATGGAATCGGCGCGCCTGTGAATTTCGCGCCGTTCACGGAGACCATTGCGAAGTCCAGTTGACGAATCACCTGAAAGACGGTGTTCAGATCTTTCGCGCAAAGATACGCGGCAAGACCATGCTCGGTGTCGTTCGCGCGTGCGATCGCTTCTTCCAGCGTGTCGAATGGAGACACGGCTGAAATGGGTGCGAAGTTCTCTTCGTCGTAGATGCGCATACCTTTCGCGGCGTCGGCGACCACAGTCGGCTCGAAGAACCATCCGCCGCGCGCATGCGGCGTTCCACCGACCAGAATGCGTGCGCCTTTTGCGCGCGCATCGTCGACGCGTAGCTGCGTCGAATCGAATGCAGCCTGATGCATCAGCGGCCCGACCTCGCTGCCTGGTTCGAACGCCGAGCCCACTTTCAATGCGCGCACGGCCTGTGCATAGTGTTCGACGAACGTGTCGTACACGGGACGTGCGACGAGAATGCGATTGGCCGCGCAGCAGTCCTGCCCCGACGTCTGAAACTTCGCAGCGACGGCAACGCGCACCGCCTGTTCGAGATCGGCGTCTTCCGTCACGATGAACGGCGCATTGCCGCCGAGTTCGAGTGCCGTCTTCTTGATGCCGCTTTGTGCGGCGGCTTGCATCACGAGGCTGCCGACACGCGTGGAGCCTGTAAAGCTAACGGTGCGTACACGCGGATCGCGCACCAGCGTTTCCATCGCCATTTGAGGCTGGCCGAGTACGACATTGAAGACACCGGGCGGAAAGCCTGCTTCTTCTGCGAGCTGTGCGAGCGCGAGCGCGGAGAACGGCGTCTCGTGCGCGGGCTTCACGACGACCGTGCAACCCGCGGCCAGTGCGGCGGCCGCCTTGCGCGTGATCATTGCGTTCGGGAAATTCCACGGCGTGATCAAGGCGGCCACGCCGACGGGTTCCATGATCGTGCCGAGATGCGCGCCGTCGATGTGTGTCGGAATGGTACGGCCATTCAGCCGCTTGCCTTCATGCGCGAACCATTCGATGAAGCTTGCGCCGTAGGCGATTTCGCCTTGTGCTTCGGCGAGCGGCTTGCCTTGTTCGAGGGCGAGTATTCCTGCGAGATCGTTCTGGTGGCGTAGCACGAGTTCGTGCCAGCGAAGCAGCAACGCTGCGCGTTTCGCGACTGGCACCCAGCGCCAGGATTCGAATGCTTTTTGCGCGGCTGTGACTGCTTCTGTGATCTGTTGCTGTTCGAGCATCGGGACGTGGCCGATGACCTCCTGATCGGCAGGGTTCTGTACCGCGACCGTCGCGGCGGTATCGCTGTGGATCCAGCGGCCGTTTATGTAACACAATGATTTGAACAGAACGGGATGACCTAGCAGCATGGTGATCTCCTGTGAACGGGTTTCCAGTTTATGGGCGCTGCGCGCCTGGTTCTTTTTGTTTGCGGTTTTGGGTGTTGGTGTTTTTTCTTTTTTTTGTTTGGTTTGTTGGGGTTTTCTTTGTTGGCGTCCGCGTTTTGCTTCTGGTTTATTAGCGTTGTGCCTGTGCTGGCGTCCGCGATGTCGTATCGGTACTCCATGCGTTGCCCCTGTGCGGGGCGGCACCTACTTTTCTTTGCAGCGGCAAAGAAAAGTAGGCAAAAGAAAGCCGCTCACACCGCCAGCTCTAGTGGTTGCCTGCGGGCCCCCAACGGGTCCCGCACTCCACACGGCAACGCGCTATTTCATGTGCGTTGCCAACGTCTCTAACAGGCGCATCACCCGCTCCAGTCACCCGTAGCGCAGCCAGCGGCAGCGAATCGTCCGCGCCGCCCAGGTGGCAAACGGTGTGTAGGTTGTCGCACCTTACGCGTTCGCGTTTCTACGACACCGATCTCGCTTTTCAGTCCGGAGTGGTGCAGTTCCATCGCGACGGCCTACACACAGTTTGCCACCTGGGCGGCCGTGGACTTCCTGGTAACGCAGTACGTGACGCTGGAGTGTGAAGTGGGTGAGGCGAATCCAGGAGCGCTGGCAACGAGCATTGACTAGTTCGATGCCGCGTGGAGTGCGGGACCCGTGGGGGCCCGCAGGCAATGACTAGCATTAGCGGGGTTAGCCCGCTTTCTTTGCTTAGGAAGGTCTGAACAACCCGTTTTCTGCCTGGGATCTTTAACTGGCACGCGCGCAGTGGAATTCGCGTCCTCATTCACGCTGTGTTGAACCGATGCCGGTCGCATCTTGCGCATGGACGCTGCGCCTTTGGGGGGCGTCTTCGCCCTTCATTTCGCTTTACCGAGCACCCCGCGAGCCAGCCAGAGATTGATCAGCGCGAACTGCGTTTCGATCTGCGCCGTGTTTTTCGCCAGTCCCCGATACCGCGCCTTCAGATAGCCGAACTGACATTTGAGCACCCGAAACGGGTGCTCAACCTTCGCCCGCACGCCCGCCTTGAGCCGCTCGACTTTCTCGTAGATTCTGTCGAGCCGCTTGCTTTTGTCCAGCTTTCTTCGCTTGCTCGGCCTCATCGCCACGTGCCACTGGACCGCCCCCGTTTCGCCCCGCTTCTCGATGCCCACGTAGCCCGCATCGGCAAACGCAACCTGCTCGTCGCCGTGCAACAGTTCATGCGCCACCGTGATGTCGTGAACATTTGCCGGCGTGCACTTCACGGTATGCACCAGCCCCGACTCCACATCGACTCCGATGTGCGCCTTCATACCGAAGTACCAGCTGCCGCCCTTTTGCGTCTGGCTCATCTCGGGGTCTCGCGTGCCGGCCTTCTTCGTCGAACTGGGTGCCGAAATCAGCGTTGCGTCGACCGCCGAGCCCACCTTGAGCATCAGGCCCTTCGCCTGCAGGATCTCGTTGACCGTCGCCAGCATTCTGGCCGACAGCTCATGGGCCTCAAGCAGGTGCCGGAATCGCAGGATCGTGCTCTCGTCAGGCAGCCGCGTCATACCCGTGCCCAGCAGCGCAAACTCCCGATACAGCGGGATGTCGTGCAGCGCCTCCTCCATCGCCGGGTCCGAGAGGCTGAACCATTGCTGCATGAAGTGAATGCGCAACATCGTTGCGACTGGGAACGGTGGGCGGCCGGTCTTGCCTTTCGGATAGTGCGGTTCGATGAGCGCAATCAGCTTCTGCCACGGCACCACGCGCGTCATCTCATCGAGAAACTCGCGCTTGCGAGTGCGCTTCGTTGACAGATCCAGACCAAGACCAAGTTGTGTCATCACGCCACTCCATGAATTCTCCTGATCCCAGGATAGTCCAAGCTCACGTCAATGCCAGGACTTTTGCAGAAATTCCCTTACTTTCTTTGCGGCGGCAAAGAAAGTAAGTGCCGCCCCGCACAGGGGCAACGCCTGAAGCACCGCTACGAATTCGCGGATGCCAGCGCAGCAAAAAACCGCGGAAGCCAGCGCAGCAAAAAATCCTGGAATGGCGACTGCGTCGCAGACAACAAACCTCAATCTTCCCACTCAGGCACACCCTCAGGCACACCTTTAACCACTTTAGTCACCACATAGGTGAAATACTTTTCAATCCCTAGCTCATCGGTAAGCAGAGCATCGATAAACCGCTGATAGTGATCGATATCCCGCGCGACAACGTGAAGTACATAGTCAACCCCGCCGCCAGTGGCATAACACTGAGTAACTTCAGAAGCAGCAGAAACCCGCTCCTCAAACCTGCGCATGTCATGCGCGGTATGCCTCGCGAGCGCCACCTCGACAACGATACGACTGCCCGCAAAGGCTTTTGTCCAGTCGACATCCGTCCGATACCCACGAATCACACCACTCTCTTCCAGTCGCCGCACACGCTCCCATGCGGGCGAAATAGAAAGATTCACTTCCTCGGCAAGACGCGACTTCGTAATACGTCCGTCCCGCGCGAGGATGCGAAGAATAGCGAGATCGTAGCGATCGAGTTTCATCATCTAGTGCTTCACCGCACTCGACGCAACAGGAATGCCCCGCTCGACGATATCGGCCACGACGGCCACCGTGTCGCCAATATGCACGAGTCCCGGAAAATGCCGCGCTGCAAGCAATCCCCTGCGTTTCGCGCGGTACTCGATCGGCAGCATGCCCGTGCGCGTCATGTCGTGCACACGCGCAATGACGTCACCCGCTTCGACGTTGTCGCCGAGGTCCTTGCACATCTCTAGCAGCCCGTCATGCTCACTCGTCGTATAACAGCTGCCGTCAGGCATATCGAGCAGAGTAGTCGTGCGCGGCTCGATATCCCGATCGTCACGCACCCTCAGCACCCCCGCATTCGCGAGAAAACCGCGCACTCCGCGTTCAGCCACGGCGACGCTCGCCACCGTCGCCGTGCCGCCGCCGCCCAGTTCCGTCGATACGAATACCTTGCCCGCTTCTTCGACAGCCGTGTCGAACAACCCGACGCTGTCCAGTTCGAGCATCCGCATCGAATACGGCGCGCCGAACGCGTGCATCGCCGCTTCGCAACGCGCCTGCTGTTTCGTATCGCTCAACACGTGAACGGCAGCAAACGGTACGAAGTCGAGCGTGCGGCCGCCCGCGTGCAGATCGAGCACGTAGTCCGCGAGCGGCAACAGATAGCGCTGGAAGTAGTCGGCGATCTTCTCGGTGACCGTGCCGTCCGGCTTGCCAGGAAATGCGCGATTGAGATTGCCGCGATCGATCGGCGACGTGCGGCTGCCCGCACGAAACGCCGGATAGTTCATGAACGGCACCACGATCACACGCCCCTTCACGTCGCTTGCCTTCAAGGTCGATGCGAGCTTCGACAGCACGATCGGCCCTTCGTACTCGTCGCCGTGATTGCCGCCCGTCAATAGTGCGGTCGGTCCTTCGCCGTTGCGGATCACCGTAATGGGGATCATCACGGCGCCCCACGCGGAAGCGTCGTGCGAATACGGCAACTTCAGGAAGCCGTGCTGTTCGCCATCGACATTGAAATCGACGGTGGCGGAAATGGGCGAAGCACGCATTGCACTACTCCTTGACGAACAGCTTGCGCGGCGTGTTGCAGAAGGTCTCGGCGCCCGACCCGGTAATCAGGATGCTTTCCGTGATTTCTAGCCCCCAGTCGTCGAGCCACAGGCCCGGCATGAAGTGGAACGTCATGCCGGGTTCGAGGACCGTCTTGTCCCCCGGACGCAGACTCATCGTGCGCTCGCCCCAGTCGGGCGGATAGCTCGCACCGATCGGATAGCCGCAGCGGCTGTTCTTCTCGATGCCCGATTTGCGCAGCACCGCAAAGAACGCATTCGCGATGTCCTCGCAGGTATTGCCCGGCTTCGCTGCCGCGAGCCCCATTTCGATGCCTTCGACCACGGCCTTTTCCGCATCGATGAAATGCTTCGGCGGCTTGCCGAGATACACGGTTCGCGACTGCGGACAGTGATAACGTCTGAAGCAGCCTGCGATTTCGAAGAATGTGCCCGCGTTCTTTTCAAAAGGCGTGTCGTCCCACGTGAGATGCGGTGCGGCAGCATCCGCGCCTGTCGGCAGCAGCGGCACGATCGCGGGATAGTCGCCGCCATATCCGTCGACACCCGTAATGCCCGCGGAATAGATCTCCGCGACGAGATCGTTCTTGCGCATGCCAGGCTCGATCCGCTCGACGATATGCGCATGCATCTTCTCGACGATGCGCGCGGCAATGCGCATATATTCGATCTCGCGCGGCGACTTCACGGCGCGCTGCCAGTTGACGAGCGCCGTCGCATCGCGCCACGTCGCCTGCGGAAGATTGCGCTGCAACGATGCATACGCAGCGGCGCTGAAATAGTAGTTGTCCATCTCGACGCCGATGCGGCGCGCCTGCCAGCCACGCGCTTCGATCACCTCGCGCGCGAGATAGTCCATCGGATGACGCTCAGTGGACTGCACGTAATGATCCGGATAGCCGACGATGTTCTCGCGTTTCATGAACACCGTACGCAGCGCGCCGTTCGCGTCCTGTCCGCGGCCATACCACACGGGCTCGCCGTCGAGCGCGAGCAGCACGCATTGATGCACATAGAACGACCAGCCGTCGTAGCCGGTGAGCCACGCCATGTTGGTCGGATCCGTCACGATCAGCAGATCGATCTGTGCTTTGTCCATCGCACGCCGCGTCTTTGCGATGCGTGCGTCGTACTCGCTGCGATCGAACGGCAGGCGGACGCCGGGCGTCACTGCCCGTTGAGGTTTATCTGACATGGTCTCCTCTCAGCGCTTCATGTCGTTGCGGAAAATGGTTCCTGCGTCGGCCGCGCGCGCACGCGCGACGGCAAGCGTCGCGATGGCCGTGTCCTGCGCGCCTGTGCCCGTGAGGTCGCAGAGCGTGATGTCGCTGTCGCTCGTGCGGCCTTTCGTCTGTGCTGCGATGATCTGGCCGAGTTCGGCATGCTGTGCGTGTGCATCGACAAGACCCGCTTCGATCGCGTGATGCAGCTCGCCAAGCACGCGTGTCTGCGTGACGCGGTCGCACACGTAGCGCGCCGCCGCCAGGGCCTGCGGTGCGATTTCGTTCTTGTGCTCGGCATCCGAGCCCATCGCCGTGATGTGCAGGCCGGGATGCAAGTCTCTTGCATGAATCAGCGGCTCGGTGCTCGGCGTCGTCGTGATCGCGATGTCCACTTCGGCAAGCGCGTGATGCACGTCGCGCGCGAGCTCGCAGGCGACGTGCAATTGCGCGGACATGTCTGCAGCAAATCGCTCGGCGTTCGCACGATTGCGCGCCCACACCGTCACGCGCTCGACGTTTCGCACCATCGTCAGCGCCTGCAATTGCAGCCGCGCCTGTTCGCCTGCACCGATCACGGCGACGTTCGGCGCGTGCTGTTTCGCGAGCCAGCGCGCCGCGACGGCGCCCGCAGCCGCCGTGCGCACTGCCGTCAGATAACCGTTGTCGAGCAGCACGGCTTGCGTGAGCCCCGTCTTCGCCGACAGCACGAGCATCAGGCCATTCAGGCTCGGCAGACCGAGCTTCGGGTTATCGAAGAAGCCGGGGCTCACCTTGATCGCGAAGCTGTCGAAGCGCGGCAGATAAGCCGTCTTCACGTCGACCTCTCCCCGCTGCTCCCGCAAGTCGAGGCGCAAGATGGGCGGCATCGCCACGGCTTCCGTCGCGAGCGAAAGAAATGCGGCTTCGATCTGGTTGATTGCGGCAAGATCGAGTGGCACGAGTTCTCTCAATTGCGCTTCGCCAAGCAGGGTAATGGCCGTCATGCCGTCGCTCCTTGTAAAGCCTCGCCGACGATACGGCGATGCTGGTTCATGTCGATGTTCGCGCCCGTCACGATCAGCACGATCGGACCGCGGGCAACCGGCGAATCGCCGAGACGTCCCGCGAGCAGCGCCGCGATACCGACGGCGGCGGCGCCTTCGAGCACGAGATGTTCGTCTTCATAGGCGTGGACGATGCCGCGCGCAATCGACGGCTCGTCGAGCAGCACGACCTCATCGATTAACTGACGCGTCAGTGAAAACGTATGCTGGTTGTCGAGACCGATGCCGCCGCCGAGCGAATCGGCGAGCGTCTCCACTTCGTCGACGAGCACGGGCCGGCCTGCCGCGAGACTGGCGTGCATCGCGGCGCCGCGCTCCATCGTCACGCCCGTCAGACGCACCGCCGGTGCAATCTGCTTTGCGGCGAACGCGATGCCCGCAAACAGGCCGCCGCCCGACAGCGGCACGACGATCTGTTCGACGTCGGGCAGGTCTTCGGCGATTTCGATGCCGATGGTGGCCTGCCCCGCTATCACGTCGAGATGATCGAAGGGCGGTACATAGGCATAGCCTTCTTCACGCACGAGGCGCTGTGCTTCGCGCTGCGCATCGTCCTGGCTCTTGCCGATGATGTGCGCATGCGCGCCGAGCGCGCGCACGGCTTCGACCTTGTTCGAAGGCACAAGCGAGGACATGCACACAGCCGCTTCGATGCCGAGCGCGTGCGCGGCGTGCGCAACGGCGCGCCCATGATTGCCCGTCGAAGCCGTGACGACGCGCGTGCAACCCGCTTCGGCAAGACGCACGAGCGCGTTGGTCGCGCCGCGCAGCTTGAAGCTCCCCGTCGGCTGAACGGTTTCGAGTTTCAGATAGACGGGTGCATTCGCAACCGCCGACAACGCGGGCGACGCGACGAGCGGCGTGCGCAGCACGCGCCCTTCGATACGGCGCCGCGCCCGATAGACATCGGCAAGCGAGAGGTCGGACATTGAATGGCCTTGCACATATTCACGACCGATGCGGCGCGCGTCGCGGTACTCGACGCGTGTCACAGCGGACTCAATGAGGCCAGTCTAATGTTCTAAATTTTGTTTTCTATTGTCCTGGTACATTTCGTTTGAGACTGTCCGCAAGTAACGGCACGCTCAACCGAAGTCATGCACTTGCGGATACTGCTCGAACACATCGCGCATCGTTTCGAGCGCTTCCTGATACACCTCGTCGCTCACTTCCGCGCCCACGCAAAGGCGCACGGCATTTGGACGTTCTGCGCCGCGCACCAGAAACGGATCGGGCGAGGTCACGGCGATGTTCCGGTTGCGCAACTCGCGCACGAGCCGATCGGCCTGCCAGTGATCCGGCACGCGCAGCCACACGGACAGCGCCTGAGGATGCGAGCCGAGCACGTACGGCCCGAGTACTTTTTGCACGAGCGTCTGGCGGATCGCGAGCCGTTCGCGCTGCGTCTCGACGAGCCGCGCGGCCGTGCCGTCGTTGATCCAGCGTGTCGCCACTTCTGCCATCGGCGACGTCGCCATCCAGCTGCTCACGCGCAGCACGCTTTCCGCACGCAGCGCGAGCCTGCGCGGCGTCGTCATATAGCCGATGCGCAAGCCCGCGAGCACCGACTTCGACATGCTGGTGCAATAGAAGGAGAGATCGGGGATATGACTGGAGATGGGCGCGGGCCGCGCAGAGGGCAGCGGACCGTACACATCGTCTTCGATCACGAACACGCCATAGCGCTCCGCGATCCGCGCAATGGAACGCCGCCGCGACTCGGGCATCATCGCGACAGTCGGATTGTTCAGCGTCGGCGTGCAGGCGAGCGCCGTGATGCGCTCGCTGTCGCACATCTCTTCGAAGTGCTCGGGGTGAATGCCGTACTCGTCGATCTCCAGGCCCTTCAACGTAAACCCCAGGACATTCGCGGAGCCGATCACGCCGTGATCGGTCAAACTTTCGCACAGCACCGTATCGCCGGGACCGACGAGCGAAGCGAGCGCGAGAAAGATGCCGTGCGCGGCGCCGTTGGTGACGAGCAGCGTGTCCATCGACGCGGGCATGCCCATCGACTGCAGCCACGCAATACCCGCCTGCCGATGATGCTCGAAGCCTGCAATCGGTCTGAACGCGCGTATCCACGGCTGGTCTTCGATCTTCGACAGCGTCGCGCATACCTTGCGCCACATCGCATCGTGCTCGGACGTATGGATGATCCGCGCGATCGAAAAGTCGACCACGGAACGCTCCGCCGTATCGAGCATGTAGTTCGACATCGTTTCCGTGACGCGCTCGGCGACGAAGCTGCCGCGTCCCACTTCGCAGCGGATCAGCCCTTGCCGCTCCAGTTCCTTGTACGCGTTCGTCACCGTCTGCACGCTGATGGACAGCTCCGACGCGACATCGCGCTGCGGAGGCAAACGTGCGCCCGCGCGCAACGACTCGCTTTCGATATCGCTTGCGATCGCTTTCACGAGCCTCTTGTATTTCGACTCGACGCCATGCACCGCGCCGACCGCATCCCGCCAATGTTCGATCACCTGCCGCCTCTCCCTTACCCGCCTGTTCATAACATGCATAGTGCGACGAAAGAGGCTCCGAAAATTATTGTCCTAGAGCAATCGGAACAAAAAAATGGCTTTGTATGCTGCGTTCATGGGTCGCATCCGGCATCTGTCGAACAGCCTGGGATGCTTGCCACGTCGGGTTTTCCCGGGTTTCAGGCGCACGCCGCACCGCGCCATTTATCACTCTTCGCCCTCACACGGAATCGATATGAAATCGAAGCGCACGTCAGTCATGCTCGGCGCCCTCTGCCTCGCGGCGGCCGGGCTCGTCATGCATACCCAGTTCGCGTCGGCTGAAACCACGTTGCAGCGCATCCAGCGCACCGGCGAGGTTCGCATCGGCTACGCGAACGAAGCACCGTTCGCCTACACGCAGCCGGATGGCAAGGTGACGGGCGAGTCGCCGGAAATTTCTCGCAAGATCTTCGAGAAGCTCGGCGTGAAGAAAGTGGATGCCGTACTGACCGAATGGGGCTCGCTGATTCCTGGCCTGCGTGCGGGTCGCTTCGACGTGATCGCGGCAGGCATGTACATCACGCCCGAGCGCTGCAAGCAGGTCGCGTTCGCCGATCCGCAATATCAGATCCAGGACACGCTGCTCGTGATGAAGGGTAATCCGAAGAATCTGCACAGCTACGGCGACGTGGCGAAGCAGCCGGACATCAAGCTCGCAGTGATGTCGGGTGCCGTCGAAGTTGCCAACTCGCGCGAGTCCGGCGTCAAGGACGGACAATTGCTGCAGGTGCCCGATACGACGGCGCAATTGCAGGCCGTGCGCACGCGCCGTGCCGATGCCGCCGCGGGCACCGCGCTGACAATGAAAGGCCTCGCCGCGAAGGATGCGGGACAGGTCGAAACGGTCTCGACCTTCAAGGACGATCCGAAGCATACGGGCTACGGCGCGCTCGCGTTCCGTCCGGAAGACACCGATCTGCGCGATGCCGTGAACAGGCAATTGCATCAGTGGCTCGGCACGCCCGATCATCTCGCGACGGTCTCGCCCTTCGGCTTCGACAAGACCAATCTGACCACGAAGACGGCTGCCGATATCTGCGGCAAGTGAGGCGCCGCGATGCGCGTGCCTATCGACGCACATGAGCGTGCGCATCCGTCACAGAGTCGCGATTCATTGCACGGCCGATGCGCCGCGCAACGCGAATCGCGCGCTCCAGGGAGGCATCGGGTTTGCTTCCGGCATTCAATCCAGCGCGCGTCCCACGCGCCATCATGCAAGCGAGGCAACCGCCATGCGTGAACTGTTTCCCCTGCTGCTGCAAGGCACGCTCGTCACGATCGAGATTGCGGTGTTCGGCACGCTGCTCGCCATCGTGATGGCCTTCGCCGGCACGGCCGCGAAGCTCGCACCCTGGGCGCCCGTGCGCTGGGCGGGCAACGTGTATGTCGAAGTCTTTCGCGGCACGTCGCTGCTCGTGCAGCTCTTCTGGCTCTTTTTCGTGCTGCCGCTGCCGCCGTTCAGGATCGAACTCACACCGTTCACGGTGGCTATCGTCGGCTTGGGTCTGCACTACGGCGCATATGGTTCGGAGATTCTGCGCGGCGCGCTGCGTTCGGTGCCGGGCGGCCAGTTCGAAGCCGCTGTCGCGTTGAACATGTCGGCCTTCACGCGCATGCGCCGCATCGTGCTGCCGCAGGCGATGATCAACGCACTGCCGCCCGCGACGAACCTGATGATCGAACTGTTGAAGGGCACGTCGCTCGTCTCGCTGATCACGCTCTCGGACCTCACGTTCCGCGCACGCCAGCTCGATGAAGCGACGTTCAAGACGGCTGAGATCTTCTGCCTCACGCTCGTGATCTACTTCGTACTCGCACAATTGCTCGCCACGGTGATGCGTCATTTCGAACGGCGCGTGAGCCACGGCATTATTGCGCACACCACGCGCAAGGCGGCGCCATGAATCATTTCTTCGATTTGCAGTACGCCGCGCATATCCTGCCCGATCTGGCGCGCGCGTCCGTCTACACGATCCTGATCACGCTGGTCGGTTTCGCGATCGCACTCGTGCTCGGCCTCGTGCTCGCGATCCTGCGCCGCAGTCATATCAAGGCTGTTTCGCGGACGGTTGGCTTCGCCGTCGAATTCATCCGCAGCACGCCGCTGCTGATTCAGGTGTACGTGCTCTTCTATGTGCTGCCGATTTACGGCGTAACGATGTCCGCACTCGCGGCAGGCACGATCGGCATCGCTTTGCACTATGCGTGCTACACGTCGGAGGTGTATCGCGCGGGGCTCAACGGCGTGGCACGCGGTCAGTGGGAAGCGGCGTGCGCGTTGTCGCTGTCGCCATGGCGGACGTATCGCGGCGTGATTCTGCCGCAAGCCGTGCGGCCCATCATTCCCGCGCTCGGCAATTACCTCGTCGCGATGTTCAAGGACACGCCCGTGCTGTCGGCCATCACCGTAGTCGAGCTGATGCAGCAGGCAAAGAACGTCGGCTCTGAAACGTTCCGCTATCTCGAACCGATCACGCTCGCGGGCCTGTTCTTTCTCGTCATCAGCATTACGTTCGCGCAACTCGTGCGGCGGCTGGAATTCCGCTTGAGGCTGCCATGAAGACGCGCGTCGACACCGATACCCCTTTGCAGTCCGAGTCCACCGTGATGGAGAAAGAGATGAAGCGCGATCCCGTTGCTACACTGAGCGAAGCCTCGAACGCGAAGGGCGAACAGCCGATGGTCCGGTTCGCCGGCGTAACGAAGCGCTATGGTGCGCTCACCGTGCTCGACGAGCTCGATCTGGACATCGCGCCCAACGAGAAAGTGGCGATCATCGGTCCGAGCGGCTCCGGCAAATCGACGCTGTTGCGCGTGCTGATGACGCTCGATCCGCTCACGGGCGGCATGATCGAAGTGGACGGCGAACCGCTGACTCACATGCGCAAGAACGGTGCGCTGGTGCCCGCGTCGATGTCGCATCTGCGCCGTGTGCGCAGCAAGATCGGCATGGTGTTCCAGAGCTTCAATCTGTTCCCGCACATGACAGCGCTCGCCAATACGATCGAAGCACCGATGCAGGTGCTCGGCCTGTCGCGCAAGGAAGCAACGGAACGCGCGCGCGAATTGCTGTCGCTGGTCGGACTCGAAGACAAGTGCAATCACTACCCGTCGCAACTGTCGGGCGGTCAGCAGCAGCGCGTCGCGATTGCGCGCGCGCTCGCGATGCGGCCCAAAGTGATGCTGTTCGATGAAGTGACATCGGCGCTCGATCCCGAACTGTGCGGCGAAGTGCTGAACGTGATTCGCCGGCTTGGCGAAGAGCACAATCTGACGATGCTGATGGTCACGCACCAGATGGGTTTCGCGCGGGAATTCGCGGACCGTGTGTGCTTCTTCTCGCAGGGCAAGATCATCGAGCAAGGGCCGCCGCAGCAGTTCTTCACGTCGCCGCAGCATGAACGCACGCAGCAGTTCTTGCGTGCGGTTCGCGAAGCGGTTTGATGTTCTCTCTCGATGTGAAGGCGTGACGTCGCGCTCCTGAGCGCGTCACGCCCGCCCTCTTCCACCGCGCGCGAGTTCTTCGCCGCTGTTGTGCGGCAGCTTCGCCGTCACGGGGATCGATGCGATCGAGAACAGGCCGACCGCGAGAAACGCGGGCCAGAAGTCGGTCCACACAATGGCCGGATGTCCTTGCAGCTTGTGCGAGATCTGCAGCACGATCCCCGCGATAGTCACGCCAAGGCCGAGCGAAATCTGTTGCACGACGCTTGCGACGCTCGTCGCGCGCCCCACGTCGGCACTCGGAATGTCGGCATAAGCGAGCGAGTTCAGTGACGTGAACTGCAACGACGGGAACACGCCGCCGAACAGCACGACGCACCAGATCAGCGCGAGCGGCGTGCCGGGCCCGAAGAGCCCGTAGCTTGCAATCGCACAGCCGGCGAGAATCGCGTTGAACATCAGCACGCGTCGAAAGCCGAAGCGCGCGAGCACCGACGACGCGATCGTCTTCATGAAGATCGAGCCGAACGCCGACGCGCACGTGATCGTGCCCGCGCCGAACGGCGTCATGCCGAGTCCTTCCTGCAAGGCGAGCGGCAACAGGAACGGCACGGCGCCAAGACCGATGCGAAACAGCGAGCCGCCGGCAACGCTCGCGTGAAAGCTCGGGATGCGCAGCAGTTTCAGATCGAGCACGGGACGCTCGACGCGGCTCGCGTAGCGCCAGTAGATCAGCAGCAGCACGGCGCCGACAATGCACATCGTCGTCGAGATGCTGTTCGACACCAGTTCGCCGCCGACCAGCGACAGCCCCAGCATGAACAGCGACGCGCCGCTCGCGGACAGAATGAAGCCTGTCCAGTCGAGCGGGCCGGGATGCGCTTCGCGCATGTTCGCGATGTGCCGGTTCGTGAGCCAGATGCCGAACAGACCGATCGGAATGTTGACGATGAAGATCAGGCGCCAGTGCAGATACGTCGTGATGAACCCGCCGAGCGGCGGCCCGACGACGGGCCCGAGCAGTGCGGGCACGGTCAGATAGTTGACGGCGCGGATGAAGTCCGACTTCGGCACCGAGCGGAAGATGATGATGCGGCCGACGGGCACCATCATCGCGCCGCCGATGCCTTGCACGAAACGCGCGGCGACGAAGAGCGGCAGATTCGTGGATGCGGCGGCCATCAGCGAGCCGGCCATGAAGATGCCGATTGCGGCGCGGAAAACGGACCGCGGGCCATAGCGGTCGGCGACCCAGCCGCAGACCGGGATGAAAACGCCGAGGCCTATGACGTAGGCGGTGATGGCGAGCTTGAGGGTGATCGGGTCGTGGCCGAGATCGCGGGCGAGAACTGGCAATGACGTGACCAGGACCGTCGAGTCGACGTTTTCCATGAACATCGCGCAGGCGACGATCAGGGGACGAGGAAGGGGCCTATTGCCAGGGGCATGAAGTTTGGGTTTGGATTTGGGTTTGGATTTGGGTTTGGGTTTGGGTTTGGTCTTGTCTTCGACTTGAGTGGGGACTCGTGGCTTTGCGCTGGCATCCGCGTTTTGCACTTTCGCTGGCATCCGCGTTTTGCACTTTCGCTGGCATCCGCGTTTTGCACTTTCGCTGGCATCCGCGAATTCGTATCGGTGCCTCACGCGTTGCCCCTGTGCGGGGCGGCACCTACTTTTCTTTGCAGCGGCAAAGAAAAGTAGGCAAAAGAAAGCCGCTCACACCGCCAATCCTTGTGTTTGCCTGCGGGCCCCCAACGGGTCCCGCACTCCAGACGGTAACACGCTATTCGTTGCTCGTTGCCAGCGCGCCAAACAGGCGCATCACCCACTCCAGTCACCCGTAGCACAGCCAGCGACATCGAACTGTCTGCGCCGCCCAGGTGGCAAACTGTGTGTAGGTTGTCGCGCCGCATGCGTTCGCGTTTCTACGACACCGATCCCGTTTTTCAGTCCGGAGTGGTGCACGTCCATCGCGACGGCCTACACACAGTTTGCCACCTGGGCGGCCGGGGACTTCCTGGTAATGCGGCCTGTGGCACGGGAGTGTGAAGTGGGTGAGGCATGAATTAGCACGCTGGCAACGCGCATGAAAATAGCGCGTTGCCGTGGGAAGGACGGGGACGTTGAGAGCCCCTGGGCAAATACAAGGATTGGCGGTGTGAGCGGCTTTCTTTTGCCTACTTTTCTTTGCCGCTGCAAAGAAAAGTAGGTGCCGCCCCGCACAGGGGCAACGCTAGCAAACCGACACGAAAACGCGGATGCCAGCAACAAACAACAAACAAAAACAACAACAACAACAACACCCCACCCAACCCTTACCGCGCCGCGCCCACAAGCGGCTGAAGCATCGGCAAAATCTCGGCAGCAGCGCGCTTCACATCGTTCGGAAAATCAATCTCGATCCATGGCGCGCCCGTGACATCCGCCGTATCGAACACATGGCTGCGTTCGAGCAGCAGATCCCGCACAGCCTCTTCATGAGGCATATTGGCACGCCCGCTATCGACATACCCCGCAACGATTTCAGCAAACCGCTTGGCCGTCTCTTCACGCAGACGGAAAAACCCAACCGACTCGCCAATGGTGTCGTACTCGAGCCCGACCGCCAGCTGCTTGCGCAGCTCAACCGGGACACCGTCCTTCAGACACAGCTTGACGGGCTCATCGCCCGCTTCGAAATCGCGATCGATAAGAAGACGGTTCGCGTGCTGACCCGCCACCAGAGCGCTCAAGATGCGCTCGTCATACAGCACGTCGGCATCCATCAACAGCACGTCGCCGCCAGCCGTCATCGCGTCAGCGACAGTGTGAACAGTCAGCACACTGCCCAGATCGAAACGCGGGTTCAGCATGATCTCGACCTTGTGCGGCCAACCGATCCGCTCCAGTTCCGCTTCGACCAGTTCCGGCTGGAAGCCAAGCGCCAGCACGACGTCATCGATACCCGCTGCATCAAGCATCTGCAAATGACGTTCGAGCAGGGTCACGCCGTCGAAACGCAGCAGGCATTTGGGAAACTGTTCTCCGACGGGTTGCTGGAGACGCAGGCCAAGACCTGCAGCAAGAATGATGGCGCGCATTCGCGATCCTTTGTAAAAATATCAATCGACAGCAGGCAGACGCGTTGCGCGCCGCCGTTGCCAGCTACGTTCGCTGAAGTGCAGATAAAGCAGGCCCGGCAAGCCGAGCAGCAGTTCGCGCGCGCGCTTCACCAGCGACAGCGCGAGAGCCGCTTCCGGCGGCAGGCCCACGAGCGGCGCCAGCAACAGATAGCCGCCTTCCTGGACGCCAAGCGAGCCGGGAATCGCGAAAGCCGCGCCGCGAATCGCCTGACCGAGGCTTTCGAGCAGCAGCGCGTCGACCCAGCCGACGGGATGACCGAGAAAGCGCAGCGCGAGCCACACTTCCACCGTTCCGACGATCCAGCCCGCGAGGCTGAACGCGAAGCTCGCCGCGACCTTGCCGCGCTGATCGTACAGTTCGCGCACGGCCACGTCGACGGCATCGGCACGCGTGGTCAGCGCCGACCAGTCGCGCTTGCCGAACACCTTCGACATCACGCGCAGCGCCTTGCCGAACAGCCCGCGACGCTGCGCCATATAAAAGCCGACGATCATCGCCGCGAGCGCGCCCGTTGCAATCAGCGCCGCCGTCTGCAGATCCTGCATCGCGCCGTGTGCGGCCGACGCGCCGAACAGCAGCAAGCCGAGCATCGCGAAGACGATCTGCGCGAGCGCCTGCAACGTGGTGCTGACGGTGATCGCGGCGGCCGCGTCGCGCATACGCAGGCCGCGTTGCGACAGCTGGCGCACCATCATCACAGGGCCGCCGATCTGGCCAGCGGGCAACAGGCTATTCACCGATTCGCCGATCCAGCGCGCGAACACCGCGTCGCGTTCGGTCACTTCCTTCTGCTTGCGGTCGAACATCACCGAGATCGCGCCCGCATCGAGCACGAGCGGCAGCAAGTGGAACGCTGCAACCAGCGCCAGGCCCCAGCCGGCCGCCATCAGCGTCGACACGACCGAGCCGAAGCCCTGCCATGCGAGCAGCGCGACGAACAGCCCGCCGCCGATCGTCAGCAGGATCATGGCGGCACGCGTCACACGCCTTCTCCTTTGGCATTGCGGCGAGCGAACTGGCTGAACACCTGACGGAAGCCGAAATAAGCAATCGCGTCCTTCAGGTTCGAGATGACGCGGCGCCACGGGCGCATGTTCGGGTCGGTGACGTATTCGAACGTCAGCGAGACGCGCATTTCGTTTTCGAGCGCAGGCGTGATGCGATGGCGCAGCTTGTCGCCGTCGAAGAACACCAGACCGCCCGGCGGAATCTGCACCGAACCCGGCAGGTCGGCCTTGTCGGGGTTGCGCGTATGCAGCTCGTAGTCGAGACGGCATGAGGATTCGTCGATCACGCCGAGCAGCAGCGTGTAGCGGCGGCCGTCGTAGTAAGACGTGTCGTAGTGCCAGCCGATATGGTCGCCCGGCTTCGTGTAGTAGTAGAGCGCGTACGCGTGCGGATCGTCGGCGGGCGACAGCAGCAGCTTGTCGCCCGTGAGATGCTCGAGGAAACCGATCAGCTCTTTCGAGCGATACAGCTGCGCGATGAACGGCGCGAGACGGTCGATCGTATGACGGCTCACGCTGCCGCCCTGCTTGTGGCCCGGCAGATAGTTGCGATTCACTTCGGGCAGCAGGCCACGCGCGGCTGCAACCAGCTGTGCCGTCACTTCGGGCGCAAGAAAATCTTCGAGGTACAGAAACGCGCTCTGGTCGTCGAAGTCCTTGCGCAGCCGCGCGTTGTCGAATGTGCGAACGCGGCTCGCGACGGCGCGATCCGGATCGGGTGCGCCATTGAGCGCAGACGCCGCTCCAGAAACGGCAGAAGCCGGCGCGAGGCCGGCAGCGGTATCCATCGAGTTGGGGGTAATCACGTTTTCTTCTGCGGGCACGCTCATCGGCTAACCACGGCTTGACTGGTTTCTTGCGCCGGGCGAGTGCGGCGCAAGACGCGCCGGTAGTCGATCACCACATACGCAGCAAATAACGGCGCGCCGATCGACGCAGCCACGAGAAACGGTGCAATGCCGCCCGTCAACGTGACGAGGGGCAGCAGATACAGAATGTCTTCCGTCTCGAAGCCGCCGACGGACGCCTGCTTCGTACCCGCCTTGCCCGCCATTTCCTCGATGCGCATGCGCAGGAAGAAGATCAGCGCAACCGCAATGCCCGCGATCGTGCCGAGCAGGAACGGCGACACCTGGACGCCAATCAGATTGCCGACCTGCGCGGACGTCATGCCATAGCCCATGCCGCCGAACAGCAGCACCGTGACGAGCGCGTCGCACGCGAGATCGTAAAAATGACCGATGCGGCTCGACTTGCCGCTGACGCGCGCGAGTTCGCCGTCGGTGTGATCGACGAAATTGGACAGCACGATCAGAAACGCGCCGACGTTGGTCCACGCGAAACCGCCGCGAGCCAATGCCAGGCCGCCCGCGAGACCGATCAGCAGGCGCAGGGTGGTCAGGTGATTCGGCGTGACGGGCGTATCCACGAGCGGCATGATGAGCCGCCGGGCAAGCCGGGCGTCCCACATGCGGGGCGGCGGAACGTTCCGGGGAGGATGTGATTGCGAAGTCATAACCCGGAAATATATACGGGATCGCGATTTCTTGCCTTGGTCGCGCACAATTCTGTTGCTTTTCAAAGACCTACTCGTGGTTGACCCGACAGCACGTTTTGCTGAACGCAGGTAGAGTGCGCGTCTGCCACGCCGATCTTACCGGGCCGTAAGGTCGCTATTTTCGCTGGTTTGTCGTCGATCGTCACGGTTTCTTCGTGCTTTTTCCCGCTTTTCTTTGTGCGCGTTTTCACAACGCCCGCGCACACTCCGTCGAAAACATGAAACACCTTTTTGTCCGCTCCGCTTTCGTCGTCATGCTGCTGTCGGCGCTGCCGCTCGCGGCGCGCGCCGCATCGCTCGATGCCGCGCTCGCCTGCAACGAATCGGCGCACAAATTCATCGCCGATCTGGCTGCGCAACAGCTGATCGATCCGAAGCCGATGCGCGTCGAGAGCAATTCGATCAACGCGTTTCGTCCGGTGCGGGGCGCGAATCTCGATGCGTACGGATTCAGCGTGTTCGCCGTCGTCGGTTATGAACAGGACGATCCCATCTTCCGCGTCGGCAGCGGCGAGCCGCTCGCGAAATCGGCCTACGGCGCCGTGGTCTGGGGCAGTGACGAAAAAGTGCAAGCCGCCGTCGGCGCGGCGGGCAGTACCGCCATCGTCCATCACGTCGCGCCGCATGTGACGGCGATCTTCTGCAAGCGCAGCTAGGCTGCCCTTTCGCGCTCGACGCTTGCCCGCAGGTTATCAACACTTTTCGTGGGTAAGCCTGTGAGTATCCTGCGCACGAACGCTGCAAGTCATTGATCCGGCGTGGAATGCGCATCGTGCACGCGTAGGCGCATCGGTTCGTCGAACCTCGCTCGAAACGGCCCGTTCGCCGGCAATCTTGTCCACAATTTTCGTGGAGAACCCTGTGAGCAACCTGCGCACGACCTGTGCAAGTCATTGACGCGATTGCAATTGTCTCTGGTGCATTCGCGCTTGCTCCTCCTCGACAGTGCATTGACGCGTCGAGACATGCGTCGCGGTTGTCCACAGTTTCCGTGGAGAAGTCTGTGAGTATCCTGAGCACGACGCTGGCAAGTATTTGACGCGACTGGGTTTGAACACGCTGCATCCGATACGCGAACGCGGCTGCGTGCCATCGAGCGAGCCGCGACAACCCTGCTTGTCCACAGATTTTGTTGGCAAGGATGTGGACAACCTGAGCACACCGCTTGCAAGTGCCTGCCGCGAAAGGAAGTTCTCGCTGCGTTGCCGATCGATGCACGATCCTTGCGCGCGCTGGATCCATCACGTGAAAGCGCGTCGGCTAAAATCCCCGGACCCTTCATGCGCGGCCGTCGACACGAGGCCATTGCGTCCGACCACCGGAGCCTCTCATGCCCTACGATCAGCAGAACCCGTTTGCCCGCATCCTGCGCGACGAATTGCCGTCCATCCGCATCTATGAAGACGAGCACACCGTCGCGCTGATGGACATCATGCCGCAGGCGGAAGGCCACGTGCTGGTCCTGCCGAGAGAGCCTGCCGCCGAATTGTTCGAACTGTCGGAAGACGCGGCAGCCGCCGCCATCCGTACGACGCGCAAGATCGCGCTTGCCGTCAAAGCCGTGCTGAACCCGCCCGGCATGATGGTCGCGCAGCTGAACGGCGCGGCTTCAGGGCAGACCGTGCCGCACGTGCACTTCCACGTGATCCCGCGCCACGACGGCATTCCGCTCAAGATTCACGCCGCCGAACGCGCCGATCTCGACGAACTGCGCGCACTGGCCGAACGCCTCAAGGCGGAACTGAACAAGTCCGCCTGACGCGTCACGTTGAGACAAGCGGCGTCAGCCGGGCCGCCGGAACTCGTTCTCGACCCACGACGCCGCGCTCACCCTGCTCAGCTTGAAGTTCGGCGCGACCTTCACTTGCGCGACCTGTGCGCCGAACGCATCGAACGCGGTGAGCAATGCGTAGGGATCGTCCTCGTCGGGCACGATGTCGAGCGTGACTTCGACGGTGTCGTCGCCGGATTCCACGCTCATCCGCTTGTGCAGTTGCGCGTGCAGTTGTTGCTCATGCCGGCGCAACACTTCCGACGCCGTCTTCACGAGCGTATTGAACGCGCCGACATCCAGCGGCTTCGGATTCTTCTTGTCGCGGCCCATCGTCCACGGGCCCACCAGCGCGGGTTCGGCCTCGCCGTCCTTGATCATCTCGACAGCCCAGCCGTCGTCGTCTTCGTTCTTGATGACGCGCGCGGTCCAGCCGTTGTCGCGCCACAGGCGGTCTTCGTGCAGGGCTTCGGACGCGTTGCCGGCGTCGGGTTCGGAGAGAAGCGTGTCGGTCATTGCATGTCTTTACGGGTTCGTCGGGCGCCGCGCCTTCAGGGCGCGGCACGAAAAACCGCATTTTACCCGCGCGCGCCGGGCCGAAACCGCGTTCAGTGCCCGCCTATAACGAACGGACAAAGCAGGACCCATTACCGTTCGAATGTGAAAAAGTTCAATCGAATTTGATATCGATTTACGAAACAATTTATTGTCATTCTCCACTCCGAACCTATTGCCTTTTAATAAGGCAAAAAAAAGCGGCCCGAGGGCCGCTAAATAAACAGATGAAAAAGACAACCCTTGGTCAAGGGGTAAGAGGGATTTTATAAGCACTATCCAGCTGCGACGAGCCCATCGGATGGAACAGTACCTTTCCAAAAATCGCATGAATCGAGGCTTGCAAAAGGCCTTGAAAACAGTTTTCAACGGGTTAACCCGGCTGACTTTGAGCTGTCACCGTCGCGCTACTGCAACAATGCGTCAATTGACAACATCCGTCGCGCTCGCCATCAATCTCAAAAAAGCCTTTAAAAGCAAAATACTTAGCGGTGGTAATTCATCTATTCCAATTTCTGGAAAGCATTGTTGCGTCAGACGAAAGTAAGCAGATGAATATCAGTAATACACTTCGCTCCGGATCGACGGCACGCATTGCAGCGCGTGTTCCGTATTGCGATCTCCACGCAAAGTCTCGGAGTTATAAAGCATGAAAAAAACCCTTATCGTCGCGGGCATTCTCGGCGCCTTCGCTGTATCGGCCAACGCGCAAAGCAGCGTTACCCTGTACGGCACGCTGGACGCGGGTCTCGTCTACACGAACAACCAGGCTGGCCACAGCAACTGGCAGCAAGGCAGCGGCACGGTGTCGGACACGTACTTCGGCCTGCGCGGCAGCGAAGACCTGGGTAACGGCCTGCACGCGATCTTCACGTTGGAGAACGGCTTCAACCTGAACAACGGCAGCTTCAAGGAAAGCAACACGCTGTTCAACCGTCAGGCTTTCGTCGGTCTGCAAAGCGACCAGTACGGCGCGCTGACCCTCGGCCGTCAATATGATTCGATGGTCGACTACCTCGCGCCGCTGTCGGCAGCAGGTTCGGGCTACGGCAACAACCTGGCCGGCCACCCGTTCGACAACGACAACCTCGACAACTCGTTCTCGATCAAGAACGCGGTCAAGTACACGAGCGCGAACTACGCGGGCCTGCAATTCGGCGGCCTGTATGGCTTCTCGAACGAAGCCAACGGCTTCTCGGACAACCGGGCATGGAGCGCAGGCGCTTCGTACAAGAACGGTCCGTTGAACGTCGCGGCGGCTTACCTGCAACTGAACAATGCGGGCAGCAACAACACGGGCGGCGCGATCTCGTCGGGCGCGAACGGCGCAGCGCAACTGGCCGCACAGACGCAGCGCACGTACGGCGTCGGCGCGAACTACACGTACGGTCCCGCGACCGTCGGCCTGATCTGGACGCACACGCAACTCGACAATCTGCAAAGCGCGAATGTCGGCGGCACGTTCATCAACGGCCTGTCGGGCACGAACCTGCACATGGACAACTACGAGATCAATGGCCGCTACGCGCTGACGCCGGCTCTGGCGCTCGCTGCTGCGTACACGTTCACGGACGGCAAGGTCTCGGGTTCGAACGGCGACGGCTCGCCGAAGTGGCACACGGTTTCGCTGCAAGGCGACTACTCGCTGAGCAAGCGCACCGACGTGTACCTGGAAGGCGTCTATCAGCACGCTTCGGGCAGCCTCGGCAACTTCGGCGAAAACGTTGCGTCGATCAACACGCTGACGCCGTCGTCGACGCAAAACCAGACGGCTGTTGCAGTCGGCCTGCGTCACCGCTTCTAAGCCTTCCGCCTGACGGCGGCCAGGCGTCGCGGTCCGGATGACGATCCGGACCCGGCAACGCAAGGCAACACCACGCGCGCGTGCTCCATGCACGCGCGCGTTTCTTTTTGCGCGATACGTGCATGTCAACGCATATCGACACGTTTGTTGACAATGTTATTTCGGTTTACTAATTATCTGATTCGTTATGTCGTTAAATGCTCACGCGTGCCAGATTTTTCTGACAGAAGGCACGCGGATCACAACAACACACCGGAGAGCATATGACGACTATCAGACAGGCAGGCGCGCTCGCCCTGATGCTGGCAGCGAGTTCGGCCGCGCACGCGGCTGAATGCACGGGTACGCATAGCGGCTGGCGAATGCAGACAGCGGACAGCTGGACGGGCACGGACAAGCTCGAGCACTTTGGCGTTTCGGTTCCGTTCGGTGCGCTGGGCGCGTATGTCGCGCGCGACACGCAACATCCCATCATTTACGGCACGCTGCTCGGCGCTGTGCCGGGACTTGCGAAGGAAGTGATCGACGGCACCTGCACCACGGACGGCTTCTCCTACAAGGATCTTGCCGCCGACGCGCTCGGTGCGCTGACGGGCGCGGCGCTGACGCACTGGGCAATCATGTACCACCGCAACGCGCACGGCGCGACGCTCGGCCTTGCCTACAGAAATACTTTCTAGCGAACGATGCGTGCCGCGATCCGCCTCGAATTAATTTCTAACACGATGCGGCTGCATATCGGGCTTGCGTCTGTATACTTCGGACCAAAGCCGAGTTTGCAGTCGCTAACAGTTCAATCAAAGAGTTCAATCGAAGAGTTCATCCGGAATTGGACCGATGACCGTTGCGGCGCAAGCGGTTTCGTCGCGAAGCCTTGCGCTTCGCTTGCGCCCACGTTCCCCGCAGCACGCAGACGCCGACGCCGACGACACAATCATGAAACGACTCATCCTCCTCGCACCCATCGCCATCCTCGCCGCGTGCGGTTCGTCTCACGGCCCCGCAACGGGCGCCTCCGCCGAACCGATGGTCTATGCATCGTCGGCGCGGCCCGCGTCCGACATCGCGCGCTGCCTCGACCGCCGCTTGTCGCGCGTGCATGTTTCGAAGAACAACGGCGTGACCGATCTGACCATCGGCTCGTCATCGAACGGCTCGTATTTCATCACGCTGACGCCTTCGCACGGCGGCTCGGTGATCAAGGTCACGCGCGGCACGGGCGACGATCCGCCCGAAGAAGAAATGCGCTTTGCTATCGCGCGTTGCACGACCTGATGTGTAAGTCTTCGTAACAGCAACGCCCGCAGTCATAGCCCGCGCATGTCGCGGGCTATTTTTTCGCATGTGCTTCTGCGAAGATGGCCGCCCCGTGTTTCATCGCGCCGCTCGTCGACGCGCGACTTCAATGGCATCGAGCAAGGCACATCACGCGACGGGCTGGGCAGCCGGCGTCATCTCGGCGGCACTCGTCGCGCGCTATGGATCGCACGGTCCATTTCATATGTGGGCATGGCTCGCGTTAGCGGCGGGCGTCGCGGGCGCAACCGCGCCGGACTGGCTCGAAGTGGCATGGTGGTCGCGCAGGAAGCGTCTGTGGATCACGCATCGCACGGCGACGCATTGGGGCATCGGCTGGCTCGCGGCGCTGTTCTTCTCATGGCATTCAATGGCGCATCATCCCGCGGCGGCTGTCGCGTTCGGTTTCGCGTGCGGTGGCGTGATGCATCTGCTGGCCGACTGGCCGAACCCGCTCGGCGTGCCGTGGCTCGTCGGACGTCATTCGCTGAATCTCTGGAATAGCGGGCATTGCGATCTGATCATCGTCGCTGCGTCATGGGCGGGCGCGTGGTTCGTCGTCTCGCATGTCTGGATGCATGGCGCCGCGCCGATGTCCCTACTCAGGCAACTGCTCTAGCGGCGCATATGGGCCGCTTGTCTCACACCACATTCTTCTCGACGATCGGCCGGTTCTCCAGCACGCGATCAAAACCGAGCGAGCCCAGATCGAGCGTCACATAGCGCCCGTGCAGGATGAGTTCGCTGACGCCGCGCCCGGTAGCGGGCCCCTGTTGCAATCCGTGGCCGCTAAAGCCGTTGGCGAAAATGCAATTGTCGACATCCGGGTGGTAGCCGATGATCGCGTTCTGATCGAGCACGTTGTACTCGTAATAGCCCGACCAGCAATGCTCGACGCGCAGCGCTTCGAACTGCGGCACACGATGCGCGAGCGTCGGCCAGATCACGTCGTCGAACAGCGCGTGATCGACTTCGTCGAGGGGAAGATCGTCCGGGTCGTTTTCCGGCGAAGGCGACGTTCCGCAGATATACGACGTGCCCTCAGGACGGAAATACACGCCCGTCGGATCGATCAGCAGCGGGCAAGGCCCGAGCTTCGCCGGCGAACTCACGTTGAAGATGCTGCGCCGCCGCGCATACACGGGCAGTTCGATGCCCGCCATCGACGCCACGCGCCGCGCCCACGCGCCTGCCGCGTTGACGACGACATCGCACGCAAACGTCTCGCCGCTCGCGGTCGTGACATGCGTGACGCGCCGCCCTTCGCGATGTAGCGCCGTCACGTCGTCGGCGACATAGCGCGCACCCAGTGCCTGCGCCTTCTTGCGCAGCGCTTGCACGAGGCCATAGCCGTCGAACCAGCCTTCGCCCGATTCGCCGAACGCGCCCGCGCTCAGGTCGTCCGTATTGAGCCACGGAAAGCGCGCGCCCAGCGCCGTTCTGTCGAGCAATGTGATGTCCGCGCCGAGACGCTTTTGCAGCGAGTGATTTTCGCGCAGCGTCGCTTCGCCCGAAGGCGTTGCGAGAAACAGATAGCCGCCTTCGTGCAGATCGATGGAAGGCTTCGTGCCGTCGATCTCCAGCCGTTCGCCGATCGTCCGCAGGAACTCGATGCCGTATAGCGACATCTCGATCGACAGCGGCGTGGAGAACTGCTGCCGGATCGAGGCCGCCGACAACGCCGACGACGAGCGCGCATAGGTCGGATCGCGCTCGATCACCGTGACGCTCACGCTCGGGTCCGACAGACGCAGGAAATACGCGATCGAACTGCCGATCACGCCGCCACCGACAACGACGACTTTCGAACTCACAGGCCACTCCAGACGAAGCGGGTCAACGGACCGCAAAGGTCCGCGACAGGTTGAAAAGCGAAACTGGATGGAAGACCTGGCGGCGGCGCGTCACGGCACACGATGGCCGAACGCGCCGCGCCGAAGCATCAGCCGATATTGAAGTCGATGCCCTGAGCAAGCGGCAGCGCCGACGAGTAGTTGACGGTGTTCGTCGCGCGGCGCATGTAGGCCTTCCACGCATCCGAACCCGACTCGCGGCCGCCGCCCGTTTCCTTCTCGCCACCGAACGCGCCGCCGATTTCCGCGCCGCTCGGTCCGATGTTCACGTTCGCGATGCCGCAGTCGCTGCCCGAGTCCGACAGGAAGCGCTCGGCTTCGCGCAGGTCGGTCGTGAACACGCACGACGACAGGCCGTGATGCGCGGCGTTGTTCATCGCGACAGCATCGTCGAAGTCCTTGTAGCGCAGCACGTAGAGGATCGGCGCGAACGTCTCCTTGAGCACCACGGCCGTTTGCGACGGCATTTCGACGAGCGCCGGGCGCACGTAATAGCCGTTCTCGTACCCCTTCACTTCGACGCGCTCGCCGCCCGTCACCTTGCCGCCTTCCGTTGCCGCCTGTTGCAGCGCTTCCTGCATGCGCGCGAATGACTGCTTGTCGATCAGCGGTCCCATCAGCGTGCCCTTTTCAAGCGGGTTGCCGATCGGCACCTTCGCGTACAGCTGCTTCAGGCGCTCGACGGTTTGCTCATACACGCTCTCGTGCACGAACAGACGCCGCAGCGACGTGCAGCGCTGGCCCGCCGTACCCACCGCCGAAAACAGAATGCCGCGCAGCGCGAGTTCCCGGTCGGCCGTCTGCGTGACGATCCCCGCATTGTTGCCGCCGAGTTCGAGCAGCGAGCGGCCAAAGCGCTTCGCCACTTCGACGCCGACCGTGCGGCCCATTTCCGTGCTGCCCGTCGCGCTGACGATCGACGCACGCGGGTCCGCCACCAGCTTCGCACCGACGTCGCGCCCGCCGTTGACGACGGCCGTCAGGCCCGCGGGCGCATCGCCGAATTCCTTCAATGCTTCGTTGAGAATCTGGTTGACGGCGAGCGCCGTGAGCGGCGTTTTCTCCGATGGCTTCCACACGACGGCATTGCCGCACACGAGCGCAAGCGCCGCGTTCCACGACCACACAGCCGCCGGGAAATTGAACGCCGAGATCACGACACACGTGCCCATCGGATGCCACGATTCGGCCATCCGGTGGCCGGGACGCTCGGAGGCAATCGTCAGGCCGTACAGCTGGCGCGACAGGCCGACGGCGAAATCGCAGATATCGATCATTTCCTGCACTTCGCCCAAGCCTTCCTGCAGGATCTTGCCCGTTTCCAGCGTGATGATGCTGCCGAGCGCCTGCTTCTTCTCGCGCAGACGCTGGCCGAGCAGGCGCACGAGTTCGCCGCGGCGCGGCGCGGGCACATTGCGCCATTGTTCGAAGGCCTGCTTCGCGCTGGCCAGCACGGCGTCGACGTCCGCAGACGTCTGGGCGGCCACGCGGCCGATGAGTTCGCCTGTGATGGGCGAGTGGACAGCGATATCGCCTGCTTGCGCGACGTCTGCAATGCCGAGATCGGCAAGGATGCTCGATGCGTTCATCTTGATTCCCTTATTTCCGATACGAAACAAAAGTAAGTGCGGAAACTATACACGCCGTGATTTATGGCGACAAGGGCGCCGCGACATGAATTTGCGCTATCCGACAACGGCTTAAAAATCCAAAAAACCGGGGGTTTTCCCGGATTTTCGCGTGCACGGCTTCACGGCGTAATGCGGCATTGCGCATACGCTTCGAGTACGTTTCAGATCGGAAATAAGCTGGCATGGATGGGGCCCGCCGCAGGCGTAGCGGTCGCTCTCGATAAGCCGGATGTTATGATCGGAAACATCACTCTCGAGGCTTTGCCCGGCCTTACGCCGTACCGTCATTGAAGCTCATGGATACCTCGCTCACCAAGTCGCCCGAATCCTCGACGTCCGACCTCGGCCGGCGCGTGCGCGCCGCGCGGCTCGCCCACGATCTGACGCTCGAAACCGCGAGCCGTTTGTGCGGCGTATCGCGCTCCACGCTATCGAAGGTTGAAAACGGCCTGATGTCGCCGACCTTCGACGTGCTGCAAAAGATCGTCGTGGGACTGAAGATCGATCTGGGCGAACTGTTCGGCTCGACGCCGAAGCTCAACGCAAGCGGCCGGCGCGCGCTCACGCGCAAGGACGCAGGCCAGCGTCACGCGTATCGCGGCTATCAGATGGAACTGCTGGCCACGGACCTCGCGCACAAGGCGATGCTGCCGTTCCGCATCCGCATCACGGCGCACACGCTCGACGCGTTCGACGACTGGGGCCGCCACGAAGGCGAAGAGTTTCTGTACGTGATCAGCGGCAGCGTGTGCCTGTATTCGGAGCTGTACGCGCCGACGCATCTGAATGCGGGTGACAGCCTCTACTTCGACAGCCGCACGGGCCATGCAGCCGTCTCGACGAGCGAAGAAGACGCGGAAGTGCTGTGGATGGCGACGAATGCCGATCTTCCGCATGCGGGCGGCGGCAATACGTCGAAGAAATAAGGCCTGAAATCAGGCCCTGTCTGTCACGTGGTTATATGGCCGAGCGCGCCTGCGCAAGCGCGCCGAGATTGCCCTCGCCGAAACCGTGGTGGCCTTTGCGCTGCACGATCTCGAAGAAGATTTCCCCTTCACGCCGCCGCACGAACGTCTGGAAGAACAGCAGCGGCACACCGTCCGCGCCGATTTCGCCGTCGACGAGAATCCGCCCACGCTTTAGCCGCTCGATATCGAGCCCATGTCCCGGCAAGCGCACATCGATCTGCTCGTAGTACGCGGGCGGCGGCTCGACCAGTTCGATGCCGTTGGCCAGCAGCTGATCGACGCACGCGAAGATGTCGTCGGTGGCGAGCGCGATATGCTGCACGCCCTCGCCCGGATGATCAGGCAGATACTCATGCATCAGGCTCGTGCGGCGCGTACCTTCCTCGTAAAGCGGAATGCGGATTGCGCCGCACGGGGACACCATCACGCGCGATTCCGCCGACACATGCCAGTTCGCGTGCAGTTCGTGAATCTCGCGGAAATTGAGCAACTCGCGATAAAAGTCGATCCATTCCTGCATGCGTCCCGCGCCGACCGTTTGCGTCAGATGATCGACAGCCACGAGACCCGTGCCCGCGTGACTCAGGTCGGCTTGCGCGGTGCTGACTTCGATCGGACGAAAGTCGATGTCGAAGATCGAGATATCGCCGAGGCCGCCCTGCTGGCCGCCGCGCCCGCGCCAGCGGTCGATGAAATAGATGTGCGAATCGCCGATACCCTGAATGGCGGGAATCATGAGCTCGCCCTTGCCGATGCGCTCGCCTTCGAACGACCACGCGCCGAGTTCGGTTGCGCGGTCGTAAGCGCGCTGTGCATCGGCGACGCGAATGCCGATCGCGCAGATGCCGACGCCATATTCTTCTGCATAACGCTCGGCGAACGAGTCCGGCTCGGCATTCAGCAGGAAATTCATGTCGGCCTGGCGGAACAGCGTCACGTCCTTGCTGATGTGACGCGCGATCGGCTTGAAGCCGAGCTTCACGAACGTGTCGGCAAGCGCTTGCGGGTTGCGCGCCGCGAATTCGACGAACTCGATGCCGGCTGTGCCGAGCGGATTGTGCTCCGGGTCCGCGACGGCCTTGAGCGCGTCGGTAGGGGTCGGCAGGTCGCTGGGCATGTGCATCTCCATGATCGTGCTATTTCAACTCGGCAGACAAACAGGTCGGGGCGCCGCGCATCGTGTTTTACACCGCACGGCGGCACTCGTGCAACCCTCAATTTTGTACTATTCGGTTCAAAGATGCACCTTCCGTCGCGACGGCGCTGCGCCGGACGACGGCTTCGCGAGAGCGTCGCCCGCTTTGCGTGGCGTGTCCTTGCCGGGGCTACGCTTTGCGCGGCCCTTCGCCGTCTTCGCTTGCGGCCGCTGTCCTTCTTCGCCGCGGGCCTGCACGTTGCGCGCGAGCCGTTCACGTGCGACCTTGCGCACGGCTTCGATCAGCGCGCGGCCGACGGGCGTCGGCTGCGTATCCGACCGCAGGATCAGACCGACGGGCTCCTCGGTGCCCGCAACGGGCAATGGCAACGGCGTTAGCAAGCCATGCGCCAGTTCGTATTCGATCGCGCTGCGCGGCACGAACCACACTGCATCGTTTTCGAGCGCGAGAGACCGGCCGACCGACACCGACAGCACCTCGACGAACGACGATAGCGGCGGCACCGCCCACGCACGCAGCAGGCTTTCCGCCGATTGCCGGATCAGCGTGCCATACGGCGGCACGACGACGGAGAACTCGAGCAGCCGCGCCGCCGGCGAGGCCGCGCTCGACGCCAGTGGATGCCCGGCACGCACGACGGCGATCAGCGGTTCGGCATACAGCTGTTCGAACGTGAGGCCGACCATTCGCTCGGGATCGGCCAGTCTGCCGACGGCGAACTCGATCGCGCCCGCTTTCAGGCGCTCCAGCAGCTCGGTATTCGACCCCGTGTTGAGCCGCACGATCGCGTTGGGCCACTGCTCGCCGAAAAGCCGCATCACGGGCGGCACGAGCGAAGTGGCGACGGTCGGCAGCACGCCGATATCGAGCGTCGCCGCCGTTTCGCCCTCCACCCGCGCGAGCAGATCGACGCCCTGGCGCAGCGCGCTCACGCAGGCGCTCGCGTGCGGCATGAAGAGCTGCCCTTCGCGCGTCGGCACCGCGCCATGCCGGCCGCGCTCGAACAGACGCACGCCCAATATCTCTTCCAGTTCGGCGACCGTCTTCGAGACGGCAGGCTGCGTGATCGACAGGCTCTCCGCCGCCTTCTGCACGCCGCCGAACTGCGCGACGGCCAGAAAGCACTGCAGGTGCCGGAATTTGACGCGGCTGTCCGCGAGGCTGCGTTGCATAACAGATCGTTATACGAGATACGAAAAAACGTCATTTTGCATAACTTCTTCGCTTCTATAAAGTCACGTCATCCACTACCCATAAACGAATCCCCAAGGAGACATCTGATGGACGATTCCATTCTGAGTCCGCGCGACTTCCCTTCCCATCCCGCCTATGTCCATGCGCCGTATGGATCGTCCGTCAAGCGCGGCCCGACGCGTCCGCTGATTCCGCTGAAAGAGCGCCTGCGCGACCAGCGCGTGCCCGTCTACGGCGCGGAAGATCTCGGTCCGCTCGATCACGACCTGACGCGCAATGCCGCGAAGAACGGCGAGCCGCTCGGCGAACGCATCATCGTCACGGGCCGCGTGCTCGACGAAGGCGGCCGTCCCGTGCGCAACACGCTCGTCGAAGTGTGGCAGGCGAACGCCGCGGGCCGCTATGTGCACAAGAACGACCAGCACGACGCGCCGCTCGATCCGAACTTCCTCGGCGCGGGCCGCTGCCTGACCGACAACGAAGGCCGCTACCGCTTCATGACGATCAAGCCGGGTGCGTATCCGTGGGGCAATCACCCGAACGCATGGCGTCCGAATCACATCCACTTCTCGCTGTTCGGCGACTATTTCGGCTCGCGACTCGTCACGCAGATGTACTTCCCCGGCGATCCGCTGCTCCAGTACGACCCGATCTTCCAGGGCACGCCCGAACAGGCCCGTGACCGTCTGATTTCGCGCTTCACGCTCGACGTGACGGAAGAGAACTACGCGCTCGGCTACGAATTCGACATCGTGCTGCGCGGTCCGAACGAAACCCCGATGGAGCGCTAATCATGACGACGCTTAAGCAAACCCCTTCGCAAACCGTCGGGCCGTATTTCGCCTATGGCCTGTGTCCTCAGCAATACAACTTCGATATGAAGAGCCTGTTTTCGGGCGTTCTGGCGGATCGCGAGGCAGCGGGCGAACACATCACCGTGGTCGGCCAGGTGTTCGACGGCGACGGCGCCATCATCGGCGACGCGATGATCGAAGTGCAGCAGGTGGACAGCGAAGGACGCTACCCGCAATCGCGCGAAGAAGTGGCGAAGACGGGCTTTCACGGCTTTGCACGCTTCGGCACGGGCACGGATCCGCACAAGCGCTTCATCATCGAAACGGTGAAGCCGGGCCGTGCATCGCCCGACGAAGCACCGCATCTGAACGTGATCGTGACGATGCGCGGCATGCTGCTGCATACGTTCACGCGCGTCTATTTCGACGACGAAGCCGCCGCGAACGACAAGGACCCCGTGTTCGCGAGCGTGCCCGCCGAACGCCGCGCGACACTCGTCGCCAAACGCGAAACGAACGCCGGCAATGCCGTCTATCGCTTCGACATCCACATGCAAGGCCCGAACGAAACGGTGTTCTTCGACCTGTGATGCGATGCACGGCGCGTGAACCTCGCGAGCATTCCATGCAAGGTTCATCGCCAGTTCACAAATGAACGTTAGGATGCGTTGCGCGAGTCAAATCGCGCAATGAAACTCCGAGCAGTATTTGGATGCCCGCTTCGACGCGGGCTTTTTTTCGTCTCTTGCGTCTCTTTCGTCCCGGCTCCGGGCTTTAGCGCGCGACGTTCGACATTCAGCTGCGGTAATCGGAAACGGAGCTGTCGATCAGACGCAAGGCCGCTTCCCATGCGAGTTCCGCAATGCCTTCCTCGTCGTCGCGTGCGAACTGGCTCGCGGTGAGCTTGCGCACGTGCTCGGGCGGCAGCGTCAACTCCGCGTTGCCCGCAAGCGCGTCGATCTGGATCTGGCACGCGCGTTCGAGAAAGTAGATTTCCTGAAACGCCGTCGCCGCCGACTTGCCGCCCGCCAGCAGCCCGTGATTGCGCAGGATCATCGCGTTGCACGTGCCCAGATCGGCAACGAGCCGTTCACGCTCGCCGAGATCGAGCGCAATGCCTTCGTAGTCGTGATACGCGAGCACGCCGTAGAACTTCAGCGCGTGCTGGCTGATGGGCAGCAAGCCCTGCTTTTGCGCCGATACGGCCGAACCCGCCGACGTATGCGTGTGAATCACGAAGCGCATGTCGGGGCGCGCCATGTGCACCGCCGAATGAATCGTGAAGCCGGCTGCATTCACGCGATAGCGCTTCGGATCGGCGGCCACTTTATCCGCCGCTTCGACGACGCGTCCGTCGCGATCGATCTTCACGAGATCCGACGCGCGCATCTCGTGAAAGAGCACGCCATAGCGGTTGATCAGAAAGTGATGCTCGGGACCGGCCACGCGTGCTGTGATGTGCGTGTCGATCAGATCCGTCATGCGGAAATGCGCGACGAGCCGATATAGCGCGGCAAGTTCGCACCGCGTCGTCCATTCTTCGCTGCTATATGCGCTCTGCTGCATGGTCGTGGCGGACATGACGGCGTCTCCGTAAAAGAGTCGTGCGGCGTCTGAACGAAAAGCGGAAAAGGAAAAAATGCTGGCACCCGCAAACGCGGTGCTCAGACGCGGAAGTGCTCGATATCCTGACCGGCGTTGATGGCGCGTGTAAGCCAGTCGGGGCGGTCGCCCGTGCCGTCCCATTCGTGGCCGAATGCGTCGCGGTATCTAGGCACGGCGGCGTCGGCAATAAGCGCTGCTTCGAGCGCTTCAGGCGTAATACCGAATTCCTCCATACGGCGACGGATCCATAAGATCAGCCGCTCGCGCGCTTGACCGTCGAGGTCGAGCGTCCGATGTTCCTCTCGCTCTTTCATAACGTGCCGATAACGTTTCGAATGACGCTGCCCAATAAGCACGCGTTAAATAGATTAAAGGCTTCGCACTGGCAGCGAAGCCTAAATACGCATCCATCCATTTCAGCCGGCAGAAGATGCCGGTGCTATTCGACGGATTGAATGGCGGCGAAAACCCGCATGGTGCGTACCTGAATTTCGCCATCGACCTTGAGAACCAAGATCGTTTCCCTGAACTACTTTGATTCTAGCATCCCTTTGCGCGATCGCGTGCCGAAGCCCTGCTTCGATATGTGCGGAAAGCGGCATGGGCTCTACGTTTGCGACAATCGCGCAGCAGCGCTGCATCATAAGCATGCTACGTTTTTCCCGGCTCCTGATCGATTGCGCTCGACGACTTCACGCGCGCACGCAATTCGAATTTCTGGATCTTGCCCGTCGACGTTTTCGGTAATTCGCCGAAGAATACCGCTTTAGGCAATTTGAATCCGGCGAGCAATTGGCGACAATGCGAGATGATTTCCTCGGCGCTGGCCTCCATGCCCTCTTTCAGTTCGACGAATGCGCATGGCACTTCGCCCCACTTCGTGTCCGGCATCGCGACAACGGCTACCACCGACACAGCCGGGTGCCGGTACAACGCATCCTCGATTTCGATACTCGAAATGTTCTCGCCGCCGGAAATGATGATGTCCTTGCTGCGGTCCTTGATACGCACATAGCCGTCTTCGGTGATCACGCCGAGATCGCCCGTATGGAACCAGCCGCCGCGAAATGCGGCCTCTGTTGCGTGCTCGTTCTTCAGATAGCCCTTCATACAGATATTGCCGCGGAACATCAGTTCGCCGATCGTCTCGCCATCGCGCGGCACGGGTTCGAGCGAATCGGGATCGCGCACGTCGACGGCTGCCTGCAGGTGATAACGCACGCCTTGACGCGCATTGAGGCGCGCACGCTCGTCGTCGTCGAGCGCGTCCCATGCGTCCTGCTTCGCGCATACGGACGCGGGCCCATACACTTCCGTGAGGCCATACACGTGCGTCAGATCGAAGCCGATCGCCTTCATGCGGGCGATCACGGCGGGCGAAGGCGCCGCGCCCGCGACCATCGTCGACACGCGATGCCCGATGCCTTCGCGCCATTCAGCAGGCGCATTCGCGAGCGCGCTCTGTACGATGGGCGCGCCGCAATAGTGCGTAATGCGCTCGCGCCGGATCAGCTCGAACACGAGCTTCGGATCGAACTTGCGCAGACATACGTTGACGCCCGCGCGTGCCGCGACGGTCCACGGAAAACACCAGCCGTTGCAGTGAAAAAGCGGCAGCGTCCACAGATACACGGCATGTTTGGGCATATCCCATTCGAGGATATTGCTGAGCGCATTCAGATACGCGCCGCGATGATGATAGACGACGCCCTTCGGCTCGCCCGTCGTGCCCGACGTGTAGTTGAGCGCAATGGCGTCCCATTCGTCGGCGGGCGGCGTCCATGCGAATTGCGGATCGCCTGCTTGCAGGAATGCTTCGTAGTCGACGGCGGCCGGAAAATGATGCGCGTCGGCGGGCAAGGCGTCGCTGACGCTGATAATGCGCAATTGCGGACACTCGCGTGCGGCGCGCAGCGCGAGTTCTCCGTATTCGGTATCTACAATCAGCGCCTTCGCCTCGCCATGACGCAGCATGTAGAGGATCGATGCGATATCGAGCCGCGTGTTCAGCGTATTGAGCACGGCGCCCGCCATCGGCACGCCGAAATGCGCTTCGATCATCGGCGGAATGTTGGGCAGCAGCGCCGCGACGGTATCGCCACGCCCGATGCCTGCTCGCTGCAGCGCGCTCGCCAGACACCGCGCGCGCTCATACGTTTGGCGCCACGTGCGGCGGATCTCGCCGTGCACGACGGCGAGACGGTCGCCATAGACTTCGGCGGCGCGCGCGATGAAATCGATCGGCGTCAGCGCAACATGATTGGCCTCGCAGCGGGCGAGTCCCGCATCGTACATATGCGTCATGGCAGTGTCTCCCGTCTCATGCGCGTTGGTCTGGCGGAGTACTTTTCTTTAATGAATCGCTTCGCCGCTATTCCTGAGCGAAGCGCGCATTGCGTCGCGCGCAACAGCAGACGCTATTATCGACTGTTGCAAAAGAATGCCGCGCCTTAAGAAGAGCCGGCGCTAAAATTACGCGTGAATCCGCGCAGGAATTTTGTGCAAAGCCGCAACGCACGATGCCGACCGCGCAGCGCCCGCGTGCAGGCCGGCCGCGCGCTAACCGGGAATTGGGCCAAGGCCCTCAGAACATCGCGCGCCTGAAGCAGTCAGACGCGCGGCAGATCGTCGATGAATTTCTCGACGTGGCCATCGGGTATGTCGGTATCGATTCCGTCGTTACCGTCGGCGTGCGAAACCGTTTTGATCTTCGGCCCCAGCAGATTCATGCCGCCCAGCGTGAAGAGCGACCACACGGCATTGCCCGCATGAATTGCCGTCACGACGTCGGCGACTTCGACGATCTCGTGCGGCGAAAGCCATTCATTCGTTTTTGGATTGACGAGAGCCCAACGGACGTGGGTGACGCGGTCTGTCATAGGGTTAATGCGTACGGCATCGATAGCATAGGTTGCCATTTCCACCTCCATCGTCGTCACCCAGGCATCGTAGCACTTTAAATCTGGTTAGACGAAGCGGACGCAATTTGCGGACACGCGTAGCAGACGCGCGTAGCAGACACGCGTGCTCAATACGCACGGAACGCGGCCCGCAGGCCGCACACCGATGGACCCATTCGAAAATCAGTGCTCCGCTGCACGGCGATTGCCCGGATGTACTCTGCGTCGCCGACCGCCGCGTGACAACCCGCGTGCATGGAATGACTGCTTTTCGAATGGCTTCCACTTTCTATAACGGTCGTGCGCAAATTTTCCTTACCCGGGTTTGCACCAATGCGTCGCGCGGCCGCCTGCCGATGCAGGCACCGCACATGCAGTACGATGGCCGCACTGACTCGCACGGGAAAGACATCATGTCGATCGAAGTCGGGACTGCGTCGTGGACGGACGCGACGCTCATCAAGTCCGGCCGTTTTTACCCGAAGGGCTGCACGAGTGCGGAAGCACGCCTGCGCTTCTATGCAAGCCAGTTTCCGATGGTCGAGGTCGACGCGTCGTACTACGCGATGCCGACGGCCGCCACCAGCGCGTTATGGGCCGAGCGCACGCCCGGACACTTTACGTTCAACGTGAAGGCATTCCGGCTTTTCACCGGCCATCAGACCGAACGCAAGTTCTTTCCGCCCGATATCCAGCCGTTGCTTCCGCAGAACGACAAAAAGAATCTCTATTACCGCGACGTGCCGCCCGATCTCGTCGACGAGATGTGGCGGCGCTTCTTCGAAGCGCTCGAGCCGCTGCGCGTAACGGGCAAGCTCGGCGCCGTACTGTTCCAGTTTGCGCCGTGGATCTCCACCGCGCCGCGCGACAAGGCGCACGTGCTGCACTGCGCCGACCGCATGGCGCCGTACCTGACGGCATTCGAATTCCGCAACGCCAGCTGGCTCGACGACAGGCATCGCGACTCGACGCTCGCGTTCGAACGCGAGCACGGCCTCGTGCATGTCGTGATGGACGCGCCCGACGTAACGAACCGCGCGCATACCGTGTGGGAAGCGACGTCGCCGGAGCTGGTGATCGTGCGTATGCATGGCCGCAACGCGGAGACGTGGAGCGGCAGCACGACGGCAGCGGGCCGCTTCAACTACGACTATACGGACCGCGAACTGGAGGAGATTGCGGTGCCCGTGCGCGAGATCGCGAAACGCGCAGGCCGCACACATGTTGTCTTCAACAACTGCTTTGAAGACGCGGCGCAACGCAATGCCCATTCGATGATCCGCATTCTTCAGCAAGAGCGTTTTGCATAAGCGCGTTCACGAGCGCTGCACCGCCCCGGCGTTTTCCGGTTGCAATTCAGTTTGTATCGACTAGCCTCGTCTTATTCGAATCATACAAACGGCTTTCATAAGACGATAAAGACGATGACGCTCACAAACGATCACGCCCGGGTGCGCCGATGCTGCTGACGGCTTATGTGCAAGCCAGCGGGCCCGGTTTGCTGCAGCTATGGGTCGGCATGTTCGGCATAGCGGTGCCGCCCGCGCCGCAGGTTTCGATCGACCGGCAAGTGCTTGCTCCACTCGACCCGCCGCAGTTCTCTCCCGTCCGCGATTTCAGCGTCGACGACGCGGGCCAGCCCTTCAATCATCAGTGCGTGCTGCGTTTCAAGCTGCCTGACGAATCGCGGCCTCGTCAAATCCGTATCGATGCAGGCGGCGAGCAGTTCGAATTCGCAAGCACCTCCTTGCCGAAAGAAGTCCCCACGCTGATGGACGGGAGCTTCAATATCCTGCTGTCCTCATGTTATTCGCAACCGGAAGATATCGACGGGTTGCTCGGCACGATCGTCTCGCAGATCAAGGTGCAACCGCATTTGACCGTGCTCGCGGGCGACCAGGTGTATCTCGACCTTCCCCTCTCGCAGCGTGTGCCCGATCAGAACCCGGACCGCGCACGGCTGCTCGCGAACAAGTACTACCTGAACTGGCTCTCCGGCGCATTGCGTGTGCCGGGGTTGCAATCGGTGCTGGAGCGCGCACCCGTGGTGTGCATTCCCGACGATCACGAGTTCTGGAACAACTACCCGTTTGCACAGAAGCAGTTGCCCGATACCTGGACGGACGCGTCGCGCCAGCTGCTCGGCGACACGGCGCGCGCGCTTTACGAGGACTATCAGATCGGCGGTGCGCCGGGCGGCGCGGGCGGCGCGATCCGCCTCGACGTCGAGCCGTTGAAGATGCTCTTCGTCGATATGCGATGCGATCGCGACAGCACGTTCGAATCGTTGATGGGCCCCAAAGCCGTCGCTGCCATGCAGGCGTGGGAAAAAGATCTCGTCGACGCGCACGCGGCAGGGCGGCCCGCAGTCGGCCTGCTCGCCTCAGGACAAGCGCTCTTCATCGATCCGCCCGAAAGCAACTGGCGCAAGAAGACCTTCGATGCCGAAATGCCGAACTACGCTCAATTCGACGTGTTGCAAGCCACCATCGGCCGGCTTGCGGACAACGGCATCCCCGTCGTCTACATCACGGGCGATGTGCATTGGGGACGCGTCGCATCGGGTCGCGATCTGCAGACGGACACGGTGCTCTATGAAGTGATCGCGTCGCCGTCACGGCTGATACGCACGCCTTTTCTCGACACCGCGAAAGAAGCGGCCAATTCGGTCAAAGGCATTTTTGGCGGCGGCAGCGCATGGCCGCGTCATGCCGATCCCGAAGACGTGCCCGACCGCTTCGGCCCGAACCATCGCTTCACGCTGAAATCCGAATTCGGCCGGCGCGGCGATCAGGTCGCGATCCTGTCTTTCACGCGTGTCGGCAGTGGCGTCGACATGCAGGTCATGTACTACGGCATTTCCAGTGACAAGGCGCTTTCGCAATCGGTATCCACGACGCGCTTCGAACTGCGCGCACGCTAACGACAACGAGGCACGAGCATGCTGAAGATCGTTCGATCCACTACGACGCAATCGAATCCGCAGTTCACACATTTCGAGCGCACGGACGGCGAGAGCAATACCGCATGGGGCGAACGCGCGGTGCGCGACATGCAGGCGGGCGGACCCGATGAATGGACTTACGTCGTGCTGCTGGGCGGCAGCGATACGCTGGCGTTTCGCGTACGCATCGCGCAATCGCATCTGCGCCACGACATGCTGCCGTCGTTCTGGTCCGAATCGATTCTCGTGCGTCTCGGCGGCGCGACGCTCAAGAACGCCGAAGCGTTGCATGTACCGCTGCATCAGCCGGAAGGGCCCGCGTTCGCGGCACGCGTGAACGGCGTGGTCGCGCGGCCTTTGACGGACTTCGACGACACGGCGCGCTTTCCGAATATCGCCGTCATCGCGCTACCCGTTCCGCAAGCGAAGGTGATCGATAAAGTATCGAGCTTCGAGCAGTCGCGTGCCACGCTCGATGCGCTCGAACATGTGCTGCGCTGGCTCGCCTATGCGTGGGGCGCGGCACGCACGCCCAATCCGCTGCATGACAACTACGGCTTGCCGTCGACCTGCATGATCGAAACCGTCTGCGCCGCTGCGAATTTCGATCTGACGCCGGGGCTCGAGTCGCGCGCGTCATGCCCTGAAGCGATATGGGCCGCGGCCAACTATTGGCACGAGTACTTCGAGAAGTTCAATGGGCGCGAACCGATTGGACGCTATTACACGCCGCACACCTATCCGATCGTCGAGCCTTCCGCGCCGCCTGCGCCCGCTTCTTCGCCCGCTTCTTCGCCTAAACGCAAGGCGAAGAAATGAGCTTTGATTGCGGGCCTTGAATCAAGGCTGCGATGCAGGCGCACTCGCGGGATTTGCGGCAGGCGTCGACGCAAACGCGGGCGCCTGCGCTTCGCTGCTCGCAGCAACAGGCGCACTGGCGTCACCCGGCAACGGCAGGATCGGCGGCTGCGATGCGGCAGGCGAAATGATCTGCGGCGGCTCGATGTCGGTCGGCGCGGATGCTTCGGAGACGGGCGAAGCATTCTGCACAGCAGGTGCAGCCGGCGCGGGCGCAGGACGCGGCTTCGCGCGCGGTGCGGGCGCGGGCGTCTCGGTCTTGCCCGACGACGTGAACAGATACCCCATCCATGCGCGCAGCTTCGTGCGCAGCGTATCGAACATGCCGGGCGGCGGCTCTTCCGCGAACTTCACGCGCGGGTCGATCAAACGCGAGCGCAGCGAACGCTGGAAGAAATCGCCGACGATCGGCAGCGCACTATGCGCGCCCTGCCCCCAGTAGTCGCTGCGCAGCGTCACACGGCTGTCGTTGAAGCCGATCCACGCGCCCGCGACGAGCTGCGGATGCATCAGGATGAACCAGCCGTCCGCATTGTCCTGCGTGGTGCCCGTCTTGCCGGCGACGTCGGCGCGGATGCCGAAGCGCGTGCGAATGGCCGAGCCCGTGCCCTTGTTGACGACGGAGCGCATTGTGTCGAGCAAGGTCTGTGCGCTCGCAACGGGCATCACGCGATCGGCGTGAGCGGGCTGAAACTCGGCGAGCACTTCGCCCTTGCGGTCCTCGATCCGCGTGACGAGCATCGGCGCGATATACACGCCTTCGTTGGCGATCGTGCCGTACGACGACACCATCTCTTTCAGCGTCACGGGACTCGTACCGAGCGCGAGCGAAGGCACCGCGTCGAGCGGGCTTTCGCGCACGCCCATCGCGCGCGCGAGCCGCGCGACCTTCGCGGGCCCGACCGACTCCATCAGTTGCGCGGTGATCCGATTGCGCGAATACGCGAGGCCGTCGCGCAGCGTGATGGGACGGCCGCTCGGCGCGTCTTCGTCGCTGGGACGCCAGATCTCGCCGCCTGCCAGCGGAATTTCGACGGCCTGATCGGGAAACGTATCGTCGGGTTTTGCGCCTTGCTCGAAGGCCGCGCCATAGACGAACGGCTTGAACGTCGAGCCCGGCTGCCGGCGTGCCTGCGACACGTGATCGTATGGATCCTGCGTGAAATCGCGGCTGCCGACCCACGCCCTGATCTGTCCATTGCGCGGGTCCATCGCGACGAACGCGGCCTGCACGCGCGTCTTGCTCTCGCACAGCGTCTTCATGAACGCGCGATCGGCGGACAGATGCTTCAGCGCATCGGCGTCGCTCATGCCCGAGTCTTTCGCGCTATGGTATTCGGGCGTCTCGCGGATGAACGCGTTGAAGACGTCCTGATGGCCGGCACACGCGCTCCGCGCATTCCACGCCGCATTCGCAATCGACTGCAGCTGATTGCCCTGGAATGTGAGCGCCTGCGTCGCCATGGTTTGCAGACGCGCGTCGATCGTCGTGCGCACGACGAGTCCGTCGGAGTAGATGTTGTAGTCGTTCGCGTCGGCCCAGCTGATCAGCCATTTCTTCAATTGCTGGGCGAAATGCGGCGCGGGGCCGGGCGGCTCGGTCTGCCGCTCGAAATCGACGCGCAGCGGTTTCCCCTTTAGCGAATTGAATTGCGCCTGCGAAAGACGCTGGTATTTCACCATCTGGCCGAGCACGATATTGCGGCGATCCAGCGCGCGCTCGGGATTGATCACCGGGTTGTAGTAGCTGTTGCCCTTCAGCATGCCGATCAGCGTCGCACTTTCGAGCACGGTGAGATTGTCGGCGGACTTGTCGAAATAGGTGCGCGCGGCCATTTCAATGCCGTACGCGTTGTAGAGGAACGGCACCGTATTCAGATACGTTTCGAGAATCTCGCTTTTCGTATAGAGCGCTTCGATCTTGAACGCCGTGATCGCTTCCTTGATCTTGCGCGTGAGGGTCGGCGCGCGGCCGATGTCGTCAGGATAGAGATTGCGCGCGAGTTGCTGCGTGATCGTCGATCCGCCCTGACGGTCGCCCGAAAACGTGTGCAGCGCAGCGCCCGCGGTACGCCTGAAATCGATGCCGTGGTGCTCGTAGAAGCGGTGATCTTCGGTGGAGATCAGCGCATCGACGACGTGCGGCGAGATGTCGGAGAGCTTCATCCACACTCGGTTGGTCGGCTTGAACTCGGCAATCAGCTTGCCGTCCGCCGAATAGATCTGCGCGGGCTGCTCGATCTTCGCCTTGCGAATGTCCCCGATGCCAGGCGTGAACGGAATCAGGATCAGCACATAAAGAACAACAAGTGCGGGAATCGCGGCGACCGACAACCCGACGCCGCGCCACGTCGGATGGCGCAAACGTTGCAACGCGCTCATGACGAGCGGCTTCGCATGGGCCCACGCCCCGGCGGATACCTTCTGGAAAAAGGACAGTATCGACTGTCTCACGCTAACGCACCATCGGCAGAAAAGGCTGCATCCTACCAAAACAGCGTGGACGTACAGGCGTTTTGCAAGAATTGGGCACGCAAGGCGGCTTCAGAAAAGAATTCGGCCGAAGCCGCACCGCTTGCGCGGACGGTTTCGGCCGAACCGTAGAGCTACGACGCTATCAGGCGTGCGCGCGCTTCGGCGTGACCATCGACACGACGAACGTCACGACGATATTCACGACGAGCGCGATCAGGCCGATATACAGCGGCCACGTCGAGCCGCCGACATGCAGCGCGAACACAGGCTTGAGGCCCTGCGAAATGGCGAGCCCCGTGCCGAGCACGATGCCAACCAGCCAGCCGAGGAACAGACCCGGCGTGCTCAGACGACGCGTGTACAGCGAGAACACGATAGCCGGGAAGATCTGCAGAATCCACACGCCGCCCAGCAGTTGCAGGTCGATCGCATACTGCGTTGGCAGAAACACGATGAACAGCAGCGCGCCGAACTTCACGACGAGCGAGACGATCTTGGCCGTCGACGCTTCCTGAGCGGGCGCCATGTCCGGCGACACGATCGGGCGCCACAGGTTGCGCGTGAACAGGTTGGCTGCGCCGATCGACATGATGGCGGCGGGCACCAGCGCGCTGATCGCAATGGCAGCCGCCGCGAAGCCCACGAACCACGACGGGAACAGCGTGCCGAACAGCGCGGGCACGATGTCGGAAGCCGACTTCACATGAATGCCGGCTGCGATCGCCATATAGCCGAGCAACGCGATCAGGCCGAGCAGCAATGTGTACGCGGGCAGGAAGATCGCGTTCTTGCGCACGGTCTTCGCCGACGAAGACGACAGCACGGCCGTCATCGTGTGCGGATACATGAAGGCCGCGAGCGCCGAGCCCAGCGCAAGCGACGCATACGCGGTGAACTGCGTCGGCTTCAGGATGATGCCCGTTGCGCCGCCTTTCGCCTGGAAGTACTGGTCGGCCGCATCGAACACGTGACCATAGCCGCCGAGCTTCACGGGAATCAGCCACACCGCCGCGATCACGACGATATAGATCATGATGTCTTTGACGAACGCGATCATCGCGGGCGCGCGCAGACCGCTCGTGTACGTATAGAGCGCGAGGATGATGAACGCAATCACGAGCGGTGCTTCGCCCGACACGCCGAGTCCCTTGATCACGACCTGCATGCCGACCAGCTGCAGCGCGATATACGGCATCGTCGCGACGATGCCCGTCAGCGCCACGGCTGCGGGAAACCACTTGCCGCCGTATTCGCCGTGCACGTAGTCGGCCGCCGTGATGTGGTTCTTCGCATGCGCGATCTTCCACAGCTTAGGCATCACCGCGAACACGAACGGATAGACGATGATCGTATACGGCAGCGCGAAGAAGCCATACGCGCCGACGGAATACACCAGCGCGGGCACCGCGATCACCGTATAGGCCGTATAGAAATCGCCGCCCACGAGGAACCACGAAATGATCGTGCCGAATTGACGGCCGCCGAGGCCCCATTCGTGCAACTGCGTGAGGTCGCCCGCTTTCCAGCGCGCGGCGATGAAACCCATCACTGTGACGAGCACGAAGAAGGCGATGAAGACGGTCATCGCGACCGGGCTCACAGGATTCAGATCGCTCATTTAATGCCCCGGTACACGACGTAGATCAGCAGCGACGTGAGCGGAACCCACAGAAACTGATACCAGTAGAAGAAAGGAAAGCCTGCGAATGAAGGGCGCGTGTCGTTATAGAACGGCAGCCACAGCAACGCGATATAGGGGATCAGCAAGATGAGCCAGAGCCATGAACGGCCGGCCGGTTCGGTAGGTTCCACGTTTGTCCCTCTTTGGTCTGTCTGATTGAATCCGCCTTGCTGGTGCGCACCGCAAACAGGTGCGAGCGTGCATATTCACGCTGGCGCCCGCAAGGTACGCGCATTATCTGCGAAAACATTCATTGCTGCTGGCGCGGTACCACGCCATTGCGGGCGTGAGTATGACGCCGCGTTAGCGGCTTGTCGCCCTGGCGAACCGGTCGCGCAGGAACTGCGTGAACGCGCGTATCGTCACGGAAGCCTGACGATGCTGCGGATACACCGCGTACAGCGTCAACGGCGGCGAGACGTAATCGCCGAGTACTTCGACGAGCTTGCCGCTCGTCAGCGCATCGGCCACGATGAACTCCGGCAAACGCGCGATGCCGAGCCCCGCGACGGCGGCATCGCGAATCACTTCGCCGTTGTTCACGCGCAGCGGGCCGCGCACTTCGATCGTCCTGCTCGTACCGTCGACGATGTACTCCCAGCCGCTGCGACCTTCCTGTCCATAGAGCAGGCACGCATGACGCGCGAGATCGTCGGGGGTCGCAGGCGGACGGCGCGCCTTGCGATACGCGGGACTGCAACACGCGACCATGCGTATCTCCGCGAGCTTTTGCGCAATCAGCGTCGAGTCGGCGAGAGTGCCGATGCGCAGCGCCATGTCGAAGCCTTCGCCGACCACATCGACGACGCGATCGCTCAATTCCATATCGACGCGCACGTCGTGATTCGCCTTCAGAAACGCGGCGACCAGCGGCGACAGATGGATCATGCCGAATGACATCGGCGCACTGACGCGCAACAGCCCGCGCGGGTCTGAGCGGCCCGACGTCATCGCCTGCTCCGCGTCTTCCACTTCGCCGAGGATGCGCGTCGCGCGCTGATAGAACTCATAGCCGAGGTCCGTCACCGCGAGCTTGCGCGTATTGCGCACCAGCAGCCGCACGCCGAGGCTCGCTTCGAGCGCCATCACGCGGCGGCTCACGAACTGCTTCGACAGCTGCAGCCGGTTGGCGGCCGCCGTGAAATTGCGCGCGTCGACGGTGGTGACGAAGATTTTCAGATCGTCCAGCTGCATGGTCTTTTGCCTCGCTTTGCCCGGATTGTCAATTCAAATGAGACAGTGATTCCCGTTTTAGGCAGATTATAGCCTCGCTGATTGACCTACACTTTCATCACTGCTTCAGACAACGGCGTTGCCGGAGTCGCGAGAGGCAAACGCAATTTAATAACAGGAGAAGGGAAATGATCGACATTCGCCACGCCAGCGACCGCGGCCGCGCCGAACACGGTTGGCTCAGCTCGCGCCACACGTTCTCGTTTGCGAACTACTACGACCCGAAGCAGGTCGGCTTCTCCGATCTGCTCGTGATCAACGACGACCGCGTGGCGGCGGGCCGCGGCTTCGGCAAGCATCCGCACCGCGACATGGAGATCTTTTCTTACGTGCTGGAAGGCGCACTGGAACACAAGGATTCGATGGGCACGGGCTCCGTGATCGTCCCCGGCGATGTGCAGCTGATGAGCGCGGGCACGGGCGTCGCACACAGCGAGTTCAATCACTCGCCGAGCGACCCTGTCCACTTCCTGCAAATCTGGATCGCACCGTCCGTGAAGAACGCGACGCCGCGTTATCAGCAGGAGAATTTTTCGGCGGAAGCGAAGCGCGGAACGTTGCGCCTGGTGCTCTCCCCGGACGGCAAGGACGGTTCGCTCGAATTGCGCCAGGACGCGCGTGTATATGCCGGTCTCTTCGACGGCGATGAAACGGCAGGCGTCGATATCGCAGCCGACCGGTATGCGTATGTGCATGTGGCGCGCGGCAGCGTGAAGGTGAACGGCGTCGAACTGGGTGAAGGCGACGGTGCGCGCATTCGCAATGAGCGCCGCCTCGAATTCACCGAAGGCAACGATGCGGAAGTACTCGTCTTCGACCTGCGCAACAACGAAGTGTCGGAACTGTGGTCCTGAGCGAACCACGCCCTGGACCGATTGAATTGAATTGAACTCGACTGAAAGAGGATCGAACATGAACGCCTTTATCGGACAACGCAAGGATGCACTGCTGCTCGTTGCACGCGTGCTGCTGGTGGTGCTTTTCGTGCTGTTTGGCTGGAGCAAGCTCACAGGTTTTGCGGGCACCGAGCAATACATGGCGTCGACGGGCGCGCCCGTCCCGGCGTTGGCAGCCATAATTGCGATCGTGATGGAACTGGCAGTCGGCGTCGTGATTGCCGTGGGCTTCAAGACGCGTGCTCTGGCACTGCTGCTCGCGCTCTATACGCTCGCCACCGCGTTCATCGGCCACCACTTCTGGACGCAAACGGGCATGGAGCAATACATCAACATGATCAACTTCTACAAGAACATCAGCATCATCGGTGGCTTGCTGCTGTTGTTCGTGACGGGTCCGGGCAAGTACTCGATCGACCGCGCATAAGCGGCGCAAGTCCTGGTCGATGTTGCCGAAGGGCGGCCTTTCATGGCCGCCCTTTTCGTTGTGCATGAACGCGACATCGAGGCGCTTTAGGCATTAATGCAACACTCTTGTCATGTTCGCGGCGTCGTACAAATTGATGTGATAAAAGTCCGCCTGCCTGCATGAAGCCGTGCGCGCGGGTTCATAAGATTCATAAGCCGGCGAGATCGCTTGCGGCGCAAGCGCCGATTCCGCCACCCGTCGCGCGCAACAACAACAAGCTCATGCAGTGTTCTCAACATATGAAAAGACACCACCCATGACCAGGCAATTCAAGAGGACAGTGGCCGCATTCGGCGCAACGGCATGCGCTCTCGCCTGCCAGACGGCATTCGCGCAAAGCTCGGTGACGCTGTACGGCGTCGCCGACGTCGGCATTCGTTACCTCACGCATTCGAATGCGAACAACGACGGCCGTCTCTTCATGACCAACGGCGCAATCACCAATAGCCGCTTCGGCATCAAAGGCGCGGAAGATCTCGGCAATGGCCTGAAGGCGATCTTCCAGCTGGAAAGCGGCATCGATCTGCAAAGCGGCGCGCAGTCGGACAGCAAGCGCCTCTTCAATCGCGCAGCGTATGTCGGCTTGTCCAGCCAGTACGGCACGGTCACGCTGGGCCGCCAGAAGACGCCGCTCTTCGACGTGCTCGGCGACACGTACGATCCTCTGACGGTCGGCAATTACTTCGAAAACGCATGGCTGCCCGTCGCGCTCGGCGCGGGTCTCTATGCAGACAATGCCGTGAAGTACGACGGCAAGTTCGGCGGCCTGAACGTGAAGGCGATGTACTCGTTCGGTACGAACTCGACCTCGACGGGCGCGAACGGTTTCTCCGGCCAGATTCCAGGCCACCTCGGCGCGGGCAACATGTACGGCTTCACGGCGTCGTACTCGTTCGGCGCATTGAGCATCGCAGCGGGCGTGCAGCAGAACAGCGACAACTCGAACAACAAGCAGACCATCTACAACGCGAACGCGGTCTATGCGTTCAGCACGACAAAGATCTACGTCGGCTATCTGCATTCGAAGGACGACACGGGCTTTGTCGACAGCACGCTCTCGCAGCGCGACCTCACGCTCGGCGTCGACATACTGAAGGGCTCGGGCCGCAAGGACGACGGTCCGTTCGCCGGCGTAACGTGGCAAGCGACGCCCGCACTGCTGCTGACGGGCGCGTTCTACTACGACCACATGAAGAACGCAGCGATCGGCGGCGGCGCGACGGGCAGCGGCAACCGTTACACGGGCGTGGCCGTGGCGGAATACGCGCTGTCGAAGCGCACGGAAGTGTATGGCACTGTCGACTTCAACAAGGTCACGGGCGCAGCGACGGTCGAACTGCCGGGTTCGTCGAACCAGACGGGCGTGTCCGTCGGTATCCGCAACATCTTCTGATTGAAGGCGACGCGCACCGTACGGCGCGCGATTGCTTCAATAAGGCGACATGGCTTTAAAGGGCCACGTCGCCCGTTTTTCATATCGTGCAGCACGGCATATGCACTCTGCTTACCTGTGATATACAGGGAAAACCCGTAAATCACAGTTGTTCTTTAGCAGAGCAGTACCAGCATGAAACGCATTGCCGCCTTTTGTCTGACCACGTGGTCCGCCGCCGCGCTTCTCTATTTCGGCCAGCACTCCGTCGCCCTCATCGCATTGAGCGGCGTCATCGTGTTCGGCGGATACGATCTGCTGCGCCCTTAAGCGCCCCTTGCTCGCGCACCTGGACTCAAGCGCCGCTCGACGCACGTTGATGGAAAGCCATCATTTTTCGACGTGAGGCTTCGCCCTCCTTCAACTATCTTTGTGCAAACGGAATCAGTTCCCGAAGCTCCCGCTGAAGGAAATCCCGCAATCACAAAGCATGAAGGAGACGCCTCATGTCCTCGACTTCCGCCGTCGACGGCGGCAGCACCACCGCGCCCGGCCCCAGCGATCCCTCGTTCGACGCACGCATCGCGGAGCAGTGGTATCAGCCGCGTATCCCGCGCGCGGTGCTCAAGGAACTGATGAAGCGCGACGATGCAGCTGGCCTGCGCAACTTCGTGCCGTGGTTCGTGCTGCTCATCGCGTCGGGTGCGTTAGCGGCGTTCACATGGGGCACCTGGTGGGCCGTGCCCGCTTTCTTCGTGTACGGAACGATCTATTCTTCGAGCGACGCGCGCTGGCATGAGCTGTCGCACGGCACGCCATTCAAGACGCGCTGGATCAACGACGCCTTCTATCACCTGTCGTCGTTCATGACGATCCGCGAGGGCTACTGGTGGCGCTGGAGCCATGCGCGCCATCACACGCACACGTACTTCCAGACACGCGACCCGGAAATCCAGGTGACGCGTCCGACGCAAGTGCTGCCCATCATCGCGGATTTCCTCGGGCTGGTCGGCTGCACGCTCGAAATCAAGAAGATCGTGCGTCATGCGTTCGGCCGCGTCGATGCCGCCACCGATGCGTTCTTACCCGCCAGCGAAAAGCCAAAAATGATCTGGTCGTGCCGCATCTATCTGGCCGTCGTGATCGGCACGATCGCACTCGCGATCGCGCTGCACAGCTTCCTGCCTCTGATGTTCGTCTGGACGCCCCGCTTCTACGGCGGCTGGCTGCATCAACTGCTCGGTCTGACGCAGCATGCCGGTCTCGCCGTCAATGTGAAAGACCATCGGCTCAATACGCGCACCGTGCACACCAACTTCGTGTTCCGCTTCCTGTATCTGAACATGAACTATCACCTCGAACATCATCTGCTGCCGATGGTGCCGTTCCATGCGCTGCCGCGCCTTCACGAAGCGATCAAGGACCAGTTGCCGCCCGCGTATCCAAGCGTGTATGCCGCGTATCGCGAGATGTTGCCCGCGCTGTGGAAGCAACGCACGGATCCGACGCATGTGATCGAGCGAAGCATTCCCGCTGCCTGACCCGTCGAACAACAAATTGGAGGAGACAGCCATGAGCGTCGAAACGAATGCAAAGATTCACTGGATTGCCGCCTGCGCACCCGACGATATCGACGAAGAAGACGTGATGCGCTTCGATCACGATGGCGCGAGCTACGCGGTCTATCGCATTGCTGAAGGCTTCTATGCATCGGACGGCTGGTGCACGCACGAGCATGCGCATCTCGCGGACGGCTTCGTCGTGAATCGCGAGATCGAATGCCCGCTGCATCAGGGGCGTTTCGACATTCCAAGCGGCAAGGCAAAGAGCGCGCCTGTGTGCGTGCATCTGAAGACGTATCCGGTACGCGTCGAAGACGGCGAGGTTCTGCTTGGCCTTCCCGTGCAGGATGCATCATGAGCACACAGACCGCGATGGTGATTGTCGGCGCAGGTCAATGCGGCGTGCGCACGGCCGCCGCGCTGCGCGAGAACGGCTGGGACGGCGAGATTACATTGCTCGGCAACGAAGGCACGGCGCCGTACGACAGGCCGCCGCTGTCGAAAGCCGTTCTGCTCGGCGATCGCAGCACTGCGCAATGCGCGTTTTATGACGACGCGTTCTATCGCGACCAGCGCATCGACTTGCGGGTCGACGCGTCCGTGCGGCAAATCGATCGAGGCGCGCGCAAGGTCGTGTTGCACGATGGCGGCAGCATCGACTATCAGCGTCTTCTCATCGCAACGGGCGCCGAACCGAGGCGGCTCGACGTACCGGGTGCGCAACTGCGGGGCGTGCATTTGCTGCGCACTGCCAGCGATGCCAACGTGCTCGCCGGCGAACTGCAGCCTTCACGGCGCATTGCAATTGTCGGCGCGGGTTTCATCGGGCTCGAAGTCGCGGCGTCCGCGGTTGCGCGCGGTTGCGAAGCGGTCGTCATCGAAGCGGGGGCACGCGCGTTGATGCGCGCCGTGCCTGAAGTGGTCGCGGGCTATCTGATCGAACGGCATCGGCAGATGGGCGTGCAAGTTCATTTTGGCGCGCAGATTGAACGCCTGCTCGGCCGCACGCACGTAACAGGCGTGAAGCTGAAGGACGGCACGCAGATCGACTGCGATTGCGTCGTGGTCGGCATCGGCGTGAAGCCGCGCACGGAACTCGCGGAAGCGGCGGGCATCGATGTCGCCGATGGCATCGCCGTCGACGACACCTTGCGCACGAACGACCCGCACATCTTCGCAGCGGGCGACGTGTGTTCCTTTCCGCATCGTCTTTTCAGGCGGCGCATGCGGCTCGAATGCTGGAAGAACGCCGAGGACCACGCGCGCATCGTCGCGCGCAACATGCTCGAACGCGGCGAGACGTATTCGGAAGTGCCGTGGTTCTGGTCGAATCAGTACGACATGACGATTCAGATCGCCGGCATGCCCGCATTCGGCGTGCAAAGCGTCGTGCGCGAAGCGGGCGACACGTCGCGCATTTTCTTCGCGCTCGATCGCGACGGCGTGCTGGTCGGCGCAAGCGGCGTCGGCAAGGTCAGCGAGATTGCACGCGACGTGCGCGTCGCGCAGACGTTGATCGGACAGCGCGCGTGCATCGATCCGATGCAACTCGAAGATCGCAGCATCAAGCTCAAGGGACTCGTCGCAGCGGAGGCGCTATGACGCAGCGGCTCGCCGTGTATCAATCGTTATGGGCGATGGAACGTCGTCATACCGACGGCTTCGAGCGCACGCTCGAAGAGAATGTCGCGATGATCGCGCAAGCGGGCTTCGAAGGCGTGAGCACGTCGTATGGATCGCGAGAAGATGCGCGGCGTCTTTCGCAAGTGCTCGCGCAATATGGTCTGCAAATGGAAGCGCAATGCTTTCCGCGCACCGTCGACGAGCTGCGTCCGGTTCTCGAACACGCTGTCGAGTTCGGTGCGCACCATATCGACTTGCAGCCGGATGTGAGGCCGCGCCGCCTCGGCGATGCGCTCGAATTGATCGACGGCTGGCAGCGGCTCGCGGAACAGGTGGACATTCCCGTCTACATCGAAACGCATCGCGACCGCATGACGACGGATCTGCACTTCACGCTCGACCTTCTCGATGAACGTCCCGATCTGCGTCTGCTCGGCGACCTGTCGCACTACCTCGTCGGCCGCGAATTCGCGTGGCCCGTGAACGAAGAGAACGAAGCCGCGATGCAACGAATCATTGCCCATTCGTGGGCGTTTCATGGGCGCGTCGCGAGCCGCGAGCAGGTGCAGATCGAAATTTCTTTCGAGCCGCACCGCATGTGGGTCGATCTGTTTCTACGCTGGTGGCGCGACGGTTTCGCATCATGGCGCCAGCGCGCCGCTCCCGACGACACGCTCGTCTTCACCTGCGAACTCGGGCCGAAGCCTTACGCGATCATCGGGCGTGACGGCAACGATACGACCGACCGCTGGGCCGAATCGCTGCTGATGCGTCAATGGATACGCGATCTGTGGGATGAAGTCGCGCACGAAAAAGCACTTGCGTCAGAAGCTAATCCGTAAGCGGCAGGTTCTCGCGCAGCAGCACCGTCACGGGAATCTGCTGCGCCAACGTCACGCCGGGATCGCGATGATAGTGACGCAGGATCACTTCGATCGAATGCAACGCTTCGCCGACCGGGTTCTGGTCGAGCACGGCATCGAGCACGCCTTCGATCAGCAAACGCCGCGACGTGTCGTTGAGTTCGTGTCCGATCAGCATCGTCTTGTGCACGCGGTCGAGCGCGCGCAGCGCGTTGCCGATGCCTTCGTCGCCAACCGAAATGTTGTAGATGCCGCGCAGATCCGGATAACGGCGAAACGCATCGCGCGTGAGGCTCTCCGTGAGCGACGACTGTTCGCGGCTCTCCACCGTTTCGACGATATCGCAGTTCGGAAAGCGCCGCCGCAGCACGGAACGAAATCCGCTCTCACGTTCTTCATGGCCGAGAAAGTCATGCATGCCCGTCATCACGAGCACCTTGCCGCCCGTATCGCCGAGAAAGCGGCCCATCAGTTCGCCCGCGACACGGCCCGCGCAGCGGTTGTCGATGCCGACATACGCGAGCCTGCCTGTGCCGGGCAGATCGCTCGCCAGCGTGATCACGGGCATTCTGTGGCTCACGTGACGCAGCGCCGCCGTGATGTCCGGATGTTCGTACGCGACGATCACGAGCGCGTCGGCCTTACGCGTCGCGCGTTCGACCGTTTCGACGACGGCCTGCGGCTCAAGGCTGTCGAAGTACGTGACGGCGCAAATCACACGCTGCGTTTCGAAGGTCTTTTGCGCGAGTTCGAAGCCCTGTTTCAGATGCACGTAGTACTGCGCTACCGGCTGCTGCAACAGGATCGCGATACGCAGCCAGCGCACCGACACGGACTCCAGCGCGCGATCGATCTTCAGCTTGCGCGCCCATTCGAGCACCCGCGTTTCCTTGTCGCGAGACACGCCGCCACGCCCGTTCAAGACCCGATCGACCGTCGCCTCGCTGACACCTGCCGCGCGGGCGATGTCGCTCATGCTCGTCTTGCGGCGGCGTGTCTCGGACATGGTCGGATTCGTCGTGGTCGGCATAGCGGCCATCATCGCATCGACGCAATCCACGCATCAAGCCGAGGTATCCACTAACCATCGCAGTACGACATTGACGGAGACAGTGCATGAAGCCATTCGATTCGAAAGTCGCCATCGTCACGGGCGGTTCGCAAGGCTTGGGGGCCGCGATTGCCAGGCTGTTCGTCGAACGCGGTGCGCGCGGTATCGTCATCTGCGGGCGCGCGAAAGAGAAAGGCGAAGCAAAAGCGCGCGAACTCAGCCTGTTTGGCGAAGCGCACGGCGCGAAGGTCGTGTTCGTGCAGGCGGATCTCGCGAACGTCGACGATTGCCGCAACGTTGTGGCGTCCACCGATCAGCACTTCGGCCGTATCGACGTGCTGGTGAACGCGGCTGCGCTGACGGATCGCGGCACCGTGCTCGACACCGATCCCGCGCTGTTCGACCGCATCTTCGCGACCAACGTGCGCGCGCCGTTCTTTCTGATGCAGGAAACGATACGCGTGATGCTGCGCGAGCGTATCGAAGGCGCGATCGTCAATATCGGCTCGATGTCGGCGAAGGCGGGGCAGCCGTTTATCTCCGCGTATTGCGCGTCGAAAGGGGCACTTGCGACGCTCACGCAAAACACGGCCTACGCGCTGTTGCGTAACCGGATTCGTGTGAACGGATTGAATCTGGGCTGGATGGCGTCGGACGGCGAGGATCGCATTCAACGCGAATTTCACGGTGCTGCCGACGACTGGCTGCAAAAGGCGGCCGCCGCGCAACCGTTCGGCCGTCTGATCGACCCCGCCGAAGCCGCGCGCGCCGTCGCGTTTCTGGCAAGCGATGAATCGGGTTTGATGACGGGTTCGATCGTCAACTTCGATCAGTCGATCTGGGGCGCGTTCGAAGACGCGCCGCATCCCGCCGAACCCATGCAAAACGCTTGAACGGCCACGCCTGCTGCGTGCATCAGGCGCAGCAGGCCAATGCGCACGTCAGTCCTTGATGCGCAGATCGGGATTGTTGTGCGCGATCTCCGACACCCAGTCGACGAACGCACGCAGCCGCGAACTGAGATTGCGGCGATGCGGATAGACGATCGATAACGGCGTCGACGGGCTGGCGTAGTCGGTGAGGATTTCGCGCAGCGCGCCCTGCTCGATCAACTCGGCCACCATGAAGCGCGACGGCTGGATGATGCCGTGACCGAGCGCGCCCGCATTGATGTACACCGAGCCGTCGTTGACCGCGAGCACGCTCTTCATCTGCACCTTCACCACTTCGTCGCCGACGTTGTACTCGAACGGAAAGGTTCGTCCCGAGCGCGCGGATACGTAATTCACGGCCTGATGCTCGCTCAGTTCTTCGAGCGTCTTCGGTATGCCGTGCCGGTCCAGATAGGCGGGCGACGCGCACGTGACGATGCGCGCACTGCCGATGCGTTTCGCAACGAGGCTCGATTCTTCGAGCATGCCCATGCGGATCACGCAGTCCACGCCGTCCTGGATCAGATCGATGTTGCGGTCCGCGAGGCCGAGGCGCACGTCGATCTCGGGGAAGCGCTGATAGAAGTCGTCGAGCACAGGCAGCAGCAGCGCGCGCGCAAGCGTGCCCGAGGTATCGACGCGAATCGTGCCCGCCGGGCTCTCACGCTTGTTCGACAGCGACGATTCGGCGTCCGCCACTTCGGCGAGGATGCGCACGCATCGCTCGTAAAACAGCGCGCCGTCTTCCGTGACGCTCACCTGGCGCGTCGAACGGTTCAGCAGACGCACGCCGACATGCTCCTCCAGTGCCTGAATCGTCCTGCTCACCTTTGCGCGCGGCAAATCGAGCATTTCAGATACCTTTGAAAAGCTGTTCGCGTCCACCACGCGAGTGAAGATCTCCATTGCCTCGAAGCGGTCCATTTCCTGTGCCCTGTCATTGTTTGGCGGCGAAGCCCTCCGCCGCGGCGGAGGTCGCCCATTCGAACGGCCGGCGCGCGCCGGTCCGTCGGCCGGCTGCCTCTCCCGCGCAGCCTGACGGGTAGAAAAATAGCACGGAGAAAATCGCGACGTACGAGAAGGGGCGCGAACGGCGGGGCTTTTATGGCCTGTATCCGACGCACTGAACACGGCCGCAACCATGCGTTTGCCGATCGAATTGGTGTTTTCGCAACGCGGCTGAATGCCGCGGGTTTTATCGGATCCCGCTAATCAGAAGCTCAACGACGTATGATTAATATTATTTATTCAGGCTGCGGCCGTGCCATTTATCTTTGAAACGCCATTTTATCTGTGATTCAAAACGCATTTTCAATCACAGTAAAACGTTTTAAAGCATGACCGTACGTTCAATATATCAGGTGGAAACGCTTTCGTGCGTCTCCGCCAGAGCATCGACGGCCGGCGGCTTTGTCGGAAAAGGGCTAGCCTGTGGCGCTGATAGACGTTCGCATCGGCTGGCAGTATTTTCCTGGACTCGATGATTTAAGCACGCAATAGTTGCCGGCGTTCCTTCTGACGAATCGGGTTCGCAGTACCTTGTTAATTCCGATTGAAATTTAATAATCGACGCATTAGGATTAGATCCCCGCCGATGCCATAAGCATGGTCGGGAAACATACTTCCAATCATATTTGCCGCTCGCGAATGCATTAGCAGATCATCCATGCCGCGAACGCAGGCCATGCGCCCTTCAGGAGATACACGTGCTGAGCCCACACGAATTTGCGACGCTCATGCTGATCAAGGACGCAACCACCCAGTCCGATTTCGACGCAGCGGATTTGCTTGCGCTTGCGGACCGCCAGTTCATCACTATCGGGATGTCCCAGGCCAGCGCGCTGCCACGCCTCACGGATCGCGGCCTTGCGTTGCTCGCCCGCCTGGGCGGCGCGCCGGCCATGTCCGCGTGATGCGATTTCCCGCAATCTGCTGAGAACTGGTAACAAACGCGGTAACAAACGCGGTAGCAAACGCTATATGACTGACCAGTTGGCGTCGATCTTCGATCGTATCGATGCCAGTTGGCCCTTTGGTGTATTAACCTTGCGAGGCCTTTCGATGCTCACGACCGTCGACGAAGTGACTGCCGCACAGAAAGCCGGTATCCAGACGTTCTTCCAGATCGCAAACGAGGCGGTGAACGGCTTCGAGAAACTCGTTCAATTGAATTTGCACGTCTTGCGCGACAGCACGCAACGTGCCATCAATGCGCTCGCCAACGGCGAGCTGCCCGGCGTCGCGGCAGCGAGTCGAGGCGATCTGTCCGTTATCGAACGCGCAACGCTCTATAACCAGCAGCTCTACGGCATCATCGCGAATACGCAGGCGGCCATCGTCAGGCACGCGTCTGCGCAATACGAAACGCAGATCGGCACCGTGCGCGCCGATTTCGACGACGTCGTGCAACGCACTCCCGCCGGCGCCGAAGCCGCGGTGTCCGCGATGAACTCGGCAATCACGACGGCGAACGCGTTCTACGAGAGCATCTGGAAAACGGTGCAGCAGGCGGTCGACATGGCCGAAGGCAACGCAAAGGCCATCACACGCAACACAGCGAATACGCCGCACGCAGCCTGATTGCTTGCGCGAGCAACAGTTGTAGGAAACCGGACGCGATCCCCGCGTCAGGCGCATTTTCAGCCCGCTTTCGAGCGGGCTTTTTTTGTTCTTCGCAATCGCGCTACCGATGTTGCGCGCTCTTCGTATCGCCGGGAACGATGGGAGGCTCGAAATCCGCATCGGTTGGCGCGCCATGCGCGGCCTTGTCCTTGCGCGCGGCCCCAGTACTTCCGCTCTTTTCGCTCACGGGCATCTCGCCGGCAGGCAATGGCGCTTCGGGCCCACCGGGTTCATCCATCGTGTTGGGCTGTTCTTTCGTCATGCGTCCCATGTCGTGCTCCCTGACGTTCGCACTAGCAGTTCGCCATATCGAGCAACGCGTATTCCACGCGTGCCGGCAGGATCGCATCGAAACGCGGCATGCAACGTGCTGGCTCGCCACGGACGTCTTTACCGGGACGACGTAATTCATCCAGCCACCCTGCACATTTTTCTACTCCGATGAAAACACTGCCTGGCCTGTTAGCCTGTTGCGCGCTCACCCTGTTCGCGGGATGCACAAGCATTGGTCCCTCGCGGCTGAAAGCAGATCAGGTCGACTACTCGCGCGCGCTCGGCGAAGCGAAGAAGCGCGAAATTCTCGCGGCCATGATCGGACTGCGTTACGCCGATGTACCTTCGTTCCTGACCGTGAGCCAGATCATCGCCGCGTATAACGTCGATGCGTCCGCGTCATCGACACTCAACGCAGGCTCGGGCAGCGTACCGAACTACGCGTCGGCGACAGGCACGATGTCGTATTCGAACCATCCGACCTTCACGTTCACGCCGACCACGGGCGAAGCGTATGCGCAGGCATACATTCGTCCCCTCGCACCGACACTCGTGCTGCCTCTCGCCGAAGGCGGGATCCCGATCGACCTGTTGCTGCGCATCTCCGCGCAATCGATAGGCGGTTTGCAGAACGGCACCGCGCTTGGCGGCGAAGACAGCGCGGGATCTCCGCAGTTCTTCCAGTTGATCCAGGCGTTGCGGCGGCTGCAGCTGGCAGGCGAACTCAATGTGGAATCGCGCAGCGAGAACAACGAACAGCATGTCTATCTCGTGTTGGGCACGGCAACGACGACTGCCGAAGCGAACGCGATTCCCGATCTGCTGCTCGTGCGCAAACTGCTGCATCTGAAGTCCAGCAGCGGCAACTTTGAAATCGTCTACGGACAGTCGTCGCACGGCGGCGATCAGATCGCGATCCTCACGCGTTCGGTGCTCGGCATCCTCACCGATCTCGGCGCCCAGGTGCAGGTGCCGAGCGATTCGATCAGCAACGGCTCGACCAAGCCGACGGTTACGTTAGTCGGTGGCGAAACGCGGCCGACGATCGTCGTGCGAGCGGGCGACAGGCCGCCCTCCAATGCATACGTCACCGTGCGTTACGGCCCGACGACGTACTGGGTCGACCGCGCGGACTTCGATTCGAAATACGCGTTCACCGTCGTGCAGAATCTGATGGCGCTCGCGGAAGCCGACACGAACAGCAAGGCGCCCGTCGTCACGATTCCTGCGAACTGACGTACACGTTCAATAAAGCGGCGGGGTGTGCATCTTCATGCAACCCCGCCGCTCGACACGCTCCAGGTCTTCAGAAGCGCTTCAGGCTCTTACGCGAATTGCGTCATTGGCCAAAGTAGATGCCCTTCGTCCCGTCTTTACGATGGGGGCGCATCATCGGCTGCGCATAGCCCGTCGCTGCCGAGCCGCTCACCACACCACCGTAGCTTTCGCTCTGGCCTTGCTCACCGGACAGCTGGCGTTCCGCGGCCTGCGCGTTTGCAGGGTAATTCGTGCGGTCTCCGTCGCCCGGACGATAGCCCTCGCTCTCGACGTTCATCAGATCCTGCCTCACTTCGCCGCGCGTCGCCGGCTGGTCCGGCTGAACGGCCGTTTGCGCGAAAGCCGTAGCGGAAACACCCATCACGGCAGCGAGAATTGCAGCTTGCTTGAGCAGTTTCATGACTTCCTCCATGAAGTAGGTAGTACACGCTGAATAGCGCAAACGCTGTACCAGCCGGTTTCATGAAGGGCGCATAAAGTGGCAGTCAAACCATTATTTCTTTATCGGTTTGCGCGCACCCTTGCTTGATGCATCTTTTGCAGCGTCATCGTTGCGAGCGCCACAAATCAGTGCAATGCCTTGGGCCGCCGTCGCGCGCAACGAGGCGCGCGAATCGCCCGCACGCGAGCGCAATGCGAGGCTGTGCAAGATCGCCGATGCAACCCGCGCCAGCACCGCGGCATCCGCATCCTCTGCAAGTTCGCCGTCCGTCTGCGCACGCCGGATGCGTTTCTCGAACTCCCGGTCGAACGATTTGAGCCCTTGCGCCAATCTGGTGCGCACGGCTTCATCAACTTTCGACTCGACAACGGCCGTGCCGATCAGAAAGCATCCACGCGGCTCGCCGCCCGCCGGAAGATACAGTGCAAGCGCCGCGTCATAGACACGCTGTAATGCTTGCGCCAGTGGAATGTCGTCGCGAAGCGCGAGCTGCATGCCGTGCACGCCCGCTTCGACGTAGCGGTCCAGTGTGCCCAGATAAAGCGCGTGCTTGTCGCCGAACGCGGCATACAGGCTCGGACGATTCATTCCCGTCGCATCGCTGAGCGCATCGAGCGACGTGCCCGAAAAGCCGCCAAGCCAGAACGCATCCGTAGCGTTGCTGAGCGCATCGTCCGCGTCGTAGGCGCGAGGCCGCCCGCGCGCACGCTTTTCGTTTTTTGTACTGTCTCGCATAGAAATATTTGACGCCGTTGATTTTTGTTCACTATAGTACAAAAACAACCAGGATCAGGAGACGTCGTCATGGATCTGTATTTTTCGCCGCTCGCGTGCTCACTCGCCACGCGCATCACGTTGTACGAAGCCGGCGCGCAAGCCGGATTCATTCAGGTGGACACGAAAAAGAAGAAGCTGCGCGACGGCTCCGACTTCTATCCGGTCAACGCGCTTGGCCAGGTACCGGTACTGCGCACAGACGAAGGCTGGCTGCTGACCGAAAACACGGCTATCCTGCCGTACGTCGCCGATCAATTCCCGGCGGCACAGCTCGCACCCGCTGCGGGCACGCCGGAGCGCGCGAAGCTTCAGCAATGGCTCGGCTTCATCAGCACGGAACTGCACAAGGGCGTGTTCGTGCCGCTGCTGGATCCCGCCGCACCACATGATTACGCACGCCAAAAGGTGGCGCGGCGTCTCGACTATTTGCAGTCGCACCTGTCGGCGCATACGTATCTGCTCGACGCGTTCACGGTCGCCGATGCCTATCTGGCCACCGTGCTGAACTGGGCAAGGCACTGCGACGTCGATCTCGCGCAATGGCCTGCCGTCGATGCGTATTACCATCGCATCGTGCAACGTCCTCACGTGGCGAAAGCACTGGCCGAAGAGATTGCTCTGTACCGTGAAGAACAGGCACAGCTGCAATAACTCAATCAACGAGGACGGGCAATGAAGGTGAACCGCATCGTCGCGAATATCGAAGCGAAAGACGTTGCGCAGGCGCAGCGCTTTTATCAGGAAGTTCTCGGCCTTGAATTGCTGATGGATCACGGCTGGATTCGTACGTACGGCTCGAACCAGCCGATGACCGTGCAGATCAGCTTTGCAACGGAAGGCGGATCGGGCACGCCCGTGCCCGATCTGTCGATCGAGGTCGACGACGTGGATGCCATGTTCGCAGCGATGCAAGCCGCAGGGTTTGCGATCGAATACGGCCCCGTCGACGAACCGTGGGGCGTACGGCGCTTTTATGTGCGCGATCCGTTCGGCAAGCTGGTGAACATCCTCGCGCATCGCTAGCACGGCCGCGCGGATTGCCATCGAACGGACACACCGCTGCGTGCGCAATCGCTTTACCATTGACGCGCGCAGTGTGCGCTGCTCATCGGGAGAACCTCAATGGACCTGGACTCGATTCGCAAAAATGCTTTTGCGATGCCCGTACACAATCCCGCTTTTCCGCGTCCGCCGTTTCGATTCGTGAACCGCGAATACTTCATTATTTCGTACGAAAGCGATCCCGACGCGATTGCCGCTGTCGTACCCGCACCGCTCAAGCCCGAAAATGCGCTGGTGCACTACGAGTTCATCCGCATGCCCGATTCGTCGGGCTTCGGCGATTACACGGAAAGCGGCCAGGTCATTTCCGTGCGCGACACGGAGGGCCGGCTCGGCAACTACACGCATTCGATGTATCTCGACGACGAAGGCCCGATCGCGGCAGGCCGCGAAATCTGGGGCTTTCCCAAGAAGCTCGCGCGCCCGCACATCAGCGTGGACGGCAACGACACGCTGCTGGGCACGCTCGATTACGGCACGCAGCGTATCGCGACGGGCACGATGGGCTACAAGCACTGGACGCTCGACATGGAAGCCGAGCGCGTCAAGCTCGCCGAGACGCCGAACTATCTGTTGAAAGTGATCCCGCATGTCGACGGCTCGGCCCGCGTGTGCGAACTGGTGCGCTTCTTTCTGCGCGACGTGACGGTGCTCGGCGCGTGGGCGGGACCGGCCGCGCTCGAGCTGCGGCATCATGCGCTCGCACCCGTGGCGGATCTGCCCGTGCGGCGCGTGGTGGGCGCGCGTCAGGTCATCGCGCATCTCACGCTGGATATCGGAGAAGTCGCGTTCGATTATCTGGCGAACGCCGAATAGCAGCGACGCGGGCCGCGCACGCGCTCACCGGGTGCGCTCCGCAAGAGTCGCCTTTCTATTTGCTCTCGATCAGTTTGACGAGCGTATGCAGCAGTCGATTCGACGGCGTCGCGACGCCGAGCGCTTCACCGCGCCGCACGATCAGGCCATTCAGGTGATCGATTTCGCTGCGCTTGCCGCGCGACAGATCTTGCGCCGTGGATGAATACTGCCCCGGCATCGTTTCGGCGATCATGCGCACGGCCTTGTCGACGTCGCCCGGAATCGTGACGCCGTCGGCCTTCGCGACAGCCAGGCACTCGTCGACGACATCGCGCATCACCGTCGTCACGCCTTCGCCTTGCACGAGCCGGCCGTATGGCAACTGCGTGATAGCCGACAACGCGTTGTAAGCGCAATTGAGGATCAGCTTCGCCCATAGCGCACCGCGCACGTTGTCGGAGATTTCAGTGGGCACGCCTGCCGCGATCAGCGTCTGCGCGACTTCCGCGCTGGCTTTGGACGGCTCGATCACCAGTTCGCCACGTCCGTGATGCCGCACGTGTCCCGGTCCGGCCATTTCCGTCGCAACATAAACGACGGCGGCAGCCACTTCCTGCGGCACGAGCTTGCGCACTTCGTCCGCGTTCTCCACGCCGTTCTGCAGCGACAGCATCAGCGTATCGGGCGCAAGAAAGGGCTTGATTTCGAGCGCCGCGCTTTCGGTATCTGTGGATTTCACGCAGAACAGCACGAGCTTCGCGCCCTGCACCGCGCTCGCCTGCGTGCTCGCAGCAAGCCGGACGTGTTCGTCGAACGACTGTGTTTCGAGGCGCAGGCCGCGACGCGCGATAGCCTCGACGTGTTGCGGGCGTCCAATCAATACCACTTCATGTCCCGCGCGCGCCAGCATGCCGCCGTAATAGCAGCCCACCGCGCCCGCGCCCATCACGGCGACTTTCATAGGTAACGCTCTTCTGTGCGGAATTTGAACCGTCAAAACTTACCACATGGCGCGCGCGGATGCGGCAAAGGCAGCGCGATGCGCACGTGATTCGATCACGCGCGCGTTCGCACGGCAAGCAGTGCGTCGGCAAATGCGGCTGGCGCTTCTTGCGGCAGGTTGTGCCCGACGTTGTCGATGACGCGATGTTCATACGCTCCCGTGAAATGCGGCGCATGATGCGCCGATCCGCCGATCGACATCACGCCATCCGCGCTGCCGTCGAGCGAAATCGCGGGCACGGAAATGGGCGGTTGCGCGGCGAGTTGCCGTTCCATCGCGTCGTAACGCGGATCGCCGTCCACCAGCGCATAGCGATGCCGGTACGAATGAATCACCACGTCGACGAAATCGGGGTGATCGAATGACGCCGCCGTGCGCGCGTAACAGGCGTCATCGAATTGCCAGGTGGGTGACCAGAGCGTCCATAGCAGACGGCACAACCCGCGACGGTTTTCCGTGAGACCGGCGCGGCCGCGTTCGCCGTGAAAATAGTATTGATACCAGTGGCGCAGTTCGTTCTCCGGCAACGCCGGTTTGGCCGATGCCGCGATGTCCTGGATGTTGTAGCCGTTGACGGTCACGAGCCCTTGCACGCGCTGCGGATAAAGCGCGGCAACGATGCACGCGGCGCGTCCGCCCCAATCGTAGCCGCCGAGCAGCGCGCGTTCGATCTGCAACGCGTCGAGCAAGGCCAGCAAGTCGGCGCCCAGCGCGGCCTGCTGGCCGGAGCGCGGCGTATCGGAAGAGAGGAAGCGAGTCGGTCCATAGCCGCGCAGATACGGCACGATCACGCGCGCGCCTTGTTCAGCGAGAAGCGGCGCGACCGCGTCGTAAGCGTGGATATCGTATGGAAAGCCGTGCAGCAGGACGACGGGCCAGCCTTGAGAATCGCCTGTTTCCTCATAGGCGATGTCCAGCAATTCGGTGCTCAAGTGCTTGGGCATGATCGGCGGCTCCTTTAAGGGCGATCACTACACGGCAGACTCCAGCAGACTGCAGCAGAACCGGAAAGCAGCGAGCGTCCATGGTAGCGCCGTCGCGCGAATCGCGCTGACCGCCCGGCTCGCGCAACGCCACAGAAGGCCAGCGAAAGAAAGTCGCTTTACTGCAAGCCAATGTCGTATTCTTGCTGTGCCAGCCGCACCGTGGCCCGCTACATTCGACGAGACGAAGCCCGCAACACGTCGCTATCCGGGTGCCGCGCACGACGAACCACATCGAGTACGAATGAAACAGGCACACGATCAGGCGACCTCGCCGTGCGGCGCATTCTCCCTGCACGACACGCAACCGCTCGCCGATTTCGTCGAGAGCGGTCCATCGCTCGCTGCATCCGTTGCACCCGTATCCGCGCCGCCTCCCTTCAGCAGCCTGCGCGCGACCGCGATCCTGCTGCTCGGCTACGCGGTTCTCATCACAGGCAACGGCCTGCTCGGCACGCTGATCTCGCTGCGGCTCATCCAGCAGCAGGCGCCGTCGATCGTCGTCGGCTTCGTGCAGTCCTCGTACTACGTCGGCTTCATGCTCGGCGCGCTGTATGGCGGCTCGCTGATCGGACGCGTCGGGCATCATCGCGCGTTCGTCACGTTCGCGGCGGCGTCGGCGTGCTGCGCGCTCGGCTACGCGGTGTGGGATGCACCCGCGATCTGGGCTTCGCTGCGCTTCATCACGGGCTTTTGCCTCGTGGGCATCTTCACGGTGGTCGAAAGCTGGCTGCATCAGGTGGCGAGCAACGCGCAACGCGGACGCGTCTTTTCGGCCTATCTGATCACCAACTATCTCGGCGTCGGCATCGGACAGTTTCTGATCGGCCTCGCGGACCCGGCCGGCTTCGAGTTATTCAGCGCCGTTGCCGCCCTGTTCACCGCGTCGCTGATTCCCGTTGCGCTCGCGGGCACGGCGCCCGGTTCCGTTCCCGCGCCCGACACGCATGCGAGCGCCTCGGGCCGCTCGCGTCTTGCGCGCGGGCTGTCGGGCTTGCAGACCATCTATCGCTGGGCACCGCTCGGCGTCGTCGCCTGCCTCGCGGCGGGCTTGCTGAACAGCGCGTTCTACACGATGCAGCCGGTCTTCATGCGGCGCGTCGGCTATTCGGTGCCGGACGTGTCGCACTTCATGGGCTTCGCGCTGCTCGCGGCGCTCGTGCCGCAATGGCCCGTCGCGCGGCTCGCCGATCTGTTCGACCGGCGCAAGGTGCTGCTATGCCTCGCGGCGCTCGCCGGGTCGCTGAGCGTGTTGCTGTTCCTGTCGCGCGATGGCGTGCTGATCGAAGCACTCGGCTATCTGTACGTCGCCGTCGCCTTTTCGATGTATGGCGTCGTCACGTCCTACGTGAACGACTGCATTCCCGCCGACGAGCGCATCGCCGTCAGCGCCGGTCTGCTGCTGATCTTTTCGCTGGGCGCAAGCGGCGGCCCGACGCTCGCATCCGCGATGATGGCCTTCGCGGGGCCGGCCGGCCTCTACCTGTTCACGGCGGCCGTGATGGGCGCGCTGATCGTGCTGACGCTGCGCAGCCTGCGCGTGTCGCCGTCCGCACGCCGGGTCGCGGACGCTCGCTGACTTCCCGTCAGGGCCACTCGCACGCCTGGTCCGCCAGCGCGAGCAGATCCGTCACATGGCGGCCGAGGCCCGGATCGTAGAGCACCGCGTCGCGCGAAAACGCCGGCATCGACGGCCGTTCTCCGCGCGCGTCGGACACCGCCTGCGCCAGCACGCGGCGCAAGCTGTCGACATCGTTCGGCGCGAACACGAGTTTCGCTTCCGGCGCGATCACGTCATGACAGCCGATGTTCGACGACAGAATCACGGGCGTGCCGCACATCACCGATTCCACACCCACGAGCCCGAACGGTTCGTAGCTCGACGCGAGGATCGTATAGTCCGCCGCGCGGTAGCCTTCTTCGATCGTGTTCACATAGCCGATGTAGCGCAGCCGCTTCGACGTGCGCTCAGGCGGACGACCCGCCACCGCCACCACGACGGGCAGATCGAGATCGCGCAGGGCCGCTTCGATCAGCGGCAAGCCCTTGCGTTCGTGACTGCTCGACGGAAACAGCAAGACGATTTCGTCGTCGGCAAAGCCAAAACGTTTGCGCAACGCGCGGCGCTCGTCGCTGGCGACGGGAGAAAAGCGGCCGTTGTCGACGGGCGGATACAGCACGCGGATCTTCGCATCGTCGACGCCGTACAGATGCCGCAGTTCATCGCGCATCTGCGGCGAATGCGCGACGACGAAGCGCGCGCGCCGGTACTGACGGCGCTCCAGCGCAATCTGCCGGCGGTCGAAGAACGAGGGGCGCCGCCCCGTCGCGCTGAGAAAACCCAGATGCGTGCCGCCGCAAATCGCGATCTCCGACGCTTCGACTCGATTGCAGCCGATCAGTACGTCCACTTTCGCGTCGCGCCGCATCGCGCTGAGGCGCCGCGAAAACCATTCGTCGCGCCATTTGCCCGGCAGAAACGAAACGTTGATCAGATGCGGTTCGACGAGCCGGCTTTCCGGCAACTTGGGATCGAATGCGCGGCCGAACACGGCCAGCTTGATCCCGGCGGCGACGAGTCCCCGCGTCACCTCGATCGCATAGCGTTCGAGGCCGCCGCTGTACTTCAGTGCATTGCACGACAATCCGATTTTCATGCTTCTTTTCGAGCTTCACCAAACGGCACTGGCAAGTCATCGCGCTTCCGATGTCAGGACACATCGCGCGTTCTTTAGGCCTGCTCCGCCAATTGCCTGAATACAGTGACAACGCGTCGACACGTCAACGCCTGACGCCAGAACTTTTCCTTGAGCCGCGCACCAGGAATCCATTGCCGCGGCAGCACGACGCGCACGGTGCCCCACGCAGGCCGCCAGCGCTCGGCAACTGCGCGCCGCCTGAACAGGCTGATGGTGGGAATCGACAGATTCGAGGCCAGATGGCCGATGCCCGAGTCGTTGCCGATGAACCAGCCCGATTCATACAGCCAGCACGCAAGCGCATGCAGATCGTCGAATGCCGGCGCAGCAACGCCTTGTTCTTCGAGGCCGATCCAGCGCCCACGCTCATTGGGCGCGATCACGAAGCACACTTCATAGCCGAGTGCCTGCAGGCGCTTTGCCAGCGCGATGAAGCGCTCGCGCGACCAGCGCTTGTCGTCCGTGCTCGCCTCGGGATGAACGACGACGCGATGCCGGTGCCGCCGATGCTTCAGCGTCGCGGGCGCGGCAATGCCGTTGTCCGTCGTGCTCGCGGCAACGCCGAAATGCGTGCGGGTGAACTGCGCAAAGCGCTCCGCCATGCAGCCTGTCCAGTCGCCGTATTCGACGTCGTGCAGATCGATCACATGCGGATGCGCCTGCGCCAGCCGCGCAAACGGCTGATGCCTGTGCATCTGCAAGACGGCATCGAACGATTCGAGCAGCGCGGCGCAATCGTCCTCGTGCGGCAGCGGATGAATCTCGACATGCGGAAACCAGTGCCGCAGCGCGTGAACGTGCGTGCCGAACACGCATACGCCGACACCGCTCGCACGCAGGTTCCGCACGATCACCATCGAGATCAGCGTATCGCCGAGCGCATTCGACATCATGAACGCGACGCGCCTGATCGACACGATGCGCACACTGGCTGGCAGCTTTGCGTCCACGTCAGGCGGCCTCGCGTCGAAGCTGCTCGAATGCGCGCAGCACCTGGTTCACCGACAGCGCGTATTTCCAGCAGCGCTCCTTGAGACGGCCCGTCGGAAGCCACGCGCCGCCGACGAGCACCTTGCCCGCGCCCCAGCCCGGCCGCCACGTCCGCGCGATGCCCTTGCGCATGAACAGCGACAGCGTCGGCACCTGCAGGCACGACGCTAGATGACCGATACCCGAATCGTTGCCGATGAACCAGCCGCATTCGACGAGCCATGCGGCCACGTTGTCGAGCGAGCCGAGACGCGGCAAGCCGATGCCGTGCTGCTGAACGTGCTCCCAATCGGCCCGCTCGTCGTCGGTCACGATGAAATGCGGTTCGAAGCCCTTTGATTTCAACCGGAGCGCAAGACGCAGAAAACGCGGCGCGAGCCAGCGTTTGTCAGCCGTGCTCGCTGTCGGATGAATGGCGACACGCCGCGCATGCTTGCGATGCGTCAGCCCCGCCGGCACCGCCAGACCGTTGCCCGTCTCCGCGCGCGGCAGACGCAGCGACTCGCGGCAATAGTGCGCGAGACGCGTCGCCATGGCTTCGGGCGAACTCGAACGGCACAAATGCTCCAGCACAACTGCGTTCGGATGACGCTGTTCGAGGCGCGGCACAGGGCGATCGGCATGAAGCTGGATGACGGTATCGAATGGACGCAGCAGCGCGTCGGCATCGTCGCCGCTCAAGGCAGGCCGAATATCCATGCCGGGAAACCATGCGCGCAGCGCGTCCATGTGTCCGCTGAACACGGTGACACGCTTGCCGCTCGCTTGCAGATTGCGCGCGACGGTCATCAGCAGCAGCGAGTCGCCCAACGCGGGCGACGACGTCACCGCTACGTTCAAGACCGGCTCGTTAGCGTGCTGCATGGTTGTTGCTCTCGAAGAATGACGTGGATCTGACGCCCGGATGACATCCGCGCCGCAACGTCGCGGGCCATGTTCCGCGCAACGTCAATGCGATGGCAGCGCGATTATAGGTTTGGGTCTGTCACGTGAGATGGATGAAAACTTTCCAACCATTACCTGGCAAGCAACGCATATTCAGAGGCCTTATCCGCACACGTAAAGGCGCTTTGGAACATGCAGTTGCCCTGCACGACAAAGAATCCGAAAGCTTCGCCCGGTGCATGAGAGCCTCGCGCGCGCTCACCCCGTGCGCTTTGCGTCGCCGTTGTAATAGCGCAGATCCGCTTCCGACAACAGGCGCTTCATGTGCGGTCCGTGTGTTCGCAAGCTCGCCGCCTGCAGCCATTCCTTCTTGCCGCGCAAGCGGTCGAACGCATCGGGGCCGGGTGCGTCGGCTGCGCTCGGCCAGTGATGGCATACAAGGCTTAGCGGCTCGCACACATCCCTGAACTGCGGGTGCACGGGTTCGCGTTCGTGCATGCCGAGTACCGCGCGGCGGCCAAAGCGGCGAACCACCGCTTCGTACAGCAGCTTTTCGAGGATGTCGCCATCGCCGGCACGCAGCGACTTGATCAGATCGAGCATCGCGGGCGTGCTCTTCGCGATGAAGAACTGGGTCGACAGCGACTTGCGGTCGCGGATGCCATAACGCGATCCGACGCGTCTCAGCAGCAGTGCGAGACGGGCGCGCACGCGCCGCCGTATATCGTGTGAGCGGGTCCATTCGGGCACGCGATCGGTGCTCCACGACGACGCGGCAATCAGCGCATGCGGATCGCTCTCGAGTCGTTCCAGATAACGCAGGATCACGTTCTGGTCGAAGATCCAGGTATCGGCTTCGAGATGAACGATGTAATCCGCGTTGAGCTTCGTGACGGCCGCCTCCATCGACGCAACGAGCAGATCGAGCGCGCCGCGTGTCAACGGCCTGGGCTCGCGCATGACCAGAATGTCTTCGATGTAGCGCGTATAGGTCGAGTCCGCACATGCATGCACGACCGGCCACTTGCGCGGCCAGTTCAGTTTGACGATCTCCATCGAGATTCGCGCGCAGTCCGTGCGATTGAACGAAGTCAGGCAGACGACCACTTGCATGGCGAATTGACGTCTTTGAGAAGCGTCACATACTGCATCAAATTTGCGTGTCGAAACGAGCGTGCATCCGGCGCGTGCCTTACACAATATTTCCCGGCTTCATGCATGCTCATTGATAGTCGCTAAAGCGCGAAACGGGCAGTTCGTCGGCAGGCGCAGATGAATAGCCGGGCACATCGGCCTTGAACTGGTCGAGCAGACCGCGATCGGTGCGCGACAGGCCCTTCAGCTGAAGCTGCATCATCACGCGCGTGCCCGTGCTCGGCGTCGTGCTGCCCGTGGCGTTTGTGTACTTTTCGAAGGCCAGCGCGAGCGACCAGCACTGCGCGTCGTATTGCAGACCGAGAAGCCCCGCGATCAGACGATGCGTGCTCATGTCGTAATTGATGCGCGCAACGCTCGCCACGTTCTTCGCCAGCGGCCATTGACCCGACACGATGATCTGGTTTACCGGTTGATAATCGAGTGTCGTGTTGGCGCGCGTGTAACGATAGGCGACGTTGAACACATGCGCCGTCGCGGGCGACCACGCAAGACCGATCGAGCCCTGCGTCAGGTAGTTGTTCGCCTGACTGTATTGCAGCGCGTTCTCGATGTTCGTTCCCGCGCCGACCTTCACTGAACTGCCGACTATCAGACTCGTGCGCGCGACATTTGCCGTGCTTTCCGTGTCATAGAGCGTCACACGCGGCTGACGAAAATCGTAACGCTGCGCAATGACGAAGCGCGCGCGCTCGTCGCCCGTTGCCGCGTCGATGAAGCGCGAAGTCAAAGCGGCCGTCACGCGGTTCGCATCGGACACCCGGTCGTTGCCGACAAACGCATTGTCGCGAAACAGTTCTCCCAGGCCGAAGTCCGCTTCCGTCGTATCGAACAGCGGCACATAGGTCTGGTTTCGATACGGCGTGTAGACGTAGAAGAGACGCGGCTCCAGCGTCTGGATGTAAGACCCTCCGAAGAGACGGACCGCGCGTTCGAACGTCATGCCCGAATCCAGCGTGAGCGTCGGGATGTTGACGTTCACATTGCGCGGCTGGCCTGCGGGCGCGTCGGATGCAATCGACGACAGATCGTAAGACGCGAAATGCCATTTGATGGTCGGCGTAAAGAACCAGCCGGGCCGCACGATCGGATAGCTGACGAAAGGATTGAACACGAACCGCGTGCCTTGCGTCGCATCGTCCGTCGACAGCGTGAAGCGCGTTGCGTCGGCTTCGAATCCGTAGTCGAAGCCGCCGGCGTCGTAACGGTTGTAGCGGACATTGACCTGCGGTTCGCGGTTGTAAGTCGTATCGCTGGAAAACGACTGCCAGTGCTGCTCGCGTGCGAGCACCGACCACGGTCCGCTGTTGTATCTGACGCCCGCTTCCTGCTGATAGAGCGTGGTGGAACTCGTCGGGAAAGCGCTGCCCGAACCGAGATCGGTCGACACGTTCGCGTCCGACACGCGGTTGTAGTTGACGTACGCACTGAAACCGGAGCCGATGTTCCAGACGTGATCGAGGTCGATCGAATACCGGCGCTCGTGCGTGATCATGTCGTTCGGCAGCCACGCGATGGAAAGCGAACCCGCCGATGCACCCGTCAGATAGCGATAGTCGGCGCTCAGCATTTCGCCGCGCTTCGACATGTAACGCGGCGCTATCGTCAGGTCGTAGTTCGGCGCGATGTTGAAATAGTAGGGAACGGTAATGTCCACACCGTTCTTCGAACTCATCGACCATGTCGGCGACAGCAGGCCGCTGCGGCGCGCGCCGTCGAGCGGAAACGACAGCCACGGGCTCGCGAGCAATGGAACGCCCTGAAAGAACAGCACGCCATCATGCGCGACGCCTTCGTCCGCGCCGCTGTCCATCGTGAACTGCGACGCGCGGATGTACCACGCGGGGTTCGTCTCGCACGCGCAGGTGCTGTAGGTTCCGTCTTCGATCTTCGAGCGCTCGTTATCGAGCAGATCCGCGCGCGCGCCGCTTCCCCAGCCGCTGTTCAGATAGAAGTGGTATTTCGGCTGCGCGATGAAACCTTCGTTTGCATCGACACGCAGCCGTCCGTATGGCCCATCGAACACGTCGCCTTTCGACACGATCCTGACGCGGCCATACGCATCGGCCGTATCGCGGTCGAAGTCGTAATGCAGCGCGTCGCCTTTCACGACGAATCCATAGCGGCGCAGCTCGGCGGCGCCCTGCAGCGATACGTCGGTGTCGACCGTGCCCGTGACGGTATCGCCCAGGGCAATCGTCGCGGGCTTCGCATCCGGCCGATTCGGCGTTTCGACGATTTGCGGCGCGAGCCGCAAGCTCCATGCATCGGACAGACGTTCGGCGCTGGCCGAGTCGCCCGCAAGTTGCGCGTAAGCGGGCATGGGCGCCAGCAGGCAGAACACCAATGCGGCAATGGGCCTGATCGCGAGGCCCTGGACTTCTTGGCGGAATATCAAAGCGAAATCGTGGCGTCTGATTGACGGGCGGACGCGAGCCCGAGTGAAGAGGCGTCCAGAGCGTCTTACTGCAACGTCACTGCGTCGCTTCTGACGGGTGCAACGGCGGCGCCCGCCGATGCGGCCACGCCGCTCAACGCTTCGATCAGCGGCGGGATCTGTTCGAGCGGCAACGAAAACGACAGCCCCATGTTGCCCGCGAGCCTGAAGCGAAGGACGGCGACCTCCGTGCCGTTGAGCCGCCCGATCTCCCAGCCGTAGCTCTGATACGCGAAAGCCATGTGATCGTTCTTGTTGATCACGCGGTCCGAGTGTTCGATCGCATTCGGCAGCGCGACCAGCAGATGATCGAGCACGGAACGATGGATGGCCGTCGTCGGCTGATTGCCGTGCAGCAGCAGATAGAGGCCGTCTTCCGACAGTTGAAGGTCGGTGATCGAATCGACGACGTGCGTTGTGTTCTCAGACATGCAGCACCTCGACCGCGCTCGCATGCGCGTCGGTTCCGACGCGACGTTGCGCACGTGTGTCCTCGACCCACGGCTCATACGAAGAGGCCCGTGCCATCCAGGCAGAGAAAAGCGGTGTGGAACTGGCGCGCAACACAGCAACCAGTACGACGGGATCGATATGTTCGAGCATGGCGAAGAGGCGAAGGTTGGTGGAGACGGCACGATACCGCCACCTCCCCTTCAACGCGTTACCGCGGCCCTACCGATTCTTAGCGGCAACTTTCCCCGCCTGCACGGCACCGCCGCTGCAGCGCGCGCCCGTGCGGGGCGTTGCGTCATTCCTTTCACGAAGCAACAAATATTCAGAAAGTTTGGCGTAACCCCGTGCAAGGGGTCTCGTTCCTATACTCGCGGCTTTCCACGGTCGGTCGCGTCCGGGTTGCCCTTGCGCGCATCGAAACCTGTCGCTACTCAAGCGGGTTCTCAACAAGATCTTCGATGAAACAACGAGCATCAACTATCTGTCTCGCCAGTGCGATCACGGTCTGTGCAACGACCCTGACACCTTCGCTCGCGCATGCCGACGACTCCGTCATCGTCAAGGACATCCGGCTCGAAGGCCTGAAGCGCATCGAGGCGGGCACGCTGCTCGCCAATCTGCCCATCAAGCGCGGTGAAGTCTTCACCGACGACAAGGCGTCGCAGGCCGTGCGCGCGATCTACGACACGGGGCTCTTCAACGACGTCAACGTCTCGCTGGATGGCGACGTCGTCGTGGTTCGCGTGGTCGAGCGCCCCGCGATTGCGGACATCGATTTCGCGGGCATTCACGAGTTCGAAAAAGACAATCTGACGAAGGCGCTGCGTGCCGTCGGTCTGTCGCGCGGCCGTCCTTTCGACAAGGCCCTGATCGACAAGGCCGAACAGGAGTTGAAGCGGCAGTATCTGACGCGTGGCTACTATGCCGCGGAAGTGCAGACCACGACCACGCCGATCGACAGCGGACGCGTGTCGGTGCTGTTCTCCGTCATCGAAGGCCCGAACGCGAAGATCCGCCAGATCAATTTCATCGGCAATCACGTGTTTTCGCAAAGCACCTTGCGCGACGAGATGGAATTGTCAACGCCGAACTGGTTCTCCTGGTACACGAAGAACGATCTCTACGCGAAAGAGAAGCTGAGCGCCGATCTCGACAGGCTGCGCTCGTACTATCTGAATCGCGGTTATCTGGAGTTCAGGATCGACTCGACGCAGGTCTCGCTGACGCCCGACAAGAAGGAGATGTATCTGACGCTCAATCTGCATGAAGGCGAGCCTTACACGATCACGGGCATCCGGCTCGCGGGCAATCTGCTCAATCGCGAAGCCGAGCTGAAGCCGCTCGTCACCATCAAGCCCGGCGACAGCTTCTCTGAAGAGCGGCTCAAGGCGACGACGAAGGCCGTCGTCGACCGGCTCGGCGAGTACGGTTACGCGTTCGCGACCGTCAATGCCGTGCCGCAGATCGATCCCGACAAGCATACGGTCGACCTCACGCTGCAGGTCGATCCCGGCAAGCGCGTGTATGTGCGGCGGGTGAACGTGGAAGGCAATACGCGTACGCGCGACGAAGTGATTCGCCGCGAAATGCGCCAGCTCGAAAGCTCGTGGTTCGATTCGAACCGGCTCACGCTGTCGAAGGATCGCGTGAGCCGTCTTGGCTATTTCACCGATGTCGACGTGACGACGGTGCCCGTGCCGGGCTCCGACGATCAGGTGGATGTCGACGTCAAGGTTTCTGAAAAGCCGACGGGCGCGATCACGCTCGGCGCGGGTTTCTCGTCGACGGACAAGGTGGTGCTGTCGGCGGGCGTGTCGCAGGACAACGTGTTCGGCTCGGGCACGAGCCTCGCTGTCAATGTGAATACAGCGAAGACATATCGCACGCTTTCGGTGACGCAGACCGATCCGTACTTTACCGTCGACGGCATCAGGCGCATTTCGGATGTCTATTACCGCACGAGTTATCCGCTTTACTACAGCAATGACGAGAGCTTTCGCATCGTCTCGCTTGGCGCGGACCTGAAGTTCGGCATTCCGTTTTCGGAGATCGATACCGTCTACTTCGGGCTCGGCATCGAGCAGGATCGCTTCAACACGGATTCATCGACGCCGCAGGCGTATCTCGACTACGTGAAGGAATTCGGCCGCGTAGTCAACAACGTGCCTGTTACGGCGGCCTGGTCGCGCGATGCGCGCGACAGCGTGCTCGTGCCGAGCCGCGGCTACATGCTGCAGGCGAACGGCGAAGTCGGCACGCCGGCGGGTGAAACCGAGTACTACAAAGCCGATATCCAGAGCCAGTACTACTACTCGTTCGCGCGCGGCTTCATTCTTGGCCTCAATTTACAGGCCGGCTACGGCAACGGCTTCGCGGGCAAGGCGTATCCGATCTTCAAGAACTACTATGCGGGCGGTATCGGCTCGGTGCGCGGCTATGAATCGAGTTCGCTGGGTCCGCGCGATTCGTCGACGGGCGACTCCATCGGCGGCTCGAAGATGGTGGTCGCCAATGTCGAAATGACTTTCCCGTTGCCGGGCAGCGGCTGGGACCGTACGCTGCGCGTCTTTACCTTCCTCGATGCGGGCAACGTCTGGGGCAACGAAGGCAACAGCACGGGCGCGAACGGTTTGAGATACAGCTATGGCGCAGGCCTCGAATGGATTTCGCCGATCGGCCCGCTGAAGCTCTCGCTTGGCTTTCCGCTCATCCGGCATGAGAACGACAAGTATCAGGTGTTTCAGTTTCAGATCGGCACATCGTTTTGAAGCACGTGCAGATGTGAAAAAGCCCGCTTTTGAGCGGGCTTTTCTGTTTTCAGCAACACGATGTGTATCTCTCCCGATCCGCCTTCTACTCGCTACAGCGCAAGCCGCGCCGCGCTTTCGAAGCGCATCCGCTCCTCCGCCACCACAGGGCCTGCCAGCTCGAGCAGGCGTGCATGTTCATCACCGCGCACGGGCTCACCCGACACCCCATGCCGCGGCAACGCCTCATCAGGCGCGAACATATAGCCCTCGCCGCGCAGCGTCTTGATGTACTGCCGTCCCGTCGGCGACAGTTTCAGCGCGGCGCGCAGCCTGAACACGACAACGTCCAGCCCGCGTTCTGTCACGCTGCAATGGCGGCGCAGCATGTTGAGAATGCGCACGCGCGACAGGACTTTCATCGGGTGCGATGCGAGCACCACGAGCAGCGCGAACTCGGTGCTGCGCAGCGGCACTTCCACGCCGCCGCGGGTGAGCACGCGGTCGGCGACGTCGACTTCGAAGTCGTCGAACGAGATCGGCTCGCGCTCGACATGCAGCGGCGCATGCGACGGCGGCCCCGCGCGCAATGCATTGCGAACCCGCGCGATCAGTTCGCGTGGATCGTGCGGATCGACGACATAATCGTTCGCGCCGAGTTCGAACGCGAGCACCTTGTCGACGACATCGTCGGAGCGGCTGACGATGATCACGGGCAGATCGTAGCCCAGCGAGCGCACGCGCCGCAGCGCGGCCAGTCCGTCCACCTCGGGCAAGCTATGGCGCATGACGATCAGCGAAGGCACTTCCACTTCGAGACGCCGCTCGAGCGACTCCGTGTTGTACAGGACGGACATCTCGATCTTGTGCTGCTGCACATGCGAGCGCAGCACGTCGCGGCTTTCCTGATTGGGCTCGACGACGAGCAGATGGATGGTCATGGTGTACTCCGTCCTTCTCCCATTTGAACGGTGCCCATGATAGAGAGCAACTGTGGAGGCAAGACGGTGAAAAATAAGGAGAATGTGTGGAGATTGCTGAACGGTCGGCCGCCCTTGCGCCGCTCGCGTCACAATAGCGGCGTGACAGCAAATCGACAGCTAAATCGACAGCAACCAGTTGGCGAGCGCCGCCCGCCGTCGCCGCGTCATACTGGTCGACAGGGAAAAACAGGGTGTGAAGCATGAAAGATGGCGGCCGCGGGGATTCGCCATGAGAGTCGGCATCACGTCGAAGCTCTTCGTCGCGATTTCGGCGGCCTGCATTCTCGTGGCCGTCACGATGGGTCTCGCCGTTCGCTGGAGCTTCGAACACGGCTTCATCGGCTATCTGCAGCGCCAGTCGCAATCGCATTCCAGCCGCTTGAAGCAGGAACTCGAAGCCGCCTGGGCACAACACCGCAGCTGGGATTTCGCCAAGAGCGAAGCGACGGCCGTGGCCGCCGTTCCCGAACTCGCCGACGCTGGCATGCCGCCCGGCCCGCCCGATATGAACGCGCCCCACGATGGGCCGCCGCCCGACGGCGCCCAGGGCAACGGCGCGCAGCCGGGACCGCCGCCGGGCGATCCGGGCGCGCCGCCCGACATGCGCGGCATGCAGGGGACGGGTATGGACCCGGGTCCGGGCCCGCAGGGCAACCGTCATCCGCCGTTCAGGGTCTACGACGCGAACCTGCAGAGCGTGCTGCAGAAAGGCCCGCCGCCGCCGCCCGATACGCCTCGCGAACCGCTGACCGTCGAGGGCAAGGTGATCGGCTGGCTGGTCGTCGCCGGGCCGGAAGTGCTGTTTCATTCCGCCGACCGTCAATTTCAGGCGCAGCAGGTTCGCACGACGTGGATCATCGTCGGGTTCGCCGCGTTGCTGGCCGCGTGTGTCGCCGTCGTGCTCGCGCGCGTGCTGCTCGCGCCCGTGCGGCGCCTCGTGCTCGCGACGCATCGGCTGGCGAGCGGCGACTATTCGATTCGCGTGCCCGATTCCGGCAGCGACGAACTGCACGATCTCGCCGCCGACTTCAACCGTCTCGCGATTTCGCTCGGCAATGCGGAACGCTCACGGCGCAATTTCATCGCGGATATTTCGCACGAACTGCGCACGCCGCTCGCCGTGCTGCGCGGCGAACTCGAAGCGATCGAAGACGGCGTGCGCAAGCCCGACCGCACGACGCTCGCGTCGCTGCAGGCGGAAGTCGCGCTGCTGAGCCAGTTGATCGACGACCTGTACGAGCTGTCGCTAGCCGACATCGGCGCGCTGTCTTTCGAGAAAGTGCGGCTCGATGTGGCACCCGTCGTCGAGGCCGCCGCCGAATCGTTCCGCGACCGGCTCGCCGACAAGAAGATCGCGCTGGAAACGGACATCGGCGAAGCGGGCGTCATCATGCTCGGCGACCCTTACCGTTTGACGCAACTGATGAAGAACCTGCTCGAGAACGCGTTGCGCTATACGGATGAAGGCGGCAAGGTGCGCGTCGCCGTCGCCCGGCACGAGCGCGAAATCCGCATCGACGTGCAGGATTCGCACCCTGCCGTGCCCGAGCCTTTGCTGCCGCATCTGTTCGACAGGCTGTTTCGCGTCGACGCGTCGCGCAGCCGCCAGAGCGGCGGCGCCGGCCTCGGGCTCGCGCTGTGCAGACATATCGTGAGCCAGCATGGCGGCACGATCGACGCATTGCGCTCGCCGCTCGGAGGATTGTGGATCGCCGTGCGGTTCGCTACGTTTGAAGCCAAAGATGACTGACCATTCACTTGCCCATTCATTTAGCCGGTCACCCGCTTCGGTGCTGATCGTCGAAGACGAGCCGAAGCTGTCCGCGCTGCTCACCGACTATCTGCGCGCCGAAAACTTCGACACGCACGTGATCGAGGACGGCCGCGACGTGATCGCCTCCGTGCGCGCCAATCCGCCTTCGCTGATCCTGCTCGATCTGATGTTGCCGGGGCGCGGCGGACTCGAAATCTGCCGCGAATTGCGCACGTTTTCGGATGTGCCCGTGATCATCCTGACGGCGCGCGTCGACGAAATCGACCGGTTGCTCGGGCTCGAACTCGGCGCCGACGACTACGTATGCAAGCCGTTCAGTCCACGCGAGGTCGTGGCGCGTGTAAAAGCGATTCTGCGCCGCATCGATTCGCTCTCGGGCGCGGCGCGCGCCGGTGCGGAGCCCGTTACGAGCGGCCTCGCGATCGATCTCGACCGGCATGTCGCGTCGCTCGACGGCAAGGATCTCAATCTCACACCGATCGAAATCCGCCTGCTCGCGCTGTTGCATTCGACGCCTGGCCGCATCTATTCGCGCGACCACCTGCTGCGGCAACTGTACGACGATCACCGCGTGGTCGCGGACCGCACTGTCGATTCGCATGTGAAGAATCTGCGGCGCAAGCTGCAAACCGTGCGCCCGGATCACGACATGATCCGCTCGATTTATGGCGTGGGTTACAGGCTGGAGGTCGTGCCGCCGGAAGGCCACGACGACGGCGGCGCCGTATGAAGCCCAGAAGACCGTTCTAGCCTTCGCAGCGGAAGAAGTCGATGCTCTGGCCCGACGCGACGGCGCGGCGCAGCCATTCGGGCAGATCGCCCTGCCCGTCCCAGACATGACCCATTGCATCCTGATAGCGGATGGCGCGTGCGCTTTCTTCGTCTTCGGCCAGCGAGCGCTGGAGCGCGTCGACCGTGATGCCGAATTCTTCCATCCGGTGCTGGATCCACGCGATCAGGCGTTCCCGCGCCTGGCCATCGAGTTTTGCGATTGAACTAGACATTGCTCGTGCGATTCGAGGTGTGACGGGATCAGCAATCCATTCGTACGGGCGAAGCCAGGACTGACGGATTCAATTGCGCCGCCGCGCGTCGATGCGAACCACCGAATCGAACAGCGCCTCGGCGCGCGCGAGTTCGTCGAGCGCGCGATCCAGTTGCGCGACGGCAGCCGCGTGTTCCTCAACAGATGAGCCGCCTTCGGAATCGCGGCGCACGGCGCGAAACGCCTGGTCGACGTTGCGCGTCGCTTCGACAAAACGCTTCGCGGCCTGAGCCTGCCGCGAGTGCACGACTGCCGACATAGGCATTCCTCCATCTGGTTCGACGTTGCGAAAGCGGGGATTGCGCACCTGCTGATCGCAGCGCGCGAATGATTCTCTGATCCAAACAATTGCACGGCCGCGACCGCCGGCGTGCGCTATCGATTTTCTCTCCGCTCGCAGCGGAACGCCAGGTCTGAATGACAACAAACGCGCACATTTTTTATGCACGAGTACCGCATATTCAGTGTTCCCAGGTTTTATGCGCCCGGCGCGCGAGCGGTCTTTTCCGGGAAGCTTCCTAATGCATGCGCTGCGTTGAATGCCGCCATGGCTTCGACGGGCGGCATCTCGAAGAGGTCGCGCGTGAAGCCGCGCACACGCTCTTGCGGCGGACGCGTGCGCAAGCGTCCGACCAGATCGATGAAAGCGGCGAAGTCTCCGTCGCGCGTGGCCTTGTTGACCTCCGCATAGTCGCGCGCCTTGAGCACACAAGGCTGCGTGAGGCGCACCAGATACGGTGCTTCCAGCTCGACCGCGAGTGCGACGGGATAGCGCTTGCCGCTCAGTTCGCCCGCACGCGCGATGCAATCCACGACGGCCGTCGCTTGCGCGGCGCCGAGCGGTTTGCCCGTGCTGACGCTGCGCAAATGCTCCGGATAGATGTGCAGCCGCGTGCCCATGCTCAGTTCGGCAGGCGACGAGCATACCAGTGCGTAGTGCTGCTCCTTCTTCCGTCCCGACGGCAGCACGGAGCGGCTGACGATGAACGCGTGCGGCGGCAGCTGCCGCACCTGGCCCGCGCTGTCGATCCACGCATTCCACAACACCATGTCTTCGCGCTTGCGCCCACCTGGACGCGGCTTGCTCGACGCCGGCGAAAAAAGCGCGAGCAGCGAACCCGTGCGGTGCGCCGCGACCTGCGCGCTGTTGCCGAGCGGCTGACCGACGCCCCACAGAAAACGCCCGCCGCCCAGCCGCCGCTCCCATTCTTTCTGGAGAACAGTGGTGGGAAGTTCCTCGCTGGATTCGGTGCCTGTCTTGATCCAGCAGAACGTGGGCGGTAGGTGCTTCAGTGTCATCAACTTCCTCGGGACGGCCTTTCGACTCGCAACCTCGCGAGCCATCGGCGATAAATGGCGGCCATACAATAAGCGTTAATGTATAGATATAATGCATGGAATGGAAGCCCCGAAGAGCGAATTTCCCGTGCAGGACCTGTTACGCCGGTTGATGGCGGACACCCGCTCGTCCAGCGAAATTGCGCGGCTTTCCGGGGTAAGCCAACCAACCGTGTCGAGATTGCGACTATCGAAAGGGCGACGCATACGTCGGAGCGCGTCATTCAATAAGCTATGCAGTTTCTACGGTGTGGAGGCACGCCACGCGGGCGTTCGGGCGGGGGCTATAACGAACTGCTGCGCAATGCGATCGTCGACGCGTGGGACGGCTCGGAAGAGCACGGCCGCGCATTGCTCGTCGTGATCAAAGGCTTGAAGGGGTTGAGCGCGAAGGTGGAGTGAACGCGCTGTTGAGGCTCGACGGGGTGGTCGTCGGGAGGGACATGTGAGGCGGGCGGCGGGCTTCGTGTTCTGCCGAAGCCCGCTTCTTTCTGGATGTGATTCTTGCGGTTTTAGAACTGGTCTTCGTGCAGCGCCAGCATCCCTTCGCCGCCCTTTGCGCTGACGATCGATGCTTCCAGCGCCACGGCCTGCGGCAGCACGTGTTCCGCGAAGAACTGCGCCGTCGCGATTTTTGCGCTGTAGAACGAGGCGTCGTCGTTGAGTTTCGCCTGCGCGGCCAGCATCGCGCGCGCCATCTGCCAGCCGCCGAGCACGATGCCCGCGAGCTTCAGATACGGCACGCTGCCCGCAAACACCGCGTTCGGATCGCTCTTCGCATTCGCCAGGACGAACGCCACCGTCGATTGCAACGCATCATGGCCGCGCGACAGGTGCTTCTGCATCGACTCGAAGGCCGCGCCCTTGTGCTGCTTCAGCGCTTCGACGGTCTGTGCGATGTCCGCGAGCAGCCTGTTTGCCACCGCGCCGCCGTCGCGCAGCGTCTTGCGCCCGATCAGATCATTCGCCTGAATCGCCGTCGTGCCTTCGTAGATCGGCAGGATGCGCGCGTCGCGGTAATACTGCGCCGCGCCCGTTTCCTCGATGAAGCCCATGCCGCCATGCACCTGCACGCCGAGACTCGCCACATCGACGGAAAGCTCCGTGCTCCAGCCCTTCACGACCGGCACCAGGTATTCGTAGATCGCGAGATGCCCGGCGCGTGTCGCTTCGTCGGCGTGGTGGTGCGCGATATCGCTGTGCGATGCGGCGACATACGCGAGTGCGCGCGACGCTTCCGTCAGCGCGCGCATCGTCGAGAGCATGCGGCGCACGTCCGGATGATGAATGATCGATACGGCCTGCTTCGCCGAGCCATCGACGGGACGGCTCTGCACACGCTCTTTCGCGTACGCCACGGCCTTCTGATACGCACGATCCGCGACGGCCACGCCCTGCATGCCGACGGCGAAACGCGCCGCGTTCATCATGATGAACATGTATTCGAGGCCGCGATTCGCTTCGCCGATCAGCTGACCGATCGCGCCACCGTGATCGCCGAATTGCAGAACGGCCGTCGGGCTCGCCTTGATGCCGAGCTTGTGTTCGATCGACACGCAATGCACGTCGTTGCGCTCGCCCAGCGAGCCGTCGTCGTTGACGAGGAACTTGGGCACGAGGAACAGCGAAATGCCCTTCACGCCCTCGGGCGCGTCCGGCGTGCGCGCAAGCACCAGATGGACGATGTTGTCCGCCATGTCATGCTCGCCCCACGTGATGAAGATCTTCGTGCCGAAGATCCTGAACGAACCGTCGCCCTGCGGCTCGGCGCGCGTGCGCACCAGCGCGAGATCGGAGCCGGCCTGCGGCTCGGTGAGGTTCATCGTGCCCGTCCATTCGCCGGAAATGAGGCGCGGCACGTAGGTCTGTTTCTGTTCTTCGCTGCCGGCGGTGAGCAGCGCCTCGATGGCGCCGTCCGTCAGCAACGGACACAGCGCGAACGACAGGTTCGACGCATTGAGCATCTCGATGCAGGCCGTCGCGATCAGCTTGGGCAGGCCCTGGCCTTCGTATTCGACGGGATGCTGCACGCCTTGCCAGCCGCCTGCCGCGAACTGGCGGAATGCATCGGCGAAACCGGGCGTTGCCGTGACCTTGCCGTCCTTCCAGCTGCTCGGATTGCGGTCGCCTTCGACGTTCAGCGGCGCCAGCACTTCGCCGCACAGTTTCGAGGATTCTTCGAGTACGGCCTGTGCCGTTTCGAGACCCGCCTCCTCGAAACCGGGCAGCTTCGCGATCTCGTCGATACCGCTCAATTCCTCGAGCACGAACAGCATGTCTTTGACAGGGGCGATGTAAGTCATGGTGATTCTTCCAATCAGGCGTTCAATGGATCACTGCCACGACGCCCGAAAAGAGAAGAGACCGAGCGGTGACCGTACCTGCCGATCGTACCGGCATATCCCTCGAACCGACTGTCCAAACCGGCCCACGTACTGACAAATCTGGCCACTCGATCGGGGGGGTGCCCCGCCCCACCCGGGGTTTACCCAGCCTGAGCGGGGCGCCGATAGGTTCCGGGCGTGCTGCCCGTCCAGTGACGGAACGCGCGATGGAACGCACTCGGATCGTCGAATCCGATATCGCCCGCGATGACGGCAATCGCGTCGTGCGTGTCGGTCAGGCGCCGGATCGCGATATCGCGCCGCAGCTCGTCCTTGAGCAGCTGAAACGTCGTTTCTTCCGACGACAGCCGCCGGCACAACGTGCGCACCGAGCAATGCAGATTCTTCGCGGCTTCGTCGATGGTGGGCAGATCCGGCAACTCGCCCGCGAGATACTGCCGCACGCGATGGCTGACCCGCAGTTCGCTGAACGACTCGAAGATCCACTCGCCCGGCGAACGCGCGAGAAACTTGCGCAGATTGCGCTTGCTCTGGCGGATCGGCATGTCCAGAAACGCGGCACTGAAGCGCATCAGCGTGGCGTCACAGCCGAAACGCACCGGACCGGAGAAGAAGTAGCGGTGATCCGCTGCGTGCGGCGGCTGCGGACACGCGAAATCGACCTGCAAGAGCGGGATTTTCTGACCGATCAGCCATGACGAGACGCCATGCGCAAGCTTGAGCGTCAGTTCCTGGCCCAGCGGGCCAATGCTGCCGAACGCCGGGTTCGGACGCAGTTCGACCTGTGCCATCAGATCGTCGCGACGCGACTCGAAACGGAAGTCGTCGAGCACGATATGAAAGAACTGGCCGAAGCGGTGCAGCGCCGTGTCCAGATTCGTCGCATCGAGCAGGCTGAGGCAGAGGAATTTCAGCGTGCCGCTGCGCAGCGGCCGGCTGAAGATGCCGGGCATTTCGTCGTCGAGTTCGATAGCGAGCATCCGATAGAGCGTCGAGAACTGCTCTTCCGTCACGCGCGCACCCGATGCGCCGAGCAGTTCGGGCGTGATGCCCGCCTGCGCGAGATAGCGCTGCACGACGTCCGTCTGCGCGCCGGCGGCGGCAAGAAATCCGTTGACGAGCGAGATGGGTACGGTGGCGCTGGGTGCTTGCATGGGTTTCAGGCCAATTGAGCAAGCAATTTGATGAAGTTGCGCTTCGCTCGATACGTCGCGCGAATCTGCTCCAGCTCGGCGGCGAACTCGGCGCCTTCGCCCAGCTTCATCCGCATTTGGCGAATGGCCTGAACGATGTCGAACGCCTCGTCGTATTTCCCGCTCGACGCGTTTAGCGTCACCGTGACGGGCAGCAGGCGATGATAGACGACGAGGGCATCGCGTGGATGCGTACGCCCGCGAACGGCAGCCATTTCCGAGCACAATTCCGTCGCGATGGGGCCACCCGTAAAGACCTGCCAGGCAATTTCATCGTCGTGCCCGGCAAGGTGCACTCTGACGATTTCAGTACGCATCGGTTTGTACCACGGGCCGCTTTTTGGCTTCGCTGCAGACTCCTCCCGCTCGACGATTGCCCACAAATGCGCGAGCGCGCGTTCCCTCGTCTCGTCATGCCGGTTCGTCGCCGTGGCGACCTTCAACAGTGCGGCGAATGCAGCGGCAGACGGAAGCTGCTCGAAACGCTGCCATGCATAGGTGTCCGCTTTATCGTGTTGCCCAAGCTTCAAACACGCGTCGACGCAGATATCGAGCAAACTTCGAGCAGCGGCTTTTTTCGCAAACGCCTCGAGCCCCTGTTCCGCCCAGGCCAGCGCTTCATCATGGCGACCGTGCTGAATGCACAGTTCCGCCACTTTCTCGAATCGGTACGCGCTCGACAGATCTTTCGCAGCAATGCGGATCATCATGTCGACGTCTCCGTCCTGTTCCGCAAGTGCGCTCATTGCGGTCGAGAGCCGCAGGCGCCGCCGGTCGAACGATTCATTTCCCGGACCAAGCGCCGGAAGCTCATCCCAATCATTACCGAGCAGTTCGCGATACCGGCTCGAGCCGGCATCATCCAATGCGTCCGCGTATGCCGGCAAAATGTCTGAGAACACGCCCCATTGATCCTCGCGCTGAAGGCGATAGAGTCGCTCCGCGAGCGCCACGGGCTCGGGCCCCGTCCGCTCGCAGGCCTCGCGATGAACGGCGGCCAGTTCGTGGAGGGCCGGAATGACATAGCCGCCGGAGTCGTCGATTCGTTCGAGGCTCTTTTCCGCGCCTTCGATGGCAAGCTCCGCGAGTTCCATCACGTTTGCAGCGTGAGGTCCATCGAGCAGTAAGCGCAGCATGTCAGCCAGCGACAGCAGACCGTCGGCATATTCGCGAGCCTCTTGCCAGCGCAACAACCGTGTGACTCGCGTCGTCTGCCGGACGGTGGTCTTTAGCGCGGGCAGATCGTTGGCCGTTGCGGAGCGTGCTGCGAACAGCAGCTTGTCGCGCAGCGCGACGTCGCGATCGACCGCTTCCAGCAACCAGCGGCGAAGCGCGCTCTCGTCGAGCGTCGCAACGTACTCTTCAATGGTTTCGCCGTAGGTCTTGCGTTTTTTGCGTGGCTTCTTCCGTTCCGTTTCATCCGGTTGAAATACCTCCGCACCGGAATTTTCCAGCCACGACAGCGCGACTGCGACGGCATGCTTGCAGAAAGCGGAACTCTGGCCGACGGGACAATTGCAGTAGTAAACGAGCCCGCCATAGTCGCAACGCATTTCGACCGCGTATGACTGCGTACCTCGCACGTTTGCGCGAACGCTGTGTTCATCCGTTTGCAGACGCGATACCGCGCCGTCGTGGAAATAGGCTTTGCCTCGCGCAAACGTCTTCGTGTCGGTGAGCGACATGACTTTTGCGAGGGTCAGGGTTTCAGCGAGATTGGCGGATGCGGACATAGGAACGCGGGGGAAAGTCGCGATGGAAACCGTTGGAAATCTGCCCAGCTGCTATTGAAACAAAGACAAAGAGCCGCGCTAACCCTGCCTCATCAGTTCGAGCGCATACGAATATCTGTCTGCGGGAAACACGCTGACGGTCGCTTCGAACACGAGTCCGCGCGAATCCAGATAGCGCCGCACGATTTCCAGCGCGTGAGAGTCGGGCTTCACGCCAAGCGGTTCGGCGAGACTGTCAGGCACGCCAATCGCCCTGATTTCCTGACGCACGTTGTGGACCGAGCGGCCGAAGCGCCGTTCCACCATGTCGCAGATCAATCCCGTGCTGTTGCGCAATTCCCGCTTGATGCCCGCACCCAGCGCCGCCTCGAGATAGACATCGGTCCAGCACAGCGGCGCGTCCGGTTTCGACGGATCGACGCGCAGCATTTCGACGCGCAGCAGCCGCGTGCCCGCATCGACACCCAGCTTGGCAGCAAGCGACGGACTCGCGGACAACTCCGTGACGGAGCGCACATGCCGCTCCGTCACGACCGCGAACTGCACGAGGTCTTCGACGCTCGACATATTGTGCGAGAAAGCCGCCTTCGGTTTCGTCGCCTCGACGCGAATGCCCGCGCGCTTGCGGCGCGAAATCAGTCCAAGTTCCTGCACGCGCTCCAGCGCCGAGCGAACGGTCGCGCGGCTGACGCCGTACTGTTCCGACAAGTCGACTTCACTCGGAAGGGACGACCCAACCTCGAACTTTCCTGCTCCGATTGCCTGGATCAGTTCCTCGGCCAGTTCCGCGTATCGGGGTTTCATGCGTGTGCTCTTTCGCCTCAGCCATGCCGTTTCGGGCTACGGCGCGATTGTAACGCGAGCCTTATCCATCGGCGCCCCGCGCCCGGTTCGCGCCGCGCCGCACGCGCGGCATCCGTTGTAACCCTGGGTTGACGGTCTCCACCACCAGGCATAATGTCCGTACTTATTCAATATGTACGGACATTATAGAGCGCGCGATCCGGCGCGCTCACCGTCCAGACGGAGACAGGAATGGCCCAGCACAGCGACATCGCAGGAAGCCCGCCCATCGAACGCAGCGCGCCCGCCAAACGACGGCCGCCCATTTATCTGAGGCTGGGCTTTCAGATCGTGGCGGGCATCGTGCTTGGGCTGGCGCTCGGCTTCATCGCGCCGAAGCTGGCCGTCGACATGAAGATCCTCGGCGATATCTTCCTGCGGCTGATCAAGATGGTCGTTGCGCCGCTGGTGTTCCTGAACGTGGTGCTCGGCATCGGCGCCGCCGGCGATCTGAAGAACGTCGGGCGCATCGGGCTGCGCGCATTGATCTACTTCGAAGTCGTGTCGACCATCGCGCTCGCGATCACGATGGTCATCGCGAACGTCTCGGGCGTCGGCACGGGCATGCATCTCACGCAGAACGCCGATGCCGCCGCCGCAGCGCACGCGCAATACGGCAAAGGCGGCCCCACGTCGTTCGAGCATTTCATCCTGACGATCTTCCCCGATAACTTCGTCGGTGCCTTCGCGAACGGCTCGCTGCTCCAGGTACTCGTCATTTCGATCGGACTCGGCGCTGCGTTGCTGATGCTCAACAACGAACAGCGAGCAAGCGTCGAAGGTGCGCTGAACCGGATGTCGGACCTGTTCTTCAAGTTCGTCGATGTCATCATGAAGTTTGCGCCGCTCGGCGCGTTCGGATCGATTGCGTTCGCTATCGGCAGCAGCGGCATGAATGCGGTGCTCTCGCTCGGCTATCTGTTGCTGGTGCTTTATCTGTCGCTTGCGTTCTTTATCGTCGTGGTGCTCGGCATCGTGCTTCGGCTGTATGGCTTCAATGTCTTCCGGTTCCTGCGCTATTTCAAGGACGAAATCTTTCTGCTGTTTGCGACGGCTTCGTCCGAAAGCGCGCTGCCGCGCTTCTTCGAAAAGCTCGAACGCCTCGGTTGCTCGCGGCAAACCACGGGGCTCGTGCTGCCGACGGGCTATGCGTTCAACCTCGACGGAACATCGGTCTACATGCCCTTGTGCGTGATGTTCCTTGCGAACGCGTACGGCATTCCTCTCGATCTGCATCAGCAGCTTGGGCTTCTGATTCTGATGCTGCTCACATCGAAAGGCGCAGCAACCGTTTCGGGCGGCACCTTCATTGTGTTCGCGGCCACTGTGACGGCATCGGGCCTCTTGCCGATCGAAGGCTTGCCGCTTCTGTTCGGCATCAACCGCTTCACGTCGCAGGCCGTGTGCATCTGCAATGCGATGGGCAATAGCGTCGCGACGCTGGTCATCGCGAAGTCGACGGGCGAGTTCGATCCGGACGCCGCGCGCGAAGAGTATCGCCGTGTGTTCGGCACGACCGTCGGCAAAGTCATCTGAATTCTTGTATCAGCGGAGAAAAGCAATGCGTATAACGGCAATCAGGGAAGTGTCGGTTCCGCTCGAAGGAAACGTCGCGAATGCGTACGTCAATTTTTCGGAGCACACGGTTTCGCTCGTCGCGCTGCAAACGGATGTGATCCGCAATGGAAAGCCCGTTACGGGCTTCGCGTTCGACTCCATCGGCCGATATGCGCAGAGCGGCATCTTGCGCGATCGCATGATGCCGCGCCTCGAAGCCGCTGCGCCCGAATCGCTGCTGGACAAATCGGGCGAGTTCTTCGATGCAGCCAAAGTACTGCAGACCATCATGCGCAACGAAAAGCCCGGTGGTCACGGCGATCGCGCGGCGGCAGCGGCGGCCATCGAACTTGCCGTCTGGGATCTGAACGCGAAGCTCGCCGACGAGCCGGCACACGCGACCATCGCGCGACATTTCCAGCGCAAGGGCAATCGCGAAGGCGTAACCGTGTATGCAGCCGGCGGCTACTACTATCCGGGCGACAGCGTCAAACGCTTGCAGGACGAAATGCGCGGCTATCAGGAAATGGGCTACGAAACGTTCAAGATGAAAATCGGCGGCGCGTCGCTCGAAGAGGATGTTGCACGCATCGAAGCGGTGCTCGAGGTCGTCGGCGATGGCCAGCGCCTTGCCGTCGATGCGAATGGGCGTTTCGACCTGCAGACCGCGCTCGACTACGCAAAAGCGATCACGCCGTACGCGCTGCGCTGGTACGAAGAGATCGGCGATCCGCTCGATTACGACCTCAACCGGCAAGTTGCCGAAGCGTATTCAGGCCGGATTGCGACGGGCGAAAACCTGTTCTCGGTGCAGGACGTCAACAACCTCACGCTGTTCGGCGGGATGCGCCCCGGCCTCGATATCTTCCAGATGGACACGGGCCTTTGCTATGGCCTCACCGAGTTCGCAAAGATGATCGACGTGATGGAAAGGCGCGGCTTCAATCGCAACCAGCTGCATCCACATGGCGGACACCTGATCAACATGCACGTCGCGGCGGGACTCGAACTCGGCGGCTGCGAGGCTTATCCCGGCGTGTTCCAGCCGTTCGGGGGCTATCCGGACCGCTGCGGCGTCGGCGGCGGCCGCGTGCGTCCGACGGATGCGCCAGGCTTCGGGCTCGAAGAGAAGGACGGACTGCGTCCCTGGCTCGCGCAGCTCGCCAGCTGACATCGCGCATATCTCATTCGACTCAATTTTCTTGCAAGACCAGGACCGTCATGAACAGCCGTAACGCTCCCTTTTCCAGCACTGTCGTCGACTCGATTTTGTTTCGCGATGCCTTTGGCACCGCGAAAATGCGTGCGATCTTTTCGGATCACGCGCTGATCCGGCGCTATATCGAAGTCGAAGTCGCGCTCGCGAAAGCCGAAGCACACGTCGGCGTGATTCCCGCCGATGCCGCCGAAACGATCGCGCGCGAATCGCAGATCGACCGCGTCGATTTCGATCATATGCGCGAGGAGACGGATATCGTCGGCTATCCGATCCTGCCGCTCGTGCACCAGCTCGTCGCCATGTGCGGCGACGCCGGCCGCTACGTGCATTGGGGCGCGACGACGCAGGACATCATGGATACGGCCGTCGCGCTTCAGGTCCGCGACGCGCTCGACTCGATCGATGCTGACATCCGCGAGTTGCGCGGCATTCTGGCCGGCCTCGCGAAGAAGCATCGCGATACGCCGATGGCGGGCCGCACGCATTTGCAGCAGGCTCTGCCCGTCACGTTCGGCTATAAGGCCGCAATCTGGCTCGCGATGTTCGACCGCCATCAGCAGCGCATCGGCGAGTTGCGCAAGCGCGTGGCCGTAGTCGAGTTCGCGGGCGCAGCGGGCACCCTGGCGTCGCTCGGCGACAAGGGCTTCGAGGTGCAGCGCGCACTCGCCGCCGAGTTGCAGCTCGGCGTGCCCGCCACGACATGGCACGTCGCACGCGACGGCTTCGCGGAAGCCGTCAATCTGCTCGCGCTCGTCACCGGCTCGCTGGGCAAGATTGCGACCGACATCATGATCATGGCCTCGAATGAGTTCGGCGAAGTGTACGAGCCGTTCGTCAAGGGACGCGGCGCGAGCAGCACGATGCCGCAAAAGCGCAATCCGATTTCGAGCGAGCTCATGCTCGCCGCAGCCAAAGCGGTGCGCCAGCAGGCGGGATTGATGATCGACGCGATGATTCAGGACTTCGAGCGCGCGACGGGACCGTGGCACGCCGAATGGATCGCGATTCCCGAGAGCTTCATTCTGACGTCGGGCGCGCTGCATCAGGCGAAGTTCGCATTAGGCGGACTGATCGTCGATACCGGGCGGATGAAGCACAACCTCGGCATCAGCAAGGGACTCATCGTTGCCGAGGCCGCGATGATGCAGATGGCGCCTTACACGGGTCGCCAGCAGGCGCATGACATCGTGTACGACGCATGCCGGACGGTCAACGAAAAGGGCGGCACGCTTGCAGAAGCGCTCGCCGCACTGCCCGAAGTGACCAGGCACTTCGATCGCGCGGCGATCGACAACATGACCGATCCCGCCAACTACCTTGGACTCGCGCCGCAAATGGTGGATCGCGCGGTTGCGTTGTCGAGTGAGATCTAAAGGCTCGGGCGTCCCGGCGGCGCCCCTGATTGAATTCGGGGAGCGAGACGTCTGTTCTGTGCTCCCCTTCACGGCACGTACGATTTACCTCATTCACCGCAGAATTGCGGCCTGTCCCATACCTCAATACTCGCGAAAATATTTCGTAAGCACTCTGACGTCGGGCCTTCATACGCCGATGCTCTAATCGGTTCGCTTGTCTCGACTCAACGCCGCCTAGCCGGCCATATCGCAAACGACGTCGACGACGTGATGCATTCGCTTGCCCCATGCCAGGGCAACGCGGTTCATTCCCGCAATACGAATCCCCCCACAGGAGCCGTATATGAAATGGCGTCAGATAGCACTCGGTTCGATCACCCTCGCCGCATTTGCGTCATCGGTCGCATGGAGCGCCGGAGACGGCGACGATCGCGATCATGAGAAGAACCATCACAACGAAGTCCATACCGCTACGCCGATCAAACATCTGGTCGTGATCTATGGCGAGAACGTTTCATTCGATCACTACTTCGCGACCTATCCGCATGCGACCAATCCTTCCGGCGAGCCCGCATTCAAGGCATTGCCCGGCACGCCGGGCATCAACGGGCTGTCCGGAAGCCTGCTGACCAGCAATCCGAATCTGAATCCCGACAACGGAACCAGCAAGTCGAATCCCTTCCGTCTCGATCGCACGCAGTCCGCGACTGCGGACCAGAATCACGCGTACACGGCGGAGCAACAGGCCTATGACAATGGCGCAGCCGATCTCTTCCCGAAGTACACGGGCAAAGGGACGACGGGTGGCGCCGGTGCATTCGGCACGGCTGGCCAGGTAATGGGCTATTTCGACGGCAACACGGTCACCGCGCTCTGGAACTACGCGCAGCGGTTCGCGATGAGCGACAACGCCTATACGTCGACATACGGGCCTTCGACGCCGGGCGCGCTCGAAGTCGTCTCGGGACAGACAAACGGCATGAAGGCCGTGCTGACGACGAAGCAACCTTCGGTGGCGGGTTCGTACTACGTCAACGATGGCCAGGGCGGATTCACCATGATCAACGACGTCGATCCCGCCAACGACCTGTGCTCGAGCACGACCGATACGGCCCTGATGAGCGGCACGAACATCGGCGATCTGCTGAATGCCCGCGATATCTCGTGGGGCGGCTTCATGGGCGGCTTCAACCTGGCGACGACGAACAGCAACGGGACGACGGGGTGCAAGCGCAGCACGCTGTCGAATGTCGTGGGCTCGGCCACGGCTGACTACATTCCGCACCACAACTGGTTCCAGTACTACGCGTCCACATCGAATCCGAAGCATCTGCGCCCTAGCTCGCTCTCCGCGGTCGGCCACAGCACGCAGAAGGATGGCCATACGCAGGACCCCGCGAATCACCAGTACGATACCGACGACTTCTTCGACGCGGTAAAGGCGGGGAATTTCCCGGCCGTGAACTTTCTCAAGGCGCCCGCTTATCAGGACGGTCATGCTGGCTATTCGGATCCGCTCGACGAGCAGGCGTTCGTGACGAAGGTCGTCAACTTCCTGCAGCAACAGAAGGAGTGGGAGTCGACAGCCGTGATCGTCGCGTGGGATGACTCCGACGGTTGGTATGACCACGCGTACGCCATGCCGACGAGCGCATCGTACGACTCCGTCGCCGATCAGCTGAATGGCCCGGGCATCTGCGGAACGGGCTCGGCATTCGACGGCGTGAAGGGCAAGCCCGTGAACGGCCGCTGCGGTCCGGGCACGCGCATCCCGTTTATCGTGATCTCTCCGTGGGCGAAGGAGAATTTCGTCGACCACACGCTGATCGATCAGTCGTCGGTCGTGCGCTTCATCGAAGACAACTGGCTCGATGGACGCCGCATCGGTGGCGGATCGTTCGATGCCGGAGCGGGCAGCATCATGGGCATGTTCGACTTCAATCGCCGGGGTGAGAGCCACTATCCACGCAAGCTTTTTCTGAACCCGGATACGGGCCTCGCGGTTGAAACGCCGCCGAGATCATGACAGCGCCGGCATAAGGCATCGAGGAAGAGTTTCCATGATGACGATGTAAGGGTTTATACTGAACGCCGTCTCCTCCATATCCTCCTGATATGGATTCTTGCCCGCCGCAGTGCGGGCTTTTTCTTGGACGGCAGACCCGTGGTTCATCGCACGTGCAGTGCGGTTCGGGCCAGCCGTTCCGCGCTACTTTGTCCTGTTTGCCAATCCGGCAATGTCAACTCCTGATTCCGTTGCAGCAAAACATTCGTGGTGGGGCGTGCTGGCGCTCGCGCTGTCGGCCTTCATTTTCAACACCACCGAATTCGTTCCCGTCGCATTGCTCAGTTCGATCGGCGAAAGCCTCTCCATGCCGCCGACCGATGTCGGCATCATGCTGACCATCTATGCATGGGCTGTGGCGCTCGTATCGTTGCCGTTGACCGTCCTCACGCGCCATGTCGAACGTCGCAAGCTGCTCACGTGGGTGCTGCTGCTCTTCGTCGGCTGCCATATCGTGACGGGCGTCGCGTGGAATTTTTCCGTGCTCGTCATCGGAAGACTCGGCATTGCCTGCGCACACGCGATCTTCTGGTCGATATCCGTCTCGCTGGTCGTCAGGCTGGCGCCTGCCGACAAAAAGAGCCGCGCGCTCGGACTGCTTGCAACGGGAACGTCGCTGGCGATGGTGGCGGGCATTCCGATCGGACGGATGATCGGCGAAGCGTTGGGTTGGCGGATGACATTCCAGGTGATCGCCATTGCCGCCGTTGCCGTGCTGTTACTGCTGCGCGCAACGCTGCCGTTGCTTCCAAGCGAGCAGGCGGGCTCGCTGCGCAGCGTGCCCGTTCTGCTCCGAAACCCGACGCTGATGTGCCTCTATCTGGTCACGCTGCTGCTGGTCACGGCTCATTTCACCGCGTACACCTATGTCGAACCGTTTATCCAGCACGTCAATCACGCCAGCAACAGCCGCATCACCTTCATCCTGACGTTGTTCGGCGCAGCGGGGATTCCTGCCGCGCTCTGTTTCAACCGGCTCTACCCGCATCAGCCGAACCGCTTCATGCAAGGCGCCGTGCTGACGATCGCCGCCTGTCTGCTGATACTTTTCCCTTGCTCGCTCAGTATCGTTACCTTGTCCGTGCATTCGTTCATATGGGGAGGCGCGATCATCTGCTTCGGCCTGGGCATGCAGGCGTGGGTGCTGAGGCTGGCGCCCAATGCGACCGATCTCGCCGTTTCAATTTTTTCAGGGCTTTACAACGTGGCGATAGGCGCGGGCGCGCTGTTCGGCAATCACGTCGCCAACGACTACGGGATAGCCTGGATCGGCACGTTCGGCGGCATGATCGCCGGGCTCGGCGCTGCCGTATGCTGGTTCGCATTTCGCGCGCGCAATCCGCGTGCAGGCGCATCGACGGAATAAGCGGGCTACCGGGCGTACGCCTGGCGAGTGCACGCGTCGCCCTTACGTTTGGTAATCGCGGCGCTCGCGGCCGCATAGTCCTCGGAGAACGCCCGCTGCGAGAAGCAGGGCGCCGATGCCGCGAGAAGCGCGTCGACCTTCGCGAACTGTTTGTCGAACACCCACGGCCGGCGGGCAAGCGTGCGGTCGTTGAGCCAGTAAGGGCTCCAGTCTCGCGTCGTCTCGATGATCTCGCGCGCGAACTCTGGCCCATACTCGAGGCCGCCCTCGATAACGACATCGATGTAAGACTCGACGAGCGGAAACTTCGCGTCCGCCACGGGCAGTCCTTCGCCCGGCGCCTTGCCTTCGGCCTTCGGCACGTACACCCAGACAATCCCCTTTTCCGGCAATGGCTGCCAGGACACGGCCTCGATGAGTGCGCGCGGCACTTCGACACGCACGTATCCCTTTTCGCGCTCGTCGAACGCGGACATGTCGTTGCCGACAACGGGATAGATCACGCCATTGATCGTCATCGGCGCTTCGCCCTCGAACGGGTGCCGCAGGCCGAGCGCCGTGAACCCTGAGCGTGCGCGGTCGTTCCAGCTGCGCACATAGCCGAATGCCGCCGAGACGCGCACCGGAATCGCCGCAACCGGCTTGCCGGCCGTTGCGTCGCGCGATGGCGTATTGATGAGCGAGCCGTAGCCGAAGATGAACTGCGTCGGCTGATCGGGAAGACGCGTTCCCCAGAAGTCGGCCGTCTGCGCGTGCGCCGCCGGGCCGACAAACGCCAGTGCCACGACGAATCCTCGAATCTTTGCCATCGCTGACATCGTCAGATCTCCGTAGAGGAACTCGCCGGGCTGTGCACTGCGTTGGCGGCCAAGCCGGTCTCAGCCAACGATGTTCCGCACGCGACGCGATGCTGCACGCATTCGCCGGCACTTCTGCTCTTCCAGCCAGCGCAGAGAGTGCTGTACGACCTCGGGCGGAACCTCGTTGAATGATGCGCTGCGAATCAGGTTCTCGCTTGCGGCAATATCGTTGAACTGTCCCAGCTTGTTCTGCACGGAGGTCAGTTCCCTGATCGTGCGACCGCGTCCGCCTTTGATAACGGGTTGAAAAAACTCGAGCAGGTATCGCAGCTTCTTGCCCGCCTTTCGAACATCGTGAAGACCTTCCTCGTGGGCAGTTTCGCTGCGTGCTACGCGCAGGCTTCGCTTCTGAAGCGCGCGCTGCGCCAGCTGGACGCGTTTCTCGGCGAACGCCCGAATGGGAAGATCGTCGCAACGCGACTGCAGCGTGGTTTGCGCGCGAAGCAGGACGTCGTTCAGGAACGCCTCGACAGCGTCGCTTTTGATCATCGTCTGGGTATGCAGTGCCGCTTGTGCGCGCTTCTCGCGCGCCGCGGCCACGAGCAGTTCGATGGGGGCGCCTGACTGCTGGGCGGAGATCAGAAGATCGCCAGCGATGTCCCAGTCACGCGTGCCGCCCGCCACTGCGGCAAGGCGCTTGAATTCTCCGGTGGCGTGAGCAGTCGCCTCCTCGCCGAGATAGGGGGAGTAGGCCCAATACAACGCACGGAGCTTTCTGAACGCGACGCGAAGCTGATGAAACCCTTCGACATCGCTTTGTGTGGATAGCTCTCTCGCCCTTTGCACCGCTTCGGCCACCACCGGGGTCGCCAGTGACGAGAACGTGCTGGCGATCGAACTCGCTTTCGACAGCGATGAACCGGGCGGCCGCCGGTTGATCCTGAAAGGAGCGTTCAGCCGGGGCAAGGGCCAGTCACCATCCATATCCATGTCGGCCTCGGGTCGGGCAAAAATTCACTTTGCCGAGACCTTATCATACGCATTCGACCGCTGCGATTCCCGTGACGCTTTGATGAAATGACGCCTGAAGTGTCGTGGGTAAAACGTTTCCGTTTAGCAAAACCGCCGGATCGCGCTGTTCTGTATTAGCATACGCAGCTAATCGAGCACTGCACGATAGGCTGGCGCATCGAATGCGCTTCGCGAAGACGCCATGGAAAACAGTGGGAGTTCGGTTTGAAGAAGCGCGCCACCGTGATCTGTCGCAGAGGAAAGCGAATCCTTCTGGTCGCACGTAGTCAATCAAAGTGGGCTTTGCCGGGTGGCATTCTCAAGCGTGGAGAACACCGGACGGACGCGGCACTTCGAGAGCTCAAGGAAGAAACGCAGCTATCCGGAAAGTCCGCCAAGCATCTGTTCGATTTCCGCGGCAAGCAGAAGCACCATCACGTGTTCGCCTGCGAAATCCCGACTCGCGCCAAAGCTCGCCCGAGTAACGAAATAGCCAGATGTCGCTGGGTTCATGTCGACGATATTTCTCGCCTCATGACCAGCGGACCGACGACCGATATCGTGAAGATGATGAGTCAGCGGCGGAGGAAGTAGGGGGCGAGCTGGTAGCTGAGCGGCATGAAGCGCGTTCTGCTGCCGCGACGTCCACGGATGCCCGTTGCGGCTGCGTGACGCTAGAGGAGCTGCAGCAGTTCTACAGACGGGCTATCAAAAGTTCTGACGACCGTCAGTATGAGTTTGCAGAGGTCTTAGGGGATTTGGTGGGCCGGGTGGGATTCGAACCCACGATGTCCTTTCGGAGGCGGATTATGAGTCCGCTGCCTGCAACCAGCACGGCGTCCGGCCCAACGATGCTTCGCGACGGAAGCGCCAGGGAACAACAGGAAGACCAACAAAAAGACCCGGTCTGAAGGCCGGGCCTGTTCGTCGATTGGCCGACATACTACACGAAAAAAGAGGCTTCCGGGATCGCTTCGCTGAACAAAACGATCGGCAAGCCCCGTTGTAGCGCCACAGCGCCGATGCGCAATCTCGCTCAGTTTCCTTCGAGGAAGGACTTCAGCTTGTCCGAACGGCTCGGGTGGCGCAGCTTGCGCAGCGCCTTCGCCTCGATCTGACGGATACGCTCACGCGTCACGTCGAACTGCTTGCCGACTTCTTCGAGCGTGTGGTCCGTACTCATTTCGATGCCGAACCGCATGCGCAGCACCTTCGCTTCGCGCGGCGTCAGCGAATCGAGCACGTCCTTCACGACATCGCGCATGCTCGCGTGCAGCGCGGCATCCGACGGCGCAACCGTGTTCGTGTCCTCGATGAAGTCGCCGAGATGCGAATCGTCGTCGTCGCCGATGGGCGTTTCCATCGAGATCGGCTCCTTCGCGATCTTCATGATCTTGCGGATCTTGTCTTCCGGCATCTCCATCTTCTCGGCCAGCGTTGCCGGATCCGGCTCAAGGCCCGTTTCCTGCAGAATCTGACGCGAGATGCGGTTCATCTTGTTGATCGTCTCGATCATGTGAACCGGAATACGGATGGTGCGCGCCTGGTCCGCGATCGAACGCGTGATCGCCTGACGGATCCACCACGTCGCGTACGTCGAGAACTTGTAGCCGCGGCGATATTCGAACTTGTCGACGGCCTTCATCAGGCCGATGTTGCCTTCCTGGATCAGATCCAGGAACTGCAGGCCGCGGTTCGTGTACTTCTTCGCGATCGAGATGACGAGACGCAGGTTCGCCTCCGTCATTTCACGCTTCGCCTGACGTGCTTTCAGTTCGCCCGCCGCCATCTGACGGTTGGTTTCCTTCAGATCCTTCAGCGGCAGCACCACGCGCGCCTGCAGATCCAGCAGACGTTGCTGCTGTTCGCGTATAGCCGGCACGTTGCGCGACAGGATCGCGCTGTACGCATGGTTCTCGCCGACAATCTTGTCGGCCCATTCGAGGTCCGTCTCGTTGCCCGGGAAACGCGCGATAAACTCGGCGCGCGGCATGCCGCACTTGTCGACGACCGTATGCAGGATCTGACGCTCGACCTGACGCACTTCGTCCACCTGCGCGCGCAGCGTGTCGCACAGACGCTCGACGGTACGCGCGGTGAAGCGGATCATCATCAGCTCGTCCTGAATCGTTTCCTGCGCCTTCAGGTAAGACTTCGACTTGTAGCCTTCCTTTTCGAACGCGCGACGCATCTTGTCGAACCACTCGCTGATTAGCGCGAACTTTTCAAGCGACAGCCGTTTGAGTTCTTCGAGCTGGGCGGCGTTGGCCGTCGCTTGCGCGGAGCCGTCGTCGTCTTCCTCTTCTTCCTCGTCAGCCTCTTCCTCTTCTTCCGCCTCGCTTTCGATCGCCTCGGCTTCCTGCTCGGAGAAGCCGTCAGTATCTTCCGCGTTCACGTCGATCAGGCCGTCGACGAGTTCGTCGATGCGAATTTCCTCATTCGCGACACGCTCGGCCATCGCGAGGATGTCAGCGATCGTCGTCGGGCACGCCGAGATGGCCATCACCATATGCTTCAGGCCGTCTTCGATGCGCTTCGCGATTTCGATTTCGCCTTCGCGCGTCAGCAGTTCGACCGTGCCCATTTCGCGCATGTACATACGCACCGGGTCGGTCGTGCGGCCGAATTCGGAATCGACGGTGGACAGCGCGACTTCGGCTTCCTCTTCCACTTCGTCGTCCGACGAAGCGTTCGGCGCGTTGTCGTTCAGCAGCAGCGTTTCGGCATCGGGCGCCTGCTCGTAGACGGCGACACCCATGTCATTGAACGTGCTGATGATCCCTTCGATCGCCTCGGTTTCCGTGAAGTTGTCCGGGAGGTGGTCGTTGATCTCGCCGTAGGTCAGGAAGCCACGCTCCTTGCCGAGCTTGATCAGCGCGCGCAGCTTCGAGCGACGCTCTTCAAGCTCCTCGACGGTGCCAGGCTGCGAAGACGCGAACGCGTCCTTGAGCAGCGCCTTTTCCTTTGCGCGGCGGTCGCGTGCCTTGGCCTTTTCGCCTTTGCCCGGAGCGGGGGTTGCTGCAGCTTCTTCGCTCTGGGATGCGTCGTCATCGACGGATACTTCGTTCAGCTTTTTCGTCATGGAGTTCGCCATACCGGCTGTAGTCTCGACTGCCGGCTGCTGGACAACAGCCGGTTGAACCGTGGATACCAAAGACTCGCGGGGAGCCGCATCGTCCTGCGCGACATCCGCTTCCCTTTCGCTACTGACTCCCTGCCGCTTCGAAACCGACGCCACCGACTTCGAGGTCACCGATGCCGCTCGCGCGGCCGAAGCGGTCGAGGCTTTTTTCCGGGCAACTGGCGTGGCGGTTTCGGCTGACGCTTTACGGGCGGAAGAATTGGACCCGGCTGCACTGACCCTGGTGGGCTTGTTCGGCTCCTCGGAGCCCTTGCCTGTCGCCATTTTTCCGCCTGTAGTCTTTACCATTGCAATCGCCTTTTATCGCCTTTGCCTGGAGAAAAACAAAACCGCTGAAATCCTATAATTATAGCATTTGGGGTCTCAGCCCTTCCCGTTCACTGCCCGCGCTGACGCTTGATGTCGGCGCGTGTCCTGTCCAGTTCCTGATACTCCTTCAACTCCTCCGGGGTAAGGCTCGACTGGCGCGAGAGTTCGGTCAGCCGTTCGCTATATGCGTCATAGCGCATCTTCAGAATGGCCGCTTTCAACTCTTCCCCGGCGAGGCGCTCGTGTTCACGGCGCTCTTCAACAACTGCGGCGTCTTCGGGATTCTTCAACAGCAGATCCCGGACGTTTTCATCATAGTCCAGAATTTCCCGGAAGATTTCCTCGAACGTGGGGGCATTAGCCCCGTTTCGCAACAGGTCCGACAGCAACTGGAATTCGGCCGTGTCGCCCAGCCCGCGGGCATGCGTCGTCACTTCCTCGAACAGTTCGCCATGCCGCGTGACGGCCAGCAGCGCCTTCTCTTCGTCTTCGTCCAGCACCGCTACGATGCGCGGATGCATGACCAGATTGCGCAGTGCCCGCTGCTCGAGACCCGTTACGCTGCGCCGGTCTTTGCGGGCAGGCGCGCTGCGTGCTACGGCCGCGATTCGCGCGTCGACTTCGCATAGCGCGGCGACTTCCTCGAACGGCACGTCGAGCCGGTCCGCGAACATATGCATGATCTGCGCGCGCAACGCGTTGGCGGGCAGCATCTGCAGCAGCGGCTTCGCGTCGAACAGCGCGCGGGCGCGGCCTTCCGGCTGGTCAAGTTCCTTGCCCGCGAGCACTTCGTTAAGCAGGAACTGCGACAGCGGCATTGCGCGGCGCACCTGTTCCGCAAACGCTTCCGTACCGAATTCGCGGACATAGCTGTCGGGATCGTGCTCGGCCGGCAGGAACAGGAAGCGGATGGTGCGGTTGTCGGCGGCATGCGGCAGGCAGGCGTCGAGTGCACGGCGCGCCGCGCGCCGCCCCGCCGAGTCGCCGTCGAAGCTGAACACCACGGTGTCCGTCTGCCGCATCAGTTTCTGCACATGAATCGGCGTGCAGGCGGTGCCGAGCGTCGCAACCGCGTTCTCGAAGCCCAGCTGCGCGAGCGCCACCACGTCCATATACCCTTCTACGACCAGCACGTACTTCTGCTCGCGGATCGCGAGCCGCGCCTCGAACAGGCCGTACAGTTCGCTGCCTTTGTTAAATAAAGGCGTTTCGGGCGAATTCAAATACTTGGGTTCGCCGCCGTCCAGCACGCGCCCGCCAAAGCCGATCACCTGGCCTTTCACGTTGCGGATCGGGAACATGACGCGCTCGCGGAAGCGGTCGTAGCGGCGGTTCTGACCCTGAGCGTCGGACTTCTCACTGACGATCACGAGACCCGACTCGACTAGCGCATCGTCCCGATAGTTGGGGAATGCGGCTTCGAGGTTCTGCCAGCCATCGGGCGCATAACCGAGCCCGAAGCGTTTCGCGATTTCGCCCGTGAGGCCGCGCTTTTTCAGGTACTGGATCGCGTTCGGCGCGCCGCGCAACTGCGCCTTGTAGAAATCGCTGGCCGTCTGCATGACGTCGGACAGCGCCGTCGTGACGGCTTTCGATACGGCGGGCGCATAGCCTTCGCCGCCTGAACTGCCCGAACCGCCGCCGCGCATCGGCGAAGGCTCCTGGGGCACGGTCAGACCAACGGATTGCGCCAGGTCGTTGACGGCTTCGGGGAACGACAGCCCGGCGTGCTCCATCAGAAAGCCGATAGCCGTGCCATGCGCGCCACAGCCGAAACAATGATAGAACTGCTTAGTCGGACTAACGGTGAACGAAGGGCTCTTTTCGTTGTGAAACGGGCAGAGTCCCATGAAGTTCGCGCCGCCCTTTTTCAGCTGCACGTACTTGCCGACCACGTCGACGATATCGACGCGGTTCAGCAGGTCTTGCAGGAAGGAATGCGGAATCACAGTGCAGACGCGGCCTTATAAGGGATGAGGCATGGGTGCGGACCGCACCCGGCCATGCGCGACGCCGGAACCGGGCGCGCGCACGGCGAATGGCGATAAAAGACTTATTTCGACAGCGCGGCCTTGACCTGCGCGGACACGGCCGTCATGTCGGCCTTTCCGGCGAGCTTCGGCTTGAGCACGCCCATCACTTTGCCCATGTCCTGCGGGCCGGCGGCGCCGACTTGCGCAACGGCCGCCTGAACTTCGGCGGCGATTTCCGCGTCCGAGAGCTGCTCCGGCATGTAGGCACTCAGCACGTCGAGTTCGGCCTTTTCCTTGTCGACGAGATCCGAGCGGCCAGCCGTTTCGAACTGGGCGATCGAATCCTTGCGCTGCTTGATCATCTTGTCGACGACAGCCGTGATACCGGCATCGTCCAGTTCCACGCGATCGTCGACTTCACGCTGCTTGATGGCAGCGAGCAGCAGACGGATCGTGCCGAGCCGCTCGGTTTCGCGCGCGCGCATCGCTGCTTTCATATCGTCGTTGATTCGGACCTTGAGACTCATCGTTCACCTGAATGCGTGGAGGTTTGAAAAACGGGTGAAGACGCGGTGCAGAGCGCAAAAACCCGCTTGGGATCGTTCCTCAAGCGGGTTAGTGCCAAATACGCGATGAACCGTGCATCTGGATGCGGCCTTACGGAGCTTTGACCGGAACACCCTTCGCGCAACTGAAGCGCACCCGGGCGATATGGGTTCATTACCGCAAGCGCCAGCCAGCTCCCGCGCCGTCACCTTGTGTGAGCCGCCGCTTTCGCCGGAGATACCGGGCAAGAGCCACGACTTCACGTTGAATCAGTAAAACTTCTTGGGCAGTTGCTGACTGCGCAGGCGCTTGAAATGGCGCTTTACCGCCGCTGCCCTCTTTCGTTTTCGCTCGGATGTCGGCTTCTCGTAAAACTCGCGTGCACGGAGTTCGGTCAGCAGACCGTTCTTTTCTATCGTGCGCTTGAAGCGGCGCATTGCGACTTCAAAAGGCTCGTTTTCTTTTACGCGGATAGTCGTCATCTTTCAATAACGGAGCGTGGAAAAGATTGGAAAGTATAGCAGCTGTTTCCCACAATCGTATGGCACTGTCAAGCCCCCGATTCACGGCTGTGCGGCCTTGTCCGCATGGCTATGCGCCGCCCGTGAATTCCGCCGCCGCCTGCCCCGCCGCGACGCCCGACGCCCATGCCCACTGGAAGTTGTAGCCGCCCAGCCAGCCCGTCACGTCGACGGCCTCGCCGACGAAATACAGGCCCGGCACGCGCGCGCTCATCATCGTCGCCGACGACAGTTCGCGCGTATCCACGCCGCCGCGCGTCACCTCCGCCTTCTTGTAGCCTTCGGTACCGCTCGGCGTGAGCGTCCAGCGCGACAGCGCCTCTCCGACCCGGCGCAGCGCCTTGTCGGGAAGATCGGCAAGACGCGCTTCGGCGGGCACGCCGTGTGTCTGCAGCCAGACGTGCGCGAGGCGCGTCGGCACCCATTCGGCGAGCAGGCTGCCGATCTGGCGCTTCGTCGTGCCCTTCGCCTCCAGCAGCGCGGCGACGGCGTCCTGCTCGGGCAGCAGATTGATATGCACGGGCTCGCCCGGCTGCCAGTAACTCGAAATCTGCAGCACACCGGGGCCCGACAGCCCGCGATGCGTGAGCAGCAGATCTTCGATGAACTCGCCGCCCGTTTTCTTCGCGCCCGTCGCCAGATGCACCTCCAGCGACACGCCCGACAGCTCCGAAAACGGCTGCCAGTCGGCGGCTGCGAACGTCAGCGGCACGAGCGCTGGACGCGTGTCGATCAGCTTGTGGCCGAACTGTTTGGCGATGCGGTAGCCGAAATCGGTCGCGCCGATTTTCGGAATCGACAGCCCGCCCGTCGCGATCACGAGCGCGCGCGCGCGGATCGGACCGGCGTGGGTATCGAGCACGAAGCCGTCGGGATCGCTGTGGCGCACCTGCTCGACGGCGAGCGGCCGGCGCCACGCGATGTTGCCCGCGTCGCACTCGCTCTTGAGCACATCGATGACGGCATCGCTCGACTGGTCGCAGAACAGCTGGCCCTTGTGCTTCTCGTGCCACGTCACGCGATGCTGCTTGAGCAGCGCCATGAAATCGCGCGGCGTGTAGCGCGCCAGCGCGGAGCGGCAGAAATGCGGATTCGACGACAGATAGTTGGCGGGTCCGGCGTACAGATTCGTGAAGTTGCAGCGGCCGCCGCCCGAGATGCGGATTTTCTCGGCGAGCCGCTGCGCGTGGTCGATCAGCACGACGCGCCGGCCGAGCTGCCCCGCCACCGCTGCGCACATCATGCCCGCCGCGCCCGCGCCGATTACGGCGATATCGAAGGATTCCATGGGGCTGCATTGTAACCGGCGCGTCCGGCGGCGCCTTGCCCGCGCTGCTATACTTTCAGGCTCCTTTTTGATGTTTCGGGTAGCGTTTCAGGCGCCCGATCGGCGGTCGAATCATGCTCGTTCTCGGCATAGAAAGCTCCTGCGATGAAACTGGCCTCGCGCTCTACGACACGGAGCGCGGGCTGCTTGCACACGCGCTGCATTCGCAGATCGCGATGCATCGCGAGTACGGCGGCGTCGTGCCGGAACTGGCGTCTCGCGACCATATCCGGCGCGCGCTGCCACTGCTCGAGGAAGTGCTGGAGCGCTCGGGCGCGGCGCGCGGCGACATCGACGCGATCGCCTACACGCAAGGGCCGGGGCTCGCAGGCGCGCTGCTGGTGGGCGCGAGCATCGCCAATTCGCTGGCGATGGCGTGGGACAAGCCGACCATCGGGATTCATCACCTGGAAGGGCATTTGCTGTCGCCGCTGCTGGTCGACGCGCCGCCGCCGTTTCCGTTCGTCGCGCTGCTCGTATCGGGTGGCCACACGCAGTTGATGCGCGTGACGGATATCGGCGTCTACGAGACGCTCGGCGAAACGCTCGACGACGCCGCGGGCGAAGCGTTCGACAAGACCGCGAAGCTGCTTGGGCTAGGCTATCCGGGTGGGCCGGAAGTCTCGCGGATGGCGGAATTCGGCACGCCGGGCGCGGTCGTGCTGCCGCGTCCGATGCTGCATTCCGGCGACCTCGATTTCAGCTTCAGCGGGCTCAAGACGGCTGTGCTGACGCAGATGAAGAAGTTGGGCAGCAATGTCTGCGAGCAGGCCAAGGCCGATCTTGCGCGGGGTTTCGTCGATGCGGCCGTCGAGGTATTGGTGGCCAAGTCGTTGGCAGCTTTGAAGAAGACGAAGCTCAAGCGGCTCGTGGTGGCGGGCGGGGTCGGCGCGAACCGCCAGTTGCGCGAGGCTTTATCTTCTGCCGCGAAGAAGCGCGGGTTCGATGTCCATTATCCGGATTTGTCGCTGTGTACTGATAATGGCGCGATGATTGCTCTCGCCGGAGCGCTGAGGTTGCAGCGGTGGCCTGCGCAGGCTGTTAGTGACTATGCTTTTACCGTTAAGCCTCGATGGGATTTGGCGTCACTTTCTGTGTGACGTTTTTTGTTTTTCGCTGCGGTGGCATCCGTGCTGCGCTGGCGTCCGTGCTTCGCTGGCATCCGCGATTTCGTATCGGTACTTCAGGCGTTGCCCCTGTGCGGGGCGGCACTTACTTTCTTTGCCGCCGCAAAGAAAGTAAGCAAAGAAAGCGGGCTAACCCCGCTAATGCTAGTCATCGCCTGCGGGCCCCCTACGGGTCCCGCACTCCACACGGCATCGTGCTTTTCCACGCGTGTTGCCAGCGCCTTTAACAGGCGCCTCACCCACTCCGGTCGCCCGTAGCACAGCCAACGGCAGCGATCCGTCTGCGCCGCCCAGGTGGCAAACGGTGTGTAGCTTGTCGCACCTTACGCGTTCGCGCTCCTACGACACCGATCCCGCTTTTCAGTCCGGAGTGGTGCACTTCCATCGCGATGGCCTACACACTGTTTGCCACCTGGGCGGCCGTGGACTTCTGCTAACACAGTCCGTGACGCGGGAGTGTGAAGTGGGTGAGGCGTGAGTTAGTACGCGGGCAACGGGCGTGAGACAGTGCGATGCCGTGTGGAGTGCGGGACCCGTAGGGGGCCCGCAGGCAGGAAGAAGGACTGGCGGTGTGAGCGGCTTTCTTTTGCCTACTTTTCTTTGCCGCGGCAAAGAAAAGTAGGTGCCGCCCCGCACTGGGGCAACGCGTGCAGCACCGATACGAAACCGCGGATGCCAGCGAAAAACCCCAAAAAAACAAAACCTTTAAACCGAGCGCTTATCGCGCTCAACCACAGCATAAGCACTGTGATTATGAATCGACTCGAAGTTCTCAGCTTCGAGCACATAGGCAATGATCCGCTGATCAGCATTCAACCGCTGCGCGACATCGCGCACCAGGTCCTCGACGAACTTCGGATTCTCATACGCACGCTCGGTCACGAACTTCTCATCGGGCCGCTTGAGCAGGCCCCACAGCTCACAAGAAGCCTCTTCCTCAGCGATACGAATCAGATCCTCGACAGCCACATCGTCGATGAGCTCGGCATTGATCGTCACATGCGAACGCTGGTTGTGCGCGCCATATTGCGAGATCTTCTTCGAGCACGGGCACAAGCTCGTCACAGGCACCAGAACCTTCAGAAACAACCGCGTTGCGCCGTCGCGCGCATCGGCCATCAAGGTCACTTCGTAGTCCAGCAGACTCTGCACGCCCGACACGGGCGCCGTCTTGTTGACGAAATACGGGAACGACACTTCGATACGGCCCGCAGGCGCTTCCAGCTTTTCCAGCATCGACGCAAGCATCGCGCGGAACACCGACGAATCCAGCGGCGCCTTGTTCTCCTCGAGCAGCGCGACGAAGCGCGACATATGCGTGCCCTTTACTTCGGCGGGCAAATGAACGTCGAGATTCCACGTGCCGACGCTCGGCTGCACGCTGCCGTCCGGCGTGCGAACCGTCAACGGATGACGCACCGCCTTCACGCCGACCCGCTGAATCGGAATCTGGCGAGTGTCGAGCGTGCTTTGCACGTCGGGCATAACGAAGGCAGGGTTCATCTGGTTCATGTTCTTGTCCTCAACTGGCAGCGCGAATCGACGCGCAAAATGACAACCGCCGGCTTGCGCCGGCGGAGCCCGACGGGTACGCGACCCGCCGATTCATATTGGAGTAGATGCCGCGAGCCGCTGTTCCGTTCCGGATGGCCCGCTGATCTTAAGCGACGCGTTTCACCGACTTGCCGCTTGCGTGCTCCACAAATCGCTCACGAATGGACTTCGCGATGCCCGCAGCGTCCAGACCGCACGACGCGAGCAGCTTGGCGGGATCTCCGTGATCGATGAAGCGATCGGGAAGGCCCAATTGTAGTACGGGTCGGATAACCCCACTCTCCATCATGGCTTCCACGCACGCCGAGCCCGCGCCGCCCATCACGCAGCCCTCTTCGACCGTGACAATCGCGTCGTGCGTTTCGGCCAGTTCGCGCACCAGATCGGCGTCGACCGGCTTCACGAAACGCATGTTGGCGACGGTTGCATCCAGTTGCTCCGCAGCCGCGAGCGACGGCGCGACCATCGTGCCGAACGCGAGAATCGCGATGCGCTTACCGGCCGGTTGCGTCGACTGCCGGCGCACTTCGCCCTTGCCGAGCGGCAGCGCGGCCATCTGCTTGACGGTCGCGACGCCCGTGCCCGCGCCGCGCGGATAGCGCACGGCCGTCGGATTCGGCTGCTGCAGCGCCGTGTACAGCATCTGGCGGCATTCGTTTTCGTCCGACGCGGCCATGACCGTCATGTTCGGAATGCAGCGCATAAACGCGAGATCGTAGGCGCCTGCGTGCGTCGCACCGTCCGCGCCGACGAGGCCTGCACGATCGATTGCGAACACAACGGGCAGGTTCTGAAGCGCTACGTCATGAATCAGCTGGTCATACCCGCGTTGCAGGAACGTCGAGTAGATCGCGACGACGGGCTTCATGCCTTCCGTCGCGAGGCCGCCCGCGAACGTCACCGCGTGCTGCTCGGCGATGCCGACGTCGTAATAGCGATCCGGGAAGCGCTTCTCGAACTCGACCATGCCCGAGCCTTCGCGCATCGCGGGCGTGATGCCGACCACGCGCGAGTCCAGCTCGGCCGCATCGCACAGCCATTCACCGAACACTTGCGTGTAGGTCTTCTTGGCCGGCGTCGTCGACGGCTTGATGCCTTCGGCGGGATTGAACTTGCCCGGGCCGTGATACAGCACGGGATCGGCCTCGGCCAGCTTGTAGCCCTGGCCCTTCTTCGTCACGACGTGCAGGAATTGCGGACCGCGCAGTTCCTTGATGTTCTGCAGCGTCGGGATCAGCGAGTCGAGATCGTGACCGTCGATCGGTCCGATGTAGTTGAAGCCGAACTCTTCGAACAGCGTAGCCGGCACGATCATGCCCTTCGCGTGCTCTTCCAGCTTGCGCGCGAGGTCGAGCACGGGCGGCGCATGACGCAGCACGCGTTCGACACCGGCGCGCGCCGCCGCGTAAAAGCGGCCCGACATCAGGCGCGCGAGGTGGCGATTCAGCGCGCCCACGGGCGGCGAGATCGACATGTCGTTGTCGTTGAGGATGACGAGCAGCGGCACGTCGTCTTCGACGCCGGCGTTGTTCATCGCCTCGAAGGCCATGCCCGCCGTCATCGCGCCGTCGCCGATCACGGCGATCGCGAAGCGGTCTTCGCCGCGCAGCTTGCTGCCGATCGCCATGCCCAGCGCCGCCGAAATCGACGTGCTCGAATGCGCGGTGCCGAACGTGTCGTACGGCGACTCGTCGCGCTTCGGAAAGCCCGAAATGCCGCCGAGCTGGCGCAGCGTCGACATCTGGTCGCGGCGTCCCGTCAGAATCTTGTGAGGATAGGTCTGGTGACCCACGTCCCAGACGATGCGGTCGCGCGGCGTGTCGAACACGTAGTGCAGCGCGATCGTCAGTTCGACCGTGCCGAGGTTGGACGACAGGTGGCCGCCCGTCTGCGACACGCTGTCGAGCACGAAGGCACGCAACTCGTCTGCAAGCGGTTGCAACTGGCGGCGATCGAGGCGGCGCAGGTCCGCGGGGTCGTCAATGGTTTTCAGCAAGTCGTACATCGTCGTTCCATTGTAGGAAAACTTACGCGCCCGCACTTCATTCGCGCACACCCGAAAAGTCTTGTGCGGGCGGCGGGCTTTCGCGTTACAGCTACATCAGCTGACCCGGTTCACCACGAGGTCAGCCAGCTCGGCGAGCCGCTGTGCGCGGGCGCCAAAGGGTGCGAGTGCGTCGTGCGCGTCGCTGCGCAGTTGCGCAGCCAGCGTGCGCGAGGCGTCGAGCCCGATAATCGACACGTAGGTCGGCTTGCCGTCCTTCGCGTCCTTTCCAGCCGTTTTGCCAAGCGTCGCGGAATCGGTCGTGACGTCGAGAATGTCGTCGACGACCTGAAACGCGAGGCCCACGGCAGCAGAATAGGCGTCAAGCGCCTGCAGCGCCTTCGCATCCGGCCCGCCGTTGTCCAATTGGCCCGTCAACGCACCCATGCGCACGGCCGCGCGCAACAGCGCGCCCGTCTTCAGGCGGTGCATCGTTTCGAGCTGCGGGCGCGTCAGCGTATGGCCGACGCTCGCCAGATCGATCGCCTGGCCGCCCGCCATGCCGATCGAGCCGCTCGCCAGCGCCAGTTCGCGCACCAGCGCGGCCTGCTGCGCCGGCGAGAACACATCCGATGTCAGCGCAACGAAGGCCTGCGACTGCAGCGCGTCGCCGACCAGCAGCGCCGTCGCTTCGTCATATTTGACGTGTACCGTGGGCTTGCCGCGGCGCAGATCGTCGTCGTCCATGCAGGGCATGTCGTCGTGCACGAGCGAATAGACGTGGATCATCTCCAGCGCCGCCGACGCCGCGTCGAGGCCCTCGGCCTTCGCACCCGTCAGTTCGCCTGCAGCATGACAAAGCAACGGGCGGACCCGCTTGCCGCCGCCAAGCACGGCGTAACGCATCGCTTCATGCAGCCCGGCAGGCTCGATCGATTCGGCCGGCAAGTATTGTTCGAGTGCGCTCTCCACCCGGTCCAGCACCGAGCGCATCCATTGTTCGAAGGTCATAGATCGTCTCCGCTGTCGCCAGCGGTTGTACCTGCAGTGTTCACGGGAAGCGGCTTGAGCGTCTCGCCATCGAGGACACGCACCTGCTGCTCCACTTTCTCGAGCTGTTGCTGGCAGAACGCCACGAGCACGGCGCCTCGCCGGTAAGCCGACAGCGACTCCTCCAGGTTGAGGCTGCCGCCCTCCATGCGCCCGACGAGCCCTTCCAGCTCCGCCAGCGCCGCCTCGTAGCTTTCGGGCAGCGGGGTATTGTCGGAACCTTCCGCGCTGGTGGGGGACAAACCAGCCGTATCGGTGGGAGCCGTCTTCGCCATGAATCGTCGCAAAATTAAAACAAGTCGGACATTCTACGGCAAAAGCAACATTTCCGACCTGTAAGCGCACCAATGGCACTTGGCGCGACGCTTGCGCAACACTTCGGACGATAGAAAAAAATCCAACGTTTGCGCGTCGAAATCGCGAACTTCCACGACATTTTTAACCCAAATCAGGCACTTAGTCGCCCCAAGGAGGGGGAAACAGGTATAATCGCGGGCTCCCTAAATCGAATCTTCGATGGTTGGGTTGTTCACTGCTTTCACGTCTTCATCGGGAGTGGGAATGTCCAATCTGAGCAATGCATTGCAGCTGAAGGCTATCCACAGCCAGCTGCCAGTCACGGCTTACTTTGACCAGGCGCTTCACCAGCGCGAACTCGAAACCCTTTTCAAGAAAGGTCCTCGCTACGTCGGGCACGAACTCATGGTTCCCGAAGCGGGTAACTATTTCGCCTTGCCCAGCGAAAGCGAGGGGCGCGTGCTCGTTCGCAACCAGCAGTCGCAGATCGAACTGCTGTCGAACGTATGCCGTCACCGTCAGGCGATCATGCTGAACGGCCGCGGGCAGACGGAGAACATCGTCTGTCCTCTGCACCGCTGGACCTACGACCTGAACGGTCAGTTGCTCGGCGCGCCGCATTTCGCCGACAACCCTTGCCTGAATCTCGGCGCCTCGCAGTTGCAAAGCTGGAACGGCCTGCTGTTCGAATCGCAGGGACGCGACGTCGCGAAAGATCTGACGCGCCTCGGCACGGCGAAGCATTTCGACTTCACGGACTACATGTTCGATCACTTCGAAGTGCACGAGTGCAACTACAACTGGAAGACCTTTATCGAGGTCTATCTGGAGGACTATCACGTCGTACCGTTCCATCCGGGCCTCGGCAGCTTCGTCAATTGTGACGATCTGAAGTGGGAGTTCGGCGACTGGTACAGCGTGCAGACGGTTGGCGTGCACAACGAGCTCGCGCGTCCGGGCAGCCCGACGTATCGCAAATGGCACGACGAAGTGCTGCGTTACCGCGAAGGCAAGATGCCCGAGTTCGGCGCAATCTGGATGGTGTACTACCCCGGCATCATGATCGAGTGGTATCCGCACGTGCTCGTCGTGTCGTGGCTGATTCCGCGCGGCCCGCAGCACACCACGAACATCGTCGAGTTCTATTACCCTGAAGAAATCGCGCTGTTCGAGCGTGACTTCGTCGAGGCCGAGCGGGCCGCATACATGGAAACGGCGCGTGAAGACGACGAGATCGCCGAGCGCATGGACGCAGGCCGCCGCGCGCTGCTGGACCGTGGCGAATCGCAGGTCGGTCCGTACCAGAGCCCGATGGAAGACGGCATGCAGCACTTCCACGAGTTCCTGCGCCGCGAACTCGGCACGATCTGATGCACCTGGCCGAACGGCTATGAACGAGGAAAGACGGGCTTCGGCCCGTCTTTTTTGTTTAGACTAGAGATATCGTTCGGCGCAGCCGAAGCCAGTCTCTCAGGAGCCGTCATGCCACACACTCACTACACCACCCTGATCTCCGCAGGCAATCTCGCCGAACGTCTCGCCGCCGCGCCCGGCAGCGTGTTCATCGCCGATTGCCGTTTCGACCTCGTCGACACGGAAGCGGGCGAGCAGGCCTACGCGGCGGGTCATCTGCCGCAAGCACACTACCTTCATCTCGACCGCGACCTGTCCGGCGCAAAGACGGGCAGCAACGGGCGGCATCCGTTGCCGGACCGGCAGGCGCTGGTCAACCGTCTCGTCGCACTCGGTCTCAAGCAAGGCCAGCAGGTCGTCGCGTACGACGCGCAAGGCGGCACGTACGCCGCGCGTCTGTGGTGGCTGCTGCGCTGGCTGGGTCACGATTCCGTCGCGCTGCTCGATGGCGGCCTGCAGGCCTGGGAAGCGGCCGGCCAGCCGCTGACGCAAGACGCGCCGCCCAAGGCGGCAGGCGATTTCAAGGCAGGTGCCCCGCTTGCCGTGACGGTGGATGCACAGGCAGTCGAGCGCAACATCGGCACCAAAGAGCGCGTGGTGATCGACGCGCGTGCGGCCGATCGCTATCGCGGCGAGAACGAGACGCTCGATCGCGTCGGCGGCCATATTCCGGGCGCGCGCAATCGCTTCTTCAAGGACAACCTGACGGCGGACGGCCGCTTCAAGTCCGCTCACACGCTGCGCGACGAGTTCAACGCGGTGATTCCTGCGGGCGTATCGGCCGAGCACGTGGTGCTTCAATGCGGCTCGGGCGTCACTGCGTGCCACAATGCGCTCGCGATGGAAATCGCCGGCATGCATGGTGCGGCGTTGTATCCGGGATCCTGGAGCGAATGGAGTTCGGACACGGCGCGGCCAGTGGCGACGGGCGCCAATCCGTAACAGGTAGCGCTTTTGCGGCGCGGGCATCGTGCGAATGCCCACGCCGCCTCGCGCAAAAAAGCAAAAGCAACTGGCGCAAACAATCAGACGCGCTGCATCATCTCCCGCGCCCACACAACAGCGGCGCGCCCCGGCGCAACACCTGTCACCTTCACTCGCTCGGCCAGTTCGAACACACGCGGCCCGATCTGCGCGACCTCGTCGAGCACGGCCTGCTTGTCGGCCGAACCCAGGTATTCGCGCACACAGCTGATAATCCCGCCCGCGTTCACGAGAAAATCCGGCGCGTAGAAGATGCCCCGCCGATGCAGCGTGTCGCCCTCGGCCAGCGACATCAGCTGATTGTTCGCCCCGCCCGCGATCACCTTGAACTGGCAATTCGCCGCGACGGCTTCCGTGATCGAGCCGCCGAGCGCGCACGGCGCGAACACGTCAGCATTCACAGACGCGATACGCGCGATATCCGCGATCTGAGCGCCGAACATCTGCTGCGCACGCTCCGTCTTGCCCGCATCGATATCCGACACGATCAGTTGCGCGCCCGCACGATGCAGCCGCTCGCACAGATCCCAACCCACCGAACCCAGGCCCTGCACGGCAACAGAGATGCCGTCGAGTGTGTCGCGGCCGAGCGCGACCTGCACCGCAGCCTTCAGGCCGACGAACACGCCGTACGCGGTTCGCGGCGACGGGTTGCCGCCGTACACATCGTTGTCGCGCGGAATACCGCTCACATACGGCGTTTCGCCCTGCACGGCGCGCATGTCGTCGGCGGTCGTGCCGACGTCTTCCGCTGTCAGATAGACGCCGCCGAGCGATTGCACGAGCCGGCCAAACGCCTTGAACAGCGCAACACGGTCCATCTGCTCCGGGCGCTTCAGGATCACCGCCTTGCCACCGCCGAACGGCAGACCGGCGAGCGCATTCTTGAACGCCATCCCTTGCGACAGACGCAGCGCGTCGTGATACGCCTCGTACTCCGATGCGTACTGCCAGTATCGGCAGCCGCCGAACGCCGGGCCGCGCGCCGTGCTGTACACGGCGATCACGGCTTGCAGCCCGGAGTCGGCATCGCTGGCCACGACAATGCGTTCGTGTGCCGGTTCGCCGTGAAGTCCGAAAAGCGTTCCAGCAAAATTCGTCGTCAGTCGGTCCATCTGTGTTCCTTCCTTGTGGGCAGGCAGTTGAGTCCGCGCGAAGCGATGGCTTCGCGCCGGCTGGCCGCGTGTCATCCGGGTCGCGAATGCATACGGCTGAAGGTTCGGTGCCGTCGCACTGCGCGAGGCACCCGGTAGCAAAAGTGTATGTGGCCAAATCTGGAAATTCGTTCTGTTAATCTGGCAATACGGCTGCCATGCCAGAATAATCGACCAGCGAAACGCGATATAAAAAGACGAATCGTCTGCAAGGGAGACAACATGAAACTGGACGCTACCGATCAACGGATCTTGCGCGAGCTGCGCAACGACGGACGCCTGTCGAATGCAAAGCTGGCCGAGCGCGTCGGCCTGTCGGCGACGCCGTGCTGGAACCGCGTGCGTGCACTCGAAGAAGCGGGTGTGATCGAAGGGTACGCGGCGCTCCTCAATCAGAAAGCACTCGGCCTGCCCGATACGGTGATCATCGAGGTGAAGCTCGCGAAGCACGACGAGCGGACGCTGGATCGCTTCGGCGAAGCGCTCGCCGATCTGCCCGAAGTCGTCGAGGCGTTTCTGGTGTCGGGGGAATACGACTATCTGATCAAGGTCGCCGTCGCCGGAACGGAAGGCTACGAGTCGTTTCTGCGGCGCAAGCTGTATCGCTTGCCCGGCTTTCAGGACAGCCGCTCGATCTTCGCGCTGCGCTGCCTCAAACGCTCGGTATCCGTCGAACCTTGAAGGCGCTTACGCCGTGAGCGTCTGCTCGTCGAACGGCATCGGCATGCCGAAGTAAAACCCTTGCATCACCGTGCAGCCGAGTCCGCGCAGCACGTTCGCCTGCGCTTCCGTCTGCACGCCTTCCGCCACGCAGGTCAATTCAAGCGAGCGGCACAGCTCGACGATGCTGCGCACGATGTCCTGCGCCGCCGGATCGGCGTCGATGCGGTCGAGAAAGCCGCGGTCGATCTTGATCTTGTCCAGCGGCAGCCGGTGGATGCACGTGAGGCTCGAATAGCCGGTGCCGAAATCGTCGAGCGAGATATGCGCGCCAAGCCGTTTGAAGGCCTCGAGCGACGCGGACGCCTGCTCGAAATCCTGGATGACGGCCGTCTCCGTCACTTCGAACGTCAGGCGCGAGGGCTCGATGCCGCTGTCGCGAACGATCTCCGCGATATTCGCCACCGCCTCGGCCGAGCCGATATCGCGCGCCGACAGATTGAAGGCAACGCGCACGGACGGATCGCATTCTTGCATCGTCGCAAGCACCTTGCGCAGCAGCGCAACCGTCACGACGTGAATGAAATCGCTGCGCTCGGCGACCTTGATGAACAGCGACGGCGGCACCGCGCCGAGTGTGGGACTGTCCCATCGCGCGAGCGCTTCGTACGACACGATCCGCTCGCGGACCACATCGACGATCGGCTGGAAATGCAGCGACATTTCGCGCTCCAGATCCGCCTGCCGCAGCGCCTGCTCGATCTGTCCAAGCTCGCGGATCTGCTTCTCATGTTCCGACGAGAAAATCGTCGTGCAGCCGCGGCGATGTTCCTTGGCGAAGTACAGCGCGTAGTCCGCGCGCTCGAACAGCTGTGCGGGCGACAGGCCCGCATCGGGATAAATCGCGAAACCGAGCGACCCCGACAGCCGCGCTGTCGCGCCGGGCCATGCATATGGCGCGCGCAGCGTCTCGCAGATCGCCGCGCCGATCGCGCGCAGTTCCTGCGGTTCGCGCACGTTCGTCACGAGCAGGCCAAACTCGTCGCCGCCCAGACGCGCGAGCCGGATGCGCGGCTCCGACAGTTCCAGCAGCCGCCGGCCGACTTCCTCCAGCACGCGATCGCCCGCGCCGTGTCCGTACAGATCGTTGACCTGCTTGAAGCCATCGAGATCGATCACGCCGACGGCAAAGCGCTCGCCCTCAACCTCCGATGCCTGAAAAAGCGCGTCGAGATCCGCGAGAAAACGCCGGCGGTTCGGCAGCCTCGTCAGGTTGTCGAGATTGGCGAGGCGCGAGTTTTCGTCGCTCAGCCGTTGCAGTTCGGCCTGCTTCGCCTGCAATGCGTGCTTCGATGCGACGAGATTCGCGAAGTCGCGATAGTAGGTGAGCAAAACGAAGATCATCGCGACGGCGACGAGCAGCATGTTGATCGCGATCGCGACGAGCACTGCGTTTTGCGTCAGCGAAAAGAACAGCGAGAACGGCACGATCACGACAGCCGTCAACAGCAACGCGGCCTTGCGCATGTGCATCAGGCAGAAGATGCAGCCGATCACCGTAATCGACATGTAGAAAGCCACGTGCGCGCGTGCGTACGGGTCGCCATACGGAAAGAGCAGCAGGCCCCAGCCCGTGAAGATCACGCCCAAAAGCGCGATCAGCCAGACGGTCGTCTTGAGCCGCGCCGCAACCTCTTCGTCCGTCAGCGACGCGAGGTGCTGTCTGCGCCGCACCCACACGACGAGCCGCACGGCACACGCGCTGCACATGGCCGCGGGCAGCCAGATCGCGAGCCACGCGGGCGCGACGCCCGCATGCGTGACGGCCACCGCGATGCTGTTGATCACGAGGATCACATACAGCAACGGCAACTGGCGCGAAAACGCGTCGAACTGCGAGCGCGAGAGCGCGGCCTGTTCGGCCGGATCGGTACGAAACGATGCGGGATCCTGCGGGCGAATCATGGCTCGGCGGCGTAAAGGGGTCGGCAAGTCCGGATGCACAGCCCGTCGACGGTGCTGGCTGCGAAAGGCGGTGACGTCACTCGCGTTCCTGCTCTTTACGGCAGTTTCGCGGCGAACTTGATGATACGAGACGGATTGCCTCGCCGAATATTCACATGCGAACGCACGCTGCGATGTCTCCGCAATGCGACAGACGCTTGCGCGATACACACGCGTCATGCATCGCGCGAAACGCGACGACGAAGCACATTCATCAGATCAATTGCGCTATCGGCCGACGACGACGGCAGCGATCTCGACGAACAGAATCTTCACGATCGTCATCGACGGAAAGATCATCGCGTAGCCGACGTCGGGGCGGTCCGTGGGCGCGATGCGGTTAGCAAAAGCGAGAATGGCCGGGTTGCCCGTCGCGCCGCTGATCACGCCGACGGTCGCATCGAACGGCAAGCGGAAAATCCACAGGCAGCACACGCTCGTGATGCACACGAGCGCGATCAGAATCGCCGCGCCATACAGCAGGAACGAGATGCCCGTGAGGCCGATCGTCGCGAAGAACTTCGGCCCCGAAGAAAGCCCGACTTGCGCGAGAAAAATCGTCAGGCCGAAGTTACGCAACACCAGATTCGCGGACAGCGGCATCGTCCAGACGAGGCTGCCCACGCGCCGCATTTTCCCGAGATAGAGCGCGACCAGCAGCAACGCCGCAAGACCAAGCGACAGTTTGCCGACGCCGGGGATCGGCAGCGGAATCAGGCCGACCAGCAAGCCGAGCGCCGCGCCCACGCCGATCGAGATATAGCTGAGTTCCGCCGTACCCTTGATCGAATCGCCGAACAGCTTGCGCACGGCTTCCCGTTGCCCCGGACCGATCAGCAGGCCGACACGGTCGCCGAACTCGAGAATGAGATCGGGGCTCGGCAGCATGTCGGCGTCGCCGCGACGCACATGCGCGATCGTGCACACCATGCCTTCCGGAAAGCGGATGTCGCTCAGCGCATGGCCGACCACGACGCGGCTCGACGCGAACACGCGCAGATAGTCGAGGTCTTCGCGAAACCGCATCATGCGTCCGGGCTGCAATTCGCCGAGCAGTTCGGCTGCCTTGCGCAGTTCGTCGCGGTCCATTGCCGTGGCGAGCAGCACGTCGTCGGTCTGCATGACGAGATCGTCGGCGGGCAGCTGATTGCGATGCGCGCGGCGCACGGCCACGATGCCGAGACTCGCGGGCAGGCGCGCCTTCAGTTCGGGAAACGTGAGACCGACGAACGCCTGATTGCGCAGCGCGATTTCGGCCGTTTCGATGATGTGCGCGGGTGGCGCTTCGATCCGGCGCGCCAGCGCGACGTTCAGCAGATAGAGAAACAGGATCGGCCCCGCGACGCCGAACGGATACGCGACGCTATACCCAACTGCGGCGCCTTCGCCTTTCAGCACGGCGAGGGCCGCCTGCAAACTCGCCGTGCTCGTGCCCGCGCCCGCGAACAGGCCCAGCGCCTGATCGAGCTTCACCCCGAAAAGCGGCCCGAGCGCGAGCGACACGAAGCCCGCACCGAGCACGCCGAGCACGGCGGCGGCGTTCGCCTTGATTCCATCCGCGCTCGACAGTCCGGCGAAGAATTGCGCGCCGTATTGCACGCCGATGCCGTACAGAAACAGCAGCAGCCCAAGCGTGCCGAGCAACGCGGGCGGCGCGGACTTCGGCGCGAAACCGCCGATGGCGAGCCCCACGAACAGCACCGCGCCCGAGCCGAGCGCCACGCCTTTGATGCTGCATTCGCCGATCAAATAGCCCACCGCGACGGTGAGAAACAGCGTGAGCAACGGTTGCGCTTCGAGCAACGTCCGGACTGCATCCATATTCGTTCCACCCGTCGCAAGCGAACCGCCTGCCGTTAGCTAACGAAACAGCACGATGCAAAATGGAATGGGCGCGCATTTCTCTTTGCGCGAGCGCGCAAGCAGTCGCCCATGTATTGCCACATCAATCATAGACGCTGCGCAGCGTCATGCAGCATCCGTCGATGCCGCGGCGAACGTGACTTTCACGGTCAACCCGCGCGCGTCGCCCTCGCCCGTTGCGAGTACGATCTCACCGCGATGCGCCTGCACGATTTCGCGCGCGATCGCGAGGCCGAGCCCCGTGCCTTCCGTATCGGCGGATGCTCGGTAGAACGGCTCGAACACGCGGCTGCGCGCTTCCGCCGGAATACCGGGGCCGTCGTCGGTGACGCTCAGCACGACGCGCTTCGCGTCGCCGCGCACGGCGACCGTCACGTGTCCGCCTCGCTGCGTGTAGCGGATCGCGTTTTCCGCGAGGTTCGACACCAGCGCCGACAACAAACCTTCGTGCCCGGTCACCCAGGCGGATGCGTCCAGTTCCGCGCCCAGATCGATATCGCGCTTCTGCGCAAACAGCGCGAGATCTTCAACGACGTCTTTCGCGATCGATGCGAGATCGACGGGCTGATCTGCGAGCTGGGTGTAGTCGGCGGCTTCCGCTTGCGCGAGCAGCAGCAGCTTGTTGGTGAGCCCGACCATCGAACGGTTGCTGCGCTGCATGGCCGCGAGCGCTTCGCCGAGCGAAGGCTCCAGCTCACGATGCTGCCGCGCGTACTGCAACTGCGTATCGAGCAGCGTGAGCGGCGTGCGCAACTGATGCGCGGCGTCCGCAATGAAGCGCCGTTGCGCCGCGACCTGCAAGCCGAGCCGCGCGATGCACTGATTGATCGCATCGACGATGGGCCGAAGCTCCGTATGCAGACGTTCGACACGCAACGGCTCCAGCTGCATCGGATCGCGGTCCATCACTTCGCTCTTCACTTTCAGCAGCGGACGCAACTCGAACGTGAGGCCGATGCAGGCAAGCGCGACGGCGAGCAGCATCATTTCGAGCTGGCGCACCAGTTGCGGACGCCACAGTTCGCGCACCATCGCATCGCGCGACGCCTGCGTCTTGCCGACGGACACCAGTACGCGCCGCGTCGCGCCGTTGTCGTACATGCGCCGCACGTAGCCGATCGCGCGGATCGATCTGCCATGCAGTTCGGCGTCGTAGTACGTGGGGGCATCATGCGCCGCAGAGGCCGCCGCTGCCGCGCTCAACGGAAAATCGGGCACGCCCGCGAGCAGCCTGTCGTCGTCGACGCTCACGTTGTAGAACACCTGATCGCCATATGGCGACGCGAAAATTTCGAGCGCGGCAGGCGGAATGTCGACGCGCAACATGCCGTCCGCCCATTCGACTTCGCCCGCGATCATCCGTGCCGACGACAGCAGCGTGTTGTCCTGGACGAGATCGGCAGTGCGGCGCGCGTTGTCGTATTCGGCCTTGCCCGTCACGAATACGTAGATCGCAAGCGGCACCAGCAGCCACCAGAGCAGGCGGATGCGCAGGCTGCCCGTCATCTCGCGTCCCGCTTCGTCATTCGACGTCGTCCTTCTTGCGCAGCAGATAGCCGAGCCCGCGCAGCGTGACGATCGCGGCCGAGCTTCCATCGAGTTTCTTGCGCAGCCGCGACACGTAAATTTCGAGCGCGTCTTCGCTGGGCTGATCGTCGTGCGTGAAGATCGAGTCCATCAGCGCGGCCTTCGACACCGTCTTGCCCATCCGTAGAATCAGCGTTTCGAGCACGCTGCGCTCGCGCGGCGTCACATTCAGCGGCACGCCCTTCAGCGTGAACTGGCGCGTGTCGATGTCGAACACGAGATCGCCGCACGACACTTCATTCGCCGTCGACGCCGTCTGCCGCCGGATCATCACCTTCACACGCGCAATCAGTTCGCGCACCTCGAACGGCTTCACCAGATAATCGTCGGCGCCCGCGCCCAGCAGTTCGACTTTTTCGTCGATCGAACCGCTTGCCGTGAGGATCATCACGGGCGTCGCGTCGCCGCGCTGACGCAGCCGGCGCAGCACGTTCTTGCCCGACAGCCGCGGCAGGTTCAGATCCAGCAGCACGACGTCGTAGCGGTTCGTGCGCAGCAGCTGGTCGGCGGCTTCGCCGTCCTGCACCGCATCGAGCGCGAACGCATCCTGCTCCAGCATGCGGGCGAGCCAGTGCGACAGCGTCGGATTGTCTTCGATCAACAGCAGCTTCATTGGTAACCGGTATGCATGAAAAGCGTTCGTGCGGCGTTGCCGCGCGATTGTAAGTCGGCGACATGCCGTCTTATGCATCGGGTTAACACCCATGTTTTGCTGTCGTCGCCGAAAGCTCGCAGAAGGTTTGAGCTTTCTATAATCGCCGCACTCATTCAAAAATGGCGCCGCGTCGAACGGACGGCGCCTCATTAAAGGAGACTGATGATGCGTACCATCCGCCAGATCGCCGCCGTATCGGGACTCGCCTTCGCCCTCGCCGCCGGTTCCACTGCCGCTCACGCAGAAAAAATCTCGATCATGGTGGGCGGCGCCGCCAAGATCATCTATCTCCCCGCGAAGCTGACGGAACAGCTCGGCTACTTCAAGGACGAAGGCCTCGATGTTGAGATCCTTTCTCAACCTGCCGGCGTCGATGCAGAAAACGAACTCCTGGCAGGCGCCGTGCAAGGCGTGGTCGGCTTCTACGATCACACGATCGATCTGCAGAGCAAGGGCAAGGAAGTGCAGGCGCTCGTGATTTTCGGCCAGGTGCCGGGCGAAGTCGAAATGGTATCGACGAAGGCATCCGCGACGCTCAAGAGCATGGCCGACGTGAAAGGCAAGACGCTCGGCGTGACGGGCCTCGGCTCGTCGACCAGCTTCCTCACGCAATACCTCGCGCAACGCGCCGGCATCCCGTCGACGCAATACACGCTGCTGCCCGTCGGCGCCGACAACAGCTTTATCGCGGCGATCAAGCAGGAGCGCATCGATGCCGGCATGACCACCGAGCCGACCGTCTCGCAACTTCTGAAGATGGGCGACGCGAAGGTGCTGGTCGACATGCGCACGCTCGAAGGCACGCGCGCGGCGCTGGGCGGCACGTATCCGGCATCGAGCTTCTACGTGCAGCGCGCGTGGGCCGAGTCGCACAAGGCGGACGCGACGAAGCTCTCGCATGCGTTCGCGAAGACGCTGAACTTCATCGCGACGCATAGCGCGGAAGAGATCGCCGCGAAGATGCCGAAGGACTACTACGGCAGCAACAAGGATCTGTACGTGGCTGCGCTGAAGGCCTCGCTGCCGATGTTCACGAAGGACGGCAAGATGCCCGCCGATGGTCCCGAGACCGTGCTGAAGGTGCTCGCGTCGTTCAATCCGTCCGTGAAGGGCAAGCACATCGATCTCGCGAAGACCTATTCGAACGAGTACGTGTCGGCTGTCGCGACGGCATCGAAGTAAGCCGCATCGGCTGCTGTTAAACACACTCCGCAACGAAAGAGGCAGCACGCGATGAATCAAACCAGGCCGCACGGCGCACCCGCGATCGAGTTGCGCAACGTATCGTGCCGCTTCATATCACCCGACGGCAAGGCGACCATCGCGTTGCGCGACTTCAGCATGTCGGTCGCGAAGGGCGAGTTCGTCGCCGTCGTCGGGCCGACGGGCTGCGGCAAGTCCACCACGCTCAGCATGATCACGGGCCTGCTCAAACCGACGACGGGCGAAGTGCGCGTGATGGGCGCGCCCGTCGACGGCATCGATCCGCGCATCGGCTTCGTGTTCCAGGCCGATGCCGTGTTTCCGTGGCGCTCGGTGCTCGACAACGTGGCGGCGGGTCCGCTGTATCGCGGCCGCTCGAAGTCGGCCGCCTACGACGAAGCGAACGAATGGCTGCGCCGCGTCGGGCTCGACAAGTTCGGCAAGCACTATCCGCATCAGTTGTCGGGCGGCATGCGAAAGCGCGTCGCACTCGCGCAGACCTTCATCAACAAGCCGGAAATCCTGCTGATGGACGAGCCGTTCTCGGCGCTCGACATGCAGACGCGCACACTGATGCAGGACGAACTGCTGCAGTTGTGGTCGGGCAATGCGGGGTCCGTCGTATTCGTCACGCACGATCTCGAAGAAGCGATCGCGCTTGCCGATCGCGTGTTCGTCCTGACGGCGCGGCCCGCGACGTTGAAGAAGGTCTACGAGATCGATCTGCCGCGTCCGCGCGTCACATCGGAAATCCGCTACGACCCGCGCTTCATCGAAATTTCGCGCGACATCTGGCACGACCTGCGCGAAGAAGTGCAGATCGGTTAATTCATTTAGGGCAGGAGCTTTACCGAATGTCTACGACCCCTCAACAGATGATGCCTGCCGGGCTCGACGCCAGTTCGCTTGCACAGGTCGAGCGGATTGCGCAGAAGCGGATCCGTCAGCGCAACGCGCTCGTGATCGGGCTGCGCATCGCTGTGCTCGTGCTCGTGCTGGGCGGCTGGGAAGTGTCGGCGCGCATGAAGTGGATCGACCCGTTCTTCTTCTCGATGCCTTCGCTGATCTTCGAACAGATCGTCGACTGGTTCGTGAACGGCACCTCGCAAGGACCGCTGCTGACGCAGGTTTGGGTCACGCTCGAAGAGACGGGCCTCGGCTTCATCATCGGCTCGGTGGCAGGCGTGTTCTGCGGCATCGTGCTCGGCCGCAACAAGCTGCTCTCCGACGTGTTCAGCCTCTACATCAAGATCGCGAATTCGATTCCGCGCGTGGTGCTTGGCTCCGTGTTCGTGATTGCGCTCGGTCTTGGCATGGCGTCGAAGGTGGCGCTGGCTGTCGTGATGGTGTTCTTTGTCGTGTTTGCCAACGCGTTTCAGGGCGTGCGCGAAGCGGACCGCTACATGATCGCGAATGCGCAGATTCTCGGTGCGTCGCGCAGACAGGTGACGACATCCGTTGTCATTCCTTCGGCGCTGAGCTGGATTCTCGCGAGCCTGCACGTGAGCTTCGGCTTTGCGCTGGTGGGCGCGGTGGTCGGTGAGTTTCTCGGCTCGAAGCAAGGCATTGGTCTGCTGATCTCGACGGCGCAAGGCGCGTTCAACGCGAGCGGCGTGTTCGCCGCGATGATCGTGCTGGCTGTCGTGGCTCTGGCCGCCGATTATCTGCTCACTGCCGTCGAGCAGCGGCTGCTCAAGTGGCGGCCAAATATCAACTGAGTCAACTGAATCAACTGAATCAACTGATCCATTTCTCGCAGTGGTTGTGTTTGAGGTAGTTGAGCGCCCCTTTCCGGGGCGTTTTTTTTATTGAAGCGACGCTGCGAGAACATTACCGAAATGTAATCAGCCTCCGCACCCATGCCGGTATGATTGAAACGTCAATCAGCGGCAAGCGAAGCGGAGCAAAACGATGCGAATCCTGGTCATCGAGGACGAGCCCAAAACGGCGGCGTACCTGAAGAAGGGACTGGAAGAGTCCGGCTATTCGGTCGAAGTGGCCAACGACGGCTCGCATGGCCTGATCCTCGCTCAGGAGGAAGACTACGACGTCATCATCCTTGACGTGATGCTGCCGTGGATGGACGGCTGGACCGTCGTGAAGACGCTGCGCGCCACGCGCGCCACACCCGTGCTCTTCCTCACCGCGCGCGACGACGTGAACGACCGCGTGCGCGGCCTCGAACTCGGCGCCGACGATTACCTCGTCAAACCCTTCGCCTTCGTCGAATTGCTCGCGCGCGTGCGCACGCTCGCGCGCCGTGGACCGCCGCGCGAAAGCGAACTGATCCGCATCGGCGACCTCGAAATGGACATTCACCGTCGTCGCGTCAAGCGCGGCACGACGCGCATCGACCTCACGCCTCGCGAATTCTCGCTGCTGCAACTGCTTGCGCGCCGCCACGGCGAAGTGCTGAGCCGCACGCAGATCGCTTCCTATGTATGGGATATGAACTTCGACAGCGACACGAATGTCGTCGAAGTCGCGATTCGACGTCTGCGCAGCAAAGTCGACGACAACTTTCCCGTCAAGCTGATCCACACGGTTCGCGGCGTGGGCTACGTGCTCGAAATCAAGGAACCGGCTTGATGCGCGGCCGCTCGATCACCACCACGCTCGCGCTCGCATTCGGCGCGACGACGCTCGTCGTGTTCGTACTGGTGGGCAACTTTCTCTATCGCGCGCTGGAACAGCAGATCAGTGCTCAGGACGACATGAGCATCGTGCTGTCCGCGCGTCACGCCCGGCGCCTCGCGGAGGAGATCGATACGACGCGCGGCATCCGCGAGCATGGCGACCGGATCACGAGCATCGTGCTCGGCAATCCGGGACTGTCGATGGAAGTGTTCGATCCCAATGGACAACTGGCCATCGAGCACAACCTCGAAAGCACGCTCGGCACGCCCGTCGCCGATAAAGACAACTCGCTGCTGGCCGCCGGTCACTCCATTCAGCGCGTGCCCGCAACAGAGCGCATCACGCAAAGCGCGATTGTCGAATGGAAAAACAGGGCAGGTGCGCCGATACGCGGCGTCGCCACCGACGCAAAGCTGCGCGGTGGCGAAATGGTCAGCATTCTGATTGCGCGCAACATGAGCGACCGCCATGCGCTGCTCGACCACTATCGCGACACGCTCAAGTTTTACGGCATCGCCGGCGTGCTGCTGACGACCGTGCTCAGCTATCTGCTGATTCGCGCCGCCATGCGGCCCGTGCGCGATATCGCTGCGAGCGCGGCGGAAGTCACCGTGAACCGGCTCAACACGCGCATCGCCGTCAGGCGCGTGCCGCGCGAACTCGAAACGCTGGTGACGACGCTCAACGCGATGCTCGAACGTATGGATGACGGCTTCAAACAGATGTCCCGCTTCACCGCCGATCTCGCGCACGACATGCGCACGCCGCTTGGCAACATGCGCGGCGCGACGGAAGTCGCGCTTGCGCGTTCACGTTCCACCGACGAATACGAAGCGCTGCTCGCGTCGAATCTCGAAGAGTGCGAACGCCTGTCGCGCATGATCGAGAACGTGCTGTTTCTCGCGCGCGCGGAGCATCCGCAGTTCGTCAAACACATGCGCGTGTTCGATGCCGTGCAGGAACTGACGCGCATCGGCGAGTACTTTGAGGGCGTCGCGGAAGATGCGGGCGTGCGCATGCGCGTCACGGGGTCCGCGATGCTCACTGCCGATCTCGAACTGTTTCGCCGCGCGGTCAGCAATCTGCTGGCGAACGCGTTGCGCTACACGCCGCGCGGCAAGGAGATCGTGCTCGATGCGCATGAGATCGACGACGCCGTGCGCATCACTGTGTCGAATGAAGGCGAGCCGATCGCGCCGGAACATCTCGAACGGATTTTCGACCGCTTCTATCGCGTCGATCCGTCACGCAGTTCCTTGCCTTCGTCTGCTTCGCCGCAAGGATCGCCCGGCTCGACCGGGCTGGGGCTTGCGATCGTGCGCACGATCATGGATCTGCATGGCGGCACCGTCCATGCGGAAAGCGACGCGCGCAGCACACGGTTCGTGCTGACGTTTCGTTGAGCGCGCGCCGCCAGATCGTGCGTCATTGCGTGACGCTGTCGTCGCCCGCATGCGCGGGCGTCTGCATCACCGTACGCGTGTTGTCGCCGCCATGCTGGATCGCGTAGAGTTCGGCGTTGCGCTGAACGACCTCTGCACCCGGCGGATAGTCGTATTTCGGCGCCGGCACAAAGCCTTCGCGCTGCGCCTGCACGAGTTCGGCACGCACTTGCGCGCGCGTCTTGCCCGTCGATACGCTTTGCGCCGAAGCGCTCATGGCGATGCAACAGGCCACGGCGCCCATCAGCAGACAGATTGATTTCTTCACGGTGTTCTCCTGGTCGAAAGTTTGATCGATCGGCTTCCGTTGTGCATTCGCCGTCCGTTCGAACATCGAAGCAAGCGGAACCGATGAGAGCATTTTCGTCAGAAGACCGTGACCTCACACTGACCGTGCGATTACGATTCTGATAACCGTCGGGCGAAGAAAAATTTCATCGCGCACGTTAAGCATGCGCTAAGCGAGCACGACGGAAGATGACGAACGATGGGGAGTTGCGTGTGTACGCGTTGCGCCTCTACTCGACACGCAACCCTGCGAGCGTGACGCGCAGCCCGACACCGCTTTCGTTTTTGCTCATGCTGAGCGTCGCGTGATGACGCTGGGCGATCTTCGACGCGATCGCGAGTCCAAGGCCGCTGCCATGCTCCTTGTTGCCCGCGCTGCGATAGAAGCGGTCGAACACACGCTCGCGCTCCGCTTCCGGCACGCCGGGACCGCTGTCCGACACGCAGATGCTCACCTCGCCGCCGCTGCGCCGGAGGATCACGTCCACTTTGCCGCCGTGCGGCGTATAGCGAATCGCGTTGTCGATCAGGTTGTTGAGCAGCACTTCGATGCCGTTCGGCTCGGCGTTGACCCTGTAAGCGTCGTCCGCACCGGCTGAAGGATTGAACTCGAGCCCGAGGTCGATCTGCCTCGCTTCGGCGAGCATCGAAAAGTCGGCCACCGCGCGCTCGCACAGTCTGCGCAGGCTCACGGGCTCGAAATGCGCGCTGCGCTGCGCATCTTCGCGCGCCATCGTCAGCAGTTGATGCACCAGGTGGATCAGCCGGTTCAGGCGCCCTTCGATGCGCTCGAACGTCTGCTTGCTGCCGACGAGCGATCCATCGCGCTCGGCCGCCTGCAACTGCAGCTTCAACGCGGCCAGCGGCGAACGCAGTTCATGCGCGGCGTCGCCGACGAAGGTTCGCTGCGATTGCGACGCTTCGTTCAGCCGATGCAACAGGTCGTTGAGCGCATCGACGAGCGGCTGCATCTCGACGGGCAGCTTGCCGTCGAGATGCAGCGGTTCGAGCGAATCGAACGAACGGGTGGCGAGCGCACGCGAGATGCCGCCGATCGGCGCGAGACCGCGGCCGACCACGAACAGCACGATCAGCACGATCGCGGGAAGAAACAGTGCGAGCGGCCACAACGTGCGCAACGCGAGGTGCCGCGCGAGATCCTCGCGCACGGACATCGGCTGGGCCGCCTGCACGAAGCGGTCGCCTTCCTGCACGCCGAAGACGCGCCAGTGATACTCGTCGTATTCGATCGTGCGCAGGCCCGGCGGAAAGCGCGGCACGTCGATGCCGGCGAGCGATCTGTACACGCTGCGGCCCGTGCCATCCCAGACCTCGATGAACAGACGATCGTCGGCCAGCCCTTCGAAGTCCGGCCCGCGCTGCGTGAAGCCGTTCGTGCCGGCGATGGTCGCAGGCACGGAGAGCGCTACTGTGCGCAACTCGTAATCGAACAGCTCGGTCGCCTCCATCTGCGCCGTGTAGAAAATCCCATACGCCGCGATCAACGCCGCGACCGCGAGCCCGGCGATCAGCCAGCCCAGCAACCAGCGCCTGATCGACGTCATACGGCGCGCTTGAGCCGATACCCGACGCCGCGCACGGTCACGATCTGCTCGGCGCCGATCTTGCGCCGCAGGCTGTGTACATGAACCTCGATCGTATTGCTGCCCACTTCCTCGCCCCAGCCGTACAGCTTCTCTTCGAGCTCGGTGCGCGTAAATACGCGCGTTGGCTCTTCGATCAGCGCCTGCAGCAGGCTGAATTCGCGCGGCACGAGCGCGAGCATGTCGCCCTTCAGCGTGGCTTCGTGCGTGACGGGGTTCAAGGTCAGATCGCCATGCGCGTACACAGGGTTCGTGTGCCCCGTGCGACGGCGCAACAGCGCGCGCACGCGCGCAGCGAGTTCGTCGAGATCGAAGGGTTTGACGAGGTAATCGTCGGCGCCGGCATCGAGTCCGGCGATACGGTTTTCGACGGCGTCGCGCGCGGTGAGGATGATCACGGGCGCACTGCCGCCGCGCCGCCGGTAGCGGTTGAGCACGTCGATGCCATCGGCCTTCGGCAGGCCGAGGTCGAGCAGCACGAGATCGTAGACGTCATGCGCCAGCGACAGCTCGGCCTCGCGCCCGTCGCGCGCCCAGTCGATCGCGTAACCCGCGCCGCGCATCGTATCGACGACGGGCTCGCCGATCATTTCATCATCTTCCACCAGCAGCAAACGCATGGCGTCATGTCTCCGTCAATCGCTGCGATCGTCCAAACCCGCAGCTTAGCGCGCTCTTTACCGCTTCATGCGCGCCCGTCAACTCGCACCCACACGCCGCGTCGTCGCGACAGGCAGACCGTCGCACGCCTCGCAACGGCCGAAGATCACGAGACTGGAGCTCGTGTAGTGAAAGTGATGATCGGCTGCGATTCTCGCCTGCTGCTGTTCGAGGCCGGGATCGTACGCATCCTGAATACGGCCGCAGCGGCCGCAGACGAGGTGGTAGTGACGCTGGCCGCGGTTGAGCTCATAGACGATGCGCGCATCGCCCAGCGACGCGCTCGAAATCAGGTCGGCCTCATGCAGTTGCGCGAGCGCCCGATAGACGCTTGCCAGGCTGCAAGGCTCGGGTTCGCGCGACAGCTTGCGATACACCTGATCTGCGGTGAAATGCTCGTGCGGTAGTTCGTGAAAGAGCCTCAGTACGGCTGCCCGACTCGAAGTCGGGCGCAGACCGGCCGTTTTAAGTGCCGCGTAGATCGCAATCATGTGGGGCCCCGTCATGTATCGAAGCCTCGCGATGGGCTTCGTCGTGACCGCACATTCTGTTCGCGCGATCCTTAAGATTCGCTTATCGTTGTGCCCCTCGCCGCGGCTGGCAGCGCCTGTCTGCGGCCTTGAGGCGACGTCGTCAAAGCAGCGCCAGCGTCCTCTCGTCCGCCGCGCCGCCGAAGTATCTGGCGAGTGCATCCGTGAACAGCCGTTCGTCGGGTGCGGCTTTCGAGAACAGCGTCATCGACGAACGGAACTTCAGGTAATCGGGGTAGCCGAAGATGGTCTCGATCGACCGTCCTTCGACTCCATTGACCGCGCGCGTAGCTTCTTTTAAGCGGACGCCGAGCACGGGATGTTGCAAATATGAGACAGCTTCGTCGAGTGACTGGATGGCAAATTTTTGGGCCATCGGACTCTCTCCGAGGCCCCGAAACTGAGGAAACACGTACCACATCCAGTGGCTTTGCTTGCGTCCCGCCTGCAATTCCGCTAGCGCCTGATCATAAATAGGTGCCTGAGCATCGACGAAGCGCCGAAGGTCGAACTGATCGTCCATCCCGTCCTCCGCAGTCATTTTTACATGCCACGTTTTTGCATCCGGCATGCCCATCACGCCCTTCAACCACCTTTCACAATCGAACCCCATCAATCGGGCTCGCCTGAAAACCGAGCCGGATGCGGCGTTGCGACACTATGTCTCACCCTTGATCGCGCAATAGTTCGTTCGAATCAAAGTGCTGTACTGCAACACGTGCATTTCGTATTATGCGAGCGCTTATAAAAGGAGCAAGGAAATGCATGCGTTCGTTCGTTTGTTTTTGTAGAGGGCCGCGATGATGAAAAAAATCGCGGGCCGGCTTGCCGGTCTCGTCTCAATTGCCCCAGCGTTCCTGCTATCGGGGTGCAACAACCTTGATCTACTCGCGCCGAAGGGCCCCATTGGTGCCGCAGAGAAGTCGCTGATCGCGACGTCGACGTGGGCGATGCTGATCGTGGTGATTCCCGTCATCTTCCTGACGCTGCTGTTCGCATGGCGCTATCGCGCATCGAACAAGGCTGCCGAATACCGTCCGAACTGGTCGCATTCGACGGCAATCGAAGTCGCCGTCTGGACGATTCCCGCGCTGATCATTCTGTTCCTCGCCGTCCTGACGTGGAAGAGCACGCACGAGCTCGACCCGTACAAGCCGCTCGAGTCGGACGTGAAGCCGATCAACGTCGAAGTCGTCGCACTCGACTGGAAGTGGCTGTTCATTTACCCGGATCTGGGCATTGCGTCGGTGAACCAGCTGGCGATTCCCGTGGGCACGCCGGTGAATTTCCGCATCACGTCGGACACGGTGATGAACTCGTTCTTCATCCCGCAACTGGGCGGACAGATCTACGCGATGGCAGGCATGCAGACGCGTCTGCATCTGCTGGCGGAAGAGCCGGGCGATTACGCCGGCACGTCGGCCAACTTCAGCGGCAAGGGCTTCTCGGACATGAAGTTCCGCACGCTGGCCGAATCGCCTGAAGAATTCAACGCATGGGTCGCGAAAGCGCGCGCGTCGACGGATCACCTCGACATGGACCGCTACTACAAGGTCGCGCAGCCCGAAGAGAAGGCGCCTGTGTCGTACTTCTCGTCGGTCGATCCCAAGCTCTTCAACAACATCGTAGCCCGCTACAACAACGGTCACGTCATCGACAACATGAAGGACGTGAACTGTGCACCTAACGGGACGAAGGGGTAAGCATGTTCGGTAAATTAACCCTGGCGGATATTCCGTACCACGAACCAATCATCGTGATCGCCGGTGCCGGGATGATTCTCGGCGCGCTGGCTGTGCTCGGCGCGATCACGTATTTCGGCAAGTGGCGCTACCTGTGGACCGAATGGCTCACGTCGGTCGACCACAAGAAGCTCGGCGTGATGTACATCGTCGTGGCCATGATCATGCTGCTGCGCGGCTTCGCCGACGCGATCATGATGCGCACGCAGCTCGCTCTCGCGTATCACGCGCCGGGCTATCTGCCGCCGCACCACTACGATCAGATCTTCACGGCGCACGGCGTCATCATGATCTTCTTCATGGCGATGGCCTTCATGGTCGGCCTGATGAACCTGGTCGTGCCGCTGCAGATCGGCGCACGCGACGTCGCGTTCCCGTTCCTGAACTCGCTGTCGTTCTGGATGACGGCGATCAGCGCGATCCTGATCAACATCTCGCTGCTGGTCGGCGAATTTGCGCAAACGGGCTGGCTCGCCTATCCGCCGCTGTCGGAACTGCAGTTCAGTCCGGGCGTCGGCGTCGACTACTACCTGTGGTCGCTGCAGCTCTCCGGTATCGGCACCTTGCTGACGGGCGTGAACTTCTTCGTCACGATCATCAAGATGCGCGCGCCGGGCATGACGCTGATGAAGATGCCCGTGTTCACGTGGACTGCCCTCTGCACGAACGTGCTGATCATGGCGGCGTTCCCGATCCTGACCGTCACGCTCGCGCTGCTCGGTCTCGACCGTTACCTCGGCATGCACTTCTTCACGAACGAAGCCGGCGGCAACGCGATGCTGTACCTGAACCTGATCTGGGCATGGGGCCACCCTGAGGTCTACATCCTGATCCTGCCTGCGTTCGGCATCTTCTCGGAAGTGATCTCGACGTTCTCGCGCAAGCCGCTGTTCGGCTACAAGACGATGGTCTATGCGACCTGCGCGATCATGGTGCTGTCGTTCCTCGTGTGGCTGCACCACTTCTTCACGATGGGTTCGGGCGCCGACGTCAACGCGTTCTTCGGCATCGCGACGATGATCATCGCCGTCCCGACGGGCGTGAAGGTGTTCAACTGGCTCTTCACGATGTACAAGGGCCGCATCGAGTTCACGACGCCTGTGCTGTGGACGGTCGGCTTCATGGTCACGTTCACGATCGGCGGCATGACGGGCGTGATGATGGCGATTCCGGGCGCGGACTTCGTCCTGCACAACTCGCTGTTCCTGATCGCTCACTTCCACAACGTGATCATCGGCGGCGTGCTGTTCGGCTACCTCGCGGGCATGAACTACTGGTTCCCGAAGGCCTTCGGCTTCAAGCTCAACGAGAAGCTCGGCAAGGCCGCGTTCTGGTTCTGGCAGATCGGCTTCTGGGTTGCGTTCACGCCGCTGTACGTGCTCGGCTTCATGGGCATGACGCGTCGTCTGAACCACTACGACAACCCGGCATGGCATCCGTGGCTGCTGGTCGCCGAATTCGGCGCCGTGCTGGTCGCAATCGGTATCGCCTGCCAGCTGCTACAGCTCGTCGTGTCGATCCGCGATCGCAACAAGCCGGAAAACCGCGACCTGACGGGCGATCCGTGGAATGGCCGCACGCTCGAATGGGCGACGACTTCGCCGCCGCAGATCTACAACTTCGCTACCATCCCGGTCGTGCATGAGCTGGATGCATTCCACGACATGAAGGCGCGCGGCAACGTCGAAACGCCCGTGTACCGCGACATTCACATGCCGTCGAACACGAGCGCCGGTTTCTTCATCGGCGTGTTCAGTCTTGCGCTGGGCTTCGCGCTGACGTGGCACATCTGGTGGCTGGCTATCGCGGCGTTCGTCGGCGCGATCGGCACGTGGATCGCACGCAGCTTCGATAACGACATCGACTACTACATCCCGGCCGATACGGTTCAACTGATCGAAGAGCGCAACGGCGCTGGTTCGGGCGCGGCGATCGCGAAGCAGCTGCCCGAAGCTGAGGAGATTGCCTGATGCTACAAAAAGCTATTGTTGCGGACCCGCATCATCACGATGCGGAGCACGCTCCGTCCAATTCGGTATTCGGCTTCTGGCTGTATCTGATGACCGACTGCATTCTGTTCGCGGCGCTGTTCGCGACGTTTGCGGTGATGAGCCATCAGTTCGCCGGCGGTCCGAGCGGCAAAGACCTGTTCGAAATCCCGGGCGTTGCGCTCGAAACGGCGATCCTGCTGTTCTCGAGTATCACGTACGGCTTCGCGATGCTCGGCGCACACAAGGACAACAAGAGCACCACGCTCTTGTGGCTGGCCGTGACGTTCGTGCTCGGCGCGGCGTTCGTCGTGCTGGAAATCCGCGAGTTCTCGCATCTGATCGCTGACGGCGCAGGTCCGGACCGCAGCGCGTTCCTGTCGGCGTTCTTCACGCTGGTCGGCACGCACGGTCTGCACGTGACGTCGGGTCTGGTGTGGATGCTCGTGATGATGATCCAGGTCGTGCGCGCGCCGAAGCTGGGCGAGCGCGAACTGCGACGTCTGACGTGCCTGAGCCTCTTCTGGCACTTTCTGGACATCGTCTGGATCGGTGTCTTTTCGTTTGTCTATCTTGCGAGCGTGATCTAAATGAGCAGCCATTCTCACTCGTCACATTCGGCGCACGGCGACGAAAGCCACGGCAGCTTCGGCAGCTACACGATCGGTTTCGTGCTGTCCGTGATCCTGACGGCAGCCGCCTTCGGCGTGGTGCTGGCAGGCTGGCTGACGGGCACGCAGGCGCTCTACGCGATCGCCGGTCTCGGCCTCGTGCAGATCATCGTGCACCTGGTGTTCTTCCTGCACATGAACACGTCGTCGGGTCAGCGCTGGAACGTGACCGCATTCGCGTTCACCGTGCTGACGGCCGTTATCGTGATCGGCGGTACGCTGTGGGTCATGCATAACGTCAGCATGAACATGATGTCGCGCTAACCGCGCCTGAGTGCGTTGAATTAAACGCGCATCATCGTGCCGGTTGCACATACCTTATCGTGCAGCCGGCACGCTCCCCTGCCCCGCCTCCGGCGCATCAGTTGCGCGCCAGCATCTCTATCGGACGGCCACGTCCCGAGACGAGACATCCCGACCTGAACGCTTCGCCCTGACTGCTCGCGGCAGCGTCTCCAAACCCCCGGCCTAACGCATCCAGCTTCACCTGTTCCGCGCCCTGCGCGCATGCAAACGTGCTGGCTTCTTTCGCCTGCGCATGCAGCAATGCGCGATCGGCGACCAGATACGCCAAAACAGCGATAACGGCGATGTGAAAAATTTTTCTCATATGGGTTCGTCTCCTCGCGACTTAAGCGTATCGCGAACAACTATGGCGCAAATCCAGGGCAACCCCGGTGGGCAAATAGTCGCGCCAGACCCACGGAAACGTTTCAATGCCGCTTTTTTGTGCAGCGCAAATTGCTTGCTCAGGCCCGCCAGTCAATGTCAATAGCGACTTTCGCAATAAATAAAAATCGCCCTTGTGGCAGCGCAACATTATAATTTTGAGTTATCCTCGTTAACCCTGACCGTCTCATGCGTTTTGGTTACCCGCGTGCGCAAGACTGCGCATCGTCCCGCTCCGCTCAGGGGCCGGCCGTCGAAATGTCCATGTAAGGTTTTTGATCCTTCGCCTTGAGGGCGAAGGCCTGCTATTCGCGTCTCGGCGTTTCATCGAAAGAGCAAATGCACCTCCCATCAGTCCTCGACCTCCTGATCTGGGTCCCCATCGTCGCCGGTATCGTCGTGCTGCTCGGCGGCTCCGACAATGCGCGCAGCCGCACACGCTGGCTCGCGCTGGCTGGCGCAGCCGTCAGCATCCTGCCCGTCATTCCGCTAGTGACGGGTTTCGACTCCACGCTGTCCACCATGCAGTTCGAGCAGCAGCTCGCCTGGCTGCCCGAATTCGGCATCTCGTACCACCTCGGCGTCGACGGCATTTCGCTGTGGTTCACCGTGCTGACGTCCGTGACGACCCTGATCATCGTGATTGCGTCGTGGGAATCGATCTCGACGCGCGTCGCGCAGTACTACGGCGCGTTCCTGCTGCTGTCGGGCTGCATGCAAGGCGTGTTCACGTCGCTCGACGGCATGCTGTTCTTCGTGTTCTTCGAAGCGTCGCTGATTCCGCTATACCTGCTGATCGGCACGTGGGGCGAAAAGCGCCGCGTCTATGCAGCCGTGCGCTTTTTCTTCTTTTCGCTGGTCGGCTCGCTGGCGATGCTGGCCGCGCTGATCTACCTGTGGGCGCACGCGCACACGTTCGACATCGCCACGTGGCGCACGCTCAAGCTCGATTTCACGCCGCAGCTGCTGGTGTTCCTCGGCTTGCTGGCCGCGTTCTCGGTGAAGGTGCCGATGTGGCCCGTGCATACGTGGCTGCCCGATGTCCACTCGGACGGCCCGACGGGCGCCGCCGTGCTGCTCGGCATGCTGAAGATGGGCGGCTACGGCCTGCTGCGCTTCGCGCTGCCCATCGTCCCGGACGCCTGCCACTTCTTCGCGCCGGCCATGATCGCGCTGTCGCTCGTCGCGGTGATCTACGGCAGCCTGCTCGCGCTCGCGCAAACCGACATGCGCAAGCTGCTCGCGTACTCCGCCGTCGCGCACATGGGTCTCGTCACGCTCGGCCTGTTCACGTTCGACCGGATGGGCACGGAAGGTGCCGTCGTGCAGATGCTGTCGTACGGCATCGTGTCGGGCGCAATGCTGCTGTGCACGGGCATGCTGTTCGACCGCACGAAGAACGGCTCGATCGACGCCTACGGCGGTGTCGCCAACTCGATGCCCAAGCTCGCTACGTTCGCGATGCTGTTCTCGATGGCCAACGTCGGCCTGCCGGGAACGTCGGGCTTCGTCGGCGAGTTCCTCGTGCTGATGGGCGCGATCCGATTCAACTTCTGGGTCGGCGCGACGGCTGCGCTGACGCTGATCCTGAGCGCCGCGTACACACTGTGGATGTACAAGCGCGTGATGTTCGGCGCGATCAAGAACACGCGCGTGTCGAGCCTGCGCGATCTGGGCCGCCGCGAGTTGGTGCTGCTCGGCGCGATGGCCGTGCTGGTGCTCGCCATCGGCGTGCGTCCGAAGACCTTCACCGACGCGATCGGCCCGTCTGCCGAGAACCTCGTCGCCCAGGCGCAGGGTTCCGCGCTGCCAACGGATACGGGCGTCGCTTCGAACAACCGCGCAGCGCCGACGTCGTCTCGACTGCCGGGCTGATCGGCTGCTTCATCTGATTGCATTCGACGGGCGTCCTCTGGACGCCCGTTTTTCATTGCGCCGACCGACCGTCAGTAGCGTCGAAGCGACGGCTTCCGCATCGGACAAGGGCAGCGGCCACTCGTCGGCGGCGCCATCGCAGACGATCGTCGCGGTCGGTCTGCGTCACCGGTTCCAAGCCTGAACTGACGTCAACAGAAACGACAAACGGCCTCGCTACGTGTTGCGAGGCCGTTTTCATTTCATGCCTTGTTTCAGGTACTCAAACGCTGCGTTTTCGCATGAAGCCGCCAAAGAACGCGCGCGCATTCGCTTCGAGACTCTCGAGGTGGTAGCCCCCTTCCTGCACGATCACGGACGGCAGGCGCAACGCACCGATCGCTTCGCCGAGCCGCCCGAAACCTTCCGTCGTCACCGCGACCTGCGATTGCGGATCATCCTTGTAAATGTCGAAGCCCAGCGCCAGCACCAGCGCATCGGGTTCGAAACGCTTCAGCACGCGCAGCGCGTCGTCGAGCCTGTCGAAGAAGACGGATTCCGAAGAACCGTGCGGCATCGGCAGATTGACGTTGAAGCCATCGCCCGTACCCGCGCCACGCTCCTCTTCATAACCCGCGACGACGGGATAGAAGTTGGTCGGGTCGCCGTGAATGGAGACGTACAGCACGTCGTCGCGGCCGTAGAAAATCTCCTGCACGCCCTGGCCGTGGTGCATGTCGGTGTCGAGAATCGCGACGCGCTTGAAGCGGCTGCGCAACGACTGTGCCGCGACGGCCGCATTGTTCAGATAGCAGAAGCCGCCCGCCGCATCGGCGCGCGCATGATGACCCGGCGGCCTGCACAGCGCGTACGTTTCGCGCGCGCCGTCGTTGACGGCCGACGCCGCCGCCAGCGCGCTCTGCGCCGACCAGTACGCGGAACGCCAGGTATTCGTGCCGACGGGGCAACTGCCGTCGGCGAGATAGCGCGCCGCCTTCGCAAGCACGCCGCGCAACGGATTCGGATCGCGCACGAAAATGTTCGACATCACTTCGTCGCCCCAGTCGTCGGGCATCTGCTTCCATTCGCCGTGCGCTTCTTCGAGAAAACGCAGATAGTTCATGTCGTGCACGGCGGCGATGGCGGCCGTGCCGTGATCGGCGGGTTCGACGACCTCGAAGTCCAGCGACTTCGCAGCGGCCACGAGCCGCGCTGCGCGCTCGGGCACTTCCTGCGGTTCACGCATCTGACCGCGCGACAGGTAGGTGCGCGGATGATGCAGCAACTGTTCGGGATGAAAGAAAGTTTTCATACGCAAAGAGACTCCTTTATTGCGCCTGCGCCATGGCGGCGACACGAGCGCGCGCAACGACCGCATTGAGCAGCACATTCGCGCCGCGCGTGACGTCTTCGGGCAACGCGTCTTCGGCTTCGTTGTGCGACAGACCATCGACACACGGAATGAACACCATCGCCGTCGGGCAATAGCGCGCCAGATGAATCGCATCGTGGCCCGCGCCGCTGACGATGCGCTCGTTCGAATAGCCGAGCGCTTCGACGCTCTGCGCGACGAGCGCGACGCAATCCGTATCGAACGGTGTCGCCGGGCTGCGCCAGTATGTTTCGACGGAGAGCGTCACCCCGCGTGCTTCGGCGACACGCGCGAACGCCTCGCGCAGATCGCGCTCCATCGCATCGACCTGGCTGTCTTCGTGATGGCGCAGATCGACGGTGAACTTCACTTCGCCCGCAATCGTGTTGCGCGACGCGTTCGCGATGCCGATCTGCCCGATCGTCACGAGCCCGCGCGGCGCATGACGTTGCACGATCCGTTCGAGTTCCAGCGCCATCTGCGCGCTCGCGAAGTACGCGTCCTTGCGATACGGCATCGGCGTCGTGCCCGCATGCGCGGCCATGCCCGTCACCGTGACGTCGAGCCAGCGGATCGCCTGGCCGCCCGTGACGACGCCGATCGTCGTGCCGTTCGCTTCGAGCACGGGCCCTTGCTCGATGTGCGCTTCGAAATACGAATCGACGGGCTGCCCGTTGACAGCACGCGTGCCGCGATAGCCGCTGTGCGTCAATGCATCGGCCAGCGTGATGCCGTCGGCGTCCTGCTTGACCAGCGCGTCGTCCAGCGAGGTGATGCCCGTGAACACCGCCGAGCCGAGCATCGCGGGCGTGAAGCGCGCGCCTTCTTCGTTGGTCCACGAGACGATGTCGATCGGCTTCTCCGTCGCGACGTTCGCGTCGTTCAGCGCGCGCACCAGTTCGAGCGCGGCGAGCACGCCATACACGCCGTCGAAACGGCCGCCTTCGGGCTGCGTGTCGAGATGGCTGCCGATCAGCACAGGCGCCGCGTCCTTCTGCGCGCCCGCACGGCGCGCAAACAGATTGCCGATTTCGTCGACGCTCACCGTCATGCCCGCGTCGCGGCACCACTTCGCGAACAGATCGCGGCCGCGCACGTCTTCCTGCGTCAGCGCGAGACGCCGCACACCGCCCTTCGGCGTCGCGCCGATCTGCGCCATGTCCATCAGGCTTTGCCACAGGCGCGCGCCGTCGATTTGCAACAGGTCTTTCATGAGTCTTCCGGGTCGTTCAGTTCAACTTGGGTTCAACGTGCGTTCCGTTCAATGCGCGCCGACGGCTTCCGCCTGCTCGGCGTGAGACGCGCGACGCGCATCGAGCGCAACGATGCACAGCAGCGAAATAGCCGCGAGGCACGTGTAGAACACGGCGAGCGGCCACCATTGGCCCGTATATCGATGCGCGAGCCACGTGCCGACGAGCGGCGTCAGACCGCCCGCCACCGCGCCGCACACCTGATAGGCGAGTGAAATGCCCGAGTAGCGCACGTGCGTCGGAAAGATGCCGCTGACGAAACCCGCGATCACCGAATAAAAGCTCGCCATGCAGACGACGGCGATCGCGATGCCGATCACCATCGGCACGGCCGAGCCGCTTTGCACGAGCACGAACATCGGATACGGGGAAATCATCGCGAGCAACGCGGCGATCTTCAGAAAGCGCGCGCCGCCGATGCGCTCGGCGAGCCATGCGGCGAGCGGCTGCGATACGAACTGGATGATCGCCACCGCAAACAGGCAGTCGAGAATCAGCGAGCGCGTCACGCCCACGTATTGCGTCGTGTACGCGATCATGAACGTGTTCGTGAAGTACACACCGGCGATGCCGATCGTGTTCGCGCCGATGCACAGCAGCACGAGTCCCCATGCCGAACGCAACACCTCGGCGACGGGCAGCTTCGCCGTGCGGTTCGACTCCTTCACGCGCGCGAATTCCGGCGATTCGTTCACACCGAGCCGGATCACGATGCCGACGATCAGCAGCACGGCGCTCGCGAGAAACGGCAGACGCCAGCCCCACGACATGAAGTCCGCCTTGTCCATCGACGTGACCGCGCGAAACGCGATCAGCGACAGAATGAGCCCCGCCGGGCTGCCGAGCTGCGCGAACGATGCGAAGAACGTGCGGCGCCCCTTCGGCGCATGTTCGCCCGCCATCAGCACGGCGCCGCCCCATTCGCCGCCCACGGCGATACCTTGCACCACGCGCAGCAGCACGAGCAGCACGGGTGCGAGCGCACCCACTTTCGAATAGTCGGGCAACAGGCCGACGCACACGGTCGCGACGCCCATCATCATCAGCGTCGTCATCAACGCTTTCTTGCGACCGATGCGGTCGCCGAGATGGCCGAACACGATGCCGCCCAGCGGCCGTGCAAAGAAGCCCACGGCGAAGGTCGCGAACGAGGCCATCGTGCTGATGAAACGGTCGCTCGACGGAAAGTACAGCTCGCCGAACACGAGCGCTGCCGCCGTCGCGTAGATATAGAAGTCGTACCACTCGATCATCGTGCCGATGAACGCGGCCGTCGCGGCGCGTCCCGGCTGACGGGTACTAATGGCTTGAGTCATGCTGGCTCCTGATACACGTATGACGTGGGTTGAACCCGTCGCCTCGCGCGCGGTGTTGGGATAGGTGTGCCGCTTGTCGCTCGTGGCTGGAGCGGTCGCGCGCCGTGGCTGACGGAATGCGTCATTTATCGGCGGCCATAAAACATTAGTCAAATTTCGAGTTATTATTCGCCGCATAAATTCAACTTATAGTTTCACTCCAGATGCGCACCGACATCGCCCGCTTTCTGAATGACCGGCTCGACTGGAACCTGTTGCGCACGTATCTCGTGATCATGCAGGAGCGCAGTCTGAGCCGCGCTGCCGCGCGCCTGCACGTGACGCAGCCCGCCGTCAGCCAGGCGCTGAGGCGGCTCGAGGAAACGCTGGAGCGCAAGCTGATCGAGCGGCGCGGCCCGTACTTCGCGCCGACGCAGGCGGGCGAAGAGGTGTACCGCATCGCGAGCGACATCTACGGCAATATCTCGCGGCTCGAAACCGAGATCGACGACCGCACCGAGGACATCAGCGGCTCGATACGCCTGCTGACCATCAGCCGCATCGAGTCGCCCGTGTACGACGAGTTCCTCGCCGACTTCCATCGCGCGTATCCGCGTATCGACTTGCAGATCGAAGTGATGCGCTCGTCCGACATCATTTCTTCGCTGCTGCAGAAAACAGCGACAGCAGGGCTCGGCCTGTGCCGCACGCCGCACGAGAAGCTGGAAATGCGTTGCTTCCTGCGCCAGCGTTATGCGATTTTCTGCGGGCGTCATCACCGGCTGTATGGCAAGTCGCCCTTGACGATGCAAGACCTGCTCGCGGAAAACTTCGTGTCGTTCACGAGCGACCAGATCGGCGACAGTCTTTCTCCCCTCACCGTGTTTCGCGACCAGAAGGGCTTCACGGGGCGCATCGTCGCGTCGTCGCCGAGTCTCGACGAAGTGCGCCGTCTGATCTTCGCAGGCTTCGGCATCGGCTGTCTGCCTGAGCACATCGTGCGCGACGACATCGCGCAGCAGCGCCTGTGGCGGCTGCCGCCCGAAGAAGGTCTCGTCGATGTCGACGTGCATCTGCTGTGGCATCGCGAGCGCAAGATGAATGCGGCCGATCATGCGTTCCTCGACAGCATGGAGCGCTGCATGCGCCGCTATGCGCTCGCCGAGCGGCTCGGCAAATAGCGCAACTCGACGCACCCGGCTGGTGCGCGCACGCGCACGCATATCGCGGCTGCGCCTCAACGTTGTGCATGAAAGGCGCGTCGACGGCATCGAATCGACGTTGCGACGGCAATGGCATGCTTATCGCTTAGGAAGCAGCAGGAGCCGGTGCAGCATCCGGTTTAGCAGTCACAATCTGGCAAATGGACGACTAGGGTTCCGGTCCGCATCGAATCGACAGAAGCATTCGGTGCGCGACGCTGGTCCGAGAGTTGTCGACCTCGACGAGGTTACACGGCGGGATAAAAGCCCGGGAGAGAACGCGATGCGTCGCGCCGCTCCTGCCGTCGATAACCGTCCCCGCGAGGTCAACCTCATGCGCAAGCTCCGCTTTTTCGCCGCAGCCGCCGTCGCTCTCTCCCTCTGCATTTCCACACCTTCATTTGCCCAGGCCCGCAAGGACTTCAAGGTCTGCTGGACCATCTACGCCGGCTGGATGCCGTGGGGCTATGCGAAGACCCAGGGCATCATGTCCAGATGGGCGAAGAAGTACGGCATCAACGTCGATGTCGTGCAGCTGAACGACTACATCGAATCGATCAACCAGTACACGGCGGGCAAGTTCGATGGCTGCGCGATGACCAACATGGACGCGCTCACCATTCCGGCGACGGGCGGCGTGGACAGCACGGCACTGATCGTCAGCGACTATTCGAACGGCAACGACGGCGTGCTGATCAAGGGCAGCGGCAAGAAGATCGCCGATCTGAAGGGTCAGCCCGTCAATCTCGTCGAACTCTCCGTCTCGCACTATCTGCTTGCGCGCGCACTCGAATCGGCAGGCATGAGCGAGCGCGACATCAAGACCGTCAATACGTCCGACGCCGATATCTCCGGCGCCTTCGCCACGCCGACCGTGCACAACGCCGTCACGTGGAATCCGATGCTCGCCGATCTGAAGGCGAAACCGAACGTCACCGAAGTGTTCGATTCGAGCCGCATTCCGGGCGAGATCATGGACATGATGGTCGTCAACACCAAAACCCTGCACGACAACCCCGCGCTCGGCAAGGCGCTGACGGGCGCATGGTTCGAGATCATGCAGCTGATGCACGGCACGTCGCCGGAAACGCAAGCGGCCTTGACCTCGATGGCGAAGGCGTCGGGCACCGACCTCGCCGGCTTCAAATCGCAACTGTCGACCACCGCGCTCTTCTACACGCCGCAGCAGGCGCTCGACTTCGCGACCAGCCCGAACATGCCGAAGATCATGACGCGCGTCGCGCAGTTCTCGTTCGATCACGGCCTGCTCGGCAAAGGCGCGCCGAACGCGGGCGCCGTCGGCATGGCGTTCGACAACGACGTGACCGTCGGCAGCAAGAGCAACCTGAAGCTGCGTTTCGACCCGACGTACGTGCGCCTCGCCGCGCAAGGCAAGCTGTAAGCGCCGCGTCATTCTGAGCAGGAGAGGCCCATGCGGCTCATCAACCGACATCCTGGCCGCACCGGCAGTCTGATGCTGTTGCTGCTCCCCTTCATCGTGCTGGTCGCGGTGTACTTCACCGGCTCGTCGCTGCGGCTGCAGGCGAATCCCGACGACAAGCTGCTGCCGAGCGCCGCCCAGATGAAGGACGCGCTGCACGAATACGCGTTCACCGAAGACAAACGCACGGGCGACTACACGATGTGGGACGACACGGTGTCGAGCATGAAGCGGCTCGGCATCGGACTCGTCGCGAGCGCGGCGATCGCGCTGGTGTTCGGCATCGTCACGGGCAGCATTCCGCTCGCGGGCGCGACGCTGTCTCCGTTCATCACCGTGATATCGATGATTCCGCCACTCGCGGTGCTGCCGATTCTCTTCATCGTGTTCGGCCTCGACGAGCTGTCGAAAGTCGTGCTGATCGTGATCGGCATCACGCCGATGATGATTCGCGACTTGCAGCAGCGTACACGCGAGATTCCCGGGGAACTGTGGATCAAGGCGCAAACGCTCGGTGCGTCGAGCTGGACGCTGATCCTGCGCGTGATCGTGCCGCAGCTGCTGCCGCGTCTCCTGATCGCACTGCGTCTCGCGCTGACTTCCGCGTGGCTCTTTCTGATCGCGGCGGAAGCAATCGCGTCGACGGACGGGCTCGGCTATCGCATCTTTCTCGTGCGCCGCTATCTCGCGATGGACGTGATCCTGCCGTACGTCGCGTGGATCACGCTGCTCGCGTGGCTGATCGACGAAGCGCTGCGCCGTCTCACGCAATGGGCGTTCCCCTGGTACAACGGGGGCCGCGCATGATCGAGATCCGCAACCTGTGGAAGCAGTACGACGATCAGGTCGTGCTGGAACGGCTCAACCTGCGCATTGCAGAAGGCGAGTTCTGCTCGATGGTCGGCGCGTCGGGCTGCGGCAAGTCGACCTTCCTGCGGCTGCTGCTCGGTCAGGAGCGCCCGACGCGCGGCGAGATCCTGCTCGACGGCGAACCGCTGCCGCCGGAGCCGGACCCGCATCGCGGCGTCGTGTTTCAGCGCTATTCGGTGTTTCCGCATCTGAGCGTGCTGCGCAACGTGATGCTCGGTCTGGAGTTGCCGCATGCACGCTTCACGGGTCGCCTGTTCGGTGCACGCCGCCGTCTCGCGCGCGACGAAGCCGTCGCGATGCTGACGCGCGTCGGCCTCGCCGATTCGCTCGACAAGTATCCGCATCAGCTGTCGGGCGGTATGCAGCAGCGCCTCGCGCTCGCCCAGGCGCTCGTGATGAAGCCGCGCGTGCTGCTGCTCGACGAACCCTTCGGCGCACTCGATCCCGGCATCCGCCGCGACATGCACGAACTGCTGACGGGTCTGTGGCGCGAAGCGAAGCTGACCGTCTTCATGGTCACGCACGACCTGAAAGAAGGCTTCACGCTAGGCAGCCGCGTGCTCGTCTTCGACAAGGTGCGTATCGACCCGCAAGCGCCACAGGCCTACGGTGCGCGCATTACCTACGACATTCCGCTCCAACGCAACGGCATGCGCGAGCCGCAGGCAGCAACGGCGATTCCGCCGCTGCTTGCCGTGCCCGCATGACACGCGCAACCGAGGCGGACGAATCAAGGATCAAGGACATGAACGAAACATTGCTCGAAGAAACCGTGCCGGGCGGCGGCCATGCGTCGCTGATCGTGAAGCGTGGCCAGGTGCTGCGCATCACCGATCCGCGCGGCGGCGCAAACGTCGGCATGCTGCTTTTCAACGCCGCCGAAAAGAGCGAGCGCATGAATCTGCCCGACACGCTCAAATGCCAGCACACCGCGAAGCTCACGCAAGGCCATTGCCTGTATTCGGACATGGGCCGCGTGCTCGCCGCGATCGTCGCGGATACGTGCGGCTGGCACGACAGTCTTGCGGGTGTGTCGAACGCCGCGGAAGTGCTGGAGAAATACGGCCAGGGCCGTTATCAGGAGCTGCGCAACGCGTTCTATCGCAACGGCACCGACAACCTGCTCGTCGAACTCGGCAAGTGGGGACTCGGCGTGGCGGACCTGCTGATGACGCTGAACCTGTTCAGCCGCGTCGACGTGACCGATGCGGGCGCGATGCAATTTGTCGAGGGCAATTCGAAAGCGGGCGATTACATCGAACTGTATGCGCCGATGAACACGCTCGTCGTGCTGACAGCGATCCAGCATCCGCTCGACCCGAACCCCGAATACGCGCCGAAGCCCGTGAAGCTCGCGCTGCGCGCCGCCGATCCGCAGGTGGCCGAACTCTGCCGTACATCGTGCGATGAAAACACGCGCGGCTTTATCAACACCGAACGATTCTTTCTCTGAGCGACAGGCGCCATGACGACATCCACACTCACAGCCAGCACGCTCGATTCCGCCGACGCGGTCTTTCGCGAAACCTTGCCCGCCGGCGAGCCGTGGCTCAAGGAACTGAAAGCGGGCCAGACGCTGCGAATCCGCGACGTAGAGGGCAATCAGGCGATCGATACGCTGTTCTACAGCCTCGCCGATCCGCGCGAACGCTATGACGCGCAACGCACGCTGCGCCGCCAGCAGAGCCTCTATCTGACGACGGGCACCGTGCTCTATTCGAACCTCGGCAACCCGATGCTGACCATCGTCGCCGATACGTGCGGGCGTCACGACACGCTCGGCGGCGCCTGCGCGCAGGAAAGCAACACAGTGCGCTACGCGCTGGAAAAGCGCTACATGCACAGCTGCCGCGACAACTACCTGCGCGCGTGCGCACACGACGGCCGGTTGTCGAAGCAGGACATCGCCGCCAACATCAACTTCTTCATGAACGTGCCCGTGACATCCGAGGGCGGCCTCACATTCGAGGATGGCATTTCGGCACCGGGAAAATACGTCGAACTGCGCGCGGAAATGGATGTGATCGTGCTGATTTCGAACTGTCCGCAGTTGAACAATCCGTGCAACGGGTACAACCCGACGCCCGCGGAGCTGACGATATGGAACTGAGCATGCTGCGCCGGTGGCTGTACACGCTGATGAAAGTGCGCGCCGAACGCTTCATGCGCATCGACCGCGCGGCAACACTTACGAAGCACTGAACGTCGCCCGCTTCGGCACACGGAAGCGCAGCGACCTGCCGTGGACGACCTCGGCATGCATGCCCACGTGGCGGGACGACCCGCCCACGCATTGAACATCCACTCATGTTCGATAAAGTCCTTATTGCGAATCGCGGCGCGATTGCGTGCCGCATTCTGCGCACGCTGCGCGAACTGAACGTCGAAGGCGTCGCCGTCTATAGCGAAGCAGACCGCGCAAGCCGTCACGTCAGTCTCGCCGATACGGCATGCAGCCTCGGCGACGGCGCGGCGAGCGTCACGTATCTCGACATCGCGAAGATTCTGGAGATCGCGCGCGCACAAGGCGCGCAGGCGATCCATCCGGGTTACGGCTTTCTGTCGGAAAACGCGGCTTTCGCCGAAGCGTGCGAAGCCGCAGGCATCGCCTTCATCGGCCCGACGCCTGCACAGTTGCGCGCTTTCGGGCTCAAACACACGGCGCGCGCGATCGCCGCCGAACAGGGCGTGCCGATGCTCGAAGGCACGGGCCTGCTCGACGGTCTCGATGCAGCGCTCGAAGCGGCGAAACGCGTCGGCTATCCGGTGATGCTGAAAAGCACCGCGGGCGGCGGCGGCATCGGCATGCGCGTGTGCCGCTCGGATGATGAACTCGCCGCGCAGTTCGACGTCGTCAAACGCCTTGGGCAAAATAACTTCAGCGATGCGGGCGTGTTCCTCGAAAAGTACATCGAGAAAGCGCGGCATCTCGAAGTGCAAGTGTTCGGCGATGGCGCAGGCGCGGCCATTGCACTCGGCGTGCGCGACTGCTCGGTGCAGCGGCGCAACCAGAAAGTGCTCGAAGAAACGCCCGCGCCGAATCTGCCCGACGGCGTCGAAGCCGCGCTGTGCGACGCGGCGATCCGGCTCGCGCAAGCGGTCTCGTATCGCTCGGCGGGTACGGTCGAATTCGTCTACGACAGCGATGCCGCGCGCTTCTATTTTCTCGAAGTGAACACGCGGTTGCAGGTCGAGCATGGCGTGACCGAGCAGGTCTGGGGCGTCGATCTGGTGCGCTGGATGATCGAGCTTGCAGCAGGTACGCTGGCGCCGCTCGACGTGCTGACCCGCGATCTCGAACCGCGAGGGCACGCTATCCAGGCGCGTCTCTACGCGGAAGATCCGGGCCGCGACTTCAAGCCCTGTCCGGGGCTGTTGACGGACGTATCGTTCCCCTCCGCCGATGGCCGCGCGCTGCGCATCGACACATGGATCGAAGCGGGCTGCGAAGTGCCGCCGTGGTTCGATCCGATGCTCGCGAAGCTGATTGCGTGGCAGCCCACTCGCGACGAGGCACGTCATGCGCTCGACACCGCGCTCGAAGCGTCGCGCATCTACGGTGTCGAAACCAATCGCGACTATCTGCGGCAGATTCTCGCCGATGCGCCGTTCGCGAGCGGCCATCCGTGGACGCGCTGTCTCGAAGGCCTGAGTTATCGCGCATCCACGCTAGAAGTGCTGAGCGGCGGCACGCAGACCACCGTGCAGGACTATCCGGGACGCCCCGGCTATTGGGCCGTCGGCGTGCCGCCGTCGGGACCGATGGACGACCGCGCGTTGCGCCTCGGCAACCGTCTGCTCGGCAACGATGCACAAGCGGCGGCGCTCGAAATCACGATGAGCGGGCCGACGCTGCGCTTTAACGCTGACGCCGTCGTCGTCGTGACGGGCGCGACGCTGCCCGTCATGCTCGACGACATCCCGCAACCGATGAACACGACGTTCGCGGTCGCGGCAGGTTCGACGCTCGTGCTCGGCACGATACGCGGCGCAGGCGCACGCGCGTATCTGTGCGTGCGCGGCGGGCTGGACGTCGCGCAGTATCTGGGCAGCCGCAGCACGTTCACGCTCGGCCAGTTCGGCGGCCACGGCGGGCGCGCGCTGCGTGCGGGCGACGTGCTGCATCTTCACGCGCTCGCGGATCGCGATGCAGGCGCAACGCTGCCCTCTGCGCTCACGCATCGGCTCGATGACGTGCGCGTGCTGCGCGTGATCTACGGCCCGCATGGCGCGCCCGAATACTTCAGCACGCGTTATATCGAACAGTTCCTCGCTACCGACTGGGAGATCCATTTCAATTCGAGCCGCACGGGTGTGCGGCTCATCGGTCCGAAGCCCGAATGGACGCGCGCGGATGGTGGCGAAGCGGGCCTGCATCCGTCGAACATTCACGACAATCCGTATGCCGTCGGCGCGATCGATTTCACGGGCGACATGCCCGTGATTCTCGGTCCCGACGGACCGAGCCTCGGCGGCTTTGTCTGTCCCGTCACGGTGATCGAAGCGGACCTGTGGCAGATCGGTCAGCTGAAGGCAGGCGACAAGGTGCGCTTCGTTCCCGTCGGCATCGCGGCGGCGCGCGCGGCGGCACATGCACGTCTTCAGGAAGTGTCGACGCTCACCGCGCATGCGGTGTCGCCTGATAAAGACGCACCAACGTCATTGCAATCGCCCATTGTGCTGAACGTCGGCGATGGCGACGAACGGCTGGTCGCGCGTCTGTCCGGCGACACGCATCTGCTGCTCGAAATCGGGCCGCCCGAACTCGATCTCGTGCTGCGCTTTCGCGGCCACGCGCTGATGCAATCGCTCGAAGCGTTGCAGTTGCCCGGCGTGATCGATCTGACGCCCGGCATCCGTTCGCTGCAGGTTCACTATCAGCCGGAACAGTTGCCGCTCGCCACGCTGCTCGATCATGTCGCGGCGACATGGCAGCGCGTGCTGCTGCAAAAAGATCTGCGCGCGCCGTCGCGTGTCGTGCATCTGCCGCTGTCGTGGGACGACCCGGCATGTCAGCTCGCGATCGACAAATACATGACGACGGTACGCAAGGATGCGCCATGGTGTCCGAGCAATCTGGAGTTCATTCGCCGTATCAACGATCTCGATTCGATCGATGCCGTAAAGCGCATCGTGTTCGATGCGAGCTATCTGGTGATGGGACTCGGCGACGTTTATCTCGGCGCGCCCGTCGCCACGCCGCTCGATCCGCGTCACAGGCTCGTGACAACGAAGTACAACCCGGCGCGCACGTGGACGGCGGAGAACTCGGTCGGCATCGGCGGCGCGTATCTGTGCGTGTACGGGATGGAAGGTCCCGGCGGTTATCAGTTCGTCGGACGCACGCTGCAGATGTGGAACCGCTATCGCGACGTTGCGGATTTCGCGGGACGTCCGTATCTGCTGCGCTTTTTCGATCAGATCCGCTTCTATGAAGTCCCCGCCGACGAACTGCTGCGCATCCGCGAAGCGTTCCCGCTCGGACGTTATCCGTTGAAGATCGAAGAGACCGAGTTGTCGCTCGCCGACTATCAGGCCTTTCTCGAACGCGACGCGGAAGAGATCGCGCAGTTCCGCGCACGTCAGCAGGCTGCGTTTCAGGCGGAGCGGCAACGCTGGCACGAAGCGGGCAGCAACGAAGAGACGCTGGAACCGCCCGTTGCCGCCGACGCCGACATCGCGCCGCTCACCGACGGCCAGATTTCCGTCGACAGCGAGATCGCGGGCAATCTGTGGCAAGTGCGCGTCGAGCCCGGCACGACGGTCGAAGCCGGCGACGTGCTGCTCGTGATCGAGTCGATGAAGATGGAGATATCCGTCGTCGCGCCCTGCGCGGGGACAGTCGGCGAGATTCATGTCGCGCCCGGTTCGCCCGTTCGCGCCGGGCAGCGCGTGGTCGTGATCGAACAGCACGCGTGACGCACTTCATATCAACGCATTCAAGGAACCACCCGACATGGATTCATTCGATCTGCGTCTGCCCGCGTTGCGGGCTGCGTATCGCGAAGGCGGCATCACGCCGCGCGCGCTGATTGCCGCATTGCGCGAGCGCGCTGCGGCGTTGAACGCCGAGTTTCATCTTTTCATTCATCTGCTGTCCGATGCGGAAATCGAGCCGTATCTCGCCGCGCTGGATGAACGCGACATCGATTCGCTGCCGCTCTACGGCGTGCCGTTCGCGCTGAAGGACAACATCGATCTCGCAGGCATTCCGACGACGGCGGCGTGCCCTGCGTTCGCTTATAAGCCGGACACATCCGCGACGCTCGTCGCCCAACTGGTCGAACTCGGCGCGGTGCCCATCGGCAAGACCAATCTCGATCAGTTCGCCACGGGCCTCAACGGCACGCGCTCGCCGTATGGCAAGTGCCGCAACAGCGTGCATCCCGACTATCCTTCGGGCGGATCGAGCGCGGGGTCGTCGCTCGCTGTGGCGCTGGGCGTCGCGAGCTTCGCGCTGAGCACGGATACGGCAGGCTCGGGCCGCGTGCCCGCCGCGCTGAACAACCTCGTCGGCACGAAGGGGACGAAAGGCCTGTTGTCGACGGCGGGCGTCGTGCCCGCATGCCGCACGCTCGACTGCGTGACCTACTTCACGGCAACCGCGAGCGAGGCGAGCGAACTGCTCGCGCTCACCGCACGTCACGATCCCACCGATGCGTATAGCCGCGCGAATCCGCAATGGAACGACGCGTCGGCGTTCGGCGCGGTTACGCGCTTTCGCTTCGGTGTGCCTGCGCAACTCGAATTCGCCGGCTGCGATGAAAGCCCGGCACTGTTTGCGCAAGCGCGCGCCGGGCTCGAAGCGATCGGCGGGGAGGCCGTTGAAATCGACTTCACGCCGTTTCTCGAAGCTGCGCGCCTGCTTTACGAAGGACCGTGGGTCGCCGAGCGCTACAGCGTGGCGGGCGCGTTGATGGAATCACAACCCGATGCCGTGCTGCCCGTGATCCGCGACGTGCTCGCGAAAGCGCCGGGCGCCACGGCCGTCGATGCATTCCGCGCGCAATACAGGCTCCAGGCGTTGAAGCAGCAGTGCGACGCGGTGCTCGCACAACTCGATTGCGTGCTGACGCCGTCGATTCCGCGCGCGGTCACACTGGCGGAGCTGGAGCGCGACCCCGTCGCCGCAAACTCGTTGCTCGGGCATTACACGAACTTCATGAACCTGCTCGACTACGCAGCCATTGCGACGCCTGCGGGTTTCATGCGCAACGGCTTGCCGTGGGGCGTGACGCTATTCGGTCGCGCCTACACCGATCAATATCTGCTGAGCGTCGCCGATGCGCTGCATCGCAAGCTCGCCGTGCCGCTGACGGGCGGCGCGCAACAGGATGCAGTGCTGCCCGCACGTGCTGCACGTCACGACAGGATGAAGCTCGTCGTGTGTGGCGCGCATCTCGAAGGGCTGGCGTTGAACGGGCAACTGACCTCACGCGGCGCGCGGCTCGTCGAAGCGACGACGAGCGCGCCGCGTTACCGGCTGTATGCGCTCGCGGGCGGCGCGACGCAGCGTCCGGGCATGATTCGCGATACGGCGAACGGTGCGGCGATCAACGTCGAAGTATGGGACTTGCCGAGCAGCGAGGTCGGCTCGTTCCTCGCGGGCATCCCCGCACCGCTCGCGCTCGGCAAGGTCGAGCTCGCAGACGGCAGTTGGGAAACGGGCTTCGTGTGCGAGGCGCAAGGCGTCGAAGGCGCTGTCGACATCACGTCATACGGCGGCTGGCGCGCGTGGTTGCAGCGCGGCGCGGCTCAGGCCACGGAGGCTCCGGCAGCCTGATCGCGTGGAGTCAGTCCGCGAGTTGTGCCGTGTACAGCGACGCCTGCCTGCCCGTCACCGCACGATTCCAGATCACCTCGTCGGTCAGCACGGTCTGGATCAGTTCGACGGGCAGTCCGTCATCGACGATCACGGCCACGCGGAAGCCGTCGATCAGCTCGTAAGGGCCGAGAATGACTTCTTGCGCATCGATGGCGCGGTCGAGATCGTCGACCTTGAACGCGGCATGCGGGACGGTGCGCATCAGTTCGTGCAGCGCGCTATCCGCTTCGAAACGGTGGTACTGGATGCGCGCGAGCTTGCAATCGCTGTCGCTCGTGTACATCCCGTATGGCGGACTGTAGCGTTCGCCGACGCGCACCGCGCGCGTCGGAATGCCGATGTGATGAAACTCGTAAGTCACGTCTTTACGCATGAACATGATGCTCTCCTTCGCTTGCCGGTTGCGGACGCTCAGATCGTCACGCGCGTGATGCCGCCGTCCGACAGCAGCCGCACGCGTTCGCCTGCGTAGAACATCGGGCCGTCGGTGCGTTGCGTGATGGCGCGCAGCGTACCGTCGTCGAGCCGCACGGTAATTTCGACGCCATGCTTCCGCTCGAAGTGGTGCTGCACCTCGTTGCCCGCAACGGCGCCCGCCAGCCCGCCGATGATGCCCGTCAGCAGCGAGCCGCGTCCGCCGCCAATCGCACTGCCCGCAACGGCGCCGAGCGCGCCGCCGCCGATTGCGCCGAGCACGCCGGGCTGGCCGTTGCCGGTGTCTATCGTGACGCCGCGCACGCTTTCGACGGTGCCGAAGCGCACCGTCTCTTCACGTTGCGTCTGCGCTGCGCCGTAGACGTTGGCGGAGCCGTCGAAGGTCGCGCAGCCGCTCAACGCGAGCGAGACGACGAGCGCCGATGCACATGCTGTAACGAATGACCTGTTCATGTTGTTCCCCTCTGGAAGCAGCGCGCTGTCGGGTTTGTCGCGCTGCAGGTTCTATCGATGAGTGCATCGTATGCCCGAAGAATGAGAGAAAAATGAGGAGCGGATTTGTGCATTCGCACCCGTCATTTCGTCTCAGCCTGAAACGTCGGCTCAGCGAACGGGGCTACGATGGCGTCGACATCATGCGAAACGAGGGCTGCAATGAAACGCGAGATCATCCGGGTCGAACCGCTGTCGGGCTGGCTCGAACGATGGAAGGCGCCGACTTCCGTCGTCACGCGGCACGGCGATACGATCTATGTGTCGGGCCTGCCGCCGTTCGATCCCGAAACGGGCGAAGTCGCCGATGTGCCGCTCGAACGTCAGACGGAACTCGTGCTCGAGCAGTTGAAGCTGTGTGTCGAGACGGCGGGTTCGTCGCTCGCTAACGTGCTGAAGTGCAATGTGTACTGCACATCCGTCGAGCAGTTTGCGGCCGTCAATGCGATTTACGCGCGTTACTTCCCGAACGATCCGCCCGCGCGTATCTTTGTCTGCGTGCCGGCATGGCCCGGGCGTTTCGACATCGAGATCGATTGCATCGCGGCCGTTTGAAGCGTTCATCTGAGGGAGAGCACGATGTTTTCAGTGCTGTTCGAAGTACAGCCGCGTGGCGACCGATGGGACACGTATCTCGGCTACGCGAAAATGTTGAAGCCGGAGCTGGAGCAGATCGACGGCTTCGTCGATAACGTCCGCTACGGCAGTCTGACGCGCGAAGGATGGCTGCTGTCGCTGTCCGGCTGGCGCGATGAAAAAGCGCTGGTCCGCTGGCGCACGCAGGCCATTCATCATGGCGTGCAGGAAAAGGGACGCTCGCAGACGTTTCGCGATTACCGGCTGCGCGTGGGTCAGCTGACGCACGATACGCGACTGCCTGCCGGCCACACATTGCATGAGCAACGGCTCGACGAAACGGAGACGGGCGACGCAACCACGATCGTGCTGATAGACGCGCAACGCGACGCCGACTGGGTCAAGCAGGCGGGCGCGCGTCAGGTAGCAGGCGCGCTGGGCTTGCGCGAGGACGCAGCGGGTCTCGTTTCGTGGGATGCGTTCGACGCCGTGCTGACGCCGGGCGATGTCATTCTGCTCACCGCGTGGCGCGACGCTCAGGCCGCTAATGCCTTCGCGGCCACGCTCACGTTGCCCGAAGGCGCGCGGCTGCGCACCGTTCGCGTAGTTCGCGACTATGGCATGTTCGATCGCCGCGAAGCGCCGCAGTACTATCCCGACGCGACGCGGCCCGTGTGAAGGCTAGCGCTCGCTTTCCGGAAAGTCTGCACCGAGGCTGGTATCGCGCCACGCTTCGATGTCGGCGAGCGTCGAATGCACGCGCTTCGATACGGCGTCGACGCCGAATGCGCCCAGCACGAGATGACGCGGCGGGTGTTCCGTTTCGGTGATCGCGATCATCGCCTGCGCGGCGCGCGCGGGGTCGCCGGGCTGATGGCCGCTGTATTGCGCCGTCGTTTGCATGCGCTTGCCCGCCGTCTCCGCGTAGTCGGAAATCCTGTTGGGTGTTTGCCTGAGCGAGCGGCCCGCCCAGTCGGTGCGAAACGGACCCGGCTCGATACAGGTCACGTGGATGCCGAGCGGTTCGGCCTCCGTCGCGAGTGAATCGGACCAGCCCTCGACCGCATGCTTGCTCGCCGCGTAGTACCCCGAGCCCGGAAAGCCCGCAATGCCCGCCACCGACGTAATGTTCAGCACATGTCCCTTGTGCCGCGCGCGCATGCCTGGCAGCACGGCACGCGTCATCGCGAACAGGCCGAACACGTTGACATCGAACTGTGCGCGAATTTCCGCTTCATCGCCCTCTTCGACCGACGACTGATAACCATAGCCCGCGTTGTTCACGAGCACGTCGATTGCGCCGAAGCGTTGCTGTGCGCTCTCGACAGCGGCGGCGATCTGCGCGGCGTCCGTCACGTCGAGCTTCACGCGCAAGAGCCGCGCGTCGGCATCGCCGCCGGGCCCGGCGAGATCGGCGAGATCGGCGAGCGAGGCGACGTTGCGCGCCGTCGCCACGCAGCGCCAGCCTCTATCGAGCACCGCGCGCGCCAGTTCCTTGCCGAAGCCGGTTGAACATCCCGTGATGAACCAGACGGGCGTCGTGGACGTGGACATTCAGAACCTCCTCGATGATGAAATGAGCAATGACGCGTCAACGCGCGCAGCTCAAAAGACGTGAGCAAAAAATATAGCCGCTCGATGCGATTCGTGCTGACGGCCTGAACGTTTCCGCCGTGCCTGTTTGCGGCCGTTTGCGGCCTCTACTTGCGGCCTCTACTTGCGGCCGACCAGATATTGAACACCGTCAGGTCCGAAGCGTTCCGAATGGCTTTCATTCGCTTGCAGATGGAACACGTCGCCCGTTTTGTAGAGGTTTTCCGCCGCGGCCGTGCGAATCGTCAATTCGCCGTGCAGAACCAGTGCCTTCGCTTCGAATGGGTGAGCATGATCGTCCAGTGTGCCGTTCGGATCGCGCATGACGGTCACGACTTCCGCAAAGCCTTCGCGCTTCAATGCATCGATGAATTCATCGCGCTCCATATGCCCTCTCTTTTCTGTTTGCACTGAGGTATCAGCATAGACCTGTTTGCATGGCGGCATCGGGCACGGCGCTCGCGCTAAACTCTTTGACAGGCACCACAAGGGAGAACGATTCATGCGCCAGGCCATTCGCCATCTGAACGTGCGGGCGCGCGCACGCGGGCTGTCCGATTTCACTGCGCAAGTCGCCGCGTTCGTACGCGACGCGTCGATCGACACAGGCATCCTCACGGTCTTCTGCCGGCACACGTCGGCGTCGCTTTTGATCCAGGAGAATGCGGACCCTTCCGTGCAGCGCGACCTCGAGCGGCACTTCGCACTGCTCGCGCCGGAAGACCCCGAACGCTACGAGCATGACGCGGAAGGCCGCGACGACATGCCCGCGCATCTGCGCACTGCGCTCACGCAGGTGCAACTGTCGATACCCGTCGAGCACGGCCGCATGACGCTCGGCACGTGGCAAGGCATTTATCTGTTCGAGCATCGCGCGCGTCCGCAGGAACGCGATATCGTGCTGCATCTGATCGGCGAATAACAACTCAACGAACGACTTCGACAAGGAAGCGAATCATGATCTTGCGTGCGCATGTTCTGTTCGCGGCGGCATCGCTCGCGTTGCTGACGGCTGGCTGCACTCATACGGGGCCCGTCGAGTTCTCCGTGACGGGCGCGGACGCGCCGACGCTCAACGGTTCGAGCGACCTCGACTTCGGCCCGATGGACCGCTCGATCGCGCAGTGCAAGACGGTCGCAAGGAACACGGGCGCGGGCCAATGCACGAAGGTGCGCGCCTACGAATCTTGCATGAAAAGCAAGGGCTACATCACTGTGCTCGGTCCCGAGAACCCCAAAGGCTGCGGCGACCCCGAATGGGAGCAGGACGTGCGCAAGTGGCTCCAATAGCAGCAAGATAGCCACAAGCGCTCGTTCATGCTTTGCGAGTGATTTGCGATCACGTTATCCACAGATTCTGTTGAAAGACCTGTGGAAAAGTTTGGGGCACACGCGCTATCTGTCTGATCAAACAGGCTTTCCTCGCGCGTTGCAATACAACTGCAAGCATCTCCTTCACGCGACGGGTCCACCGATTGCGAAGTTCTATTGGCCTACCCGCGTCGCATGTCCTTCAATTCAGGCTTCGTACTGACGACGACCCGGAAAGGAGGCTTGCATGAAGATGGAAGATTCGCAGAAGATCGTGCACGAAATCGCGGAAGCCACCGACGCCCCAGAGGAAGTCGTATCGCAGATGTACACCGACGCCGTGCAAGCATATCAACGCGACGCACGCGTTCTCGACTACGTGCCGCTCTTCGCGGCGAGGCGCGTGCGCGAGACCTTGCGCTCGCGGACGGCATCACGCTGACGAATGCGGCGAGCGCCATCAGGTTGCGCTCCCCCGCGCCCCCGCGCCCCGGCGCCCCGTTAGCACGCGCCGATCCTGGCGCCACCGCACTTCACCGCTTTACAACAGCTTGCCTGCGTTGCGCATGCGGCGCTTGCGCTCTCGTGCGAGGGCATCGAGTGCGTGCGCGGCGGCCGTCTCGTCGGCGTAGAGGGTCTGGTTCTCGCGCAGCAGTTGCTCGCTCGCGACGACATCGTTCAATGCGCCGAAGCGCTTCTGCAGCTTCTTGAGCGGCCTCGCGGCCTTCCGTTGCTTCTTCGCCAGCACGGGCTCGAAGAACTCGATCAGATAGCGCAGCTTCTTGCCGGCTTTGCGGACCTCGTGATACGACGCGTAGTCCGAGCGTTTGGCGCGCGCCGCCCGCTTCATGCGCTTCGCCATCGACTTCTGCGCGGCCGCGAGACGCTTGCGCGCGAACTTCGGCAGCGAGTTGCGTTCGTGCGCGGTGTTCAGCTCGCGGTTCGCTTCCTTCAGCGTGTCGCGCAACGCTCGCTTCACGTCCGCGTGTTCGAGCGTCTCGCGGCTCGTATCGAGTGCATGTGAGCGAGCCGCCTGCAACGCGTCGCCGGGGTTTCCCTGTCCGTCGCTCATCTCGTCGAGCAGCGCGATCAGGATGTCCCAGTCGCGCGTCTTGCCGGCGGCGTTTGCGTAGAACCTGAAAAGCGCGCGCCGCTGATTGTCGAACTGCTCATCGAGCAGCGGACGATATGCCCACAACAACGTGCGCAAGCGCCGCAACGACACGCGCAGCTTGTGCAGCATTTCGGCGTCGGGGTTCGAGTGCAACGCGGACGCGCAGGCGAGTGCGCTGTCGATCAAGGGTGTGGCGTAGTGCGCGAAGTGGGCTTGTGCGGTGCCATCGTGCGGCCGCCCGTTCGGTGTTTCGGCTTTCATCGTGCTCCCTGAATGGGTGCTGACCCAGTGTGTTTGTCATGCTTGGGTAAGCAAATCAGGTTCCTGCCTGTTCGAAGCCTGCTGCGGCGCACGATGCCGCAGCGGCGTCACGGATCACTGTCCGCTGAGAAGAAAGTCGCAGGTGTCCGATGCGCAGCTGGCCACGGCGGGCAGCTTCAGCGACGAAGGCCACGGGCGGCGCTCCGCCATGATGAAATCTTCGACGCGCTTCAGGATCTGCCAGAACGCGTTTTCGATCGCGCCTGCAGCGCCATACGCGGACGGCGTCAGCATCCAGCGATGCAGCTTCGGCGCGCCGTGAAACGCGCGCATGTCGACGCCCGCCGACTCGTCGCACAAGGTCACGACGAAATCCATCTGCGGCGCCCATTCGCTCGTGAATTCCAGCCAGCTCTTGGGATTCAGCAGGTCGAGGCTCGAAAAGCCATGGCGCAACTCGCCCATGGCAGCCGAGTGAACCCGGTCGGCGGGCTCGAGACCTGCGCTGAAAGCGTCGAAATGCAATCCGTCCAGCTCGCGTAGCAAGGCTTCCGCCAAAATGCTAAGCGCCGCGTTGTCCCTGCAAAGGAACAGCACTCTTTGTTTTCTGGTCACCCTACACCCCGTCATGCAGATTCTATTTTTTTGCGGGATTCTGAGCGTCCAGTTTTTCATATTGGTGACAGAATCCCAATCGACTAACCGATTCGCCGCAAGACCGTTTAGGTATCACGCCAATTTGCATTCGGCCAGCCAGCGTTAACGATAATGAACGGCGGGTGCGGGCTTCCGGATAAGCCCGGCGCGGCGCAGCGACGTGGCGTGCGCTGCGCGAAGCAAACCCGGCCACGGGATGACCGGGTTGCCTGAGAGGTTGCCTGAGAGGTTGCGTGGCGCTTACTTGACGATCGCCAGCAGTTCGACTTCGAACGTCAGATCGCTGTTCGGCGGAATCGCGCCGACGCCGCGCGAACCGTATGCAGTCGCAGCCGGACAGGTCAGCTTGGCCTTCTCGCCCACTTTCATCGTGGCGACGCCTTGCGTCCAGCAAGGGATCACGCGGCCGAGCGGGAACTCTGCCGGGCCGCCATGCTTGGCCGAGTTATCGAACTCGGTGCCGTTCGCCAGCGTGCCGCGGTAGTTGACGCGCACGACATCGGCGGCCGTGGGCTGCGGGCCGCTTCCCTGCGTCAGGTGTTCGACGACCACACCGGACGGCAGCTTCTCCGTCGATGCGGCGTTAGCGTTGAGCGCCACCGATGCGAGCGCGGCTGCGGCGAGCAGGGCAACAACTGATTTCACGCGTATCTCCTTGGTTGAAAAAGCGAGCCTCATTCTAGCGGATCGCCCCTTCCCGGCAGAGACCTGAATCAACTTGCAACAAATCAACCCTTGCATGCGATGAAACGTTGCACGCGCAAATGTGCGATGCCCGCGGCGGGCAAGCAACCCGTCGCGGGCAAAAAAGTCCGCTATTGGAAAGCGGCCTCGATTCCACTCGTCAGATCTTCGGGAAATCGACAGCCGTGTCGTTCACGCGATTGAACAGGTTCGTGAACGTGATGTCAGCGATGGCGAGCAGCGTCTCGGTGATCTGCTGGTCGTTATAGCCCGCTGCCTTCACGGCATCGACAACTGCTGCGGGCACCGTGCCGCGCGACGCGAAGACCGTCCGTGCAAACGTGGCGATCGCATTCAGACGGGCGTCCGCCGAATCGCGTCCTTCGCGCAGCGCGGCGACGTCGTCGGCAGCGATGCCCACTTTCTTGCCCGTCAGCGAGTGAGCGGCAAGACAGTAGTCACAGTCCGCGACGCCGCTGATCGCGAGCTTGATCGCTTCCACTTCCTTGCGCGACAGCGCGCCCTTGCCGAGTGCGTCGCCCGTGGCGAGCACGATTTGCAGCGCAGCCGGACTGTTCGAGCCGATCGCCGCATAGGCGTTCGGCACCATGCCGACGGCGCGCTTGATGCCAGCGAACAGTTCCGCTGCCTGGCCGGTTGCTTCCGCGACGGGTTGGCGATTGAGACGTTCCATGATGTTTCTCCTGTGAAGTGGATCGAGGTATTTGCGTAGCGCCACTGGGTCAGCGCATGGGAACCATTCTAGGAACGGGCGTTGCTACGGTGAATGCTGGTTCAAATCACGTTTATGCTCGAACGGCTCATCGGTTCGTCGCCGGTGTCGGGTCGCGCTCTGCTATATTCGTGCGACGTTCGCCCTCTCATTCGCCTTATCACAGCGCCGTCAGCGGGAGCGCCTGAAATGAGCACTCACGGGATCATGCGTATAACAAAGCGCTTCGTACTGGTTGCGTTTGCGCTGCTGGGTCTTTCGCTCGGTGCGCTGTCATGGGCCGACGACAACGCCGCTGCGCTCAAGGACAAGTACGATGCGCTCGCGCCGCAGCTCAAGTCGAACGTATTTCACCGGCCCATCCATCTGGATTCGGAAGAGACACAGAACTCCTTGAAGGGCGACATCTACGCGGTGGTGGATTATCCGTTCGCCACGGTCAACAGCGCATTCAACGACCCGCAGCAAGGCCCGGCGAACTGGTGCGAAGTGCTGATCCTGCATCTGAACACAAAGTACTGCCATGCATCGGCGGGCAGTAATGGCGCGGCCATCATCAGCATGAACGTCGGCAAGAAGACGGAGCAGGAACTCGGCGACACGTACCGCGTGCAGCTCAATTACCGTTCGGTGGCAACGAACCCGGACTATTTTCAGGTCGACCTGAGCGCGGCGACGGGACCGCTCAGCACGAAGGACTATCGGATCGTGCTCGAAGCCGTCGACATCGGCAAAGGACGCACGTTCCTGCATCTCACGTATTCGTATGGATTCGGCACGGCCGGGCGGATCGCGATGAAGACGTATCTCGCGACGATAGGCAGTGCGAAAGTGGGATTCACCCAGGCGTCGGGTGACTATATAGGCGGCGTGCGCGGCCTCGTGGAACGCAATACGATGCGCTATTACCTCGCGATCGATGCGTATCTCGCTTCCCTTTCTCTTCCAGCCGGCAAACGCGTCGATCAGCGCTTCGCCACGTGGTTCGACGCGACGGAACAGTATCCGCGTCAATTACACGAACTGGACCGGCAAGAGTACTTGCAGATGAAGAAGAACGAGTACCAGCGCCAGCAAACGGCGCAATGATTCTATTCGACGTTTGTGCGAAGCGGCTTGAGGTTTAGCGGCAGATTGCCGCTATGTCGTGAATGCGCAGGAACTCTTCTCGCTCGTCATAAAGCGCGGCGAGTATTGCGCGTGCGTCCATTGGATCGAGATCGGGATCGGTGACGATCGTCATGATGTCGTACATGGCCACCGCACCCGAATAGAACGCAGCTTCCGATGCCTGCAACTGCGCCTGCGACACACCGCGTGCAATCTGACGCGCGCAAAATGCCTTCCAGAACGATTCGATGGTCAATGCCTCGGTCATCGTGCCCTCTCCGCTTCAAACGGCATCTGCTCTCTCAGGTTCCGCGTGCAATCGGATTGCATTTCAAGCGAGTGCATCCGTGCACGTCTTTAGCGCGATTGCATGATTACGTGAAAAGGCTGCGCGGCTTTGAGTATGCAACGCCGCAATGAAGAGCCGCTAAACGCCTTTTGCATAGAGGCCTGCGCGTTGTTCTTATGATAGTAGGTTTATACCGCACCGCAACCTGTTTGCAACGAAGCTGTCAGGCGGAAAACCGAAGTGCATAAATGCACTAAACGAATTACCGGTTGCCGCGCGCGAGTCGACGAAATGACCTGAAAAGCCTTCGTCATTCGACGCGTGGTCAACCGGATTGGAAATGCAGCGGGCCGCGCTCAGGCAGCGAGCCTGAATGATGAAACGGTGTCGTCGAGTTCGCGGCCCTGGTCCCGCAGCGATTGCGACGCAGCCGAAGCCTGCTCGACGAGTGCGGCGTTCTGCTGCGTCACCGTGTCCATCTGCGTGATCGCCTGGTTGATCTGCTCGATACCTCGCCCCTGCTCGGCAGAAGCCGCCGCGATCTCTTCGACGATCTCCGACACGCGCGCCACGGCCTGCTTCACATCGGCCATCGTGCGGCCCGCGTCATCGGCAAGCGTCGAGCCGGTCTGAATCTCTTCCACGGAACGCGCGATCAGTTCCTTGATCTCCTTCGCTGCCTGCGCCGAACGCTGCGCGAGGTTGCGCACTTCGCCCGCGACGACCGCGAAGCCACGGCCTTCCTCGCCTGCGCGCGCCGCTTCGACGGCTGCGTTCAACGCGAGAATGTTCGTCTGGAACGAAATGCCTTCGATGATCCCGGTGATCTCGGCGATCTTGCCCGAGCTCGTGCTGATTGCATCCATCGTCGTCACGACGCGTTCGACAGTCTCGCTGCCGCGCTGTGAAATCGCCGATGCATTCGATGCCAGCGTCTTCGCATGCTGCGCGCTATCGGAGTTCTGCTTCACCGTCGTCGTCAACTGCTCCATGCTTGCGGCCGTCTCCTGCAGCGAGGCCGCCTGAGATTCCGTGCGGCGGCTCAGGTCGCTATTGCCCGTGGCAATTTCATTCGTTGCAGTCGAAACGCTCGCGCTGCTCGAACGCACGCGGCCGACTGTTTCCGTCAGCCGCTCGTTCATGTCGCGCAGCGCCTTCAGCAGTTCACCCGCTTCGTCATCGCGATCGACGACGATGCGGCTCGTCAGGTCGCCCTTCGCAACGGTGCGCGCGACCTGAACGGCGCGCGTGATCGGCTGCGTGACCGAACGCACCATGCGCACGGCAAGCATGATCGACGCGAGTATCGCGAATGCACTCACGCCGAGAATGACATTGCGAAGCATCGCGTAGCGATCCTGGAAGCTCTGCACGATCTCGATCTGACGAGTCTTCGTGAAGCTCGCGTAGTCATCCGTTGCCTTGACGAGCTGGGCGAGGAGCGGACGGCAATGCTCATCCATTTCCTTGATCGCCTCGTCGTGATGCTTGTCGAGCGCAAGGCCCACGATGTTCAGCGCAACGGGACCGTACAGTCCTTCGACACGGTTCATCTCGGCAACCAGCGAACGCGCCGTTTCGCTCGTATCGGTCGTACTGTTGATCATGTCGTTGAGTTGCTTGAGCTTGATGCTCACATCTGCGTGCGCGCGTTTCACTGCATCCGTTTCGAGATCGAGATCCGCCTGCGTCGTGACGAGCACGAGGTTGCGCGCGGCGATCGCGCGGCGGTCGACAGCCGCACGGACTTCGGCGGCCACCTGTGCGCGCGCGTCGATGCCATGAACGTACTGGCTGAACGCACGCGTCGTGCTCGCAAGGCTCAGCAGCGAGACGACGGAAATGACGACGACAATCGCCGCCATCGATAGAAAACCGATGAACAGCCTGGTTCTGATGGTTATGGTCTTTTTCATTGTTGGCCCCCGGGTTTTGACCAAGAAAATCTGCCGCTCCGATGAATCTTTTGAATACAAAAAAAAGCCTGCTCTCAGTTCAGGCGTGGTGTGAAACGCCCGCGCTCGCATCGTGGGCTGCGCGTGGTTTTGCTTTGGTTTACTGGTTATCGGACAGCAGTTCCCCAATATTTAACCTTGGAGGGTTTTTACCGGGCGTTTAGCCGGATGTATGGCGAGGATTCGCCTGTTTCCGCTCGATCGTTCGTTCGGGGAATGAAGAAAGAAGGGAGCGCGACGGCACCTCGCGTCGCGCGATGAGAAGAATTGAAACGACGAAATACGAAACGAACAGGGCTGGCTAGTCCCAGTTTTCATCGATCCATTCGATTGCCCATGTGCGCGCGCACGTCATGGCGTCGGATTCGTCGACGAATGAATCGATGTCGCCCGATTGATGGACTTCGGCGGGCGTATTCGACGTCGCCGCGCGACTGAGTTTGGCCTGGGCGACGTAATGGCCATCGTCGTCGTGCCTCGCCCGGCAGTCGATATGGAATCCCTTGTAGTCGAAATGCACGGCAAGCCTCCATTAGCGAAGAAAGTGCGATGCAATGCGGGTCTGGGCCTCATCCCGGCGGATGAAAGAATCCTAGCATGGCAACGCGCCCGCTTACCCCTTTCATTTGCGCTGCATTGCACATTCGGGCTCGGCGTTTCAGGCCGTGCAACCGTCCATGCGCCATGGAAAAGCTGCAACGCTGCATAACCGTCTTGCGCATTCGCGCCATCCACGCGCGCGCGGGCGATACGCCCCGAGAATCGCTTGCTGCGCCGTCCGGCGCGCGGTGAGCCAGTATCGGCGCGGCTTTCGGACATTGCAGAGTGCAGCGGACCGCGCCGCGAAGGGCTGCATGAAACCCGCATGGAATAGGTGTTGCTGTAATTGCTTACAAGAAGCGGACACGGCGCAGAAAAACAGGGGGCAATTATGCGCAGCAGAACCTTCACGCCAACTCGAAGTCAGGTCTGGACGGCAGCGCGCTTCATCGCGCAGTCTGTGCCGCCGCGCATCCTCATCGTCGACGACTACGTCGATTCCGCCGACGCCCTTGCCGCGTTCCTCGCCACTTGCGGCTTCGAGACGCGCGTCGCCTACAACGGCTGCGACGCGTTGTCGATCGCGAACGAATGGCATCCCGACAGCATCGTGCTCGACATCGCAATGCCTGGCGTGTCCGGCCTCGCCGTCGCGCGCACATTGCGCGGCTCGCCCGCGACGGCCTCCGTGCCGCTGCTCGCCTACACGGCCTACGAGACGCGCGACAACTACGCGCAGTTGCGCGACGGCGGCTTCGACGCCGTCTGCGCGAAGCCGATCGATCCGCTGATGGTGGTCGAAATTCTCACCACGCTGCTGGGCACAGCGGCACTCCGTCAGGTCTATTCGTTGCGCTCGTGATACGTTCGTCACGATGCGGAACAGCCCGCATGGCAGACGGCCACTTGTAACGGACGTTCCGTCCCGCTAATCTGACGCGCATCGCAGACGCGGAGCGCGCACATGATCACACTACGAAGTCTTCTCGCGGCGTTCACCGTCGCCTTGCTGACTTCGTGCGCGAGCCTGCCGCCGCAAGCGGACCGCATCGAAACGCACGCCGTCGCGGGCACGCAGAACACCCGGCTTGGCATTGCGTTCACGCCGCAGGAAAAGAAGCACCCGGGCGAGTCCGCATTCCATCTGCTGCCGGATGCCGTCAACGCGCTAGTCGCGCGCCTCGTGCTCGCCGAAGCCGCGGACCGCACGCTCGACTTGCAGTACTACATCTGGCACGACGATCTGACGGGCCGCGAACTCGCGGCTGCCGTGATGCGCGCCGCCGATCGCGGCGTGCGCGTGCGGATCCTGCTCGACGATCTCGGCACGAATGCCGACGACAAGCTGCTGCTCGCGCTCGACGCACATCCGAACGTGCAGATTCGCCTCTTCAACCCCGTCGCAAACCGTACGTTCAAGAAGCTCGGCATGGCCGCCGAGTTCTTTCGCGTGAACCGGCGCATGCACAACAAGTCGATGATCGCGGACAACCAGGGCGCGATACTCGGCGGACGCAATATCGGCGACGAGTACTTCGGCGCGTCGAGCGACGTCGCATTCGGCGATCTCGACGTGCTCGTGCATGGTCCCGTCGTGCCCGAGGTTTCGCAGGCGTTCGACCTCTTCTGGAATTCGGCGGCATCGTATCCGATCGATGCGCTGATGGGCCGCAAGGCGGACGCGGCAGCACTCGCCGACGCGCGCAGCAAGCTCGACGCGTATCTCGTCTCCGAAGAAAACAACCCCTATGTCGTGAATGCGCGCGAGCGGCTCACGCAGGTCATTCATTCACAGGACGCCGTGTTTTCATGGGGCAAAGCCACGCTGCTCTACGACGACCCCGCGAAAATCACCCGTTCGCCGGGCAATTCGAAAGGCCATCTGATGACGCAGTTCAAGGCGCTCGAGCTGCAGCCGACGCAACAGATGCTCGTCGTCTCGCCGTATTTCGTGCCTGGAAAAGAAGGCGTCGCATGGCTTTCCGGTCTCACGCAACAGCATGTGCGCGTCACCGTACTGACCAATTCGCTCGCCGCCACGGACGTCGCCGCCGTGCACGCCGGTTATCAGCGCTACCGCAAGGCGCTGCTCGAAGCGGGCGTGCGGCTTTACGAACTGAAGCCCGCCGCGGACCACAAGACGGGCGAAAAGGCGGAAGACAAAGGCGAAGACAAAGCCGAAGACAAGAAGCATCTATTCGGCTCGTCGAAAGCGTCGCTGCATGCGAAAACCTATGTATTCGACCGTGAAAGCATCTTTATCGGCTCGATGAATCTCGACCCGCGCTCCGTCGAACTCAACACGGAAATCGGCGTGTATTGCGAAAGCGCGGCGGCGGCCGCGCAGGTGGTGGATACGCTGGAGCCCTCGCTCGATCGCATCGCGTGGCGGCTCGAATTGCGCCCGAATCCGAACGGCACGAGCAGCATCGTATGGATGGACACGGCGGCCGACGGCACCGTGAAAGTACTCGACAGCGAGCCGGACGTGTCGGGACTGCGCAAGGCGGGCATCTGGTTTCTCGGCATTTTGCCGATCGAATCACAGCTTTAGCCTACGGCTCACACCCGCACCGTTTTTACGCGCTTTTTACGCGCGACGCCCAATTCTTTTGAAAATCTCGACGGCAATGTTCTTAGAGTGCTTGCATCCGGGCTCGTACCAGACGACATGCAAGAACAACAACTCGACTTAGCCAAAGCACGCTGGAAGGTCACGGTAGTCAAGCTCGCATTGATGGCGGCGAGCCTCGCGCTATGCAGCGCGCTGCCGTTCGCACACGCGCAGGCGGAACCCGCGCCCGAAGCATCGCAGGCGACCAGCACGCCGTTTCTCCCCTCGCCCGCCGACATCGTCGCGACTTTGCGTGCGCAGTTCCGCGTCTCCGCCACCGATGCGCTCGCCATCGCGCAAGCCGTGCTCACCGAAGCCGACCGCTATTCGATGTCGCCCGTGCTGCTGTTGTCGGTCATGGCGGTCGAATCGGGCTTCGATGCACACGCCGTGAGCACGCTCGGCGCGCGCGGACTGATGCAGGTGTTGCCCGCCGCGCATCCGCGCGCCTTTGCCAACGTGAAGGAACTCGACGATCCCGCCATCAACGTGCGCATCGGCTCGTCGATTCTGCGCGGCTACCTCGACGCCTCGGGCGGCGATGTCGATGCCGCGCTGTGGCGCTATAGCGGCGGCGGCAAAGGCTATGCGCGCCGCGTCGCGCTGCATATGCGGCGCTTCAATGCGGTCTTGCGCACCGGCCCGCAACCGCTCGAAAAAATCTCGCCGGGCGCGCTTCCCTGACTTCAGTTGCCGGGCGTCATCAGCTGTTGCGCGAGCGCATGTGCGTGCGGCGTGAGCGCCGCAAAGTCCCGCGCGCACAGATGCAGACGCCGCGTCGTCCAAGCCTCCGACAACGGCAGGACGACGATGTCCGCATCCCGCAGCGGCTGCGTGCAGGCAGCGGGCAGTATCGCGATCCCTACGCCCGCCGCGATCAGACGGCCCAGATCGGCGACATTGCGCAGACGCACGCGATACTGCATCTGCCTGCCGAGCCGCGATGCGCGCTCGGTCAGATGCCGCTCCAGCGCCGCATCGGAAAGTCCGACGAACGGCTCGTCGACGATATCCGCGAACGCGACGCGCGCCTCGTTCGCCACGCGATGCGCACGGCTCGCAGCGACTACCAGTTGATCGTCGGCGATCATGTGCGTCTGCAGCGCCGCGAGATCGGCGATATCCGCGACGATGCCGAGATCCGCGCGCCCTTCGGCGACGGCACGCACGATGTCCGCGCTCGGGCGCTCATCGATATCGACGGAAAGATCGGGATGCTCAGTCAGGAAGCGGCAGATCTGTTCGGGCAGGAACGACGCGAGCGCAGCCGTGTTCGACATCAGATGCACACGGCCTTTCAGGCCCTTCGCATAGCTGCGCAATTCGCCCCGCATCTGCTCGATCTGCCCGACGATCAGCCGCGCATGACGCACGAGGGCCTCGCCTGCAGGCGTCGCGCGCACGCCGCGGCGCGTGCGTTCCAGCAACGGCGTGCCCAGCGCCGACTCCATGCCGGAAATGCGCTCGCTCGCCGAAGCAAGCGCGAGATGCATGGCCTGCGCGCCGCGCGTGAGGCTTCCTTGCTCGACGACCATCAGGAATAGCCGCAAATCGGTGAGGTCGAAACGCGATGTGGTCATCTTCGTCTGAGGCGAACGCTGGCATCGGAGAATCCCGATTGTAGCCGCGAAGGCCGCGCCGCTATGATGCGTCGCATGAACGATCTATTCCTTGTGGCAGGCGCCGGGCTGGTGGCAGGCGGCATGAACGCGCTGGCGGGCGGCGGCTCTTTCGTCACGCTGCCCGCGTTGATTGCAGCGGGCGTGCCTTCGGTTCAGGCGAACGCTTCGAGCACCGTCGCGCTGTATCCGGGCGGACTCGCGAGCGCGTGGGCGTATCGCGACGGGCTCGGGCCGATCGGCCCCGTGCCGCTGCGCGCGCTGCTCGCCACGACGCTCGTCGGCGGCGTGTGCGGCGCGTTGCTGTTGCTGCTCACGCCGTCGAAGACCTTCGATATCGTCGTGCCCTGGCTGCTGCTCGTCGCGACGCTCGCGCTCGCGTTCGGCAAGCGCTTCGGCGAATGGATGCGGCAGCGCTGGCACATCGGGCAAGTCACCGTGCTCGTGATCCAGTTCGCGCTCGGCGTGTATGGCGGCTATTTCGGCGGCGCGGTCGGCATCATGATGATGGCCATCTGGGGACTGCTCGACAGCCGGGAACTGAAGCTGCTCAATGCGCCGCGCACGCTGCTCGTGAGCGCCGCGAACACGATGGCCGTCGTCGCGTTCGTCATCGCGCACGCGGTGCACTGGCCCGTCACCCTCGTCATGCTGATCGGTGCGACGCTCGGCGGCTACGGCGGCGCGCAGGTGGGCCGCCGCGCGCCTGCGAAGGTCATTCGCTACGGCACGCTGCTGCTGACGGCCTGCATCACGATTGCGTTTTTCGTGCGCGCCTACGCGTCAGGGAAGTGATTTCAGCCATGCCGCGCGGCGCAGCGTGCGCGCCGTTTCGCCTCGCGGCGTGAGCATCGCGAGCACGATCGCCACGATGAAAAGTGCGGGCACATCGCCGAGCAGGTGGGCGCGATGCTCGCCATGCATCAGCGACTGCACGGTCATGACGGCCCCATGCACGACGCTCGACCACACGGTGAACCAGATCAGGCTCAGATGTTCGAGCGGATCGCGCGCGGCGATCAGCAGAAACACGCCGAGCGTCGCGTAGATGCCGACGATCATCAGCGGGTAGTCCGAGTAGCCCGTATGCCACGCCCATCCGGACGGCCAGACGATCATTAGCGGATAGAAGCAGACGAGCGCGATCAGCCCGATGCAGATGAGCGCGATGCGCAGGTACGCGATACGTTTGGCAAGATTCATGAGAGGCCTCCCGGGCGGCGTTGCGGCTGGCCCCTCATATGATAGACGCTAGCCCGCCTGCCCCTGACGATGCGGTTGCTGCAGCGCTTCGTCGACGCGCGGCGGATGCCGGTGATCGCGCGCAGCCTGATCGTGGCCGTGGTGCTCGGCCACGCGCGCCGGTCCATGCTGTATTCCCTGCTGTGTTCCCTGCTGTGTTCCCCGCTGCGGTCCATGCTCCGCGTGCCGCTCCTGCGCCGGATGCGGCTGATGCGCATACCCGGGCCGCTCGCCATGCGCAGGCGGACGATGCTCGTCGCGGCGCGGCGCCATCGCGTGAACGGGCGGATGCCCGCCATGACGCGCCATTTCGACGCGCAGGTGTTCGCGTCGGCGGAAAACTTCGGCGCGCCGGTCGCCGCGCGCGTAAAAATGCCGATGACGCTTACCGTCCGGACCCACCACCCAGAGATACGTGTTGCCGCCGACGAACACCACGTCGCGATCCACCACACCCGCGATATACACGTCGCTCGGTGCGGCGACATAGACGGGCTGCGGCGCGGGCGCCGGCGCGCGTACGACGACGGCGGGCGGCGGCGGCGGCTGCACCGCGACGACGGCGGGACGCGGCCTGGCGGGCGCGGCAGCAATCTGCTGCTCGCTGGTGACGCAACCGGCTAGCGCGGCGAATGCGGCAACTGCGGCGAAAGATGTGGCCAGCTTCATCGTGTTCAAATGCGGCTCCCCGTTTTATGTGGTCGTTCTGATTCGCCCGCATTAACGGCACAGTCTTGCAGAAGCTTTAGCGCAGCGAAGGCCGCGCGGCGAGCGCCTGTATCATCGGTGTCGAGTCGATCCCTGCGACGCCGCACCGGAATGAACCGCAACGCCTTGCCCGAGGAGCACAGCGTGAACGTCAGTGAAGCCGTCACCAGCCGTAAATCCGTCCGCCAGTTTCTTCCCACGCCCGTCGCACCCGACGTGATCCGCCGCGTGCTCGCCACTGCCGCGCGCGCGCCTTCGGGCGGCAATCTGCAACCGTGGCACATCCACGTGGTGGGAGGCGACGCGCTCGCGCGTCTCAAGCACATCATGCGCGAGCGCATCGCGGATGCGCCGGACGGCGAGGAGATGGAATACGACGTCTATCCGCCAAGCCTGCATTCGCCGTATCGCGAGCGGCGCTTTCAGGTCGGCGAGGATCTTTACCGCAGCATCGGCGTCGCGCGTGAGAACCGTCCCGCACGTCTCGCGCAGTTCGCGCGCAACTTCACGTTCTTCGACGCGCCGCTTGCGCTCTTCTGCACCGTCGACCGCCGGATGGGTCCGCCGCAATGGTCCGATCTCGGCATGTTCATGCAGACGGTCATGCTGCTGTTGCGCGAAGAAGGCTTGCATAGCTGCGCACAGGAATGCTGGGCACAGTATCCGACGACGATCGGCGCGTTTCTGAATCTGCCCGACGACCGCATGCTGTTCAGCGGCATGGCGATCGGCTACGAAGACACGAGCGCCGCGATCAACCAGTGGCGCGCGCAGCGCACGCCGCTGGAAGAATTCACGCAGTTCATCGGCATCTGATCATTGCAGTGTCAGTGCGGCAAGTTCATGACGCTTTCGCCGGCATGAACATGAACGACGGCGTCGGCACGAATTGCCCGGACACCTCGCCGGAATAGACCTGGCCTTGAGCGATGGTGAGTTTGAGCACGGGCGCGCCCGGCTTCAGATCCAGCTTGCGAAGATCGACCCAGAATGTATCGGGGCGCGTCGCCGAATCGAAGTAATAGACAAGGTTCGTTTCATCGGCGACGGTGCGCCAGATTGTCGACGAAAGATTCGGCTGGTCCGGCGTGCTGATGCCGAGCGGCACGCTGACCGAGCGCATCACGCTCATCACGCCCGCGACGGCCTGATACGCATACGAACGCTTCGGCACGCCGACGATGTAATTCGGATCGAGCTGCTTCGGAATCGCATCGAGCAGAAACGACGCGCGCACGAAACGGTCGGCCGCGCGATTGGTGCCTGGCAGGAACGTCTGGCCGCCGACGCCCCGCCAGTATGTGTCGAGTGCAAGCTGCTCGCTGTAGATGGGCGAATTCGTCATGATCCTGTACGACTTGCCATGATGGATGACGAGCTTGCCGTCCAGATACTCGAGGATCGCGGAATCGCCGCTCGCGTCCGACAGCGACAGATGAATGGTAAGCGGCTTGCCATTCGGCAGCGGCGGCGCAATGATCTGGAACGGCTCCTTGCCGAGTACATCGACGGCCTCGGCGACTGTCGCGAAGTTGTCGAGTGCGTACTGCGCCCACAGGCTGATCGACATCGGCGCGCGCGCAGGATCGGGCTTGCCGTAATCCGTCTCGGACAGATAAAGCGCGTTCGCCACCAGCCCGCGCTCGTTCATTCCGTCAACGCTGCCTATTTCATAGCCCGACACGATCACGCTGCCGTACTTCGCTTTCCAGCGCGGCGAACGCGGCCCCGCGCGCCCATCCCGCTCGATGCCCGCGGGAAACACCCACAGGTTCGACATCATGTCTTCGGACCAGTCCATCGTGCGGCCCGTAATGACGAGATTGCCGTCGCCCACATAGAGCGCGCGCGTGCACGCGTCGGCTGTCAATGCAATGAAGAGCGCGGCAACGGCCGCGAATGCAGCAGAGAACTTCGCAAACGGTGTACGCATCAGCTTTCCCTCGTTTGGCCCGCGACAGTTGCAAATCCACCCACCGTATTCTGTACCGTGTATGACGAAACCGCATGCATACAGCGCAGCCTGCCGTCACGTTTCGCGCGTTGGTGAGAAAATCACGGGCATATTGCAACCAACCTGAGTGCATCCGATGTTCGAAGCCACCATCAACACCGAGCTGCCCAAAGCCGCGTTCTATCAGGAACTCGCGTCGCAGGCGTGCTCGCTTCTCGAAGGCGAATCGAATCAGATCGCCAATGCGGCCAATCTGTCCGCACTGCTTTTTCACAGCCTGCCGCAACTGAACTGGGCAGGCTTCTATTTCGCAATCGACGGCGAACTGGTCGTCGGACCGTTTCAGGGTAAGCCAGCCTGCGTGCGCATTCCGATGGGACGCGGCGTATGCGGCCACGCTGCGCAAACGCGCGAAACGCAGGTCGTGCCCGATGTCGATGCGTTCCCGGGACATATCGCGTGCGATTCGGCGTCGCGTTCCGAGATCGTGATTCCGCTGCAAAAGGCGAACGGCGAGCTGGTCGGCGTGCTCGATATCGACAGCCCCGTGCTCGAACGTTTCGACGACGAAGACCGGCGCGGACTCGAAGAAGTCGCGAGGATCTTCGTCGCGTCGCTGGGCTAGGCGGCCTTTCGCATCGTCGAAAAAAGCCGCCGCAAACGAAAAACCCCGAAGGCCTTTCGACTTTCGGGGCTCATTCAACGCAGTCGGCAACCGCCGTCACACGCCTTGCTTTACAGCGCGCGGTTCGGCGTCGTGCTTTCCTTCTTCACCGACTCCAGCGCAGCCGCCACGCCTTGCCCGTATGCGGGATCGGCTTTCGTGCAGTGCTCGATATGCAGCTTCTGGATCGGCTCCGACACGCCCGCCAGCGAGCGCGCCGTGTTGTCGAACAGCGCCTGCTTCTGCTGCGCCGACATCAGGCGGAACAGGTTGCCCGGCTGCGAGAAGTAGTCGTCGTCGACACGGTGGTTCCAATGGTCGGCAGCGCCTTCGACCGACAGCGGCGGTTCGCTGAAATCCGGCTGATCGACCCATTCGCCGCGCGTGTTCGGGTTATACGACGTCGCGCCGCCCGCATTGCCGTCGACGCGCATGAAGCCGTCGCGATGATAGCTGTGGACCGGGCACTTCGGCGCGTTCACGGGAATCAGGCTGTGGTTCACGCCCAGCCGGTAGCGCTGCGCATCGCCATACGAGAACAGGCGGCCTTGCAGCATCTTGTCCGGCGAGAAGCTGATGCCCGGCACCACGTTGGCAGGATTGAACGCGGCCTGCTCGACATCGGCGAAATGGTTCTCCGCGTTGCGGTTCAGCTCCATCACGCCCACTTCGATCAGCGGATAGTCCTTCTTCGGCCAGACCTTGGTCAGGTCGAACGGGTTGTACGGCGTCTTCGATGCGTCCTTCTCCGGCATCACCTGCACGAACATCGTCCACTTCGGGAATGCCTTGTTTTCGATCGATTCGTACAGGTCGCGATGCGAGCTTTCGCGATCGTTGCCGACGAGCGCCGCCGCTTCCGCATCCGACAGATTCTGGATGCCCTGCTGCGTATGCAGATGGAACTTCACCCAGAAGCGTTCCTTGTCCGCATTGATGAAGCTGAACGTGTGGCTGCCGAAGCCATGCATATGACGGAACGTCTTCGGAATGCCGCGATCGCTCATCACGATCGTCACCTGATGCAGCGCTTCGGGCAGTTGCGTCCAGAAGTCCCAGTTGTTTTCGGCGCTGCGCAAGCCCGTACGCGGGTCGCGCTTGACTGCGTGATTCAGGTCGGGGAACTTCAGAGGATCGCGCAGGAAGAACACGGGCGTGTTGTTGCCGACCAGATCCCAGTTGCCTTCGTCCGTATAGAACTTCACGGCAAAGCCGCGAATGTCGCGTTCAGCGTCGGCGGCGCCGCGTTCGCCCGCGACCGTCGAGAAACGCGCGAACAGTTCCGTCTTCTTGCCGATCTGCGAAAAGATCCTGGCGCGCGTGTACTTCGAGATGTCATGCGTGACCGTGAACGTGCCGAAGGCGCCCGACCCTTTCGCGTGCATGCGGCGCTCGGGGATCACTTCGCGGTCGAAGTGCGCGAGTTTCTCGAGGAACCACACGTCCTGCAACAACGCGGGACCGCGCGGGCCCGCCGTCTGAATGTTCTGGTTGTCTACAACGGGTGCGCCAAAAGCAGTCGTCAACTTGTTCACGTCTAGCCCTCCAACACTTATAGGTAGCTCCGGGGACGCGCCACCGGATCGTACTGTGGGTTTTCCAGCGACAGCGGCCTGACTGCGACCGCTGTCTCCGGAGGCGGAATCGGGACGGCCATGCCGTCGAAATGAAGGCCGCGCGGTGCAAAACACGCGCAGACCAGATACTGCGGGTTATTGCGGAGGCGATCTTAGCGCCATTCGAATGAACGAGCAGCGAAGGGTAAGCGTTTGGCGGCAAGGGATGCATCGCGTTCAAGATGCGGCGCCAAAAGCACTTGAACGATGAATGACGTTCAATGCGCGGCGCATCCTCCCACTATGGAATTGCTCAATCCGATAAAAATTTTAAGTTAGCGCTCGCTTTATTGTCCTTGTCATATAGATACCAGATTGCCGGCCAATGACAGATAACTAACGAGAACATTCGGAACGACACTCGATGTCCACCGCGTTCGCCCACACAGTCGAAGCAAGTTTTGCGACGCTCACGCCCACGGCCAAGCGGATCGCCAGCTATATGCTGGCGAATCTGGAACGGCTCGGCCTGGAGACGGCGGATCAGATCGCGCAGCAGACGGGCACGAGCGGTATCTCGGTGGGACGCTTTCTGCGCAGTGTCGGTTACCGCAATCTCGACGACCTGAAGCGCGAGCTTCGCGGCGCGCAGTCGCGCCCGTGGTTCATCACGGACCGGCTCGACGCTTACCGCAGCGAGCACGACAGCAGCGACGCGAACGGCGTGGACACGAATGAGCCCGCCCCAGCCACCTCGCTCGATCTCGAAGTCGACGCGATCCGCTATGTTTATCAACTCGCACAGGGCGAGACCTTCGCGCGCATCGCGCAGCGCATAGCCGAAGCCGATGCCGTTTTCATTCTCGGCATTCAATCGACGCGCGGCATCTCCAACGCGTTCTATAGCTACCTCGAATACCTGCGCCCGCGCGTGTTCTATTCCGACGGTATGTCCGGCTCGTATGTGGACTCGCTCAATTCGGAGTTCGCATCGCCTTATCTGATCATCACCGACACCCGCGCCTATTCGCGCATTGCACGCCGCTATTGCGAAGCCGCCGCGCGGCGCGAATTGCCTTTTGCGCTCGTCACCGATCTGTATTGCCCGTGGGCGCGCGAGTTTGCTTGCGATCTGATTCAGGCGAAAACGGATGTCGGCCAGTTCTGGGACTCGCTGGCGCCACTCACCTGCCTGTTCAATCTTCTGCTGACATCGATCGTCGAACGGCTCGGCCCCGCCATCGACGAACGCGTCGCGCGCAACCGCGAGTTGCAGCGCGAACTCGATCAATTCGACCTTTGAATCTCATGACCGCTAAACCGCAACTGATCCATATCACGCCGCAAACGCATCGCGTCGAGCTTCAACTCGCCTATGCGACCGCCGACAATTTCACCGGCAAGCCGATCTACAAGGAAGCGCACTGCCTGCTGCTCACGCCCGCAGAAGCGGCGCTGCGCAAAGCCGTCGAACTCGCAGCCAGCATCGGCATGACGCTGCGCATCTTCGACGCATACCGTCCGCCGCAGGCGCAGCAGGTGCTGTGGGACTTCTTGCCCGACCCGACCTATATCGCAGAGCTTGGACGCGGTTCGAATCATAGCCGCGGCACCGCGCTCGATCTGACCTTGATCGACGGCAACGGCGAAGAACTCGACATGGGCACGGGCTTCGATGCAATGGTCAAGGAGTCCGAGCACTTTCACCAGGGGCTGCCGCAGCACGTGCAACGCAACCGGCTGCTGCTGCTCGGCATCATGCATGCGGCCGGCTTCACGCATATCGCCAGCGAGTGGTGGCATTACGAACTGCCCGGCTCGCGCGCGCTGCCTGTCATCGACAACAGCGACAGCGGCCCGCTGAAACTGATGTAGACGCACTGATTCTTCAACGTTTTTCCCGCATGTTCCCTCTCGATACGGAGCGAGTATGAATCTGGTTTTGCGCAATGCGCTAGCGGCAGTGGCCGTCGTTTCGGCCCTGACGCTTACGATGACGACAACAAGCACCGCATTGGCGGCCACGCCGAAAGACATGCTGGTGATCGCCACCACGCTCGACGAATTCTCGACGCTCGATCCGGGCGAAGTGTATGAGCTGGTGCCCGAAGAATATGTCGCGAATACTTATGACCGTCTCGTACGCGTCGATCTGAAAGACCCGTCGAAATTCAACGGCGACGTCGCGCAATCGTGGACGGTCAGCCCCGACGGCCTCACGTTCACGTTCAAGATCCGCCCTGGCCTCAAGTTCCATTCGGGCAACCCGCTCACGGCCGACGACGTCGCATGGTCGATCCAGCGCTGCGTGCTGCTCGACAAGGGCGCAGCCGCCGTGCTGCAAGGCATCGGGCTGACGAAGGACAACGCGCTGCAAAACGTCAAGAAGATCGACGACTCGACAGTCAGCATCACGACCGACCAGAAATACGCGCCCACGTTCGTGCTGAACGTGCTGGGCGCGTGGCCGGCGTCGGTGGTCGACAAAACGTTGTTGATGTCGCACCAGAAGGGCAACGACTTCGGCAACGAATGGCTGCGCACGAATGAAGCGGGCTCGGGTGCCTACAAGCTCGTCAAATGGAGCGCGAACGAAAGCATCATCCTGCAGAAGTTCGACGGTTACAGAATGCCGCTTGCAATGAAGCGGATCGTGATGCGGCATGTGCCCGAAGCCGCGAGCCAGCGTCTGCTCTTGGAAAACGGCGATGCCGACGTTGCGCGCAATCTGAGCCCCGACGATCTCGCCGCGCTCACGAAGGGCAACAAGGTCACCGTGACATCGGTGCCGCAAGCGACGCTGCTCTATCTCGGCCTCAACGTGAAGAACGCGAATCTCGCCAAGCCGGAGGTGCAGGAAGCGATGAAGTGGCTGATCGACTACGACGGCATCCAGAAGAACGTGACGAAGAACACGTTCAAGGTCCATCAGACGTTCCTGCCCGAAGGCTTTCTCGGTGCGCTGAACAGCAATCCGTATCATCAGGACGTTGCGAAGGCGAAAGCCCTGCTTGCGAAAGCGGGCCTGCCGAACGGCTTCAATGTGACAATGGACGTGCGCAGCGCGTATCCGTACAACGAAATCGCGCAAGCGGTGCAAGCCAATCTCGCGCAAGGCGGCATCAAGGTCGAGATCATTCCCGGCGACAACAAGCAGACGCTCGCGAAGTATCGTGCGCGGCAGCACGATATCTATATCGGCGAATGGTCGGCGGATTACATCGACCCGCACAGCAATGCGCAAGGCTACGCGTGGAATCCCGACAATTCGGACAAGTCTTCGTACAAGATGCTTGCGTGGCGCAATTCGTGGGACATCCCCGATCTGACCAAAGAGACCAACGCGGCACTCGCCGAATCGTCGACAGCGAAACGCGCGCAGCTCTATCAGACTATGCAGAAGGAAATGCTCGCGAAGTCGCCGTTCGTCATCATGTTCCAGCAGGTGTCGCAAGTGGCGATGCGTCCGGGCGTGTCGGGTCTCGAAGTCGGCCCGATCAACGACCTCGTGTCGTATCTGCACGTGAAGAAGCAGTAAGCGCATAGCGACATGTCGACCACGCTCACTCCAATCGACCGGGTCCGCGCTGCGTCCACGCGCAGCGCGAGCGTGCGCTGGACGCTGCGCGTGCTGCGCTGGGCGCTCACGCTCGCGATCACGTTCACGGGGCTGCTGGCCGTGACCTTCGTGATCGGCCGCAAGGTGCCGATCGACCCCGTGCTCGCGATACTCGGCGATCGCGCGTCGGCGAGCGCCTACGCGGCCGCGCGTATCCAGCTCGGCCTCGACAAGCCGCTCGCCGAGCAGTTCTTCATCTACGTGAATGCCGTGCTGCACGGTGATCTCGGCGTGTCGCTGCTGACGGCCAACCCGGTGATCGACGACATCAAGCGCGTGTTCCCCGCCACGCTCGAACTGGCGACGCTGGCGACCATCATCGGCGTGCTGATCGGCGTGCCGCTCGGCGTGATCGCGGCGACCCGGCACAACCGCTGGATCGATCATGTCGCGCGATTCATCGGGCTGATCGGCAGTTCCGTGCCCGTGTTCTGGCTGGGCCTGATGGGCCTGCTGCTCTTCTATGCGAAGCTGCATTGGGTATCTGGGCCGGGCAGACTGGACCCTGTGTTCGACGGCATGGTCGATACGCACACGGGCAGTCTGCTGATCTACGCGCTGATTGCCGGCGAATGGGATGTGTTGTTCAACGCGCTGTCGCATATCGCGTTGCCTGCGGCGATACTCGGCTATTACTCGGTTGCGTATCTGAGCCGGATGACGCGCTCGTTCATGCTCGATCAGCTGAATCAGGAATACATCACCACCGCTCGTGCCAAGGGCCTCTCCGAGCGGCGCGTGGTGTGGGTACATGCGTTCGGCAATATCGCCGTGCCGCTGCTCACGGTGATCGCGCTCTCGTATAGCTTCCTGCTCGAAGGTTCGGTGCTGACGGAGATCGTGTTCGCGTGGCCCGGCATCGGCTCGTACCTGACGGGCGCCCTGCTCAATGCCGACATGAATGCCGTGCTCGGCAGCACGCTCGTGATCGGCGTGACCTTCATCGCGTTGAATCTGCTGACCGACGCGCTCTATCGCGTGTTCGATCCGCGCGCCCGCTGATGCAACGGAGACCTTCGACGTGCGACCCCCTGTTGACCGTTCGACACAGGACTGGCCGATGAACGCGCCGCGTCCGACATGGAAAGAATGGCTGCTGACGGACACCCCCGCATCGCGCAAACAGGCGGCGCTGGGCCTTGCGTATCGACGCTGGCGACGCTTCGCGGGCAATCCGTTGTCGGTGTTCGGTCTGTCGATTCTCGTGCTGCTCGTGATCGTCGCGATCATCGGCCCGTGGATCGCACCGCACGATCCGTTGCGACAGGTGCTGTCCGACCGGCTGTTGCCGCCCGGTTCCGCGTCGCACTGGCTCGGCACCGATCAGCTCGGCCGCGACATACTCTCGCGCATCATCTACGGTTCGCGCCTCACGTTGTCGATCGCGATACTCGTGGTGGTCGTGGTCGTGCCCATTGGTCTTTTGATCGGCACGGCGGCAGGCTTCTTCGGCGGTTGGGTCGACAACGTGCTGATGCGCGTGACGGATATCGCGCTGGCGTTCCCGAAGATCGTGCTCGCACTGGCCTTCGCCGCCGCGCTGGGTCCGGGCGTGATCAATGCCGTGATCGCGATTTCGATCACCGCGTGGCCCGCGTATGCGCGGCTGGCGCGCGCCGAGACGCTGCGGCTCGTGCAGGCCGACTTCATTCACGTAGCGCGGCTGCAAGGCGCATCCAGTTTGCGCATCCTGATGCGCTATATCGTGCCGCTGTGTTCGTCTTCCGTGATCGTGCGTGCGACGCTCGACATGGCGGGCGTCATCCTGACCGTTGCGGGTCTCGGCTTTCTCGGACTCGGCGCGCAGCCGCCCAGCCCCGAATGGGGCTTCATGGTCGCGTCGGGCCGCAACGTGCTGCTCGATTCGTGGTGGGTCGCAACGATACCGGGCATCGCGATTCTGCTCGTGAGCCTCGCATTCAATCTGCTCGGCGACGGCTTGCGCGACGTCTTCGATCCGCGTCATGGAGACTGACATGGGCACGAATGAAACACAGCAAGCGCTGTGCGAAATCGACGATCTGCGCATCGCCTTTCGTGCCCACGATGGCTCGATGAACGAAGCGGTGCGTGGCCTTTCGCTGACGTTGAACAAGGGCGAGCGCCTTGGCATCGTCGGCGAATCGGGTTCGGGCAAATCGCTGACCGGGCGCGCGCTGCCGGGCCTGCTGCCGCCCGCCGCGCATTGCACGGCCAAAGCGCTGCGCTTCGACGGACAGGATCTGCTGTCCATGCGCGCCGACAAGCGCCGCCGTTTGTGCGGTCAGCAGATGGGCATGATCCTGCAGGATCCGAAGTACTCGCTGAACCCGGTGATGACGGTCGCGCAGCAGATGCGCGAGGCGTTCGCACTGCACGACCCGAAGCTGGGCCGCCGCGCGATGCGCGAGAAGATCGTCGCTGCGCTCGAGGCTGTGCATATCCGCAATCCGGAGCGCGTTGCCGACTCCTACCCGCATGAACTCTCGGGCGGCATGGGACAGCGCGTGATGATCGCGATGATGGTATCGACGGGCCCGCGCCTGTTGATCGCCGACGAACCGACCAGCGCGCTCGACGTACTGGTGTCGATGCAGGTACTCGCCGTGCTCGACGAGATGATCGCAAAACATGACACGGGCCTCATCTTCATCAGCCATGATCTGCCGCTCGTGATGTCGTTCTGCGACCGCGTCGTGGTGATGTATGCGGGGCGCGTCCTCGAAACCTGTGCGGCGCGCGACCTCGTGAACGCACAGCATCCGTACACGCGCGGGCTGCTCGCCGCGAATCCGCCGCTTGCCAATCCGCCCGCCGAATTGCCCGTGCTTTCGCGCGATCCCGCCTGGCTCAACGACACGCAAGGAGTATCGTCATGATCGACGTCGATGCAGTGACGGTGCGCTTCAAGACAGCGGCAGGCGCCGTCGACGCCGTGCGCAATGCGAGCTTTCATGTCGCGCAGGGCGAGGTGTTCGGACTTGTCGGCGAATCGGGTTCGGGCAAGTCGACCATCTTGCGCGCGCTGAGCGGACTCACGCCCATCGCGCAAGGCACGATGCGCATTGCACATCAGGGCGACCAGTCACACAGGCGCGATGTGCAAATGGTGTTTCAGGATCCGTACGGTTCGCTGCATCCGCGCTTCACTGTCGATCAGACCTTACGTGAGCCGTTGCGCATCAATGGCATCGGGCAGCATGAAGAGCGCATCGTCAATGCGCTTCGCGAAGTCGGACTCAGTGCGTCGTTTCGCTTTCGCTATCCGCACCAGCTGTCGGGCGGACAACGGCAACGCGTTGCCATTGCCCGCGCGCTGATCGTCGAACCGCGCGTGCTGCTGCTCGATGAACCGACGTCGGCACTCGACGTCTCCGTGCAGGCCGAGATACTGAACCTGCTCAAGCGTCTTCACCATGAGCGCAATCTGACGATGATTCTCGTCAGCCACAACCTGGCCGTGGTCGGCTTTCTGTGTTCGCGCGTCGCGATCATGCGCAACGGCGAGATCGTCGAAGAACTCGATATCGAGCGGATTCGCGCGCAGCAGGTCGACAACGACTATTCGCGCAGCTTGCTGCTTGCGACGAGCGGCTATCAGCGCAAAGCCACTGATGCGATTGGCGTGGATGAGTCGCTTTAGAGTACGGCGGCCCTTCGAGGGCCGCGTCTCTGCATTTCTTACTCTGCTGCCGGCGCCAGTTTCGCTTCTTCGATATGTGATGCGCGTGGCGCCCGCGCCATCGCGAACACACCGAATGCGGCGATCGCTGCGGGCACGGCAAGCAGGCTGAATACCGATCCAAACTGCCAGCCCAAGCCCATCAGCGCAGCACCGACCAGTGCGCCCGCCACGCCGCCGATGCGGCCCACACCGAGCATCCACGCGACGCCCGTCGCGCGTCCGTGGGTCGGATAGAAGCTTGCGGCCAGCGCGGACATCGAAGTCACGGCGGAGGTGATGACGGTGCCCGTCAGGAAGATCAGCGCGCCGAGCCAGACCTGATGCCCGACGCCGCGCCCGACGAGCATGACCAGCAGGGCCGCGACGACATACGTGCACGCGATCACGCGATTCGCCTTGAAACGGTCCATCAGCCAGCCAACGCTCAGATTGCCGAGGATGCCGCCAAGTGGAAACAGCGAGGTCATCAACGCGGCGTTTTGCCCCGAAAAACCGGTGTCCTTGAAAAGCGTGGGCAGCCAGCTGGTCAGCAGATAGTAGATCAACAGGCCCATGAAATAGGCGAGCCACAACATTAGCGTGCCGAAGCGAAAGCGCGACGACAACACCACGCGCAAGGCGGAGCCGCGATGCTCAGCGACGGACTCTGCCGTGACGAACCGGCACGCTTCAAGCGAAGCGTCTCTAGCGATGCGCTGCAAGACACGGGCGATCCGCGCGTCGCCACGCCGTCTCGTCACCATGAATTGCGCGGATTCGGGCAGCAAAAGAATCAGCACGAACGTCAACGCAATCGGACCGACGCCGCCCGCGACAAGCACGCTCTGCCAGCCGAAGTGCGGAATGAGCCAAGCCGACGCGACACCGCCTATCGCGAGTCCGCATGAGAAGCCGCAGAACATCGCGTTCACGACCACGGCGCGAATGCGCGCCGGTGCGTATTCGGACATCAACGTCACCGCATTCGGCATCGCGGCGCCGAGTCCAAGGCCGGTCATGAAGCGCAGTACCGTCAGCGATTCGATGGAGGTGGCGTGCGCTGCCGCAAGACTCCATAGCCCGAAGAAAAACACCGATAAAACCAGCACCGTTTTACGTCCGACGCGATCCGCAAACGGCCCTGCACCCAACGCACCGATGCCCAGGCCGACGAGCGCGGCGCTCATCACGGGACCGAGCGCCGCTCGCGCGACGCCCCAGTCCTGCACCAGCGAAGGGGCAATGAAACCGACGGCAGCCGTGTCGAAACCATCGGCAGCGACGACCAGAAAACAGAGGACAAGAATCGTCCATTGAAAAGGCGAAAAACGTTCGCCGTCGATGAAGCGCTGCACATCGACTGTGCGTTCGTGCTGGCTCATTGCGTGTCTCCTTGAAACTCGGGTACTGCGTCTCCGAATGTTTTGATTGCGCTGCCGCCTGTTGTCTGTTTTGCTAGCGCAGCGCAGTGAGGCTTCTGAATTCGACGCGCCGGATAATCCGGCTTTCCTGGGCCACGATCAGATGCGCCGATGCCTGCAAATACGCCGGCCATTCCGGGTCTGCATCGCGCGCGGTGCGCCGCTGGTCGTAATCGCCGATGCTTTCATAACCCCACAAATGCACGACCTGATTCAACGCGCCGATATCGCTCATATAGAAACCGACGGGCGCGCCGAGGTACTTCAACTGAATGGGCATCGCGAGACGGTCGAATACGTCGATGAACTCCGCCATGCCGCGCGGCCGGATCGTATAGATGCGGTGATCGACGAAAGGTTTGGTGCTGCTCATGATGCTGTCCTCTATACGGTTGCGGATTGCCGCGCGTTTTGTGGCTGCGCGCGCGGGTCAGCCGGCTTGTCGGCGACGCCCGCGAGGCGCCGGCCTGTGATGTAGCCGAAAGTCATGATTGGACCGAGCGTGATGCCAGCGCCCGGATAGTTTCCGCCCATGACGCTCGCGCGGTCGTTGCCGACTGCGTACAGCCCGTCGATGACGGCGCCGCGCGCATCGAGCACTTCTCCTGTGACAGCCGTCGTGATGCCGTCGAACGTGCCCAGGTCGCCCATCACGACCTTGAGCGCGTAATAAGGCCCGTTGCCGATGGGCGCGACGCATGGATTGGGCTTGTGTTCGGGATCGGCGAGATAGCGGTTGAACGAGGTCGAGCCGCGGCCGAATTCGCTGTCTTCGCCACGCCTCGCGCCTTCGTTATACGAGCGCACGGTGGCCTCGAGCGCAACGGCATCGATGCCTGCACGGCGCGCAAGCTCGGCCAGCGTGCGCCCCTTGACGAGATAGCCGTTGCGCAAGAGCGGTCCCAGCGGGACGGGCGCGGGTTTCGCGTAGCCGAGCCCGTACTTGCGGATCGTCGTGTGATCGCAGATCAGCCACATCGCCGTTTCGTTTTCATCGCGGCATGCTTCGATCATCGCCGCACCGACGTCGTGGTACGAGTTCGCTTCGTTCGTGAAGCGCTTGCCTTTGCGCGTCACGCCGATGATGCCCGGCTTGTAGCGGTCCACCAGATGCGGAAACACGCCGAACGTGCCGTCGCGCATCGGTACACGCGACACAGGCATCCATGCGGCCGGCTGCGGATAATGTATCGGCACCGGAGCACCGACGCTCTCAGCCATGCGCGCGCCATCGCCCGTGTTGCCTTTCGGCACGGGCGAGCAATGCTCGCCGCCGCGCATCACATGCGGATACGCTTTGGCGATACGCGCGACGTCGTGCGAAAAACCGCCGCATGCGAGCACGACACCGCGCCGCGCAGCAATGCGCATCTTGCCGTCCGGACCGTTGACGACCGCACCCGTCACACGACCCTCAGACACGATGAGTTCCTGCGCGCCTGTGTTCGTGTGAATGGGAATGCCCATCGACAATGCGGACTTCGCGAGCCGCGCTGCCAGCGCATTGCCGCTCGTGATCTGCACGCCGCGTCGATAGAGCGCGAGATCCTTCAAATGACTGCCCAGGCGCTTCGCTACATACAACGCGGACTTCAGCGATCGCGTCGCGTTGAAGAAGTGCTTGAGGTCGGCGTTCGACGAATTGAACATCATGCCGATAAACGTAATCGTCTTGAGCGGCGGACGCAGACGCGCGATATCCTCGCCGAGATTGCGCGCATCGTATGGCGCCGCAACGACCGAGCGCCCGATGTCCACGCCGCCCTGCACATCCGGGTGATAGTCGGGATAGAGCGTGGGGACGAATTTCACTTCCGTCTCGCGCTCGAAGAAATCGATCATTTGCGGGCCCGCGTCGAGAAACGCATCGACGGCCGCTTCGTCGAAGAACGCGCCCGTTTCGTTACGCATGTACGTCTTCGCCGCTTCGCGCGTGTCGTTCACGCCGTTCGCACGTGCGTGCCGGTTGCCTGGAATCCACAGCACGCCGCCAGAAAATGCCGTCGTGCCGCCGAAATATGCTTCCTTCTCGATCACCACGACGTCGAGGCCCAGCTTGCGCGCAGTGATCGCTGTCGAGAGTCCGCCTGCACCCGAGCCGATGACGAGCACATCGCACGTCAATGGCGCGCGTGAGTGTGTGTGAGTAGCCATGCTGTGTGTCTCCTGCCAATGTCTTTTGTCTTAACGCGCCGAGCCTGCCTTCGCGTCGTACCCAGGTCGCGGCACGAGATCCATCAACATGCATTCGAGCCCACCGTCGACCACCAACTCCGCGCCATTCACATAACCCGCACGCGGACTCGCGAGGAACGCAACCACTTCCGCGATATCGACCGGTTCGCCGATGCGGCGGCTCGCTGTCATTGCACTGCGGCGCTGTTCGACATCGCCTTGCGCATAGAACGACGCCGACAGCGGCGTGCGGATCATGCCGGGACACACGGCGTTGCTGCGCACGCCACGCGCGCCCCACTCGGCGGCGATCTGCTTCGACAGCATCGCAACGGCCGCTTTGCCCGGGCTATACGCACCGCTCCATGTTTGCGGATGATGCGCAGCCACCGACGCCACATGCACGATGCTGCCCCCGCCATTGCGCAACATCGCGCGGCCGAATGCCTGTGAGCACAGCATGTAACCCGTGAGATTCACCTGCAGCATCGCGTTCCATGCGTCGAGCGCAATGTCTTCGATACCGCCCGGCCGCAGCAGGCCCGCGTTGTTGACGAGCACATCCGCTGCGCCCAGCTTTGCTTCGACGCGCGCTGCCGTCGCCTCGACGCTCGCCGCGTCGCCGATATCGCATTCGAATGCGCATGCGTCGATGCCGTTCGCGCCGAGCGTCTGCGCGAGGTCTTCGCACTTCGCCGCTTCGCGATCCAGCAATGCAACGCGCGCACCGCTTTCGCCGAGCACGCGTGCAATCGCACTGCCGATGCCGCCCGCCGCGCCCGTTACGACACAAACCTTGCCTTCGAGGCCGAGCCAACCAGCGTTAGTTTCGTTAGTCATCCGAATCTCCATGTCTTCATTTCGATCGGCGATTCGAAGAGCCGATCGCACGATTTCATGGAGAAAAGTATAGGGACACGCCGTTCGTGGAGATTGGACAAAGAGCACGCATCGCAGGACAATTCGTACACAGGAGACGAAACGGCATGAGGAAAATCCCTAACTACGATCTGTACGGCGAATCCGCGCGCCCGCCCTGGTTCGACGCGTTCAATTTCGAGTGGATTGCCGAGCGCAGCCGGCCCAATGACTGGCATATCGCCGCGCATCGGCATGACGCGCTATTGCAGATTCTGTACATACGCAACGGCAGCGGACACGTCGTGATCGAAAGTGAGAAGCATGAGTTATCGCCGCCCTGTGTCGTCGTTTTGCCCGCGCAGACCGTGCATGGTTTCGTGTTTTCGCCCGACATCGACGGGCTTGTGATTACGGCTGCGCAGCGCGCGCTGGAATCGATTTCGAAGGCCGTATCGCCCGGACTTCTGCCCGTGATTCAGCGCGCCGGTGTGATACCCGTGAAAGCGTCGGCGGGCGACGACACGTTGATGCCGCTCTTCACCCTGCTCGAACAGGAGTACCGCGGCAATGCGCGCGGCCATATCGCAGCGGGGATGTCATTGATGATTGCACTTTTCGTGCAAGTGGCGAGATTGAGCGATGCGGCGGCGATGCCCGCGTCGAGCGCCGTCGCCGACCGCCGCAGCGGGCAGATCAAGCGCTTTCGTGAACTCGTGGCCGCGCACTTTCGCGAGCATCGGCCCGTCGAGTTCTATGCGGAAAAACTGGGCATCACGACGGCTCAATTGAGCCGCATTTGCCGCGACGAACTCGGCCATTCGCCGATGTCGCTCGTGAACGAACATCTGATACGCGAAGCACAGCGCGATCTCGTCTATTCAGGCCTGACGATCAAGCAGATCGCGCACGCGCTGGGCTTCGAGGATGCGGCGTATTTCAGCCGCTATTTCCGCAAGCAGACGGGCGCGACGCCCAAAGAATTTCAGGCCGCCGCGCACACCGATCTGTCTTTGAACTGATTGCCCGCCGCTTAAACCGCCACCGCGCCGACGTAGTTCTCGGCCATCGAAATCGCCGCGCTGCGCGAAGTCGTTACGTGCTCCAGTTCGGCGACCTGCAATTGCTGCTCGAAGGGCGATGCGTCGTCGAGACGGTGCATCATGCGCGTCATCCAGTATGAGAAATGTTCTGCGCGCCAGATGCGCTTGAGCGCGGTTTCGCTATAGCGTTCCAGTTGATCGCTGCGATCTTCCTTGTAAAACGCACGCAATGCGTCGGACAGAATGCGCACGTCGGAAACAGCGAGATTCAAACCCTTCGCACCCGTGGGCGGCACGATATGCGCAGCGTCTCCGGCGAGGAACAGCCTGCCATGCTGCATCGTCGTCGAAACGAAACTGCGCATGCCGACAATGTTCTTCTGAAAGATCTTGCCTTCGACCACCTTGTGGCCCTCATCCGAATCGACGCGTGCGTGCATTTCGGCCCAGATGCGATCGTCGGACCAGTTGTCGACGTTGTCTTTCGGATCGCATTGGAAGTACATGCGCTGCACGTTCGGCGAGCGCGTGCTCACCAGAGCAAAGCCGCGCTCGTGACGTGCATAGATCAATTCGTCGGAACTGGGCGCTGCTTCGACCAGGATGCCGAACCAGCCGAACGGATAAACACGCTGATAGTCGCGGCGCAGCGCTTCGGGAACCGCGTTGCGCGAAATGCCCTGTGAGCCGTCGCAGCCGATGATGAAATCGCACTGCAGCTCGTGCGCCTCGCCGTCGTGGCGATAGCGGATAGCGGGCGTCGTGCCGTCGATATCGTGCAGCGACACATCCGACACGCCGAAATGCAGCGCGCCTTGCGCCGCCACACGCGCGGCGACCAGATCCTTGATGACCTCATGCTGCGCGTAGACCGTGATCGCTTTGCCCGTGAGATCCGTGAGATCGATACGGCGGCGCTTGCCTTCGAAAGCGAGTTCGAAGCCATGATGCAGCGCGCCTTCCGCTTTCATTCGCTCGCCGACACCCGTTTCCGTGAGCAGATCCATCGTGCCCTGCTCGAGCACGCCAGCGCGTATCGTCGATTCGATCTGCTCGCGGCTGCGCGATTCGAGCACGACGGAATCGATACCTTGCAGATGCAGAAGATGGGAAAGAAGCAGTCCAGCAGGACCAGCGCCGATGATGCCGACTTGGGTACGCATGAGTGTGTCTCCTGAATGCGTGGTGCGTGTCTTTGATGTGGGTCAAAGTGTGCCGTCGGCGCTTATATCGAGCAACGCAATAACGCGAATAAGCGTTATCTCTATTCACGATAATAGATGAGTCCGGGTTTTCCCTAGGAAAGCAAACGCAACTTTGGCGGAAGCGGTTTGTTGGCTATCTTTACTCTGCGGTCCCGCTGAGCGGTCCCGAACGCAAACAAGGAGAAGCAATGATGAAGATCCGCAATGTCCTGCCCGTGCTCGCTGTCATCGGTTGCGTGACGCTGACGTCCAACGTGTATGCGCAAGCGAGCGACGATACAGCGATGGCTTCCGCTCCCGCGGCACATTCGAAGAAGGCGACACCTGCGGACAAGAAGCTCGGCCGCGACGTGCGCAAAGCGCTGTCGAAGGCGCCGGGCTTCAACGTATCGAACGTCTACGTGAAAGCGCGCGGCGGCGCTGTGACGCTATCGGGCAGCGTGCCCGACGGCGGACAGATTACACAGGCGGCGGAAGTGGCGAAAGGCGTGCAGGGCGTGACGTCGGTCACCAACAAGCTCACGCTTTACTCGCATGGAAATAACTAGCCTGGCGCGACGCTTTCCATTTGCGTGAAATTCCGGCTCGAGATATCGCACGAAGCGACGGTGCTTCGTGCGATATCGCGCACGGCTTTTGCACCTTCGATCTGCAGTTCGCGCGGCAATGCAACGCCATGCTTCGCGGCGGTGACTTCGGCCAGAATCGATACAGCGATTTCCGGCGGCGTTCTGCTGCCGATATGAATTCCCGCCGGCCCACGAAGCCTCGCCACCTCGGCATCGGTGAGATCGAACTGCTTGAGCCTTTCGCGCCGTGCCGCATTGTTGCGCCGCGAACCTAATGCGCCGACATAGAACGCGGGCGTTTTCAACGCTTCCATCAATGCGAGATCATCGAGCTTCGGATCGTGCGTCAAGGCGATCACCGCGCAACGTTCGTCGAGTTTCATGTCGAGCACGGTATCGTCGGGCATCGTGCTCACCACTTTGATGCCTGGAACATCCCACTCGTTAAGGTATGCTTCGCGCGGATCGCAAACGGTCACCTGATAATCGAGGCCTGCCGCGACATTGCACAGATAGCGCGACAACTGCCCCGCGCCGATCACGAGCATCCGGTAACGCGGGCCGTGTATTGTGAGGAGACGCTTTCCATCGAAGGCGACGCCATTCGTCGCTTGCGCGGCGCTTAGCCCCGCAATACCCGTTTCCATGTCCAGCGTGCGCGCCACGAGCCGTCCATCTTCCACCGCGCCGCATAGTTCAGCGATGCCGCTCGCCTTTGTCAAAGGCTAGAGAACGAGCTGAATCGTCCCGCCGCATGGCAAGCCAAAGCGATGCGCTTCGTCGGCCGTCACGCCATACGTTACGGCTTCGGGCTTCATCTGCCCGATGCCGCGCTGACGCACACGGTCGATCAGATCGTCCTCGATACAGCCGCCCGACACAGATCCCACTACTGCGCCGTCGTCGCGCACGACGAGCATCGCGCCTTCGGGACGCGGCGACGAACCCCACGTTTTCACTACCGTCACGAGCAGCACGCGATGCCCCTGGTCGAGCCAGCGCGCGCTGCGCTTCAGAACTTCGATATCGACACTGTCCATTGCCACTTCTGCACATTCGTCGGCGGCACAGTCGCAGTGACGCGCGCCGCCAGGCATCACGTTACCGTCTCAACGCACGAACGACATTCGCACTAACCTCGGCCGGCCGGCCGCCCCACGCGCCACGCAGATAGTTCGCCACGTGTGCGAGTTCTTCGTCGCTCAATGTATTCGCGAAGCCCGGCATCGCCTGCATACGTTCGAGTCCGGGGAACCCTTGCTCCTCGATGCCGTCGAGCATCGAGACGATCAGGTTGTGCGCATCGTTCTGACGCACCGTGGAATTGCCTCGCATGGATACGGCGACGTGCGGCTTGCCCTCGCCCTCCACGCCGTGGCATCCCGCGCACACGGACAGGTACACGCGCCGGCCAGCCGCCATCTGCTCGCCATCGGCCGATTGCGTTTGCAGCGGCGCAGGCGCGACCGGTTTGTCGCCCATGATGTACGTGGAGATTGCGCGCAGATCCTCATGTGTCATGTATTGGCTGCTGAGATGCACGACGGGATGCATCTCGCCGAATGCCGACCCCTGCGGCGCGATCCCGGTCGCGAAGAATGCCTGCAAATCTCGCGCTGACCATCCGCGATCCGCGAGACCTTCGGGCGTGAGGTCGGGCGCATGAACTCGGCCAAGCGTTCCGCCTGCCAGCGGCTTCATGCCGTCGAGCTGTCCAAAGCGGCCGCGCGGCGTGTGACATTCCGCACAGTGCCCAAGCGCATTCGCGAGATAGCGTCCGCGGTTCCAGTCCGCCGACTCTCCACGCGACGCGTCGGGCAGCCCGCTTTCGAGGAACAGCATCTTCCAGAAGCGCACCGCGAAGCGCAGGTTGAACGGAAACGACAGATCGGGTTCGCGATTCGTCACGGCTGCCGGCTTCAACGACATCAGATAGGCGTAGATCGCGTCGCTATCGGCACGCGACATCTGGCGATACGACGTGTATGGCATTGCCGGATAGAGCTGCCCATCCGGCGAAACGCCCTCGTGCAATGCGGCGTAGAAATCATCGGCATTCCATTTGCCGATGCCGTGCTGCGCATCCGGCGTGATGTTCGTTCCATAGAACGTGCCGAAAGGGGAATCGATTTTTACGCCGCCCGCGAAGGGTGCGCTGTCGGGCGAGGTATGACACGCGGCGCAGTCCGCGGCTTTCGCCAGATAGCGGCCGCGTGCGATCAACGCGGCATCGTGCGTATCGACGTTGGCGCCATTGGCCGCGTCATGCGTGTTGCTGCATGCCGTCGACAGCACGGCAGTCAGCGTCAGCAATGCGATACGTATCAGGAATAACAACGCGCTCATCATTCGCCGCCCTTGAAGAGTCCGGGTGTGTTCAGCACGAGATCCTTCACCGCCTCGTAGTAGCGCACGTAGCCCGTACAGCGGCACAGATGTGAATCGAGTGCTTCGACGATGGTCTGTTCAACTGCGTTGCGTTCGACAGGATGGCGCTTCAATCGCTCGATCAGCACGGTCGTCGCATTGACGAAGCCCGGCGTGCAGTATCCACACTGAAAACTGAAGTGTTCGAGAAACTTCTGCTGAACGGGAGACAGTCCCACGACCTCTCCATGTTCGTTGCTCGCCGCGTGGCCTTCGACCGTGCGTATCTTCTTGCCGTCGAAGAACTGTGCGGATGTGATGCACGAACGCACTTCTTCGCTCGTGCCGTCCGGCTTGTCGAGAATGACGGCGCACGCATGACACACGCCCTGACCGCAGCCGAGCCGCGAACCCGTCAAGCCGAGATACTCGTGCAGAAAATCGATTAGCATGAGTTGCGCGGGAACGCGGACAGGGCCGAAAGATCGGCCATTGACGGTCATCGACACTGCTTGCATATCGATCTGCGTCGAAGACTGTTCGACCGGATCGGGAACGGCTTGCGTCGACTGCGCAGCACCGGCGGCCTGTTGGGAATGGGGATTGGCCGCCATCATGCGAGCACCTCCTGAATCTTCTGTGGCGTGACGGGAAGGTCACGAAAACGATGTCCAATCGCATGTGCAATGCCATTCACGATTGCGCCGACGACGGGAATCATCACCACTTCGGCAATGCCCTTGGGCGGATCGGTGTCAGTCAATGGCGGCAGCACTTCGCCCGTCTGCTTCCACACGGCGACGTCCGAAGCGCGCGGCAAGCGATAACGATTGAAATTCCACGCACCGTTGCCCGGCCCGTCTTCGTAGAGCGGCAAATATTCGTGCAGCGCATGGCCGATACCCATCGCAAGCCCACCCTGCAACTGGCCCGACACGAGTTGCGGCGAAATCTGGTTGCCGCATTCGAGAATCGAGTGATGCGTCAACAATTCGACTTCGCCATTGCTCTCGTTCACGCAGAGTTCAACGAGCGTTCCGACCGCGCTGTAGTAGACGACGGTCGCGTTGTTGCGCTGAACGGGCGGAATGAATACGCGCTTGCGATCGAGCACGCGGTAACCGTTCGGTGTGGTCGCGTGCTGTCTGACGTCCTGCGTTGCGCGATTGCCGTGGCGTAGCGACAGGCCATCGATGGGCAGGCGTTCCACCTTGCCGCCGATGTCGAACTCGGCCTCCGTCCATTGCCAGCGATTGAACACGTGCACGGTCGCACCCGTCACGAGTTCGAGTTCATGCATCTGCTTCGCGAGCCGTTCGAGCGGCAACGCCTCGAGGCCATCCGCGGACAGCTTGCCGTCCACCCAGCGTGCGTCCTCGATCCGCACGATCAGCGACGCCGCCTGACCACCCCCTATGCCTTCCGACCAGATCGACATCGCAGCGGGCCACAAGCCCTGCGTGAACAAAACGCGCGCCGCTTCACGCGTGCTATGCGTGAAGTAGAAAGCTGAGTTCGTCGCGCTTGACGGCGACATGTAGCCCGGCGACCAGCGCGGATTCTTCGACAGGCGATCCTGTTCCGCCTGCGACATCAGATATGGATCGCCGCTCGTCACGACGGGCAGATCGAGCCACTCGTTGAGCGCGAAGCGCACATCCGTCGCGGGCGCACCCAGCCATCTGGCCACCCCGACTGCCTGCGCCGTCGACATGCCCGTGCCGATTTCCGCGCCTGAATGATGCAACGTGATCTTTCCGTCTGCGCTCAGTTCGACCTTCGCGAACGACGATTCCGCACCCGTACCGAAGTCTTTCTGCACACACGCAAAGCCCACGCCGTAGCGCTTGCCCGGATGTTCTGTTTCGAATTGCGCCTTCTTCTGTACACGGTTCTTCCATAGCGGATGCGCGCGAGCCTTGTCGAGTACTTCATCGACACGTACAGCGCCAGCCGGAATCGCGCCCTGCGTGTTTTTCATGCCGGAGCGCAATGCGTTCTTCAAACGGAATTCAATGGGATCGAGTTGCAGTTGTTCCGCGATTTCGTCGATCATCATTTCCGTCGCGGCCATGCTCTGCAGCGTGCCGTATCCGCGCGCCGAACCTGCATCGACTGCACGGGACGCAATGGCGATCGCCGTGAAGTCGTTCTTCGGAAAGTAGTAGATGGATTGCGCGGCTGTCGCGCCGACCATCGCCACGGAGGGCGAGAAATTCATCCGGCCGCCGCCATTCGCTTCGAAATCGCCCTTGAACGATTGCAGCAATCCCGTCTTTCTGTCGACTGCGATGCGGTACTTCATCCTGAACGCATGACGCTTCAGCGCGCTCTGGAACTGCTCATAGCGATCGTTGGCGAGACGCACGGGGCGGCCCTCGCCATACATCGCGGCGACAAGTCCGTAGAAGGGCATGTTGTAGTGGTCTTTCGATCCGTAGCCAACCGTGTAGCACGGATGCAAGAACACGTTCTTCACGGGAAAGCGGCACTTTCCGGCCATCTCCGCGACGCTTTGCGCGACTTCCGCCGGACCCTGAGCAGGCACGATCATGTGCAGCGAATGCGTCGACGCGTCGTACCAGCAATTTGCGTTGTCGGCTTCGAGCGCAGCTGTATCGACGGATTGCGTGCTGTAGTTGCGCTCCAGCACGAGCCAGTCGGCAGGCGGAGAATCGAATTCGGCAGCGATGCCGTTCGCGTAGAACATGCCCTGTTCGCCGAGCTTGCCGTGCTCCTTGCCATCCGGCCACACGGGTTGATGCTTACGCATCGAGCCCGGAAATACAGGCGCATTCTTCAGGCTCGAGAATACATCGTCGTCGTATGGCGTCTTTCCGCCCACCCGCACGAAACGGAACGTGCCCCATGGATCGCGTTCGAGCGGCCCTGTTTGCGGGCCGTATGAGATTACGTCGTCGCGGAACTTGAGGCGGTCTTTGGCGAGGCGAAAGCGCGCGAAATCGTGAAAGATCAGAATGGCGACCGCCTGCCCCAGATATGCCGGCGTCTTACCCTTAGGCAACAGCATGTCGTCGCCATAGAAGGCGGGAAAGTGCAGACCATCGCGTTCGAGATCTTCAGCCGTCACGATCCGCTCTGGCTTCAACGCCTCACCGAGCATGCCCAGGTTGAACCCTTCATACACACAATCCGCACGCGTGGTTCGCAGAATGAGTGCATGCGCCTGCTGTTGCGGCCAATGCGGCATATCGGATGCACGCATGTCGCGCGCAAACACTTTCGCGCCCGTGACCTTGGCGATACCGTCGATACGAAATCGCGGCTGGCCGGTTCTTGCGTCCCACTCGACGGGCGTGAGTATTTTCTCTTCGAATAGCGCGGCAAACGCTCGACTCCCGACGGGCGCGAGATACACCGAAATACCGGCCATGACAGTGGTCTTTAAGAAACTTCGGCGTGAAAGGCCGACCATGTACGTCTCCAGAAATCCAGAACTGCGCGCGTCGGCTTCACCGGCGGCGAGGTCGTCGAGCGCGCGCAATTGCGCAGCCGATTGAATGCTTCAGAGCTGTCGGCAATAGGTCCGGCAGCGTTTGAGGAGCGGCATTATGTCAGCCGTCGAGAGTGCTTTATGTTGATATTTGCCAAAATGCGCTTTGAAGCGTCAATGATTGTCAAAGCATTGGCGGCGATGCTTTTACGAAGGTCAGAACTGTTTTGATTTATGTATGTTTGACCCGACCCGTCGCTTCGAGAATGGCCTGCCGAATGCGCGGATACGTGCCGCAGCGGCATAGGATGCCGTGCATGGCACAGTCTATTTCCTTGACGCTCGGCGTCGGATTGCGCTGGAGCAGCGCACTTGCCGCCATCAATTGCGCGCTCTGACAATAGCCGCATTGCACGACATCGACCCGCAGCCATGCGTCTTTCAGTGCGCGTACCTGTGGTCCTTGCAGGCCTTCTATTGTCGTGACTTTATTTGCACCGATATCCGAGAGCTTCTCCTGACACGAGGTTTTGGCATCTTTGCCGACGTGCACCGTGCACGCACCGCAGACACCGACCCCACAACCGAACTTGGTACCCGTCATTTTCAGTTCGCAGCGCAAGACCCAAAGCAATGGTGTCGCGGGATCCGAGTGCACTTCGACGGACTTGCCGTTGATATTCAGCTTGAGCATGTTGCACCCCCGGCATACAGCTTCGTTTTGAGCGGCAACGCGTAATCGCGCGTTCCTGTCAGCGCGTACAACGCATTTGCGACGGCGGGCGCAACAGGCGGAACCGCGGACTCGCCGACACCTTGCGGATGGGCTTTCGACGGCATGATCTCGACGGAGATATCCGGGCATTCGTCCATCCGTACGACATCGAATGCGCTATACAGGCTCTCGACGACTGCGCCATCGTCGAGCGTGATCTCCTCCTTGAATGCAGCGGACAGGCCAAAGACAATCGCGCCCTCCACCTGCTGCCTGATCAGATTCGGATTCACCGGCAAGCCGCAATCGATCGCGCAGTACACATGTTCGACCTTCACCGTGCCGTCCTTCTGCAGCGATATATCCACGACCTGCGCCACCACGCTGCCGAACGCTTCGTGCAACGCGACGCCGCGCGCATGCTTGACGCCTTTGTCCGACCAGACGGCAGACACTTTCCAGCCGGACATGTCCGCCACTTTCTGCAACACGGCGAGATGCCTTGGATGCTTCGTCAACAGGCTCGCGCGAAACGCGACGGGATCCTTGCGCGCCAACGCAGCAAGTTCATCGATAAAGCTTTCGATAAAGAACGCCTGATGGGAATGACCGACGGAGCGCCAGAAGCCGACCGGCATCGGCAAATCGATTACGCGTTGCCCGATCCACACATTTGGCATTTCATAGGGCTGATCGAACGAGCCTTCGGACACGGTCTTGTCGAAGTTGATGCCGAGATCGGGAATGCGGTAGTTGCGCGCGAGCCATTTCGCCACGATCGACTGACTCACCGATGTGTTGCGCCACGCAATCAGTTGCCCCTGTGCGTCGAGTCCCGCCTGGAAGCGCGACACGCACGCCGGGCGATAGAAATCGTGACGCATGTCCTGCTGACGCGTCCACAGCGTTTGCACAGGACGTCCCTGCGCTTCACGCGCGATAGCGACCGCCTGCACGATGTAGTCGACTTCGAGCCTGCGTCCGAATGCGCCGCCCGGCATCTGCTGCTGCAAGTCGACGCTTTCCGTGCTTATGCCAAGCAGACGCGCGACATGCATGCGCGCAACGGCTGGCACCTGGGTCGCCGCCCATACCGTCGCCTTGCCGTCGTTCACTTGCGCGGTGCAGTTCACGGGCTCCAGCGGAGCATGCGCGAGATAGGGCACGCGATACTCTGCCTTTAGCGTATGCGCGGCGCGGCGTAGCGCGTTATCGACATCGCCGTGGCTGTACCACGCATGCCCGTCGCTTTCGTCGAGCGCCTGCTTGAGACGCTTCTCGATGTCCGCGTTGGTGAGGCCTTTGGTCGGACCATCGTGCCAGTCGATCTTCAACACGTCGAGCGCCTTCATCGCGATGAACATGTTCTCCGCGATCACCGCTACGCCGCCCGTGCCGCCGTTGTACGCACCGACGGCAAAGACCTTGTGTACGCCTGGCAGCGACGCCGCCGCCGAGCCGTCGAAATGCGCAACCGCGCCGCCCAATGTCGGACACATCGCGATGCTCGCGTAGAGCAAACCTTCCGGCACGACATCGATGCCGAAGATCGCGCTGCCGTCCAGCTTCGAAGCGGCCTCGATGCGCGTGAGCGGCTTGCCGATCAACTGGAATGTCCCGGGGTCCTTCAGCACCGGCTTGCGCGGCAGCGGCTGACGCGCCGCCTCTATCGCGAGTTGCCCGAAGGCCGCTTTGTGCCCTGCGTCGTGCAGCACGACGCCCTTCTCGATACGGCAGTCGGCAGCCTTGACGCCCCAGCGTTCGGCGGCCGCCGCGATCAGCATGGCGCGCGCGCATGCGCCTGCTTCGCGCATCGGCTGCCAAAGATCGTTGATGGTCGACGAGCCGCCTGTCATCTGCGTGCCGAAATCGCGCGCGAGTTTGCGCGTGAGCCACACGATCGCTTCTTTAAAGACACTGTCGTCGTCGGGACGAAACGGCAGATCGCCTGCCACGTTTTCGATGTTGTTGTAGATGTCGTCGAGCGGCGCATTGGCCACGCGGATGTCAGCCCAGTTGGCGTCGAGCTCTTCCGCGACGAGCATCGCGAGTCCCGTATGCACGCCCTGGCCCATCTCCGTTCTGCACATCATGACCGTGACGGTGTTATCGGCGGCAATCTTCACGTAGCCGTTGAGCGCCGCTTCACCGGGACGCACGGGCATCGGCTCCGACGCGACGAGCCGTTGACGCGGCGGCAGCGCCGACCATCCGATCACCAGCGCACCGGCTACGCCCACGCCGCCCAGCAGGAAGGTTCGACGCTTCAGCATGGCATCTCTCAGAGGAATCCAGCATGGACACCAGTAAAACGCACCAGCCGCGGCACAACTGAAACTCTACCGATTCAAGCACTGCCGTGCGCCGCTGCGCGCGTCCGCCACATCTGCCATCTATCCGGTTCGACAAGCGCCCTTCAATTCCCGTCAACGTTCATATTAGTGCGCGTTGCGGAATTCGCCGAATGAATGGCGTGGAAAATAAAGGCTGAAAAGTTTGCGACGCGACGGCAAATCCCGCATTGCCGTTTAGCGTAAAGCGCGAGCGAAGTGCAATAAGCGCATTCGTCCCGATACCGCCAAAAGGCGTTTAAAACACGCTGCGACAAGGGTTTGGCGCGTGCCTCCCGGCATGCTGCACTGCACTTGCACGCAGTGGCATATCGCTTGCATTAATGACGGGCAAGCGCTGTGTCACGACGACCGCCTGGTCTCGGCAGTCGCACAGGGAGAAGAGAGATGCCTTATCTGATCGGTTGGTTGCTGGGTGTGCCGCTTATCGTCCTTGTGATTCTGTATCTGATTTTCCACTGAGGACGCACAGCCGGTGCGATCGTTGCGATCGCCTTCCAGAAGTACAAACGCGGGCCATGCCCGCGTTTCTTTGCAAGAGCGGCGAGCGCACATTCACTCGTGTGCGCTCGTCGCTCGCGTCTTGCTTGTCAGACTCCGCCAGCCTGCTTTTTCAATGCATTGAGAATACGCTTTTCGAGCGCGGCATAGTCGTGCCCGAAGTGATGATCGCCCGATGTGCGGATCACTTCGATACCCGTCTTCGTGAGCGTCGGGCAAAGCGTGTCGTCCTCGTGTTCGCCATAGAAGCACTGCACGATCTTCGGCGGCAAGCGCGCGAACTCAGGCTTCACAGACAAGGCCTTGTCGCCGGCGGGCATCCCCAGCCAGCCCGTCACGCGGATCTGGAAGTCGGCTGCAGGCGCGAAGCCAAGCAGCGAGATCAGCGAGACCTTCGCGCGCGCGGCGTCGGGCAACCGGTTGTACGCGAACGGCATCACGTCGGCGCCGAACGAATAGCCGATCAGCGCGACGTGGTCTGCATGCCAACGCGTCGTGTACGTTTGCAGCACGCGCGCGAGGTCGTGGCTCGTCTGTTCCGGCGAGTGCTCGGACCAGAAGTAGCGCAGGCTGTCCCAGCCGATCACGGACACGCCATCCTTCTGCAATTCTTCCGCGATCGTCTTGTCGAGATCGCGCCAGCCGCCGTCGCCGGAAATCACGATTGCCATCAGGCCCGTCGGATGCGCGGCGGGCAGTTCGATCAGCGGCAGGTCGGAGACGTCCTCTTCCTTCATCACGGCAACGCGCAAATGAGGCGTCGTCAACTCGACGATGCGCTGCGTGCCCGCCGATGCGTTCGCATCCGTTTCGGCAAAGCCAGGCAGGCCCGGGCCATGCGTCACGGTCGGATCCGGCGCGCACGGATTGAAACGCTTGTCGAGCGTGCCTTGCGGCGCGACGGAGACCGCGCCCGCCACGGTGTTTTCAGGCGCCTGCTTGAGCACCTGCATCGCGAGCGTCGCGCCCTGCCCCGTGCCCGCGACGATCGGCATGAAATAGCGGTTCGACTGCACCTGCCGTTCGAGCTGGTGGCTCACGGCTTCGGCATCGCCGACCAGCTGATGACACGCTTCTTTCTTCGCAGCGAGATTCGCCGCGTACTTCGCGGTGTCGACGCCTACCACCATCGCGCCATTCTTTGCGAGCGCGTCGGCGGCCTGCTGGTCGGCCGGCTTCCAGCCGCTTTCGCGCGAGTACAGCACAACGAAGCCGCGCACATCGCCCGTCGGCTTCGTCACCGTCACGTCGCCGTAACGGCCGCCCGACACGGTCTCATACGCATGCGCTGCGGGCACGACGCCGGCGAGCGAGCACAACGAAACGCTCGCCAGTGCGGCGAGCCGGTAAAACTTTTGCATGATCATGAACGCCGGCCCCCTGCCAGCAGCGAAAGGTCCGCCAGCGTGAAAAACACGCCGACTGAACCGGATGCAGCGAGATAGCGCGGCTCCCAATGAGGCTGGAATTTGCTCTTGAAAGCGCGCAGTCCGCGGAAGTTGTAGAAGCGGCCGCCGAAGCGCCACACGATGTTCGCGAGCCGGTGCCAGCGCGATGCGAGCGGCGTCGGCGACATGCCGGAGAACGGCGCGATGCCGAGGCTCAGCGAACGGAAGCCCGCATGCTTCAGATGCAGCGCGAGCTGCGTGAACAGATATTCCATCGCGTACGGCGACGCCTGCGGCACATGGCGCATCACGCCGACGGTCGCCTCGGTGTTGAGGTCGGTCGTCATGAACGTGACGAACGCGACGGGCTCGCCGTTCTGGCGCACGAGCATCACCGATTGCGCGGCCAGATAGTCGTCCGTGAACGCGGCCACGGAGAAGCTCTTCTCGCGTGCATCGCGGCTGTCGAGCCAGCCGTCGGAAATCGTGCGCAGCGTCGCGATCGATTCGGGCACGCACGCGGGCTCGATCACTTCGACGGCGAAGCCATCGCGCTCGCCGCGCTTGAGCGCGTAGCGCAGATGCGCGCGATGCGAGCCCTTCAGATCGAATTCGTCGAGCACGACGTGCGCTTCCTCGCCGAGCTTCATCAGCGTAAGACCGGCGTCGAGATACAGCGGCAGCGCATTGGCGCGCACCTGATAGAACGCCGCGCGGCCGCCGTGGGCATGCGCGAGCGCAACAAACTTGCTGATCAGATCCGCCCATTCCGCGCGCGGCCCGACGGGGTCGTGCAGCGCGGCCCAGGTGCGGCCGTACTTCGCGTACATCAGGAACGCCTGGCGCGACTCGGAGAACAGGAAGCTCTTGTCGCCCATCAGCGCGAGCCCCGCGTCGCTGCGTTCCTGTGCGCGGAAAATGCGTGCGGCGTCGTCGAGATCCTGCCTCGCAGGCCTTTCGAAGCGGCCCGCAGCGGGACGCAGCAGCTGCCAGAACGAGAACGTCGCGGCGAACAGGCTCGCGGCAAGCGTTGCGCGCAGCGCACGCGGCGCGCGCTCGTCGAATGCGAATTGCCACCACAGGTCGCGCGTGTAAGGGACGTCGCGGAACGCGAACAGCATCACCCACACCGCGAGCATCAGCACCATCGCGACGGACACCAGCCAGCCCGCCGTGAAGGGCTCGGCAAACAGCGACGAGCGGCGGTTGAAGCGCGAGCGCGTCGAGATAAGCAGCGCGATCAGCGTCGTCAGCACGCCTGCTTCGACGAACGCGAGCCCCTTCGTCAGCGACAGCGCGAGACTCACGACAGCCAGACCCAGCGTGAGCCACCACGCCGCATCGAGACGCCGCGACAGGCCGCGCGCGACGAACAGCAGCGCGACGCCGACCACGCTGCATAGCATCTGCGAGCTTTCGAGCACCCACAGCGGCACGAGATCGCGCAGGATCGCGATGCGCTGCAGGAACGCAGGCGTCGCGCTCGAAATCACCAGCATGCCGCCGACCACGAACGTCAGCAGACTCAGGAACAGCGGCGCGAGCTGCGAGACGGTGGCCGCGTGATGCAGCGGCAGGTGTTTCTTCAGCACGCGTCCTTCGAAACCGGCCAGCAGGCCCGCCGACACGATCAGCGGCAAGCCGAAATAAATCGCGCGATACGCGAGGAGCGCGGCGACCATCGAATGCGTCTGCACGCTGCCGCCGAGCGCGAACACCATCGCCGCCTCGAACACGCCGACGCCGCCCGGCGTATGGCCGATCATGCCGAGCAGCATCGCGGCCGCGTAGATCGTGATGAACGACACGAAGCCGACATGCGCATGCGGCAGCAGCGCCCACAACGCGAGACCGGCCGCGACGACGTCGAGCACGGCGAGCAGGACCTGCTCGATGAAATCCCGGCGCGCGGGGATATCGAACGACAGCCAGCTCCAGCGCGTGCGGATCTGGCGCGTATTCTTGCCGCACGCGAGCGCCAGCAGACCGAGCACGGTCAGCAGCGCCGCGCCGCCCCACGCGAGCGCGCCCGTCGGGCTGTGCAGCATCGGCGCGAGGGTCGTCGCGTCGCACAGCATGCCGAGCGCGGTCATCAGAACGAGGGCCAGCGCGAGCGACACGCTGGTAAACACCGTCATGCGGCCAATCTGCGCCGGCGTCACGTCCGCGACGGCGTAGACGCGCGCGCGCACCGCGCCGCCCGTCAGCGCGCCGAAACCGGTGGCGTTGCCAAGCGCCGAGCCCGCCGTCGCGCCGATCCACAGCGCCGCGCGCGGCACCGTCTTGCCGATGTAGCGCAGCCCGACGGCGTCGCGCCCCACGAGGGCGACGTAGCTGAGAATCGTCGCGCCGAGGGCAGCCGACCATTCGCCCGCCGTCAGGTGCCGCAGATGGCGGATCACCGACTTGTAATCGACGGCCTGCGACAGGTGCTGGAACACGATCAGCAGCAGCACGCAGACGCCGAGCGACAACGCGGGCGACAGCACGCGCCGGCTGCCAGCCACGGCGCAGGCTCGCTGAAGCAGCGCGGCCGCGCGGCTAATAGAAACACGGGGATGGTCAGACATGGATGAATCCGGGTATTGCCTGGTGCAGCAGCAATGGTCTCGTTGCTGAAGCATCGAATAAGGTTGGATTTCGGAGCGCATCGGACGCTATTACGTGCCCGGATTTCGCCTGTTTCAACTCTTTACAAATGGACAACGGCAAATTGTCCAAAAGGTTGACATCGGGAACGACCCGAAGGCGATTTTTTGCAGTTCTCGCTTAAGAAATCCTGATGTGAAGGATGATCGACCTGAAATTGAGTCGAATTTTCCGGTGGTCAAGGACGGTGCGGTGCGTAACCGCGCGCCGGGCGCTCAGCGGGAGCCCGCATGCAGGTTCGCTTCCCAGCGAGTGCGGCGCGGCGGATGTACCGGTTAGTACAAACCCTGGCGCCGCGCGATCCGCATTCCTGGCTATCGGGCCGGACGCACGATACCAGATTTGACATTACGTTTACCCTTCTCGCATGTTCTTCGGGCTTTCAAAGCCCTACGATTCATCGACGGATCGTTGCCCGGCCGGCCGGCGGCCCAATGCAAAAGGCCCCGGTTGCCTTGCCAACCGGGGCCTGCGATTTCGACGCGTAGTGCGCCGTGCTCAGTGGGCGCCCGACGCCGCCGCGCCCCCGCCGCCCTTGGCCGGCTTCGTCAGCCAGATCAGGGGAATGATCACGATGAAGATCATCGACGACAGCCAGAAGATGTCGTTCAGCCCGAGCATCGCGGCCTGTGCGTTCAGCGACCGCTCGAAGAACGCGACGGCCTGATCGGTGCTGCCGCCGAGCGTCGCGTGAATGCTCGCGAGGGCGCTTGCGTAGTCGGGATTGGTCGCGCCCGACTGCTCCGCGAGTTGCGCATGATGCAGGATCGTCCGGTTGTTCCAGCCGGTCGAAATCAGCGAGGTGCCCACGCCGCCCGCAAATATGCGCACGAAATTCGACAGGCCCGCTGCGGCAGGAATTTTCTCGGCGGGCAAGCCGGACAGAATGATGGCCGTCAACGGCACGAAGAACAGCGCCATCGGAATGCCTTGCAGCAGGGTCGGCAGAATCAGCGTCCACTGGTCGACGCCCGTCGTGTAGTGCGAGCGCATGATGAACACCCCGGCAAAGCCGATGAAGGCGAGCGTCGCGAGCACACGCGCATCGGACCTGGGCATGATCTTCGCCATCACGGGCGCGAGGACCACCGCGAAGACGCCGAGCGGCGCCGTCACGAGACCCGCATCGACCGAACGATAGCCGAGATACCCCTGAATCCATTGCGGCAGGAGCACGAGGTTCGCGAAGAACACCGCGTACGCAACCGAAATCGCAATCGTGCCGCCACGGAAGTTCTGCCCCGCAAAGAGCCTCAAGTCGACAATCGGGTTCTTCTCCGTGAATTCCCAGATCAGGAAGAACAGGAAGCTGATGGCAGCGATGATCGTCAGCGTCCAGATCACGGGCGAGTTGAACCAGTCGAGATCCTTGCCCTTGTCGAGCATGATCTGCAGCGTGCCGACCCACATGGCGAGCGACAACAAACCGATCTTGTCGATGGGCAGCTTGCGCGTCGCCGATTCGCGGTCGCGATAGAGCATCCACGTCACGCCCGCGGCGAACAGGCCCACGGGGATGTTGATGTAGAAAATCCACGACCAGCTGTAGCTGTCGGTGATCCAGCCGCCGAGCGCGGGGCCCGCGATCGGGCCGACGGTCGCCGTCATCGCCCATAACGACAACGCCGTCGAGCTTTTCTCCTTCGGATACGAGGCAAGCAGAATGGCTTGTGAGAGCGGCGTCAGCGGCCCCGCTACGAGGCCTTGCAACACCCGCGCGGCCAGCAGCACGATCAGATTCGGCGCGACACCGCACAGCCACGACGAGAACACGAACAACACGATCGACAAGACAAACAGCTTGATCTGGCCGACGCGCTGCGTGAGCCAGCCTGTCAGAGGAATCGCGACGGCATTGGCCGCCGAAAACAGCGTGATGACCCACGTGCCTTCATCGACGGATACGCCGAGATTGCCGGAGATGGTTGGAATGGCGACGTTCGCGATGGACGAGTCCAGCACGTTCATGAACGTGGCGAGCGCGACGGCGAGCGTCGCGAGCACCAGCTTGCCGCCCGTGAACGGCGGCGGTGCGGTTTGCGTAGAAGGATTCATGGCGGCTTATCTATCTGACCTGTCAGGTAATTGATCAAGCGAAGACGCGTCGGTAAGTTGCGTCTTCGCTCCCGTTTAGCCCGCGTGCTTCGGAAGCGGCCGGGCGGCCTCCGCATGCGTCGGCACCATGTTCTGCGCGATGATCCTGTCGATCTCCGCGTCGGCCTGCGCGCCGTATTCGGCGAACACGTCCGTCCGATAGCTCGTGTTCAACGCGGCGCCGAGCTGCGCGCCCGTGTTGTCGCGTGTGTCGACGTCGACTTCCATCGAGAGGCCGATGCGCAGCGGATGCGCCTCGAGTTCCTTCGCGTCGAGCTGGATACGGGCGGGCAGGCGCTGCACGACCTTGATCCAGTTGCCCGTCGCGTTCTGCGCGGGGAGCGTGGCAAACGCGCTGCCCGTGCCTGCCGAGAAGCCCACCACGCGGCCGTGATACTCGACCTTGCTGCCGTACACATCGGCCGTCAGCGTGACGGGCTGGCCGATGCGCATGTTGCGCAGCTGGCTTTCCTTATAGTTCGCGTCGACCCATACGCCGTCGAGCGGCACGATCGCCATCAGCGGCGTGCCCGGCGACACGCGCTGTCCGACCTGCACCGAACGCTTCGCGACATAACCGGTGACGGGTGCGGGCAGCGTGTTGCGCGCATACGCGAGGTACGCGTCGCGCACCTTCGACGCCGCGGCCTGCACGTTCGGGTGCTGCGCGACCGTCGTGCGGTCGGTCAATGCGCGGTTCGCTTCCGCCTGCTGACGCGCGGCGTCGAGTGCGGCCTGCGCGGCCGTCACCGTGTCGCGGGCATGCGCGATGTCTTCGGCGGATACGGCGCCCGTGCCGGCCACCGCCTGACGACGGCGCAGATCGTCCTGCGCACGCGCCAGATCGGATTGCTTCTGCGCGACATTCGCCGCGTAGAAATCGTTGTTCACGTACAGGCTGCTGACTTGCCGCACCGTTTGCCCGAGCGTCGCTTCCGCATTGCCGAGCGCGACTTTCGCGTCGGCGTTGTCGAGCTTCACGACGGGGTCGCCCATCTTTACGATCTGCGTGTCGTCGGTATTCACGGCGATCACAGTGCCCGTCACTTGCGGTGTGAGTTGTACGAGATTGCCGCTCACGTAGGCGTCGTCGGTGGTCTCGTGGTAGCGCGCATATGTCGTGTAATACGCGCCGTAAGCAGCCGCCGATGCGACGACGGCCGCGCCGAGCAGCGACAGCAGCAGCTTGCGTTTGCGCGTGTTGGGTTCGGTGGCGCTCGCGGTTTCCGGTTTTGCGTGCGGCGCTGCCGCTTGCGTCGCTTGCGTCGCTTGCGTCGTATCGCGCTCGGTGGTTTCGATTTCGCTCATGTTCTGTTCTCCTGGCAATTCGATCGGTAGGCGCTCAATGCGCGGCGTTGGCAGACGTTTCAGCGGCAGATGCGACATGCGCGTTCTGATCCGCATTCGGGGTATCGACGAAACCGCCGCCCAGCGCCGAAGCGAGTGCGATCTGCTGATCGCGGCGGTCCATGCGCAGATTCGCGACGGCCTGATCGGCCGCGAGCGCGTTCACGTCGGCATTCAGGACGGTCAGCTGGTTCGTGAGCCCGGCCTTGTATTGCACGAGCGCGAGCGTGTCGGCCTGGCGCGCGGCATCCTGTGCAGTCGTTGCGTCGACGAGTTGCCCATCCGTCGAACGCACGCCGGCGAGTTGCGTGGCCACCTCGCTCAACGCGGTGACGAGCGTCTGGTTGTAGGTCGCGACGGCATAGTCGAACTCGGCGTAACGGCCCTTCAATTGCGCGCGCAGTTCGCCTGCATCGAAGATGGGCAGATGGATCGCGGGACCGACGGATGCCGTGCGGCTCGCCGCCGTCAGGAAGCGGCCGAAGCCGAACGCGTCGAGTCCGATCGCGGCGCTCAGGTTGATGTCGGGATAGAACTCGGCCTTCGCTTCCTTCACATCGTGCGTCGTCGCGTCGACGCGCCAGCGCGCGGCCACGATGTCGGGACGGCGGCTCACCAGATCGGCGGGCAGGTTGTCCGGCAGATTCACGTCGTCGCCGGTGCCGAGCGTGGGGCGCGCGATCTGCAACCCGCGGTCCGGCCCCGCGCCGAGCAACGCGGCGATCTGATAGCGCGTGGCGAGGATCTGACCGTCGAGCGATTTCAGCGTCGCGCGGCTCGTCGCGAGATTCGCTTGCGCTGTCTTGCGCTCGACTTCCGTATCGAGTCCCGTCGCGATGCGGCCCGCCGTGATCCTGTCGATCTGCTCGCGCTGCGCGATTTCCTGCTGCGCGATATCGCGCAACGCATAGAGACGCGCAAGCTGGTTATACGTGCGCGCAATCGATGTCGTCAGCGTCAGCTTGACGACTTCCGCATCGGCCTGGCTCGCCTGGAGTTGCGAGATCGCCGCCTTCAGCGCTTCGCGATTCTTGCCCCACAGGTCGAGATCGTACGAAGCGCTCAGCAGGCCCTTGTTTTCCGTCTGCCACGAGCCGCCGTACGGTGGCGGCAGAGCCGCCGTGCTCGAATACTGCTGACGCGTCAGCGAATAGCTCGCGTCGACGCGCGGCATCGTGCCCGCCTTCGCCGTTTCGCTATACGCCGACGCCGATGCCACACGGGCGCGCGCCTGCTCCAGCGTCGGGCTGTCCTTCAATGCTTCGTCGATCAACGCCTTCAGCTGCGCATCGCCGAACTGATCGGCCCAATTGGCAGCAGGCCAATGGCCCTGCCCGGCGGGAATGCTTTGCTGAGTGGCATACTGCTGCGGCTCGGCCGTCTTCGCGTCGCTATGAATGCCCGCATAGTTCACGCATGCCGACAGCACGGCGGCAAACATCACCGACACACCGGCTTTCAGTACGCCCGAAGCGTGCCGCCCGACATTTGATTGCTTGCTCATTGTCTGACCTATCAGATAATCGGATAAAAAAACGCTCAATCGTTGAGGAACTTGCTGAGCAGACGGCGCAGTTCGTCGAATTCTTCCTGCGTGAAGCATTGCAGCCGCGCATTCAGCACATCGGGCGCGATTTCCGCGATCTTCAGTGCAACCTCGCGGCCGGCCTCGGTCAGTCCGAGATTCACCACGCGACGGTCGTCCTGATTGCGCGTACGCGTCAGCATGCCGAGCGCTTCGAGCTTGTCGAGCGTGCGTGTCATCAGGCCCGTGTCGATACCCAGATGCCGCGACAGCGTTGCGGGCGTCGTGTCCGCGCCGCGCAACAGCGACATGAAAATACCGACATGGTGAGCCCGCACGTTCAGACCCTTCACCGCTGCGTCCATCTGCACGACGATCAGGTTGCGTGCCTTGCTGATCGCAAACCCGACGTTGTCGGTCAAATGGAAATCTTCCTTCGAATAGTGCGACATCTCTGACTCCTCGCTATTTGCAAGAACAATAATTGACAGGTCAGATACAGTCAACGGCATCTGAGCGCAACTCATTGTTACGTCAGATGCAACAGCGCTTATCTATCGAGGGGATAATGCGGCGGAGCTGGTGCGGCAGGGCGAGGCGTTTCAGTCGCTCACGAACTTGCGCAGCAGACGGCGCAGTTCGGTCAGTTCGGCCTTCGTGAAGTCTTTCAGGCGCGCGTTGAGCACGTCGGGCGCGATGTCGGGAATCTGGTCGGCGACCGCGATGCCGGCTTTCGTCAGGGAAAGGTTGACGACGCGGCGGTCCTGCTCGTCGCGCGAGCGCACCACAAGCCCTTTCGCTTCGAGCTTGTCGAGCATGCGAGTCATCAGCCCTGTGTCGATGCCGAGCATTTTCGACAATTCGAACGGCGTCGAGGCGAGTTTCTGCCTGAGCATCAGCATGATGCCCATTTGCTGACTGGAGATATCGAGGTCTTTCAGCGCCGCGTCCATCTCGGTCACGATCAGGTTGCGCGCCTTGACGAGCTGATAGCCGACGCTCTCGGTGAGCCTGAAATTGTCTTTGGTGTAGTGACGCACGTGAAGCCTCCTGAACGATCGTCCGGCGATCTGACTGACTAATCAGATACTACCAAATCAGATCTCCGCGGCCCCGCGAAATGCCGCTTATTTCAGCCCGAGGCGTTTGGCCAGCCGGTTCAGGTTCGCGCGATCCATGCCGAGCGCCCGCGCAACGGCCGCCCAGTTGTGATTGTTGCGCTCCAGCGCGTCGCTGACGAGCGTGCGCTCGTAGGCCGTGACGGCGCTGCGGAAATCGGTGACGTTCGCTTCGCCGGCATCGGCGGCACCCGCGCTCGGTGCCGCCGTCAGCAGTTCGCCGCCATGGTTCGCCGACATGCCGAGATCCGCCGCCGTCAGCGTGAGAATGCGCGGCCGCTCACGATGGCGCGACAGCGCCTTGAACGCGCTGCGGCCAATCATATGCTCCAGCTCGCGCACGTTGCCCGGCCAGTTGTACGACAGCAGCGCGCTTTGCGCGTCCTGCCCGAGCCGGATGCTGAGCAGCCCGAGCCGCGCCCGGTTCTCTTCGAGGAAAAAGCCCGCGAGCAGCAGCACGTCGCGCCCACGCTCGCGCAGCGGCGGCACGCGCAGCGGATACACGCTCAGCCGGTGATACAGGTCCGCCCGAAAACGCCCTTCACGCACTTCGTCGGCAAGATCGCGATTGGTCGCGGCGATGAGCCGCACGTCGACCTTGTGTTCGCTATCCGAGCCGATGCGCTGCAGCTGCCCGTTCTGCAGCACGCGCAGCAGCTTCGCCTGCACGCCGAGCGGCAGTTCGCCGACCTCGTCGAGAAACAGCGTGCCGCCGTCGGCGAGTTCGAACTTGCCGCGCCGGTCCGACGAAGCACCGGAAAACGCACCGCGCACGTGGCCGAACAATTCGCTTTCGACGAGCGTATCCGGCAGCGCCGCGCAGTTCAGGCTGATCATCGGCTTGTTCGCGCGCGGCGAACCGGTGTGGATCGCGTTCGCGACCAGTTCCTTGCCGACACCCGTTTCGCCCGTGATCAGCACAGTCAGATCGCTATGTGCGACCACGCGGATTTCGTTGACCAGCTGCTGGTGCGCGGTGCTGCTGCCGATCAGTTCGCGGCTGCCCTGCCCGCTCGCCTGGCGATACGCCTCCGCGCGCTGACGCTCCTCTTCCGTGTTGCGCTCGAGGGTATCGATGCGCTCGGCCACGCTCACCGTCGCCGCCGCGAGACTGAGAAACGCCTGCAGCGTATTCATGTCGATGGTGTCGAAGCGTTCCGGGTCGAGCGAATCGAGCGTCAGCAGACCCCACGGCCGGCCGCCGATCAGCAGCGGACAGCCGAGGCAATCATGCACTTCGAGATGCCCGCTCACGCCGTGCACGAGGCCGTCGTAGGGATCGGGCATCTCCGAGTCGGCGGGAAAGCGGGTCGGCTCTTCGCTCGACAGCAGCGCCGCGAAACGCGGATGGTCACTCACGCGAAAGCGGCGGCCAAGCGTGTCGCTGGTCAGGCCGTCGATAGCGAGTGGCACGAGCGTGTCTTCATCGAGACGCAACAGGGCTGCTGCATCGCCGGGAAAAAGCGTGCGCAGCGTCGTCAGAAGGCGGCGATAGCGCTCGCGCTCCGGCAAGTCGCGCGACAGGTCCTCGACCAGCGGAATCAGCGCGTCGAGCACCTCGGATGCAGTCATTTTGACTTCGTTAGAAGTCGTTTTAACCCTTGTCATATTCACTTCTGATGTTTCTAAGCGACTGATTTTACAATGATTTAAAGCTGGCCCGATAGATGCTTTAGAGAATACCCGAAGCCCGCCGAATTTGCGCGGGACCCCGCTCACCCCAAACCGAGAGGTACCAACTCATGCTGTCAGCCGAACACCGCGCAATCGTCAAGGCAACCGTTCCCCTGCTCGAAAGCGGCGGCGAAGCACTCACGACGCACTTCTACAAGACCATGTTGTCGGAGTATCCGAGTGTGCGCCCGCTGTTCAACCAGGCTCACCAGCAATCGGGCGATCAGCCGCGTGCGCTGGCCAACGCGGTGCTGATGTATGCGCGTCATATCGAACAACTCGAACAACTCGGCGGACTGGTTTCGCAAATCGTCAACAAGCACGTCGCGCTGAACATTCTGCCCGAGCATTATCCGATCGTCGGCACATGTCTGCTGCGCGCGATCCGCGAAGTCCTCGGACCGGAAATCGCAACGGACGCCGTGATCGAAGCGTGGGGCGCCGCGTACGGTCAACTGGCCGACCTGCTGATCGGTCTCGAAGAGAAGGTGTATGTCGAGAAGGAAACGGCGAAAGGCGGCTGGCGTGGCACGCGTCCGTTCACGGTCGCGCGCAAGGTCAAGGAAAGCGACGAGATCACGTCGTTCTATCTGCGTCCCGCCGACGGCGGCGATCTGCTCGAATTCCAGCCGGGCCAGTACATCGGCCTGCGTCTGGTCGTCGACGGTGAAGAGATTCGCCGCAACTACTCGTTGTCTGCTGCGTCAAACGGCCGCGAATATCGGATCAGCGTGAAGCGCGAGCCGCATGGCAAGGGCTCGAACTATCTGCACGATGCCGTGAACGAAGGCGACACGCTGAATCTGTTCGCGCCGTCGGGCGACTTCACGCTGGAGCACAACGACAAGCCGCTCGTGCTGATCAGCGGCGGCGTCGGCATCACGCCGACGCTTGCGATGCTGAATGCCGCGCTGCAAACGTCGCGTCCCATTCACTTCATCCACGCGACGCGTCATGGCGGCGTGCATGCGTTCCGCGACGTGATCGACGAACTGGCGGCGCGTCATCCGCAGCTCAAGCGCTTCTATGTGTATGAGAAGCCGCGTCAGCAGGATGAAGCGCATCACGCGGAAGGGTTCATCGACGAAGATCGTCTGATCGAATGGATGCCGGCGACGCGTGACGTCGATGTGTACTTCCTCGGACCGAAGCCTTTCATGAAGGCGGTCAAGCGTCATCTGAAGGCGATTGGCGTGCCCGAGAAGCAGAGTCGTTTCGAGTTCTTCGGCCCGGCCGCGGCACTCGATTGATCGTGCGTTTTTTGTTGTAGTGGTTGTTGTCTGTTGAAGGCTACCCTGTAGTACTTTGGAAGAGACGCTGTTCTACGTCTCTTCCTTTTTTGTTTGGGCTTGCCTTAAAGACCGTGACGCGAAGCGGCGATCAGCGATCGTCTTCGTGAATCGACGACGGATGACGGCACATCGCATCCACCGTCACTTCCATGTACGGATAAAGCGGCAACTGCATCAGCAGATCGTTCAGTTGCGCCGGGCTTTCCACGTCGAACACGCTGTAGTTCGCATAGAGCCCTGCAATGCGCCAAAGGTGCCGCCAGATCCCTTCTTTTTGCAGACGCTGCGCCATTGCCTTTTCAGTAGCCTTCAATTCATTGGCGCGTTCGACGGGCATATCGGGCGGCAGCTTGACGACCATCTTTACGTGAAAAAGCATTCGTGTACTCCCTATCCATTCATTGCTTTAAATAAAAGCGGCCACCTGAAGCGGCGGCCGCGTTCACACCACCAGCGTGTCCTGCTGCCGCGCTGCAAGTTCAGGCGCGCACGCGTTCCACTTCGCTCGTCGGCACGTTGTTGCGGTCCTTGACGAGGCTGAAATCGAAGTCGATCAGTGCAAACTGGCCGTCGATGCCATAAGGCTTACCCGTTGCACCTTCTTCCTTCTTCACGGCGGGCACGAGACCTTCGCGCGTGGCGAACGCGAAGTCGTCCCACAGATACGGATCGCCCTCAATGTTGATCTGCGTGGTCAGCTTGCGGAAACCGGGCGCCGACACGAAGAAGTGAATGTGCGCCGGACGATGACCGTGGCGGCCAAGTTGATCGAGCAACTGTTGCGTCTTGCCTTCGGGCGGCACGCTATAGCCGATCGGCACCACGCTGCGGAAGCTGTACACGCCGTCTGCGTCGGTGCGAATCGAGCGGCGCAGGTTGAACTCCGGCTGCGACTTGTCGAAGTGCGAGTAGTTGCCGAGATGGTTCGCGTGCCACACTTCGACGAGCGCACCCTTCACCGGCTGGCCGTCTTCGTTGAGCACACGGCCACGCATCACGAGCGTTTCGCCCGGTTCGTTGCCGTTGTCGAGACGCGCATGGCTTGTCGACTCCGGCGCGCCGGCCACATACAGCGGACCTTCGATCGTGCGCGGCGTGCCGCCCGCAACGCCTGCCTTCGCTTCCGCTTCGTCGAGGCGCACATCAAGGAAGTGCTCGAAGCCGAGCCCCGCGGCCAGCAGACCCAGTTCGCCGCTTTGGCCTGCTTCGCCGAGGTAGTTCAGCGCGGCCCAGAATTCGTTAGGCGTCACGTCGAGTTCGTCGATGGTAATAAACAGATCGCGGATGATGCGGTTCACGACCTGCTTCGTGCGTGCGTTGCCTTCGTGCGTGGCGCTTTCGTTGATCTTGTTCAACAGCGCGTCGATAGTTTCGATGTTCATGGGGATGTCTCCTTTAGTCCAATCACTGATGACGATGCCAAATGTGCTTTGCGGGGCCGCTATTCCAGCACCGTCATGGCTAACCTTTGACCACACTCGCGCCGTGCTTCGAATCGCGGCGCAGTCTCCCGATCTTGTCGAGGTCGAGTTGAATACCGAGTCCAGGACCCTGCGGCAATTGCAACGAGAAGTTCTCGTAACGCAGCGGCTCCGTGAGAATTTCTTCCGTGAGAAGCAGCGGCCCGAAGAGTTCGGTGCCCCACTTCAGTTCGCGGAACGTGCTGAAGAGTTGCGCGGAAGCGATCGTGCCGACCGCGCCTTCCAGCATCGTGCCGCCGTACAGGTCGATGCCCGCAGCGAGCGCGATCGCGGCCACGCTCGCCGCGCCCGTCAGGCCGCCCGACTGCGCGATCTTCACGGCGAATACATCGGCGGCGTGCGCACTCGCGACGTCAAATGCATCGACGGGACCGTGCAGCGCTTCATCCGCCATGATGGGCACGTTCGAACGATGCGCGAGCCGCTTGAGTCCGCGCCGGTCTTCGGCGGCGATGGGCTGCTCGATCAGGTTGCAGCCGGCATCCGCGAGACGCTCGCTGGCCCAGATCGCTTCCGTCTGGCTCCATGCCTGATTCACGTCGACGCGCACTTCCGCGCGGTCACCGACGGCTGCCTTGATCGCAGCCACATGCGCGATGTCGTCAGCGGGCGCACGCGTGCCGATCTTCAGCTTGAACACGCGATGCCGCTTCATTTCCAGCATCGAATGCGCTTCGTCGATATCGCGGCCGGTGTCGCCGCTGGCCAGCGTCCACGCAACTTCGACGGAATCCGTCACACGCCCGCCGAACAGTTCCGACAGCGGCACGCCGAAGCGTTGTGCCTGGGCGTCGAACAGCGCGGTTTCGATCGCGCACTTGGCGAAGCGGTTGCCCTGAAAGCACTCGCGCAGCTTCGCCATCGCCTGGCCGGGACGGGTCGCGTCCATGCCCTTGAGCATCGGCGCGAAATAGGTGTCGATATTGGTCTTGATGCTTTCGGGGCTTTCCTCGCCGTAAGCGAGGCCGCCGATCGTCGTCGCCTCGCCCCAGCCGGTTATACCATCCGCGCATTGAATCCGGACCAGCACGAGGGCCTGGCAATTCATCGTGGCAACGGACAGGCGGTGCGGGCGAATCGTCGGAACATCGACGAGAATGGTATCTACGGCTTGTATCTGAACGGGGCTTGGTATCATACGGCTCTCCTCCTGTTGCGCTCATACTAGGAGCGCCGGCGGAATCCGTCCAAGACCGATTGAGTCTATTTCCATACCTTCGGGGCATAGATGGAACTGCGTCAACTTCGCTATTTCGTGGCCGTCGCCGAAGAAAGGAACTTCACCCGGGCGGCCGAACGCCTGAACATGACGCAGCCGCCGCTTTCGCGGCAGATCCAGCAGATCGAAGACAGCGTGGGACTTGCGCTCTTCGAACGCGGCGCGCGTCCGCTCAAGCTGACGGAAGCGGGGCGCGTGTTTTACGCGCAGGCCAAGCGGCTGCTCGAAGAAAGCGATGAACTGCTGCCGCTCACGCGGCGTCTTGCACAACTGGCCGAGCGCATCGTGATCGGCTTCGTCCCGTCCACGCTATACGGCCCGCTACCCGAGGTGATTCGCGCGTTCAGAGAGGCCGCGCCGCTGATCCAGATTTCAATGATCGAGATGTTCACGATCGAGCAGTTGAGCGCGCTCAAGGGCGGACGTATCGATGTCGGCTTTGGCCGGCTTCGCTTCGACGAATCGCAACTCGCGCGCGAAGTGCTCGTCGAAGAGCCCTTGATTGCGGCATTGCCTGCGGGTCATGCGCTAGCCGATGCCGCGAAGCTGACGCTCGACGCGCTGTCGAAAGAAACACTGATCATCTATCCGTCGACGCCGCGTCCGAGTTATGCGGACCAGCAGCTCTCCGCGTTCCGCGATCACGCCGTCGAACCGGCCGCCGTCCATGAAGTTCGGGAACTGCAAACGGCGCTTGGACTCGTCGCCGCGCAAGTGGGCGTGTGTCTCGTGCCGGAAAGTGTGAGGGGATTGCGGGCGCGCGGTGTGACGTACCGTTCAATCGACGAAACGAACGTGTCGTCGCCCATCATCATGAGCCGGCGTCTTCAGGATCAGAGCTCCACGACCGATCTGTTCTGCTCGATCGCGCGCGACCTGTTCAGGAAAGCGTCGTCGGTCTAGCCGCCGGCGACAAACCTGATGTGAGCAGTGCGCCCGCCTTCAACATGCATTCGATCAACGATTGCGTAAAAATCCACGTCGACTCGTGTAATTCGACAGGCAGACCCGGCACGATCGCGACGAGACTCAATCCGCACAGAAACGAAAAGATCCATTGCGCACGCCTGATTCCGCGTGCAGCCGCGATACCGATCACCGTCCACACGATCTTCGCCAGCGCAAGCGCCGCGATGCCGACATCGCCGGCAGAGGGATCGAACTCCGCAGGCGTTTCGATCAGCGACCAGCCGCACACGCCGAGAATCAGGAGACGCGACGCGAGGGACGGCCGCGTCGCGCCGCGTCGTATGGACGGCAAAAGCACGCCCGCCGACTGCCGCAAATCGGCGTCGTCCATTTCATTCCGGAACGACTGGTCCACGCCAGCCTTCACGTTCGAAGCCTCCGCGTCGATTTGCATGATGAGGGAATTGTCGTTCGTCGACGGCGCTAGCGGTAGTAAATCCTTGTTAACGTGCAGCGCCTGCTCATCCTCTTAAGACGAGCCAATCGGATGTTCTTTTCACGCGAAGCGCGGCGCATCGCATTCATCGTGACGCTCTACTTTCGCGCAAACCGCGCCGACGCGAAATCCGTCATCACGAGCACAGCAAGCGCCACTGAGCCAATCGCAAACAGCAGCCGGTGATTGCCGCCGCTCGCATTGAACAGCGCCGAATATCCGTAACCCGCTACGGCCTGAAATGCCGCGAAGGTGGTCGTTACGCGGCTCCACACCATGTGCTGTCCGGCGTGATCGTGCGGCACGGCTTCATGTACGCGCGTGAGCATCATCGGCACGACGCCCGGCGGAAAGCTGCCGATCACGAGCGTCAACACGCCGATCACGATGTGATTGTCCGACACCGCCAGCACGGCAACGACGACAACCTGCAGCAGCGAAAGCACGCGGATCGCAAAGCTTCCGCCGAAGCGATCGGCCACGAACCCATACACGGGTGCGCCAAAAATCGCGCCGACGCCATACAGAATCCAGTATGACGCGCCCACATGTGTCCCCGCTCCGAGCCCGCGCGCGATGAAGTCGACGAGAAAGACCATCGTCGGAACGAGGCCTAGCGCCATCAATGCATATTCGGCGTAAAGCACGCGGACGATGGGAGGAAGACGTGTTTTCGCCGCCGGCGGCGTATGTGCGGCGTGTGCATGAGATCTCGTCGCGGACGGCCAACCGTACCAGGTCGCTGCCGTCAAGACTCCAGAGAGGATCGCGATGCCGATCCACGTACTGCGCAAACCAAGATTGAGCAGCAAGGGCACGATGGTTCCCGATGCAGCAATACCGACGCCAAGCCCGAGAAAGATCGACCCGCTCGCGAGCCCTTTGCGATCGGCCGGTACATGCGGCAGCACCGTTGCCGCGACCAGCACCATGATGGCTCCGCCCGCCACGCCCGACAGCAGCCGCCAAACGAAAAACCACGCGACGGATACGGGAAATGCGCACGCGAGAAATGCCGCTGTAACCAGGACCATCATCGCGCGCAAGGTGTACGTATTCGTCAAACGATGCGCCGCGGGACGGCCCAGCAGTGCGCCGAGCAGATAACCCGCGAGATTGGCGGCGCCCAGATAGACGACATCCGAAGCCGCGAACCAATGCGCCTGAATCAGCGGCGGAATGAGCGGCGTATAGGCGAAGCGTGCGAGCCCGATCCCGACGAGGCTCGCGCTGAATCCCGCGAAGATGTGCCGCCAGATGGCAGTTCGACCGCCAACGGCCGTGGGTGAGAGTGATGCGTCAGTAGACATGAAAACAGATTCCGCTTGATGCCGCATGCTGCACGGCGGTTTGCCAGGCGCGGGAACGCTCGCCCGCGATCTTAGACATTTGTGTCAATGTTGCGGATTCTAGACACACATGACAAAGATCGCAAGGAATCCATTCCGACGATAGGGTGAAGCGGATTGACGAAGGCACGCGCCTGCGTGCGCTTCCTTGCACGTGTTCTGAAAAGCGATTATTCTCCGAACTACGACAACATTAATCGTAGTTAAACGAGCGGAACGGATTTGGTCGATAACCCGTACGCCCTTGGCAACATTTTCTATCGGAGAGTCAAGTGAATTTTGTTCATACCGTTCTCGTATCCACGGCCACGGCCTGCATTGCGCTGGCCGCACCTCACGCGGCGCATGCGCATGGCGTCGATGGCCCGCGCGAGAACATCAGCCCGGCGTTCCAGACGCCCATCGCTAACGTGCCCGGCAAGACCATGACGGCCATCGTCGTCGATTACAAACCGGGTGGCGTGTCGCCTTCTCATCGTCATGGCCAGGCGTTCGTGGTCGGCTATGTCCTGCAAGGCTCGATCCGAAGCAAGGTCGACGATGGCGAAGAGCGTGTCTACCACGCAGGCGAAAGCTGGACTGAGGCGCCCGGCGTACATCACATGGTCAGCGAGAACGCGAGCAAGACCAGGCCCGCAAAGCTTCTGGCCATCTTTGTCGCGGACGACAACGATAAGAACCTCGTCAGCTGGGACAAGAAGTAATAGCGATGCATATTTAGGCTGTCATCAAGCCATCGCACCGCGCGCAAAGCGTTGAGAACTACTTTGTGGCCTTAAGAAATTCAGCGACCTGAAGCGCGGCAAGATTTCATTGCGCATTCCGGTTAACAACGCTTAACTTGCTGTATGGTCGCCTGAACGTCCAATATAGAGTCACGGCGCGTTGATGGCGGGAATCGATTTCGCGCATAGCTGCGCGCCATGCAGGCATCGCTGCAACTGCCTTGCGAGCCACACCGTGCAACACGTCAGCAGCAGCATCTCGGCCGCGTCGGAGCGTGCCGCCAGCCAAACTCTGTGACGGAGGTGAATGATGACTCGTCCGGTTGAAGAAGATATCGTTCGACGTGCATTGGTGGGCGTCCTGATGCCCACACCCCTTGAATCGATCAAGAAAGCACAATACGGTCCAAAGAAAAAATTCCGCATGACCAAGCGGCCACCGCCCGAGGCACTTGCGCCTGCCCCCGTCGAACCGCCGCCGGCGCACATCTCCATCCTCGAACAACTGTCGTCGAAGACGCTGAGCGTTTGCTGGAGCGACCCGCGCTCGGGTCATTACGCCGACCAGGTATGGCGAATCGGACTCGCACGCATGGATTCATTTTGCGTATTGACAGGCATGCCGATACGACGCGGCGATCCCGTGTTTCGTCCGCGGGCTTGCGAGAGCTACTTCCCCGCCAATCGCGACCGGATGATTCTGGCATCCGCTGTGCCATCGTGTCCGAGCGGAATCATGCTCGATTGAATCTGAACGCACGGTCATTCGCATACTGCAAAGCCTGAACAAACCTTAAGCGCCGCAGGCCTCAGCGCCTGGGCGCCCCCTCTATTAGATGCTGGCGTCCTTCAAATGACGCATGCGCCACGCAACATTCGTTGCAGGCTCAGCATCGATCCATCGCGCGCACGAACCGCAGGGTTTGTACGCCTTTGTCATACGCATGACTTCCTGGTGCTGCATAGCCGGCGGCAAGGTGGCACCTGTGTCGCGACCGCCCGGCATCAGGGCGTCGCAACCGCATCGATCCGCGCAACACTGAATCTCGATTTCCCCTCCCGTTATCCACGCGCCTGCTAACGCATTCGCGCGAGCCTTGTCGCGCAAGGCTACGGCACATTCGCGCGCAATGTCGCCGCGCTCATGAACGGTACGGGGTCCGCGTGCCTTCGGTTGCGGATCTGCGCCAAAGTCTCTATCCTCGCAACTACGATACATTGATTCGCAGTTTATAGGAGAGCGATATGAAGATTTTCCACGTCGATTCGAGCGCCAAGCGCGAACGATCCAACTCTCGCGCCTTGTCGCGCGGGTTCATCGAAAACCTGCGTGCGGAAGGCGTGAATGTCGAAATCGACTATCTCGACGTCACCGTCGATACGCCGGCGCACGTCACCGAGGCGTTCGCCATCGCGACCTATCATGCGGAACACGAACGCACCGACGCCATGCGCGCCACGCTGGCGCCGTCCGATGCGCTGTGCAAGCGGCTGCTGGAAGCCGACGCCTTCGTCTTTGCAATGCCTATGTACAACTGGTCGATGCCCTCGGCGTTCAAGGCTTTCGTCGACAACATCACGCGTACGGGCATTACCTATAAGAATGCCGAGGACGGCACGATTGTCGGGCAGTTGAGCCGCCAGAAGGCGCTGTTCATCACCACGCGCGGCGCCGATCTGCGCCCTGGCACGGTGTTTTCGTCGATGGATGCGCTCACGCCGGCGCTCAAGGCTGCCTTCTCGTTCGTCGGCGTCAACGAGCCGCGCTTCGTCGATGCGCAACCGTTGCAGTTCTCCGACCAGGAAGCGCGCACCGAAGCGCTGAGGCGTGCGAAGGCAGAACTTGCGGGCGTGGCCGCCGAGTGGGCGGCATTGGAAAAGATGCGCGTCGGGAGCGCGGAGGTCGAGACGGCCTGAATCGTCGCCGCAACGGCTTGAAAAGAAAAGGCCGCAGCTTTCAGGGCTGCGGCCTTCGTCATACCAACTGCCTGTTTTGCAGGAACCGCTCAACGGCAGTTCAGGAAAGGCTCAGGATCTCGCGCCGGAAGCCGACCCGCTGCGATCGCGCCGCCGGCCCGCCGCACGGCCGTCCAGCCATTTGACGACTTGCGGCCCATACGTGCGCGGCGCCTTCGCCGACGTGCGCACCGCGAGGTCGTGGAGCGATTGCGAAGCGAGTGCTTCGCGCATGCGCTTCTCGGCGTTCTGCATCACGGCATGGATCGAGCAGACGCCGCTCGAGGCCCACGCCGGCGCCGTTTCACCAAACACCGCGCAGCGCGTGCGCACATCGCGGCATTCGAACAAAGGCTTGTCGCCGTCGATAGCCGCCACGACGTCGAGCACCGAAATCTGATTCGCCGGACGCGCAAGCGCAAAGCCGCCCTTGGCGCCTTCCGTTGCAATGACGAGTCCGGCCTTATGCAACTTCGTAAATAGCTTCGCCACGTAGTCGGCGGGTACGCCCTGCAGTTCCGCCAGATCGCGTACACTCGCCTCGGACACGCCGCCAGGCGCCGCTTCCGTGAGATAAAGCAGACAGTGCAAGCCGTATTCGACACCGGCGCTGATGTGAGACATAGCCACTCCGACAAAGATAATCGCAGTTAGGCTACCTGCTTTCGTCTGCCGGTGCAACTCACCGTATGGTTAACGTCTGAACAATCGAAGCACGATGCTAAAGCGGACGAAGACTGTCCAGCGGATGCAGTTCGAGCGTATCGTCGACGGCAAGCTCGCGCGCGATGAAGTCGATCAGCGTGCCCACTCGCCTGCTAGGCATTGCACCCGCATAGACGGCGAACAGATCGACGCGCTCGCCAATGTATGCATCCAGCGCGGTCTCGAGCCGGCCCGACAATAGTTCGTGATAGATGTCCCAGCGGTTTTTCAGTACCACGCCGTAACCGTTCACGGCCCATTCACGCAGCACGCCGGCATCGCTCGCCACGCGATTGCCCGACACTCTGACGGCAATCTGCTTCCCGTCGACAACGAATGGCCAGTTCGAGAACGGCGCATCGGGCCGCGCGAGAATCAGACAGTTATGCGACGACAGCTGCGACGGATGCAATGGCTTGCCATGCGTCGCCCAATACGACGGCGCGGCGCACACGACGCGCGGTCCTGTCAGCAGCAGGCGCGCCTTGAGCCGCGAATCGATCAGCGGGCCGTTGCGCAGCGCCAGATCCAGATGCTGATCGACCAGATCGACCACGCCATCCGTCAGCAACAGCGACACCTGCACTTGCGGATACAGGCTCATGAACTTGTCGAGCAGAGGCACGACGCGCGTACGGCCGAAATCGGTACTCGCGGTCAGCCGGATCGGTCCGTTCAACGGACCGTCTTCGCGCAGACTCAGAATCGCCGCATCCCAATCCGCCAGCACACGGCGCGCGTCGTCGAGAAAACGCTGCCCCTCATGCGTAAAAGCCAGGCGCCGGGTTGTGCGCATGATGAGACGCGCGCCCACTTCCTCTTCGAGCTTTTGCAGCGCAAGCGTCACCGTCGATGTCGACACCGTGCTCTTTCGCGCGGCCGCAGAAAAGCTCCCGGCTTCGGCGATTTCGACAAACAGCCTTAACGCGTCAAGCCGGTCCATCTTCGGGTCCGTTCGAAAGTACTGGCTATATAGAGTTGTTTCGATTCGGCGCCCTTGCCTTCATACGCGCGCGCATATAACGGTAGCGGCGTGTATTGCACATCACGAATCGACTCCTGAGTATCGAATACTTTGATCGGTCTCTAAAGACAAACTAGCGCCCAAATCCGTCCATCGCGCCCCAGCATGCGCGTATGTACTATGGCGGCGGGCAGCCGCGCGAATGAACGGGCGCCGTCAAGTCCTGCGCGCGACTCGCATCATGACTACGTACAGCACCGCGCCCGCCACGGCGCCGATCAGCCAGCCGAAGTTGTTTTCGGGCAGAACATGCAGTAGTTGCGTGCACAATTCCCAGCCGATGGAAATGCAGCCCGACAGCACGAGCGCCGCGACGCCCACCCGGTTCCAGCCGCCGTCGTAGTAGAAGCGGCCCGTCGGGGCCATCGTGTACAACGCGGCAGTTTGTACCTGCTGCTTCTTGATCAGATAGAAGTCGGCCATCATTACGCCGTAAAGCGGTGCAAGCACGGCGCCGAATACGCTGACGAAAATCGTAATGGCCTTGGGGCTGTCGACGAATATCCACGGGCAAACGAGCACGGCCAGAATGGAAGCGATCAGTCCGCCGCGCTTGAAGTCGACATGCTTGGGGAAGAGATTCGCCAGATCATAGGCGGGCGAGACGAAATTGGCGACAATATTGATACCCATTGTCGCCACGATGAACGTGAGACTGCCGATCACCACGGCCACCTTGTTCTGGATGTGCGCGACGATCGCAACCGGGTCCATGATCATCGAGCCGAACACGCTCGCGCTGCCTGACGTCACGATCACCGTGATGATCGCGAAGACGATGAAATTGACGGGCAGTCCCAGGAAATTGCCGACCTTCATTTGATGCTCGCTCTTTGCAAAGCGCGAGAAGTCGCCGAAATTGAGCAGCAGCGCAGCGAAATAACTGACGACGAGCAGCACAGCATTGCCCATGCCCGCGAATTGCTCCGCGCCCGTTAGCGCTTTGCCGCCAAGCGTCAGGTTCAGGCTGCCAAGTCCAGCCTGCGAAAGAATCCACGCCATCAACGCGAACATCACGACATACACGGCAGGCCCGCAAAAGTCGATGAATTTGCGGATCGTCTCCATGCCTCTTTGAAAAATGATCAGCTGGAAGACCCACATGAAGAGGAAGCTCACCCAGCCCAGGCCGTCGAGGCTCAGGAAGCTGACGTTGCGCAATGCGGCCGACGCAGGGATGAACAAAAGCAGCAGCGTCGCTACTGCTTTGGACGCGAAGTAAGTCTGCACGCCGTACCAGACGATCCCCACCACGCCGCGAATTACGGCGGCGAGGTTCGCGCCCATCACGCCCATGCTGACCCGCGCCATCACGGGAAACGGAATACCGTGCATGTAGCTCGGTTTGCCGACCCAGTTCATCAGCACGTAGACGACGAGAATGCCCACTGTCAGCGCAATCAGCACTTGCCAGCCGGAAATACCGAGTAGAAAGAGGCTCGCCGCGAACGTGTAGCCGCCGACGCTGTGCACGTCGGACATCCACATCGCGAAGATGCTGTAGCCCGTCCAGGTCCGCCGCGTGTGAGGCACGGGCGCGAGGTCGCGATTGTGCAAACGGGAATCCGCCTGCTCGATGGAATCGCCGACGCCGTGCGGCGCGTCGAAGAGCGGTGACGTGGACATGGCTCCCCCTGCAGAAAGAAGCATGGCCGTCTTCCGAAGACCGCCATGACTTGACGATGCGACATAGCGCGCAGGCACGGTCTACCGCAAAACCCGATTGAAATCGCGATTCGCGTCGAAGGGTCTTATGTCTGCAATATAGATTGTTTTAGTAATAAAAGCGCTTGTCGCGACTCTGTCAAAAAAGCGCGGCGCAGGACGCTGACCGGGATGCGTCTAGAAGGCGGAGAGATGAATGCTTCCATGACCGATGAACGCGTCGCACGGCGTGGGTTTCGCCGCTGACCGCCCCTGTCGGCGTCATCTTGCGAATGACGCGACGCCCGTTGGCGGAGGGTAATCCGCCGTTCGTTCCGGGCAGGGAAGCATATGACGAATATACAGGCCAGTATCCGGGATAGGCTTTCTGATTGGGGCGCAAGCCGCCTCTCAAACAGAATAACGTCCATGTAAAATCAAAAAACCCTGAATATTCTCCACACGAACATCATGCAAGCCCGTCAACGTCCGCTGGACAACCAGGACCGCGCAATCATGCGCGCGCTGCAGAAGAACGCCCGTCTGTCGAATGCGGAACTTGCCGAACTCGTCGGCATGTCGACGACTGCGTGCTGGAACCGCACGCGCCAGCTCGAAACCGACGGCTACATCCGTGGATATGTCGCGCTGCTGGATCAGCAGAAGCTCGGCTTCGCCGACGTCGTGCTGATCGAAGTCACGCTCGACCGTCACGACGACGACGCACTGGCCCGCTTCGGCGACGAACTCGCGACGCTGCCTGAAGTACTCGAGGCGTATCTCGTGTCGGGCGAGTACGACTATCTGATCAAGGTTGCCGTCGACGGTACGGCGGGTTACGAGCGCTTCCTGCGCGAAAAGCTCTATAAGATCTCGGGCATCCGGCACAGCCGCTCGATGTTCGCGCTGCGCTGCATGAAGAACATTCCGTCCGTGCAGGTGTGACGGCACGTTGCGAACGTCAAGGCCCGAACTGCCCGAAATACGTTTCGCGCTTGATAATAACGAGCGCCGCGCGCTTGTGCGGAAAGTCGAACTCCTTCAGCGTAAAAGCGCCGAGACGATGCATCCACGCAATATGCCGCGTGTGATCGATGCGCGGCTCGCCGACCACGCGCTGCGTGCGTGCATCGTCGATGAACATGTAGTGCAGGATGCCGTTGAACCACGCGCGCAATTTCCCCGCGCTCTGATAGTCGCTGTTACCGACGAGCAGATGCAGGCCGCGGTCGAAATCGCCGGCATCGTAGAACGGCGCAACGCGATCCTCTTTTGCCCAATACACCTCGAAGTACGCGAAAGGCACATCGTCGAAACAGCCGATCAGCGGATGCACATGCGGATCCGCGCACTGCTCGGTCAGATACGCGGCATGCTGCTCGCGCGTGCCCTTGAAGTCCCAGAAGTGCGCGACGCGATCGAGGTTCTGCCAGTAGTGAAAGATGTCGGTGTCGCGCTCCACATCCACCGTGCGCAGACTGAACGTCATGCCGACAGTCGGCATGAAACGCCGATACACGACGCCCTCGGGCTTCGGCGCGCGCACGGGATGCCGCCGGTTGTGATGAAGCGTATAGCGCACCGGCATGCCTCCCGAAGAAGGCGCGGCGAGCCACAACGACGGCTGTTGCCAGAAGGTCGCACGCGACGTTGTCATGTGCAGCGTCGAGCCTTCGCGTTCCGCCGTGTCGACGACGCCCTCGCGAATCGCGCGCGTGACGAACGCATGCGTTGCGTGATCGTCGAGTTCGAACGGCACGTTCAACGATACCTGCTGCCGCTTCGCATCGCGGCAAAAAATCTCCGCTAGCGCGGGCAACAACTGCTCGGGCGCCGCATCGCGCGGCCACGCCGTCAGAGCAAAACCAGCGGGCGTCGGAACGAGTTCCTCAAAGGCCACGCGAGCGTTCATGCTTGTCTTCCTTTCCTCAAATGATGCAGTTGATCTGATAGCCGATGCGCTTACCAGTCGTAGCGCGCCGTCGCCAGCACGGTGCGCTGATTGCCGTAGAAGCACGCGAACGCACTCTGGCAACCCGTCACATAACGGCGGTTGAAAATATTCGTCGCGTTGACTGCGAAGCGCCACTTGCTGATGTCGTAGTGCACGGCCGCGTCGTACACGGTGTAGCCCGGCACGTGCAGCGAGTTGTCCGCCGCGCCCGCGCTATAGCTCGTGTAGCGCAAGCCGCCGCCGAAGCCGAGGCCTGTCAGCGGCCCCGTGTGCCACGTCCAGTCCGCCCACAGCGAAGCCGTCTGGCGCGGCAACGGAATCGCCACCGGCCACTTGTTCAGCGAATCGTCATTGGCCTTGATGTTCTTCACATCCTGATACGCATACGACGCGATGATGCTCAGGTCGCGCGTCACATTGCCCACGGCGCTGAACTCGATGCCGCGCGAGCGCACCTCGCCCGTCTGCACGCTGAATGTCCCGGTCGGATCGTTCGGATCGGGCGTCGTGACGTTGGTCTGGTTGATCTGATAGATCGCGGCGTTCAACATCAGGTTCTTGTTGAACGGCTGCCAGCGCAGGCCAAGCTCGATCTGCTTGCCTTTGGTCGGCTCGAACGGCGTACCGTCTGCATTCACACCGATCACGGGATTGAACGACGTCGCATAGCTGATATACGGCGACAGCCCAAAATCGCCGAGATACACGGCGCCCACGCGGTACGTGAACGCGTGATCGTTTTGCCTGTGCTCCGTGTTCGCGACGGTATCCGTCGTCGTATTCCGGCTCCAGTCCTCACGGCCGCCGATCGTAAAGACGATGCGCGGCGTCAGCTTGATCTGGTCCTGCGCATAGACGCCGAAGCTGTCAAGCTTCGTTTTCGTATCGCTATAGCCGAACGAATCCGGTCCCGTGAAGATATCCGGCGTCACCGGAATGTAGACGGGATTGAACATGTTCAGACTCGGTGCCAGCGCGAGTTGTTCGCTATCCGTCGACAGTTGCCGGTTGTATTCGAAGCCGACCAGCACCGTGTGATCGATCGACCCGGTACGGAATTTCGCCTGCGCCTGATTATCGATGTCGAAGCGCGAATAGTTCGGCTGGAACAGACCCGCATAACGCGTGAGCGATGCTTCCGTCGGATCGGTGGGATCGAGGCCGCCGCCATACACCGTCGAGTTGTTCAGCGACAGATGCATATAGCGCGTGTTCTGGCGGAACGTCCACGTCGGATCGAAATGATGCTCGAACTGATAGCCGACTGACCACTGCCGCTTGTCGTAACGCGCGAAATTGCCGTCGCCCGTATAGAGGTCGTTCGAAATCACGCCATTCGGGTTCGGCAGGATCGTGCCCGACGCGGGCAGGAAGTTATCCGACACGTCAGAGTTGTCGCGCAGATAGGTCGCGTAGAGCGTCAACGCCGTATCGGCCGTAGGCTGCCATTTGATCGACGGCGCGAGCATCAGGCGCTGATCGGCATTTGGACCTGTCGGCATGTTGCCGTCGCGTCCCACGCCGACGAAGCGATACGTCAGCGTGCCTTCCTTGTCGATCTTGCCGCCAAGATCGATACCGATCTGCTTGCGTGCATCGGTGCCGATCTGCAATTCGATTTCGCGGATACGTTCGGCCGTCGGCTGCTTCGTCTGAATATCGACCAGCGAACCGGGATCGCCCTGACCGTACAGCACGGAAGTCGGCCCACGCAGCACCGTTATGCTTTCCACCTGATACGGGTCGACACGCCAGCTCGCGAGATTCAGCGTATTGGGCACCTGCAGTCCGTCGACGAACACGCTCGGCGTAAAGCCGCGAATTGCCGTGTACCAGTCGGAGCGCGTGCTCGCGCCATACGACGAAAAGCCCGGCACGTAACGCAGCGCCTGATTGATCGAGGTCGCGCCCTGTTCTTCGATCTGTGCCGCGGTGACGACATTCACCGTCTGCGGCACTTCATCGAGCGGCGTGTCCGTCTTCGTCGCCGTCGACGTGCGATGCGCGACGAAGCCCTCCGTATCGCCCGCCGCTGCACCCTGCACTTTCACGACGGGCAGCGTGGCACCCGTTGCGTGATCCGCTGTCGCGTTCGATTGAGCATTGCCCTGCACGCTGTTCTGATTATCCGGCGGCTGTTGCGCCTGAGCGTAACCCGTCGCCGCAGCGAAGAAAGTCATGCTGGCTGCCGCAGCAATGGCACGCCGCTGCGTGCCTTCGACCCACTCCATCTGATACCTCGGAAAATGTTTATGCAGCGCATCGCGCCGCTCGTTGTTGTCAAAGAGCAAAGACCATGCGGCCGCCGCTCACCCCGGATTGCGCCCCTGTGCGCGCTTGCACTGCAAAACTGTTTTCGTTCTTGCCCGCTTCGAGCGAGCCGGCGATCTCGTCTGCGCGGCGCGCGAGCACCGACAGCAGCGTGTCGCTCAAACCATGGCTGTCTTCGCAGCAGCCTTGCAGATAGATGCGCGGCTGAAAATGCGCGGACGTCGCGAGCAGGTAGTCGCGCGCCACTTCGCATTGCTCGACGGGCTTGCCCAATGCATCCGCAAGCGGATCGAGCAGCGTGTGATGCGCATCGCGGCGATAGCCCGTCGCCAGCACGACGGCATCGAAGCGCTCCGCCGCCGCCTCGCCGTCCATGCGATCGCGCACACGCATTTCGATTTCGTTGCGTTCAGAGGCTTGCACTTCGCGCACCGACTCGATCGCGCAGTTGTTCAGCAAACGATGCCGCGATGCACCGCTCACGTTCTGCACGTACAGCAACTCGTAGATCTGTTCGATCAACGGCCGGTCGACCACGGAGTAGTTGGTGTCGCGAAACGTATCGAGCAACGAGCGGCGCGCGTCTTTGGGCTGCGAATAGATGAGATCCGTAAACGACGGATTGAAAATTTCATTGACGAACGGACTGTCGTCGGCGGGCTTCAGTGCGGGCGCGCGCATCAGCAGCGTTGCATCGACGTGCGGAAAACGGCGAGTCAGATCGATGAACACTTCCGCGGCACTTTGGCCGCTGCCGACGACGGCCACGCGTTTGCGTTGCGCAGTTTCGCGCTTTTCGTCGCCGACGAGATCGCCGATCGACGTCAGATAACTGGACGAGTGAATCACGGCGGCATCGCGCAATGCCGCAAATGCAGCCGGAATCTGCGGCACGCCGCCCATGCCGACGGACAGCGCGCGCGTCAGCCGGTGACGTTCCTTCCCTTGCGCATCGCGCGAATGCACGCGCAAATGCGTAACCGTGCGCGGATCGCTCGCGTCCGCGACGGGTTCGATCTTCGTTACCGATTCACCGTAATGCACCTGATCGTCGAACGCGCTCGCCACCCAGCGCAGGTAATCGTGAAACTCGATACGGGTCGGGTAGAAGTTCTTCAGATTGACGAAATCCTGCAGACGTCCGCGCTCGAACAGATAGTTGATGAACGTAAACCGGCTCTTCGGATCGCGCAGCGTGACGAGATCCTTCAGAAAGGAAATCTGCATGCGGCTGTCGTCGAGCAGCATGCCGCGATGCCAGCCGAACTCGGGCTGCCGTTCGATGAAACAGTGCGCGGCTGGCGCACTGCCGCTTTCGGCGAGGCGTACGGCCAGCGCGAGATTCGACGGCCCGAAGCCGACGCCGATCAGATCGTGAATGTGTTCCCGTTGGGTCGTCAAATGAGTCATCAGATATCTCCCTTGTACTGGTGGCGACGGGCGTGATGCGAGCAATGCGAAACGCGACGGGACATCACAGGTGCCTGCCGTCGAAGAATGCTTCGCGGACGACACGCATCAACAGCGCCCGTTTGTGCGGAAAATCGAAGTGCGCGATGCTCGAGAAGCCATGCTGTTTGAGGTAACCGATCATGCGAGCGTTGTCGTGACGCGGTTCGCAAACCACGGCCTGCGTGCGCGGATCGTCGAGAAAAAGGTAATGGACGAGCGACGGCAGCCACGCCGCGACACACTCCGCGCCGCGCCAACGCGTATCGCCGACCAGCATGTGCAGGCCGCGTTCGAAATCCGTCGACGCCGCGAACGGCGCGATGCGGTCCTCCTTCGCCCAATACGCTTCGAAGTAACCGAAGGGCTCGCCATCGAATGCGCCGATCAGCGGATGCATATGCGGCGTCGACAGCACGCGTTCGAGATACGCGCGGTGCGCGTCGAAGGTGCCCGCCTCGCCCCAGAAAGCATTGACGCGCGGCTCGTTCATCCATGCATGCAGATGTTCCAGGTCTTGCGCGACGGACGCCGTGCGCAACGTGAAGCGATGCGCGAACTCCGGCACATCGCGTGCATAGACGACGCCGTCTTCATACGGTGCGCGCCGTGGATGCCGGGCGCCGTCCGTCATTGCATAAGAGAGCGCCGCGACAGGGATCGACACGGAACGCACGAGCCACAAATCGGGCTGCTGCGCCCACGCGTCGCGCATGCACACGTTCTGCGCCGTCAGCACGCCGCCGTAACGCAGCGCGTCGAGCGCATCGCGATGCAGATTGCCCGTATCGAGCGGAATGGATTTGCTGTCGCGGCTCGCACCGAACGCCGCGCGCAACGCGGCCAGCACCGCGCGTCTCTGCCCGAGCGGCGAGATGCCCTTGCACCACTCGACGATGCGCATGCCGTCTTCGCGCGTCCAGCGCGCATGCAGCACGATGCCTTCCGCACGGCCGTCTTCCGCCACCGTGATTGCATCGCCTTCGAGATAGGCCGCCAGCGACGGCTGTTTGAGCATGTTCTTGTAGTCCCGTGGGAAATCAGCGTGCATCGCGCACCTCCGTAGCCGTTTCGCGTGTTTCCCGTTCGATAGTCGCGTCGAGTCGTTGCGCCAATGCGCCCGCGAGGTCCGCCAGGGTTTGATGAACGAACACGTCATCGATCGTGATGCCGTACCCCGCCGCGTTCGCCGCATCGACGAAACGCACCACGTCGAATGACGTCGCGCCTGCTTCGAACAGGTTGTCGCTCATGCCTGGCGCTTCGTTGTCGAATGTGTGAGCCCAGGTTCGCGCCAGCGTCTGTGTGAGTTGCGTTGCACGCGGCGACGGCGCGTGAGGCGCGCCGCACGTCGCGGCAGAAGATGGCCCGGATGTCTTGCCCGAAATGACAATCGCTTCATCCGGCGCGTCAATAAAGCGCGTGACAGCGGCCAGATAATCGGCGCACAGCCGCTCGACAAACGCACCATCGACCAGCTCGCGCCCATACGAAAACGCACCCGTCACGCGTCCATCGGGATGCTCGACGATGTCGAGTTCGAGATCGAACACGACGCGATGACGCACGTCGTTGAACTCGTCCACTTCAATGCGATGCCACCGGCGCGTATCGCTCTGTGCGGGACGCAGATAGTTGAACATCACCTGGAACAGCGGATTGCCGTTTGCGGTACGCGACGCGCGCGCAGAATCGACGACCTGTGCGAAGGGCACAGCCACATGCGCATAAGCGCCTAGCGCGGCTTCGCGCACGGCGGCGATCACATCACGCGGCGCGGCCCCTTCGCGCATCGCCGTGCGCACGACAACCGCGTTGATGAACAGCCCGATTGCGTGGTCGGAATCGGCATCGCGGGTCGACGCGAGCACGCCGACGGCCTGATCGAGCGCGCCCGTCTGACGTGCAAGCGCGACGTTCAGCGCCGCGTGCAAGAGCATCGGCAACGTGGCTTGCGCGGATACGGCCAGCGCTTTCGCGCGCCCGATCGCATGTGCGTCCAGTTCGAATGCGATGCGTCCCGCGCTCCAGTCCGGCGATACCGGACGCGTTCCCGCAGGCTGCGGCAAACGCAGCGCATCGACGTCGCGCAACGCGGCGCGCCAGAACTGCAAATCGGCCTGACTGACTGGCGAGCGGGCGGCGAATACGGGCTTCATCGACGACGTGTCCAGCAGCTTGCCCGTCGCACTCGCGAAATAAGCGCTCTGCACGTCGTCGAGCCACACATCGATCGACTGACCATCCGCGACGATGTGATGGATCACGATCGACAGCACGTGGTCGTCGTCGGCAAGACGGATCAGACGCGCGCGCCACAATGGCGCTTTGGCGAGATCGAAGGGAGTCAGTGCGTCCTCATCCGTGAGGCGCGTCGCCGCCGCGATGCGCTCATCCGCGCAAGCGTGTTCTCGCAGATCGACAACGGCCAGCGTCACACGCCGATGATCGTCCACTACCTGACGCGGTTCGGCAGCGCCTTGCGCCGGGACGAGACGCGCACGCAAGGCGGGATGTTTGCGCGCGGCATGATCGAATGCGCTTTGCAGCGCGCTCACGTTCACCACGCCGCGCAGGCGCAACGCGACGGGAATGTTGTAGGCCGCGCTGTCCGGCTGCGCGCGCCACAGAAACCACAGCGCACGTTGAGCGTCGCTCAGTGCGAGATCGTTGACATCGCCCTCTTCCTGCGCATGACGCCTGCTCTCGCGTGCAGCCACACGCGGCGATTCCGCCACGCGCTGCGCGTACGCGGCGAGCGTCGGCGCCTCGAACAGCGTGCGCACGGCAACATCGTGCGAGAGCCGTTCGCTGACCCGCGTCGCCACGCTCACGGCTGCGAGCGAATGACCGCCGAGTTCGAAGAAATGATCGGCACGGCCCACGCGCTCGACACGCAGCACTTCGCACCAGATCTTTGCGAGCGCGGTTTCGATGCCGGGCGCGGGCGCATCGAATGCGCGCTCGGCACGCACCGGCTCGGGCAATGCCGCGCGGTCGATCTTGCGGTTCGCATTGCGCGGCAATGCATCGAGCACGACGATGTGCGGCGGCACCATATAGTCCGGCAACGCGCGACGCAGATGGTCCGCGAGCGCATCGCCATCGATACGTTTGCCGTGCTTGCCCGCCTCGCCGCTCAGCTCGACATACGCAGCGAGCGCGGCGTCCACGCCGTTGCCGCGCACGACGGCCACGGCATCGCGCACATCGTCGTGCGCCATCAGGCGCGCTTCGATTTCGCCGAGTTCGATACGCAGGCCGCGCACCTTGACCTGATGATCGATGCGTCCGACGAACTCCAGCACGCCATTCGTGCGACGGCGAACGAGATCGCCTGTCCGATACAGCCGCGCGCCCGGCGCACCGGACGGATCGGGCATGAAGCGCTCCGCAGTCAGTGCAGCGCGCGCGTGATAGCCGCGCGCAACACCCGTGCCGCCCAGATACAGCTCACCCGTCACGCCGATCGGCAGGGGCCGCAGATTCGCATCGAGCACATGCGCGGTGCGCTCGCCCACAGGCGTGCCGATGGGCAGATACGCAGCGTCCGCGATATCGCTCGCGTCTTGCTGGGCGTCGATCATCCACAGCAGCGGCGTGACGACCGTTTCCGTCGGACCATAACCGTTGACGACGCGCACGTCGGGAAATGCCTGCCGCAGCGCGGCGAACGCTTCACGCGAAGTCGCTTCGCCGCCGACCGTGAGCGAGCGCAGCGAACGCGGCGCGCCGTGCATGCGGGCCCATTCGGCCATCTGCAATGCGTAGCTCGGCGGGAAGGCGGCAATCGTGATCCGTTCGCGCGCGATGGTTTCGCATGTTTGCGCGGGCGGCCACAATGCGTCGTCGGTAATGCGAATGTCCACACCCGCCGACAACGGCGCGAGCCAGCATTCGTGCGCACCGTCGAAGTTGATCGACATGAAATGCAATACGCGGTCGTTTTCGCACATGCCGTAGCGTGCGACGATCGCCGCGCAGTGCATGGCGATCGACGCATGATCGACGACAACGCCCTTCGGCTTGCCCGTCGAACCCGATGTGTAGATCAGATACGCGGCCTGCGTCGGCGCAATCGCCGGTTCGCGATACGCGATGTCCCGTTGCACCGTGTCGTCTTCCGCATCGATCAGCCACACGCGCGTGCCGTGCCGCAGCGGCAGCTTCGGCACGTGCCGCCGTTCGGTGACGACGTGCTCGATCGACGCATCGTCGACGATATGCGCGAGACGCTCGCGCGGATGCGTCGGATCGAGCGGCACGAACGCGCCGCCCGACTTCAGAATGGCAAGCAGACCGACGAACAGATCCGTCGAGCGGCCAACCGCGATGCCGACGCGCACTTCCGCGCCGACGCCCGCCGTCATCATGCGAGCCGCGAGACGCGCGGCGCGTGCGTCGAGTTCGGCGCGCGTGAACGTCCCGTCCGCGTCCATCACCGCGCTCACGTCGGGCTTCTTTTTCGCGTGTTCAGCGAGCTTCGCGTGAACGGGCACGAACGGTGCGTCGGCAGCTTCGTATTCATTCCACACATCGAGTTGCGCGCGTTCCGCGTCTGTCAGCCATTCGAGATCGCCGACTGGCGCGTGCGATGAAGCCAGCGCGCTTTCGAGCAACTGCGTGTACTGGTCTGCAATCCGACCCACGGCCGGCGCGTCGAACAGATCCGCCGAGTAGACGAACGCAGCATCGAGCGCACCGTCTTCGCGCTCCTCGAAACCCAGCGTCAAATCGAACTTCGCATACGGCGCGCCGAACGGAAGATCGGTGACGCGCACGCCGTCGAACGCGGGCAACACGCGGCGCGCCGCATACGACGCCATGACCTGAAACAGCGGATGATGACTTGCGCTGCGCGGCACGCCGAGCGCTTCGACGATCTGCTCGAACGGCACGTCCTGATGCGATTGACCGTCGACGAGCGCGCGCTGCACGTCGTCGATCAAAGCGTCGAATGGCTTGCGCATCTCGACGCGCGCGCCGACCACCAGCGTATTCACGAAGAAGCCGATCAAGCCTGCCGTTTCGGCACGTTCGCGATTCGCAGCAGGCACGCCGATCTGAATATGTGTCTCGCCGCTCGCGCGCGCCAGCAGCGCATGCAACGCCGCGAGCAACACGGCGAAGGGTGTCGCGCGACGCGCCTGCGAAAGCGCACGCACGCGCTGCGCGGACGTTGCGTCGATCGTGAAGTAATGGCGGCCGCCGCGCGCGCTGCGCTGCATTGGCCGCGCGCCGCTGCCGGGCAATGCGATCACGCCCGCATCGGCCTTCACCTGCTCACGCCAGAATTGCAGCTGCCGCTCCGCCTCGCCCGCATCGAGCCAGCGGCGCTGCCACAGCGAAAAATCCGCATATTGCACGGGCAGCGGCGCGAGCGCGACCGTCTCGCCGTTCGCATAAGCACGATAGAACGCCGCCAGTTCGTCGAGCAGCACATCGATCGACCAGCCGTCCGACACGACGTGATGCATCGTCAGCACGAGCCAGTGCGTCGCGTCATCGAGCGCGATCAGGTGCACGCGCACGGGTAAGTCGCTGGCGAGATCGAATGGCTGATCTTCGTCCTTCACCGCGACTTCCGCCGCAATGCGTTCGCGATCGTCTTTCGCCGCACGCGACAGATCCGTGAAGCGCCACGGGCAACGCGATGGTGCATGTACGATCTGGTCGACGCCGCCGTCCGCGGATTCCGCGAACGTCGTACGCAGCGCTTCGTGACGCGCGATCAGCGCATCGAATGCGTGACGCAGCACCGCGCGGTTCAGTTCGCCGTCGAGCCGCAGCCGGCTCGTGACGTGATACGCCGCCGGCTCGTCGATCATGCGCGCATGCAGCCACAGCCGCGTCTGCGCGAACGACGCAGGCACGGCCGTCGAGCGGTCGGCGCGCGCGGGAATCGGCAGCATGCGAAAGTCGATGCCGGCTTCGCCGAGCTTCGTGATGAAGAGCTTGCGTTGCGCGTCGGGCAATTGCGCGAAACGCGCGGCAAGCGCCAGCAGATCGGGTTTCGATTTCATTCGATCGTTCCTCATTGCGCTTCGAGTTCACCGAGCAGCGCGTCGATCGCACGCGCTGCGTCGTCGATGGCATGCACGCCGCGCGCTTCGAGCGCCGCATCGATGGCCGCCGCGCAGCGCACCAGCGTGCGCGCGTCGAACAGCGTGCGCAGCGACAGCGCGAGCGACCAGTGCAGGTTGATTTGCGCGTTCACCTGCGTCGCCAGCAGCGAGTGGCCGCCCAGCGCGAAGAAGTCGGCATCGCGGCCAATCGCGTGGCTGCTGTGGATACGCAGCACGCGCTGCCAGATCGCGGCAAGCTCGCGCTCGGTGCCGGTTTGCGGTTCCGCCATCGCAGTCGCCTGAAGCGACGGCGCGGGCAATGCGTTGCGGTCGCACTTTCCGTTCGGCGTGACGGGCAACGCGTCGAGTTCGATCAGATGCGCGGGCACCATATATGCGGGCAGTTGCGCATGCAAAGCGGCGAACAGCGCGCTTCGATCGAATGCTTCTTCGGCACGCCGCGCGACATAGCCGATCAACTGCTCGTCGCGCACGATCACGACGGCATCGTGCACGCCGGGTGCGGCACGCAGCAACGCTTCGATTTCGCCAGGCTCGATGCGCAAGCCGCGCAGCTTCACTTGCTGATCGGCGCGGCCCAGGTAGTCGAGTACGCCATCGGCGCGCCGGCAGACCAGATCGCCCGTTCGATAGAGACGTGCGCCCGGCATGAACGGATCGGGGATAAAGCGCTCCGCCGTCAATGCCGCGCGCCCCAGATAGCCGCGCGCGAGACCGGCACCGCCCAGATACAGTTCGCCCACCGCACCCGCAGGCAACGGATGAAGCGCTGCGTCGAGCGCATGCAACTGAATGTTCGCGATAGGCCTGCCAATCGGCACCGCGACGGCTTGCGCATCGTCGTCGGTGCAAGTCCAGTGCGACACGTCGATTGCCGCTTCTGTCGGGCCATACAGGTTGTGCAATTGCGCGTGCGGCAACAGACGTCGCGCGCGCGCCACGAGTTCGGGCGACAGCGCCTCGCCGCTCGCCACCACGCGCACGATGCTCGTGCACTGCGAGGCAGCATCGAAGTCGTTCAGATGGGCGAGAAAAGCGCCCAGCATCGACGGAACGAAATGCAGCGTCGTCACGCCATATGCCGCGATCGCAGCAGCAAGGCGCGCGGGATCACGATGATCGCCAGGCGCCGCGATCGCGAGCGTCGCGCCGACCGACAAGGGCCACACGAATTCCCACACCGACACGTCGAAGCCGAACGGCGTTTTGTGCAGCACGACGTCGCGCGGCGTGAGCGAGTACGCGCTCTGCATCCACGCGATGCGGTTTGCGAGCGCGCGGTGCGTGTTGCCCGCGCCCTTCGGCTTCCCTGTCGACCCCGATGTGTAGATCAGGTAAGCAAGCTGCTCGGGCTCGACTTCGACAGGCGATGCAAGCGCCGCATCTGCATCCAGTTCTTCGACGCACAGCACGCGCGTTTCTTCGCGGCTGATCGCACCGGCAACACGTGCATGCAGCGAACGCTGCGTCAGCACGACCGCGGGCCGTGCGTCGTCGAGCAGATACGCGATGCGCTCGGCCGGATAGTCGGGATCGACGGGCAAGTATGCAGCGCCTGCCTTCAACACGCCGAACAGCGCCACCACCATTTCAATCGACCGTTCGACGCATAGCGCAACGACGCTGTCCGCCGCAACGCCGGCTTTCAGCAACGCACTCGCCACGCGGTTCGCGCGGTCGTCGAGTTCGGCGTAGGTCAGGCGCGTGCGAGCTTCATGGGCATCGATGAAGTCGAGCGCAATCGCATCCGGCGTCGCTGCCGCCTGGCGTTCGAACTGCCGATGAAGCGGCAAGCGCCGTTCATCCCGCCATGCGTACGCCGTGTCGTTGCAACTTGCGAGTTGCGCCAGATCGCCTTGCGTTGCAATCGAAACGCTGCCGAGCAACGCATGCGGATCGGCGATGAACGCTTCGATGCATGCATCGAACGCACGATGCAAGGCACGCACGCGCGCTTCGTCGAGACGTGCCGTGTCGTAGCCGTAATCGATAGTCAGCGTGTCGCCCGCCTGCACGACCAGCGTGACGGCGAGATCCGTCGATTCGATGCTGCGTATGCCGGACAGCCGCAATGCACGCTCGTCGTTCGCCGACCACGCGGGATCGACGGGATAGTTTTCGAACACGACTAGCGTGTCGAACATCGCGCCGCCACCTTGGCCCGCCCAACGCTGGATATCGAACAGCGGCGTATGCGCGTGTTCGGCGTTCGCTGCGTTGTCGCGCTGCAGTTCGGCGAGCCAGTCGGCGATTCGTTGGTGCGGCGCGGGCGTCGCGATGACAGGCAAAGTGTTGATGAACAGGCCAAGAACGCTGTCGACGTCCGTCAGCGCGTCCGGTCGGCCCGCGACAGTTGCGCCGAATGCGACCGTCGCATGATGGGTCATGCGCTGCAACGCGAGCGCCCATGCGCCCTGCACGAGCGTGTTCACTGTCAGCTTCAGTGTGCGTGCAAGCGCGGTGAGCTTCGCAGTCGTCGCCGTATCGAACTGCGCGCGCCACGTCTCGCTCGTCGCAGTCGTATCGTTCCGCGCCCGTACGTTCTGCGCCCGTACGTTCGGCGCAACGAGCGCCGGTTCGTCGAAGCGCGCGAGCCGTTCGATCCAGAATGCCTTGTCGGCTTCATGATCGCGCGTGTCCAGCCAAGCGATAAAGTCGCGGTAACGTAACCGCGTTGCCTGTCCGAATGACAACGCGCGACGCTCGCTCATGTAATCGCGCAGCACGTCGGCGAACATGCGCGCCGTGCTCCAGCCGTCGAGCAGCAAATGATGTCGCGTCCATACAAGTCGCCAATCGTCGTCGCCCAGACGGATCAGCGTGACGCGCATCAACGGCGCCTGGCTGAGATCGAAGCCTTGCGCGCGGTCCTCCGTCAGCCATTGTTCGAAACTCGCTGCTTGTGCGTCGCGGGTTCGCCAGTCGAGCACAGCGACAGGCAGCTTCGCCTGACGATGCACGATTTGCAGCGGCACTTCCGCGTCGTGCCAGAAGCTCGTGCGCAAGATGTCGTGTTGCGGCACGACGCGATTGAACGCATCGGTCAAACGCGCGATATCCGGCGAACGCAGCGTCGCGACCAGTTGATTCACATAAGTCGTGCGATCCGGCGCATACAGCGAGTGGAACAGGATGCCCTGCTGCATCGGCGACAGCGGATAGATATCGTCGACCGTGCGCAAATCGGGTTCGAGACGTTCGAGCATCGCTTGCGTGAGACCCGCACGCTGCGCAAGCGGGAAGTCGGCGGGCGTTGCGCCGGCTCCGCGCTTCGACACGCGTTCGATACACTGCGCCGCGATGTCGCGCAGCGTGGTCTCGAACTGGCGCGCGAGCTTTTCGACCGTACTCCCATTGAACATCGCCGCGCTGTAGACCCAATGCAATCTGAGCCTGCGCGTGCCGTCGATATGCGCGTGAATCGCCAGCGCATTCGACATCGGGCCCGCCGGGTCGCGTTCGCAGCCTGCACCGCCAAAGCGCGCGTTCAGCGCGCGGTCGTTCGATGCGTCGCCGAACTGGCCGAGATAGTTGAACGTCACGCGCGGACGCGGCAACGCGGAAAGCTCGGCGCGCGTCGACTCATTCGCCAGATAACGCAGCACGCCGAAGCCGAGCCCTTTGTGCGGCACGGCGCGCAACGCGTCCTTCACGGCTGCGAGCGTCGCTGTGCCCGATTCACGCACGGGCAACGCAACGGGATAGTGGCTTGTCAGCCAGCCGATTGCGCGGCTCGCATCGATGTCTTCGAATAGCGCTTCGCGTCCGTGGCCTTCCAGTTCGATCAGCAGCGAATCGGCCTGTACGCGCGAACCAAGCGTGTGCGCGAGCGCGGCCACGAGCAGATCGATGGTCTGCGTTCGCCACGCGGCGTTCGCATCCGTGAGCAAGGTCCGCGTGAGCGTCGCGTCGATCGTCCATTCGACCGTACACGCATCGGCGTTGTTTGCCGTGCCGTGCGGATTGTCGAATGGCAGAGCGGCGCTTGCCTGCTGCGTCGACGTCCAGTACTGCCGTTCCTTCGCAAACGGCGCGGCGGCGTCATCGGCGTGCGCAGCCGCTGCAAGACGTTGCGCCCAGTCCGCCGCGCGCGCGCCTTGCGCGGCGAGACGCACAGGATGGCGTTCGCGCGCCGCGCAGTACGCGGCGTCGAGATCTTCGAGCAGCACACGCCATGACACGCCATCGACGATCAAATGATGAATCGTGACCCACACGCGCGGCGTGCCATCGGGCAACATCGCGACGAGCGCGCCCGCCAGCGGTCCGCGTGCGAGGTCGAAGCTGCGTTGCAGTTCGTCGAATTGCGCGAGTGCGTCGTGTTCATCGCGTGCTTCGATGGCGACGAGCGGCAGCGCGTCGAACGGCTTGTCCGCGTATCGCGCGTTCCATGATGCAGCGTCGTCTTGCGTGAAACGCAGGCGGAAAGCATCGTGATGTGCGAGCACCGCGCCGAACGCCTGCGCGAATGCGTCGAGATCGAAGCGCTCCGACGCGTGCAATTCGACGGCCTGATTCCAGTGGTGGCGCGCCGGCACGTTCAGTTCGAAGAAGCGATGCTGCGCGGGCGTCAACCCAACGTGCGCAGTGCCTGCTGTCGTAACCGTTGCGCGCTGTTCCGCTTCCGGTTTGGCAGCGGCGACGGTTTGCGCTACCTGCGCCAGTTGCGCGACGGTCGGCTTGTCGAACAGTTGCTTCGGCGTGAAGCGCACGCCGCGTTTGCGCGAACGGGCGATCACCTGCAACGCGAGAATCGAATCGCCACCCAGTTCGAAGAAGTTGTCGTCGCGCCCCACGCGCTCTGTGCGCAGCACTTCTTTCCACACATCCGCGAGAGTGCGCTCCGTGCCTTCGAGCGGCGCGTCGCTAGCGGATTGAACGGCGGGTTGCTGCGCAAGTTCGCGCAGCTTCACGCGGTCGATCTTGCCGTTCGGCGTGACGGGGAATGCGTCACATAACGTGAGCGTCGCGGGCACCATGTAGTCGGGCAAACGCGCGGCGAGCTCTGCGCGCAGCGCGACTTCATCACGCGAGCCTTGCACGACGGCGAACGACGCGAGACGGGCGCGCCCGTCCTCGACGATTGCCAGCGTTTCCGCTTGCCTCACGCCCTCGATCGCGCGCAACGTCGCACTCACTTCGCCCGGCTCGACGCGATAGCCGCGAATCTTCACCTGGTCGTCGAGACGGCCCAGATAGTCGATTGCACCGTCTGCGCGCAAGCGCACACGGTCTCCCGTTCGATACATCCGCGCGCCCTTCGGACCGCCGGTGTCCGGCACGAAACGCTCCGCCGTCGCTGCTGCGCGATCGAGATAGCCGCGCGCAATGCCCGGTCCGCCAAGATACAGTTCACCGATTCCGCCGGCAGGCACAGGAGCGCCATGCGCATCGAGCACGAGCGCGCGCGCATTCGGCAATGGACGCCCCGTCGGCACGCCTGCCGATACGTTCGCCATCTGAGCGTTCGCGGTGGCATCGAACGTGAGCGCGCCGACCGTGGCTTCCGTCGGACCATAGTGATTGATCACGCGGCACGCGGGCCGCAATGAACCGATGCGTTCGACGAGCGTCCACGGCAGCGGTTCGCCGCCCAGGACCAGCGCGTGCGACGGCAGCACGTCGGCGGGTTGCTGCGCTTCGAGCAACGCGTGCAGATGGCTCGGCACGATCTTCAGCACGCCGACGGCTCGTTCACGCATGGTCGCGGCGAAGCGGTCGGGATCGAACGCACATTCCTTCGGCAGCAAATGCAAGGTACGGCCCGAGCACAATGCACCGAAGAGCGTCGTGTGGCCGAGATCGGCGGCGACCGTCGAGACCATCGCCATGCTTGCGCCGGGCGCGAAGTCCAGTTCATCGAGCACGCCCTGAACGTAATCGGCCAACGCCCGATGCGATACGGCGACGCCCTTCGGCGTGCCCGTCGAACCCGACGTGTAGATCAGATAGGCGGCCTGATCCGGCGTGATCGAAGCGGGCGCACTGTTGCCGTCCGCTTCGATCAACGCGTCGAGCGATGCGATACGCGCATCGGTTACGATCTGCGGTGCGTTGCTCGCAACGATCACGCTGCCAGCACGGCATGCGGCAATCGACGCTTCGATGCGTTCGCGCGGAGCCGCGGGATCGAGCGGCACGGCCATCGCGCCCGACTTCAACACGGCCAGCAGCGCGACGACGAAATCGGCAGAGCGATCGATGCATAGCGCGATTGCCTGTTCCGCGCCCGCGCCCTGCTCGATCAATGCACGTGCGGCGCGCGTCGACGCTGTATCGAGTGCCTCGAACGTGAGTTGCCTTTGCGCGTCGGTGACTGCAACTTGCTTCGGCGTTGCGTTCGCATGATGTGCGAAGGCCGCGACCACGTTATCGAACTCGTACTTCTGCGCGCGACCCTGCAACGTGTTGCCGGACGAGCCTGCGCAGGCGAGCGAACTGACAGGCGTTGCAGGATGCGTCACGCTATCCGCCAGCAGCGCGCTGAAGCTGTCGAGCCATGCATGCGCCGTCGCGTCGTCGATGCAGTCCGTCGCCCATGCGGCGATCAGTTCGATGCCGCGCGCGTCGTCGGTGAAATCGAGTGCGAAGTCGAAACGCGCCGCGTTGTCGGGGCCGGGCGTCAATGTCGCGACGGCATCGGGCAATCGAACCGGCTCATCGAACACGAACTGCTGCGCGAACTTCACGCGCAGCCACGCTTCGCCACGTCGTACGGGCGGCTTGACTGCATCGATCACCTGATCGAATGGAACGTCCTGATTGGCGTACGCGCCCAGCGTCGTGTCGCGGACCTGTGAGAGCAGATCCGCAAACGGCGCATGAGGCGACACGTGCGCGCGCAACGCGACCGTGTTGATGAACAGCCCAAGCAGATTCGCCGTTTCCTCTCGCTGTCGATTCGCAACGGGCGCGGCAACAACCACATCCGTTGCGCTCGTCAACCGATGCAGCCACGCATGCAAGGCCGCGAGCAAAACGATGAACGTCGATGCATGCGCGCCGTTTGCCAGTTCGCGCACGGCCGCCGATGCTTGCGGATCGAGGCGACGCGACGCGCGCTTGCCGATGAGCGTGCGTTGAGCCGGTACGGCACGATCGACGGGCAACGCGAGCGGCGCGGGCGCGTCCTTCAGCGCGTCGCGCCAGTATCCGAGTTGCTGCTCGCGCTCCGCGCCGTCGAGCCAGTCGCGCTGCCATTGCGCGAAGTCCGCGTATTGCGTGGCAAGCGCGGGCAACGTCGCGGCGCGGCCTTGCAAAAGCGCGGAATACGTCTCGGCCAGTTCCGCGAATGCGCAACGCGACGACCATCCATCGCTGATCGCATGATGCGCGGTCAGCATCAGGCGATGCTCGTCATCGGCGAACGTCACCAGCGATGCACGCAGCAATGGACCGCGTTGCAGATCGAATGGCGGCGTGGCGTGCTCGTCTGCAAGCTCATTCGCACGTTCGTTGCGCGCGTCGAAAGTCAGATCGCGCAGTTCGATCCGTTCTACAGGCACAGCGATTCGCGCATGAACCCGCTGCATGACGATGCCGTTCTCATCTTCGTGCAACGTGGTCCGCCACGCTTCATGACGCTCGATGACTTGCGCGAGCGCGGTTTCGAGCAACGTTGCATCGATCGGTCCACCGATGTTCCAGTGGGCGGCGATGTGATACGCGTCACTCGCATCGCGTGTTTGCACGAGCACCCAGAAGCGCTGCTGTGCAAACGAAGCGCGATGATCGACGTATGCGGCGGAAGCATCGCTGCGAGCAACGGCTTTCAGCGGCAGCGACCGCGCAGCAGGTTCACGCTCGCTCGCATCGACGAGCGCGGCGAGTGCTTCGAGCGTAGGGTCGGCGAACAGCGCATCGAGCCGCAAGTTCACGTGCAGGTCCGAGCGGATCGCGGCCTGCAGACGCATGATCGCGATCGAATCGCCGCCGCGCGCATGAAACCGGTCATCGAGGCTGACATGTTCGCCGCCGAGAATCGCGTACCAGATTGCGGCGATACTCCGTTCAGTTTCGCTTCGCGGCTCACGAACCGATGTGTGCGCAGCGAGCGATGCAACACGCGCACGCAGCGTATCGCGGTCGAGCTTGCCATTCAGCGTATAGGGCAACGCATCGAGCAGCGCAAAGCGATGCGGCTGCCACGCATCCGGCAAACGTTGCAACAAGTGCTCGCGCAACGCGCGTTCTTCGAGCGCGCCTGTCATGACGACACACGCCGTCAACTGCACCCGGCCCGCGACCTGTTCGACCAGCACGGCCGCGTCGTGCACCTCCCGATGCGAGCGTAAACATTGCGCGATCTCGCCGGGTTCGACACGCACGCCGCGAATCTGCACCTGATCGTCGATACGGCCCATGTAATCGTAAGCACCGTCCGCGCGCAAACGCGCGAGGTCGCCCGTGCGATACGCGCGCGCCCCCGGTTCGCCGTCTGCATCGGGGATGAAGCGCTCGGCCGTTTGCACGGCTCGTGCGTGATAGCCGCGTGCAAGGCAGGCGCCGCCGAGCAGCAACTCGCCGCACGAGCCATCGTCTATCGCCGCGCCGTCGGTGGAACCGGCAGCCGTCACGCGCGCCGTGCGCAAGCCGATCGGCGCACCAATGGGCAACGACGTACCCGACGCGCCCTCGTAAGCAGCGCGTGGATCGAGCGGCCACAGCATCGGCGAGATCACGGTCTCGGTCGGACCATAGCCGTTGATCAGCCGCACGTTGCTAAACGTTTGCCGGATTTCGCCGAATACATCGCCTGGCATCGCTTCGCCGCCGAATGCGAGTACGCGCAGCGCGTCGGGCACGCGATGACGTCGCACGGCTTGCGCGAACTCGCGCAGATACGCGGGCGGGAATGCGGCAATCGTCACGCGCTCCTCGTCGACTAGCGCACGCGCATCGTCCGGAGCAACGGGTCCCGGTGCCGTGATGGCAATGCTCGCGCCCGCAGCGAGCGGCGCAAGCCAATACTCGTGTGCGAGATCGAAATTCACCGACGCGAAATGCAGCACGCGATCCGCATCCGTCATCGGATATGCGCCGATCACGGCATCGCAATGCGCAGCAAGCGGGCCATGTTCGACGACGACCGCCTTCGGTGTTCCCGTCGATCCCGACGTGTAAATCATGTATGCGGCAGAGCGTGGATGCACGTCCGCATCTTCGAAAGCAGGCGCTCGTTGCGCGATGCCGATCGAATCGATGTCGATGCAACGCTCGAAACGCACGCGCATGGCCGCATCCGCATCGCGCGTGACGATTCCATGACGCAAGCCTGCATCGCGCGCCATCCAGTCGAGCCGTTCCGCAGGGTGGCGCGGATCGAGCGGCACGAACACGCCGCCCGCCTTCAGCACCGCAAGCATCGCGACGAACAGATCGCATGATCTGTCGATGCACACGCCCACCCGCACTTCCGCGCCCACGCCGCGCGCGCGCAACGCAGCCGCGACATGCGCAGCGCGAGCGTCGAGTTCGCCGCGCGACATGCGCACGGTATGCGGCGAAAACGCGGCGAGCGCAGGCGCGTCCGGCGCACGGCGCGCGAGTTCGCGAAGTCGAAGATGCAAGGCAGTCGGAAAAGTCGTCATTCGTGTGAAGTCCTTCGGCATGGCCGCTATGCCGCCGCATCGGGACATGGTTTGTCCACGTTCCGTTTCAGCGGCTTCACACAGGTGACGAATCGCGCGCAAAAAAATTTACCCCTTTTGACGGAATAAATTCTGCGCAGTGCTTGTTTGTTTGCGCCCGGCGCTCTTCGGCTAAATTTTTGCGACGCTCAAACGTCAATTCCGTAGATGGCTGTTCAAGTCCCTTCATGCGCTTTGCGCGCATTCACTCTCACGCCTGCTTTCGATGACTGTTTCCAACGCACCGCCCGTGAATGGTTCGGATCGCCCGAACAAACCCGCCACCCGTCTGCTGTTGTCGCTATTGCGGCGTTCGCGCGGCGCGCTCGCGCTCGCGCTGATCGCATGCATTGCGAATGGCGTGTCGAGCGTGCTGCTCGTCGCGACGCTCAATCGCGCGTTGAGCGCGCCCGTTGCGGCCGATCTTCCGCTCGCGCTGCGCTTCGGCGCTTGCGCGCTGGTCGCGTTGATCGCACGCATCGTGTCTGGCGTGCTGTTCGCGGGGCTCTCGCAGGACACTATGAGCCGCATGCGCGAACACGTGTCCGCGCGCGTCGCGGCCGCGGAACTGCGCGACGTCGAACGCGTTGGCGCAGCGCCCGTGCAATCGATTCTCACCGACGATGCCACTAACGTATCGATGCTCTTCTTCGCGTTGCCCAACATCGTGATGCACGGCTCGATCGTCGCGGGCTGTCTCGCGTATCTCGCTTGGCTGTCGTGGCCTGTTTGCGTGCTGGCGCTCGCCGCCATCGTGATCGGATCGCTCGGCTACCGCTTCGGCGACATTCGCGCGATCGCATCGCTCGAAGCAGCGGGCCGCGCGCAGGACCGCCTGTTCGATTATCTGGGCTCGCTGTTCGCGGGCGCGAAGGAACTGAAGCTGCATCGCGAACGCGCGCGGCAATTCGTCGATGGACAACTCGGCAGCGCGATCACCGAAGTCCGCGACCATCGACGCCGCGCGTTCGTTGCATACGCGGTCGGCGTAGGCTGGATCATCTTTCTGTTCTATGTATTTCTCGGCGCGGCGACGTTTCTGCCGTCCATCGGCGTGCATGCCGATGCGCAAGCCGCAGCGGGCTACGTGATCGTCTTTCTGTTCATGCTGGTGCCGCTCGACGGCCTGCTGAACAATCTGCCGACCGTCAACGCGGCGCGCGTATCGCTCGAACGGATCGAGCGCGTGCTTGCCGAGTTCGAAGAACCGCGGCGCACAGCGTTGCCCGCGCCCGCGTCGACCGACCAGGCCGCGGCATTCGACACGCTCACGCTGCGCGGCATTACGCACGCGTATTTTCATGAACGCGACGAACGGATGTTCCGCATCGGGCCGATCGATCTGAGCTTCAGGCCGGGTGAACTGGTCTTTATCGTAGGCGGGAACGGCAGCGGCAAGACGACTCTCGCGAAAGTGCTGACGGGCCTCTATGAACCCGAAGGCGGTGTGATCGAAGTGGATGGCTCGGCTGTTACGCGGGACACGCGACCTGCCTATCGCGAGCGCTTTTCGACGGTGTTCAACGACTTCCATCTGTTCGATTCGCTGCTCGGTATCGTCGATCCCGACGATACGAACGGCAATGCCCGCGCCGCCGCCGATGCGCGCGCCAATGCGCTGCTCGCCAAGCTCGCGCTCGATCACAAGGTTCGCGTTGACAACGGTACGTTCTCGACGCGCGCGTTGTCGACGGGGCAGCGCAAGCGTCTTGCACTCGTCGTCGCGTATCTGGAAGATCGCCCGTTCTATCTGTTCGACGAATGGGCCGCCGATCAGGATCCTTCATTCAAGGCCGTGTTTTACGAGCAATTGCTGCCGGAGCTGCGCGGGCGCGGCAAGACCGTCGTGGTGATTACGCACGATGACCGCTATTTCCCGCTTGCGGACCGCGTGCTGAAACTGGACAACGGTGCGATCGTCAATGAAACGCACGGCGTGCCGCATGCGGTTGCGGGACATGCTTCAACGCGCGCGCCCGTTGCTGCCGATGCGCCTCAGCCCAGGATGGACGCAAGTTGACGTTCTGCAATCCTTGAACGTGACGCAGTGAAAAGCGCCTTGGGACCGCAAATCCCAAGGCGCTTTGCATATGAGCGAGCCGAACAATCAGCGCGATGCCGAAGACTGCGATGACGTGGATGGCTTGACGGGAGGCAACGAAAGCAGCGCGTCCGTCAATGCATGCGACAGCTTCAGTGCCGACATCGGGCCGCCGAAGCCCCAAACATTGCGCTCGACCAGTGTCACGCGTCCATCGCGGCGCGCGGGCACGAAGCGCCATACGGGCGAATCGAGTTTCGCGTCGAGCTTCACGTCGGGGCCTGTCGCGCTCGTCAGCAGTACGCTTGTCTGCGGGCGCTTCAACAGGTCTTCCGAGGTCACGTAGCGCGTGCCTTCGCGCGTCGGTTGCGCGGGCCACAGCGTCAGGCCGAGTTGCTTTGCGACGCCGCCCGCCATGCTGTTCCCCGTGTACGCCCAATATCGGTCGGGCAAGCCGAGTTCCTGCAACAACGCAAAGTCGGCATGCGTGCGGCCTGCATCGGCGAGCCGCTTTGCGTCGCGCGCGAGCCCTTCGTCGAGTTGCCGTTCGACAGCCCGCGCCTGCATCGTGCGGCCCGTCATGCAGCCGATCGTGTCGAAGATCCGGCGTGCCCATTCGAGTTGCGTCGCCTGCACGCCGTCGAGCTTCATGTCGGGGCTGAACTGGAACAGCACGGTCGGCGCAATCGATTTCAGCGCCGCAAAGATGGGCGCATGGCGGAAGCCGACGCCGATGATCAGGTCGGGCTTGAGCGCGGCAATCGCTTCGAGGCTCGGCTCCTGGCGCGTGCCCACGTCCGGCACCGACCGCATGCGTTCGACACCATAGCCGATCCACGACGGGTAGTACGCTGTGTCGACCATGCCTGCAGGCGTGACGTCGAGCGAAAGCAAGGCCTCGGCGAACATGAATTCGAGCACGACGATGCGCTGCGGATGCACGGGCAGCGTATCGCTCGCCTGCGTCACAGTGGGATTCGACGACAGCGGCGTACACGCGGCCGCCGCTGTCGCTTCCGGCGTGCGCGTCACATCCGTTGCGCCCGCCGGGCAGGCAAACGCGACGCATGCAGCGCATACGGTCGCGCGCAATGCCCGCTTCATCGTATGCCTTCTTGCAAGGCGAGCTCTTCGTCGCTCATCGTGAGTAGTAGCGGGCAGCTCGCACACAGTTGATCTTCTCCGGGAATTTCATAACGGACGCAGCAAACGCGGCGCGCGCGGAACGGCGCGGGCAGCAGCGTCGAGCGCGGCATCACGTCGCGAACGGGCGTGCGCAGCGGGTTCGGCTCGTCGCCGCCGAACAGGACGCGCGATTCGAACAGCCACGCTGCATCGCGCTCAGCACCCGGCACGGCTGCGCACCGTTCGAACAGCGAGTCGAGCAGATTGCCGACATTGCTCCACAGCACGCGCGGCGCGATCTTCGTCATGCTCGCAATCATGTCGATCACGCCGCGCAGTTGCTCACCGACAAGCGATGCGTAACGTCGTGCGGGATCGTCTGTCGGCTCGCCGGGTGCATCGTGCGGAAGATACAGCGCTTCGGGCATGCCTTCGTTCAGCAGCAACACGCAGCGTTCGGGCGCCATGTCGAGCGGCCGCCGCAGAACAAGCGCGGACACCAGCGCAGCCGGCACAGCGAGCCCGAAATAGTATTTGCTCCACTGCGATAACAGCGCACGCGCGTGACGGTCGGCATCGCCGCCGTAGCGCAGCGTCATTGCGCCGAGGATCGCTTCGCGTTGCGTCGCGAGCCCGGTGAGCGGCACGCGCACTTGCATGCCTTCGCCAGTGCGCCGCGCCTCGGCAGGCATACCGAGCCATACGCGTTCGACATACGCGGCGTATGGCGTATCGGCGACGAACGTAGCGAACGGTTTCGCATCGGACGACATTGTCATCGCCCGCGCTTGCGTTCGCGCCTTGCCTGCACGATCAGCAACGCAAGCAGATACGGCGCGCCGATCAATGCAGTCAGCACGCCCGCTGGAATTTCGCGCGGCGCGAGCAGCGTGCGCGCGCCGATATCGGCGGTGGCGAGAATCGCCGCGCCGCACGTCGCCGCAAGCCACAGGCGCATACGGTGCGCGCGCGCGCCGAGCATGGCCGCCAGATGCGGAGCCATCAAGCCGACAAAACCGATCGGTCCGACGGCCGCAACGGCCGCACATGCGGCGATGGTCGCAACCGTCAGCGCGAGCGGACGCAGCAGCGCGACTGGCAAGCCGAGCGACGCAGCCTGATCGTCGCCGAGCGCGAGCAGATCAAGTGGACGCGCGAGCAGCGCGAATGCAGGCAGCGTGACGGCACACCACGGCAACAGCGCGAGCACATCGCTCCAGCTGCGGCCATACGTGCCGCCCACCAGCCACACGACAAAGCGCGCGGGCTGCACGCTTTCCTGCACGATCACCCATTGCGCGAGGGTCGTCCATAGCGTGCCGACCACCAGTCCCGTCAACGCAACGGCAAACGGTGCATAACGCGTGCGCCGATTCAATGCGAGGATCGCGACGAGCGTGACGCCGCCGCCGGTCAGCGACGACACCGCAATGGCCGCGTGCGCAGCGAGCGGCGAGAACAGCAGCGCGACGAGCGTCGCCAGCGATGCGCCTTGTGTGACGCCGAGCACCTCGGGCCCCGCGAGCGGATTGCGCACGACGCTTTGCATCAGCACGCCGCTCGCCGCGAGCATCGCGCCCGCAAGCAACGCACATACGGCACGCGGCAAGCGCAGATCGAGCAGCATGCGTGCGACGGCGTCATCGCCGTTCAACGCAGCGAGCCAGCGCGAAGGATCGAGTGTCGTCGGGCCGAATGTGCCCGCGACGCAGATCGACACGACAGCCACTGCGGCGACGATCAACGCAACACCGAATGGCGAAAGCCCCGCAATCCAGGCGGTAAAACGGCTGCGTGCCGTTTGTGCGGCTGCGTCCGAAGTGTGTGCGAGCGCCGACGTCCACGCGCCTCCGTGGCGGATCATCGCGAGCATCAAAGGCGCACCGACGACGGCAATCGCGACGCCTGTCGAGAGCGTGCCATCGAGATCGAGCGCGAGCACCATGCTGTCGGTCGCCAGCACGAGCAACGCGCCGACCAGCGCGGACAGCGGCGCAAGCGCGGCAAGACGCGTCGAGTGCGAACCGCGCAGATGGCGCAGCAGATTCGGCGCGATCAGCCCTACGTACGACATCGGCCCCGCGATACTCACGGCCACGCTCGCAAAGCCGACGGCGACCAGCAACGCATAAAAGCGCGCCGCATCCACGCGCACGCCCACAGCCAGCGCGGCATCATCGCCGAGTGAAACGGGATCGAGCGGACGCACGACGAAGGGCAGCGCCGCGAGCGGCAGCATCAGCCAGAGCACGGCTGTCAGCAGCCCGTGCGCGCCAGGTTGATAGAGACTGCCGCTCGCCCACAACGCGACGCCCGCGATGCTCTGCTCGAAGAACGCGAGTGTGAGCGTCGAGACGGCAGAAAACAGCAGCATGCAGACGCTGCCCGCGAGCACCATGCGCAATGGCGTTGCGCGCCAGCCTCCCGCCGCTGCCGCGACGCACGCCGAGGCAAGCAGACCGCAGCCGAACAGCAACGGCACCGACGCCGTGCCCGCCAGCGCGGGAATCAGCATCGCGGCAAGCAGGCCGAGCTGCGCGCCGCCCGTGATGCCCAGCAGGTCCGGCGAAGCAAGCGGATTGCGCGTCAGCGCCTGAAACAACGCGCCCGCTATACCAAGGCACGCGCCCGCGACGATCGCTGCCAGCACGCGCGGCACGTGCAGATTGAAAAGCAGCACCTGCGCGAGCGCATTGTCGTCGCTGACGTGCGCTGCATTCGACGTTGCAGCGTGCAGCAACATCGTCAGATCGGGCGCGATGCGCAGCGCCGCGACAATGACGAGCAATGCGGTCAGCGACACCGCGAGCACGCCGACGCGGCCTCGCTGTGCGTCGCGCCAGCGCGGCTCGGCGCGCTGCATCCGCTTTCGTGCGGCAAGCGTGGTCATGCGGCGAGGTTCCTGTCGTCTGCGGACGCGCTGATCGCTTCGTCGCTCCCGGGATGCGCGGGCACGCACATCGGCGCGCCCGTCTGCGGATGCGCGATGCGCAGCATCGGCACGTCGAAGGTCGCTTCGAGATGCTGCGGGTCCATGATCGCGTCGGGCGTGCCCTGCGCGACGATGCGGCCGCCGCGCATCAACACGATTTCGTCGCTGTATGCGGCGGCCTGATTCAGATCGTGCAGCACCCAGACGATGGTCAGACCGCGCTCGCGATTGAGCCGGCGCAGTTCGCCGAGAATGTCGAGCTGATGATGAATGTCGAGATACGTGGTCGGCTCATCGAGCAGCACGATGGGCGCGCGTTGCGCGAGCGCCATTGCGATCCACGCACGTTGCCGCTCGCCACCGGACAGCGCGGCGACGTCGCGTGCGGCATCGTCGGCAATACCGCTTGCGGCGAGCGCATCGTCGATCGCCGCGTGGTCCTCTTTCGACAAGCCGCGCATCCAGCCGCCGTGCGCGTAGCGTCCGTAAGCAACCAGTTCGCGCACGGAGAGACCGGCGGGAATCTGGTTGAACTGCGAGAGCATCGTCAGCGTGCGCGCAAGATCGCGCCGCCGATATGACACGAGCGGTTTGCCCGCCACCGTCACTTCGCCCGCAAGCGGCGGTTGCAAACCGGCGAGCGTGCGCAGCAGCGTGCTCTTGCCGCATCCGTTCGGCCCGCACAATGCGGTCACGCGATTCGCGCGGACATCGATGTCGAGCGAATCGATCACGACGTGATCGCGATACCCCACCGTCAGCGAGCGCGCCGACAGCGCCATGTTCGAACTGCTCTTCATCGTCAGGTGGCGGTCGCGGGTGTCTTCGTCAGTTGCGCATTCGCCGGCGCGCTATAGCTTTCCGCCATCGCGACGACGACCTTGCGCGGACCTTCGAACGGATCGCGCGCGTGCGCGGTCAGCATGTTGTCGAGCATCAGCACATCGCCGCCCGCCCACGGAAACACGATGCGCTGCTGTTCCAGCACGCCGCGAATTTCCGCGAGCGCATCGGCTTCGAGCGCCGCGCCATCGCCGTAGTAGACATTGCGCGGCACGTTTTCGATTCCCACTGCATCGACGAGTGCTTCCTGCATGTCTTCATCGAGCGCGGACAGATGGAACAGATGCGCCTGGTTGAACCACACGCGATCGCCCGTGCGCGGATGCACCGCAACCGCCTGGCAAAGTTCGCGCGTGCGCAGCAGCATGTCGCCGTCGTCGCCTTCGCGCCATTCGCATTCGATGCCGCGCGCCGCGCACATCGCATCGACGGCCCGTGGATCGTCGGTGCCGAACGCCTGTTGCCACGGCAGATCGAGCCCCTGTCCGAAGTTGCGCACGTACAGCAGTTCGCGCCGCGCGAAGCGTTCGATCAATGCGGGATCGAGCGCGCGGTAAATCGCGCGGCTGTCGGCAATCGGCGTCGCGCCACCGGCACGCGCAGCGAGTGCGCAATGGAACCAGATCCGCAACGGCCATTCGCGCGTGTACGACTGCTCGTTGTGCAGCGGAATCGAGCGATGCGGCGGATATTCGGTCGACGTGTACACGGCACCTTCGACCTGGCTGCGCGGCGTCGACGCGAATTCATAGCCGATCAAAGGCGAACCGCATGATGCGGCGAATTGCTGGAACGTATCGATCGACGGCACGGCGAAGCCCGTGAACAGCACGCCGCCCGCGCGCTCGATGCAGTTGTTCGCGATGTCGCGCAAGAGCGGCGCGGCAGCTTCGAGCGTCAGCGCGGAGCCGCCACGCGGTGAAACGATAGTCGGCAGGCCGGGCTCGATGCGCAGGTCGTCGAGAGTCGGGAGAGTCGCTGTCATGACGTGTCCTCAGTTGCAGGCCGCACCGGTCACGCACGGCATGCGTTGCGCGCTCAGCGCGCGTTCGACGCGGCGTCCATGTGACGGCGCAGGCTCGCGGGACGCATATCCGTCCACACGCTTTCGATATGTTCGAGGCACGCGGCTTTGGGCCCGCGTACGCCGACTTCGCGCCAGCCTGCGGGCACGTCGCGGAACGTCGGCCAGATCGAATACTGTTCTTCGTCGTTGATGACGACGGTGTATTGAACGTCGTCCTGTGCGTCTTGATGCGTGTTCTGGGTCATATCGTGTGTGCTTGCTTATCGGATGAGATGCAGTTGAACGTTTGCCTTCGCCGGTTCACGAGGCCGTCATCTGCTTGACGTTCGACGCGCAGGTTTTTTTACTGCGCCCTGCCGTCTTCGCGTACGCGACGTTCTTTGCGCCCGCGTGCATGCACTCCGCGCAATGCTGCGCGGCGTCGCGGACCATGAAGTGCACGAGCGTCTGCGAAACATTCAGGGCGCGCGCCGTTTCCTGCAGCGTTTCCTCGCGCAGACGCACACGCTCGAATGCACTGCGCGTGCGTTCGGGCAATTGCGCGAGTGCGTCGAAGGCGTGGCGCAACGAGTCGCGCGTCACGAGCGCGGACTCGGGCGTGGGTTCCGGCGACGGCACATCGAGTCCATCTTCCTCGCACGTGTGCCATGTGTTTTCGAGCGACTGCCGGCGGCATGCGTCGATCGATGCGTTGCGCACCATGCGCGCCACGTAAGCCTGCGGCTGACGCACATCGTCCTGATTCGGGAAGCCCGTGAGCTTGATGAACACGTCATGCACGACATCCTCGGCGCGGCTCGAACAGCCGACAAACGAACGCGCCAGCTGAATCAGCGAGCGCCGGTTTTCGATCAGCACGTCGAGCAGCAATCCTTCGCAACCGGAATCGCGACGCGAGCGGACCGCACGCGGTTCGGCGGGCATGCGGGCAGCACGCACGGGCGGCTCGCGATCGATGTCGTCCAGTGCTCCCGGTGCGAATGCCGCCGGATGACGGTCCATCCGCGCCGCAAAACTCGCCATTGATTCAGCCATCGACTCGTCTCCATCTTGCTATCGATCAGATGGAAGCGAATCTAACGTAAACGCGAATCATTCTCAATCAATTCGCCGTCGATTCTTATTATTTTGGGTGACATTTATGCCTGATGAGTCGCTTTGAGACCGGGCGATGCAGGCCGCATAGCCTTGCGGGGCTTGAATCCCCGCCGCCAGTAAGTTTCGGACAGCATCCGGGCGCTGCGTAACAGGCACGAAGCCGTCGACGGCCGCCGGAAAGGACGGTTAGTTGCGCGAGATGCTCCGAGATCCCGACGCCCGCTGCCTTGAGGGGCGCTTCTCGCAGGCGCAGAGAGTGTCTGGTCAAAAGCGAAATCGGCCCGCCACAACGCGACGTCGTGCGGGCCGGGATGCGGCACAGGAATACAGTCAACAAGGTGCATTCGATACACCAACGCTCACGCAGCCCAATGCTGCCTAAGCGTTGACGAACGAGCGGCGCGATTCTTTACTGCCTTGCGCGCTGCGCCGGCACGCCGCGCAGCAACGCAATGCCGCTCATGAACAGCAAGGCGGTCAGCAGATACAGCGCATCGTCCATGCTGCCCGTCCGCGTCTTGATGATCCCGATCACCCATGGGCTCACGATGCCGCTCGTTATGCCGATGCTGCTGATCAGCGCAATGCCGGCCGCAGCCGTCTTGCCCGACAGATAACCGGACGGCACCGTCCAGAAGATTGGCAGCGCGGCGAAGATCAGCACGGCGGCAATCGAAAGAATGCCGAGCATCGCGGCAAAGCTGCTCAGATGCAGCGTCAGCAGCGAAAGCGCGATGCCGCCGCCGATCGTGCAGGCCGCGAAGTGCTTGCGCCGTTCGCCGTGACGGTCCGAATGACGCGCAATCAGAATCAGTCCGACCGCGCCGACCGCATTGGGAATCACCGTGTACAGGCTGATCCACAGCACGTCGTGCACGCCGAAATCGCGGATCATCAGCGGCATCCAGAAGTTGAGCGTCAACGACGCGCACGTCAGCGAGAAGTAGATGAACGCGAACAGATAGACGCGCGGGTTGCGCAATGCATCGATGAACGCGCGCGACGAATGCGAACTGGCAGGACGATGTTCCGCATCGCGTTGTGCAAGCAGATGCGTCTTTTCCTGCTGCGTGAGCCACTTCGCCTGTTGCGGGCCATCGACGAGCAGGAACAGCGCAAGCACACCGCAAATCAGTGCGGGCGCACCTTCGATCGCGAACATCCATTGCCAGCCGTACAGGCCCATCACGCCCGCCATATCGCGCATGATCCAGCCGGAGACGAGACCGCCGAGCACGCCCGCCACCGCGACGCCCGCAAAAAAGATCGACAGGATCACGGCGCGCCTTTGCGCCGGATACCAGTACGTCAGGTACAAAACGATGCCCGGAAAGAAGCCCGCTTCGAAGACGCCGAGCATGAAGCGCAGCAGATAGAAATGCGAAGGTTGCGAGACGAACATCATGCACACGGACGCAGTGCCCCACAGCAGCATGATCCGCGTGAACGTGCGGCGCGCGCCGAAACGCGCGAGCAGCATGTTGCTCGGCACTTCGCACAGCACGTAGCCGATATAGAAGATGGCTGCGCCAAGTCCGTACATCGCATCGCTGAAACCGAGATCGTGCTTCATCTGCAACTGCGCGAACCCGATGTTGATGCGATCGAGAAACGAAATGACGTAGCAGAGAAACAGAAACGGCACGATGCGCAGCGTGACCTTGCGATACAACGCGTTGTCGTCATGTTGCGCGGCGGCAGACCCGTCCGGCTCGTAGGCATGCGTGATTGACTGACTCATCAAAGATCTCCAGGCAATGCGGGTCCAACGGACCCATGGGGTCCGGCATCTGTTGCGCCGTGTTGTCAGGGAAGACGGCTCGCTTCGTTTAGCGGGCGAGCCGTGAAAGGTCAGGCCGCGACGCGCGGAGCGTCGGCTGTATGTTGCGCGGCGGCTGTGCCGTGTTGATCGACGCCTTCGCGCGCGTATCGGATCGCTTCCATCAATGTCGCGTAATCGCCGATATGATTCGCAAGCAACAGAATCAGTTGCGCGTTCGCCGCCTGGCTTTGCGCTTCGTCGAAGTCGCGATGCATGTCGATCAGCGCTTCGTAGAAGTCGTCGGGCTGCGTCAGGTTGAGTTGGGTGATGAGTGCCACGGTCGTCTCCAATGTCTTTATCCGTATGCGCCGCTGCGTTCAGGCAATGCCTTCGACACATAGCGCCCGCTTCAGCGCGGCATCGACACGCGCGGCATCGAGCGTGCGCCAGCGCGCGCACACATGCTGGTCCGGGCGAATCAGATAGAACGTCCCGGGCGTCGCGTCATAACGCGACGCAGCCAGTCCCTCCGCATCTTCGAGCACGACGGCATCGCTCAATTCGTGCGCGATCTCGCGCACGCCATGCGGGGTGACGAGGATCAGCTTCAACGGAATCGCGCCCGTTTGCAGCGTCTTCAGCGTGCGCTGGGTCGCCGCGTCGATGCTGTTTTTCTCGCAGAACAGAACGACTGTAAACGCGTCGCCGAGTTGCGCCAGCAGCCACGCGGGCCCGCCGCGCAACGCAACGGGTGCATCGACACACGAAGCGCCGGGCACCATCTTGCCTTCGAAACTGTCGCTATCGGCCGTGTTGAGCGCCGAGTCGTGCAGCACGGCAGGCACCGAAAGCCGCCCGCTGTTCGCGAGCGAGCGCGCGAACGCATGCTTGCGCGCAAGCTTCAGTACTGCGTCGCGGAACGTGCGGCTGACGGGCGATTTCGGCGTGATGAAATCGGTGGAGCGCGTCGAGTTGCGGATGTTCTCGTCGGCGGCGTACTCGCGCTCGCTCGCATAGGTGTCGAGCAATGCGTCCGGCGCGCGGCCATCCAGCACCATCGCGAGCTTCCACGCGACGTTCTCCGCGTCCTGAAAACCGCTATTGGCGCCGCGCGCGCCGAACGGCGAAACCAGATGCGCCGCGTCGCCGACGAACAGCACGTTGCCATGCCGGAAGCGCTCCATGCGCAAACACGAGAACGTGTACACGCTCACCCATTCGAGTTCGAACTTGACGTCCGGCCCGAGCAGCGCGCGCACGCGCGGCAGCACACGTTCCGGCGTTTTCTCCAGTGCAGGGTCCGCGTCCCAGCCGAGCTGGAAGTCGATACGCCACACATTGTCTGGCTGTCGATGCAGCAACACCGACTGGTTCGGATGAAACGGCGGATCGAACCAGAACCAGCGCTCGCTCGGAAACTCCGCTTCCATCTTCACATCGGCGATCAGAAAGCGGTCCTTGAAAACACGGCCTTTGCTGTCGAGACCCATCATGTTGCGCACGGGGCTGCGCGAGCCGTCGGCGGCGACGACATACCGGCCGCACAACGGATATTCGCCTTCCGGTGTTTCGATGGTCAGCGTGACGAATGCATCGGCGGAACCGGGTTCACCGTGCTGCTGCAAGCCGACCACCTTGCTCTTCCAGCGGATGTCGATATTTGCCAGCGCCTGCGCGCGTTCGAGCAGAAAGCCCTCGACGTAATACTGCTGCAGATTGATGAACGCCGGCCGGTGATGTCCCGCTTCCGGCAGCAGATTGAACGTGTACACCAGTTCGTTTTGCAGGAACACCTTGCCGACGTTCCAGCTGATGCCCTTGTCGACCATACGGTCGCCGCAGCCGAGGCGGTCGAAGATATCGAGCGAACGCTTCGAAAAACAGATTGCACGCGAACCTGTTGCAAGCGAACAATCGTCGTCGACGAGCACGACGGACACGCCGTGCTGCGCGAGATCGATTGCCGTCGCGAGACCGACAGGCCCCGCGCCGACCACGATCACAGGATGCCGCGCCGCGTCAGCCGCTGCATTCTGCTCGGCGCAGCGCCGGTATTCGAACGACAAGGTCTGGTAGTTGATGCTGCTCATTCTGCTGTCTCCATCCATCTGCGCTGTGTTTGTGCTGCGAGATCAGGCCTGCAGCGCGTCCCACATGTCCTTGTCGCGCTGCGCGGTCCAGATGCGCGGATGCGTGATGCCGCTCGCTTCGTCGAATGCACGCGACACGTCGAACGGCAGGCAATGTTCGTAGATGAAGACATGGCCGAACTTCGGGTCCATCGCCTTGCGCGCGTGCGCCATCGCGGCCTTCAGATCGAGCTTGTCGGCGACGGCTTCGCGGCCGCTTTGGAGCAGCGTCGTGACGAAGTCCTTCGTATAGTCGAGGCCCTTGTTCACGTCTTCGGGCGTGGTCAGCGCGGGGCCGCGGCCCGGCACGAGCTTCTCCGCGTTGAGCGCGCGCAGCGCTTCGAGCGTCGCGGGCCACTGTTCGAGCTGCGCGTCGCCGCAATAGCAGGCGGCGTCGTATTCGACGAGATCGCCCGAGAACAGCACCTTCTGCGACGGCAGCCACACGACCGTGTCGCCCTTCGTATGCCCTGCGCCCAGATGCGCGATGCGCACTTCGAGCTTGCCGAGGAACAGCGTGATTTCCTTCTCGAACACGAGGGTCGGCCACGTGAGCCCCGGCACCGTTTCGACGCCGGCAAAGAGACGCGGAAAGCGCTCGATCTCCGATTTCATATCGGCTTCGCCGCGCTCGACGATCATTTCATATGTGCCCCGGCTCGCGATGATCTGCTGCGCGCCTTCCTTGAAATACGCGGACGCGCCGAGCACGCGCACCGCGTGGTAGTGCGACAGCACGACGTATTTGATCGGCTTGTCGGTGACGCTGCGGATCTTCTCGATCAGGTCTTGCGCCATGGCGGGCGTCGCGGTGGTGTCGACGATCAGCACGCCGTCGTCGCCGATGATCACGCCTGAGTTCGGGTCGCCTTCAGCCGTGTATGCGTATGCGTTGTCGGACAGTTGCGTCCACGTGATCTTCTTTTCTTCGAGGTCGGCTTGCGATGCGAATGCCTTGGCCATGCTCGTCTCCGTCAAATTGAGGGGATGCAGGGCGAGACGGCGCGCGCGGGCGCAGCGGTGATGCGTGTCTCGCTCTGTCTGGTTGGAATCATGTCCGGCGACTGTTAGCCCGGAGTGATTTCATCTTAGACTCTGCCAGATATTTGTCAATGACTAAACGTGTCGCTATACGTTAATTCAGAGTTAACCCTGGCTGCGGCGTTATCAGGATTGGCGGGATCGCGGTTGCAAGCGGCCGTCGTTTAACATGGACCTTTTTTCGACCCTGATGGGCGGCACGAGCGGTATGGCGAAGACAGCAAAAGACGGCGAGACGGGCGCGGGCAAGCCGCAGCGCGGCATCCAGAGCGTCGAGGTCGGCGGACGGGTGCTGCATGCGCTCGCGACATCCCGCGTGCCGCTCGCGCTGTCCGATCTCGCCGCCAGCGCAGACATCGCGCCCGGTCAGGCGCATGCGTATCTCGTGAGCCTGACGCGGCTCGGCCTGATCAAGCGCGACGAGTTGACGGGCCGTTACGAACCGGGACCGCTGTCGTTGCGGCTCGGTCTGATGCAACTGGCGAACCAGCCGGCGTTTCGCGCGGCCGTCCCGCGGGCAGGCGCGCTCGCCGAGGCGGTCGGCTTCAGCGTCGCGATCTGCACGAAGGGCCCGCAAGGTCCGACCATCGTCCGCTATGAGCACGCGGGTTTTCCGCTGCATGTGAACCTGCATGTGGGCACGGTGATGTCGTTGCCCGCCACGTCGACGGGACGTTTGTTCTGCGCGTTCCTCGCACCCGATGCGCTGCAGGCCATGTGGACGAACCAGTCTGGCGGCACGGGCGATATGGTCGCGCCTGCCGATCGCCCGGCATTCGACGCGACGCTCGGCGGGATTCGCGAGCGCGGCATCGAACGTGGCATCGATGCGCCGAGTCCTGGCATCAGCAGTCTTGCCGTGCCCGTGTTCGACGCAGAAGGACAGTTGTGCCTTGCGTTGACGGTGATCGGACCGAGCGGCGCAATCGATGTGGGGTGGGACGGCTCGATCGCACGCGCGCTTCTGGATACGGCACGTGAAATTGGCGCGGACATTGCGTCGTCGACATGAACATGAGCGAAGCATTGAACACCTCATCGTCCGATACATCGCCTGGCAGCGGCGATGCAAAACAGCAGCGTGGCATCCAGTCGCTCGACAGCACGGGCGATCTGCTGACGGCGCTCGTCTCGGCGGGCAAGCCTTTATCGTTGCGCGATCTTGCGGCGGCGGCGGGCATGCCTGCGGCGAAGGCGTTTCCTCATCTGGTGAGCTTGCAGAAGATCGGCCTGCTCGGCCGCGACGCATCCGGCTGCTTCGAAGCGGGGCCGCTTGCGCTCGAACTCGGGCTGATCGGTCTGCAGCGTTTGTCGCCGACGCGGGAAGCGGAGCCGGAAATCGTCGAACTGGCGGTGACGACGGGCATGAGTGTCGCGATGGCGGTGCTCGGGCCGCTTGGGCCGACTGTGGTGCGGCTCGAAGAATCGGCGCGGCCGCTGCATGTGAGCTTGCGGGTGGGCACTGTGATGTCGCTGGTGAATACCGCGATTGGGCGCGTGTTTGCTGCTTTTGTCGCCGACGATGTGCGGCTGGGGTTGTTAGCGCAGGATTCTTTGCGGCTTGCAGGAGGCGAGTTTGCGGAAAGTACCGCGGATACTTATGTCGAGCGACTTCGACAGATTCGCGAGCACGGTGTCGATACGGCGATCAATAAGCCTGTTCCAGGGATCAATACGCTGGCGGCGCCTGTGTTTGATCATACGGGCAGCATCGTTCTGGTGATTGCCGTTATGGGCACGGCTGGCAGTTTTGATAGCGATGCTGCGGGGAAGTCTGCGCAGGTTTTGGTTTCGGCTTGTCGGCGGTTGTCGCGGAGGTTTGGGTTTGTGGTGTGAGGTTTTTTTTGTCTGCGACGCTAGTCGCCATTCTTTGCTTTTTGCTTTTTGCTTTTTGATTTTTGCTGCGCTGGCATCCGCGTTTTCATATCGGTGCTTCACGCGTCGCCCCTGTGCGGGGCGGCACTTACTTTCTTTGCCGCCGCAAAGAAAGTAAGGGAATCTCTGCAAAAGTCCTGGCATTGACGTGAGCTTGGACTATCCTGGGATCAGGAGACTTCATGGAGTGGCGTGATGACACAACTTGGTCTTGGTCTGGATCTGTCGACGAAGCGCACCCGCAAGCGCGAGTTTCTCGATGAGATGACGCGCGTGGTGCCGTGGCAGAAGCTGATTGCGCTCATCGAACCGCACTATCCGAAAGGCAAGACTGGCCGCCCGCCTTTTCCGATCCAGACGATGCTTCGCATTCACTTCATGCAACAATGGTTCAGCCTCTCGGACCCGGCGATGGAGGAGGCGCTGCACGACATCCCGCTGTACCGGGAGTTCGCGCTGCTGGGCACGGGCATGACGCGGCTGCCTGACGAGAGCACGATCCTGCGATTCCGGCACCTGCTTGAGGCCCATGAGCTGTCGGCCAGAATGCTGGCGACGGTCAACGAGATCCTGCAGGCGAAGGGCCTGATGCTCAAGGCGGGCTCGGCGGTCGACGCAACGCTGATTTCGGCACCCAGTTCGACGAAGAAGGCTGGCACGCGAGACCCGGAGATGAGCCAGACGCAAAAGGGCGGCAGCTGGTACTTCGGTATGAAGGCGCACATCGGAGTCGATGTGGAGTCGGGGCTGGTGCATACCGTCAAGTGCACGCCGGCAAATGTTCACGACATCACGGTGGCGCATGAACTGTTGCACGGCGACGAGGAGGTTGCGTTTGCCGATGCGGGCTACGTGGGCATCGAGAAGCGAGGCGAAACGGGGGCGGTCCAGTGGCACGTGGCGATGAGGCCGAGCAAGCGAAGAAAGCTGGACAAAAGCAAGCGGCTCGACAGAATCTACGAGAAAGTCGAGCGGCTCAAGGCGGGCGTGCGGGCGAAGGTTGAGCACCCGTTTCGGGTGCTCAAATGTCAGTTCGGCTATCTGAAGGCGCGGTATCGAGGCATGGCGAAGAACACGGCGCAGATCGAAACGCAGTTCGCGCTGATCAATCTCTGGTTGGCTCGCGGGGTGCTCGGTAAAGCGAAATGAAGGGCGAAGACGCCCCCAAAGGCGCAGCGTCCATGCGCAAGATGCGACCGGCATCGGTTCAACACAGCGTGAATGGGGACGCGAATTCCACTCCGCGCGTGCCAGTTAGAGATCCCAGGCAGAAAACGGGTTGTTCAGACCTTCCTAAGCAAAGAAAGCGGGCTAACCCCGCCAGTTCTTGTGGTTGCCTGCGGGCCCCCGACGGGTCCCGCACTCCACGCGGCATCGAGCTACTCAATGCGCGTTGCCAGCGCTCCTGGATTCGCCTCACCCACTTCACACTCCCGCGTCCCGGACTGCGTTACCAGAAAGTCCACCGCCGCCCAGGTGGCAAACTGTGTGTAGGCCGTCTCGACGTATGTGCACCACTCCGGACTGAAAAGCGGGATCGGTGTCGTAGAAGTGCGAACGTGTAAGGCGCGACAACCTACACACAGTTTGCCACCTGGGCGGCGCGGACGGTTCGCTGCCACTGGCTGCGCTACGGGTGATTGGAGTGGGTGATGCGTTTGTTCAATGCGTTGGCAGCGGGCGGAAAAAAGCGCGTTGCCGTTTGGAGTACGGGACCCGTAGGGGGCCCGCAGGCAACTACAAGAACTGGCGGGGTTAGCCCGCTTTCTTTGCTTACTTTCTTTGCGGCGGCAAAGAAAGTAAGTGCCGCCCCGCACAGGGGCAACGCGTGAAGCACGGATACGAATTCGCGGATGCCAGCGACGAAAAAACAAAAAAACAAAGAATGGCGACTAGCGTCGCAGACAAAAAAACACGCTTACTGCGACTCATCCCCAGCAGCAACATCAGCCGACAGCCGCCCCTCAGCATTCCGCATCTTCTCGATCGTCCGCGGCTCGAGCCGCAAACCAACCCCAATAGCCAGCGCATCCATAACGCAGAGATGCACAAGCCTGGACACACCAGGCGTAACAGCATCAACGGGACCCGGCACACGCAACAGCAAGGGAATATCGACAAGCCACGCCAACCGCGAACCCACATTCGTCAACGCAATCGTAGTCGCACCGCGCTCCTTGGCGATCTGCATGCTTTCGTTCACTTCGACACTACGCCCCGAATGCGAAATAGCAAACGCAACATCGCCGGGCTCGAGCAAGCCAGCATAAAGACGCTGCAGATGAGCATCCGTAAAAGCACTAGCAGCAATATCGAGCCGCAAAAACCGCAACGCGGCATCCTGCGCAACAAGCCCCGACCCCGAACCCACACCAAAGAAATACACACGACGTGCACTGGCGAGCGCGGCCAGCGCCGCATTCACGGCAACAGGATCGATCGCGCCGCGCGCCTGCGTGATCCCCTCGATGGCCGCTTCGCCGACCTTGTCGAACAGCGTCTGCGTGTCGTCGTCGCGCGCGACGGTCGTCGACGCATACGGCACCCCGCCTGCGACGCTTTGCGCAAGCTGCATCTTGAAGTCGCGCAAGCCATGCGCGCCCACCGCGCGGCAAAAACGCGTCACGGAAGGCTCGGACACGTCCGCGCGCTGCGCAAGCTCGGTGATGCTCGCGCGCATCGCGAAGTCGACGTCGGACAGCACCATGTCGGCGACCTTGCGCTCGGCCGGCCGCAGCGAATCGAGCGCGCTGCGGATGTGAGGAATCAGGTTCGGTGCGGACACCCGTGCGTTCCTTTGATGGAAGATCAATCAGCGGCGGTCGCCGTCAGCCCAGCCTGCGTCCGCTCTCCGTATCGAACAGATGCATGTCCTGCCCGGCAAAACGCACCATCACGCGCTGGCCCGGCTCGATCGACGCGCGCTGGCGCATCGTCACGCACCACGGCGCACCGCCGATCTTGCCGTACAGATGCGTCTCCGCGCCCGTCGGCTCGATCACCTCGACATCCATCGGGATGCCTTCATTCGACGTTTCGATGTGCTCAGGCCGCACGCCCAGCGTAATCTTCGCGCCGGGCGCCGCCGCTGCGCCCGGCAGCGGAATCTGCACGCCGTCGCCCAGCTTCAGCGCGACGCCGTTCGCCACGCTCACCACTTCGCCTGCCGCGAAATTCATCGACGGCGAGCCGAGAAAGCTCGCGACGAACAGATTCGCCGGCCTGTCGTAAAGCTCCAGCGGACGCCCGATCTGCTCGATGCGCCCCGCGTTCATCACGACGATGCGATCGGCCATCGTCATCGCTTCGATCTGATCGTGCGTGACGTAGATCACCGTGTTCTTCAACCGCTGATGGAGCGCCTTGATCTCCGTGCGCATCTGCACGCGCAGCTTCGCATCGAGATTCGACAGCGGCTCGTCGAACAGAAACAGCGAAGGCTCCCGCACCACCGCGCGCCCCATCGCGACGCGCTGGCGCTGGCCGCCCGACAGCGCGCGCGGCAAACGGTCCAGATAGCCGCTGAGATTCAGCATCTTCGCGGCCGCCTCGATACGCGGCTTGAAACTCGTCGACGCTTCCTTGCGGATACGCGGACCGAACGCAATGTTGTCGTAGACGGACAGATGCGGATACAGCGCGTAGCTCTGGAACACCATCGAAATATTGCGCTGCTGCGGCGGCAAGCCATTCGCGCGCGTGCCGCCAATCGTCAGCTCGCCGCCGCTGATTTCCTCCAGGCCCGCGACCATCCGCATCAGCGTGCTCTTGCCGCAACCCGACGGTCCGACCAGCACGACGAATTCGCCATCGTCGATATGCAGGTCGATGCCGTGCACGACCTGCGTATCGCCGTAACGCTTGTAGATGCCGCTCAGTTGCACTGCTGCCATGCTGTCCTCACCGTCGTTGCGTGTTGTCTTTCGAGCTTCGTTTCAGGCGCTAAAGCGATTCGAGCGTCAGGTCTTCCGCCATCAGCCGGTTGCCGGCCATCAGGCCGCCGTCGACGGGCAGCACGACGCCCGTGATCACGCGCGCCATCGGCGACGCGAGGAAGAGCACGGCATCGGCGATATCGTCGGGCGTCGCGAAGTCGCGCAGCGGATACCACTTCTTCAGATCCTCGAAGACCTTTGGGTTCTTGTCGACGCGCGCCTGCCACGCCTTCGTCTTCACCGTCCCCGGACACACGATGTTCGCGCGGATGCCGTAGCGTCCAAGCTCGATCGCGAGGGACTTCGTGTAGCTGATGAGCCCCGCTTTCGCCGCGCTGTACGCGGGATGACCAAGCGCCGTGATGCCGTTCACCGAGCCGATCAGCACGATCGATCCCGCCTGCCGCCCGATCATCGACGCGCGCACCGCCTCGACCGTGTGATAGGTGCCGTTCAGATTCAGATGCACGTCGCGCTGCCAGCTCGCGGCGTCCGTCTTCGCGAGCGTCATGCCCTCGGCGGCGCCCGCGTTCGCAACCAGCACGTCGACGGGTCCGCGCGCGGCGACCGCCTGCGCGACGCGCTCGCGCACGGCATCGGCGGCGCCGAGATCGACGGCAACCGGCGTCACTTTATCCGCGCCCAGTTCCGCAACCAGTTGATCGAGCGCGGCTGCGTCGACATCGAGCGCGAGCACCGTCGCGCCGTCCTCGACGAAACGCCGGCACAACACGCTGCCGATCCCGCCGCACGCTCCCGTCACAAGCACGACACGCTTCATCTGTTGTCCTCTCCGCGCTTCGGTCTTTCGTGAAAATTTCCTACATATTGCACATTTTCAGGGTTGGGGAAGCATGCGTTCACTACACATGCGACGCACCCTGCACTGCACAAAAAGCCCATCATTAACAGCATGTTATGCAAAAAACCGGCGAACAAAAAATATCGTCGGCCCTACGTGACAACATTTTTTTTCGTGTGTAGGATTTTTTCAAACAATTCAACCCAAGCAGCCGGCTACGGCGGCGGACCACCCAGGAGAGACGAAATGTCGTTGCATGCACGTGCTTCCCTTACGCTCGGCAAAGTCGCCGCAGCGCTCGCGTTTGCAGGTCTTGCCCTATCGGCGCACGCCGACACGGTGCGTGTGACGGTCGCGCATTACAGCGACGCGACGGCGCCGTACTTCGAGAAAATGGCCCGCCAGTTCGAGAAGGCCAACCCCGGCACCACGATCAAGATCGAAGACGTGAACTGGGACACGCTGCAACAGAAGCTGCAAACGGATATCTCGGGCAACGCCAACGCCGACCTCGCGATCGTCGGCACGCGCTGGCTGCTCGACTTCGTGAAGGACGACGTCGCCGAACCGCTCGACGGCTATATGGACGCGAACTTCAAGAACCGCTTCATCGCGCCGTTCCTCGCGCCGGGCCAGATCAACGGCAAGACGTACGGCCTGCCCATCGCCGCATCGGCGCGCGCGCTGTACTACAACAAGGATCTGCTCGCGAGCGTCGGCTATCCGAACGGGCCGAAGACGTGGAACGACGTGATCGACGCATCGAAGAAGCTGAAGGCGAAGGGCGTCGCCGGTTTCGGGCTGCAAGGCAAGGAAATCGAAACCGACGTGTACTACTACTACGCGCTGTGGACCAACGGCGGCGACGTGCTGAACAAGGAAGGCAAGGCTGGCTTCGATTCGCCCGCAGGCATCAAGGCCGCGACGCTGTACAAGTCGATGATCGACCAGGGCCTGACGCAGCAGGGCGTGACGGGCTACAGCCGTGAAGACGTGCAGAACCTCTTCAAGCAGGGCCGCGTCGCGATGATGATCTCCGCACCGTTCCTCGCGAAGCAGATCAAGAAGGAAGCGCCGAACCTGAAATACGGCATCGATCCGCTGCCGGTCGGTACGACGGGCGCGACGTACGCCGTCACCGATTCGATCGTGATGTTCAAGAACTCGAAGGTGAAGAAGGACGCGTGGAAGTTCCTCGACTATCTGTTCACGAAGGAGCCGCGCGTCGAGTTCACGAGCACGGAAGGCTTCCTGCCGACCACCAAAGCGGAAGCCGCCGATCCCGCGTTCGCCGACGCCGATACGAAGGCGTTCATCGCACTGCTGCCGCAAGCGCGTTTCGCACCGACGGTGACGGGCTGGGAAGACACCGCGAAGGCCGTGACGAACGCGATGCAGGCCGTGTACCTCGGCAAGGCGAAGCCTGACGAAGCGCTGAAGCAGGCCGCGAATCAGGCGAACCAGGCGCTGGGTCACTGAGCCGTTGCTGCCTTGACGATCCGTTAGCGCAGTACCGGAAGCCGCATCGATATGACGTCGATGCGGCTTCGTGTTCGATAAGCACGCGGTAAGCGCACGATAAGCGCGCTTCTTTTCACCGAAGCGCTGAGTTGCATCCGGCCCATTCCGTCCTGAGGGCTTCATGAGTTCCAACGCCCAAGCATCCGTCGACCGAGCGCGTATGAGCCGTTCCATCGCCCCGCGCGCCGCCGCGCCCTGGTGGCTGATCGCGCCGAGTCTGATCCTCGCGCTGTTCATCATCAGCTATCCGATCTTCAACATCGTGTGGCAGTCGCTGCACGACGTGTCGCGCTTCGGCGCGATCCGCGATTTCACCGGCCTGAAAAACTTCTACACGGTGTTCGCCGACCCCGTGTTCCTCGATTCGCTGCGCCGGACGGTCGTGTGGACCGCGTGCGTCGTGGGCGGCACCGTGATCATCTCCGTGCCCGTCGCGCTGGTGCTGAATCAGGATTTCCACGGCCGCGGCATTGCACGCACGATCGTGATGCTGCCGTGGTCGGTGTCGCTGACGATGACGGCCGTCGTCTGGCGCTGGGCGTTCAACGACGACTACGGCATGGTCAACGTCACGTTGCAGCGGCTCGGTCTGATCGGCGGTCCGATCCATTGGCTCGCGACGCCCGAGCTGGCGTTTCCCGTCGAGATCGCGGTCGGCATTCTCGTGTCGGTTCCGTTCACGGTGACGATTCTGCTGGGCGGGCTGTCGTCCGTGCCCGGCGATATCTACGAGGCCGCGCGCATCGACGGCGCGAGTTCGTGGCAACAGTTCCGCCAGCTGACGCTGCCTTTGCTGCGTCCGTTCGTGAACATGGCGATCCTGCTGAACGTAATCTATGTATTCAACTCGTTCCCGATCATCTGGGTGATGACGCAGGGCGGTCCCGACAACGGCACGCATATTCTCGTCACGTACCTGTACGAACTCGGCTTCAGGCTCGGACGTCCCGGTCAGGCCGCGGCCGTGTCGCTCGTCATGCTCATCATGCTGTTCGTGTTTTCGGTGCTCTATTTGCGCGTGCAGCCGTCGAAGGAAGGAGAGCCCGCATGAACGCGAAAATGAAACGCACCGTGTGGTGCTGGCTCGCGCTGTCGCCGCTCATCGTGGTCGTGCTGTTTCCGTTCGCCGTGATGCTGTTCACGGCCTTGAAGCCCGCGCAGGAAGTGTTCATCTATCCCGCGCGCTGGCTGCCCGTGCATTGGCAATGGCAGAATTTCGCCGACATGTGGACGGCCGCGAACTTCGGCGTCGCATTGCGCAACAGCACGGTGATCAGCCTGCTTTCGACGGCGCTCGCGCTCGCCGTCAGCCTGCCCGCCGCGTACGCGCTCGCGCGCTTTCCGTTTCGCGGACGCGGGCTGTACCGCCAGTTTCTGCTCGTCACGCAGATGCTCTCGCCGATTCTGCTGGTGGTCGGCCTGTTCCGCCTCGCCGCGATGATTCCGTATGGCGACGGCAATCTCGTCGATTCGAAGATCGGCGTGATCGTGTCGTACGCGGCGTTCAATATCGCGTTTGCCGTGTGGATGCTGTCGTCGTATTTCGCCACCGTGCCGCGCGATCTGGAAGAGTCGGCGTGGCTCGAAGGATGCAGCCGCACGCGCGCGGTGTTCAAGGTGTTCCTGCCGCTCGCCGTGCCCGCCATCGTCGTGACGGCGATCTTCACGTTCATCAACGCGTGGAATGAGTTCGCCGTCGTCTATACGCTGATCCGCTCGCCCGAAAACAAGACGCTCACCGTGCAGGTCACCGATATGGTCGCGGGCAAGTACGTCGTCGAATGGCATCTGGTGATGGCCGCGACGCTGTGCGCGACACTGCCCGTGTCCATCGTGTTCGCGTGGCTGCAGCGTTATCTGGTGAAAGGCCTCGCGCTCGGCGCGGTCAAATAATCTGTTCTGCGCGCCTTCCAAAGTGGTTACCTGAAAATACTCGAAATTGGCCATTTAACATGGCCAGTTTCGCGCCTAATCTTCGTGTGTCGCGCAAGCAAAGCGCAGCTCACTGAGGATACCGTCATGGAACAACGTCTCGACTTCTACAAAGCGAACCCGCATGCGATCAAGGCGCTGCTCGCGCTCGAAGAACGCATCAACAAGAGCGACCTCGAAAGATCGCTGACGGATCTGGTGCGCCTGCGCGCATCGCAGATCAACGGTTGCGCGTTCTGCGTCGACATGCACACCGCCGATGCGCGCAAGGGCGGAGAAACCGACCGCCGTCTGGCGACGGTCGTCGTATGGCGCGAAACGCCTTTCTTCACGGCTCGCGAGCGCGCGGCGCTGGAATGGACGGAAGCCGTGACGCTGATTTCCCAAGATCATGTGCCCGACGCTGTGTGGGAAGCCGTCAAGCCGCATTTCAGCGAAGCCGAGCTGGTCGATCTGACGCTGCTGGTTTCGGCGATCAATGCATGGAACCGCTTTGCGATTTCGTTCCGGAAGACGCCGGCGTAGTGCGGTGTTCGCGTAGCACGTGCTGTGTGAAGAAAGCGGGCGATGTCCGCTTTTTTGTTTTCAACGACGGCGGCGAGCGTCAGCAAGGCGACGAAAACATGCACGGGAATCACGGCATCGTGCGAGCGGCAGTCGTACTCACGACGCTGCGCGAGCGTAATGCCGCTTGCAGTGCGCTTTCATTTTCCACGAGTCCGTGAACCTGCATTTCGCATGCGTTGGCGCTATGCTAATGGGTCCATTCAACAGGAACACACTCATGAACACGACGACGGGATCCATGGTCACTTTTAGCCGCCCGGACGGCAAAGAATTGCAAGGTTATCTCGCGGCGCCCGAGAAAACGGAGGGCGCGCCAGCGGTGGTCGTCATTCAGGAATGGTGGGGCTTGAATGACCAGATTCGCGGTGTCGCGGATCGTCTCGCGGCGGCCGGTTACTTCGCGCTCGTGCCCGATCTGTATCGCGGCAAATCGACGGTCGAAGAAGAGGAAGCCCATCATCTGATGGATGGCCTCGACTTCGGCGATGCCGCATCGCAGGACATTCGCGGCGCCGTCCAGTACCTCAAGCAGCGCTCGGGCCGCGTGGCCGTGATGGGCTATTGCATGGGCGGCGCGCTGACCTTCCTCACGCTATGTCAGAGCCCGGAGGTTTCGGCGGGTGTCGTGTTCTACGGCTTCCCCCCGCTCGAATACATCGATGCGTCGAAGATCAAGGTTCCCGTGCTCGCGCATTGGGGCACGCAGGACGCGTTCTTCGCAGCCGCGACGGTGGACACGCTGGAATCGAAACTGCGCGAAGCGAATGTCGACGCCGAGTTCCATCGCTATCTCGCGCACCATGCGTTCGCAAACGAAACAGCCGTCGGCCCGAGCCGCATCGCCGGCACGCAGTATGATCCCGTCTGGTCGCAAATGGCCTGGGACCGCACGCTGACGTTCTTCGGGCGCAGGCTTTGGGACAAGTAAGCGGGTAACGGCAGCGCCAGCTCAACGCCCGCGCCGCGGATACCGCAACAGATCGTCCGCAACGGGCACGGCCGCCAGCACGAGCAACAGCGCCGCCAGCGGCACCGTCGCGACAAAGCCGACCTGCTTGAACGCGATCGCGCCGCCCAGTCCGCCCGCCAGAAACATCCCCAGCAGCGAAGCGAGCAGACCGAGCCGGCGCATATCGGCGCCGACATAACCCGCTTCCGTCGACGCGACGCCCCGGTTCCAGTACAAGCCCTTGCCGATTTCGATGCCGATATCCGTGACGAGTCCCGTCACGTGCGTGGTGCGGATTTCCGCCTTCGATATCTTGGTGATCATCGCGTTCTGCAGGCCCATCACGTAGCACAGCAGCGTGACCGTGGTGGGGATGAACAGCAAACGATGTTGCTCGAGATTCGCGCCGAGGATGCCGAAGCACAGCAGCAGCAGTCCTTCGAGCATGAGCGGCATCGCAAACACGCTATGCGTGCCCATGCGCCGGCCCCAGTTGATCAGAATGGCCGAACTCGCCGCGCCGGCGAGAAACGCGAAGATCGAACTCGCCGCCGACAGCACGAATGCGAGGTTGCCGAGCGCGAGGTTGTCGGCGAGCGACGACACCATGCCCGACATGTGCGACGTGTACTGACCGATCGCGAGGAAGCCGCCGGCGTTCGCAGCGCCCGCGATGCCCGCGAGCGCCAGACCTAGCCTCCGGTTGGCGGCGTCGGTGCGAGCGGCCGAGGTAAAGCCGCGAAGATAGTCGACGGGCACGATGATGGCTGCAAAAGAAGGGAATGACGTCAATCCTACCTTCAAATCGCTTGTATCTCGTTTTTGATCGGCGACAGTTGCCTGCGTTGATTTGTCGCAGGCAACGGCTGCCGATGCGTGGCGAGCGTGCCCGTCACGCCCGCAAGTTCGCGATGGCGCGAACCTGCGGGCATCCAGCACACCGATCAGTCCTGATAGTGGTGCTTGTGTTTGCGCTTGCGATAGCCGTGCGAATAGTCGTGCGAATAGTCGTCGGCGTACGAGTTCGAGCGCGAGATATTGCCGCCCAGCGCCGAGCCTGCGCCGCCGCCGAGCGCCGCGCCGACCAGACCGCCTCCGCGGCCGCCCATCGCGTTGCCGGCTGCCGTGCCCGCACCGCCGCCCAGCGCGCCGCCGATGATCGCGCCCGTGCGCTCGCGGCGGTTCGACGTCACCGCACCGCCCGCGCCGCCGCCGACGGCACCGCCGATCACGGCGCCCGTGCTGCCGCCTACCGCGCCGCCCAGTGCGGCACCCGCCACACCGCCGAGCGCGCCGCCAAGCGCATTGTTCATATCGCCGGCCAGCGCCGGCAATGACGTCGCAGCCGTCAGCGCTGCAATGGCCACCATCTGAATGATTCGCTTCGACATAGTCAGGTATGTAGTTTTGAGACGGCGCCGAGTATAACCGGCCATCTGAAAGGCTCTAGTAACGACGCCCCGTGTTGCCGGTAAGAGGTGTAACAATTTCCGGCGACGATCGGTCGTAACGCCCGACAGACAAGGCGCGCGCGGCTTTTGACCCGCTCTTGCGGATCGCGGCACACACTGTTTCGCGCGTTTAACGTTGTGCAGTAACGACGTGCGCTTGAAGTTTGCCGTCGATTGCGCTATCGCCGAAACGCGCCCGGATCGCCGCTGCGCACACCGACGTAGCCTCGTCGAGCGTCGCGCCCTGACGGGCCTCGATTTCGCCGCGCAGCGGCGTGCCCTGGCAGAAGGCCATCGCCGCGAGATCGGCGGATTCGGCGTGGCCGCGCTTTGCAACCGTCTCGATGTCCAGCTGATCGCGGAAGCCGCCATTCGCGAGGTCGCGCGCGACGACGCGGGTATCGCTATATCCATGCGGGACGCGCTGCATGAAGCGCGGCGGGTCCGTTGGATAGAGCGTGTCGAGCGCGGCCGAAACCGTCTCCGTCACCGTGTTCTCTTCGATGCGATCCCAGACGTTGAACAACAGCACCCCGCCGCTTCGAAGCACGCGCCGCATTTCCGAATAGGCGTGCGGCCTGTCGGGGAAAAACATCGCGCCGAACTGGCAGACGACGAGATCGAAGCTGCCCTCGTCGAACGGAAGTTGCATGGCGTCGGCCTGCTGCCACGTCACCCGTCTGCTTGCGCCGGACTGCGCGGCGCGGTCGAGCATCGCCTGGTTGAGATCGGTCGCGACGATTTCGACATGCGGCGGCAGCACGTCCGCCATCGCCCGCGTGACGACGCCCGTGCCCGCCGCAATCTCCAGCACACGCGTCGCCCTGATCGATCCAAGCCGGCTGCCGAGATCGCGTGCATATGGCTCGAAGAGCATAGGCACGAGATAGCGTTCGTAGATTTCCGGAATCGAACCGGTAAAGCCTGTGTCGTTGGACGTGTTCATCGAACCCCTCCCGATATCGCGATCACCGATGCAAACAGCTTAGACGAGAGTTTCCGTCGCGACGATCTTCACTCGCATCGGGTTTGGCCTGCGTTTGGTCCGCGTTTGCTCTATGCTTAGCCATATGGCTAACTATCATGTAGCGATAAGCGACGTGTTTCAGGCGCTGTCCGATCCGACCCGCTGCGCGATCGTCAGCGCGCTCGGCCGTGGGGCGCAGACTGTCTCGGTGCTGGCGCAGCCCTTCGACATGGCGCTGCCCTCGTTCATGAAACACCTCGCCGTGCTCGAACACAGCGGCCTCATCCGCACGCACAAGACGGGCCGTGCGCGCACGTGCGAGCTGCTGCCCGCGCGGCTGTCGGAAGCCGAAACGTGGCTCGCCGAACAACGCGCCGTCTGGGAAGCACGCTCGGATCGCATGGTCGAATTCGTCGAACATCTTCACGAGGAGGAGCAGGCTCATGTCAACCGAACCCGTCGAAAGCGCTGACGCTAACGATCTCGTCATCACGCGCACGCTGCGTGCGCCCGTGAGTGCGCTATGGCGCGCGTGGACCGAACCGGATCTGCTGAAGCAATGGTGGTGTCCGAAGCCCTGGACCACGGAAGTCCGAGCGTTCGATCTGCGTGCCGGCGGCGCCTTTCATACCTTCATGCAAGGTCCGGACGGCGGCGCGAGCGACAATCCTGGCTGCTTTCTCGACATCGTTCCGCATGCGCGCATCGTGTTCACGTCGATGCTCACGGCAGGCTGGCGGCCGAATACGCCGTGGCTCGGCTTCACGGCTGACATCGCGATGTCCGCGCAAGGCGCGGGCAGCCGCTATGTCGCGCGCGTCATGCATCCCGATGCCGCGACGCGCGAGCGGCATGAACAGCTGGGTTTCTTCGATGGCTGGAACACCTGCATCACCCAGCTCGACGAGTTCGCGCTCACACTCGCGCCGAACTAGGCGCGGCCGCCGGACACGCGGCGCTCAGGTTCGCAACGGATGCCGGTAACAGGCACGCAATCCGCCGTCGACATTGTCGAGCCGGAGCTGACCGCCGCTGCGCCGGGCGATTTCCGACACGATCGACAGGCCAAGCCCGCTGCCCGCCGCGACCGTGCCCGGCATCCGGTAAAACGGTTCGAGTACGCGTAATAGCTGATCGTCGGGGATGCCCGGCCCCGTGTCCGTCACCTCGATCAGCAGATTGCCCGCGCTGCTCGTCACCGACACGTCGACCCTGCCGCCCGCCGGCGTGTAGCGCACGGCGTTGTCGACGAGATTGCGCAATACGATCGCGAGCGCCGGAACATCGGCGACGACTTCGATATCGTCGACCTTCTCCAACCCGAGATCCACCTGCTTGCTCTGCGCCATGTCGACGGCGTTGACGACGGCATCCGTAGCCAGTTGCCGAAGGGAAACCGACGACGGCTCGATCGTCGATCCGTGCTGCGAACGCGCGAGTGCGAGCAGCTGTTCGACGAGCCGCACCGTGCGCCGCAGCGCAGCCTGAAACTTGACGAGCCGTTCACGGGCGACATGCGGATTGCCCGCGGCGCCGAGATGCTCGGCCTGCAACGACAGCGCCGCGAGGGGCGAACGCAGTTCATGAGCGGCGTCCGCGATAAACCTTCGCTGCTGCGACATCGCATCCTTGAGCCGCCCGATGAGCCGGTTGATCGACGTCACGAACGGCAGCAGCTCTCTGGGAATGTCCTGCTCGGACAGCACATCGAGCGTCGCCTCGTCCTGTTGATCCACGACCGTTGCGAGACGCCGCAGCGGCAGAAGCATCCGGCGCACGAGTACGACGACCACGACGATCAGAACGGGTGTCAGCGCGAGCATCGGCAGCAATGTTCTCAATGCCCCGTCGCTCGCAATTTCGTCGCGGATGGCCGAACGTTCCGCGACCGAAATGCGCTCCCCGTTCGACAACTTACGCACATTGACGCGCCAGCGCTGGTGCTTGACCTCGACGTCATGCATGCCGTCTGCAAGACCCGCCAGCGTCGAAACGGGAATGAACGGATCCGCGTCCGTCGAAGGCTTGTCGAGGCGCGAGATGACGAGCCGCACATCCGGGTCTTCACTGCCGTGCCTCGCAGCAGCCGACCGCGTGAGGACGATTTCCCCGCTATCGATCAATGCGCCGATCTCGCGAAGATGGCCGTCCTGCAGTTTGTTTGCCTCGACATAGGCGGCCGCAAACGACGCGGCGCAGGCAGCCACGCTCAGCGCCACGATCACGCATGCGATCCACCACGTCAGCCGCACCGCGATAGACTGCGAAGCGCGTCCCCGTCGATTATTCATTCGACACCTCTTATATGGAACCGCAACACGTCGCTGCTATGGGGTGCAGCAAAGTGGCAGATATCCTAAAGCATTAGAAGGTGTCGTTGAGGTGAGAAATATTCTCAGACGGCGAGCGCTGCGAAGCGTCCCGCGAGGGCTCGCGTCGGCGCGCCCGGCACCGCGCGCACGCGGGCGGGCGTGCGTGACAGACGGTAGGGCACCTTGATGACAGGCCAGAATGCGCCGCAGGCATCGCGCGCGACGCTCAGCACGTCCGCGAGAAAATCGCCGTCCTCGATCAGTTCATGCACGCGCGCCACCGGCACCGCGCTGATGCCCGCTTTCGCGAGCGCCGCGACAGCCGACGCGCGCGTCTCACCGCTGCATCGCGCCTGTTGTGCATGCGCCGCGAGCGACGCTGCATCGACATGCTCATCGCTTTCGAGCCACACATGGCCGTCGATGCACGCGACGGCGATTCCCTGTCCCTCCCGATTGCCTGACGCAAACAGCGCACACCATGCGGCCACATCCTGCATCGATATTTCGACGAACGTTCCGTCGTGTCGCGCCGGATCGGCAAGGCAGGCGACAATCGCGAGCAGCGCCGCCTGACCGCCGAGAATATCCGCGCCCGACACCCCGAGCTTCACCGGCTCGCCCGCGCTGCGCGTCAGGTCCATGAGGCCGCTCATCGCCTGAATCACGGTGTCGAACGCGGGCCTTCCGGGATACGCGGACGCGATTCCGAAGCCGGAAATCGAGCAATAGATCAGACGCGGATTGATCTTGCCGAGCGTGTCGCGATCGAAACCGAGCTTCGCGAGCGCACCCGGACGCAGGTTCTCGACGAGCACGTCGGCATCGGCAAGCATCGCGCTCAGATGCGCACGGTCGGCTTCCTGCTTCAAATCGAGGGCGATGGTTTGCTTGTCGGTGTTATTGAGCGCGAAGAAGTAACTCGTGCCCGCCTGGCCCGGCGTCCATGAACGCGCCACTTCGCCGTCGGGCGGCTCGACCTTCACGACTTCCGCGCCCAGCGCCGCAAGATGCTTGCCGACGAGCGGCGCCGTCGTGTACTGGCCGATCTCGACAACCTTGATGCCCGCAAGCGGCCCTGCATGCGGAACATGCGCAGCGCTTTCCGGGCTCGCGTGCGGGGTGGCGCATGTGTCATCAGTCAGACGCGATGTATTGAAGATCGGCACACGCCGATACGTGTCACTGTCGATGCCTTGCGTGTCGATCTGCATTGCGGCATCCGCATGCCGCATGCGGAAATTCGGCTCGCCGCTCAAACCCGCGACGGACACGATCGGCCCAGCCGCCAAACCGATCCGTTCGCACAACAGCGAACACTCGGCTGTCGTCAGCGTGGCGGTCCACGTCTCGATCAACGCATCGAGTTCATCGACGTTCACCACCCGTTCACGCAACGTTGCGAAACGCGGATCGCCGAGTTGCGGCACACAGGCCACCTCCTTGATCTTGCGCCACTGTTCTTCGGTGCTGGTGCAGATGAGTATCCAGCCGTCGCGTGTCGCGTACGCATTCCATGGCGCGCACGCAGGATGCCGGTTGCCGACGCGGCCAACCGTGCCTTGCGCGAACGCCGTGGGCAGAAACGTCGTGAGCGCGCTGGCGGCGCAACCGAACAGCGTCACGTCGATGTTCTGCACGATGCCGCGCGAACGCTTCACGCGCACCGCCGCGGCAATCGCCGCGCTTGCATAGAGCGCCGCCGAAATCTCCGTGAACGGCACGCCGATACGCACGGGCTCGCCGTGCGCAAATCCCGTCGTGTCCATCAATCCGCTGATCGCCTGAATCTGCGCGTCCGTCCCGCGCATGCACGCGCGCGCGCCTTGCGGCCCGGTGGCTGTGATGTCGCACACGATATGCGTGCCCGCCGCCTTCAGCTCCGCGATTGCGCTTCGCTCGTTCGCCGGACTCATGTCCGATGAAACGACGATCACGTCATACGCGGAAATGTCGCGCGGCCGCGCTTCGCCGAACGTGACCTGCGCGCCCGCGCGTTCGAGCAGCGTCGCGCCGAGCCTGATCGCGTGGCGAGCACCCCAGGCCAGAATACGCACATCGTCCAGCATGGTTGTCTCCTTGAGTCTCACAGATTGCCTTGTACCAACGATACGGTGCGTTACAGCCGCGCTCAAACGACATTTCCTGCGCGCCCGATTGAGTTTTACTGATGTGAACGCAAGCGCGTTTCTACGTAGCTTTCCCGGCATGCGCCGCACGATACGCGTGCTACCATTTTTCGATGCGAACCCTTCCGTCACTCAACGCACTGCGTGCCTTCGAGGTCTGCGGCCGGCTGCTCAGCGTGCAGCTCGCCGCGAACGAACTCAACGTCACGCCCGCGGCCGTGAGCCGTCAGATCAAGCTGCTCGAAGACCAGCTCGGCGTGCTGCTGTTCGAACGCGGACATCGCGCGATCGCGTTGACGCCGATGGGCGAGCGCTATCTCGCCGACATCGTGCGCGGCTTCGAGACGATGCGCACAGCGACGATCAACCTCACGGAAGCGCGCCGGCGCCGCACGCTCAAGATTCGCGGCTACACGACTTTTTCCATGAACTGGCTGCTGCCGCGTCTGTCGACGTTTCATCGCGAGCATCCCGACATCGAAGTCAGTCTCACGACGTCGCTGCAACCCGTCGACTTCAACACCGAAGACGTCGATGCGGCGATCCGCCTGTCGCATGCGCCTTCATCGGATGTCGGCCATGACCGTCTCGTGCCGAACGAACTCGTGCCCGTATGCAGCCCCGAGTTTCTGCGCGCGCACCCCGACCTCACCGACGCCACGCCCGAAGCACTGCGCAACGTGCCGCTGCTGCATTCGCTGGCGCGCCGCGAGGACTGGGCAAAATGGCTCGACGCGGCGGGCGTGCGCGGCGTGAATCCGTTGAGCGGGCTCAGCTACGAAAGCTCGATCCTCGCGTACTTCGCCGCGACGCAAGGCATCGGCGTCGCGATGGCGCAGCGCGTGCTCGTCGCCGACCAGCTGCGCGACGGCACGCTCGTGACACCCTTTTCGTTCGTGCTCGATCTGGGCGCGTTCACGTATTACCTGATCTATCCGCGCGAGCACCTGTCGAACCCCGAGTTCGCAGCGTTTCGCGACTGGCTGCTGTCGATCGGCGAAGCGCGTAGCTGACGGCTTCAACGTCCCTTGAACTGCGGCTTGCGCTTCTCCGCGAATGCCTTGCGCCCTTCTACGCGATCTTCCGAATCGCGCATCGCGCCCCACGCCAGCTCGGTGAATTCGAGCGCCTGCGCAAGGGGCACGTTGCTGCTCGTCTCCGCGACCTTCTTGATCATCTGCACGGCAAGCGGACCATTCGATGCAATCGTGCGCGCGATTTCGTGTGCTGTGTCCATCAGCGCTTCCGGCTCGACGACATCGGACACGAGGCCCACGCGCTCCGCGTAGGCCGCGTCGATCTTGCAGCCCGTCAGCAGCATCTTCATCGCGATGGCGGACGGCACGGCTTTTTGCAGCGCCTGAATGCCGCACACGGCGGGAATGCTCGCGACGACGGCTTCAGGCAAGCCAAACACCGCGCTGCTCGACGCGATGCGCAGATCGCACTGCAGCGCGAGTTCGAGCCCGCCGCCGAGGCAATATCCGTTGATCGCGCCGATGACCGGCTTGAAGAGGCGCAGCGAACCGAGATCCATCAAACGCACGTAGATGCCTTCAGCCGCGGCACGGTCGATGGAACGTACGAACGACGAACCGAAGCTCGTCGTCGGCGGCAACGTATTCTTCAGATCCGCGCCGACGCAAAATGATTTCTGCCCCGCGCCCGTGAGCACGATCACGCGCACGTCATCGTCGTCGCGCGCTTCGGCGAGTGCCGCGCGCAACGCCTTCAGGCTGTCGAGATCGAGCGCGTTGAGCGCTTCGGGACGGTCAAGGCTTACGGTGGCCACATGATCGGACACGCTGTAGTGAATGGTCATGATCGTCTCCTTCACACGCCCGCCGACGACAGCGAACGGCCGCCGCAGACATAGAGCGTCTGCCCCGTGATGTACGACGCTTCACGTTGCGCAAAAAACAGCACGGCCTGCGCGATATCGTCGGGCGTGCCGATGCGCTGCACAGGCACTGACTTCTTCAGACGTTCCTGAAGCTCCGCATCGAAAGCCTGAAACAGCGGCGTATCGACGATGCCGGGCGCAACCGCGTTCACCGTGATGCCCGCGCTCGCCCATTCGAGCGCGAGACTGCGCGTGAGGCTCACCACGCCGCCCTTCGCCGCCGAATAGTTCGACTGTCCGATGCCGCCCAGCCACGCGCGCGACGATATGTTCACGATGCGTCCATAACGCGCGGCGCTCATATGCGCGAGCACGGCGCGGCAGCACAGGAACTGCGATTTGAGGTTCACGCCGATCACGGCGTCCCAGTCGTCGTCGCTCATCTTCGTGATGCGCTTGTCGCGCACGATGCCCGCGTTGTTCACCAGCACGTCGATCCGGCCAAAGCGTTCGGCGACGGCTTCGACGGCTTCGTTCACCGACGCGCCGTTCGTTACGTCGACAGGCAGTCCGATCACCTCGGCGCCTTCAGCCGCGAGCGTGCTGGCCGCCTGATCGAGCGCCGCGCGATCGAGATCGAACAGCGCGATACGCAAGCTCTTGCGTGCGAGCGCCGCCGCAATGCCCAAGCCGATGCCCTTCGCGCCGCCCGTGACGATGGCGACCTCCGCGGACGGGTTGTGAGGCGATGCATGCATGACGTGTCTCCATGGAATGAAAGTCTGTGGATTCCATGCTAGGTCGCGTGCGGCACCGCGTTCAAACGACTTTTTTCGCGGCTTCGATTGACTTTCCCTCAATCGAAACGGGCGATGCCCGTGCGTCGGCGGTCCGTGGGTTGACTGCAAAAAATATCAATCGACAGCGCAAAAAAAGTCGTTTGCGTGGGCTGGTTTGCGAAACCTAGGATGCGTCCATGTGCAGGGCCGAACGCTGTGTCGCACGGTTCAGGCGATACGTCCCGCACGTTCCGCATGCGTCGTGCAACCCGCGCACGCTCACCACAAAGAGACACGGAGACAACATGGACACCATCCTTCCGGGCGTCGCCCAGCAACCCGCGACGCCGCTCACGCGAGCGCAGCGAAGAGCCATCGTCGCGGCGACGCTCGGCACCATCGTCGAATTCACCGACTGGATCATTTACGCGACCTTCGCCGCGCTCTTCTCACGTCACTTCTTTCCCGCGAACAACGATCGCGTGTCGCTGCTTTCGGCATTTGCAGTGTTCGCGGTCGGCTTCGTGATGCGGCCGATAGGCGGTGCGCTGCTCGGCGCCTACGCCGACCGGCACGGGCGCAAGAACGGCCTCGCGTTATCGGTTGCGTTGATGGCGGGCAGTTCGCTCGTCATCGCCGTATGTCCCGGCTATGAGTCGATCGGCTTCGCCGCGCCGCTGATCCTCGTTCTGGCGCGGCTCATTCAGGGCTTCGCGGCAGGCGGCGAATTCGGCTCGGCATCGACGTTCCTGATCGAATCGTCGGCGCCGTCCCGGCGCGGCTTCGCGGGCTCGTGGCAGCACTTCGCGGTCAACGCGGGCGTGCTGGTGGCGGCTTTGATCGGCGCGGTTCTCACGTCGCTCATCGACCATGCGGGCATGGCGAGCTGGGGCTGGCGCGTCGCCTTCGCGATCGCGGGATTGCTCGGCTTCGTCGCGCTGTGGGTGCGGCTCGCCGTCGCCGAAACGGATGCGTTCCGAAAGAGCGCTGCCACGCATCAGCGCGCACGTCATCCGTTTCTCGTGATCGTTCGCGAACATCGACGCGCGGCGCTGCGCGTAATCGGCATCGCGATGGCGGGCAATCTGTGCGTCTATCTGTGGCTCGTGCTGTTTCCGACGCTCGCGCATCTTCGTACCGGTTTGCCGCTGCACGATGCGTTCAACGCGAGCGTGATCTCGATCGTCGTGTCGCTGATCGTGATTCCGTTCATCGGCAGGCTGTCGGATCGCATTGGCCGCAAGCCGGTGCTGCTCGTCTTCGCGGGCGGCTCCGCGCTCTTCGCATGGCCCGCGCTGCATTTCCTCAGCAACGACTTCTGGAGCGCTACCGCGATCGTCACGATCGGCATGCTGCTCTCGTCGGGATTCGCCGCAACCTGCGCGACGGTGATGGCCGAGCAATTCCCGGCACACGTGCGGGCAACGGGCGTGGCGCTGCCTTATGCGGTATCGGCGGCGCTGTTCGGCGGCACGCTGCCCTACATCGTCACCGCGATGTCGAATTCGGGCCTGTCGCCATACCTGTGGGTCTATGTCGCGGCCGTGTGTGTCGTGGGCTTCGTGGTCTATGCGCGGATGCCGGAGACGCGCGGAAAGGTTCTCGACTGAGCGCTACGTCGACACGCCATCATCTTCTGAATTTCAGCAGGTCAATCATTGGAGGCAGCAATGCGGAAAGTCGTTATCGGTGGCGTCGGCATGACGTCGTTTGGCAAGTTTCTCAATCGCAATCTGAAGTCGCTCGCCGAAGAGGCGGTATCGCTCGCATTGAAGGATGCGCGCGCCACCGTGAACGATGTCGATCGTGTCTTCTTCGGCAATGCAGCGGCAGGCGTCGTCACCGGACAGGAGATGATTCGCGCGCAGTCGTCCCTGCGCAATACGGGGCTCGACGGCAAGCCGATGTTCAACGTCGAGAATGCGTGCGCGTCGGGCAGTTCGGCGTTGAATCTCGCTTGGCTTTCGGTCGCTTCGGGGCAGTCGGAAACCGCATTGGTGGTCGGCGTCGAAAAGCTCACGCATGAAGACAAGGCGATTTCGTTCGGCGCGTTCGCGAAAGCCGTCGATCTCGAAGAGCCGCTGCCCGAAGGCGTGACGACGGGCACGGGCTCGCTCTTCATGGATCTCTACGCGGCGAAGGCGCGCAAGTGGATGGAAAAAACGGGCGCCGAAGCAAGCGACTTCGCGCGAGTCGTCGTGAAGAGCCGCCGCGCGGGATCGCTGAATCCGCATGCGCAGTTCCGCAACGAAACGAGCGTCGAGGAAGTGCTCGCGAGCCGCATGGTCAGCGATCCGCTGACGCTCTTCATGTGCTCGTCGATCGGCGACGGCGGCGCGGCGCTCTTCATCTGCTCGGAAGAGTACGCGGCGAAGCATGATATTCGCCCGGTGTTCATCCGCGCGAGTTCGATCGTGTCGGCGAAAGCAGATGGTTCGGGCGAACTGGTCGCGGTGCGCGCGGCGAACGCTGCGTATGAAGAGGCTGGCATCGGTCCGTCGGACGTGCATGTCGTCGAACTGCACGATGCCTCCGCGCCCGCGGAACTCATTCACTACGAGAACCTGGGCTTGTGCGCCCCCGGCAACGCGCCGAAGCTGATCCGCTCGGGCGATACGGATATCGGTGGACGTGTTTCGGTGAATCCGAGCGGCGGTCTGCTGTCGCGCGGTCATCCCGTGGGTGCGACGGGCGTCGCGCAGATCGTCGAACTCACGCAGCAGTTGCGCGGCAAGGCAGGCGCGCGGCAACGGCCGGGCGCGAAGGTCGCGCTTGCGGAGAATAACGGCGGTCAACTGGCAGGCGATTCGGCCGTCGCGCTCGTCACGATTCTATCGACCTGATTCTGCCTTGCATTCCCGGAGTCGCGCTCGCTCTATCTGCAAGAAAGCCTGCCGCCGCTGCATGACGCACCGCCTTCACGGCGGCTGAAATCAAGGCTTCTTATGCGCCTGTGCTTCGATCAGTTGCAGCAACCGTTGCACAGGCTCGCTCAGATGCTGCGGCGCGCGATGCACGAGCCCGACATCGCGATGAAACGTGTGATGGCCGAGATCGACGGCGCGCACCTTCGCGGGCCAGTGTCGAAACGTCGCCGTCTGCGGCACGATCGCCACACCGACGCCGTTCTCGACCAGCCTGACAATCGCTTCGAGTTCGTCGACTTCGCACACTTCGCGAACGGTGAAATGCATCCGGCGCAGAAAGCGATCGACCTGACGGCCGCCGAACGATGCACGGTCGTATCGAATGAATGGCTGATCCGACAACAGCGCGGCCCAGTCCTTGCCCTTCACGCCGCGCGGCACGATGAGCCTGAACGGTTCCTGCGCGAGCGTCGTCCAGCGCAGATCGCTCTGGAACGAGAACGGCGGGCGGATGATGGCCGCGATATCGAGTTCTCCCGCATCGACCAGATTCAGCAACTCCATCGACACGCCGGGAATCACACGCGTCCTGCAGCCCTCGCATTGCGCGTGAAAGCGCGCCAGCGCATCCGGCAACAACGAGCGCTGCACCGACGCAATCGCGCCGATATTCACGCGCACGTTGGCGGCGGGATCCGCGGCCGTCGAACTGAGCCTGTTATAAAGCCGGACGACTTCCTGTGCCTGCACGAGCACCTGCTGGCCCGTTGCATTGAGACGCGCGGTGCGTCCTTCGCGGTCGAACAGCGCAAAGCCGAACTCGGCTTCGAGCCGCTGCATCTGCGCGCTCACGGCCGCTTGCGTCAGGCCGATCTTGCTGCCCGCGGCCGCGAAGGTGCCCTCCTGGGCGACGGCAATCAGCGTTTTCAATTCGCGGATCATTGATCGATTCCATTTGTGTTTCGCCCAATAATATATTGATTTTGTTTTACTAAGCCGCTGCGTATCATCGGGTCATAACTCGCGCCCCACCTTGGAGAAATCAGTGAGCCTTTCGCCTTTTCATCTGGCCATTCCCGTCTACGATCTTCCCGCCGCGCGCGACTTCTACGGACGCGTCTTCGGGCTCGAAGAGGGCCGCTCCAGCCAGCAGTGGGTCGACTTCAATTTCTTCGGCCATCAGCTCGTCATTCACGAGCATCCGAAAACGGCGTCGCAGGAAAGCGTGCATAGCAATCCCGTCGACGGTCACGACGTGCCCGTGCCGCACTTCGGCATCGTGCTCGAATGGGATCAATGGGAAGCGCTCGCGGCGCGGCTCAGGTCGTTCGGAACGAAGTTCGTGATCGAGCCGTATATCCGCTTTCAGGGGCAGGTCGGCGAACAGGCAACCATGTTCCTGTTCGATCCGTGCGGCAATGCGCTCGAGTTCAAGGCATTCAAGGACATCGGCCAGCTGTTCGCGAAGTAACCCGCGTTTCAGGTACTGGCGCGCCGTGAAGCGCCCCTACAGCTTCACGGCAAATTCTCGCGCAGCACGATGCTGAACTGCACGGGCTTTACGCCGTCCAGCGCGTCACGCGCTTCGTGCACGTTGCGGAAAATCTTCAGGCAATTGCCAACCATCGCTTGCGGCGTCTGCGTAATCAGCGCATCCATCGTGCCGTCGATCAGCAGCGCGCGCGTATCCGGCGTGAGCCCGTGTCCGACGAAGAGAATCTTCTGCTCCGTCTTCGCCTCGACGATCGCGCGCGCTACGCCATCCGAACCGCCACCGCTGTTGTAGATGCCAGCCAGATCGGGATGCTGTGCGATCAGGTTGCGGGTCTGCACATAGTTGCGCTCGCTGTCGTCCTGTCCTTCGCGCAGGCCGATCACCTTCACTTGCGGAAACGTCGATTCGATCAGATGCAGAAAGCCGATCTCGCGTTCCTCATGCCCGCGATAGTTGAGACTGCCCGCCAGCATCGCGATCTTGCCCGCCGGACGCGGACCCATGAAACGGCCGAGCAGCAGCGCCGCCGTGCGTCCCGCTGAACGGTTGTCGATGCCGACGTACGCGAGCCGGCGCGAATTCGACAGATCGGAAATCAGCGTAATGGCGGGCACATTCTGATCGGCAAGTGCATTCACCGCGTCGCGCACGACAGGATGTTCCAGCGCCATGAAGACCACGCCGTCCGCGCGCTGGCCATAGTGCAACAGGCGAGCGGCGAGTTCGTTCGGGTTGAAGCTCTCCACGTAATGCACGCGGCAGCGCATACCTTGCGCGGCCCACTGGTTGTGCGCGAACTCGATGTAATCGCCGAGCATGCGCAAATAGCGGTTCGTGCCGGCAGGCACGAGGAATTCGATCTTCAACGGCCTGGCCGGTTTCGCCTCGGGCGTTTGCGCATCGACCGCGTAGCCCGCCTGCGCGGCTGCCTGCATCACGCGCCGCGCCGTCATGGGCCGCACGCCTTCGCGGCCGTTCAATACGCGATCGACGGTCGCCGTCGACACACCCGCCGCAGCGGCGATGTCCGCGATCCGCGCGCGCGGCGGAAAGAGAGGAATAGGCGCGTCAGCCATGCGGGTTCCTGAGGGCAAAATCCATCAAAAACAATCAGGTTTGCGGTTTGACAGGGCGATTGGGCGTCCCTAGTCTTGCAGCAACATCATGCGGTCACGGCACAGCGTAACGAAAAACCAACGCCCGTGCGCGTGCGAAGTTTGATGGTTTTTGATGGCGCATGATGCCACAGCGGGAAACACCAGCGGCACACACCACATAAAACGCAGCGACCGGGTTCATCGCCAACGCGCGCAGCCCGGCAGAAAAGGAGACATTCGAATGACCAATCTCGTCAGGCGCTCGCTCCTGCGCGCGGCAGCGGCGGCACCCGTCGCCGGCGCGCTCGGGTTTCCCGCCATCGTCCGTGCCGCTGCGCCGCAATACACGTTCAAGTACGGCAACAACCTGCCGCTCACGCACCCGCTCAACATCCGCGCGAAGGAAGCCGCGGATCAGGTGAAGGAGCAGTCGAAAGGCCGCATGGAAATCCGCATCTTCCCGAACAACCAGCTCGGCGGCGATACCGACATGCTCGCGCAGGTGCGCAGCGGCGGCATCGAAATGTTCACGCCGTCCGCGCTCGTCGTGTCGACCCTCGCGCCCGTCGCCGCCATCAACGCGATCGGCTTCGCGTTCAGCGACTATTCGCAGGTGTGGGGCGCGATGGACGGCAAGCTGGGCGCGTATGTGCGCGCCGCGATGTCGAAGGCCGGCCTCGAATCGTTCGAAAAGATGTGGGACAACGGCTTTCGCGAGACCACGTCGAGCACGCGCGCGATCGCCAACGCATCGGACATGCACGGCCTGAAGATCCGTGTGCCCGTCAGCCCGTTGAGCATCGACATGTTCAAGGGACTCGGCGCCGCGCCGACGAGCCTGCAATTCAGCGAGGTCTATTCGTCGCTGCAGACGCATATCGTCGATGCACAGGAGAACCCGCTGCCTATCGTGCAGGTGGCGAAGCTCTATGAAGTGCAGAAGTATTGCTCGCTGACGAATCACATCTGGGACGGCTTCTGGTTCGTGCTGAACCAGCGTGCGTGGCAAAAGCTGCCGAAGGACCTGCAAGGCATCACGGCCGATGCATTCAACCAGGCCGCGCTGCGTCAGCGCGACGACGTGCGCAAGCTCAACGATGCCGCCGTCGCCGATCTGCAAACCAAGGGTCTGACGATCAATCGTCCGTCGCCCGACACGTTCCGCTCGGCACTGCGGCAAGCGAACTTCTATGCCGACTGGAAGAACCGCTTCGGCAACGAGGCGTGGTCGCTGCTGGAAGGCTACACGGGCAAGCTCGCGTGAGTCGGCGCGATGTGCCGCACACATCGCGCGCTTCGTTGACGGGAGAGACCGACATGACGGATCAAGCACTGCCGCACGCAGCCCTCGCCGATCCCACGGCGGCTGCGCAGTTCGCCGCAAGCGGCCCGCAACGCTGGCTGCGGCGCTTCGATCGCGCGGTGATCGCGCTCGTCGAAGGTGCGTGTGCGCTGCTGCTTGCCGTTGAAATCGTCGTGCTGCTGGCGGGTGTCGTGTGCCGCTACGCGCTGCATCAGCCGCTCGTGTGGTCGGATGAACTGGCAGGCATTCTGTTCCTGTGGCTGTCGATGCTCGGCGCCGTGCTCGCATTGCGGCGCGGCGAGCACATGCGGATGACGGCCTTCGTCAGCCGCCTGTCGCCGCAGCGGCGCGCGCTCGTCGACACGCTCGCCATCGTTTTATCGATCGCGCTGCTCACGCTCGTGCTGTGGCCCGCCTACGATTTCGCTGCAGCGGAAGCGGTCATTCTCACGCCCGCACTGCAGATCAGCGATGCATGGCGCGCGTCCGCGCTGCCCGTCGGTGCGGCGTTGATGCTGCTCGTCGGGCTGATGAGGCTCGCACAGGTGAGCCGTATGCGCGACATGCTAGCGGCGCTCGTTTTCGTCGTCATCGTCGCGGGCGTCGTCGCCTGGGCCGCGCCCGCACTGCCCGATCTCGGCAAGGCGAACCTGCTGATCTTCTTCGTCGGCGTGGTCGCGGTCGGCATTTTTTCCGGCGTGCCCATCTGCTTTTCGTTCGCGCTCGCAACCTTTGGCTACCTGAGCCTCACCACCGACACGCCGCTCGAAGTGATCGTCGGGCGCATGGACGAAGGCATGTCGCATCTCGTGCTGCTCGCCGTGCCGCTGTTCGTGTTCCTCGGCCTGATGATCGAGATGACGGGCATGGCGCGCGCAATGATCCAGTTTCTCGCGAGCCTCGTCGGCCATGTACGCGGCGGCCTGTCGTATGTGCTGATCGGCACGATGTATCTGGTGTCGGGCATCTCGGGCTCGAAGGTCGCCGACATGGCCGCGATCGCGCCCGTGCTGTTCCCTGAAATGAAACGGCGCGGCGCCGACGAAGGCGATCTCGTCGCGCTGCTGTCGACGGCAGGCGCGCAAACGGAAACCGTGCCGCCGAGCATCGTGCTCATCACGATCGGCTCGGTCACGGGCCTGTCCATTTCCGCGCTCTTCACGGCGGGCATGCTGCCCGCGCTGGTGCTCGCGCTGATGCTGTGCTTCGTCGTGTGGCTGCGCTATCGCAAGGAAGACTTGAGCCATGCGCAGCGTTTCAATCGACGCGAGATCGGCCGCATGTTCATCGTGGCGTTGCCCGCGCTCGCGCTGCCGTTCGTGATTCGCGGCGCGGTCGTCGAAGGCGTCGCGACTGCAACCGAGGTATCGACGATCGGCATCGCGTATTCGGTGCTCATCGGCCTGTTCGTCTACCGGCGCTTCGAGTGGTCGCGCTTGCCCCGCATGCTCGTCGATGCCGCGACGCTGTCGGGCGCGATCATTTTCATCATCGGCTGCGCGACGGCGATGGCGTGGGCGCTCACGCAATCGGGCTTCTCGCAGGATCTGGCCGCGTTGATGACGGCGCTGCCGGGCGGCTCGTGGGCATTTCTCGCGCTGTCGATCGTCGTGTTCATCGTGCTCGGCAGCGTGCTCGAAGGTATTCCCGCCATCGTGCTGTTCGGCCCGCTGCTGTTCCCCATTGCGCGCGCCGCCGGCGTCAACGAAGTGCACTACGCGATCGTCGTGATTCTCTCGATGGGCGTCGGCCTCTTCTCGCCGCCGTTCGGCGTCGGCTACTACTCGGCGTGCGCGGTGAGCCGCATCAATCCCGACGCGGGCATGCGGCCGATCATCGGCTATATGAGCGCACTCGTGCTCGGGCTGATTCTCGTCGCGTTCGTTCCGTGGATATCGACCGGCTTCCTTTAGGCGCCACTCCGTTCCCATCTGGCGCATCAACCGTCAGGCAGTTCTTCACGATCCCTTCTTCGCATCGGGAGTGTCTTCATGAGTCGTTTTTTTGGCGAAATCCGCCAGGCCGGTTACGTCGTGCGCGACATCGAAGCGGCAATGGATCACTGGAGCCGCGTGCTCGGCGTCGGCCCGTGGTTCTATAACGAGCGCGTGCCGATCGAGGATTATCGGTACCACGGCGAACGCTACGAGGTTCACAACTCGGTGGCGCTCGCGAATTCGGGCGATCTGCAAGTCGAACTGATCCAGACGCGCAACGACGCGCCGTCGATGTATCGCGACTTTCTCGCCGCGGGCCATACCGGCTTGCAGCACAACGCATACTGGACCACATCGTTCGATGCCGATCTCGAACGTCTGCTGCAACAGGGCTTCAAGGTTGCGATGAGCGGCAACGTCGGCAAGAACGGGCGCTTCGTCTACTTCGACACGGAGCAGCATCCGGGCACGGTGATCGAGCTGTCGGAAGTCGCGGGGCCGAAAGGCAAGCTGTTCGACCTGATCCGCGGCGCGTCGCTGAACTGGGACGGACGCGACGCCGTGCGTCCGTTTCCCGATCTGAACACGCTATGAACGCACGCGACGACAGCATCGAAGCCGACTACCTGGTCGAGACGCCGCTCGATCTCGCGAAAGTGGCGGACACGATGGCAGGCGAACAGTCGAGCGGCACCTTCGTGCGCGTCGCCAACGAAAGCGACGAATTGCGCGCGCGCAGCCGCGCGAGCGTGCTGCGCATCGAGGAACTCGAGCCTGCGCCGCACGCGTCGCTGCCGAGCGCGTGGCTCATGCGGCAACGCATCGATGGACCCTTCAGGCGCGCGCGCGTCACGCTGGCGTTTCCCGTCGCGAACATCGGCGCGAATCTGCCGACGCTCGCCGCCACCGTCGCGGGCAATCTGTACGACCTGGGCGAAGTGACGGGCATGCGGCTGCTGTCGATGCGCGTGCCGCGCGCGTATCGCGAACGCTTCGACATGCCCGAGCATGGCGTAGCGGGAACGCGTCGTCTGACTGGCGTGCAAAACGGGCCGATGGTCGGCACCATCATCAAGCCGAACGTCGGGCTGTCCGCCGGGGAGACCGCGCAGCTCGTCAAGACGCTGTGCGAAGCGGGCATCGATTTCATCAAGGACGATGAGGTCTGCGCGAATCCGCTGCATGCGCCTTTAGATCAACGCGTGCGCGCCGTGATGCGCGAAGTGCGCGCCTATCGTGAGCGCTCGGGCAAGCGCGTGATGGTCGCCTTCAACATCACCGATGATGTCGACGCGATGCGCCGCCACGCGGAACTCGTCGAACGCGAGGAAGGCGACTGCGTGATGGCGAGCATCAACTGGTGCGGCTTCTCCGCGATCCAGGCGTTGCGCCGCGCGACGCCGCTCGCGCTGCACGCGCATCGCAACGGCTACGGCATGATGTCGCGCGACGCCGCGCTTGGCATTGGCTTTCAGGCGTATCAGACGCTCTGGCGGCTCGCGGGCGTCGATCATATGCACGTGCATGGACTTGCGGGCAAGTTCGCGCAAAGCGATGCCGAAGTGAGCGAGTCCGCGCGCGATTGCGCGACGCCGCTCGCCGAAGGACTCGACGACCGCGTGCTGCCCGCATTCTCGTCCGGCCAGTGGGCGGGCACAGTGCCCGCGACGTTCGACGCGGTCGGCAGCACGGATCTGCTCTTCATGTCGGGCGGCGGGGTGCTCGCGCATCCGGACGGGCCGGCGGCGGGCGTGCGCAGCGTCCGGCAGGCGTGGGACGCCGCGCAATCGCACACGCCGCTGCACGATCATGCAAAGCACGCGCCCGAATTGCAGGCCGCGCTCGCATTCTTCGGTGAACGGACATGAGTGCATCCGGCGCCGTGCAGTACGGCTTCTATGGCGACGATTTCACGGGCGCGACCGACACGCTCGCGCATCTCGCTCGCGCCGGCCTGAGGACGCTGCTGTTTCTTGCGCCGCCGGACCGCGCGCGGCTCGACAGCGTCGGTCCGCTCGACGCAATCGGCATTGCGGGCGCCGCGCGCGCGATGCCGCCGTCCGCGATGGCCGGGGAACTTGCACGCGCAGGCGCCTGCCTCGCGTCGCTCGGCGTGCGCGTGATGCACTACAAGGTGTGCTCCACCTTCGACAGCGCGCCCGAAGCCGGCAACATCGCGACGGCTATCGCCACGCTGCGCCGCGTGTTCACGAATCCGTTCGTGCCTGTCGTCGGCGGCCAGCCAGGGTTGCTGCGTTACTGCGTGTTTGGGCAACTGTTCGCGGCGGCAGGCAGCGACACGCACGCGATTCATCGGATCGACCGTCATCCGACGATGAGCCGTCATCCCGTCACGCCGATGAACGAGGCCGATCTGCGGCTGCATCTGGAACGACAGGGTTTGCGCGACGTGGCGTCGGTGGATTGGCGCGCCTATTCGTTGCCGTTCGCGAAACTCGATGCGATGGTCGACGCGAAAATCGCACTGCGCTCGCCTGCAATTCTCTTCGACGTGTTGTGCGACGACGACCTGCGCACGCTCGGCAAGCTGATCGAAGCGCGCTCGCGCCGCGCACCGTTGCTGGCAGTGGGTGCGAGCAGCGTCGCTCAGGCATGGTGTGCCGCCGATGCCGCGCTCGCGCAGCGCGAGCATCAGACGCCGCCGCTAGGCCGCGCACAAGGGCCCGTGTTCGTTCTCGCAGGCAGCCTCTCGCCGACGACGGCCGCGCAGATCGAAGCCACCCACTCGTACTGGAAGATCGAACTCGACCCGCTCGAATCGGCTGGCGGCCCGCCGCGTTTCAGCGCGGCGCCTATCGTCGACATGTTGCGCGAAGGACGCAATGTGCTGGCCTTCACGCGACGCCCGGCGGCATCGGCGACCAACGCGCCACAACAGGAAGCGAGCCGCGCACGGACGGCTGAAGCGTGCGCGGCGCTGCTGGGCGATGTGGTGCGCGCAGCCAGTCCGCGACGCATCGGCATTGCGGGCGGCGACACGTCGAGCCACGCGGTGCAGGCGCTGGACGCCTGGGGCCTGTCCTATCGCGCCCCGCTGACGACGGGTGCCACCGTATGCCGTCTGCACGCCGACGAGCCTTCGCTCGACGGCATCGAGATCATGTTCAAGGGCGGACAGATGGGCGAGATCGACATCCTCGAACGGTTGATCACCGGCTGAAACGCGCTTCGGGTGTTGGGCGTCAGCCCTCCACCTTCGACATCACAGCCGTCGCCGGGTCGTACGAATAGCCCTTCTGCGCCAACTGCTGCGTCATCGTCGCGCCGATCAGCTTCTTCTGCGCTTCGCGGAACACCAGTTCGTGATCGGGCTTGAGCCGCTCGAGTTCGAAGGACAGCCTGCGCAGCAGCGCGACTTCGCCCGTGCTGCGCGCATCGATGAAGAGGATCTTTTCGTTCGCCTGCTCGAGCCGCTGCTTGATGTCCTTCGCATACGTCACCCACTGATCGGCGTTCGCGCGCAGATCGTTGTAGGCCTTCGTGTGGGCTTTCGACTGCGCGGCGAGCTGGCGTTGCAAGGACGCGATCTCTTCCGCGATGTCGATACCGCCCTGCTGCTCGCCCGCTTGCTCGCCCGCCTGCGCACCCGCCTGCGCACCTTTCGCTGCGGCCTGTTCGCGAGGCCGCCCGGCGAGACTTTGCGCGAGTTCGGCTGCGCGCTGTTCCGCTGCATCGGCGCGTTCCTTCGCGGCGAACGCGTCTTGCGTTGCGCGCGCCAGTTCGGCGCTGGCCGCCGTCTGCGACTCGCTCATCGCGCTGATCTGCGCGCGCGCTTCGTCGAGTTCGCGTGCGACGCGCTGCAGTTCGTCGAGTTGCGTCGACGCCTTGTCGCTGCGCGCGGCAGCCGCTGCGCGTTCGGATGCAAGGCTTTGCTCCGATTGGGCTGCCTGCCGTTCGGCCGCCTCCGCTCTTTCCTTTGCCGCCGAGGCGTCCTGTTCGAGGCGCTTCAATTCGGAACTCGCCGATGTCTGCGCTTGCGTCAGCGTATCGATCTGCTTGCGGGCTTCGTCGAGTTCCTGTTTGGCGCGTTGCAGCTCGTCGCGTTGCGCGGACGCTTCCGCGCCGCGCGCCGATGCTGCGTCGCGTTCCGACGTGAGGTCCTGGTTCAGTTGAGCGACTTGCCGTTCGGCTGCATCCGCCCTCTCCGTCGCCGCGGATGCTTCCTGCGTCAGCCGCTTCAATTCGGCGTCAGCGGATGTCTGCGCGCCCGTCAAGGCATCGACCTTCGAACGGGCTTCGTCCAGTTCGCGTGTGATGCGTTGCAACTCCTCGTGCTGCGCCGCGGCGTCGTTGCTGCGCGCGGCGGCGGCTTCGCGTTCCGTTGCCAGCGTCTGTTCGAGTTGGGCCGCTTGCCGTTCGGCTGCGTCAGCGCGCGCCTTTTCCGCGGATGCGTCTTGCGTCAGCCGCGTCAGTTCTGCATTGGCCGTCGTCTGTGCCTCGGATAGCGCGCTGGATTCCTTGCGGGCTTCGTCCAGTTGCGCCGATGTTTCAGCGATGCGTGCCGTGGCCGCATCGCGCTCTGTCGCGAGTGTTTGCGTCAGCGTATCGATCTCGTTGCGCGCTTCGCCGAGTTCCCGCGTGACGCGCTGCAGTTCGCTGGTCTGAGCGCTGAACTGAGCCGCCGCTTCAGCGCTGCGCGCTGCGGCCAGATCGCGCTCGGCTGCAAGGCTCTGCTCGAGTTGAGCAGCACGCTGTTCGGCCGATTGAGCCCGTTCCGTCGCAGCCGTCACGTCCTGTTCGACGCGCGCGAGTTCGGCGCCGGCCGCGGCTTGCGACTCGGTCAGCGCGTCGATCTGCGTCCGCGCTCCTTCGAGTTCCTGCGTGGCGCGCTGCAAGTCGCTGGTGCGCAACGCCGTGACTTCCCGCGCGGCGGCGAGACTTTGCTCCAGCGCGGACACCTGTTCCTTTGCCGCCGATGCTTCCTCAGTCAGGCGCGTTACGTCGGCACTCGAAGCCGCATGCGCCGCCGTCAACGTGTCGATCTTCGCACGTGCTTCGTCGAGTTCACGCGCGATGCGTTGCCGTTCGTCGCTCTGCGCCGCCATTGCCTCGCGCTCCGCAGCGAGGCTTTGCTCGAGCTGCGCCGCGCGCTGCTCCGCCGCATCGGCCCTTTCCTTCGCCGACGACGCGTCTTGCGTCACGCGCGCCAGTTCCGCCGCGGCGGCCGTCTGCGCGTCCGTCAGCCCGTTGATCTTCGCACGCGCGTCGTCCAGTTCGCGCGTGACACGCTGAAGCTCGTCGCTTTGCGCCGCCGTCGCCTCTCGCTCGACAGCGAGGCTCTGCTCCAGTTGCGTGGCGCGCTGCTCGGCGGCCTCGGCCCGATGCTTCGCCGCCGTCTGCGCCTCAGTGAGCAAGGTCAGTTGCGTTCGCACGCCGTCGAGTTCCTGCGTCACGCGCTGCAGTTCGTCGCGCTGAGCCGCGGTGGCCTCGCGCTCGACCGTCAGGCTCTGTTCGAGCTGTGCGGCGCGCTGGCCTTCGGCGTCCGCACGTTCATTCGCGGCGGATGCCGCCTGCGTCGCCTGCTCCAGCTGGGCATCGGCCAGCGTCTGCGCCTCCGTCAGCGCGCCGACCTGGGCACGCGCTTCGTCCAGATCGCGTCCGATGCGCTCCAGTTCCGCACGCTGCCCGGCCACTTCGGCGGCATGCTCCAGGGCCATGTCGCGCTCGGTGGCGAGGGCGTGGCGGGTGTCGCTCAGGTCGGTCTCGACGGTCACGAGACGCGCGGCGCTCTCGTTCGCCTGAGCCGTCGCCGCGTCGGCACGCGACACGGCCTCGCTGGCTTCCTGCGACAGGCGCTCCGCTTCCTCCGATTTCGCCTGGCACGCTTCGTCGAGCGTCGCGACCTGCCGGCGCGCGTCGTCGCGCTCCCGGCTGATCCGCGCGATCTCTTCGTTCTTGTTCGAAACCGTCGCGGCGAGCCACTCGTTGGCCCGGTGCTGATCTTCGAGCGACGCCTGGATCTCGGCCAGCTTCGCCTCGCCCGACGTTGCCCGCTGGGTCAGATCCTCGATATTCGCTTCCGCAGCCTCGGCCCGGGCGTTCGCAGCCGCAAGCTCGGCCTTCACCTGGGTCGCGGAGTCCTGCACCGCCCGCAGGTCGTTGCGCAAGCCGTCCAGCCGTTCGCGCCCCGATTCGGCTTCTTCGCCCGTCTTCTGATAGGCGGCGAGCGCCTCGTCGCGCTCCTTGCGGAACACGTCGACCTGCTGGCTCGCCGCGCCCAGCCCGACGCTGAGCATCCGCCCGGCGTCGTCCTGGGATGCCATCCAGATCCGGCGCGCGACTTCCATCAAGGTTTCCGCAAACTCGCCCGGCAAGGCTTTCTGGGGCTGGGCCGGCAGAATCTGCGGCTCGCGCGCTTCGCGCCAGCGTTGCAGGGCGGCGGCAACGGCGACGATCGAACCGCCGCGGACCTCCGCCCAGATGGTGACAGGGGAAACCAGACGGCCTTCTTCCGTCATGCGGTCGGCAATGGCTGCGACCTGCTCGTCAATCATGGTGGTGTCTGCGTCTGTGGACATAAGCGCCTCAAGAATCAACTGGCCGGGCGAAAGACCAATTTTTCGATACGTTACTACGTTCGGCGCTCTTCGCGATGGAAGAAGCGTGCCAATGCACATCCAGCAAGCATTTGCGACGCTTGATGGCGGATCGGTTCAGCGTCTTCCGGTCATGAAATCCGCCCGGCGGAAATTTACTTGACACCTAAACTATCAAAACCTAAAGTAAAGGCGAGCACACACGTTGGGGAAGCAGCATGCGCATCGTCTGTATCGGCGGCGGCCCGGCCGGCCTGTATTTCGGGTTGTTGATGAAGCGTCGGCATCCGGCGCACGAGGTGATCGTCGTCGAGCGCAACCGGCCTTACGACACCTTCGGCTGGGGCGTCGTGTTCTCCGACCAGACGCTAGGCAATCTGCGTGCCGCCGACCCTGACAGCGCCGACAAGATCCTCGAAGCCTTCAATCACTGGGACGACATCGAAATCAACTTTCGCGGCGCACAGGTGCGCTCGTCGGGACATGGCTTTTGCGGCATCGGCCGCAAGCGCCTGCTGAACATCCTGCAGGAACGCTGCGAAGCACTCGGCGTGAGGCTGGTGTTCGAAACCCAGGTCGCGAACGACGACGACTACGACGCCGACCTCATCATCGCCAGCGACGGCTTGAACAGTGCGATCCGCCAGAAATACGCCGCCACCTATCAACCCGATGTCGACATGCGCGATTGCCGCTTCGTGTGGCTCGGCACGAAGAAGCTCTTCGACGCCTTCACGTTCGCGTTCGAAAAGACCGAATGGGGCTGGTTCCAGGCCCATGCCTATCGCTTCGACGATCAGACTTCGACGTTCATCGTCGAAACGCCGGAACGCGTGTGGCGTGCCGCCGGACTCGATGACATGAGCAAGGAAGACAGCATCGCGTTCTGCGAGCGGCTCTTCGCGAAGTATCTCGACGGCAATCCGCTGATGTCGAACGCAAGCCATCTGCGCGGCTCGTCGCAATGGATCCGCTTTCCGCGCGTCGTCAATCGCGAATGGGTGCACTGGAAAACATGCGCGCGCGGCAAGCGCGTACCCGTCGTGCTGATGGGCGACGCCGCGCACACCGCGCATTTCTCGATCGGCTCCGGCACGAAGCTCGCGCTCGAAGACGCGATCGAACTCGCGAACAGCATCGACGCGCATCCGCACGATCTCGCCGCCGCGCTCGCTCACTACACCGACGTGCGCAGCGTCGACGTGCTGCGCATCCAGAACGCCGCGCGCAATTCGACGGAATGGTTCGAGCATGTCGAGCGTTATGCGTCGTTCGAGCCGGAGCAGTTCGCGTATTCGCTGCTGACTCGCTCTCAGCGCATCTCGCACGAAAACCTGCGCGAACGCGATGCCGCGTATCTCTCTTCATTCGAAAACTGGCTGTCCGCACGCGCGGGCATCGAACGCGAACCGCAAAAGCATTCCATTCCGCCCATGTTCACACCGTTCACGCTGCGCGGCGTGACGTTGAAGAACCGTGTCGTCGTATCGCCGATGGCGCAGTATTCCGCCGTCGACGGCATTGCGGGCGACTATCACCTGATGCATCTCGGCGCGCGCGCCATGGGCGGCGCGGCGCTCGTGATGACGGAGATGACCTGCGTGTCGCCCGAAGCGCGCATCACGCCGGGATGTCCGGGCATGTATGCGCCCGAGCATCTCGCTGCATGGCGCCGCATCGTGCAGTTCGTGCATGCGCAAAGCGATGCGAAGATCGGCATGCAGTTGGGTCACGCGGGCGCGAAGGCTTCGACGCGTGTCAGCTGGGAAGGCATCGATCAGCCGTTGCCCGACGGTAACTGGCCTTTGGTGTCGGCGTCGCCGCAGCAATATCTGCGCGGCGTGAGCCAATGGTCGCGCGAAGCGACGCACGAAGAACTGCGCGACATCGAAGCGCAATTCGTACGCGCCACGGAAATGGCCGCAGAAGCGGGCTTCGACTGGCTCGAATTGCACTGCGCGCACGGCTATTTTCTGTCGAGCTTCCTGTCGCCTCTCACCAATCATCGCAGCGACGAATACGGCGGTTCGCTCGAAAACCGCCTGCGCTATCCGCTCGAAGTGTTCGCGGCGATGCGCAAAGCATGGCCGCAAGACAAGCCGATGTCGGTGCGCATTTCCGCTCACGACTGGGTCGACGGCGGCACGACGCCTGACGATGCCGTCGCCATTGCGCACGCCTTCAAGGCGGCGGGCGCCGACATGATCGACGTGTCGTCGGGGCAGGTCAGCAAGGAAGAAAAGCCCGTCTACGGCCGCATGTTCCAGACTCCGTTCGCGGATCGCGTCCGCAACGAAGCCGGTATCGCGACCATCGCAGTCGGCGCGATTTCCGAAGCGGATCACGTGAACAGCATCATCGCAGCGGGACGTGCCGATCTGTGCGCGGTGGCGCGTCCGCATCTGGCGAACCCGTCATGGACGCTCAACGAAGCCGCGAAGATCGGCTACTTCGACGTGAACTGGCCGAAGCAGTACACGGCAGCCAAATCGCAGCTGGAACGCAATTACGAACGTGAGCGCGCGCAGGCGGCAGCAAACGCGCGGCTGTCGCCGCAAGAACGCGCAGCGCGCGCAGAAGGAACCGTTTGATGGACACCACGCTTGCAGGAAAGCACGCGGTCGTGACGGGCGGCGGCAGCGGCATCGGCGCAGCGACGGCGCAAGCGCTCGTTCGCGCGGGCGCGCGCGTCACGCTGATGGGCCGCGACGCGCAACGACTCGCCGCACAACGGGAAACATTGAGCGCGTATGGCGAAGTCGCGGCATGTATCAGTGTCGACGTAGCCGACGAAAGTACCGTAAACAAGGCATTTTCTGAAGCGGCGGCGATTTCGGGCGCTGTCGATGTACTCGTCAACAACGCCGGCCAGGCGCAAGCCGCGCCGTTCGCTCAGACGGACGCCGCGCTCTGGCAGCGCATGCTCGACGTCAATCTGACGGGCGTGTTTCTCTGCACACGCGCCGTGTTGCCGTCGATGCTCGAACGCGGCTACGGGCGTGTCATCAACGTCGCGAGCACGGCGGGACAGATCGGCTATGCGTATGTCGCCGCTTATTGCGCGGCAAAACATGGCGTAATCGGGCTCACACGCTCCCTCGCACTCGAAGTCGCGACGAAGGGCATCACGGTCAACGCGGTCTGTCCCGGCTATACGGAAACGGAACTGCTGCGCGCTTCGCTCGGCCAGATCACCGCAAAGACCTCGCGCAGCGAGCAGGAAGCACGCGACATCCTCGTGCGCCACAACCCGCAGCGCCGTTTCGTCTCGCCCGACGAAGTCGCGAACGCGGTGCTGTGGCTATGCATGCCCGGCTCCGAATCCATCACCGGTCAATCCATTTCCGTTTCAGGCGGAGAAGTCACATGAGCAACACAGCCAAGAAGAAGACCACCGACGCCATCGAATCGAAGCCGGCGCGCAAGGGCGTCGAGAAACCCGCGGAGAACGTCGTGGACATGGAAATGAGCACGGGCGCGGACAGTCATATGGGCTTGCGCCTCTGGCTGCGCATGCTGACCACGACCAATCTCGTGCAAGCGGAATTGCGCAAGCGTCTGCGTAACGAGTTCGACACGACGCTGCCGCGCTTCGATCTGATGGCGCAACTGGAGCGTCATCCCGAAGGGCTGAAGATGACTGAACTGTCGCGCCGTCTGATGGTGACGGGCGGCAACATCACGGGCATTACCGATCAGCTGGAAAAAGAAGGGCTCGTCGCGCGCGACACCGATCCGAACGATCGCCGCTCGACCAGCGTGCGCCTCACGACCGAAGGCCGCGCGCTGTTCGACCGGATGGCCGTCGCGCACGAGCAATGGGTTGTCGAAATGTTCGGCGGCCTCGATCTCGACGAGAAATCGCGCACGCATCAGAAGCTCGGCAAGCTCAAGCAGCATCTGCTGAACACGATCAAAAGCTAGCGCGATGTCTGCAAAGGAGGAGACACCCATGACCATATCCGCAGCCGAAGCCCTGCTGGCCGGCAATCGCACGACGCTCGCCACCTATGACGCGAAGCACTTCGGCTGGTCCGTCGAGGCCGGCGTCGCGACGATCACGCTGAACCGTCCCGAGCGCAAGAATCCGCTCACGTTCGAGTCGTACGCCGAATTGCGCGATCTGTTCCGCCAGCTTGCCTACGCGACCGACGTGAAAGTCGTCGTCATGCATGGCGCAGGCGAAAACTTCTGCTCGGGCGGCGACGTGCACGACATCATCGGTCCGCTGATCGATCTGCCGATGCCCGAACTGCTGCTCTTCACGCGCATGACGGGCGATCTCGTCAAGGCGATGCGGCATTGTCCGCAGCCGGTCGTCGCGGCCATTGACGGCGTATGCGCCGGCGCAGGCGCAATCCTCGCGATGGCCTCCGACATGCGCCTCGCTACCGCGCGCAGCAAGCTCGCGTTCCTGTTCGCGCGCGTGGGTCTCGCGGGCTGCGACATGGGCGCCTGTTCGATCCTGCCGCGCATCATCGGTCAGGGACGCGCCGCCGAACTGCTCTACACAGGGCGCCCGGCAACGGGCGACGAAGGCTACGCGTGGGGCTTCTACAACCGGCTGTGCGCGCCCGAAGCACTGCTCGACGAGGCCTCGAAGCTCGCCGCCGATCTTGCCGCCGGTCCGACGTTCGCACATGGCGTGACCAAGAAGATGCTGCATCAGGAATGGAGCATGAGCATCGACGAAGCCATCGAATCCGAAGCGCAGGCGCAGGCCATCTGCATGACGACGCGCGATTTCGAGCGCGCGTATCGTGCATTCGCGGCGAAGTCGCGTCCCGTGTTCGAAGGAGATTGATCTTGAAGCACGACGATCCACACGGCGCATTGGCCTGGCCTTTCTTCGAAGCACGCCATCGCAAACTGGCCGGCGGCATCGAAGCATGGGCCGCGCAATATCTCGCGCATGTGCAACATGACGATACCGACGCGACATGCCGACAGCTCGTGCGCGCATTAGGCGAAGCCGGATGGCTGAAATATGGCGTAGGCGGCACGCAATACGGCGGACATGGCGACACGATCGACACGCGCGCTGTCTGTCTGCTGCGCGAAACACTAGCGAAGCACGACGGACTCGCCGACTTCGCGCTCGCGATGCAAGGGCTCGGTTCCGGCGCGATCACACTTGCGGGCACGCACGAACAGAAGACACGTTATCTGACGCGCGTCGCGAAGGGCGAGGCCATCGCCGCGTTTGCGCTGTCCGAGCCGGACGCAGGTTCCGACGTTGCAGCAATGGCGTTGCAAGCACGCGCCGAAGGTGACTTCTATGTTCTCGACGGCGACAAGACGTGGATTTCAAACGGCGGCATTGCGGACTTCTACGTCGTGTTTGCAAGAACAGGCGAGGCGCCCGGCTCGCGCGGCATCAGCGCATTCATCGTCGATGCCGGCACACCGGGCTTGCAGATCGCCGAACGCATCGACGTGATCGCACCGCATCCGCTCGCGCGTCTGCACTTCGAAAACGCGCGTGTGCCGCGCAGCCAGATGCTTGGGTCGCCCGGCGAAGGCTTCAAGATCGCGATGCGCACGCTCGATATTTTCCGCACGTCGGTCGCGGCGGCATCGCTTGGTTTTGCGCGGCGTGCGTTGCAGGAAGGACTCGAACGCGCCGCCTCGCGCAAGATGTTCGGCCAGACACTCGGTGATTTTCAGTTGACGCAGACAAAGCTTGCGCAGATGGCGCTGACAATCGACAGCAGCGCGTTGCTCGTCTATCGCGCCGCGTGGCTGCGCGATCAGGGCGAAAGCGTCACGCGCGAAGCCGCAATGGCGAAGTGGCACGCGAGCGAAGGCGCGCAACAGGTGATCGACATCGCCGTGCAGCTGTGGGGCGGCATGGGTGTGCAAAGCGGCACCACGGTCGAGCGGCTGTATCGCGAGATCCGCGCGCTGCGCATCTATGAAGGCGCGACGGAAGTGCAGCAGCTGATCGTTGGACGCGATCTGCTGAAGGCGCATGCCGCGCAGCAGGAACAGGAGCGCGCGTCATGAACGCCACCTTCGACATGCCCGTGCGCATCCGCTTCGCGCATTGCGACCCCGCGGGCATCGTCTATTTTCCGCAGTATCTGGTGATGACGAACATGCTCGTAGAAGAATGGTTCAACGAGCGTCTTTCGATCGACTACGCGCACATGATCCAGGCGCGCCGCGTCGGCCTGCCCATCGTGAAGCTCGAATGCGAGTTTTCGAAGCCTAGCCGCATGGGCGAAACGGTCACGCTGGCACTCGGCGTCACGCGCATCGGACGCCGTTCGATCGGTATCGAAATCGTCGCCCGTTGCGCCGGCGAGGTGCGCTTTCGCGCGGCACAGGTGCTTGTCACGACATCGCTGGAGAGCGGCCAGTCGATCGACATTCCCGATGACATCGCCAGTGCGCTCGCGGCATTCGCGCCGCACGCCGTTCAATCCGAGGAGCAACGCTCATGAAGAAGAAACCGCTTTTGCCCGCAGGCTGGGTCAAGCCGCGCGGCTACGCGAACGGTGTCGCGGTGACGGGCAAGCAGGTGTATATCGCCGGACAGATCGGCTGGAACGAAGAAGCGCGCATGACGAGCGACCGGTTCGCCGAGCAGGCCACGCAGGCATTGCGCAACGTGCTCGCCGTTCTGCGCGAAGCGGGCGGCAAGCCTGGGCATCTCGTGCGCATGACGTGGTACGTCACCGACAAGCGCGAATACCTCGACGCGTTGAAGGAGATCGGCCACGCGTTCCGCGAACTGATCGGCGATTACGACATTGCAATGAGCGCGGTGCAGGTCGTCGCGCTGATCGAGGACGACGCGAAGGTCGAAATCGAAGCGACCGCTGTGATCACCGACTAGGCGCGGCACCGAACCGCTTCGCACAAACACGCACACACACGCACATCACGCACGTTCAGCAGGGGAGTTTCATGATGGAACCGTCAGCTCACGTCGATAGCTTCGCGCGCGACCACTTGCCGCCGCAGGATCAATGGCCCGTGTTTCTGCTCGACAATCCGGACGTCGCGTATCCGGCGCGCTTCAACTGCGCGACTGAACTGCTCGATCGTGCCGTCGAAAGCGGCCATGGCGACCGCCCGGCAATCTGGTCCGACATAGACGGCAAGCCGCATGCGACCACTTACGGCGAACTGCTCGCGATGGTCAATCGCAGCGCGCATGTGCTGATCGACGAAATGGGTTTGCTGCCTGGCAATCGCGTGCTGCTGCGCGGGCCGAATACGTTGCAGATGGCGGTTGCGTTTCTCGCGGCGTTGAAGGCAGGTCTCGTTGTCGTGCCGACCATGCCGCTGCTGCGCGCGAAGGAACTCAAGCAGATCATCGACAAGGCGCAGATCGGCGCAGCGCTATGCGACACGCGATTGACAGAAGAACTCGCGCGATGCTCGACACAGGGCGACGAGTTCTACTGCCCCGGTTTCGAACAGACAATGGTCTTTCACGACGATGCAGCCGGTTCGCTCGAAACACTTGCCGCATCGAAACCCGCTGAATTCAAGGCCTGCGACACAGCCGCCGACGATGTCTGCCTGATCGCCTTCACGAGCGGCACGACGGGCGCGCCGAAGGGCTGCATGCATTTCCATCGCGACGTGATCGCGATGTGCGACCTGTTCCCGCGCCACGTGCTTCAGCCCACGCCCGACGATATCTTCTGCGGCACGCCGCCGCTCGCGTTCACGTTCGGACTGGGCGGCCTGCTGTGCTTTCCGTTGCGCGCGGGTGCATCGACGGTGCTGATCGAAAAGCAGACGCCCGAAACGCTGCTGCAGAACGTCGAGCGTTTTCGCGCGACTGTGATGTTCACCGCGCCGACTTTCTATCGGCAGATGGCGCCATTGATTTCGCGCTTCGACATTGCGTCGCTGAAGAAGACGGTTTCCGCTGGCGAGGCTCTGCCCGATTCGACGCGCGCGCTGTGGCGCGAAGCGAGCGGCATCGAGATGATCGACGGGATTGGCGGGACTGAGCTGATCCATATCTTCATCTCGTCGGCGGGGCACGACGTCCGGCCGCATGCAATCGGCAAGGCCGTGCCGGGCTACGTCGTGCAAGCCGTGGATGACGACATGCGCCCCGTGCCTGCCGGCACGCTGGGCAAACTCGCGGTGCGCGGCCCGACCGGCTGCCGCTATCTCGCCGATGAACGCCAGCGCAAGTTCGTGCGCGACGGCTGGAATCTGCCCGGCGACTCGGTCTATATCGACGCAGACGGCTATGTGTTCTATCAGGCGCGCGCCGACGACATGATCGTTTCGGCGGGCTACAACATCTCCGGTCCCGAAGTGGAAAGCGTGCTGATGCAGCACAAGGCGGTCGCCGAATGCGGCGTGATCGGCGTGCCTGACGACACGCGCGGACAGATCGTGAAGGCCTTCGTGGTGCTCAACAAGGGCTATAGCCCCGATGAGAAACTGGTCGCGGAGTTGCAGGAATTCGTGAAGAATACCGTTGCGCCGTACAAGTACCCGCGCGTCGTCGCCTTCATCGACGCGCTGCCTCGCACCGAAACCGGCAAGCTCAAGCGCTTCGCCTTGCGTGCGATGTAGCGCACCCTGCTCCATCCGATAACAGCGAATCCAGGCGCGTGCCGTCCCCTTCGTCCAATCATCGAGGAGCAACTGATGGCCGGTTCTTTTATCGAAATCGCCGCCCGCGACGGCGGCCGTTTCAACGCTTACATCGCACGTCCCGCGCAAGGGTCCGGCCCGGGCCTCGTGCTGCTGCAAGAGATCTTCGGCATCAACGACTATCTGAAGCAAACAGCCGACCGCTATGCCGAAGAAGGCTATGTCGTGCTCGTGCCCGATCTGTTCTGGCGCATGCAGCCGAACGTCGTGCTCGGCTACGACGGCGACGACATGAGGCGCGCGCTCGACTTCCACGCGAAGTTCGATGTCGATCTGGCCGTGCAGGACATCGCCGCAACATTCGATGCATTGCGCGCGTTGCCCGAACAGCAAGGCAAAGTGGGCACGATCGGTTATTGCCTCGGCGGCAAGCTCGCGCTGCTTGCGGCGGCGCGCACGGATGTCGATTGTGCGGTGAGCTACTACGGCGTCGGACTCGACGCGTATCTCGACGAAGTGAAGAACATTCGCTGCCCGATGGTCTTTCATTTCGCCGAAAACGATGCGTACTGTCCGCCGGCTGCGCGCGAGCAGATCATGGCCGCGCTTGGTGCGCAACGGCAGATCGAGCAGTATGTGTATGCCGGCTGCGATCACGCATTCGCATCGCCGGCACGCCCGCACTACGACAAACCGGCCGCGATGATGGCTTATTCGCGCACGCTCGCGCTGTTGCGCAAGGTGCTCGGCCCGATCTACGATCTGAACACCCTGTGGGAGCAGCACTGTTACTTCGAGTTCGCCACGCGCGATGTCGAGTCCGTCATGCCGACGATGGTCGCACAACCCTACGTCAACCATGTGCCGACGATGACGGGCGGCGTCGGGTACGACAACCTCAAGCGCTTCTATACGAATCACTTCGTCAACTCGAATCCACCCGACACCAAGCTGATTCCGATTTCGCGGACCATCGGTTCCGATCGCATCGTCGATGAGTTCATCTTTGCGTGCACGCATAGCTGCGAGATCGACTGGCTGCTGCCGGGCGTCGCGCCGACGGGCAAGTACTTCGAAGTGCCGATGCTCGCTGTCGTGTGCTTCCGCGGCGACAAGCTGTATAACGAGCACATCTATTGGGATCAGGCGTCCGTGCTCGTGCAGGTGGGTCTGCTCGATCCGAAGGGACTGCCCGTGGCGGGTATCGAAAGCGCGCGCAAGCTGCTGGATGAGAAGCTGCCATCGAATCGGCTGATGGGAGATAAGTGGTCGCAGTGAGACTGCCGGCAGGCCGCGCGGGCAATTTTCAGCGCGGCCTGCCGCGATCGGAATAAAGCTGATCGCATTGACAATTCCCGTATCGATCCATTTTCCAGATATCACCCAGTCTGATTTCGACTCCGACAGACCTGTAATTGGTATATATGGCGGATCGGATAATACCTACATTCCGAATACCGGCTCGATTAAAGAATGTCGTTCACGCGGCAAATTAGACATTCATTAGCTATCCTTGACTTTGACAGCGCTGGCAGGGGCTACTCTTCTTTCCGACGCTCGCGATTTTCGCGAGAAAGAGAAACGGGAGCACTCCGATGCGCTTTATGGTTATTGGTACCGGATTCGCTGAAAGCCATATCAAGTGGATATCCGCTGTTCCCGGTGCAAGCGCTGGTGCGAAACCAAGGGCATGTCCAGCCAGACAGCCATGTCCGTCTGCACTGTATTGTTCGCTTGCGGCGTCATTGCGCTGTCCCAGCTGGCATATAGCGTCATCGAAAAGCCCGCGCGACGGACGATGCGCGCGTTGCTGTCGGGCGTCGGCAGCGAAGTCGGCATCGGGGCGACGACGACGCGAAGTTGATTGCCAGTCAGGCTTAGGCTCCGCTCCTCGCGCATGCAGCTGAAAGTGCTTGACCTTGACGAGGCTGTGAGACTTTAGATTGGAGTTCCGCTAATCGATTACGAGGACCAGCTTCATGCCAATACTGAAAACAGCCACGGAAGAAATCGAATATCTCGTGGACGGGTCCGGTCCCGACCTTGTCCTGGTGCATGGGACGGGCGGAAACGCCGACACCAACTGGGGACATCTGGTGCCGCAACTGGCCGAGCGGTATCGGGTGATACGCCCCAACTACTCCGGTTCCGCCGGAACCCGCGACGACGGCACGACGCTGACGCTGGAAAAGCTGGCGAAACAGATCATCTCCGTCGCCGACGCGACAGAATCCCGTAGCTTCGACCTGGTTGGGTTCTCGCTCGGCGCGGCCGTCGCTACCCATCTCGCGGCCCACTATCCGCAGCGCGTACGACGGCTCGTCTTACTGGCGGGCTTCGCGTCGTCTGCCGATTCCCGGCTGAGTCTGCAGTTCGGCTTGTGGCGAAATCTCATCGAGCATGATCGCCGCGCCGCCGCAGAACTCATCATGCTGACGGGCTTTAGCCCTGCATGGCTTTCAGCACAACGGCATCAGGATCTGCACGAGATCGCCGAGACTATCGTGATGGGGAATCGCTGGGACGGCATGCAGCGGCAGGTCGAACTGGATCTCAAGCTGGATGCGCGCGCGTGCACGGGCAAGATCGAATGTCCGACGCTAGCCATTGGCTGCACGCATGACCATATGGTCGCACCTGCTCACTCTCGTGAGTTGGCACGTCTGATTGCAAACGCGGAATATGCAGAACTGCCTAGCGGACATTTGGCTCCGCTAGAAACGCCTGACGCGTTTCTGAATCTCGTACAAGGGTTTCTTAGTCGGTAACGACAACACGTGGTTCTGAACGGAGTCCATTCAAGTGTGAATTCAGAATGGCATGTGATTCGCTGAGCACCTTTATCCGGTCTTCCAACTTTTGCTTTTCTTCGAGCAATGTGTCGATCACAAGCGCACATGGTTCGAAGAGCAAAGGATCATCTGTCATGCATGGGAGCAGGCTGTGTATCACCTTCAGCGTAAGACCTGCTTCCTGCAAGATCCGGATTCTCGCCAACCGGCACACGTCGTCGTTCGAATAGTGACGATAGTTGGAATCAGAGCGCGCTGGAGAAAGCAACCCTTGCTCTTCATAGTATCTGATCATCCTCTGGCTCACGCCGCTCAACTTGGATAGCTTTCCGATTTTCATCCTTCATCCTTTGCCAAGCATTGCTCGATTTCAACGGTCGATATTTGATCACTCATGTTAAGAGAGTCGATACTCGGCAGCAAGCTGATGTCCATGAACCAGGGTGTAGGAAGCAAATGACGCAAGTCGGAATGAAGAAGAACAACAGACAGCGAGGCGCACTATCATATGCGCCTGATCATTCCGGTTGATCCCAGACGACAAATCTCATGCTCACCGTCCATCACCTGAACAACTCCCGCTCGCAGCGCGTGCTGTGGCTGCTCGAAGAACTCGGCGTGCCGTATGAGATCAAGCGCTATCAGCGCGACCCGAAGACGATGCTCGCGCCGCCCGAACTGCGTGCCGTGCATCCGCTCGGCAAGTCACCCGTCATCACCGACGATGGCCAGACGGTCGCCGAATCAGGCGCGATCATCGAGTACCTGCTCGAATGTTACGGACAAGGCCGCTTTGGGCCCGCTACGGGCACGGCCGAGCATCTGAAGTTCCGCTACTGGATGCACTATGCGGAAGGTTCCGCGATGCCGCCGCTGTTGCTGAAGCTGATCGCGTTGCGCATCGGCAGTGCCCCGATGCCGTTCTTCGCGAAACCGATCGCGAAGAAGATCGCGGCCACCTTGCAATCCTCGTTCGTCGATCCGCAAATCGCACTGCATATGGGCTATATCGAAGATTCGCTGCGCGCGACGGGCTGGTTCGCAGGCAGCGCGTTCACGGCCGCCGACATCCAGATGAGCTTTCCGCTCGAAGCGGCAACGGCGCGCGGCAATCGCGATGCGAAATATCCGTCCATCACGCGCTTTCTCGACACGATCCATGCCCGGCCAGCCTATCAGCGTGCGCTCGAACGCGGCGGAAAATACGAATTGTTGAGCTGAACCGTGTCGATTCTGGCAGCCTGCGATCGTCGTATGTAGAAGAGCGATGCGCGCGCGGCTTACGGTTGCAGCCGCAAGCCGACCCTGACTAGACTGAAAGCGCACCGACAGCCACGGAGGAAACGCTCGCATGACGCATAACATCGAAGGCCGCACGCGCTGGCTCGCACTCATCGTGCTGTGCATGGGCGTGCTGATGATCGTGCTCGATACGACCATCGTGAACGTCGCGCTGCCATCCATCGCAGCCGATCTGGGCTTCAGCGAAACCGCGCTCGTGTGGGTCGTCAATGCCTACATGCTGACCTTCGGCGGCTTTCTGCTGCTCGGGGGACGGCTCGGCGATCTGTACGGCCATCGCAAACTTTTTCTCGCGGGTATCACGCTGTTCACACTAGCGTCGCTCGCATGCGGGCTCGCGAACTCGCAGGTCATGCTGGTTTGCGCGCGTGCCATTCAAGGTCTGGGCGGCGCGGTCGTATCGGCGGTTTCGCTGTCGCTGATCATGAATCTGTTCACCGAAGAGGGCGAGCGCGCCAAAGCGATGGGCGTGTACGGCTTCGTGTGCGCGGGCGGCGGCAGTATCGGCGTGCTGCTTGGCGGTCTGCTGACGAACCTGCTGAGCTGGCACTGGATCTTTCTCGTCAATCTGCCTATCGGCATTGCCGTGTACGCGATGTGCATCGCGCTGCTGCCAGCGGGCCGCGGTCATGCGCACGGCGAACGGCTCGACGTCGCGGGCGCGACGACAGTCACGGCCTCGCTGATGCTGGCCGTCTACGCGATCGTCAACGGCAACGAAGCCGGCTGGCTGTCCGCGCAAACGCTCGGGCTGATCGTCGTCGCGCTCGCGCTGCTCGGCGCGTTCCTCGTGATCGAGGCGCGCGTCGTGCATCCGCTGATGCCGCTCAAGCTCTTCACGCTGCGCAACGTGGCGACGGCCAACGTAGTCGGCGTGCTGTGGGCAGCCGCGATGTTCGCGTGGTTCTTCATCTCCGCGCTCTACCTGCAGCGCGTGCTCGGCTATGCGCCGCTTCAGGTCGGCCTCGCGTTCCTGCCCGCGAATCTGATCATGGGCTTCTTCTCACTCGGGCTGTCGGCGCGCATGGTGATGCGCTTCGGTATCCGGCGGCCGCTCGCCGTCGGCCTGTTCCTCGCCGCGCTCGGTTTGCTGCTGTTCGCACGCGCGCCCGTCGACGGACACTTCGTCGTCGACGTGCTGCCCGGCATGGTGCTGCTCGGCATCGGCGCGGGTGTCGCGTTCAATCCGCTGCTGCTCGCCGCGATGAGCGATGTCGATCCATCGGATTCGGGCCTCGCGTCGGGCATCGTCAACACGGCGTTCATGATGGGCGGCGCGCTGGGACTTGCGGTGCTGGCAAGTCTCGCGGCCGCGCAGTCGGCAAGCGGCGGCGCGCAGCAGGCCGACGCACCCGCCGCGCTCGCGAGCGGCTATCACGTCGCGTTCTTCGTCGGCGCGATCTTTGCAGCGCTGGCCGCGACGATCGGCGGCGCGTTGCTGCGGCCAGGCTCGCAGGCGGCCGCGCAAGCCGCAGCGCAACAGGAGCGCGATGACGGAACCGTGCAGGAATCGATGGAGCAATCGCCATGAGCCAAACCACGGACGTACCCGATCTCGTTCGCCGCTGCTTCGCGGCGTATCAGCACAAGGACCGCGCTGCGATCGAAGCGATACTCAGCGACAATTTTCATTTCACGAGCCCGCGCGACGATCGCATCGACCGGCGCGAGTACTTCGAACGATGCTGGCCGTTCAGCGAGCAGGTCGAGTTCTTTCGTATCGAGAAGCTGTTCAGCGAAGGCAATGAAGCGTTCGTGCGTTACGCGTGCAAGCCGGCGAATCGCGAGGCGTTTCGCAACACGGAGTTCTTTCGCGTGGAGAACGGGAAGATCGTCGAGGTCGAAGTGTATTTCGGTTCGCCCGCGAAAGACATCGCGCACGCTTGAACGGGCTCTCGCATGAGCAGAACCGCAAGCGCGATCAAATGAAGCAGGCGTCCACTCGATATGCTGGGTTCATGCCAAAACGAGAGTCCGTATGAACCCAGTCGGAAACCCCGCCGGAAAAGCATTGTGGTTTATCGAAAGCTACTTTCATCGCGAGCTGTCGCTTGACGATATCGCTAGTTGCGGCTGTGTCTCGCGCTTTCATCTATCGCGAGCATTCGAAGCGGCGACGGGCTATGCGGTGATGCGCTACGTGCGTGCGCGGCGTTTGACGGAAGCGGCGCGGCGTCTCGCGCGCGGTGCGCCGGATATCCTGGCCGTCGCGGTCGATGCGGGCTACGGCTCTCACGAGGCATTCACGCGTGCGTTTCGCGAGCAGTTCGGACTCACGCCCGAAGCGTTGCGCGCGCGAGGTCATCTCGACAACATCGCACTCGTGGAGCCGGTCAAATTGGATGAATCCCTTCTCGCCCATCTGGAGCCGCCGCGTTTCGTGGACGGCAAGCCTTTGCTCGTCGCGGGATCGAGCGAACGCTATCACTGCGAAAGCAGTTCGGGCATTCCTGCGCAATGGCAGCGCTTCAACGCGATCTTCGGCAAGGTGCCTGGACAGATCGGCAACGTCGCCTATGGCGTCTGCTACAACGCCGACGACTCAGGCAATTTCGATTATCTGTGCGGCGTCGAAGTGAGCGACTTCTCCGGCTTGCCCGACGAACTAAGCCGTGTGCGTATCGGCGCGCAACGCTATGCCGTGTTCACGCACCGCGAGCACATCTCGACGATACGCCGCACCTGGAACACGATCTGGAACAGGTGGCTGTCCGAGTCCGGCCACGCGCCCGCCGACGCGCCCAACTTCGAGCGCTACAGCGAGCAGTTCAATCCTGTCACGGGAATGGGCGGCGTCGAAATCTGGCTGCCGCTCAAGAGTTGATTCGCGCGGCGTCGCAGACACTCAAACCTTGCCGCCGATGGGCGCGGCTTCGACTTCGAAGGTGTCGCCTGTTTCGAAGAACGTGCTGCCCGCGACGTAATGGCAGGTGCGCATGTCGTGATCGTCGCCGAAGTGCCAGCGGTTATCGGAGTAGACGCGGCTGTCCGCATAGCACGCCACCACTTCGGCAAGGATCAAGTCGTGCCGCTGGGCGTCGTCGGGAATCACCTTGCATTCGAACCACGCGACGCAGCCTTCCAGCATCGGCACGCCGATCTTTTCGGCGGCGAACGTTTCCAGTTGAAGCGCGGCGATCTTGTCGATCTCGATGCCCGCGTTCGAGCCGACCGCGAGCGTGTGGCGGGCGAAGCCGCGCGTCGGCAGTTGCAGGCCGAACACGCCGCTTGCCTCGACGAGTTGCCGCGTCAGCGTCTTCGCGTCGATCACGACGACGAGCTTGGGCGGCACGAAGTCCAATGGCATGGCCCACGATGCCGCCATCACGTTCGAGCGTCCGTCGTGCGCACTCGTGATCAACGTGACGGGACCGTGGTTCAGAAGGCGCGTGGCGCGCGCCAGATCGACGGGTTGCCGGAATGCTTGCATGAGAGACCTTCGCGATATCGATCGCTGCATTCTAGCGAAGCGCAATGAATCGCGAATTCGACCTGCCTGCCCGTCGATCGCACGCGAAGCGGCTTGAAAAAGGCAAAAAAACGGCGGCGCTCATGCGCCGCCCGCAGATCCGCATGGATGGATGCGAAGTCAGTGCGTAGTGGGTGGCTTGCCGTGCGTGGCGTCGAGCGGCTTGTGCGCTTCGCCGTTCGCGCCCGGGAAGAATGCATTCCATGCAGCACGCACACCTTCGGCCGCCGTGGCTTCGGCGTCGATTGTTTCCGGTTCCTCCACGCGGGCGGGATCTTCGCTCAATCCGCGCCAGTGGGTAAACACGAGGAGCGGCCTTTCGGTCCATCCGCCCTCCAGATATTTGGCGAACGCCGTCTCTCCGCTGACCAGCTGGACTTCGTACCACCCGTCTCGCACGGGCGCATAGTCGTCCAGCGGGAACCATGCGGTCGCTTCGATTTCCATAGTGCCGTCTCCTGATGTGGAAGTGACTCGTAGGAAGGCATTGTTCATGCCCCACGGGCGGGCACGCCCGTTAACGGCGTCGCAGTTCACGTGGTTCGCGACTTGCAGAGCGAATGAAGCCAGAAAAACCGATGCACTTTTGACCACGACGCCATCGTCAGATTTACACATCTCGCCCGTCGCCGTAAAGCCCGCCAACATATTCGGATTTGTCGAACGTTTACGCGATCAACGTTCGATGCTTCGAAATCACGCCCTGGTGCCCAGATTGAAGGCGCCGCGATCGAATGCTTCGCAATAAGCCTTCCAGTCGCTGACGACCTGCGCTTCGCATTGCGTCGCCAGATCGATCAGCGCCAGTTGCCACTTGCTGTCTTCGCCGAAGGCGATCAGGTCGTCGGCGATAGCGGACGTCTGCCGTCCGCTGCTGCGGAAATGCGCCCACGCGACCAGTTCGGCCATATTGCGCACGACGGATTCGAGCCGCGGCAGCTTGCCGTTCCAGTTGTCCAGCGCGACGCGGTCTTCTGAAGGCTGCAGCCCGCGCAGCACATACGGACGCTGCTCGAATTCGACGGCACGCAGGAACGCTTGCGAGACGACCTGATCGCGCTGCTGGATTTCGACGACACGTTCCGCTTCGCTATGCCATTTGGGCTGCTTTGTTCCGACATTCGGCCCGGTCGCCGACGGCAACGCCAGCTTCATGTCGAGCAGGTAATTGCCGTCCGGCGAGCCCTTTCCCTCAACGAGAATCACATAGCGGTCGACGCCCAGGCTGCCTGTGCCTGCAATCCGGCGCGCCACGTCGATGATCTCGTAGAACTGCGGATTCGGTTCGCGCTTCGAGAAGTCGTTCATGAACGCGACGACCTTGGCGCGCGTCTCGTGGGTCACGGGGAGCGCCTTCTTGCCGTCGACGCGCAGCGTGCGCTTCTTGCCCTTCGGTTCGGTGCGGCGGTTCAGGTGATCGACACGCGAGCGCTGATGCAACGCGGCAAACAGTTCGCCGACCATGCCTTCCGCCGTCTCCTCCTCGATCCAGCGCGCCTTGCCGAAGCGCAGCGCGGCCGCGTAGGAACCGGTGGCCGTGTGGCATAGCGCGAGGGCTTCGGCGCGGCTGAGCTTGAGGTCGTCGGCGGCCACCAGCACGCTCGACAGCAGACGGATCATTTCGTACAGGCACGGCGCAAGGCAGGCCTCGTCGAAATCGTTGATGTCGAAGTAGATGAGCCGGTTGTCGCCCTTGTAGCTGCCGAAATTCTCGAGATGCATATCGCCGCAAATCCAGGCGCGCGGCGAATTGTCCAGCACCGTGCCTCTGGACAGGCGCTTGTAGAACAGATGGCACGTGCCGCGCAAAAACACGAACGGCGACGTGCGCATGCGAGCGTACTTCATCGCGAGGCGCTCGGAATCCCGGCCTGCATTGAATCGGGCGATTTCATCGGCGACATCGAGCATGGAAACCTCTAAGAAATGGCGTGCGATCAGAAGCATTCTGTATCGACAGCCTTTCAGTTTCAAACGTTCGCAAGCCATGCGCCACGATTCGTGCAGGTCTTTGTCACGCGCGCCGAAGCTGGCTCCATCGAATCGCGCTCGCCTGGTTCTTACGGACGCACTGCGTTTGCCGTATCTTGCCCGCTTGGCATACTTCAACATCGCGCTTGCAACGGGAGAACGACGTGGGGCAACGAGTCAACGAATATGGACAGCCGGTCGGCGAACCCATGCCGCAATGGCAACCGGCACAGGCACCCGGCGATCAGCCGATGACGGGCCAGTACTGCCGGCTGGAAAGGGTCGATGTCGAACGCCACGCTGACGATCTGTACGACGCCTATCGCGCCGCGCCCGACGGCAGCGACTGGACGTATCTTTCCGTTGGTCCGTTCGAAACAGCCGGTGCGTACCGCGATTTCCTTACAGCCTGTGCGGCTTCGCCCGACCCACTGCATTACGCCGTCATCGATCTCGCGACAGGCAAGGCGATCGGCACGCTGTCGCTGATGCGCATCGACAAGCCGAACGGCGTGATCGAAGTTGGCTTTGTGGTGTTTTCGCGGCGTCTGCAAAAGACGCGCATGGCGACGGAAGCGATCTTCCTGCTGATGCAGCGTGTGTTCGACGAGCGCGGATACCGGCGCTTCGAATGGAAGTGCGATTCGCTGAACGCGCCATCGCGTGCGGCAGCAGCCCGCTTCGGCTTCACATTCGAAGGCATCTTCCGCCAGGCCGTTACCTACAAGGGGCGCAACCGCGATACGGCGTGGTTCTCGATTGTCGATAGCGAATGGCCGGCGCTGCGCGCGGGCTTCGCGGAATGGCTCGACGCCGCGAACTTCGACGCGCAAGGCACGCAACGGCGCACGTTGCAGACGTGTATCGCGGCGCAGCGGACCTAACCCATCCGCCGAAACACCCCGGTCGGGTTGCCCTTGTAAGTGCTCTGCCGTTCTTCGACGTAGCCGCATTTCGCGGCGACCCGTCGTGACGGCACGTTATCCGGCGCGATGATGCACACCGTATCGCGCCCCGGCCACGTCGCGTCGGCCCATGTCAGCGCGCCGCGCACGGCTTCCGTCGCGTAGCCGACGCCGTGCATCGACGGCATCAGCGCCCAGCCGATCTCTGGCGCGCCGCCAAGCGGCGGATCGATCTCGCGCTGGTAGTCCGCGAAGCCGATCTCGCCGACGAACCGCCCACCGCCCTTCTCGCGGATCACCCAGTAGCCATAGCCGAGCAGCGTCCAATGTCCCACATAGCGCAACAGCCGCGACCACACGTCCTCACGGCTAAACAGCTTGCCGCCGATAAACCGCGTGACGATCTCGTCGGACCAGAGCGCGTAGCTGTCGTCGAAGTCTTCGCGGACATGCGGACGCAAGATCAGTCGATCGGTTTCGATGTCTCGACGGATGTCAAATGCAGAAGGATTCATCGCGCGTATCTGGCAGGAGGGAAAGCGCAGATCATCGCAGATACGCGCGCCAAAGCGAACGGCGCGGCATGAAGCGCGGACTCACTCCTGGTTGTACGCCGCCTCGAGCGTCCTGATGTCGAGCTTGACCATTTGCATCATCGCCTGCATCGCGCGTTGGGTTCTCGCCGGATCCTTGCCCGTCAGGAACTTCATCATGACGGTCGGCACGATCTGCCACGACATGCCATACCGATCCGTCAGCCAGCCGCATTGCACGGGCGAGCCGCCGCCTTCGAGCAGCTTGTCCCACAACGTATCGACTTCGTCTTGCGTTTCACACTTTACAAACATCGAAATGGCCGGCGAGAACTTGTACTGCGGGCCGCCGTTCAACGCGACGAATTCGCGGCCTTCCAGCTGGAAGGTGATCGTGAGCACCTCGCCCGCCTTGCCGGGTACGGCATCGCCGTAATGGGTCACGTCACCGATGCTGGAATTCTTGAAGATGCCCGTGTAAAACCTGACGGCTTCCTCCGCGTTGCCGTCGAACCACAGACACGTCGCAATCTTGTCCATCACATCTCCTTGAGTTGCGGTGACGGGCGCGGCGCGTATCGACCGCACGGTTCACGGCAGCGCCTCGCCCGTGATATCCGTTATTGACGGCCTTGCGCCATCTGTTCCATCGCCGACTTCATCTCGTCGGGCGTCACGTCGCGCTTGTGCGTCGCGACGGACCAGCGGTGGCCGAACGGGTCTTCCACCTGGCCATAACGGTCGCCCCAGAACATGTCGGTGGCGGGCATCGTCACCTTGGCGCCCGCTGCTTCCGCCTGCGCGATGGTCGCGTCCGCGTCTTCGACATACAGATGCAGCACGACAGGCGTGCCCTTGAGCGCCTTCGGCCCATACGATGCCCCGCCGCCGCAATCGGGCATTTCGTCGACGAGCATCAGCGTCGAATCGCCGATTTTCAGCGACGCGTGCATCAGCTTGCCGCCAGGGCCGGGCAGGCGCACCTGCTCGACTGCATTGAACGCTTTCTTGTAAAAATCGATTGCTTCGGCCGCGCCCGCGACGATGATGTGCGGTGTCAACGTATGCATCCCTTCGGGGATGGGTTTGACGGCTGGCGTGGACATGATCGTGTCTCCTGATGTGAAGAGGTTTCATGAGTGACGAAGTTTCGCCGATGAGCGAGTCTTCACCACTACGACGAGTAAGCCATCTTCAGATCGACACGCGCAATCGTTTATTTTTTCGCGACGGATCGGGACGGGCTCAGACGGGCCGCCAGTGACCCGGCACCCACTGCCAGTGATTGCCTTCCCAACGATAGTGACCCTTCACCCAGTGGTAGCCCGGCGCCGGCGGCGGGGGCATCACTTCGACCACGGGCGCGGGCTGCGCGGGTCTGACGGGCTCGGCGACGTAGCAGGCGGACAGCGTCGATGCGCAGAGCGCGCCTGCCAGCAGCGCGCGCAACTTCGTAGATTTCGGGCTCGGTGCATCCATTGAGATTCTCTCCCTGTGTCATAGCCGGATGGCTTGATTGTTAAATCCGCGCGCTACACGCGGATGAGGCCCGTCATCGGCTGCGTGCTGCCAGCCTGTGCGAACAGCGTGCGCGCGGCGCGATGCGGATCGAGTGCCAGGCTTTCACTCGCGACACCTGCGATCAGCGCGTCGAGCGACACCGTCGGTTTGAGGTCGCGGCCTTCATGCAGGTCGCCATTTCGCAAGCCCGGCCAGTCGGCGATCACGCGCCCGCCCGCCACAGCGCCGCCGATCACCATCGCCACCGACGCCGTACCGTGATCCGTGCCGCCCGTCCCGTTCGCCGCCGCGGTGCGTCCGAACTCGGTGGCGACCAGCACCGTCGTCTTGTTCCAGACCGGGCCGAGTCCGTCGCGCAACGCAGCGAGCATCGTGTCGAGCGCCTTCAGTTGAGCGGCGAGGCGCGGCATCTGCGCGCTGTGCGTGTCCCAGCCGCCCGTTTCGATCATCGCGATGCGAGGCCCGTCGTCGCGCGCGAGAAAACCGGCCGCGAGCTTGCCAAGACTCGCCGGGTCCTGACGCGCGCCCGCGTCGCCCGCCAGGCCGCGCGCCGCCATCGCCGATTCCCACAGCGGACGCAGTTGCGCATCCTGTTCGTAGAGTTGCGAGACGCGCGCGAGCAGATCGTCGGGCGCCTGCGGCAAACCGGAAGGCGCATACGACGCGACATTCGCCTGCCCGCGCAACGCCATCGGCACGGTCGGCGCGAACGCGATCGCGTTCTCATGCGTTGCCGCGCTGTTCGACGGATTCGAGCCCGGCATCATGCCGACGAGCCGATTGAGCCAGCCGTCCTTCACCTGATACGCGGACGTCCCGCCCGTCTCCAGCACGTTCTGTCCGTCGAAATGAGAGCGGTCCCGATACGGCGACGCAACTGCGTGCACGAACAGCGCTTCGCGCTGGCCATACATCTGCCCGATCTGAACGAGCGACGGATGCAGTGCGAACGTGCCGTCGAGTTTCGTCGACGTCGACGTATCGACAGCCAGCGCTCCGCGCAGCGTCGAATAGGCAGGCTCGGCATACGGCACGACGATGTTCAGGCCGTCGGCGGCGCCGCGCTGGATCACGAACACGAAGCGGCGGTCGGTCGCGGCGCGCGCGAACACCATCTGCGGCGCGACCAGCATCGCGCCTGCACCAGCGGCGGCGACACGCATGAAGCTGCGGCGAGTGAGCATGATCACCTCCGTTGGAAATCGGGCGAAACGAGCAGCAGCGCCAGCGCCGTCGAGGCGCTTTCGGCGCGCGACACGGCCACCTGCGTCGGCTCGCTGAGCGAGCCCGCCATCAGCGTCGGGCCGAGCGCGCGCGCATCGAGCCGGTCGCCGACGCGCGCCGCGAAACGCTGCGCGATCTCGACGCGCCGCACGAGCGCATCGGGCGCGGCCCAGCTTGCGGCGATGTCGTCGTATCCGGCGGGCGAGCCCGGCCGCCACACCTGTTGGCCCAGTTGCGTGAGAACGGGCGCCATCTGCACGGCGCGCGCGCCGTCGTTCGGGTCGTGCATGCCGAGACCGCGCATCGACGAAATCGTCCATTCCCACGGCGACTTGAACTTGACGGCAACGGGCGACCACGCGGCGTCGCTTGCGATCAACGCGCGATACACAGTCGGCAGATCGCCGCGGCTGCGCATGAACGCCGTCGCCAGCTGATCGACGACATCGGGCGGCGGATTGTCCGCGACGAAGTGGCGGGCGAGCTTGGTCGCGATATGCGTCGCGGTGGCGGGCGCGCTCGACAGGTCGTGCAGCACGGCGAGCGTTTGCGCTTCGCCGGGCTGATCGTAGCGGCGGCCCATGATGGTCCGCGTGCCCGGCTCGTGCAGTGGCGCCCTGAACACGAAGGCGCCAGGCGGGGCGTTGCCGGGTTGCGGTCCCTGAGCTGCAGCAATGCTCCAGCCTGTCATCGCGCGCGCGAACTCGGTGACGTCGTCCTGCGTGTAGCCGCTGCGTACGCCGAGCGTGTGCAGTTCCATGATTTCGCGCGCGAGGTTTTCGTTGAGTCCCGGCTTGCGGTTCGGATTGCGTTGCGCGGCGCGCATCGCGGCGACGCTGTCGGGCCCGACGGAACGCGTCTGATCGAGAAACAGCTGCATCGCGGGATGACGCTCGACGGCGACCAGCATGTCTTCGAAGCGGCCGAGCACATGCGGGCGAATCGCCTCCGCTTCGAACGCGCCGGCGTAGGGCGCAACGTCGCCTTTATCGACAGACACGGCAAAGTGATTCGCCCAGAAATGCACCAGCCGTTCGACGAAAGGCGCGGGCGTCGTCAGTGCGCTCGCGACGCGGGCATTCACGGCCGCCCGGTAAGTGTCGCGCGATTCCATGCGCACCGCCTTGTTCGCGGCCTGACGGGCGGCTTTGCGCGCGTCTTCAGCGTTGGCGGCGGCGTTGGGCTGGCTGGCTGCGTTCGTCGCGCTTGCCGTGGCGCTCGTGGCGTTCGTGGCGTTCGTGGCGTTCGTGGCGTTCGTGGCGTTCGTGGCGTTGCTGGCATTGGCCATCGCCTGCTGGCGCTCGCCGGCGAGCTGCGCGGCGATTGCCAGCGAACCATACTGTGCGGCCCATGCAGACGGCATCGGCTGATAGGCGTCGAACTGCGCGAGCAGCCAGTGTTTTGGATCGGCGGGCGGCGCTTCGTCGGCGCGCGCGCCGAGGCCGAAGCGGTTCAGCGCGATCGCGGCCGCGCTCAACGGCGGCGCCGTCATTGCGGCAGATGAATTGGCCATGCTCAGTCCTCTCCGATGCGAGCCGGTTAGGCTCGCCCGTCGTGTGTCGTTCGATATGCGTTAAACGGAGCGTGCGGCGCTTTTCCGTCGCTGTTTTTGCGTCGCTGCTTTTTCGTCAATGCGTTTGCGCCACTGCTTCTGCGTCGGGCGCGAAAAATCATTCGCTCGCGGGCTGATCGCCCTGTTCCTGCGAGCGCTGCTGGGCCTGCCGTTGCGCCTGCGTCTGCGGAAGCCGCCACTGGCCGCGCTCGCGCAAGCCCTCGGCGAACTTCACGCGCTCGTCGGGCGACAGCGTCGCCGCAAAATCGGCCACGCCCTGCTCGATCCGCGAACGCAACGCGATATCGGCTTCGCGCGTGCGGTTCAGCGCGATGTCGAGCGCCGAGCGATCGAGTTGCGGCGCAGCCAGCAGACGCAGCACTTCGCGCCGCTCTTCACGGCCTTCACGCGCGTAGTCGCGCGCTCCGCGCCGCGCGGCCTTCAGCGCGTCGACGAACTGCTTCTGACGTTCCGCCGACAGATCCTCCGCCGCGAAACGCAGCGCACGCGGCTGCGGCTGCGCGGCTGTTGCCGTCGTGCGGCCATGCGCGACGAACCACTGATACGCGCCGCCTGCGACGCCGCCGATCAGGAACACATTGAGCACCAGCGAGCCGATCAACAGAAATTTCCAGGCGCGTCCGCTCATTCGCCACTCCAGTCTGCGGCCGTGCCGCCAAATCCAGTTGTCAGATACGACGAGTCCGGTCCCGGCGACGGGCTGCCCGTCACGAGGAAAAACGACACTGCGAACGCTCCGGCCACGCCGCCGATCAGTCCGACGCCCGCGAACGCGGCGCCCGACCACCACCAGCCTGCGCGCGGCGAGCGGCTGCCCGGCCACGCCTGCGACAACCAGCGCGGACGGCGGCGGGAAGGCGCCGAAGCAATGACGCGCCGGGTGAGGGCGGGATCGGGTGCAGCGACGGTATCGCCGGCGAGCCATGCGTCCAGTTGCGCTGCCTGCGCGAGCACGGCGTCCGCCTCGCCGCGATGCTGCCCGGCCCACGCATTCGCAGCCGCGCGCTCGTCCGCGGGCCAGTGGCGGGCGTCGGCGCCATAAGCATCGACGATTGCGCGAAATCTCTCTGGTGTCATCGCCTGTTCCTCGTTCCGGCAGGGTCGTCGCCCGCCAGCTGTGTGCGCAGGCTGCGCCGTGCGCGCGCCAGCAGGCTTTCGAGCGCTTCGACGGTAACGCCCATCAGCGCGGCCGCTTCGATGTTCGACAGTTCCTGGTAGTAATTGAGCACGAGCGCCTCGCGCTGTCGCGCGGGCAACGCGGCGAGCGCGGCGCGCACACGCGCGTCGCGCGACTGCGCTTCGAGTTGCGTCTCGGGGACAGGACCAGGATCGACACTGTCCGGCCATTCGTCGACGGGTTCTTCGCGATGCGCGCGCAAACGGTCGTAGCAAAGATTCAGCGCCACGCGATGCAGCCACGTGTCGAATCGCGCCTCACCTTCGCGCCAGCGCGGCGCCTGTTTCCAGATGCGCATGAACGCTTCCTGCGCAACGTCTTCCGCTTCCATACGGTCTCCCAGCATCCGCATGGCGAGCGCCAGCAGACGCGGCAACTTGCGTGCGACGAGCGTGCGAACGGCGGCCGGCTCCTGCCTGCCGACGCCCGCCACCAGTTCCGCGTCGGGATCGCGCTCGCTCAATGCGCGCGGCTCCGCGTGTGTCTCGCGACGAGGTGTTCTGTCGTCACTTGCAGTCGCTCCCTGTTATTTTGATCGAGTGACTTCAAAGAACGCGGCGAACCGCGCGATGCCGTCCGCCAGCGCCCGTTCAGCACGTTCAGCACGTTCAGCACGTTCAGCACGTTCAGCCCGTTCAATATACGACGACGGCCGGGCGGTAATAGTAAGGTCGCCCCGGCACCACGACGCAGCCCGCGAGCGTCACTGCCAGCAACGCCACCAACAAGCGTTTCTTCATCGTTTCCCCCGTCGCCTGTCAGCGCGCCCAGTGCGCCGGCACCCAATGCCAGTTCGGACCACGTGCAACCCAGTGTCCGGGCACCCGGCGATACCCCGGCCGCGTCGCCTGCCAGTGGCCCGGCGCCCACATGTAGCGGCCGCCCGCCCAGCGCCAGTGGCCGGGATCCCACGCGTAGCCGGCGCGCGGCGGCGGAACGACTTCGGTGCGCGGCGCAGGCGGCGCCATCGGCGCGACGATCACCGCCTGCGCGAAGGCCGCCGAGGCGCTCAGCGCGACCACAACCGCTGCGGACAGGCGCATGAATTTATGCATGTTCATGGCGTTCTCCCTGAATCGATTACCAGTCCGAAAGCGGCCGGTTTCAGGGTTAAACGCGCGAGCCGCAAAAATCCGTCGCGGGAATTTTCGCTGGCGCGAGGGCCGGTGGCGCGGGCACGAGGGAATGGGTATCGTCAGGGCTGGACTTCACACGACAGGAGCGCCACGTGACAAACAACAACTGGTTCTCGAAGTTCTCGACGGGTCTCTCCACGATGGCCGGCAAGCCGGCGACGTTCGTCATCGCGGTGTTGCTGGTGGCCGTCTGGGCCGTCACCGGGCCGATGTTCCATTTCAGCGATACGTGGCAACTGGTGATCAATACCTCGACGACGATCGTCACCTTTCTGATGGTCTTCCTGATCCAGAACACGCAGAACCGCGACACGGCCGCGATGCAGATCAAGCTCGACGAGCTGATCCGCGCGCTGGACGGCGCGCATAACGCACTGCTCGATCTCGAGGAGCTGAACGAAAAGGATCTCACGCGCTTTCGCAAGCGCTACGAGCAACTGGCCGAACAGGCGCGCGGCAAACTGCGCTCGGGCGGCAAGGACACCGACTCGCCGTTCATCGACGAGAGCGAAGCCGGGCAGGACAGGGGGCAACAGCAAGAATGACGACAAGGACCGCGAGCGTCGCCGCGGCGCGCATTGAGTCATGACGAAAGCGACGCCGCCCGTTCTGCACGATGCCGCCGAAGGTCATTCGCTCGCGCGGCACTATCCGCGCGGGCTGCGCATCGATCCGCATTCGCATACGTGGGCGCAGGTGCTGTACGCGGTGTCGGGCGTGATGTGGGTCGAGGCCGGACGCGAAGCGCTCGTCGTGCCGCCGCAGCGCGCCGTGTGGCTGCCCGCGGGCACCGGGCACTCGATCCACATGATGAGCGACGTCGAGATGCGCAATCTGTACTTTCATGAACGCGCCGTCGGTCATCTGAGCACGCGCAGCGACGTGTTCGAGATCAACGGCTTGCTGCGCGAGCTGATTGCGTCGATCGCCGAACATGAGCAGGCGCAGACCCGCGACGAAGACTATCTGGGCGCCGCATACCGGCTCGCGATGCTCGAACTCACGCATGCGCCGCGCTCGTCGCTGCGCATCCCGCTGCCCGACGCATCGGACCGGCGGCTCGACGCGCTGTGCCGCGCGGTGATCGACAATCCGTCGAACGCAATCAGCTTCGAGCAACATGCCGATGCCGTCGGCGCGAGCGTGCGGACGCTGGCGCGGCTCTTCACGCGCGAACTGGGCATCGGCTTCGCGCAATGGCGCAGACAGGTGCAACTGGCCGTCGCCGTGTCGGGATTGGCCGAAGGACGCCCCGTCAGCAGCATCGCGCGTGAACTCGGCTATCTGCCAAGCAGTTTCAGCGATATGTTCCGGCGCGAACTCGGCGCGTCGCCGACCGGCTTCGATCCGCATGGGACGCTGGGTGCACCGGCTGAGATAAAGTCGTGACGCTTCGGCATGCCGCCAAGCGCGGCTGCCGCCGTTGAGCGAGAATCGGGGACGTTGGCGACGCCGGTCGAAGTCCAGGCCATCGTCGCCGCGGCCAAAACCTTAAACGTGAGTGAGGAAACATCAAATGAGCAAGGGATACTGGGTCACCTCGTACCGCAAGATAAACGACGCCGAGGCGCTCGCCGCCTACGCGACACTCGCGCTGCCCGCGATCACGGCGGCGGGCGGCAAGTTCATCGTGCGCAGCGCTGCCGAAGAAGTGCGTGAACATGGCTTGAAAGAACGCACGGTCGTGATCGAATTCCCGACCTACGAGCAGGCTGTCGCGGCCTACGACAGCCCGGAATACAAGAACGCGCTGGCCGCATTGGGCGATGCCGCCGAGCGCGATCTGCGCATCGTGCGCGGCGCGGAATAATGCTCTAGCCTGGCGTTGCGGTTGCGCTTCGACGCGAACCGCAGCGTCGCTCAGTAGCGAATCACCATCGGCAGACGGGCGCTGTCGCGCGGTTCATCGTCGGGCAGCCGCATTGCCTTGCCGGCCGCGATGCGGCGCGCGCTCCACAGCACCGCAAACGCATCGAGCACGTCGTCTTTTTGCACATGCCGCGCGAGACGCTCGTCGAGCGCGGTTTGCAACGCCTGGCCAAAGACCGGCGCGAGCAGCGCTTTCCGCTTCGCGTGTCCCGCCTCTTTCGCCTTCCCTTCTACGAGCCCCAGCGCCTCGCCGCCCTGTTCGACCTGAAGCTGCATGAAGGACAGCTCCGGATGAACCTCGAACACACGGGAGGCATCGCGCGGACTGTCACGCAACGCTGTATCGACTTCGGCGATCTTGCGCAGAATGTTGAACGCCTGTTGCGAAATGCCCTTGCCCGTCGCCTCGCGGTTTTTCGCGCACGCTTCCCGATACTCGCCGATGCCCAACGTCTGACGCACGGGCGTCTGAAACACCGAAGCGCTGCGCGGCCACTTGAGACGCTGCCTCGCTTCGGCGTCGCACGCGCGATAGCCCGTCGACGAGAGGCCGATGGGCATGTCGACGGCAACGATTGCAGGCGCCGGCGCCCACGCGAGCAGCGCGGCAAACGATTCGCAAACGCGCGCTTCGATCGCGCCTGTTCGTGCGTCCTGCCGGACCGCATACCAGCCGCCCTTGCAGCCGTCGACGCCTAGCAGATCCGTCCTCATTCCCCGCATGCAGCGGCCCCTGTCCGATATTCGAAAGCACTTGTCTGAACGCTGCCCCGCCGGTCACCTAGACTTGCCGTCATCCGACAGATTTCCGCAGGAGCGGCAATGAAAGCGATCCAGTTCAACTCTTTTGGCGGCCCCGAAGTTCTCAACCTCGTCGATCTTCCGACACCCGCAGCCGACGCCGAAAGCGCCATCGTGCAGGTCAAGGCCGCCTCGGTGAATCCGAGCGACGTCAAGAATCTCTCGGGCCATTTCGATCACACCACCCTGCCGCGCACGCCCGGCCGCGACTTCAGCGGCGTCGTGGTCGACGGCCCTGCCGAATGGACCGGTGCGCAAGTATGGGGCACGGGCGGCGACATCGGCTTCACGCGCGACGGCACGCACGCGCAATTCATCAGAATTCCCGTCGGCGCGCTGTCGCGCAAGCCGCGCGCGCTCACGCACGAACAGGCAGCGGCGATCGGCGTGAACTTCGTGGTCGCGTGGCTCGGCGCGGTCGACTATGCGAAGCTGGTCGCGGGCGAAACGGTGGCCGTGATCGGCGCGAGCGGCGGTGTCGGCGGTGCGGTCGTGCAGATCGCCAAATCGCGCGGTTGCCGGGTGATCGCCGTCGATCGCCGCGAGCCGGATGCGGACTCGCCCGCCGGCCGTCTGCTCGACCACTATGTCCCGCTCGACGAGCACGCGGCCGAACGCGTGAAGGCACTCGGCGGTGCGGATGTCGTGTACGACGCGGTTGGCGGCGTCGCCTTCGAAACCGCGCTGAAGCTGGCGAAGTGGCGCGGCCGCGTGGTCGAAATCAGCGCGACCGGCAAGCGGCGCGTGGATTTCGATCTGATCGATTTCTATCACAACGAGACACAACTTTTCGGCGCGGACAGTGCGAAGCTCGGCGTCGCGGACTCCGCGCGCCTGATGACGGAACTGGCCGACGTGTTCGACAGCGGCGCATTGCAGGCGCCGTCGATTGCGCAAACCTTCCCGCTCGAACAGGCGCGCGACGCCTATGCGGCCGTCGCAGGCGGCACCCGCGGACGCGTCGTCATCACGATGTGACGCGACGTCCACCACAATCGGAAGGCTGATATGAAACCGTATATCGTGTCGCTGGCGGCGGGGGTCGCCGTCGGTCTGCTCTACAACATCGTCGACGTGAAATCGCCCGCGCCGCCCATCGTCGCGCTGCTCGGCCTGCTCGGCATGGTCGCGGGCGAGCACGCGATTCCATTCGTGCGCTCGCTGCTCACTCACGCAGCCAGTTGAAGCCTCAAAGCAGCGCGTGGAACGCCTACTGCATCCGTCCCGGCGCGCCGCCCATTTCGCGCGCGCGTTCGAGCAGCAATTCGCGTTCGCGTGCGTTGCGCGTCATCGACGCCGCGCGTTCGAACTCGGCGCGCGCCGCGTCGTTTCGGCCTAGCTTCGCAAGCAGATCGCCGCGCACACTCGGCAGCCAGTGATAGTGCTGCAGCGAAGGTTCGTCGGCGAGTGCATCGACGAGTTCGAGCGCGGCCATCGGACCATACGCCATGCCGACGGCGACCGCGCGGTTCAGATCGACCACGGGCGACGGCGCGACTTCCGCGAGCGCGTCGTAGAGCGCGACGATCTGCGCCCAATCCGTCTCCGCCGCCGTGCGGGCGCGTGCATGGCACGCCGCGAGCGCAGCCTGTAACGCGTACGGGCCGCTCATGCCGTCGAGCGCTTCCGAGCGCTCCAGCGCAGCCAGCCCACGGCGGATCAGCAACGGATCCCAGCGGCCGCGGTCCTGATCGAGCAGCAGCACGGGCCGTCCTTGCGCATCGACGCGCGCATGAATACGCGACGCCTGAACCTCCATCAACGCGACGAGCCCGTGCACTTCGCTTTCGTCGGGCATCAGGCCCGCGAGCACGCGGCCCAGTCGCAGCGCTTCCTCGCACAGCGACGGACGCATCCAGTCGTCGCCCGCCGTCGCCGAATAGCCTTCGTTGAAAATCAGGTAGATCACTTCGAGCACGGACGCGAGCCGCACCGCGCGATCGCTCGCCTGCGGCACTTCGAACGGCACCTTCGCCGCCGACAGCGTCTTCTTCGCGCGCACGATGCGCTGCGCGATGGTCGGTTCGGGCACGAGAAAGGCGCGCGCGATTTCATCCGTCGTCAGACCGCCGAGCAGCCGCAGCGTGAGCGACACGCGCGCGTCTTTCGACAGCACCGGGTGGCACGCAGTGAACACGAGCCTCAGCAGATCGTCGCCGATGTCGTCGGCGCGCGCGGCGTCGAGTGCATCGACGAAATCGGGCACGATATGCGCCTCGCGCGCGTCCATGTCCGCACCCAGTTCCTCGTGTTTGCGCGCGTGCAGCGCATCCTGGCGCCAGCGGTCGAGCGCGCGGTTCTTTGCCGTCGCCATCAGCCACGCTCCAGGGTTGTCGGGCACGCCCGCGCGCGGCCAGGTTTCGAGCGCGGCCACCAGCGCGTCCTGCGCGAGTTCCTCGGCCACGCCGACGTCGCGCACGATCCGCGCGACGTGAGCGATGACCTTCGCGGATTCGATCCGCCAGACCGCCTCGATGGCACGATGCGTCGCAGCCGTCGTCACGGCGGCCTCAGGTGGCGTCCGCCGCCAGCATCGGCGCGTTCGGGTCCATGTACATCAGTTCCCAGATGTGGCCGTCGATATCCTCGATGCTGCGTCCGTACATGAAGCCGTGATCCTGCGCCGGGCGCGGCTGGGCGCCGCCCGCGGCGAGCGCCTTGTCGGCGAGTTGGTCGACTTGCGCGCGGCTGTCGCACGACAGGCAGATCAGCGCCTCTGCGCTCTCCTTCGCGTTGCACAGCGTCTTGTTCGTGAAGGTCTGGAAGAAGTCCTTCGCGAGCAGCATCGCGTAGATGTTTTCGCCGATCACCATGCAGGCCGCCTGATCATTGGTGAATTTCGGTTCGAACGTGAAGCCGAGTTGCGAGAAAAAGGCCTTGGATTTCTCCACGCTGCCGACGGCCAGGTTCACATAGATCTGCTTGTGCATGATGGTTCTTCCTTTGAGTTCTGGATGCGCTGCGCCGCGCTGGCGGCGCGGGGGAGATCAGTGATGCGCGCCTTCGATCTTGCGAAAGCGTTCCATCGGCCGGCTCGGCTCGAAGTCGTCGAGGTCATACATCTGACGGACTTCGATCTCGCCGTCCGCGTCCTCGCCGAACGGCGCGGGGAAGCGTCGCGCCCACTCCATCGCTTCTTCGCGCGAACGCACCTGGATCACGGTGTAGCCGGCAATCAGCGTCTCGGTCTCCGCGAACGGCCCTTGCGCCACGGTCCGTTCGCCGTTCGCATAGCGCACGCGCCAGCCCTTCGCGCTGGGTTGCAGGCCGGATGCGTCGAGCAAAACGCCAGCTTTCTGCAGTGCTTCGTGGTACGCCGCCATCGATGCAATCAGCGCTTCCTCCGGCATCTTGCCGGCTTCGCTGTCAGCCGTGGCCTTCACCATGATCATGAATCGCATCGCCGTCTCTCCTCGTGAACAAAGAAAGCCTCTTGGCGGCTTCTTACTTCCACGACGAGCGACGCGCAGTCCGATCGACATCCGGTGGCGCCAGGGAAAACCCTTGACGGGATCGTCCCGTCAGCACTCGTAGCAGGGTGCGACCTTGCGGACTTCGATCGTGCACCACTCGGCGGCCGGGCATTGCTCGGCGAGCGCGAGCGCTTCCTCGTAGGTGTCGACGTTCAGCAGGAAGAAACCGCCGATCATTTCCTTCGCTTCGGCGAACGGACCGTCGATCAGGCGCGTCTGTCCGTCGCGCTTTTCCAGGCGCACACCCTTCTTGACGGGCGACAGCGACTCGGCGGCGATCAGTTGTCCGCGCGACTGCAACTCGGCGCGGTATTTCAGCATGCGGTCGTAGACGGCGCGGCCCGCGACTTCGCCGCGTTCCTCGCGCTGTTCGGTGGGTTCGACGATGAGCAGCATGTAAGACATGGGGACTCCGTGTTCCGGTTGTCGGGGCCGCTGCGTTCGAGGATGCCGTACTTCGTGAGCCGGGTGGCGCTGCGGGCGATGCCAGCGATCGTTGTCTGCTGGCGAAGGCAGTCTAGCAAAGTGGCAACGCGGGCGGGAAAGCTCTGCCGCGCGAGTGGGCATTCCGCTGACGGATATGGCACAGCCCTTGCTGATTCGTCGATATGTTCAATCATGCAGGGGCACGACATGTGGAAGCGCTATATCGCGCGCGCCGCGCTCGCAGCGGTTGCGCTGGTGCCGTTCGTGACGGGATGCACGGTAGGCGGCGCGGCAGCCGGCGGCTACGTAGGCCATGAGACGACGCATAGCACGGCAGGCACTGTGGGCGGTGCGGTCGCGGGCGGGATCATCGGTCACGAACTGGGCAAGTGATGTGGAATGGAAATGTTTAAAAGCTTTGCCTTGAAAAGGCGGCAATCTTCCAGTCGGCCATCTTCTTTCATTTTCCGCTTCTCGTTTTTGCAAAAACATGTTGCCGCATCTTTTCTGTGCCGATTTGAAAAAATCGGTTTTCCTTTACACTTTTTATTCTCGTTTATAACGAGACAAGAAATTTTCAATTCGAGGTGGTGCAGCAATTTGTCAGCGATATTTTCAATATAAAAAAGTTCATTTTAATTTTTGATTTATGACACGCTTCGTTCGCGCTGCGTGACGAGTAAAAACCGCCTTCCTCACCTAATCGTCGGCACCTGACACGTGTCTTCCGCACATTTTCCGGATAACATTTATCTCAAATATCTCGGCATTATATTTTCGTTGCCATATCACAACGCCAGAATTTATACCAATAAAACAGCCGACAAATCTTAAAAATAAAATACAAATCAAATCAATCTTTTAACCCTCGCATCTGTTTTTATTTCTTTTTTGGAAATAAACCATTTCCAATTCCGATATCAATCGATAGTTAGGTTACCTTTCTATACTTGCGCTTCCCCAAACAGGGCAAGTTGAGTTGTCTTGCTTCGTACAGGACGTGGCATGCATCGCTGTCCGTTTGTATCCAAGCCTCGTATTGCCCCTTGAACTGAAGGAAGCACACATGAAGAAGATTCTGATCGCGACGGCAGTGGCTGCCTCGTTCGCCTCGGTCGCCCACGCACAGAGCAGCGTCACGCTGTACGGCACGCTGGACGCAGGCATCACCTACACCAGCAACGTCGGCGGCCACTCGCAATGGGCGGTCGGCAGCGGCTCGATCGATGAAAACCGCTTCGGCCTGCGCGGCGTCGAAGACCTCGGCGGCGGCATGAGGACGATCTTCACGTTGGAGCAAGGCTTCAATCTGAACAACGGTTCGCAGGCTTCGAAAGGCCAGATGTTCTCGCGCCAGGCTTTCGTCGGTCTGTCGAGCCAGGCCGGCACGGTCACGCTGGGCCGTCAGTACGACGCGATGCACGACTTCGTCGCGCCCGTGACGGCGGCAGGTAGCTGGGGCGGCGCGAACTTCGCGCACATCTACAACAACGACGGCCTCGACGACAACAGCGGCGTCGCCACGAACAACTCGATCAAGTTCCGCAGCGCGGACTACGCGGGTCTGTCGTTCGGCGGCACGTACGGCTTCTCGAACAACTCGCAGTTCGCCAACAACCGCGAGTACAGCGTCGGTGCGTCGTATCAGAACGCCGGTCTGCGTGTCGGCGCCGGCTACGCACAGCAGAACAACCCGACGGGCAACGCAGCCGGCGCAACGACGGCAGCAGGCAACTTCCTGTCCGGCTTCGGCTCGCTGTATGGTTCGACGTTCCGCCAGCGTGAATTCGGCGCGGGCGCCAGCTACGCATTCGGTCCGGCCGTGATCGGCCTCGCATGGACGCAAGGCCGCGTCGATAATTTCGACACGGGTGCAGGCTCGTCGCGCTTCAACAACTACGAAGTCAACGCGAAGTACAACGTCACGCCGGCATTCGGTCTGGGTGTCGCTTACACGTACACCAACGGCCGCGCAGCATCGATGGACGGCAACCCGGACGTCAAGTTCCACGTCAACCAGATCGGCGTGCAAGGCGACTACGCGCTGTCGAAGCGCACCGACGTCTACGCACAAGGCGTCTATCAGCTGACGAGCGGCTCGGACGGCATGCCGAAAGCCGCGATCGACAACGGCAACGTGACGGGTGAATCCGCGTCGCGCCGCCAGGCTGTCGCGTCGGTTGGCCTGCGTCACCGCTTCTAATCGAACACGAGACACGGCGGGCCAATACGCACATCGGCCCGCCGTCAGCTCGGGGCCACGAGGCGACCACGGCGCCCGCACGTTCTTCGGAACGTGCGGGCGTTGTCTATTGAATCGGCAGGAAAAAGCAACGAAGCGGGATGCGTCAGACCATCCGCTTCAACTCCTTCTGCAGCCGGTCGAAGTTCTCTTCGTTTGCCTTCAACGCAAACGTCTTCACCTGCGCACACACGGCGGGCGTCTCGAACAGCATGCGAAACGTGATGCGCGTCTGCGCGTCGCTTGCTGCATCGAACGTAGCTGTCACGCGAAAGTATGGCCCCGACACATGATCGAACACGATCCGCTCGGGCGCGACGATCTCGACGAATACGCTGTGATTCCTGTAATCGACGCCGTCCGGCCCATGCATCACGAAGCGCCAGTTGCCGCCGGGACGCAGATCGAATTCGTGGAAGGAATTGGTGAAGCCCTTGGGGCCCCACCAGTGCGCAAGGTGCGCCGGGTCTGTCCACGCGCTGAAGACGAGATCGCGCGGAAAATCGAACACGCGCGTCGACACGATTTGCAGATCCGCGACAGGCGGAGTTGCGTCGCCATCCTCGGACATGAGACAGCCTCCTTCGAACAATGCGCCGCGTCCGCCCGAAGCCGGGCGGACCATTCAAGCATAGTGCATTGTCGAAGTATCGAATGCCCTCGGCACGGGGCGCTCACGCCAAAAAGCCTGGCGAATGCGCGATGCCGAACGTTGAAGCGTCTAAGGTCCGATAAATAGAGGCGAATGCAGCGGCAAAGATCAGATGGCAACCGGTTCCGCCGACGGTTCGATGGGAATCACGCGCCGCGCCGCCGGCGCGCCGCACTGCCGCAGCAGATCGCGCAAGTCGTTGATCACCGGGAAGACTTCGTGATTCCAGTCGGCGCCTTGCGCGTCGTGCGCTGCCTGTTCGAGTTCCACGATCCAGCGATCTTCCGCGAAGATGCGCTCCGTGAACCACACCAGCAGCGGCCACGCGATGTCGAGCAACGCGCCGAGCTTCGGCCGCTTGATGGACAGGAGGCCGAACGTGCGATTGGTGCGCTGCTCGCGATCGAGCGGCACATAGCAGATCCACAGGTCCATCACGAGCGTCCCGTCCGACGTGCGGATCTGCAGCGTCTGAAACGGATACTGCGTGCGGATCGTCATCACGTCCTTGTGGTCTTCCCTCGTGCTGTTGCGTTTCTGCCCGAACACGAGCGCCTCGCCGATCGGCTGCTGGCCCGCTTCGCGCGCAAACGTGTAGTCCACTTCGACCCAGTCGTCGCCGCGCCGCCGGCCGAGCGAACGCGCGCGCATCTTGCCCATCTGCTTGCGATGCAAAAACTGATGGTTCATGTCCATCAGGTTTTCGTGCATGAACGAGTAATGGCAAGCCACTTCGCGGCCGAAGCGGCGCGTCTTGTATGCCTTGTCGGCGACGGAGCCAAGCGGCGGCAGCGGCATCGTTTCGGCGAGTTCGGCTTTGCCGGGAAACACGAAAACCAGTCCTTCCGATTCGCGGCACGGATATGCGCGCACGCCATTCGGCAGGCGCTCGCGTCCCAGATACGGGACGTCGATGCATTTGCCCGAGCAGTCGTAGGTCCAGCCGTGGTAGCCGCAGCGGATCGCTTCGCCGTCCACCACGCCGCCGCTCAGCGGCACCTGCCGGTGCGCGCAGCGATCCTCCAGCGCGATCACCTTGCCCGACTCCGTGCGCGCCAGCACGATTGGCTCGCCGGCGAAGCGCACGGCGTGCGTCTTGCCGCGCTTCACTTCGCGCGACCACGCGAGCGGATACCAGTGATCGGGATGGATATCGACGCGGCGCAGATCACGCACGGCGGGTTTGGCGGTGTTATCGACGGTGCTGCTGTCCAGCGGAGCGACTACATGCATGAAGGAGGCCTCCCGGTACAACGGTCGACTGGTCGAGGAGACCGAGCCGGTGTGATAGTTGGTAAACCGATGTCCCAGTCAGTCTACTAGAAGTCGCCGCCGAGAATCATGAGGGCAGACCGCAGGTAGCGTGCCGGTAGAGCTTACCGACGGCTCTGCGTCAGCATGCGCGGGGCCAAAACGAAAGGCGGCGCCGAAGCGCCGCCTTTGCTTTCGTTGCCATTGCAACGCTCAAAACCGCTCAACGGCATCCTATGCCGCGATATTCGCGCCAACGACGCTCAACGCGTGGCCTGCGTCGCGCCGACGAGACCCGAGCGGTGCTGTTTGCCCCACGTCTTGCCACCGCGTAGAAATTGCAGCCAGCCGAGCGCCGCGCCCGTGTGGCGCAGCAACTGAAACGTGAACGGTTCGGCGATCGCGGCGGCCACGGCCATCGGCAGGCTCGTGCCGCGCGTCAGCCCCGTCCAGCGGCGATACAGATGAATGCTCCACAGGTAGAACGCGAGGTCGATCGCCGTCTTGAGCCCGATCACGCTGAAAATCGACACGACGATCAAGCCGTGTCCGCCGAACACGAAACCGAGCAGCAGCGCGAACGCGGTCAGGCCGTAGATGGGCTGCATCGTGTCGAACGCCTTCACGGGCAGCATCAGACGGCCGAGCGTGCCGTAACGCGCATTGCCCGTCATGTCGCGATTCCAGTACTGCGTCTGCAGGAAGCCCGCGAACCAGCGGCGGCGCTGACGCAGGAACGCGCCGAGCGTGGCGGGCGCTTCCGTCTGCGCATGCGCGTCGCCGACCACGCGGACTTCCCAGCCGAGATCGCGATCGACGGAATAGCGGCGCAGCCGGTGAATCAGCTCGTAATCTTCGACGAGGCATTGCGCATCGAAGCCGCCGACGGCAACCAGAGCTTCTCGCCGAAACGACGCAAACGCGCCCGACACCAGCAGCAGACTGTCGGCCCGCATCCACGCGAAACGCGCGATGAAATTGCGCATGTATTCGTAGGTCTGGAACCACTGGAACACGCGCCCGCTCGCCGTGCGATTGCAGACGGGCACGAGGATGCCCGTCGCCGCGACCAGCTTCGGCGACTGCGCGAAGGCCGCGCGCATGGCCAGCGTCGCGTCGTCGGCGAGCAGCGTGTCGGCGTCGACGGTCATGACGGTTTCGGTCGTCATCACTTCGATGGCGGCGTTCAGCGCGGGCGCCTTGCCGCCATGCGGCACGCGCAGCCAGTACAGATTCGGATAGCGGCTGCTGGGCGCGCTCAGTTCGCCGGGCACAGGCTCGACGAGGCCGAAGCGGCGGGTCAGCAGATCGCGTGTGCCGTCGGTGGAGCCGTCGTCGGCGATCACGATCTGCGCCGGGCCTTGCGTCTGCCGCAACAGCGCGGCGAGCGTGACGGGCAACACGCCCGCTTCGTTGTGCGCGGCGACGATCACGCCCAGCGTCGGCAGCTTCGTGGCGTCGGCGGAACGGTGCGCGGGCAACGAGCGGCGGATCAGCGGCAGCGTCTTCACCGTGACGAACGCGAGCAGCAGCGTG